>NZ_LRFH01000018.1 GCF_001641825.1 Guyparkeria sp. WRN-7 | reverse complement strand
CCCCAGCCATAACCGCCGTAGCCGCCGTAGCTGCTACCAGTCAGGCGAACCGCAACCCGATCGGTGTAACTCTCGGTACGACCTTCGTTGCGGATGTTGTTGCCGACCGATTCCTGGGTGCTATCCAGGGTGGCGTTGGCGACGCGCGCCGTGGAGACCGAAGCCGCCATGGTGTTCTTCTGCGCGTTGCCGGTACCGGCCGCGACGTTCACACCGATGTTGCCGGAGGCATTCGCGAACGCGCTCTGACCAATGCTGGCGTTGTTCGCGACACCGCTGTTGAACGTGGTGTTGGCCACGTTGTTCTGGTACACACCCACGGCAGACGAGGACTCACCGAACACGAATCCGGCATCAACGGCCGCCAGTGCAGCGGCGTTGTCCTGGATGTTGGTGTCACCGGCCGCGACGTTCATGCCGATGTTGCCGGAGGCACCGCTGCCGACCTCGTCACCCAGGCTCGCGTTGTTGGTGACCTTCTTGTTGTTCACCTGGTTTTCCAGGATGAGCTGTCGGTCCGCCGCGGCGGCGCCTGCCTGCGCATTGATTTCAATGTCACGCAGGAACTTGTCCACCGAGATGTCCTTGTCGACATTCATGTCCAGGTCGTAATCAAGGTCGACCTTCTTCTTGATCACGTCACCGTGGTGACCACCACCGTTCGGCTCGGAAGCCATCACAGGGCTGGCGACCAGTGCTGCGACCGCCGAAGCGATCAGGGTCATCTTGAGTTGCGTTTTCATGGCGACTACCTTCTTGTTGGGGTTACTTCGATCATGAATTCAGGGTCGGGGGCCGGAAATCGAGAAGTGATTGCCCGTCACGTTTCGAGCTCCCGACACCTGATTGATTTGGAGGACCCCTCCGAATCCCGTGAAAGCGGTGTCCGCGACGACCGCGCGATACCGGTTCAGAGAAACCTCCGACTCCGACGACTGCCCGTCCTCCCGGGCGGTCGTATCCGACTCCCCCGCCGGCGTGACCGACGCGAGAGTGCGAATGGGGTGAGTGGCACCGAGTGCCACCGTGTTCATCTGGGCGTTGTTGTCGCCGGCGACCTGATTCACGCCCAGGGCGCCGTGACCGCGACCGAATGCCTGGCCGTCGATCAGCGTCTGCGCCTGGGTCGCCGTCGCACCGGTTGGCGACGGGTTGTTCACCCGCTGGGTCGCCTCGATGCGCCCGTTGATGACCCGCAGGTTCGCCTGCAGGTTGTTGTCTCCAGCGGCGGTGTTGATCGCGAGGTTGCCGCTCGCGCCATGCCCGAAACGATCGCCGATGTGGTTGTCGTTGAGCACGGCCAGCATCCAGTCGTAATCAGCGGAGCCCGCGGTTGGCGGCGAATCGGCGCGCGCCTCGCCGGAATAGATCAGTTGCACGGTCATCGCCAGGGCGGAGAAACCGATCGCGGCAAACAGCAGCCGAATGCTGCGCGAGAGGTCGAGGCGCTTGAGCATCAATCGAGTCATTGCTGCGCCCCTCCCTGTCCCAGCAAGCCCGCGCCGGCCAGTGCCCCGGCGACCTGCGAGCCGATGGAGCCGGTCGCAGCGCCCATCGCCCCACCGGTGGCCGCCTTGGGTGCCGGTGTACGGCCGCCTCCCGACTGCACGCCGAGCGGTGCCATGAACGACGACATCGAGCCGGCGACACCACCCGGATGCGCTCCATGACTACCCGCGGCCACTCGGCCGTAGCGGTCGGAGGCGATTTCCAGATGGGACAGCCCTGACTCGAGCTCGGATTCCGGGCTGGGATTTACCAGCAAGGCGCGACCCGGCGGCATCGGCCTTGCGGCCGGACGGGCCGGCACGGCTCGCAGGAGCACCATCTCGCCTGGTGCGGCCTCGACCGCAGCGCGTGACCCCGCGGCCGATCCGACCGTCGGCACGGCCAGGCCAAGCCCCAACAGCAGGCAACTCCCCAGCAAGATGGCCGATCCACCGCCGCACCGGCGACGATCATGGGGCTCTGCCCTGAAGTGGTTGGCATAAACGTCGTGCATGAGTGCCGTCTCCTTGCCTTGATCCATCGAGCCTTCGAGACCAGACCATGGCAAGACCGGGGCCAACTTCCGGTTCTTCGTAAAAACAGTCACTTAGACCCACCCGCACAGGAGCGGAGATCGCTGGTGTTTCAACGATGAAACAGCCGGTGGCGGGGCTTTGGAGCGAAGAGTGGTTCTGACGCGGTTGCCCGGTCTCGGGCGTGTCTCAAAACTGCGACGACCGGGGTGGAATCAGCTCTCACATCGGCGCAGGGAGATGATCGCCTGGTGTCATGGAAACAGTACGCACAGCCGCCCCGTATGCCGCTCGCGAACCCGAGCGGCATACGGCGTATCAAGAGTGAGTCGTCGGCGGGAAAGGTCGGTTCAGTCGATCGACAGACCGTGTTTTCGGATCAGTCGATGCAGGGTGCAGCGCGAGACGTCCAGCAGACGCGCGGCCTCGGTGACGTTGTGCCCAGCCCTGGCGATGGCCAGGGAAATCGCGTCACGGTCGGCTCGTTCGCGGGCTTCGGCCAGGGTGATGACCTCGGCGTCCCCCGTATTCGCCTGGGCTTCCAGATCCGGCAGGGTGACAGTGGGCCCTTCTGCCATCACGATCCCCCGGCGTACCCGATTCATCAGCTCGCGGATATTGCCGGGCCAGGAGTACGAGAGCATGGTCATCTCCGTGTGAGGGCTGAAATGCTTGCGCTTGACTCCCAGCTCGTCGCAAAAACGGTTGAGAAAATGCTGGGCAAGCTCGAGCACGTCGCCGTCACGCTCGGCGAGTGCCGGCATCGCCAGCGGCAGGACATCGAGACGAAAATACAGATCCTCACGGAAATCACCCGCCAGCACGGCCTGAGCAAGATCGACGTGTGTCGCGGCGATGATGCGGGCATCCACCCGGATGGTGCTCTCGCCGCCCACACGCTGGATCTCGCCCTGCTGCAGAAAGCGCAACAGGCTCGTCTGCGTGTCGAGCGGAAGGTCACCGATCTCGTCGAGGAACAAGGTGCCGCGGTGAGCCGACTCGACCCAGCCGATGCGGCGTTTCGCGGCTCCGGTGAACGCACCCTTTTCGTGACCGAACAACTCCGACTGAACGAGATTGGGCGTGAGCGCGCCACAATTCACCGCCACGAACGGCTGCTCTGCCCGCTCCGAGGCACGATGGATCGACCGCGCGGCAAGCTCCTTGCCGGTCCCCGTCGGGCCGTTGATCAAGACCGGCAGCGGTGTTCCGGCATAACGAAGGATAGTGCGCCGCACCTCCTCCATCGCCGGGCTTCGCCCTACCAGTTCCCCGCCATCCAAGCCGGTCAGATGACACGCCTCGTCGTCGAACTGCATGTTCGCCACACCGGCCATGGTCCATGCGTGCCCGAGCGAGAACGTCAGGCGCATCGGCTCGACCGGCGTGAAGCAGATATCGAAGAAGTAGGCGTGCAGGAAGGCCGCGTTGTCGGCGTTCTCGGCCTGTGCCCGTTCGACCAGCGCGACCAGTTGCAGGCACGGATGCTCGCGGGCGAAGCCCGGCAGCCAGCTCATGGCCGTCTGCATGGCACCACGGAGATCGATCAGCGCGACACGCACCTCCCCCTTCCGCAACACCCGTTGCAGGTGTTCCGGTGATTCGACGGAGACGACGTCCCAAAGAAACGATCCGGCGATCCGGCGGATCTCTTCGGTGGCATCGGGTCCGCGCAGGCTGAGCATCGGCAGCAGCCGGGATGTCCGGCCTTCGTTGCTCATGGCAACCCTTCCTCCTGCGCTACAAACGCCATTCCCTGACGGCAGGACGGTCACGCGGTATTGCCGCGCAAGCTACGCCAAAACAGGAGTATAGGTTGCTCCCGACTGATGAACAATTTTTGATCAACCTGGAAATATCGACTGCGCGACGGCCATGGTCGCGGTTTCGTGGTGATGTTCGATCCCATACACTTCCCGCTATCGCCCGACACTCGCCGCCAACCGGAAGACACGACGTCTTGAATCGCTCCAAGGACGCCCACGCATCCACCGCCCGCGAACCCATCGCGCCAGGCTTCATTGTCCTGCAGGGCAATCGGCTCGAAGGGCTGCGCGACCTCCTGGTCCAGTGGCTGGAGCGCGCCCCCTTGGCACCGCTGGAGGACGAGCACGTCCTGGTGCAGAGCAACGGCATGGCGCAATGGCTGCGTTTGGCGCTGGGACGATCGCGTGCCGACGGCGGTCTCGGGGTCGCCACCGCGATGGACCTGCTGCTCCCGGCACGCCTGCAATGGCAGTGCTACCGCTCGGTGCTGGGCCAGGACGCCGTCCCGCCCGAGGCCCCGCTGGACAAGTCCCGGCTGACCTGGCGGCTGTTCCGCCTGCTGCGGGATCCCGCGATCACCGCCGACCCGGTCTTCGAACCGCTGACGCACTACATCGACACCGACGAGCATCGCGCCTACCAGCTCGCCGCGCGGCTGGCCGACCAGTTCGACCAGTACCAGGTCTACCGCGCCGACTGGCTGACCCGCTGGGCCGAGGGCGATACCAGCCTGCCCGGCCCGTTGGGTCGCGAGCCGGACGTCCCGGCGGGATCCCGCTGGCAGCCGGCACTGTGGCGCGCCATTCTTGATGATCTGCGCGAGCGGCCGCCGGTCGCTCTGGGCGACGAGTCGGTGCCCACCGGCTACGCCGGCCGCGCGCTGGTCCACCAGGCCTTTCTCGAGCGGACCGACCAGCTGACCGAGCGCCCCGCCGGGCTGCCGCGCCGCATCGTGGTCTTCGGGGTGTCCGCCCTGCCCCCGCAGGTACTGGAGGTCCTCGGTGCTGTCTCGCGCTGGACGCAGGTGATCTTCTGCCTGCAGAACCCCTGCCAGCACTACTGGGGCGACATCGTCGAAGACCGCCACCTGTTCCGTAATGCCTATCGGCGCATCAGCGAGCGCAAGATCGACACCTCGCTCGATGACCACGCCCTGCACCAGCACGCCCACCCCCTGCTCGCCTCCTGGGGCAAGCAGGGACGGGATCTGGTGCGCCTGGTCGATGCCTTCGACGAAGCGCCGCAGCGCCACCGTGAGGCCGAGGCGCTCAATATCGACCTGTTCGAGCCTCCCGCACCAACGTCCTTGCTCGGCCAGATCCAGTCCGATCTGCTCGACCTCAAGCCCATGCGAGAGATCGAGGCAGAACAACGCCAGATCGCGGCGGAGGACGATTCGATCGGCTTCACCGTCGCCCACAGCCCGTTGCGCGAAGTCGAAATCCTGCAGGACCAGCTGCTCGCCGCCTTCGATGCCGACCCGACCCTGCGCCCGCGTGACGTGATCGTGATGGTCCCGGACATGACCGACTACGCCCCGGCCATCAGCGCGGTATTCGGCCGTATCGGGCGCGATGACCCCCGTTTCC
The DNA here is from genome assembly GCF_001641825.1 of Guyparkeria sp. WRN-7. GTDB lineage: Bacteria > Pseudomonadota > Gammaproteobacteria > Halothiobacillales > Halothiobacillaceae > Guyparkeria. The sequence goes on along the minus strand of NZ_LRFH01000018.1, from coordinate 44,641 downwards.
TGCCGTTCGCCATTTCCGATCGCCCCGAGCGCGAAACCCACCCGATGCGCCGGGCGCTCGATGCCCTGCTCCGACTGCCCGACGCCCGCCTAACCGCAAGCGAGGTGATGGACCTGCTCGAGGTCGATGCGCTGCGCGCCCGTTTCGGCATCGCGACGGACGATGTCGCTCTCCTGCGCCACTGGATCGAGACGGCCGGCATCCGCTGGGGGCTCGACGGCGATCATCGCCCGGACTTCGGCCTGCCGGCAGGCATCGAGCAGAACACCTGGCGTTTCGGCCTCGACCGGTTGCTGTACGCCTACCTCGCCGGCGCCGACGACGGTTGGAACGACATCGTGCCCGTCGGGGGCATGGATGGCATGAGCGCCGAGGTGATCGGCCCGCTGTATCGACTGGTCGATGCACTCAAGTGCTGGCGGGAACGTCTCAAGGAGACCCACTCGCCGGCCGACTGGGTAACCCGGTTCGAGGCACTGCTGGAGACCTTCTTCGACCCCGAGGCCATCCCGGCCGGCGAGGACGACGGCAATCCGCTAGCCGAGCGCGAGTCGGCGGTCAGCCTGCGTGACCGGATCCTGGATGCCACGGTCGCCTGGCTGGACGACTGCCGTTCCGCGGCCTTCGACCGCGAGATCGGCATCGAGACGGCCCGCAGCGCCTGGCTCGATCGTCTCGACGAACACCGGCTCAACCAGCGTTTCCTGGTCGGGGCGGTGAATTTCGCCACCCTGATGCCGATGCGCGCCATCCCGTTCCGGCAGGTGTACCTGCTCGGCATGGACGATACCGCCTACCCGCGTCGCCAGCCGCCGGCCGACTTCGATCTGATGGCCGGGCGCTACCGTCCCGGCGACCGCTCTCGGCGCGAGGACGACCGTTACCTGTTCCTCGAGGCCCTGCTCTCCGCCCGCGACCGGCTCTGGATCAGCTGGGTGGGACGCGATATCCGCGACAACCACGAACGGCCGGCCTCGGTGCTGGTCAACCAGCTGCGCGACCACATCGATCGTGGCTGGTCGGTACCGGGAGACGCGTCACCGGCAACCGCGTTGACCACCGAGCACCCCCTGCAACCCTTCAGTCGCGAATACTTCGGCCGCGGGCGCCCCGAACTGTTCAGCTATGCCGAGGAATGGCACCGGGTGCATCGGGCCGAGGAAAGCTCCCGGTCGACACCCCCCACGGCGAGCGTCGACGAGACGCCTCCGCCGTCACTGGGGGATCTTGCCCTGTTGCTGAAACGACCCTGGCGCGTCTATCTGCGCCAGCGGCTCGACGTGCCGCCCCGCCGCGACATCGCCATCCCCGCAGACGACGAGCCGTTCGCGCTCGACCCGCTCGGCGAGTCGCAGCTCAGCAGCCAGCTGCTCGACCTGGTGGTCACCCGGATGGGCCTTGAGCCGGCGGAAACCCTCACGCCGGAGATCCTCGAGGAGCGACTCCCAGAATGGATCGACGCGGCCTTCGACCGGATCAGCGGCAGCGGCCAGCTGCCGCTGTCACCGTTCGACCAGGGCCTGCGCCAATCGCATGGCGACGCCGTCAGTCGACAACTGCGCACCTGGGCGGCCTTTCTGATGCGCTATCCCGACACCCTGCCCCCGTTCCACCCCGGCGAGGCAATGGCCCTTGAGGGCGAGTCGCCGCTCACCGGCGAGATAAATGATGTTCGCCGCGGCGACGACGGGGCGGTGCGCCTGCGCCTACTGCCCGGCGCCCTGCACAAGGGCCCTCACCTCAAGTGGCACCGGCTGGTCGGCGAGTGGCCCGCCCACCTCGCCGCCCAGCTCGGCGGGCAGCCGGTCACGACCTTCCTGATCAGCGAATCCGACGCGCACAAGGAGGCGCTCACCGAACGCCCGGTGGTGATGGCGCCGATCGAACCGGCCCGGGCCCGGGTGATCCTGGAGCAACTGATCGACCGATGGCACCAGGCCGGCACGGCCCCACTGCCCGCCGAACCGCGCAGCCAGATCGCCTGGCTGCTCGGCCGCGATGAATGGGCCAGCCGCAGCGAAGCACGCAAGCAGTTCCAGAATGCGACCCAGTTCGATGCCGAGCTGACGCGCTTGTGGCCTGACTTCGACGCACTTGCTGACGATCCGTTGTTCGAGGATTGTGCGCGGGAGCTCTACCTCCCCCTGGCGCGGCTCACGAGCGGTGCGCATCAGAAGGCGTTCTCGGAGGGGGATGCATGAACCAGCTCGATTCGATCACCTTCCCGCTGCAGGGCAGCCGCCTGATCGAGGCGAGCGCCGGCACCGGCAAGACCTTCACCATCTCGCTGCTCTACCTGCGGCTGGTACTGGGCCACCGCGGACCGGAACAACGCGATGCCCGCCCGCTCACCCCGCCGGAGATCCTGGTCAGCACCTTTACCGAGGCGGCCGTCGCCGAGCTGCGCGATCGTATCCGCGCCCGCCTCCAGCAGGCCGCCTGGCTGTTCGGCGGCACCCTCACGCCCGACGACGTTGACCCGCCCCTGCGGGCGCTGTTTGCCGAATTCGACGAGGCCGAGCGCGCCCGCGGCGGCTTTCTGCTGCAACGCGCCGCCGAGTGGATGGACGAGGCGGCGATCTTCACCATCCACGGCTTCTGCCAGCGGATGCTGCGCGAACATGCCTTTCACAGCCGCGCCCTGTTCGAGCAGGAACTGGTGACCGACCTTGACCCGGTGATCGGCGATGCCATCCGCGATTTCTGGCGTACCCACGGCTACCCGCTCGCCCAGCGTGATGCCCGTCTTGCCGAGCAGTTCGCCCGCATCGTCGAGACGCCCGGCAAGCTCAAGGGCCGCATCCGGGACCTGATCCGCCGCGACGGCAGCCCCGTCGCCGTCGGCAATGCCCTGGCACACCGTTCGGCCGACCTGCCCGCCCCGGTCGAACTGCTCGACCGCCTGGCCGAGGAGCAGCGCTCGGCGGATTCGGCCGAGACGGCGGCCCGGCATGCCTGGCTCGCCGATACCGGGACACTGCACGCCCTGTGGCAGGAAAAACGCGAGGGGCTGCACGCCGGCACCCACCGCGAGGCCAAGACTGCCGAGGGCTTGTCGGACTGGCTGGCCGGGATCGATGCCTGGGCACGCAGCGAGGCCGAGCTGGATGCGAAGACCCTCAAGAAGCTGGTCGAACCGCGCATGAAGGCCAAATGGGAGGCCCCGGTACACCCTGCGCTTGCCGCGCTGGCCGATTGGCGGGCGGCTTCGACCCGGATCGAGGCGGAAATCACCGAGATCAAGCCGGTGATCCGCGCCTTCGCCGCCTTGTGGATCCGCGAGCGCATCGCCTCCCTGCTCGCCGGCAAGCGGGCGATGGGCTTCGAGGACATGCTGATCCAGATGCGGGATGCGGTCGATGCCCGGCAGAACCCCAATGCCGCCGGCATGATCGAGGCGATTCGCGCCCAGTACCCGGTGGCGCTTATCGACGAGTTCCAGGACACCGACCCGCTCCAATACGCCATCTTCTCGGCCATCTATCCGCTCGGAGAGGCAACACCCGTCTCCGACGAGCACGCCATCGTTCTGATCGGCGATCCCAAACAGGCGATCTACAGCTTCCGTGGTGCCGACATCCACAGCTACCTCACGGCCCGTCGGGCCACGGCGGGCCGGCATGCCAGCCTGCCGCGCAACTTCCGCTCCACCGAGGCAATGGTCGGGGCGGTCAATCACCTGTTTGCGCTGGCCGACCGGCACCCCGACGGGGCCTTCCGCTTTCCCGCGGACGGCGCGGACAATCCGGTGCCCTTCGCGCCCGTCGAGGCGCAGGGGCGTGCGACCCGGCTGATCGACGACCGTCTCGGCGAGCTGCCGGCACTGACGGCCTGGACGACCCCGGAGGAGGAGACATGGAACGCCGGCCTCTATGTCGAGCAGCTGGCCGCGCGTGCCGCCGGCGAGATCGCCGCAATGCTCAACGCCGGCCAGGCCGGTGCCTGCGGTTTCGAGGATGTCGAGGGTGACCGGATCGGTATCCAGCCACGCGACATCGCCGTGCTGGTCCGTACCGGCGAGCAGGGACAGGCGATGCGCCAGGCATTGACGGCCTTCGGGGTCCCGGCCGCCTTCCTGTCCGAGAAGGCCTCGGTGTTCGGCTCGACCGAGGCGGCCGACGTGCTCATCTGGCTGGAGGCATTGGCCGACCCTTCGCGCAGCGACCGTATCCGCCTGGCGGTCTCCACCACCAGCTTCGCCCTGCCACTCGAGGAACTGGAGGCGCTCCTGCGCGACGAGGTCGCCTTCGATGCCATCTGTCAGCGCTTTCACGAATGGCATCGCGTGTGGCAATCGCAGGGTGTGCTCGCGGCGATCATGGGTCTGCTGCACCACTTCGCCATCCCGGCGCGGCTGCTCGCACCGGCCGAACGCGAGGCGCGACGCGGTGAACGTCGCCTGACCAACCTGCTGCATCTGGCCGAGTGGCTGCAGCAGATGGATCACGACGTCGACGGCGAAACCGCACTGATCCACCGTCTGCATCTAGCGATGACCGAAGGGGTCGCCGAACAGGAAATCCGTCTCGAACAGGACAGCGAGATGGTCCGCATCGTCACCATCCACAGCTCGAAGGGGCTGCAGTACCCGGTGGTGTTCCTACCGTTTGCCGCGCTGATCGGTCGCGACGACTCGGATGCGGCGACGGGCAGCAGAGGCAGCGGGGAGATCGAGCCCACCCGGCGACATCGGCACGGACAGAATGTCTGGGACATGCGCCCGGAGGCGACAACCCGCGACCGGGCCGCGCGCGAATCGATCGCCGAGGAGATCCGCCTGCTCTACGTGGCACTCACGCGGGCGGAATTCGCCTGTTACCTGGGTGTCGGGCCGGTCGCCATCGGTACCAAGGAGCCCAATCCCGGCAAGACCGCCTTCGGTCAGTTCCTCGGTTTCAAGCCGGGCGCGAAGGCGAGCGACGAGGAAGTCGCCACGGCACTGGCCGCCTGGGCGGAGCACCCGGCGATCACCGTGACCGCGGTGCCGCAGCCGCGCGATCCGGCACGACACCGATTCACCCCGCCGGCCGAAGCGGAACTGCTCGGCCCGCGCGAGCCGGGATTTGCCGCGTTCACACCGTGGTGGATCTCCAGTTTCTCCGCCCTGACCGCCTCGGTCGGTCACGCGACGCCCCTGCCTGCCCCGGAAGGCGCTCGAGACGAGATTCGCCTGGAGACGGACACCCTGGAATCCATCGGCGAGACACCCTCGCCACAGTCGACGACACCGACCGGCATCCACGCCCTGCCGCGCGGCGCGCATATTGGCACCCTGCTGCACGATCTGATCGAGGCGATCGCCAAGGAGGGCTTCGGTCGCTATCGAGCGCGTCCCGAACGCGTTCGCCGCCTGCTGGCTCGTTCGGCGTACCCCGGCCTGCGCGGACTCGACGAGGCGCAGACCGAGGTCGTGGCCGAATCACTGGACACCCTGATGGGCAGCCGCTGGCGGATGCCGGCGGACGATACGCCGATGGCACTGGCCGAGCTGTCCCGCTACCAGGCCGAGATGGAGTTCTGGCTCGCCGTGGAGACAACCGATCCGGCACGGGTCGACCAGCTAGTGCAGGAATTCGTCGCACCGGGCCGGCCGCGCCCCGCGCTCTCCGGCCAGGCGATCAACGGCATGCTCAAGGGCTTTATCGACCTTACTGTCGAACACGAAGGCCGCTACTACCTGATCGACTGGAAATCGAACTGGCTGGGCCCGGATGCCAGCGCCTACACGCCACAGGCCCTCGAACATGCCGTGTTGGAAGCGCGATACGACCTGCAGTTCGTTCTCTATCTCGTTGCTTTGCATCGGCATCTTGCTGACCGGCTACCGGACTACGACTACGACCGACACATCGGTGGCGCCGCCTATGTCTTTCTGCGCGGCATAACGTCGAGCCACGGCGAAGCCGACAATGCGGGCGTCTATACCTGCCGGCCCGACCGCGCCCTGATCGAAACGCTGGATACGCTGTTCAGCGATGACGTGGAGACCGTGGCATGAGTCGACATCCGGCCCTGACCGACCCGATTGCCCTTGATGCGCTGCTCGACGGCTGGGTAGCCGCCGGCTGGCTGCGTCCGATCGATCGGGCCGTCGCCGACTTCCTCCGTACGCATGCCCCCGGCGGCTCGCCATTGGCGACGATGGCTGCGGTGCTTGCGAGTCATCAGGGCGGTGGCGGCCACGTCTGCCTGAATCTCGCCGAGGTGCTGGCGAATCCCGACTTCACCCTGCGCATGCCACCGGCCGAACCGCTCGGTCCCGCCATGCCGGAGGTCGACACACCAGCGGCCGTGTTCACGGCGCTCGACCTCGACGACTGGCGCCGGGCCCTGACGGATCACCCGGCCATCGGCACGCTGGACTGGACACGGGACCGCGCCAATACGGACGGCAGGCCGCTGGTACTGGTGAACGATGCCCGGCCGCAGCTGTACCTGCGGCGCTACTGGCAGGTCGAGGGACGCGTCGCCGACGGGCTGGCCGACCGGGACGTGCCTGATCGGCCGGGAGCCGAGACGGTCCGCCGGGCGCTCGACGCGCTGTACCCGCCCTCTGACGACCACGTCGGGGTCGACTGGCAGAAGATCGCCTGCGCCCTGGCCGCGCACCAGCCGTTCTCGATCATCACCGGCGGCCCCGGGACCGGCAAGACCACCACCGTGGTACGCCTGCTCGCGGCACTGACTTCACTGCATCTCGGTGACGACGAGGCAGACAGACCACCACGTATCGCCCTGTGTGCGCCCACCGGCAAGGCAGCGGCACGCCTGTCCGAGTCGATCGGCGACAAGTTGCGCGAAATTGCGTCGATCGACGCCGGCGGATTTCCCGAAGGGCACTGGTCGGCCGTGACGGCACGTCTGCCCGACGAGGTTCATACCATCCATCGACTGATCGGTACCCGCCCCTTGGCCGACAGGCCGCGGCACCATCGCGACAACCCCCTCGACCTCGATATCGTGGTGGTCGACGAGGCCTCGATGGTCGGCATGGAGCTGATGAGCCGCCTGGTCGATGCCCTGCCCGACGACTGCCGACTGGTGCTGCTCGGCGACAAGGATCAGCTGGCCTCGGTGGAAGCCGGCGCCGTGCTGGGCGAGTTGTGTCACGGCGCCGAGAACGCCGCCTATCCGGCCGATCTTCGGAGCTATCTCGAGGCCGCCAGCGGCGAAACCCTCCCCGAGAGCGACAGCAAGCAGACCGACCCGATCGATGCCCGGATCGCGATGCTGCGCGTATCGCATCGCTTTGGTGAGAAGAGTGCCATCGGCCGACTGGCCCGGGCGGTCAATGACGGCGACGTCACTGCCGCGGCCGAAGCGCTGGGAGGGCCTGAGTCCTCCGCACCGACGCGCGAACTCGACTGGTTGCTCGACGACCCGGGCCAGCCGCAGGACAGTGCATTTTCCGCTCAGGTGCTCGACGGGCTGCGTCCATGGCTGTCGCTGATTGCGGCACGTTCATCCGGGTTCGATCCGGACTCCAGTCAGGACCAGTCCGCCATCGCCGATCTCTTCAAGCGCCACAACGACTTCCAGGTTCTGTGTGCCCTGCGTCGAGGAGATGCCGGTGTGGAGGGACTCAACGCCCGCATTCACGACTGGCTGGCCCGGGATGGCCTGCTGCCCGCCCCGGAACCGGGCGCTCGGCATGCCGGCTGGTACCCGGGACGCCCGGTGATGGTCACCCGCAATGATCCGCAGCTGGGCCTGGCCAACGGTGACATGGGGCTGACGCTACCGGTCCGACTGGACGAGGGTGATGTCGGGCTCCGGGTGGTGTTCCCGGCCGACCCGGGTGACGAGCGGCCGTTCCGCTGGATCAGCCCGACACGTTTGCCCGAGGTCGAGACGGCATTCGCACTGACGGTTCACAAGTCGCAGGGCTCGGAATTCACCCGGGTCGCGATGGTCATGCCGGAACGTCCCAACCCGATCCTGACCCGCGAACTGCTCTACACCGCGATCACCCGCGCGCGACGGCAGTTCGCCCTGGTTTCGACCATCCGTACCGACCGGGAGCCATCACATCGGGCCGCGGACGTGCTGACCCGCGCGGTGACCGGTGTCACCCGCCGTTCCGGCAACCTGCGGCGGCGATTGCTCCATCGCCTGGCCGCAGGCGGGGCCAACAGTAGCGTTCGACCGGATCAGCCATTAGGCTAGGCTCCCCTGCCCCAACATCCACGCGGACGGACAGACGCCATGCGCTTGACCCAGGATGATCGCGGCCTCAATTTCGTGATCCGCAGCTTTTCCGAATCCCACGTGACGGTCAACGACCGGCAACTCGAGCAGAGCTTTCTTCTTACCCCGGAGAACCTCGAGGCAGAGGTGCCGATCGACGACCTCGACGCGCTGGCCACCGAAGGCGAATCGCTGCTGCTGCGCGACGACCCGGAAGTGGTGCTCGTCGGCACCGGCAGCCGCACCCGGATGGGGCCGGCTGCGCTTTCGGCGGCCCTGATGCGTCAGGGTGTGGGAATCGAGTACATGGATACCGCCGCGGCGTTGCGCACCTATACCGTGCTTGCCTCGGAACTGCGACGCGTCAGCCTGCTGGTCCTGTTCTAGCGACCCTTTCGTCTGCCCTTTTTCTCGTCCCGTTTTCGACCACCTCATTAACGTAGATACCCAATGACCGAAACCCTGATCCCCGGCAAGGACGCGCCGCTCGAACAAACCATCGAGCGCGTCCAGAACCGCCTTGCCGAGCTCGGCTTCGACATCGAGCCCAGCCTGTGGCGCAACCCGCTGCCCAACTGCTGGTCGGTGCACATCAAGGACCGCGGCTGCCCGGCCCTGTTCACCAACGGCAAGGGCGCCACCCGCGAGGCGGCGCTGGCCTCGGCCCTGGGCGAGTTCGTCGAGCGGCTGGCCTCGCAGTACTTCTTCGCCGACTTCCACTGGCACCGCGAACTGGCCAGCGTCGATGCGAAAACCCTGCACGACCCGGCCGAACGCTGCTTCACCCTGGAAGAGCCGGGCAAGCGCCCCGAGGGGCTGCTCGACGACCGCCTGTGGTCGTTCTACGGCGGCGACACGCTGCAGACCACCGCCGACTGGGCCGATCTCAACAGCGGCGAGACCCATCAGATCTGTGCCCTGCCGTTCGTGCGCCAGCGCGACGGGGAGACGATCTACTTCCCGGTCAACGTGGTCGGCAACCTGTACGTCTCCAACGGCCTGTCCGCCGGCAACACGCTGGCGGAAACCCACACCCAGGGCCTGTCCGAGGTATTCGAGCGAGCGGTCAAGGAACAGGTGATCACCGAAGGCATCGCCCTGCCCGAGATCCCCGAGGAGGTCATGGACCGCTTCCCGGCCAGCCGGGCGGCGCTCGATGCGCTAAACGAATCCGGCTTCACCGCCCGAGCCTACGATTCCTCGCTCGGCGGGCGATTCCCGGTGATCTGCGTCCTGCTGTTCGATCCGGCCAGCGGCGGCGTGTTCGCGAGCTTCGGTGCGCACCCGCGCTTCGACGTGGCGCTCGAGCGCACACTCACCGAACTGGTACAGGGGCGCGATCTGGACGACCTGCACGCCTTCCCGGCACCCACGGCCGACGACGAGCTGGCGGCCGACCCGGACAATATCGAGCTGCACTTCATCGATTCCTCCGGGATCCTGCCGTGGCGGATGCTGCGCGACGAGCCCGACTATCCGTTCACCCCTTGGGGCATGGCGGAGTCGGAGGTGGAGAACCTTGACCGCGAAGGCCGCAACCGCGAATACGAACGGGCGTTGATCGAGCGTTTCCACGAGCACGGTCACGACGTCTATATCGCCGATTTCACCCATCTGGGGCTGCCGGCCTGCCGCATCCTGGTGCCGGGTGTCTCCGAGATCTATCCGGTCGAGGAACTGATCGAACGCAACAACAACCAGGGCCTTGCCCTGCTCGACTACTTCCACCGCCTCGAGGAGCTCACGGCCGGGGAAAGTGCGGACTTCGCCGAGGCGATCGGCGAGCTCGCCCTCGATCCGCTCACCCCGATCAGCGACGTGATCGGCCTGTGCGCCGGGCCCGACTCGGTCTGGGCCGGCACACGCATCGGCGAGGTCGAGATCCTTGCTCGCCTGCACGCACAGGCAGATACACCGAGCGATCCCGACGAGGTTGGCATGGACCTGCACTGGCTGGCCAACGTCCCGCCGCTGCCGGGCGAGCGCCAGCAACGCTACCGGGCCGCGCACACCCTGTGGCAGCTGACCCACGAATCCGATTGTGCGCCCGAGTCGGTCGGCAAGAGTCTCCGCGGCCTGTTCCCCGGTGCGGCAGTCGACGAGGCACAGGAGCTGATGGCCGGTCGCTGGGGCTACCGACCGCTGACCGCACTCGCGGCGGGCTTTCGCAACGAACCGCGTCACACGGCCCTGATGGATGCCTACCAGCGCGCCTATCGCGCCAAACTCTCCTGAGGAGAACCCGATGACCGCCGTGGACGCCCGGATCTGCCCGAAAATCATCGACGCCACCGATCGCGTGGTGGTGGGACAGCGCCCGGCGATACGACGGGCCCTGACCTGCATACTCGCCGGTGGCCACCTGCTGATCGAGGATCTGCCCGGCCTGGGCAAGACCACCCTGGCGCACACGCTGGCCACCGTGCTGGGGCTGTCGTTCAAGCGCCTGCAGTTCACCGCGGACATGTTGCCCGCCGACGTGGTAGGCAGCTCGGTGTTCATGCCCACCCAGAGCGGTGGCGAAAGCGGCTTCCGCTTCGTGCCCGGCCCGGTGTTCACCCAGATGCTGCTCGCCGACGAGATCAACCGTGCCCCGCCGAAGGTGCAGAGCGCCCTGCTCGAGGCGATGGAGGAGCGGCAGGTGAGCGTCGACGGCAAGCGATATCCGCTGCCGGGCGTTTTCTTCGTCATCGCCACGCAGAACCCGCTCGAGCAGGCCGGCACCTATCCGCTGCCCGAATCGCAGCTCGACCGTTTCGCCATGGTGATCCGGCTGGGTTACCCGGACGCCGACACCGAACGGCGCATGCTGCTCTCCGGCGGCGGACGGGCCCATCTCGACGAGGTCAGCCCGGTGACCGATGCGGCCGGGCTGCAGCAGCTGCGTGATCAGGCCGGTCGGGTGCATGTGGCCGAGCGGGTGGTCGCCTACGTCCAGTCGCTGCTGGCCGCGAGCCGCGAGGCACCGGAATTCCGGGTCGGTCTCTCGCCACGCGCCGGCCTGATGCTGCTGAACCTCGCCCGCGCCTGGGCTCTGATCGACCAGCGCGATCACGTCCTGCCCGATGACGTGCAGGCCGTACTGCCCGACCTGATCAACCACCGCGTCGGCCTGGACGGTCACGACGGCCGCGATGCCGCCGATCTGCTGCTCGAGCGGGTGCCGGCACCGTAGTCGCGTGGCTGACGATACCCTCACTCCCCGACGCATCCGGCCACGGCGGCTCGGTCTGGGTGTGCTGGCGGTTACCGCGGCGATGCTGGTCGCCGCGATCAACTACGGCAACAATCTGATTTTCCTGCTCGCCTTCACCATGCTCGCGCTGATCGTCAACAGCGCCTGGCAGGGCTGGCGCGCACTGGGCTCGCTGCGGATCGTCTCTCCGTCACCCGACATGCGCCCCGCCGGTTCGACCGGCCACTGGCCGTTGCGGCTGTCCAGTCGTGACGGCCTGCCGGCGGTGGACCTGTCTCTCGATGACGATTCAAGCACCCCGGTGTCGCTGCCGCCGGGCGACACGACCACGGTCGCGCTCACGCTTCCCCCGGCACCTCGCGGTTACCTGCCCCTGCCGGAGGTCACGATTGCAAGCCGGTTTCCGCTCGGGCTATGGGAAATCGAGCGACGCGTGATCCCGGGGCGTGGGCAATGGCTCTATCCCACCCCGGTCGAGGACTCCAGCCAGGAGGTCCGCCCCGAGGACCGCAGCACGACCGGCAGCCGGCACGAACCGGACGGCGACCCCACCCACCTGCGCGCCTACCAGCCCGGTGATCCGCTGCGACGGATCGTCTTTCGCCACTATGCCAAGACCGGCCGACTGGTAAGCCGCCAGACCGAGGGTGAAGCGCCACCGCGGGAGCCGACCGTGATCGATTACGACCGTTATCGCGGTCCGCGCGAGACGCGCCTGTCCGCCATGACGGCACGGCTGCTCCAGCTGACCGATGCGGGTGAGCCCTGGACAATACGACTGCCCGGGATACGGCCGATTTCCGCCGGGGGCCACGGCGATGAGGCGCGGCGGGCGCGGCGCGATGCCCTGCGGCAACTGGCCCGCTTCGGCCGTCCCAGAGATGCGGCCGGGTTCGACCACGTGCCCGTGGGCACGGAGGAGTTGCCTTGAGCGAGCGTCTCGATCTGCTGTTGTGGCTGGTCCTGATCGGCAGCATCGGTCTGTTGCTGCCGCACCTCCCGGTCGTCGTCATCCCGGTAATTGCCGGCGCGCTGGTCTGGCGGCGTCTGCACGAGGTCCGTGGCTGGCCATTGCCGTCTCGCGGGTTGCTGCTTGTACTCGCCGTGGCCAGCGCTGCCCTGGTGCTGTCGCAGTTTCACGCCTTCTGGGGACGCGATGCCGGGGTGACGCTGCTCGTGCTGGCCGCCGGGCTGAAGTTGCTCGAGATCCGCGAGATGCGCGACCACGTCAGCGTCCTGCTGCTGACGTTCTTCCTGCTGATCAGTGTCCTGCTCTTCGACCAGGCCCCGGTGATCTTTGCCCTGGTCGTGCTGCTGTTCTGGCTGCTGGTGGGGGCCTGGATCGGGGTCAGCCAGCCGGCCGGGATCCCCATCGGACGACGGATGCGCCATGCCGGCCGGCTGCTGCTTGCCGGCCTGCCCTTCGCCCTGATCCTGTTCGCGCTGTTTCCCCGCCCGCCGGGCGGGCTGTGGGGGATTCAGCAACCCGGCGGTCAGGCGGTCACCGGCCTGTCCGAGCAGTTGCGCCCCGGGCAGTTCGACCGGCTGGCCGAGAACCCTGCCCCGGCCTTCCGCGTGCGTTTCGAGGGCGAGATCGTTCCGCCCGAGGCACGCTACTGGCGCGTCTATGTGATGAGCGGCTTTGCCGAGAACGATCCGGAAAGCTGGATTGCGGATTCGCCCGCCCCCGCCCCGCGGCTGGAAATCCTCGAGTCCTCGCAACGGCGATACCAGGTCACGCTCGAACCCACCGGCGGCCACCAGCTTCCCAGTCTCGCCGCGGCGGTCGAAACACCCGGACGCACCCGGGTGGACGCCAACCTGATCGTCCACCGGGCCCAGGAGGTCAACGACCGACTGCGCTACACGCTTACCTCCGCGACCGACTATCGTCTCGACGTCGGCCGGTTGCCGCGGTTTCGCAAGTCACGCTATCTGCGTACCGGCGGACTCAACCCGCTGCTCGAGGACCTGGCGCAGGAATGGGGTGGCCTCGCACCGGCCGCTCGTATCGAGCGCGCGCTCGACTACTTTCGGGAAAACGAGTTTCGCTATACCCGCTCGCCGGGTCGTCGCGAGGGCAGCGACCGGGCCGATACCTTCCTGTTCGAGACCCGGCGCGGTTACTGCGCCGACTACGCGGATGCCTTCGTCCGTCTGATGCGTGCCGCCGGCGTTCCGGCACGAGTGGTCAGCGGCTACCAGGGCGGCGAGGTCAATGGCGACTACCTGGTGGTCCGCCAGGCCGATGCCCACGCCTGGGCGGAGGTATGGCTGGCCGAATCCGGCTGGCAACGAGTCGACCCCACCACGGCGGTCGCTCCGGAGAGGATCGAGTCGGGTGTGGCCCAGTCGATGCGCGAGGATGCCAGCCTGCCGGCGACCGTACGCCGTGACCCGGACTCCCTGACCAGGCAAGCGCGCCTGTGGCTGGAACAGTTCGACAACCGCTGGAACCAGTACGTGCTCGGCTACGACGGCCGAGTGCAGCTGGATCTGTTCGGCTGGCTCGGCCTGTCCGAAAGGCAGCCGTGGCGGTCCGCGCTCTGGGCGGTTGCGCTGGCGGGCCTCGCCTGGTGGCTGACGTTGTGGGGATTCGCCTGGCGCGAACGGCGCCGACTGGCCGGCAGCCAGACCGAGTACCTCTGGGAACGCCTGCTCGACGACCTGGCCCGACTGGGTGTGACTCGCCGCCCCGAGGAGTCCGAACGTGCCCTGCTCGCCCGGGCGGCGAAGGCGTTGCCCGAGGTGGCTGGTGACTTCGGCCGGATTGGCTCGCTGATCGAGACGCAACGCTATGCGCGCCACCCCAGCCGTCGTCAGGCGCGGCTGCTGGTCACCCGCCTTTCCAACCTGCACCGCCGCCTGTGGTGGCGAGCGCTAATCTCCCGAGGACACCGCCGTTCCTGAGCCATGGACCGACCGGTGCGACAGATGTTATACAATAACGTCTTGCCATCATCAGCGCCTGCGGAGAACTCGCCCATGCCGTCGATTGCTCGTCTCGTTTTGCTGCCGCTTGGCATCGTTCTGCTGGCGATGAACGTGGCGCGGGCAGGCGTGCCTGTCGCCGTCTCGATCCCGCCGCAGGCGCATTTCGTCGAGGCAATCGGCGGCGATCACGTCGAGGTCCAGATCATGGTGCCCGCGAATGCCGAGCCGATCACCTACGAACCGACACCGCGCCAGATGAGCGCGCTGTCACGGGCCGAGCTCTATTTTGCGACCGGTGTCCCTTTCGAGAAGGGATGGCTTCCGCGGTTTCGCGACGCCAACCCCGATATGACCGTGATCGATACCACGGCGCGTATCCAGCGCCGTGCCATGGCAACCGATCATGACCACGGTGCAGACGCCGACGGACACGCCGCACCGGCAGACAATGCGCTCGATCCGCACGTCTGGCTCTCGCCGGCACTGGTCCGGCTGCAGGCCGAATCGATCCGCGACGCGCTGATCGCGGCCGACCCCGAGCACGCCGCCGATTACCACCGCGGTTTTCGCCGGTTCGCCGAGCAGGTCCACCGTCTTGATCAGGCCATCCTTGACGCCCTGACCGACATCGATCCCGCGGCCCGCCGTTTTCTGGTGTTTCATCCCGCCTTCGGCTACTTTGCCGCCAGTTACGGCCTCGAGCAGATGGCGATCGAGGTTGAAGGCAAGGAACCCGGCCCGCGCGAGCTGGCACGCATCATCGAAGAGGCACGCACCCACGGCATTCGCGTGATCTTCATCGAACCGCAATTCGCCCAGGGGGCGGCACGCACCATCGCCCGCGAGATCGGAGGCGAGGTCGTCACGCTCGATCCCCTGGCCCGCGACTGGCCTGCCGGCATGCGGGCGATCGCGGACACGCTCTCCGCCGCACTGGGCAACGCATCGAGCCGCGAGGCGGCGCCGGTGCGCGACCACGAACACTGACGAGGGCTCCGATGGAATCCCCGCACGACACGGACGTTATTTCCCTGGACCGCGTCGGCTTTCGCTTTGCCGACGAGTCGATCCTCGAGGATGTCGACCTGCGCATCCCGGCGGGCAGCTTCACCGTCATCGTGGGCCCCAACGGGGGCGGCAAGACCACCCTGCTCCACCTGATCCTCGGGCTGTATCGGCCTGAAACGGGTCGTGTGCGGGTCTTCGGCGACCGGCCCGGCCGACATCCGGACCGCATCGGCTACGTCCCGCAACACGGCAACCTGGCACCGGGCTTCCCGGCCACGGTCGAGCAGATCGTCCTGATGGGCCTGCCGCACGGTCATCGCCATGGCCCGCGCTTTCACCGCGACGAACGCGAACGTGCGCGGGTGGCACTCGAGCGTGTCGGGATCGCCGACCTGGCTGATCGTTCGTTCGGCGCCCTCTCGGGCGGTCAGCGCCAGCGTGCCCTGATATCACGCGCACTGATCACCGACCCCGACCTGTTGCTCCTCGACGAGCCGTTCTCGAACATCGACCCCTACGGGCGCGCCTGTATTCACGAAACACTGCAAGAGCTCGGACACGAAATCACCCGGGTGATGGTCAGCCACGATCTGGGCATTACCCGGCAGGCGGTCTCGCAGGTGCTTGCCGTCAACCGCTGGCTTGTCAGTGGGGACGGGCCGGCGATCACCGACGAGATGCTCGCACTGATGTACGGCCAGCACGGCAAGGATTGCCCGATGGGGCAGCCGTTGACCGGCGAACCCCACAGCCACTCGCACGGGAGTTCCCAGTCGTGAGTTTCGCCGATCTCCTTTCCCAGGGTTTCGTCCAGCATGCGCTGATTGCCGCGGTACTGGTGAGCATCGCCGCCGGCATCGTCGGGGCACTGGTGGTGGTCAACCGTCTGGTGTTCATGACCGGCGGCATCGCGCATACCGCTTACGGCGGCGTGGGCACCGCCATCTTCTTCGGCCTGCCGGTCCTGCCGATCACCGCCGTGTTCACCGCCGGCGCCGCCCTGCTGCTGGGTGGATTGACCGTCCGGCAGCGCGAACGCACCGACACGCTCATCGGCGTCATCTGGGCCGCGGGCATGGCCTTCGGGCTGATTCTGGTGGACCTCAGTCCCGGCTACCAGGCGGGACTGATGACCTACCTGTTCGGCTCGATCCTTACGGTCGGCAGCCCCGAACTGTGGCTGATGGCCGCCATCGACGCGCTGATTCTCGGCCTGGCCGTGTACTACTACCGTGACCTGCTGTCGTTCTCTTTCGACCCCGTCTTTGCCCGTACCCGCGGCATCCCGGTGACCGGCCTGTACCTGATGCTTCTGCTGCTGGTCGCCGAGACGGTGGTGATGATGATCCAGGTGGTGGGTCTGCTGCTGGTCATCGCCCTGCTCACCCTGCCGCCCTACCTCGCCCAGCGCTATACGCGCACCCTCGGCGGCATGATGGCCCTGTCGGCCGGTCTCAGCCTGTTGTTCAGCCTGGCCGGCCTGTATGCAAGCTACTGGTTCGACATCGGCTCGGGTCCGGCAATCATCGCCACCGCCAGTGTTCTCTATCTCGGCGTAGTACTCAGCGAGAGCGTCTGGACACGCCTGCGGAAGCAGACCTGACCGGGCTGTCCCGGCGCACGAATTTGACCTCGCATCCGGCCTGCGGCAAATTCGATACGGTTATTTTCGATCTCCCATCGGACAAGAGAATCTGCCGCGTTCCCACCAGGCCAGGCCCCGTTCCATGAACCGTTGCCTCACCAAACTCCGTTTCGTTCTGTGCGCCAGCGCACTGGCCCTGCTGGGTTCGGGCTGCGCCACGCTTACCGAAGGGGAGTGCCACACGGCCGACTGGCACGAACTCGGGCGCATGGATGGTCGCCAGGGTTACGAGCGGGCCCGACTGTACGAGCATCAGAAGGCCTGCGCGGAATACGGCGTGCAGATCGACGCGAGCGCCTACTACCGGGGCCGGCGGGTGGGGCTGGCAAGCTACTGCACCCAGGCCAACGGTTACGACGAGGGTCGGGCCGGGCATACCTACCGCGGCGTGTGTCCGGCGAAGGACGAACAACGCTTTCTGGCTGCCTACCGTGACGGCAAGCTCGTCCACGATGTGATCGAGGATATCGAGGAGGTCGAACGCGACATCGACCGCCAGGAGCGCATTCTGGACGATGACGAGAGCACGTCCGATGCCCGTCGGGACGCCCGTCGCGAACTGCGTCTGCTCTACGACCAGTTGCGTCGTCTGAATCACGAGCGCAACCGGCTGGAGCGCACCATGATGCGGTACCGTTACTGACCGCACACCGCGGTTTCCCCTGCGACTCGACGACCCAATGCAACCCAAGCGCCCCACGCGAGTCACAGTGGACACCACTCGATCTCGCGAGAATTCCCGTATGCGTAACCATAGTTCGTTCCTGCTGGCCACGCTGGTCGGCAGCCTGCTTCCCTTCACCGTGACTTTCGCCGATGGCCTCGCCCGCTTCTCGACCGGCGATCCGAATGTCCCGACCCTGACCTTCAGCTGGCAGGACACGGAACACAGCCGGCTCGATTCACCCAATCAGCCCGCCCACGTGCTTGCCATCGACGGCAAGGCGTGGGGTGTGGCGTCGGTCGCCGGTCAGCCCGTGAGCATGGACCTGGAATCGCTGGCCAAACTGCTGGGACAGGAAAGCGGCCTCACCCGCCTCGGGCCCGACACCGTGGTCCCGGCACAGCTGACCACCCTGGAACGCACGGACCGAACCGAGACGGTCGCCGGCATCCAGGGAGAGGTCTATCGCGTGAGCTGGCAGGACAGCAATGGCCGCTCGCATATCGATGAAGCCGTCTTCACCGGTGATGCCCTGGTGCAGGAAATGCAGACGGCACTGGTCGGAGGCATGAGCCAGGCGATCGCCCGCGGCACCGGGGTTGCCGGTCACGAACAGGCGCACCGCGAACTGCAGCGACGCGGGCTGGCCGTGTTGCGATTCGGCGATGACTTCCGATTGGAGTCGATTGAACGTGGCGAGCAGCCCGACCACCGTTTCGCCCTGCCGAGCAAGCCGGTCGACCTGCGGCAGATGATGCGCGGCATGATCGGCGGCTAGTCGGTCGCCGCGATCCGCGTCGAGACCGCATTCTCGGCGCGGCGGGCAATGTCGGTGCGGGTATCCCCGACCTCCGGCACGATCGGCTCGAGCAGGTCGATGCGTGCTTCCAGGCCGCACGCGGAAAGGACGCGCCACAGGGATGGCCACAAGGATTCCTTGCCGACGAAGGCCGGCACCTTGGTCGGATTGCCTTCCCGGTCGCGGTACCGCAGGGCGATCGGCACAACCGGTCTCGTCGACTCCACCGCCGGGCCGAGCAGGCGGGCATGAAACCGGCGGACGCCGTCTCCCTCGCTCGTCGTGCCCTCGGCGAAGACCACCATCTGGCGTCCGCGTGACAGGCCGTCGGCCACGGCCAGCGCAGCCGCCTCGCTGCCCCGGCCACGCTCGATGAATTCGGTGCCGGCCAGCCGGGCCAGCCGCCCGATCACCGGCCAGTGACGGATTTCGCTCTTCGCCAGGAACACGGTGCCGGGACGAATGCCGCCCAACAACGGAATATCCAGCCAGCTGATGTGATTGGGCAGCCACAAGCTGCCCCCGTCCGCCAACGTGTCGACTCGCGGATCGACTCGCAACTGCAGCGAGACGCCGAGAATGGCGGCCGCACCGGCAAGATAGGCACGGACGGTTTCCAGCCGCTCCCGCTCGTCCATCCGCTCGAGCCGGCGCACCCGCCAGAGGCCGACGACCAGGTAACCCAGCAGCCGAACCAGTCGACCAGCAGCGCGGAACACGGCCCGCATCGGCCGGTTACCGCTCCGACTCGGCGTTCCGGACGGCCACCACGGCCGCACGGCCGTATTGCGCCCCGGAAATGAAGGTCAGCACCGCCGCCAGCATCAGGAGCCAGTACCCCAGGGTATGCACGTCCAGCAGGCCGAACAGGGGGAAGTGATAGAGCAGGAACAGGATCGCGAACATCTGCGCCGTGGTCTTGAGCTTGCCCAACGAGGAGACCTTCACCGCGGCGCTGATGCCACGGCCGGCCATCCACTCGCGCAGGGCCGAGACGAAGACCTCGCGGCCGATGATCACCGCCGTGGCGATGACGATCGCCAGGTCCCCGTCGCTGTACACGAGCAGCACCAGGGCCACCGCGACGATGAGCTTGTCGGCCACCGGGTCGAGGAAGGCACCGAAGGCGGACTGCTGATTCCAGCGCCGGGCCAGGTAACCGTCGAGAAAATCGGTCAGCGAAGCCAAACCGAAGATCCAGGCGGAAGCCGGTCGGGCGAACTCCGTCGGGGTGAACAGGAACACCACCACCAGCAACGGAATGGCGGCGATCCGCAGCCAGGTAAGGAACATCGGTAGGTTCATGCGCCCACCTCCCGGCCCGGCGGCCAGGTGTCGACCACCTCGCTGCCATCGGGCGTGAACCGCTCCAGGGCCAGACCGCCGTCTTCCAGCGAGATCAGCCAACCAGCCTCGCCCCAGTCCCCGGTCACCACGCGCGGCTTGCCGTCACCGAGACGATGAATCGCCGGCCGATGGGTGTGACCGTGGATCAGGCCGTCGGCACCGGTGCGCTCGAGGATCTCGCCGACCGCGCCGGCGTTGACGTCCATGATGTCCTCGGGCTTGCTCGACGAGGCCGTCTTGCTCTTGTTGCGCAGATCCTCGGCGATCGCGATGCGCTCCTGGAGCGAACGAGACAGGAAATCACGCACGAACGCCGGGTCGCGCAGTTGCGCCCGCATCGCCTGATAGGGCGCATCGTCGATGCAGAGCTCGTCGCCGTGGGTGAGCAGCCAGCGCCGCCCGCCCTGCTCCAGGACGAACTGATCGGGCAGCTGTTTTGCACCGATCCGCTCGAGCAAGCGGCTGCCGACGAGGAAATCCCGGTTGCCCGGCTGGAAGTAGACCGGTGCGCTCAGCGTGGCGAGCCGTTCCAGACGCTCGGCGATGGCCGGATCGAGCGGCTGATCGTCGCCGATCCAGTAGTCGAACAGGTCGCCGAGCAGATAGATCGCCTCGGCGAGCTGTGCGCGTTCGAGAAAGGTGTCCAGCAGCGCCAGAGTGCGCGGTTCGGGCCTGGCGAGGTGCAGGTCGGCAATGATCAGGGTTTCGGCCATGGCCGGGCTCGTCTCCTAGGGAAGGTCCGCACGAATGTTAAACCACTCTGGCTTGGCGAGTCGTTCGTGATCAAGGCGCGATGTCGCCGGCGTGCCGGTGGCCACGTCAAGACATCGCAACGCGGAGCACGGGCGACTCGCCAAGCCCCACCGGGCGCGCCTTGAGCCGGGCATCTGCTGCGTTGTCGTTCTGGGAAAGGGAATCACCCTTCCGCGGCGGACGAGCGCCTTGCACCTGCCCGGCTCAAGGCGCGTAGAGCGGTATAACATTCGTGCAGGCCTTCCCTTGAGGTTTCAGTCGATGCGCTCGGCCTTGTCGATCAGCACGTCGTCGACCGGTACATCCTGATGGCCGTAGCGCGAACCGGTCTGCAGGGTGGCCATCTTGTCGACCACGTCCATGCCGTTGATCACCTCGCCGAACACCGCGTAGCCCCAGCCCTGCGGGGTCTCGGAGGAGAAATCCAGGAAGGCGTTGTCCGAGAGGTTGATGAAGAACTGGCTGGTGGCCGAGTGCGGATCGGGGGTGCGGGCCATCGACAGCGTGCCGCGCTTGTTCTTCAGGCCGTTGTTGGCCTCGTTCTCGATCGGCGCGCGGGTGGGCTTTTGCTCCATCTCCGGCGTCAGGCCGCCGCCCTGGACGACGAAGCCCGGGATGACGCGGTGGAAGGTCGTGCCCGCGAAATGGCCGGCGTCGACGTAGGCAAGGATGTTCTCGACCGTCTTGGGTGCCTTGTCGTCGTAGAGGCCGATCTCGATGTCGCCCAGGCGGGTGGAGAAGCGGATCTTGCTCTGGATGTCGCTCATGCGTTTTATCTCGTCAGTGGGGACCGTTAAACTACGCGCTTGCTCGACGGCGTGCTGCCCTCGGCATGCGCCTTTGTCAGAATGCGAAACAGTCTAACGACCTTCGACCCGGAATCGTAGCCAACATGCTCACAATCTATGACAGCGCCGCCCGCGCCAAGCGCGAGTTCACCCCGATCCGACCCGGCCACGTCGGCATCTACGTCTGCGGGATGACGGTTTACGATCGCTGTCACATCGGACATGCCCGGGTGCTGGTGGTCTTCGACATGGTTGTGCGCTATCTCAAGGAGCGCGGCTTCGAGGTCAACTACGTCCGCAACATCACCGACATCGACGACAAGATCATCGCCCGCGCCGCCGAGAACGCCGAGAGCATCGAGTCGCTGACCGATCGCTTCATCACGCTGATGCGGCGCGATGCCGAGGCACTGGGCTGCCTGCCGCCGACCTCGCAACCGCGCGCCACCGAGAACGTCGACGAAATGATCGCGATGATCGAGACGCTGATCGAGCGCGGCAATGCCTACCGGGCCGACAACGGCGACGTCTACTTCGACGTTTCCACCTTCGACCGCTACGGCGCGCTTTCCGGCCGCGATCCCGAGGACCTGCGCGCCGGCGCCCGCGTGGCCGTCGACGAGGCCAAGGACGACCCGCTCGACTTCGTGCTGTGGAAGCACGCCAAGGCCGACGAGCCCCGTTGGGACGCGCCGTTCGGCCCGGGCCGCCCCGGTTGGCACATCGAGTGCTCGGCCATGTCGACCGATGCCCTCGGCACCACCTTCGACATCCACGGTGGCGGTCACGACCTGATGTTCCCGCACCACGAGAACGAGATCGCCCAGAGCGAATGCGCGACGGGCTGCCATTTCGTCAACTACTGGATGCACAACGGCTTCGTCCGCGTCGACGACGAGAAGATGTCCAAGTCGCTGGGCAACTTCTTCACCATCGAGGAGGTCACGCAGCGCTACCATCCCGAGGTGGTGCGGCTGTTCATCCTCTCGAGCCACTACCGCAGCCCGCTCAACTATTCCGACCAGCACCTCGATGCCGCCCAGGCAAGCCTGTCGCGTTGGTACAGCGCGCTGAAGAAGGTGCCGGCCAACGCCGAGCCGATCCCCGAGGTGATGGACGCCTTCCATGACGCCATGGACGACGACTTCAACACCCCCAAGGCAATCGCTCTGATCCACGAGCAGCTGAGTCTGGTCCACAAGATCGGCGAAGAGGACAAGGAGGCCGCCGCTCCGCATGCGGCCGCCGTCAACGCCATGGGGGCGATCCTCAACCTCGGCCAGCTGGATCCGGATGCCTTCCTCCACTGGAGCGCCGAGGGCGATCGTGACGACACCCTCGACGATGCCGACATCAATCAGCTGATTGCCCAGCGGGCCGAAGCGCGCGCCGCTCGCAACTTCGAGGAGTCCGATCGCATCCGCGACCTGCTGCTCGACAACGGCATCACCCTCGAGGACGGCCCGCAGGGCACGACCTGGCGCCGGCAGTGATCCTCCTCGCCGGGGATTCGGTTGACTTTTCCCCGGTCACCAGCATCTTGAAACCATCACTTCACCCACGACCGCATCCCCTGTCACACATCATCGAGACCGGGGCGGTCGCCGTCAGCGAGTATTCATGAGCACACCCAACATCATCCGTCCCGAAGGCTGGCTGTATCACCTGTCGCACACCGACCTCGACGGTTACGGCGCGCAATACATGGTCGACCAGACCGATCAGCGCTACCATTTCTTCAATGCCGACTACCGCGACATCAACAATGCGATCGACGACATCATCGGTCGCATCGTCAAGGCGGGTGAGCCGGCGGGGCTCTTGATCACCGACCTCAACCTGACGCTCGACCAGGCGCGGGCGCTGGAAAAGCGGGTTCGCAAGGCGAAGGTGCCGATCGAGCTGCAGCTGCTCGACCATCACGCCACCGGCGCCGACTGTGCCGAGGCTTTTGACTGGTACTACCTGGACACCAACCGCTGCGCGAGCCTGCTGGCCTTCGACGCGGTGGCCGACCAGCTCGACGAGTCCAAGCGCGAGCTGATGCGCCAGCGGGCCGAGTTCATCGACATCGGCGACCGCTGGCTGCGCGATCACGACGACTTCCGCCGCGCGATCTACCTGATCGGCCTTGTCATGCAGGACGATCACCTCGCCCCGCCCCTCAAGGACCTCAAGCGCGCCTACCGCTTCCACGTGATGGAAGCGTTCTTCCGCTCGCACGAATCCGGCGAGTCGCTCGAGGCCTTCGAGCGGCAACTGTTCGACGTGCGCAAGGCCTTCCTCAAGGGTCGGGTGGAAAAGCGGATCTTCAACGACGAGAACCTGCCGCTCAACGACAAGTTCCACATGCTGTCCGCCTCGGTACTGGACGAGGACTTCGTCCCGGTGCTCGAGATCGAAGGCGTACGCACCGGCGTGTTCTTCAACTGGCCGCACGATGTCTGGCGCGGCGTGATCATGGACATGATGGAAGTGCGCGGCGAAATCGACATGGCGATGGGTATCCGCGGCAACGGTCGACTCTCGCTGCGCGCCAACCCCGGCGTGAACGCCGGCGAGATCTCGGCCCGCTACTTCGGGGGCGGCGGCCATCCGGGCGCGGCCGGCGGCGAACTCAAGGATACCCGCCTGCGTGACCTGGCCCACGCCGTCAGCGCCATCCAGAAGACCCTGGCCGCCGACGACAAATGAGCACGCCGATCATCACCCAGTCCGGCTTCAAGGCGCTCGAGGCCGAGCTGGATCACCTGTGGCGCGTCGAGCGACGCGAGGTGGTCCAGGCAGTCTCGGAAGCCGCCGCGCTGGGCGATCGATCGGAGAACGCCGAATACATCTACGGCAAGAAACGTCTGCGCGAGATCGACCGGCGCATCCGCTATCTGCAAAAGCGCCTGCCGAACCTCAAGGTGGTCTCGCGTGCGCCCGACGACACCGACAAGGTGTATTTCGCCGCCCTCGTCGAGATGGAATGCGAAGTCGAGGAGCTCGAACGCACGCTGCGCCTGGTCGGGCCGGACGAGATCGACACGACCCGCGGCTGGATCAGCATCGATTCGCCGGTCGCCCGCAAGCTGATCGGCCGACGCCCCGGGGACGTGGTGCGCCTCCCCGCCGGTGAGGACCGGGGTCACCTGCCCTGGGAGATCGTCGACATCCGCTACGACTGAGCTGCCGAGTGGCGATCGCTCGCCGGGGCATGGCGTCAACGGCCTCGGCCCGCTTCATGCCACCGCTCACCTTTTCCACACTCCGTTCGGCGTCATGGCCGGCCGGAAATGGCCCGTCCGGCTACGATGACCATCTGCTCGATGAACTTCCGCTGACGCGCCGGAGACCGACATGATCGACCAGTTGCAACGACGTTTCCGACAGCCCGGCGTTCGCCTGTTCGAACGCGACCGCCTGGTAATGCTGGAGTTGAGCAACGCCTATGGCTCCACGGTGATCACCACCCTGGGAGCGACCGTCCTGAGTTATATCCCGGCAGGCGGGAAGGAGGTCATCTGGGTTAGCGAGTCGGCGCGGTTCGACGGCAGCAAGCCAGTGCGCGGGGGCATTCCGGTCTGCTGGCCGTGGTTCGGCCCGCACCCGGACGATTCCGCCCTGCCGGCGCATGGCTTTGCCCGCAGCGAGGACTGGGAGCTGATCGCCGTCTCGGGCGGCACGCAGGAAAGCCGTGCAACATTTCGCCTCGAGCCGAACGAGCGGACACAGTCCATGTGGCCCGGGACATTCCGTCTGCAGCTCGACATTACCCTTGGCCGGCAACTTCAGGTCCAGTTGCAGGCCACCAACCTCGGCGCGACGCCCTGGCGCGTCTCCGAGGCCCTGCACAGCTATTTCCGGGTCGACGAGGCCCGCGGTATCGGCGTGGGCGACCTCGACGGCCTGGGCTACTGGGACAAGCAGCAGGGAGGCGTGCGGGGCATCCAGGAGCAGCCGTTGAGGGTCGATCCGCCGATCGATCGCGTCTTCTTCGGTCACCGCGGCGAGGCGGTTATCCACGACCGGGACCGGGACATCCGGGTCGGCAAAGACGGCAGCGAAACCACCGTCGTATGGAACCCCGGGCCCGAGGGCGCGCGCGGGTTCGATGACATCCCCGACGACGCCTGGTCGCAGATGCTCTGCGTGGAGACCGCGAACGCCCTCGACAACCGGTACACGCTCGCCCCCGGGCAAACGCACGTCATGACCACGTCAATCTCCTCCTCGCCCTGTCGGTGAGGCGCTCGAGGACCGGAAAAACGGCACATCGTGCGGTCGGATCACGCCATTCGGTCTCCCCAGCCGGGATGCCGCCTTACTCGGAGCATCCGTTACGCTCGGTCGCGCAAAGGCCGTCAGAAAGCCATCGTGGCGTTTTCGATTGGCGCCGAGATCCACAAAAAGGCACCGCCGATCGAAAAAAAATCGCGATTGATGCAAAAAAGATTGTCTTTTCCGCCGCATTAGGCGGACAATACGTCTCGAGGAATCGATGTTAGGACTCCTCAATAGCAGCAGGCCAGAACCCCCGCCCGGATCTACAAGTCAAATATCCCATTTGTCTTCCCCGCATGGAACTGCGGTTCTCTGACGCTTTTGCAGTCCTTCAGCAGTACCCCTCGTTTTTCAATCAGCACATGCAATAGCATCAGAGGTATCCATCATGGCTACAGGCACCGTTAAGTGGTTCAGTGACGAAAAAGGCTTTGGCTTCATCGCCCCGTCCGACGGCTCCAAGGACGTATTCGTTCACCACAGCGCCATCCAGGGCAGTGGCTTCAAGTCGCTCGCCGAAGGTCAGACCGTGACCTTCGACATCGAGCAAGGCCAGAAAGGCCCGGCAGCGGCGAACGTGTCCGTCTAAGACACCGCCCTCCCGCTCGAAAAAAATCCCGCCTCGCGCGGGATTTTTTTATGCCTGACGAAACGATCATCGGGACGCCCTCCTAGAGCAACGCCCAGACGATCACCCCGATCGTCATGCCGGTGAGGGCGAAAGCGATCAGGGCCAGAAGACCGTCACGGGCGATCAGGGCGAGCCCGAACACCGTCAAAGTGACCCCGGCGGCATTGGCCGAAAACGGGATGAACTCCATCACCGGCATCAGCAACGACACCAGCATCGCCAGCAACGCCACCCCAATGCGCGCTCCACCATTGACCAGCACGGTCAGTCGGGGACCCAGAAAACGGTCGATGAAGCGCGCTACCGGCATCATCCAGACCACTGCCTTGTGCAGCTTGGCGCGAGGTATCCGGCGAGCCAGCAGCCACTCGGGCAACCAGAAATGCTCCCGACCGAGCAGCAACTGCAATGCGACCAGAAACACGAACACCCCGATGACCGTCGGCACCCCGGGAATATCGCCGATAAGCGGGGCCATGACGATCAGCCCGGCCAGCAACAGCATCGGCCCGAACGATCGACGGCCGATCATGTCGAGGACGGCGCCCAGACGCACCGTTGACGACGCATCCTCGGCCCTGCTCACCAGTTGAAGCAGCCCGACCAGGCTGTCGGGTTCGGCTCGCCTTTCGGTTTGTGATTGATGGTCGTCAGTCATGTCTCGCCCCATGGACGTCACCTCGGTGAGGTATCGATCGTAGACCGACACGCGATTGCCGGCCTAGCGCGGCTCGGCCCCACATTCATCGACAGCGTGAGCCGACACTTGTTGTAAACTCGGCGCATCGAACACGCCCGGGGCCTCGGCTCCGGGTTTTGCCATTGGACCGACTCGCTGTGCGACGTACCAGTCGCCCGATGGTTCGCCGATTCTGCCACCTGCGGCTTCCGAGGTTTGCACCGATGATCTTCCGCTTTCCCATCGTCATCATCGACGAGGATTTTCGTTCCGAGAACGTTTCCGGCCTGGGTGTTCGCGCGCTGGCCGATGCGATCCGGGCCGAGGGCGAGGAAGTCCTGGGCGTGACCTCCTACGTCGACCTGGCCGCCTTCGCCCAACAGCAGGCGCGCGTATCGGCCTTCGTGATCTCGATCGACGACGAGGAGTTCCACGCCGGCAACGAGCCGGTCGACGAGTCGCTCGAGGTCATCGTCCAGTTGCGCAACTTCATCCAGGAAATCCGCTTTCGCAACGCGGACATCCCGATCTTCCTCTACGGCGAGACCCGTACCAGCCGCCACCTGCCGAACGACGTCCTCAAGGAGCTGCACGGCTTCATTCACATGTTCGAGGACACGCCGGAATTCGTCGCCCGCCACGTGATCCGCGAGGCACGCAGTTATCTCAACTCGCTTGCCCCGCCCTTCTTCCGCGCGCTGACCGGCTACGCCGCCGACGGCTCGTACTCTTGGCACTGCCCGGGACACTCGGGCGGCGTGGCCTTTCTCAAGAGCCCGGCCGGGCAGATGTTCCACCAGTTCTTCGGCGAGAACCTGCTGCGTGCCGACGTCTGCAACGCGGTCGACGAGCTCGGCCAGCTACTCGACCACACCGGGCCGGTGGCGGCATCCGAGCGCAATGCCGCACGGATCTTCAACGCCGACCACCTGTTCTTCGTCACCAACGGCACCTCGACCTCCAACCGCATGGTCTGGAACTCCAACGTCGCCCCGGGTGACGTGGTGGTGGTCGACCGCAACTGCCACAAGTCGATCCTGCACTCGATCATCCTCACCGGCGCGATTCCGGTATTCCTGATGCCGACGCGCAACCACTACGGCATTATCGGGCCGATTCCGCGAAGCGAGTTCACGCGCGAGAACATCGAGAGGAAGATCGCCGAGCATCCCTTCGCCAGCCAGGCCGAGGACCGGCAGCCGAAGATCCTCACTATCACCCAGTCGACCTACGACGGGATCCTGTACAACGTCGAGGAGATCAAGGACGAACTGGACGGCTTCGTCGAGTGCCTGCATTTCGACGAAGCCTGGCTGCCGCATGCCGCCTTCCACGACTTCTACGGCGATTACCACGCGATCGGCGAGGATCGCCGGCGTTGCAATGACTCGGTGGTCTACTCGACCCAGTCGACGCACAAGCTGCTGGCGGGTCTCTCGCAGGCATCGCAGGTGCTGGTACAGGACTGCGAGAAACAGCGCTTCGACCGCGACGTGTTCAACGAGGCGTACCTGATGCACTCCTCGACCTCGCCGCAGTACGCGATCATCGCCTCCTGCGACGTGGCTGCCTCGATGATGGAGCCGCCCGGCGGTACCGCGCTGGTGGAAGAATCGATCTTCGAGGCAATGGATTTCCGCCGCGCCATGCAGAAGGTGGACGCCGAGTACGGCGACGACTGGTGGTTCAAGGTCTGGGGGCCGGACACGATCCCCGAGGAAGGCATCGGAACGCGCGATGACTGGATGCTGCACGAGGATGATCGCTGGCACGGCTTCGGCCAGGTGCCGACCGGCTTCAACATGCTCGACCCGATCAAGGCGACCATCATCACGCCGGGGCTGGACGTCGACGGCGACTTCCACGAGTGGGGCATCCCGGCGGCGATCGTGACCCGCTATCTCGCCGAACACGGCGTGGTGGTCGAGAAGGCCGGCCTCTACAGCTTCTTCATCATGTTCACCATCGGCATTACCAAGGGCCGCTGGAACACGCTGTTGACCGCGCTGCAACAGTTCAAGGACGAGTACCAGCGCAACCAGCCGCTATGGCGCATCCTGCCCGAGTTCGTCAACAAGCATCCGCGCTACGAGCGCGTCGGCCTGCGCGACCTGTGCGACAAACTGCACGCCGTCTACCGCGAGCACGACGTCGCCAAGCTGACCACCGAGATGTACCTGTCGAACATGGAGCCGGCGATGCGCCCGGCCGATGCCTGGTCGAAGATGGCGCGCAAGCAGATCGACCGGGTGCCGATCGACGAGCTGGAAGGCCGCATTACCGCCTCCTTGGTGACACCCTACCCGCCGGGCATTCCCCTCCTGATCCCGGGCGAGCGATTCAACGCGCGCATCGTCGAGTACCTGAAGTTCGTCCGTCACTTCAATCGGCAGGTGCCGGGGTTCGAGACGGACGTTCACGGACTGGTGGCCGAGGAGACCGACGAGGGGATCCGCTACTTCATCGACTGCGTGCGGGCCGACTAGGGGCCGTAAGCCGTAAGCTCGATCAACCGGCCGCGAAACCGCTCACGGCCAGGCCAGCGACCAGCAGCAGGTAGAAGACACCCAGCATCACGAACAGGCCGTCGAGAGCCACCAGGGCGAGCCCGAATGCTGCCACCGCCACACCGACGGCGGTGGTCGAGAACGGCACCAGCTCGAGCACGGGCATGATCAGGGCCAGCAGGATGCAGATGGCGGCGATCGCCACCGCGCCCCGTTTCGATGCAAGCACGCAGAATCGCGGCCGCAGCCACCAGTCGACAAATCGCGCTGGCCGCTCCAGCCAACGCAGCCCCTTGAGCAGGCGATCGGAGGGAATATGGCGGTTGGTCAGAAATCGCGGCAGCCAGAATGACTCCCTGCCGAGCACAAGTTGCAACGAGACCAGCAGGAGGGCCGCCGCCATCGTGGTGGGCAACCCGGGGATGCCACTCAGGGGCGAGACCAGGATGACGCCGATCAGCAGCACGACCGGGCCGAACGAACGCGTACCCAGCGCCGCCATGATCGTCGCGAAGTAGACTTCGTCGCGCTCCGAGGCAACGTCCGCGATCCGCTGCAGCAGGTCGCCGAGACTGCGCGGCGGAAGGGATGACTCGCCGTCGCTGCGAACTAGCGCGTTGTCCTGCTGCGGCATGGCCGCCTCCCGGTCGTGGATCAGGACCTCCTGAGACCCGACCGGGCGATCAGGGTTCGCAGAAAAGGTCGCAATGCCCTCAGGGTTACCCGATGCAACCGCCCATCGGTGGCATCGTCGATTCGCCCGGTGAGGGCCCCGCCCGTTGCTGCCAGTACCAGGCTGCGCCAGGGGTGGAGGCGCACGCCACACTCGACGGGCAGCCATGCCAGCTCCAGTTCCGCCTGCAGGCTCTCGCCTTCAAGCCGCAACCGCCGCTTGGCCCGCTGAACCTCGTCGGGCGGCTGAGCTTGGCGAAAGCCGCTCGGTGAGGCCGCAGGGTTCATGCCGACCGCCCGGCAGCGAAGTCGCTCGGTCTGCACCCTTAACGCAGCCACCGGTATGCCCAGGTAGCGAACGCCGCGGCGACCAGCAGGCACAGCCCCGCGATCGCACCGAGGCTGCCGGCAACACCCCAGTGCGGCGTGAGCGCATGATAAAGCCCCGCCAGGCCGAGACCGATGCCGGCAAGCAGCAGCAGCCCGACGACCGCCAACAGCATCATGGCCAGACCGACGCGGCCGATCTGACGTCTGAGTTGGCGCCCCTCGGCCTCGATCAGTGCCGTCAGAGCGAGGACGTAGTCGGTCAGTGCTTTCAGTGTCGGCCCCCGTCCAGCAGCTTGGCGATAACGAAACCGATGCCGAAGGCGGCGACCACGGATGTCAGCGGGTGATTCCCGACCATCTGCTCGGCGTCCTCGACACGTTGCTCCCCCTGGTCACGCACGCGACGGTAGCCGCGATTCAGGGTATCCATGCCTTCCTCGAAGGCGGACTGAACGTCGTCACGTGCCTTACTCGCCCGGTCGCGTACGCGCTCCTCGCTCTGTTCGCGAACTACTTTCAGCAGGTCGCTGACGTCACCGCGCAATTGCGCGAGATCCGCCTTGACCGCTTCCAGTTCGGCGTTGCTGTCTTTCTGGGTTGCTTGGGCCATCTCGGCACCCTCCAGGTTGCGAAAATTGATCATGGACGACCTGAGCCTAGTTGGCAGCCGGCGCAAATCCAACACAACGGTGACATTTTGGCCCGCTCCCGGCTGGCGGAAAGCCGCGGCATGTGCGGACTCCCCAACTCCGAACCTGACGCGGAAATCATTTGCGGGCAGCGCTTCAAACGGTTATAAACCGCTGAGACAACGTCACTATACGCCCGACATGAGCCTCATCGCCTCCCCACTTGCCAGCCTGCCGCCTGCGTCGTACCCGATGCAGGCCGGCACGACGCTGCCGCCGAATGCAGGCTCGGCCGCCATCGCCCCTCCCCGCCCCGGTGACGCGTCCGAAACCGCGAGCAAGAACAACCAGAACGGCGGTCATGGTGTTGGCAATCGCGACGGTCGCGGCTCGGCCGAGGAGCAGCGCATGCTCGCCGAGCTGAAGGCGCGCGACCAGGAAGTCCGTAACCACGAGAATGCGCACCGGGCAGCTGCCGGCGACTTGGTGCGCGGCGGCTCCTATCAGTACCAGCAGGGGCCGGACGGCAAGCGCTATGCGGTCGGTGGTGACGTCCAGATCGACACCAGTCCGGTCCCCGATGACCCGGCGGCCACCGCTGAGAAGATGCAACGCGTGATTGCCGCCGCCCTGGCGCCGGCCGAGCCCTCTGCCACCGACCTGGCCGTGGCCGCAGAGGCAGCCGCGGAACGTAACCGGGCCCGTGCCGAGGCGAGACAAGAGGGTAGCGAGACCGGCGCGACTGTCGGGCCATCGGACGACCAGGCCACTTCCGCCTATCAACAGATCGCCGACCAGACGCAATCCGATTCGATCGGATTGCGCTTGGAGGCCTGAACTCAGCCCATCAGCAGATACTTGGTCTCGAGATACTCGTCGAGACCTTCGCTGCCGCCTTCGCGACCGAGACCCGACGCCTTCACTCCGCCGAATGGCGCGGCGGCGTTGGAGATCAGGCCCGCATTGACACCGATCATCCCCGCTTCGATGCCCTCGGCAACGCGCCAGACCCGGCGAACGTTCTCGCTGTAGAAGTAGGCGGCCAGGCCGAAAGGCGTATCGTTGGCCAGCGCGATTGCCTCCTGCTCGTCGCGGAAGGAGGAAATCGCGGCAAGCGGGCCGAAGGTCTCTTCCTGCGCGACCTGCATCGACTGCCGGATTCCGGTCAGCAGCGTCGGCAGCACGTAGTTTGCGCCGCGCTCGTCGCGTTTCCCGCCGCTGACCAGGGTCGCCCCCTGGCTGGTGGCATCCTCGACGTGTGACAACACCTTGTCCGCCGCTGCGGTGTCGATCAGTGGCGAGACGTCGGTATCCGGGTCGAGCCCGTCACCCAGGCGCAGCGACTCGATCCGCTCCCTGAGCTTCGCCACGAACGCGTCGTGGACCGCCTCGTGCACGTAGAAGCGGTTCACGCAGACACAGGTCTGCCCGGTATTGCGGAACTTGGCGGCAATGGCGCCCTCGACCGCCGCGTCGAGGTCCGCATCATCGAAGACGATGAACGGGGCGTTCCCGCCCAGTTCGAGGGATATCTTCTGCACGTTGGCCGCCGACTCGCGCATCAAGGCGCTGCCCACCTCGGTCGACCCGGTGAAGGATACCTTCCTGACCACCGGGTTGCCGGTCATTTCTGCGGCGATTTCACGCGCCGACCCGGTCACGACGCTGAACACGCCTGCCGGCACGCCGGCCTCCTCGGCAAGCACCGCCAGGGCCAGCGCGGAAAACGGCGTCGCACTCGCCGGCTTGACCACCATCGGGCAGCCGGCCGCCAGGGCAGCGCCGGCCTTGCGGGTGATCATCGAGGAAGGAAAGTTCCATGGCGTGATCGCCGCGGTCACCCCGATCGGCTGGCGCAGCACCACAATATGCTGATCGGGTGCCGCCGGCGGGATGGTCCGGCCGTAGGCTCGCCGTGCCTCCTCCGCAAACCACTTGAGAAACGAGGCGGCATAACGGATCTCGCCGGCCGATTCCGCCTGTGTCTTGCCCTGCTCCAGGGTCATGATCGTCGCCAGCGTCTCCTGATGTTGAAGCATCAGCTCGTACCAGCGATACAGCACCGCGCCCCGCGCCTCGGCCGTCTGCCGACGCCAGGCGGGCCACGCTCCCTGGGCCGATTCGATCGCCTGCCGGGCCGCATCCCGTCCCAGTCGTGGCACCTCGCCTATGGTCTCGCCATTGGCCGGGTTGTGGACGGCCATGCGGTCACCATCGGAGGCAGAGGTCCAGTCGCCACCAATGAAGCATGCTTCCCGAAACAGTCGGTTGGCGCGTATTTCTGACAATATGTCGAGGCTCATGACCGGTTCCGCTCAGACGGTGGGATTCGGATAACGCGCGTCGATCTCGTCGATCGCCGAGAGCAGCTCGTCTGACAGGGACAGCTCGCCGGCCGCGATGTTCTCTTCAAGCTGGGCCGTCGTGGTCGCACCGATGATGGTCGAGGCGACCTCGGGCCGGCGCAGGGTGAACGCGATTGCCATCTGGGCCGGCGACAACCCGTGCTCGCGGGCCAGATCGACATAGGCACGCGTGGCCGCCGACGCATTGGTCTTTTCGTATCGCTGGCCGAAATTGGGGAATTCGGTAATCCGGCCGGCTGCCTGCGGGTCATCGAGGTACTTGCCGGTCAGATGACCGAATGCCAGCGGGCTGTAGGGCAGCAGGGCCACGTCCAGTTCGGTGCAGACCTCGGCCAGGCCGCCCGTCTCGAAGCTCCGATTCATCAGGTGATAGGCGTTCTGCAGCGAGGTCACCATGGGCAGATCATGCCGACGCGCCGCCTCCGCAAACGCCATCACGCCGTATGGTGTCTCGTTCGACAGGCCGAGGTAACGCACCTTGCCTGCCCTGACCAGTTCGGCCAGCGCCGCGAGCTGATCATCGATGGGCTCGGCCTCCTGGCGTCGGTCCGGGTCGTAGTAGACCTCGCCGAACTTGGGCACGTACCGATCGGGCCAATGTATCTGGTAGAGGTCGACGTAGTCGGTCTGTAGCCGACGCAGGCTGTCGTCGATCGCCTGATGCACCTGGGCCCGCGTCACTCGCGGGCCGCCACGAACGTGGTTCAGGCTCGAGCGCCCGGCGCCCGTCACCTTGGTCGCGACCACCAGCTCATCCCGCTGCTGGTGCTTGAGCCAGCTGCCGACAAAGGACTCGGTCCGTCCCTGAGTCTCGGCACAGGGCGGCACCGGATACATTTCCGCGGTATCGATGAAGTTGACGCCCGAGGCGACCGCCTGATCGAGCTGCTGGTGCGCCTCGGTCTCGCTGTTCTGTTGGCCGAAGGTCATGGTGCCGAGGCAGATGGCACTGACCTCGAGTCCGCTGTTCCCCAGTCGTCGGTATTCCATCGTCAATCGTTGCTCCCGGAGTCGTCGGTGCTTAAGCTTTGCCGCAGCCGCCCCGCTCTCGGGATTCGGTCCACGACAAGCCACGTAGAGTAGCCAAGATGCCGGATGTTTCCAGTCAGGTCGCCGCGGCGCACCTGGAGTTCATTGAACCGATCATCGCCGCCCTGCCCGACGCGAGTCCCGGCAGCGCAGAGCGCGATGCCGCCGCGTTTGCAATCGCACACTATCGCGACAACGGCTGGCAGGACCTGTGCGATGTCGTTCAGGCACGCCTCGATGGTCGGAAGATCGACCCCGCTGGCCGGGATCTGGACGACGAGGACCGGATGATCCTCGCCGCGATCGACCGGGCGGCCGCCGAACCCGGTTGGCTACACCGTGCGGTCAAGGAGGCCGAAACCCAGGCGGCCGACCAGCTCGCCGCCCTGATCCTGGCCGCCACCTGGGGCGAGCGTGAGGCACTGGCGGCTCTCGACGAAATGCGTGACGCCGCCCAGGCCGCCGGCATGCGGGATTCCACCGCGCACGCCTTCATTGCGATGGTCGAGGGCGAACGACGCCTGGACACCCTGATCAAAAACCACCCGAACGCCCAGACCGGACTGATCGAGGCGACGCTCGCCGCACTTGCCCGGCGCGAAGGTGACGCCGGCTAGCGTGTAACGCCCCGTTACTGACCGAGAATGCGCGCCTCGGCACGCAGCTGGCCGCTGACCTGACACATGAGTTCGTAGCTGATCGTGCCGGAGGCGCGCGCAATCTCGTCGATCGGAAGCCCGCTGCCCCAGCACTCGACCTCGTCGCCGACACGCGCCTCGATCCCGCGCAGGTCGACGGTCACCAGATCCATCGACACCCGACCGACCACCTGTGTCCGCCGGCCGTTCACCAGGATCGGCGTACCATCCGGCGCGTGACGCGGATAACCGTCGCCGTAGCCCACGGCCGCCACGCCCACCGGCATCGTTTCCGGGGCCACGAAGCGCCCTCCGTAGCCGATGGCACCGCCCCGTGGCACCTCGCGCACGGCAATCAGCACGGTCTTCAATTCCATCACCGGTCGGAGGTCGTAATGGGCCGCCTCACCAAAGATGAACGGGTTGCCGCCATAGAGCATGATGCCCGGACGCACCCAGTCGCCGCCGGCCGCCTCACTGCGCAACAGCGCGGCGGAATTGCACAGACTGGTCTCGTCGCTCCAATCGGCCCCGACAGAGCCGAACACGCCGATCTGTGCTTCCGTGGCCGACGGGTCGGGCTCGTCGGCGCGTGCGAAATGCGTCATCAGACCGATGCGCCCGTCGACCGGCGGGCAATTCCCGAGGCGCGCCCGCGCCTCGGCGATCCGTTCCGGCGGCAACCCCGCCCGATGCATCCCGGTATCCACCTTGAGCCAGGTGCGCAGCGCCGCGTCGGGCAGCTTGGCGGCATGTGCCTCGAGCAAGTCCAGCTGTGCCAGGTCATGAACCACCAGTTCCAGGGAGTGTGCCGCGCCCAGTTCGAGCTCGGCCGGCGTGATCGCCCCCTGCAACACCAGCACACGCTGATCGAGACCGGCCTCGCGCAGGGCCACACCCTCCTCGGGGGTCGCGACCGCGAAGCCGTCGGTACCGGCGGCGGCAAACGCGTGCGCGGCCGTCAGCAGGCCATGACCGTAGCCGTCGGCCTTGACCGCAGCGAACACCGACCGGCCGTTTGCCGCCGACCGCGCCACGCCAAGGTTGTGACGCAACGCCTCGGTATTGATCGTCAGTCGGGCCCGTCGCATCAACGGTAGGCTTCCGGCACGCTCTCGGGGCTGATGAAGTCCTCGAACCGGGTGTTCTGGCCTCGGAAGGTCATCGGCACGGTCCCGGTCGGGCCGTTACGCTGCTTGCCGATGATGATTTCGGCCATGCCCTTCTTCTCGGTATCCGGCTCGTAGACCTCTTCCCGGTAGATGAACATGATGACGTCGGCATCCTGCTCGATCGCACCGGATTCACGCAGATCCGACATCACCGGACGCTTGTTGGGTCGCTGCTCGAGCGAACGGTTCAGCTGCGAGAGCGCGATCAGCGGCACGTCCAGCTCCTTGGCCACCGCCTTGAGCGAGCGCGAGATCTCGGAGATTTCGGTGGTGCGATTCTCCTTCGAGCCCGGTACCTGCATCAGCTGCAGGTAGTCGACCACGATCAGGCCCAGGTCCTGCTCGCGTGCGAGTCGGCGGGCACGCGAGCGCAGGTCGCTCGGCGAAAGTGCCGGGGTGTCGTCGATGAAGATCTTGGCCGTGCTGAGCTGCCCGACCGCCCCGGAAATCCGGTGCCAGTCGCTGTCTTCCAGCTGGCCGGTCCGCACCTTGGTCTGGTCGATTCGGCCAAGCGAGGAAAGCATGCGCACGGCCAGCTGGTCGCCCGGCATTTCCATGGAGAACACCGCCACGGCCTTCTCGCCGTAGAGCGCGACGTTCTCGGCGATGTTCATCGAGAAGGTGGTCTTGCCCATTGACGGTCGCCCCGCGACGATCACCAGATCACCCTTGCCCAAGCCGGTAGTCAAGTCGTCAAGATCGCGAAAACCGGTGCTGATGCCGGTGACCTCGCCCTTGTTCTCGTAGAGCTCGGCGATCCGGTCCATCGCCACGGTGAGCAGGTCGGTGATGCTCTGGAAACCGCGCCGGGTCCGCGCCCCCTCGTCGGCGATCGCGAAGATCGCCTTCTCGGCCGTCTCGAGCACGTCGTAGGCGGTCTGGCCCTCGGTCTGGTAGCTCTTGCGCGAGATGTCGGTACCGACCTCGATCAGACGACGCAGCAGCGAGTGCTCGCGAATGATCTCGGCGTACGCGGCGATGTTGGCCGCACTCGGCACCGAATCGACCAGGGCGGCGAGGTAGTCGTTGCCGCCGACCTCCTCGAGTTTCTCCAGCGTCTTGAGACGTTCGGAGACCACCATGGCGTCGAACGGCTGGTTGCGTTCGGCCAGCTCGTCGATGACGCGGAAGATCACCCGATGATCGTGGAAATAGAAATCCTCGTCGCGAAGCTTGTCGCCGACCTGCTCGAAGGCAAGCGGGTCGAGCATCAGCCCGCCGAGCACCGCCTGTTCCGCCTCCTGGGAGTGTGGCGGAACACGCAGCGAAAGCGGCGAGCCAACGGTCGACGGCGTCGGCCGGCGATCAGGCTTCGGGGTGTCGGAACGGTACTCCGGAAGGGACATGGACATCGGCTACCAGCGGCTGTTCGGGGCACGGACACCGATCGCCGGTACTCGGCGAATTCGGGGTCGCGGGAAGACGTAGATGATACGCCCTGTGTCCGCTGTTGACCACGCCCCACCGGCTCGGTTCCTCCCGTGGTCCGGTGCACTGAACGCAAAAAAGCCCGCGTCCATATCGGAGCGGGCTCTCGGGTCGGCCGGCCGTCCAGACGGCGCGGCAATCGCTTTTTCGGATTACTGCTCCGGAACGACCACGACGTTGAGGTCGACGTCGACTTCCGAGTGCAGGTGCAGCTGGATCGGGAACTCGCCCAGCGCACGGAGGGCACCTTCCGGCATCCGCACTTCGCGCTTCTCCATCTCGACACCGAAGCTATCGGTGACCGCCTTGGCGATCTCGTCGGTACCGACGGAACCGAACAGCTTGCCTTCGGAGCCGGCCTTGACCGGGATGGTGACGCTCGGCTCTTCGCCAAGCTTGTCGGCGCGGGCCTGGGCGGCGGCCAGCTCTTCGGCGGCCTTCTTCTCCAGCTCGGCGCGGCGCTCTTCGAACTCGGCCATGTTGGCCTTGGTCGCCGGCTTGGCCTTGCCGTACGGGATCAGGAAGTTGCGGGCGTAGCCCGGGCGGACGCGAACCACGTCGCCCAGCGAGCCCAGGTTCTCGACCTTACTCAACAGAATGACTTGCATGGATATTGACTCCTGGTATCTGGGGACGGACGCGATCAGTGGCGGTCGGTGTACGACAGCAGGGCCAGGAAGCGCGCACGCTTGACGGCGGTCTGCAGCTGGCGCTGATAGCGGGCCTTGGTACCGGTCACGCGGCTCGGCACGATCTTGCCGGTCTCGGTGACGTACTGGCGCAGGGTGTCAATGTCCTTGTAGTCGATGTGCTTCACGCCCTCGGCGGTGAAACGGCAAAAACGCTTGCGACGGAAAAAACGGGCCATGGATCAAATCCTCTCGAAACTTATTCGCTGGAAGCGTCGGACTTCTCCGACTTCTTCTCGCTGTCACGACGCTCTTCGCGCTTGTTGTCATCGTCACGACGGCGCGGACGACGCTCGGATTCGCGCTCCTGCATCATCGGGGAGGCTTCGGTGTAGGCCTCGTCGCAACGGATGGTCATGTGACGCAGTACGGCATCGTTGAACTTGAACGCTTCCTCGAGCTCGGCCAGGGCGTCCTGGTCGGTCTCGACGTTCATCAGCACGTAGTGCGCCTTGACCAGTTTCTTGATCGGGTAGGCCAGCTGGCGGCGACCCCAGTCCTCGAGACGGTGGACCGTGCCCTTCGCGGATTCGATGATGCCGCGGTAGCGCTCGATCATCGCCGGGACCTGGTCGCTCTGGTCCGGGTGGACCATGAAGACGATTTCGTAATGACGCATGGATAGAACTCCTGTGGATTGAAGGCAGCCTGCCGCATGCGGAACGGTCAGGCAGGAGAAACAAGCGGCGCATTCTAGGCGCTCGGAGCGGCTGTTGCAAGCCGTTTCGGTGGGAATCAGCGGCTGATGACGACGAAAGCGAGCGCGTAGGAACGCTCGTCGGAGACCGACAGGCTGATCTCCCCCGCCCCCATCCGCTCGAACACCTCGCGAGCCCGGCCGAGGAGAACCACCTCCGGTCGGCCATTGCCATCGTGGCGAGTCTGGATGTCGACAAGGCGCAAGCCGTCGCGAAACCCGGTGCCCAGTGCCTTGGCGACCGCCTCCTTGGTGGCGAAGCGCTTGGCAAGCCAGGCGGCCGGGTTGGCCTCGGGCAGCCGCTGCCGTTCTTCGGCGCCGAGCACGCGTTCGATCAGGCGGTCACCGTGTCGCTCGAGCGCACCGCGGATCCGGGCGATCTCGACCAGATCGGTGCCGATGCCGAGGATCATCGCGCCTCAGCTCGATCCGCCGGGGGTGCGAAAGCGCGCCGCGTGCATCAGGTCCTTCATTTCGCGCACCGCCGCCGGCAGGCCGGAGAACACGGACTGGGCGATGATGGCGTGACCGATGTTGAGTTCCTCGATTTCATCGATCGCCGCGATGGCCGAAACGTTGTGGTAATGCAGGCCGTGGCCGGCGTTGACGGCCAGCCCCACGTCCGCCGCGTCCCGAGCGCTCTGGCGGATCAGGTCGAGCTGTTCCTGTACGGCCGCGTCACCCTCGGCGTCGGCGTAGTGACCCGTGTGAATCTCGATCACGGGTGCCTCGCAGGCGACCGCCGCGTCGATCTGGACGGGATCGGCATCGACGAACAGCGATACCCGGATACCTGCCTCGGCCATGCGGTCGCAGGCGGCGTGGATGCGGTCGATCTGACCGGCAACGTCCAGCCCGCCCTCGGTGGTCAACTCCTCGCGACGCTCCGGCACCAGGCAGACGTCGTGCGGACGCAGCCGACAGGCCAGATCGATCATCTCGTCGGTGGCCGCCATCTCGAGGTTCATGCGCGTCTGCAGCAGTTCCCGCAGGATTTCGACGTCGCGATCCTGGATGTGGCGACGATCCTCGCGCAGGTGGAGCGTGATGCTGTCCGCGCCGGACTGCTCGGCCAACAGAGCGGCACTGACCGGATCGGGGTAACGGGTGCCTCGCGCCTGGCGCAGGGTGGCAACGTGGTCGATGTTGAGACCCAGCAACGGGTACTGGGCGGTGACGCGATTGGTCATGGGTTCTCGATATCCGCAGTGTGGGGTGACGGGCGACTCAGGCGCCCAGTCTAGGGAAACTCCGATTGAATCGGCAACGTCTGTCCCTTGGGTTCACGATCGCCGGCACGCGCGAACGGCCGGCATTGCCAGTCAGTCCGGCATCGGCCCGGGCGTATCGTCCTCGATGCTCGTCGCAGCGGTCGCTGTCGCAGGCCATAGCTGCCTTGAAACGAAAGGCGCCCGCCCCACGTGACCGGCCAGCAGAGTCTGCATCAGGTCGCGCGCCGCACGACGCTCCTC
Organism: Guyparkeria sp. WRN-7; assembly: GCF_001641825.1. Classification (GTDB taxonomy): domain Bacteria; phylum Pseudomonadota; class Gammaproteobacteria; order Halothiobacillales; family Halothiobacillaceae; genus Guyparkeria. The sequence goes on along the minus strand of NZ_LRFH01000018.1, from coordinate 4,115 downwards.
CGCTTGGGCAAGGGGCCGATCGCGGGCAATGGCCTCGAGAACGTGGCCGGGCACCCCCCCGGAAGCCGGCACGATGCCCGTCTCGACACCGACACGGTACCGTCCGCCGACCTCGAGCGGCCGCCCGTGGACGTCGTGCTGCCAGTCGATTCCCGCCCCCAGGTGGTCGAGCAACTGGCGTTCGAAGCGCCGGACGACCACCGACAACGGCATTTCCGGGCTTTCCAGCATCGCCAGGCTCTTCCAGTAGTCGAGGAACAGCTCCGGCATGGGCTCCTCCGGGCGCAGCGCCCTGAGGATCAGCTCGTGAAGGTAGAAGGCCGCGGCGAGCGACTGGCCGCGCAGAAAGCGCAGCGACTCCACCGGCTCGGCGGCTGTCAGGACGGGCCAGCCGCCCCGCCCGGCCGTCTGCAGCTCCAGGCAGACGAAATTGGGTGGTCGGGAGGAACCCCGTTTCCTCACACGGCGACCGCCGTTCTGGCGCATGCGCACCCAGCCGCGGGTATCGGTCAACCAGTCGAGCAGCAGCCCGTGTTCCTTGAAAGGCCTGGCATGAAGGAGAAACCCGCGCACGACGTCATCCTCGCCGAGAACCGACCCGGCCTCGCCGGGCCGGCGTCATTCGGGCAACTGGTAGCCGAGCGAGGCCACCGATCGCTCGTCGTCGGCCCAGTCGTCGGCCACCTTGACCCACAGATCGAGCATCACGCGCTTTTCCAGCAGGTGCTCGATCGCCTCGCGGGCCTGCTGACCGACGATCTTGAGCCGGGAACCGCGGTTGCCGATCACGATGCCCTTCTGGCCGGCGCGGGCGACGTAGATCACCGCCCCGATCGTGACCAGCCGGTCGGTCTCCTCGAAACGCTCGATCATTACCGTCGTCTGGTACGGCAGTTCGTCGTGCAGCGAACGGGCCAGTTTCTCGCGGATGATCTCGGCGGCCATGAACCGGACCGGCGCGGTCGTCACCTGGTCCTCGTCATAACCGATCGGCCCCTCCGGCAGGTAGGAGAACATCAGGTCGACCAACCCTTCGAGGCCGCGGCGGCGACGTGCGCTCATCGGGTAGATCTCGGCAAAGTCGTGCTTCTCGCCCATCTGGGCCAGAAACGGCAGCAATTCGGTCTTGTCGTTGACCAGATCGACCTTGTTCACCACCAGCACCACCGGCGCCTCGACATGCTGCAGCAGCCTGAGCACGGTTTCGTCCTCTGCCCCGAACTGGCCGGCCTGCACCATGAACACGATCAGGTCGACTCCCTCGAGCGCGCTGCGAGCCGTCCGATTGAGCTGACGGTTCAGGGCATCCCTGCCACCTTCGTGCAGACCGGGGGTGTCGATCAGGACGATCTGCCCGCGCTCCTCGGTGATGATGCCGGTGATGCGGTGACGGGTGGTCTGGGGCTTCGGGGCGGTGATCGATACCTTCTGACCGACCAGCCGGTTGACCAGCGTGGATTTGCCGACGTTGGGACGACCGACAATGGCCACGTTGCCGAATCGGGTGGACTGACTCATGCGCGACTCCCGGTAGTGGCCCTGCCCTCGCGTGTCTCGCGCAGGCTTGTCAGCATCCGTCGCGCAGCGGATTGTTCCGCCCGACGACGAGACGAACCGCTGGCGCGTGTTTCAAAGGACTCGCCATCGCACTCGACCCGACAGGCCACCTCGAACGTCTGCTTGTGCGCCTGCCCGGTCTGCTCGAGGACTTCGTATTCCGGCAGCGGCAGACGGTCGCGCTGCAGGTACTCCTGCAACTGCGTTTTGGCGTCCTTGAGCTCCTGGGCATCCGGCAACGAGACCAGCTCTTCGCCAAAAAGACTCAAGACCCAGTCATGAGCGGGATGGAACCCCTGATCGAGGTAAAGCGCCCCGATGATCGCCTCGAGCGCGTCGGCAAGAATGGAGTCGCGGCGATGGCCGCCGCTCTTGAGTTCGCCCGACCCCATGACGAGGTAATCGCCCAGCCCGATCCGGCGGGCCACCCGGGCAAGCGTCTCCTCACGCACCACCGAGGCACGCAGTCGGGACAACGCCCCCTCGGGTGCCTCCGGCTTGTGGCGGTAGAGGTAGTCGGAGATGGTGAGATTGAGGATCGAGTCGCCCAGGAACTCCAGGCGCTCGTTGTTGAGCCGACCGGCCGAACGGTGGCGAAGCGCCTGGCCAAGCAGGTCACTGTTCTCGAACGTCAGTCCCAGCGATTCGGCCAGGACACCCGGCTCACGGATAAGAGGATTGCTGTTTCTAGTTGCTGACACGAGTCTGGTGTTTGAATGCGGCCACGAGCGACAGGTTGCCGAACAACTGTGCGCGGCCATCGTAGTTGTAAGTGACGCGGTAACCGCCGGTTACCGGGCGAATCTCGAAATCCTTGGGATCGAACCGGTCGTCGACCTCGTTGATGTCGAGACGCTTGCCGAGCATGCGCCGAATCTCGTTGGGACTGCCGGCGGTTTCCTTCTCGATGCTCTTGAAGACCGAGGTCAGTTTCTGGTCGGCGATGTAGAGCGGCACGACCTTCATCACCACCAGCGCGGCCAGACCCAGGCCGATCGCGGCCAGGAAAAGGCCGATCAGTGACATGCCACCCTGCCGCCGGCCAGCGGCGATCCCGATGTTGCGCTTGTGTTCCTTTACGGTGGTCATTTCCATAATCCTTCGTCCTCGGCGCGCGGCCGTTCCGTTAATTCCCGTCGGTCTCGATGGCGTCGATCGAGCGGCCGATGCGATCCGCATCGAAGCCGCCGTCCTGCCAGTTCCAGTGCAACCAGATCATAACCGCTTTGCCGACCAGATTCGATTCGGGGACGAAGCCCCAGAAGCGGCTGTCGTTGCTGTGATTGCGGTTGTCACCCATGACGAAGAAATGCCCCTCGGGCACGGTCCACTGGCCGACCCCGAGATTGCGTGACAGGTCCATGAGAATGCGATGCGGCCCGTCATCGCCGGGCAGCGTCTCGATACCCACGGTCAGCCCGGCATGCTTGAGGTTGGCATCCCCCGCATAGCGCCCCGCGGTCTCCAGCGGCACCGGCTCGCCGTTGATCCAGACGCGGTGATCCTCGACCCGGATCGTGTCCCCGGGCAGCCCCACCACCCGCTTGATGTAGTCCACCTCGGGCTGGCGAGGATAGCGGAACACCACCACATCGCCGCGCTCGGGCTCGGAGACCGGGATTACCTTGGTGTTGAGCACCGGCAGGCGCAATCCGTAGTCAAACTTGTTCACCAGGATGAAGTCACCCACCAGCAGGCTCGGCATCATCGAACCCGACGGGATGCGGAACGGCTCGAACAGGAACGAGCGGATGACCAGCACCACCAGGAGAATCGGGAAGAACGACTTGGCGTAGTCGACCAGCAGCGGCTCTTCGTCTTTCATTCCCTTGCCGTCGATGCCGGCCTCGTCACCGAGCTGCCGGGCCTCGGCGGCCAGGCGCGCCCGGCGGCGGGGACGGAAGGCAAGCCGATCGATGAGCCAGATCAGGCCGCTTGCGAAGGTGGCGATCACCAGAAGGAGTTCGAAGTCCAAGGTCTGCTCCCGTATGCGTCAGGCGTGGCCGCCCAGACTCAGTTCTTGTTGTCCATCTGCAGCACGGCGAGGAAGGCCTCCTGCGGCACCTCGACCTTGCCGATGTTCTTCATCCGTTTCTTGCCGGCCTTCTGCTTCTCGATCAGCTTCTTCTTGCGCGACACGTCACCGCCGTAGCACTTGGCGAGCACGTTCTTGCGCAGCGCCTTGACGTTGGTCCGGGCGATGATCTTGCCGCCGATCGCTGCCTGCAACGCGACTTCGAACATCTGCTGCGGAATCAGTTCCTTGAGCTTCTCGATCAGCTCGCGGCCCCGCTGATCCGCCTTGTCGCGGTGAACGATCAGCGACAGCGAGTCGACCGACTCGCCGTTGATCAGAATGTCCATCTTGACCAGGTTCGCCGCCTCGAAACGATCGAGGTGATAGTCGAACGAGGCATAGCCACGCGAGACCGACTTGAGACGGTCAAAGAAGTCGAGCACGACCTCGGCCAGCGGCAGATCGAAGATCAGGGTGACCTGGTTGCCCGAATAGAGCATGTTCTTCTGGACGCCACGCTTCTCCATGCACAGATTCAGCA
>NZ_LRFH01000017.1 GCF_001641825.1 Guyparkeria sp. WRN-7 | reverse complement strand
CGACGAAATCCTGCGGACAGAGGATGTTGGCCTCGATGATCGGCTCGCGGATCTCGTTGATCTCCGAGGGATCCGGCAGCTGCGACGGGTTGTGGATCTGGTAGGTGTCACCGCCCTTCTCCTCGACCTCGAAGATGACCGTGGGGGCGGTCGTAATCAGATCGATGCCGTATTCGCGCTCGAGTCGCTCCTGGATGATCTCCATGTGCAGCAGGCCGAGGAAGCCGCAGCGGAAACCGAAGCCCAGCGCGGTCGACACCTCGGGCTCGAAGGCCAGCGCCGCGTCGTTCAGGCGCAGCTTGCGCAGTGCCTCGCGCAGGTCGTCGTAGTTGTCGGATTCCACCGGGTACAGGCCGGAGAACACCCGCGGCTGCATCTCCTTGAAGCCCGGCAGGGCCGCATCGGCCGGATTCTCGGCGTCGGTGAACGTGTCGCCGACCTTGGCCGAATCGATGTCCTTGATCCCGGCCATGACGAAACCGACCTCGCCAGCGTACAGGCCGTCCCGCGCCAGGGTCTTGGGCGTGAACACCCCGGTCTTGTCGACGGTGAAGACATCGCCGGTGCCCATGGCCTTGATCTTGGCCTTCGGCCGGATCGCACCGTCGATCACGCGCACCAGCGCGACCACGCCGACGTAGTTGTCGAACCAGGAGTCGACAATCAGCGCCTTGAGCGGGCCGTCGTCGTCACCCTGCGGCGGCGGGATCTCCTCGATCAATCGCTCGACCACCTCGTCGACGCCCTCGCCGGTCTTCGCCGAGCAGGTCACCGCATTCTGCGCCTCGATGCCGATGATGTCCTCGATCTCGGCCTTGACCCGGTCCGGCTCGGCGGCCGGCAGGTCGATCTTGTTCAGCACCGGCACCACCTCGAGGCCGAGATCGATGGCGGTGTAACAGTTGGCGACTGACTGCGCCTCGACGCCCTGGGAGGCATCCACGACCAGCAGCGCACCCTCACAGGCGGCCAGCGATCGCGACACCTCGTAGGAGAAGTCGACGTGGCCGGGGGTGTCGATGAAGTTGAGACGATAGGTATGGCCATCACGCGAGCGGTAATCCAGCGATACGCTCTGCGCCTTGATGGTGATGCCGCGCTCACGCTCGAGGTCCATCGAGTCGAGCACCTGCGCGCTCATCTCGCGCTCTTCCAGCCCTTCACAGCGCTGGATGATGCGATCGGCCAGGGTCGATTTGCCGTGGTCGATGTGGGCAATGATCGAGAAGTTGCGAATCCGGGAGAGTCGCTCGGACGCCATAGAGGTTTAACTTTTGGTTCGTGGGACGAATCCCGCCATGCCGGGACAGGCGGCGAGAGGAGCCGCACAGTATATAGCCCAAGGGAAGGTCTGTACGAATCGGCAACGTCGGCGCGGATCGATGGGCAGCCCTACTCCGCTGGCCCCACCTCAATCCGACCGGTGGGGGTTGCCGGAAAAGGCCGGCATGAAGAAGCGCTGTTCGCCATCACGCTCGACGAGGAACAGCACCAGGTCATTGCCCCGTTTGCCGCGGTTATGGGCGATCCGCGCGATCAGACGGTAGGCCTGGGACAGGGAGTCGACCGGTTTGCGATCGATCGAGACCACCCGGTCCCCACTCATCAGCCCGGCGAGTGCCGCCGGCCCCTTCGGGTCGAGTTCGCCGACACGCACCCCGCCCTCCTCCAGCGGACGCAGGATCATCCCCAAGGTGTCGATGACCACCAGCTCGGGCTCCTCCGGCACCTCGGGCGTCGGAGCGGTGGGTGCGTTCACGGCGTCAGGGAGGGCTGTCAGCGTGACATGCACCTCATGCTCCTCGCCGCCCGAGCGAACCGCCAGCGTGACGTTCGAACCGGGCATCAGCGAGCCGAGCACCTCGGTCAGGTCCGCACTGTCATCGATCGGCACGCCGTTGACCGCCAGGATCACGTCGCCCCGAACGAGCGCGGATTCGGCCGCCGGCGACCCCTCGATGGTGTCGACCACCTCGGCCCCGCGGGCGCGCTCCATGCCGAGTCGGTCGGCCAGTTGCCGATCCACCGCCCGCACCTCGACACCAAGAAAGCCGCGCCGCACCTGGCCGCTCTGCTTGATCTGCCGGATGACGTCGACCACGTAGTTGATCGGGATGGCGAAGGAGATGCCGTTGAAGGCACCGGACTCGGTAAAGATCTGCGCGTTGATACCGATGACCTGACCGCTGGTGTTGAACAGCGGTCCGCCCGAGTTGCCCGGGTTGATCGCGACATCACTCTGGATGAACGGCACGTAGGGCTGGGTGGTCTCGGAGGGCAAGTGCCGACCCAGCCCGCTGATGATGCCCGCCGTCACCGTCTGATCGAAGCCATAGGGCGAGCCGATGGCCAGCGCCCACTGCCCCGGGCGCACGGCATCCGAATCACCCAGCGAAACCGGCGGCAGTCCCTTGGCATCGACCTTGAGCAGCGCGATATCGCCGATCTGGTCCACGCCGACCACCTTGGCCGCCAGTTCGCGACTGTCGGCCAGCCGGACGAACACCTTGCTGGCACCGTCGATGACGTGCGCGTTGGTGGCGATATAGCCGTCCTCGCTGAGGATGAAACCCGATCCATCGTTTTCCTGCGGCAACAGCGGTCCCGGCAACTGGTCACTCTCGTCACCGAACAGTCCCTTTAGCCACTCGTGCGCGTTCGCCTCGTCGGGCGCCCCCGACAGTGACGGCAGGCTGCGCACCCCGGTGACATTCACGACCGAGGGCGCATTGACCTCCACCAGCGTGGTGAAATCGGGCAGGCCGGTTACCTGCTTGCGCGGCGGCTGATCCTCGGGGTCGGCGCAGCCGGTCAGCAGCACCGCCGCGGTCAACAGCACCGCCAGCCAGCGCCCGAAGGCAGCGAGCGCGGAGCGGAAGGCGACGCAGGTGGGACAGAAGTCAGTGGACATCAGAACAGCAGGGAACCAGTCGGAATAAGAAAGCGCCAGTGGGCGGCTGCGCACAGCTTACTGCGAAGCGAAGCAAAACGACATGAGACCGCACGCAAGACGGAGGCCCCATGGCGGCCGGCGGGTCAATCGTCAGGATCGGGCGTTGCACGCAGGGTGACTTCGTGGAGCACCGGAAAGAACCGCCCCGAACGCGCCTGGCGAGCCTGTCGCGCCCGCACGATCAGCAACATGCCGACAAGCCCCGACAGCCCGCCGGCGACGGTAAGCCACTCCAGGGAAAACGCCAGGTCGAGAATCAATGCCGTGATCAAGAGGGCCGCGAGCGGCGCCAGATAGAGCCAGAGCGATGCCACCAGCAGCGCGCGCTGGGCCATGCCAATGACCACGTGGTCGCCCACCGAGAGAGGTTCCTCCGTGGGCATGAACACGCGATGACGAGGCAGACGGAAAAGTCGCTGGAAGATACTCACGCCGCATCCGCGGCCCTCCCGACAGTTGGCGCAGCCCTTGTGCCCCCCTGTCTCCAGCCAGACGCCGTGGGCCTCGACATCGACCACCTGCGCGGGCTCGAGGGCCAGTTCGTCTGACTCGACGAGAGGATCAGCCATCAGCGCGACTCGACGGCCGGCTCCTCGACAGCCGGCACGGCTCCGGCATCACGCACGGTGTTCTCGACCAGCAGCTCCACGGTCGCGGCCGGCACGTCGCCGATCGCGGTTATGCGCACCGAGTCGACACTGCGCACCGCCATCGTCATGCCCTGGTCCGTGCGGGTAACACGACGCGCGGCGTCGCCGTCGCGTTTCTCGACGAACACCGAGGCGGTCGCCAGTCCGTCGGTAACGACGATGTGCTCGAAATACTGACCGGTCACCGGATTGCGTCGCCAACCGCGGGAGCGAACATCGAAACCGGCCGGCAGAGGATCGACCACCCACTGCTGTTGGCGGATCGGTGCCTCCTCGACCGGTTCGCCGCCGAGCTCGACGCGTTCGAACTGGTCCTTGAGTCCGGCCGTGAGGTCGTCCTGGAAGGTCAATCGGGCCGATTCGATCCGCTCGATTTGGGTGAACTGATTGTGCTCGATTGCCCGGCCGGACTCGTCGTAGATGCTCATCCGCAACAGCAGCGGCGTCGACTCGCCGATGCACAGCTTGTAGCCATAGCGGAGGTCGTCGCGCGGCACGACTGCCATGAGATGACACGCCTGCCCGGCCACGCGACTGTCGCCGAGATCGATCAGGCGATAGTTCGCGGACAGCTCGTCGACGGACTCGAACCGTTCGCCCGACAGGCGACTGTTGATGTTCGGGTAGTCACCCAGCATGACCTGTTCCCGCTCGGGCCATACGCAGGCACAGCGGTCGCCCAGCCGGCGGATCTCGCGCACCTCGCCATTCTCGGAGACCATCAGCTCGACCCGCTGACCGTCGACGTACCGGTGGATGACCCGCATAAGGTCGATCTGGTCGCCCCGCATGTGAATGAAGCGCCCACCGTAGGTCGAGTGCGTCATTGCCTCGACCATCGCGGCGATTTTCTGATTGAGATCATGCCCGGCACCCGCCTTTGCCGGTTCCCCGTCCGACGCGGTTTCGAGATGACTCGACGCCTCCGGCTCGGCCGGAAGTGCCTTCAGGATGGGCTCGGCCGACACGTTCGATGCCCACGCAAAGGCCACCGACGCGAACGCGCCGGTGACCAGTGACAAGAACGGGATATCGAGAAACCGGATCGGTCGCATCACGAATAGGCTATTCCCGACCGAAGGTGGCGGCGCGCGCTTCCGGGCCGGTCGTGCCCGACTCCGGGGCGGCCGTGCGATAGTGCGTCACGACGTACGGATCCGCGCCGGTGCTGCTCCGACCGGTAGCCCAGTCCGGCAGCTGCGGCGTGCTCGCCGGCGACGAGGACGCCGGCAAGGCATGGCCTACCGGGCTCTGGGTGGCCAGAAGGGACGCCGGGGAAGCGTCTTCCGGCATTGCCTCGTCGTTCAGCGAGGCCATCACGGCCCGGTCGTTGGCCGTCAGCCCTTCGGCCTGCATCGGGGCGACGCCCTCGCCGGTCGGATCCTCGCCGGTGGACAGCGTCAGGCCGACCGCGGTGACGGCGGCAAACAGCGAGGCGGCGACGGCGCCCTGCCAGACGCGGCGCTGACGCAGACGGCGATGCGGGAAGGCGACCACGTTGTCGGCCTGGGGGCGTTCGTCGCTCGGCAACTCATCCAGGCGGGCGTTGATCGCACCCAGCAGATCTCTCGTCTCGAATGACTCGCCGCGAACATGGCTGCCTACGAGGTCGTAATCTCGGGTTCGCGAGCCCACCTGTTCGACATCGTCGAGCATTGCCTCGAGCGCCTTGTCGTCGTGGGACTCGTCGTCCCACCACGCGGAGATTGCCGTGCGGAGGGTGTCCGAATCGTTTGCATGCCGTTTTGTCATCATTCTTGCCACCTGCGTTAGTCGCCCTTGAGCGGCTGTATCGACTGTTCGATCGCCTCGCGGGCTCGGAAGATCCGAGACCTCACCGTGCCGATCGGACAGTCCATTACCGAAGCGATCTCGTCATAGCTCAGCCCTTCCATCTCCCGCAGCGTGAGCGCCGTGCGAAGATCTTCGGGCAGTGCCGAAATCGCCTGATCGATGGCCCCTCTTAGCTCGTCTGTCGCGGCCAGTGCGTCCGGCGTGCCGCCATCGCGCAGGGCCTCGGGCTCGATCATTGGTTCGTCTGACTCGTCCGACCCACCAGAGTTCAACGACACCATGTACCCGCCCCGAGCATCGGAGGCGAGCTGGTTCTTCGCGGTGTTGACCGCGATACGGTAGATCCAGGTGTAGAACGCGCTATCACCGCGAAACCGGCCGAGCGCCCGATAGGCCTTGATGAAGGTTTCCTGGGCCAGATCGAATACCTGTTCGGGATCGCGGATGTAACGGGCAATCAACCGCTGTACCCGATGCTGATACTTCAGAACGAGAAGATCGAAAGCGCGCCGGTCGCCCTCGCGTGCTCGGGCCACCAGGGCCTTGTCTGTCTCCTCGGCGCTCATTCGGGTATCGGATCCTGCCTTGGTTACGGGGGATGGGTTCATCAAGAACACGTGAACAACTGGCGCTCGCCCCGAAAACCGGGGGCCGGGAGCCCAAAACAACGGTCCCAAGCACGTATACTTGATTCGCAACAGTGTACCGAAAACGGGACACCTAGACACGGTGGCACCGCCACCGAAATGACGACCCACGAGTGTTGAGGAACCCAGCCGCTGATGAGCGAACCGACCCGATCCCCAACCGTGCATCAGAGTGATGTTCTGATCATTGGTTCCGGCGCCGCCGGACTGGCCATGGCCCTGCGCCTCCCCGAGCACCTTCAGGTCATGGTCATCAGCAAGGGAAAACTGGTCGGCGGCAGCACCCCCTGGGCTCAGGGTGGCATCGCCGCGGCACTGGGCGGTACGGAAGACGTCGACAAGCACATCGAGGACACCGTCAACGCCGGTGCCCAACTGCCGGATCGTGATGTGGTCGATCGCGTAGTGCGGGCCGGCCCCGAGCAGATCCAGTGGCTCGAGTCGCTCGGCATGCCCTTCAGTCACGATCACGACCATGGCCACCCCGAGCGTCTGCACCTGACGCGAGAAGGCGGACACAGTCAGCGTCGTGTCGCCCACGCGGCCGACCATACCGGGCGCTCGCTGATGGAAACGCTGGTCGACGAGGTTCGCCAACGGAAAAACGTCACGGTCCTCGAGTATCACAACGCCATCGACCTGATCACCGCCCGCCGCCTGGGCGAGACGCGCGATGCCTGCCTGGGCGCCTACGTGCTCGACATCAAGAACGACCGGGTGGTCACCGTCCGGGCACGCCATACCGCACTTGCGACCGGCGGGGCCGCCAAGGCCTACCTCTTCACCACCAACCCCGACGGGGCGACCGGCGACGGCATTGCGATGGGCTGGCGTGCCGGCTGCCGGGTGGCGAACATGGAGTTCATCCAGTTCCACCCCACCTGCCTGTACGAGCCGCGCGCGAAATCGTTCCTGATCAGCGAGGCTGTCCGCGGTGAAGGCGGTGTGCTGCTTCGACCGGACGGCACCCGCTTCATGCCCGACCACCATCCCGATGCCGAGCTCGCGCCGCGCGACATCGTCGCGCGCGCCATCGATGCGGAGATCAAGCGCCTCGGTATCGACTGCGTCTACCTGGACATCAGCTTCAAGGGGCGCGAGTTCATCGAAAAGCACTTCCCGATGATCCACGCCCGTTGCCTGGAATTCGGCTACGACATGACCAGCGAACCGTTGCCCGTGGTACCGGCCGCGCATTACACCTGCGGCGGCATCATGGTCGACGAGCACGGCGGCACCGACATCCCGAACCTGTACGCAATCGGCGAGGCCTCGCACACCGGTCTGCACGGCGCCAATCGGCTGGCCAGCAACTCCCTGCTCGAGTGCCTGGTCTTCGCGCAGGCCGCAGCCGAGCAGCTTGCAGCGACGCCGGTCACCGCGGAACCGGCTCACCCGTCGATCCCACCCTGGGATGAAAGCCAGGTCACCGATCCGGACGAGGCGGTCGTGGTCACCCACAACTGGGACGAGCTACGCCGCAGCATGTGGAGTTACGTCGGCATCGTCCGCACGACCAAGCGGCTCTACCGCGCCCGCGACCGCGTGCAGCTCCTGCGTCGTGAGATCCACGACTACTACGCCCACTTCCGGGTCACCAACGACCTGATCGAGTTGCGCAACCTGGTCGAGATTGCCGACCTGATCGTCCGCTCGGCGCTGACGCGACACGAGAGCCGCGGGCTGCATTTTTCCAAGGACTTTCCGGACACCAACCCGCGTGCCGACCATTTCGACACCGTGCTGGTACCGCCACCGGCCAGACCGTATCCGAGTGTCAGGGACGGATCCCGGCCCAACTCGCTACAGAGCTAGGACCACACGAAAAAAGCCGGGCATCTGCCCGGCTTTCTTGCGTTCGTCAGGCCCGACGGTTGCGGGCCCGAGAGGCACCCGTACGGGCACCCCTGCGGCTTCGCGCCTTGCGGCCTGCTTACTGGCCGTATTCGATGACTGCGCGGCGGTTCTTCGACCAGACGCTCTCACCACTGCCTTCGACAGCCGGGCGCTCTTCGCCGTAGCTTACGGTCTCGACCTGGCCGGCCGACACACCGTAGGAGAGCAGGATGTCGCGAACCGCGTTGGCGCGCTTCTCACCCAGGGCGATGTTGTACTCGCGGCTGCCACGCTCGTCGGTATGGCCTTCGACGACGACTTCACGGTTACCGTTCGCCTTGAGGAAGTCCGCGTTCGCCTCGAGCATGCCCTGGTACTTGGCTGCGACCGAGTACTCGTCGAAGCCGAAGTAGACCACACGCTGCGGCTCGGCCGGCTGGCCCTCGTACAGCTCAGCCTCGCTCATGCCGGCACCACCGGCCATACCGGTGCTCTGTGCACCACTGGCAGATGCGGCATCACCGCCCGAAGTGCCATCGGCGCCCGGCCCCGGAGTGGAGCTACAAGCGGAAAGAACAACGGCCAGTGCCCCGACCGAGGCAAGATAGGACCAACGCATAATTTCGATCTCCTTGTTTATCGATACTGCTACGAAAACTGAAAAAACTGTACCACAGCCCCCGACCACGATTAGCTGATCGGGTTGCGCGAATGTGACCGGCCGATTGCAGACCGGTTCCGGCGCAGCGCTGATTCGATCAAACCACCGCGACACGAGTCGTTGTAACGATACAACAGAAACGCTCTCGTCTTGACAGTTTTCAGGGGATACCCGAAGATGCGCGGGCGCCGGAGGGTTGGCAGAGCGGTTGAATGCACCGGTCTTGAAAACCGGCAAGGGTTTGTAGCCCTTCCAGGGTTCGAATCCCTGACCCTCCGCCACACAGACTTTAGAATCAGCGGGTTACGATCACATCGTCTCGCTATTCACCAAACAATGCGCCAACCTCAAAACGGTTGAAAAGCACCCCAAGGCCGCACCTGGATTTTCCGGGTTGCGGCCTTTTTCGTGGAGCGTGGCGCTACGTGATGATGCGCTAGAAACATGGTGCTATCGTCGTGTTCGATCTCCTCGCCAGGACGGCGATGCTCCATGGGGGCATGGGAAGTCAGCCATGCGGGGTGGGTCTCACTCAAGCGTTGAGAACAATGGAATGGGCAACTTCAGAATCCATGCTTTGATCGTATGGGCCTTATTTGGCTGGAGCTCCCCGGCTACCGCCGTCCCTGAATTAAGCGCTGATACAAATCGTTACGTGCCGCTTTCGGAGTACTACGACAAGATCAAGCGTCAGCACCCCGACGCAAGCAGTGCCAAGATCCTTCGGTCGTGGGAAACCCACTACGAACCGAACGCGCCCTGGAACCAAGAAAATCCACCACAGACGCCGAAAGCCACCCAACAAATCCGTGCCCTGTGCGAGCTCGCATTGATTCCCCCGATGAAAAACGAGATCGCGATTCATGCCGCAATTCGGCACTGCAACCAGAAAGATGAGGTTGGCGTGGGCGGGCAACTCGCTCGTGCTTGGTACTACCTTTGGCACCCGAGCACCTCGATCACTGAGTGCGTCATGGACAATGGGGCCCACCTTACCGATGACCTGCGTATTCGGCGCGTCCTTGGTGCCTGCCGGCGGCTGCACGATTCCCAATGATGCGTGGCGACGGATCATATGGTCGGTGACTCAGCGAAGAGGGACGATGTAGTGCCCGGTTACGGGGGGCGCGCAATCGAACTCGCTCAACTTGGCCTGCTCCCCCACGCTCAACGGCGTCCCTCACGCACGAGCACAGTGGGCCGGCCGCCATCACGCGGCAAAACGATGCCCCTTTTCGGCACCGATCACCCGATGCTCGAGACAGCGGGGTTCGGCGCAGAAAGCCGCCACCCCGAGGTAACAATCGAGTTCCTAGAATCTCTGCCGCCGGGAACCCGGATCGTCAGCGCCTCCCTGCCACCACGAAATGACGGCCGGTGCGATGAGTAATGACCGTACCCCTGCGAATCGGGCGTGACATGTGTGAGGTGCGTGTGAACTTCCCAAGATTGCCTGACCACTACACACCCGCCAAAACGAAGCCAAGATTGGTTACGATCCAAAAAGCTGGGGAAGGCGTAGTCGCCAACACGAACTGCTCGCCGATAGTCGCGAGTTGGCTGCTGCGGCCGTGAGCAATACTGAATAAATGGCGGATCATTCAGCTTCTGGTTCACATGCTCAGTGGCGCGTCGAGCAAACTGGCCGCGGGGAAGGACAACATAGCTTCCGATAAATGTGGCTCGGTGAATCGCAAGACTGTCTCTGGCTGGATCAGAGGCTCCACACCGGAGTGATCAATTTTCAATCGCCACCCAGAGTGAGCGTGCGTCTGGCAACAACGAAAACAACTTGAATGACGAGGGAACGATGGAAAAGAAGGCGTTTAACGGCGGATACAAGGCATCCGGTCGACTTGTGCGAATCGGGGACGGTATCAACAATCGATCGCATCGTGGCGACCCAACCGCCGCGAAGACAACGTACTCGTACATTCAAGTCGATGACGACATCATCAAGAAGGTGACCGCCTCTGCATCGATAAATGGGTTCCTGAGAGAAGCCCTCGGTAAGGATGTTGAGATGTGGTTTTCCGAGCGAGGCGGGGACGATCTCCTAGTCGGCATCAAGGCCGACGATCAGCCTGCCGTTCACAGCGATGGGGAGATCGTGACGGGAAATTGGATTTTCTACATTTTGGGAGTCCCCGCCCTTGCGCTCTATGGCGCGGGGCTAGCTCTTTTGATTCCCGCTTTCATATTAAGCAGTAAAAACAAAAAGATCCGAAACACCATTGCCGAGATGGAACGGGAACATACCTCGGCAACAAGTGTTGGGTAGTGACTGAATCGGCGAGGCCTTGGATTTGTTCGACGGGGAGTTGGCGCCAGACAAGCTGATTGAAGCGCTTGCCGAATTTGCCTGGGCACTCGAGCCTGACGTGACAAAAGACCCACAAGCGCATGAAAAGCCAGACGGGCCATCCCGAGTCCGGGTGTGGCGGTGCGGCCAGGACGAGAGAGGAAAAGCGATCGCACATAGAAAACCCACCGACCAGAAGCCAGTAGGCTCCTGCGAAGCAGCGAGGCCATTGGCGGCCAACTATTGCCCCACGATCGCCTCCCGCAATTCCTCGATGCGCTGGGCCGCCTCCTTCCGTGGCACCTGTACGATCCTGAGCCCACCGTCCCCGCGACCAGCCAACTCACGGCGTTGCACGAAATCACCCTGAGCCTTCCCCAAGAGCTCCGACGCGCGAAGCCGTGCCTCGATCGGGTAAGGCACTTCACGCCCCAGCTTGTGATCGAAGTACGTCTCCTCTCCGCGGATCACTCGCGACCAGAAAACTTGGCGCTGCTCTCGGGTGGCGATCGCCGGATTTGTTGTCGCCAAGCGCAGTGCCTCGATGGCCTCGCGAACACTAACTTTTTCTAACGTCTGCGACCCCTTTACGTGCGGGTGGGCATACCCCGCCGCCTTGGCCGCCCTCGTCGCATTGCCCCCGTTTGCGGAGAACGCCTCAACGAATCGACGCTGCTTCTCTGACAGACCATCGTGCCAAGCCATCACGCACCTCGAAGCCACGCCTCGCATTCAGCGTTGATTTGCACCGGCTGCGTGTAGGGTGTCGCCCGAGTTGAACCCGTCCAGCGGTAGGTCAGCACCTTATAGGGCTTGCCCCGGGCTGTCCGACGAATCACCTCCCCGCTATGCTCGACGATGTGTGCAGCGATGCACCAAGCAAACGCACCTCGCACGGGTCGATCCATCGTCCCCAGCACATCTGACAGATCTCTCAATGTGAACTCCCAGCCCAATCCGCGAGCAACCAAAACATCGACGATCGCGTCTCGACTCACACCAACTCCCGACGCATCCACGGCTAGCCTCCCAAACAGTACTTGGCGCCCACATCGCAGTATCGTGGGGCGGTCAGCTTCAGGAAATCAGCGGATTGGGCAAGCGCAGCGGGACAGGGCCATTAGGGGCAATCACGATTTGCTAGGATGCCCCTCTATTCACGGAATGAAGCAGTTGACCACTCCATGTCGCATGAAGCCCCGACCTCAACCGCCACCGAAGACTTCATCGCCCGCTGGGCCGGCGGTGGTGGGACGGAGAAAGCGAACTACCAGCTGTTTCTCACCGAGCTGATCGCACTGCTGGGCCTGCCCGCGCCCGATCCGGCCGGCGACGACAACGAGCTCAACGAGTACGTCTTCGAGCGCCGGGTAGATCTCGACAAGCCCGATGGTTCCTCCTCGCGCGGTTTTATCGACCTTTATCGCCGTGGCTGCTTTGTCTTGGAAGCCAAACAGAGCGGCAAGACGCTCGACTCCTCCGGCTGGGACAAGGCCATGCTTGCCGCGCAGAACCAGGCGGACCAGTACGTCCGCGCGCTCCCGCAGAGCGAGGGCCGCCCGCCGTTCATCGTGGTCACCGACGTGGGGCGCTCGATCGAGCTCTACGCCGAGTTCACCCGCTCCGGCGGCACCTACGTCCCCTACCCGGACCCGGGCCATCACCGCATCCGCCTGGAAGACCTGCGCGCCCCCGCGATCCGCCAGCGCCTGATCCACCTCTGGACCGACCCCGACCGGCTCGACCCCTCGAAACACGCCGCCCGCGTCACCCGCGACGTCAGCCGCCGGCTGGCCACCCTCGCCCGCTCGCTGGAGCAGAGCGGCTACGCCGTCGACCGCGTCGCCCACTTCCTCAAGCGCTGCCTTTTCACCATGTTCGCCGAGGACGTGGAACTGCTGCCGCGCGACAGCTTCACCAGCCTGCTGGAAAAGCTGAAAGACAACCCGGAACACTTCTCCGCCGCGCTCGCCGACCTGTGGCGCTCCATGAACGAAGGCGGCTTCAACGGCGCGCTGATGGAAAAGATCCCGCGCTTCAATGGCGGGCTGTTCAAGGACATCGACCCCATCGCGCTCGACCGCGACCAGATCACGCTGTTGATCGAGTCCGCCAAGGCCGATTGGCGGCACGTCGAACCAGCCATCTTCGGCACCCTGCTCGAACGCGCCCTAGACCCCAGAGAACGCCACAAGCTCGGCGCCCACTACACGCCTAGGGCCTACGTCGAACGACTGGTCATGCCCACGCTCATCGAGCCGCTGCGCGCCGAGTGGCAGACCGTGCAGGTCGCCGCCGAAACCTGGCTCCAGAAGGGCAAGCACGACAAGGCCCTGAACGAACTCATCGACTTTCACCACAGCCTCTGCCAGACCCGCATACTCGACCCGGCCTGTGGGTCGGCGAACTTCCTGTACGTCTCGCTCGAACACATGAAACGGCTGGAGGGCGAAGTCCTCAACCTCATCAGTGACCTCTCCAAGGGACAATCCCATATGGATGTCGAGGGGCTCACCGTCGACCCACACCAGTTCCTTGGCCTGGAGATCAACCCGCGCGCCGCCGCCATCGCCGAGATCGTCCTGTGGATCGGTTACCTGCAGTGGCACTTCCGCATCCACGGCAAGCTCGACCTGCCCGAGCCGATCCTCAAGGATTTTCACAACATCGAATGCCGGGACGCGCTGATCGACTATGACGCCCGCGAGCCGATGACGGACGAACACGGCCAGCCGGTCACCATCTGGGACGGCATCTCCTACAAGGAAAGCCCCACCACCGGCGAACTGATCCCCGACGAGAGCGGCCGGACCACCGTCTACCGCTATATCAACCCGACCAAGGCCGACTGGCCCCAGGCCGACTACATCGTCGGCAATCCGCCGTTTATCGGGAACAAAAGGATGCGAACCGTTCTTGGAGACGGTTACATCGATGCTTTGAAAGATACTTTTTCTGGCGAGGTATCCGGGTCTGCGGACTTCGTGATGTACTGGTGGCACATCGCCGCCGAGAAGGCGCGCCGCGGCGAGGTGAAACGCTTTGGCTTCATCACCACCAACAGCTTGCGCCAGACCTTTAATCGGCGGGTGATTGAGCCGCACCTTAACCACAGCAAGCAACCACTGTCTCTCGCATTTGCTATCCCCGACCACCCATGGGTAGATAGTGCCGATGGGGCATCCGTGCGGATTGCCATGACGGTTGGAACTTCTGGGGACAAGCCCGGCACGCTGTATCAGGTAGTGGAAGAGAAGAACAACACCGAAGAAAGCCGTGACCTCACGTTAAGCGCACGAAACGGAAAATTGTTCTCAGATCTATCTGTTGGTGCAAATGTCGCGGGAGCTGTGCCGCTCAAGTCAAACGCTGGGCTCAGTAGCCGTGGCGTTATTCCTGTTGGTTCAGGATTCACCGTCGAGAAAGATGAAGCAATAACTCTCGGACTTGGCTCCGTACCCGGCCTAGAACATCACATTCGGCACTACCGGAATGGACGCGACATGAATCAGCGTCCTCGGGAAGTCATGATCATCGACTTGTTCGGCCTCGGAATCGACGAAGTTCGCGAAAGATACCCAGCCGTCTATCAGTGGTTACTTGATCGAGTGAAGCCGGAAAGGGAACAAAACCGCGCAAAACGCCGACGCGACAAATGGTGGATTTTTGGCGATCCCGCCGCTCAATGGCGCACCATGTCCAACGGACTCACCCGCTTCATCACCACTGTCTACGTCAGCAAACATAGAGTGTTCTTCTTCCTTGATGAGGAAGTCCTGCCGGACGATGGATTGGTCAGCATTGCGGCCGACAGTCCGAAAACTCTTGGAGTTCTTTCTAGCCGCCCACATGCATTGTGGGCTTTGGCTGCCGGTGGTCGCATGGGCATGGGCAATGACCCGCGCTATAACAAAAGCCGCTGCTTCGAGACCTTCCCCTTCCCCGACCTGACCGACGAGCAGGCCCAGCAGATCGGCGAGCTGGCCGAACGCATCGACGCCCACCGCAAGCGCCAGCAGGAGGCCCATCCCGACCTCACCCTGACCGGCATGTACAACGTGCTGGAAAAGCTGCGCGCCGGCGAGTCGCTGACCAAGAAGGAACAGACCATCCACGAACATGGGCTGGTCTCGGTGCTGCGCGAACTGCACGACGACCTCGACCGCGCCGTGTTCGCCGCCTACGGCTGGGATGATCTGGCCGACACGCTCGTCGGCCGCCCCGGCGCGACCACCCCGCTGCCCGACAAGCCCGCCGAACAGGCCGAGGCCGAGGAAGAACTGCTCACCCGGCTGGTCGACCTCAACACTCGCCGCGCCGCCGAAGAGGCCCGCGGCCACGTCCGTTGGCTACGCCCCGACTACCAGGCCCCGGACGCCACCCAGACTGCCGCCGACCTCGAACAGGCGGAGGTTGCCGAGACTGCCGTTTCCGCCCCCACGGAAAAGAAACCCACGTTCCCGAAAGACCTCACCAAGCAGATCGAGGCCATCCGTGAGACCCTCGCCACTGGCCCCAGAACGACCGAGGGCCTTGCGGCTCACTTCAAACGAAAACCCGAGAAATCAGTAGCTCAAGTCGTAAATGCATTAGCGGAGCTTGGCCTGATACGGCATGAAAAAGGCTTGTGGCAAGCTCAGTAGGCGGCAGAGCTAAAAAATCAGCCCTTGCCCTCGAGGAGATACAACCATGAGCGCATTAGGAAAGCTCATCCTCGGCATCTTTGTTGTGGTCTCTATGTATGGTTCGTTTAAAACCATCTTCACTGAGTCTTGGCCAATCGTTCTTGGCATTACCATTTTCGTTGTTGGTGTAGCGCTGATAGTCCATTTGCTCGCATGGGCAATCCGCACATCTCTGCCGAAAAATGACGAAGATTGACCAGCCAGAACGAACAATTGGAAACCGTCGGTTAAGCACATGACAGTCCCTGATTTCCAGACCCTGTTCCGACCGTTGCTCGAATACGCGGAGGGGGCCGAGGAGCGACGCCTGCGAGACGCACACGACGCACTGGCCGACACGTTCGGTCTGAGTGACGAGGAACGTCAACAGATGCTCCCCAGCGGCCGTGCGAAGCTGTTTTACAACCGCGTCGCCTGGGCCGCCACCCACCTTAAAAAGGCAGGACTCCTAGAGGCGAAGCGTCGTGGGGTGTTCGCCATCACAGACGCTGGTCGGGAGGCGATTAAGACGGGCCCAGAACGGATGACCAACCGCTATCTTGAGCGGTACCCGACTTTCGTCGACTTCCGATACCAGAAGAACAACGAGCCGTCCGAGACTGCCGAGGAAGCAACCTCTTCGGTCTCCTACGATGACGAACAGACACCCGAAGAGGGGTTGGAGCTTGCTTGGAAGACCATCCGGACAAACCTAGAGATCGAATTGCTTGATCAGATCAAGCAGGTGACCCCGGACTTCTTCGAACAGCTAGTTGTCGACGTACTAGTCGCCATGGGATACGGCGGCGAACGAAACGACGCAGCACGAGCTGTCGGGAAGAGCGGCGACGGCGGCATCGACGGCATTATCGACGAAGACCCACTAGGCCTGGACGTGATCTATCTGCAAGCCAAGCGCTGGGAAGGCGTGGTCGGCCGCCCAGAGATCCAGAAGTTCGCAGGCGCCTTGCAAGGTCGACGGGCAAAGAAGGGGGTCTTCATAACCACGTCGAGCTTCACCCGCGAAGCACTGGAGTACGCCACCCTAATAGACAACCGCATCATCCTGCTCGATGGCCGCCGTCTCGCTCGATTGATGATTGACCATGGGGTAGGAGTCTCGACGGCCTCGATATACGAACTCAAGAAACTCGACACAGACTATTTCCTCGACGAATAGAGAGACCTCGATCAATGTACGACCACCTCGTGTACTCGGGGCTGATCTCGATAGCTTTCTTGTGCCTCACCTACTCTGACTGGGCGGCGAGGAACGGCTGGCCCGTCGGCCACACTCTTGCCAAAGGGGATTCCTGGCCGAAAATGATCAGCACGGTGTTCATGATTTACCTGTTGACCGGCTCATTCATACACCTGCAGTGGTGGTCGCCACTCGCTGTGATTGCCCTTGGACTTCTCTTCAGCTTCTTGATCATGACCATCTTCAAGAAATGGTCACAAATCATCGCTGTAGCCGGAATCATCCCCGCGGCGGTAGCATCGATTTTTCTCACCGACTCAGTGATTTCGGCCTTCCTCTGAGATCGAAACCCCAGTTGGTCTCCGCAGGCGATCGAGCGCCAAGTGATACTCACGCATCGAGGGGCACACTTCGCAGTTCTCGATCGTCGCCCGGATCGCCTCGTCGTCGGCGCCGTACTGCTGGCGGCATAGCCGAGCGATGCCGGCCTTCTCGATTGGGGACAACGCGCGGGGCGATTCGCCTGCCGCCAGCGTTCCGGCTTCGTCTGCCTCGGCTCGGGTCGTGAGCAGGTAAATCAGGGCCGGCTTGTGCTGGCGGATCAGTCGCACGTCGTCATCGGTCAGGCGGTGCCCGGGGCGGGCATGGATGCGGCCGTCCTCCAGTGAGACGGCGATCCCTCGACCGACCAGGGTCGTGATGATGTCGGCGGCTCTCATATCACCACCTCGTCATCATTTCCGTCTGCGCCGTGCGCAACATGCGCATCATGCGCAACGCCTGTTCTGGTGCGGGTTTCAGCGTCTGCGCACCTCTGCGCAACATGCGCAACATGGGGCGAGGATTCCGGGCCGACTCGCCCTTGCTGCGCGTCTTGCGCACTATTGCGCAGCGGCGCAAAGCTCGCCGCGTTGCGGTCTTGCGCATGCTGCGCATCTTGCGCGGGGCGGGAATACTCCTTGAGGTTGCCGATGCCGTTCTGCTTGGACCTCTCCCTCTGCTCGAGCATACCGTCGGCGAGCAGGTCATCGAGTGCGGCGGTCAGTTCCTTGGACGTGATCCGTTTGGCGAACACATCGCGCTGAATGAAGGTCCGCGTCACCCATCGGCCGGCGGGGATCCCTTCGAGGATCTTCTGTTTTTGACCGTCGCGCTTACTCGATTCGATACGCTGAGTTATGTCATGGCCGAAAACGTAGGCGACCGATTCCCGGTGGAACCGTGACCAGGCGAGCGCGGCTCGCATATGAGCCGGGCCGATCACGGCGGTCTGGTCGGTCATGGCGAACAGGCCGGCCAAGCGCATTGTGATCGGTGCCCGGCGCTCGAGCAGCGAGGTGATGATCGGCGTGGAGCCGTCGCGCCGCCGAAGGTCGGGATAAGCCTCCCGGTACATCTCCCGGGCCTCGTCGGACAGCGTGATCGGTGCGGCGTACTTGGTCCGGGGATAGTCACCGCGGGCGAACTTGATCACGTCCCGGGAATGGATCGCCAGCCGCCGGACTACCTCGTCGGGCGTCGGTTCGGGAAACGGCACCAAGCACGTGCGCTCGGCGAAGATGACGAGGAACCGATTCATCAGGCCATTGAATGCGGCCGTGGCATCCATGCGGGCCCGCAACTCGTGCGGCGTGATCGCGCCGTGAATGACGACGTGGGGCTCGGTTGCCCAGACGCTGGCGGACTTGGTAGCCGGCTGGATTGATCCGCCATCGAACAGGTCGCGGATGATCGGGCTCAGAGTGTTGCCTTCCCGCTTTCCTTGCTCGAGCAGCTTGGCGAACTCCGCTTCGATGATCAGCAGGCGCTTGTCGTCGATTGGAGCGTGCTCGGTCTTGCCGATCATGTAGCCGTCGTGAACCTGTGCCGCCAGCCCCTCGCCAGTCGATAGGCCGCCGGAGTGAACCCGGCCGGCGAACAGTTCCGGCGTGATCACGGCGCCCTCGTCATCGGTGCCAGGCACGGGATCACCGTCCATCATCTCGCCCACGGCGTGGCGGATGCGCTTCACCAGTGCCCAGCTCTCGCCCTTGGCCGCGACCATGGATCGCCCGACATGCAGGCCGTTGATCAGCAGCGGGTGGGTCTGGTCGCCCACAGCGATGAAGTGATGCCGACCCGCCGCGGCGGAAAGCCAGGTCAGAAAGGCCAGGGCAACGCTTGACCGATTCGGCTCTCGCCCGGTGGTGGCCGCCTCTGCCACCTCGCCGACGAGGCCATGAAACATGGCTGGGTCAGCCTTCGGTGGTGCGATCGTGTAATCCCGGTCATCGGCCTCCTCCTGCATGGGACTGGCGGTCACGGCTTCGGCCTGTGCTGCAATGCTCATACGCGAAACCCTCCTGCCATGATGGTTCCGCGGATGCGGTCGTGGGCCGAAGCGAGTGCCGCCATGTCATCCTCGTTGAGCCAGCCGTCACGGCGGACCTGATTGGCCGCGAGCTCGACGGTGATCACGTCCACGGCCAGCGCGCGGATGGCTTGCCAGGCAGAGAAGCGCGGCCCCTTGTCTGGCCCATGATTGCCATCGACCCGAGCGTGTCGCTTGTGCGCCGGGATGAGATCGATCGCCTCGATACCGAGTGCATCACGGATTTCGAAGAACGAACAACCAGCACGGCAGTGCAGCAAAATGTCGCCGTCCTCTTTCTCTGAGACGAGCAGCGACGGCCGGCGGTCCTTGTGGGCTGGGCAAAGACAGGTCATCGCGCGCACCTTCCCGGGTGCCGGACGCTCCTCTCGCATGCCATCGACTCGCGCGGCGATCAGGTCGAACGGCGGTGTGTTGTCCATCATCGGCACACCTCCCGCGCTCCGCGCTTACGCCGGTGGCTGAGCTGACAGTCGGCAAACGCCCTAGCCGTTTCCTGACGGTTCGGCGGCAGTTGTGGGGCACAAACGGCCTTGGTGCCGCTGGTGAGGTCGCCAAACGCGATCGCCCCCGTGCCCCAGGCATCTCGCGGCAGCGCGATGTAGAAGCCGCGCGACACCCCAGGCGGGTCACCCTCGACCTGATATGGATGGAAAAGACCATCATCGATGAAATGAATGCCGGCCGCTGGCGGAACACCGTGGTTCCGCATGTAGGCGAGCACGTCGTGGAATTGCTGTTTTTTTGATGCTGGCGGATTGCGAAGATCAGAGGTGCCTGCTCCGACTGCGCGACCGCCGTTCCAGTGGCGCGTAGTCATCACTCAGCCCCTCCCTCCTCGATCTGCTCACGTGCCTCCGCGACCTGCTGCTTTGCAGTGGCCAACACGTTCATCAGATCATCAGTGAAAAGGTCCGTGGCCGCCTCGCCGGCGATCAATGCCTCGATGGTGGATTCGGCTCGGCGCAGTTGAGTAATCGGATCGACTCGCATCACGCACCCTCCTCGACCTTGGCCTGTTCCCAGGCTTCGAGATCAGCAAGGCGCCAACGGGTGCATTGCTCCGAGAACTTGACCGGCTTGGGGGCGTTGCCCTCGCGCACCCAGCGGAGCCAGGTGTTGCGGTGGACGCCATAACGAGCGGCTGCCTCCCAATCTTTCAGGTGGGGAATGGGTTGGGTCTCCATAACGCTCTACCTCGCAGTTTTGTGCAACGACGAGGGCATAGTGCGAGCGCAAGTGGCAGCGAGCCGGCGCACTGCCACGAGAGACTTGCTCTGATTTCACTTTGGAGGCGGCTTTACACCAGCCCCTTTCAAGTAACCGCGAATCGTTCTCCGTGCGCGCTTCTCTCCAATCACGTCAGTGAACTGCTCAAGCCGCCGGTAAAACTCTTCACGTGTTATCTCGTCCGAGATCAACAACTTCTTGGCGTGATCGACGACCTGCCTGCACAATTCGGTGGCTTCATCCGAGCGATACCTCGAGCGGGCTGCTGCTGCTTTCCGCTGTTTTTCCAACAAGGTTTCCGCGGACACCAAATCGACAATCCCCCTATGCCGATAGCCCTCAGCTCCCATCTTGCGGTGTCTTTCTAGCAAGGAGAGCCCATCTTCTATGCGATCCAGTTCTCCATTCAGGCGGGGAATAACGGGTTTCAGAAGATCCTCATCAAGGTCAGGGTGCTCAGCAAGAAGATCAGCAAGGGTCGGGGGGCGACCATGCTTCTCCATAAAAAGCAGGGTGGCGCAGTCACCGGCTGGATACTTCTCAAGACACCTCGCCATCGCGCCTTCTCCATACCTATCTTCAAAAATGCGGGTATGCTTCCGTCTCTCCAAGAATCGCATTGCCGCTCCCTCGCCAAACTCGTCATCTATCGATTTGATAAGCAGACGGGTTCTGCGCAGATCCGGCCATATAAGTTTTGGAAAGTAATGTTCCTTGATATTCATGCCCGCACCTCCCGGATCGGAACCACATTGTCACCGGATTCTTGGGTAGGGCTAGAGCAGAAGGCTTCCCACTCCTTCATCAACCGGCGGCGCTTATCGAGCAATTCACCGCGCGCGTAGGCCGCTCGGGTGGCGTCTGTGTTCACGTGTGCCAGCGCCAACTCCGAAACCTCGTCGGCGTAGCCGGTCATCTCCCGAGCCCAGTCCTTGAAGCTCGATCGAAAGCCGTGCGGCGTGGCAACGCGATCGTATTGGGGGTCAACCCAGCCCGGTTGATGGGCCTTGATCCGCTTCTCGTGCATCCGCTTGACGACGGCCTTGATGGTGCCGTCGGACATTGGGCCACCACGGGAGCCTGGAAATACGAGGTCACGGTCGATGCCTTGAACCGAACGCAGAACCTCGAGCGCGCGAGGGCAGAGAGGGACGCGGTGCTCACGCCCGCCCTTCATCTTGTGGCCGGGAATCACCCACAGACGCCCGTCGAAATCGATCTCATCCCAAGCTGCGTTGCGCACTTCGCCGGATCGGCTGGCGGTCAGGATCAGGAACTCAAGGGCGTGGGCTGCCGTCCCTTCCTGTTTTCGCAAAGCTGCGATGAACGCCGACACCTGGCGCCAGGGCAGCGCCGGGTAGTGCTTCGTTTTCTTGATCTTGGCAGCGGCCGGCAGCTCGTTTTTCAACAGCGACCAGGTGGCCGGGTTCGCATCCGTGCGATAGCCACGGGCGATCGCCAAAGACATGACCGCCTCGATGCGTTGCCGCACACGGGTGGCGGTTTCCGTCTTGCTCTCCCAGATCGGTTTCAAAGTCTCAACGACATGCCCCATCTGGATTTCGGAGACCGGCAATTCCCCAAGCGTCGGAAATGCATACCGCTCGAGCGTGTTGGCCCACTGCTGGGCATGCTTCAGGTTCCGGCTCTCGCGTTGCTTCTTTGCGATCACGTCGGCCGCGATCTCCTCGAACGTCTTGGCCTTTGACTGCGCCGCGATCAGGGCGGCGCGGGCCGCCTGCTTCTCTGCAATGGGGTCGATGCCCTGGCGAACCTTCTCCCGAAGCTCGCGCGCCTTGTCCCGCGCAACCGACAACGAGACTTCTGGGAAGCCACCAAGCCCAAAGCCGCGTCGGCGGTTGCCAACCATCGTCCTCAGCACCCACGATTTGCTGCCACTGTCCGTGACCTGCAACAACAACCCGGGAACACCACCCACAGCGTGAAAACCCGGCGTTGCCAGTCGTCGCACCTCTACCGCACTCATCTCGCGCGCCATCTTCGGCATACGTCACCTCATTGGCATCCCATTAGCCAAAAATGAGACTACGCGACGCGTTACCACAACAAGCAACAGGTGATTACGCCGGAACGGCGGTGTAGTGCGGGTTGAGGAAAACAAGTTGCAACACAAAGCAACTAGTAGCACCTTCTCGCCGGTAGACTGACCCTCCGCCACCGAACTGCAGGAAAGGCACCCTTTGCGGGTGCCTTTTTCTTTGGCCGCTCGGCAACAACCCTGATTGGTGGCGCCTCAAGGCACGAACACCGCTCGCCATCTGGCGGCCACCCTGCGCGAACTGCGTACGTCAGCGCCGCCTGTCGCTCTCGGCCATCAGCCGGGCCATTGCCTCGCATTCGGCATCGTCACGGCGAGAGAGACCCTCGATAACCCCCTGACGGTCGGCCCCGGTCTTGTTCTGGCTGAGCTTCTCGATCCCCTCGATGCGTTCGACGCGCAGTTCGATGCCGACAATCGCCGCCTTCATCGCCGCGATCTGACATTCCGGCAAGTGCGAGTAGTCGAACGGTGGCTCCCCCGTACGGGTCTGGTGGGTGTCGATGAGTGCTTGCAGGTGCCTATCGAGCCAGGTCGGATCGTCCTCGCCCATCCGGCGTACCTTGCCTCTGACATGGACGGCCTGATAGTTCCAGGTCGGCACACTGGTGTCGCGCCCGTCGACATACCAGTGCGGGCTCAGATACGCATCCGGGCCGGTGAACACGATCAGCCCCTGGTGTTCCTGACCGTCCGCAAGCGCCTCGGCGACCGGGTTGGCGCGCGCGAGATGCGATTCGAAGCGCCATGTCTCGGGTTGATCGACCTCACCGAAACGCAGGAATGGCAGATGCACCGCATCAAGCGCCTCCCCGCTTGCCACCGTGAGCACGGCGAAGGGATAAGCCGCAACGATGGCCGCAAGTCGTTCGGGGTCGTCCTGCCGGAACGCCGGCGGGATGTAGGTGTAACCCGGCATGCGTTCCCTTGCCGCCAGTCGCCTTACTTGACGCCGATCTGCGAAAGATCGCGCACGGCGCCCAGCGACGCCGACGTGGTCAGGGCCGCGTAGGCCTTGAGGGCCTGGCTGACGTAACGCTCGCGGTTTACCGGCTTGTAGGCAGCATCGCCCTTCTCGATCATCTTCTCGCGGCGATGCGCCAGGTCGGCATCACTGATGTCGAGGTGGATCGTGCGCTCGGGGATGTCGATGACGATGGTGTCGCCCTCTTTCACCAGCGCGATCTCGCCGCCTGCGGCCGCCTCGGGCGAGGCGTGGCCGATCGACAGGCCGGAGGTGCCGCCGGAGAAACGCCCGTCGGTCAGCAGCGCGCAGTCCTTGCCCAATCCCTTCGATTTGAGGTAGCTGGTCGGATAGAGCATCTCCTGCATGCCCGGACCGCCCTTGGGGCCTTCGTACTGGATCACCACCACGTCACCGGGGACGATCTGGTCGGCGAGAATCGCCTCGACGGCGGCATCCTGCGACTCGAAGCAGCGTGCCCGGCCGGTGAACTTGAGAATCGACTCGTCCACACCGGCGGTCTTCACGATGCAGCCGTCGCGGGCGATGTTGCCGAACAGCACGGCCAGACCGCCGTCCTTCGAGTAGGCGTGCTCGTAGTCGCGGATGCAGCCCTTGACGCGGTCGGTATCCAGGCTCGGCCAGCGGGTGTCCTGCGAGAACGCGGTCTGGGTGGGAATACCCGCCGGGCCGGCCAGGTAGCGCTGCTTGGCCTCCTCGCAGGCAGTGTCACGGGCGATGTCCCAGCGATCCAGGCCGTCCTTGACGGTCTTGCTGTGAACGTTCGGGATGTCGCTGTGCAGCAGGCCGGCCCGATCCAGCTCGCCCAGGATCGCGATCACGCCACCGGCGCGATGCACGTCCTCCATGTGGTACTGCGCCGTGCTCGGCGCGACCTTGCACAGGTGCGGGATCTTGCGGCTCATGCGGTCGATGTCGGTCATGTCGAAATCGACCTCGCCCTCGCGCGCCGCGGCCAGCAGGTGCAGTACGGTATTGGTCGAGCCGCCCATGGCGATGTCGAGCGCCATGGCGTTCTCGAACGCCTCGCGCGTCGCGATCGAGCGCGGCAGCACGGAGGCGTCGTCGTTCTCGTAGTAGGTCTTCGCCAGACGGACGATCTGACGACCGGCCTCGAGGAACAGCTCCTTGCGGTCGGCGTGCGTGGCCAGGAGCGAGCCGTTGCCCGGCAGGGACAGGCCCAGCGCCTCGGTCAGGCAGTTCATCGAGTTGGCGGTAAACATGCCCGAGCAGGAACCGCAGGTCGGGCAGGCCGAACGCTCGACCTGCGCCAGCACTTCGTCGGAAACCGAATCGTCGGCCGCCTGGACCATGGCATCGACCAGGTCGAGCTTGATGATCTCGTCGGAATCCTCGGACAGGCGCGTCTTGCCCGCTTCCATCGGCCCGCCGGAGACGAAGATCACCGGGATGTTCAGGCGCATGGCGGCATTCAGCATGCCCGGGGTGATCTTGTCACAGTTGGAGATGCACACCAGCGCGTCGGCACAGTGCGCATTGACCATGTACTCGACCGAGTCGGCGATGATGTCGCGGCTCGGCAGCGAGTAGAGCATGCCGCCGTGGCCCATCGCGATACCGTCATCGACCGCGATGGTGTTGAATTCCTTGGCAATCCCGCCGGCGGCCTCGACCTCGCGGGCGACCAGCTGGCCGAGGTCCTTGAGGTGCACGTGCCCCGGCACGAACTGGGTAAAGGAATTCGCGATCGCGATGATCGGTTTGCCGAAATCGTCGTCCTTCACGCCTGTGGCGCGCCACAGGGCGCGGGCACCGGCCATGTTGCGGCCGTGGGTGGTGGTCTTGGAACGATAATCGGGCATGGATGGTTCTCCGCAAACGATCTGAAAACGGGTGGACCGGAGTCCGTTATTCGATGATGTCGACCAGCGCACCGACCTCGACGCGGTCGAACAGCGCGATCACGTCGGCATTGGTCATGCGCACGCAGCCGTGCGAGGCCGGCCGGCCGATACGGCCCTCTTCCGGCGTGCCGTGGATGTAGATGTATCGGCGCTTGGAGTCGACGTCGCCCCCCTGGTTGACCCCCGGCTCGAGGCCGGCAAGCCACAGGATCCGGGTGGTGACGTCGTCGCGGGCGGCGCGTTCGTCCGGCCCGGTGAGGATTTCGGCCCGTTCCCCGGTCGGCCGGCGACCGCGGAAGATCATGCCCATGGGGGCATCGGCACCGATCTTCTCGTCGACTCGATGAAGCCCCAGCGGGGTCTGCAGGCTGCCTTCCCGGTTGCCGGTCCCCTTCTCCGCTGTCGAGACCGGGTATTCGCCGACGAAGTCGCCATCCTCGAACAGGTAGAGACGCTGGCTTCTGACATCCACGACCAGTGCCTGGGCGTCCGGCCGCCGGTCGAACATCTCGGCCGCCGAACGTTGCACACGCTCCGGTAGGGTCATGCGGTCCTCTGCACTGCCTTCGGGATCAAACGATTCATCGGCTGTCGCGGCGACCGACCGGCCACCCGACCACCCCGCCAACAGCGCCAGGCTGCCGGCGAAAAGCGACCGCCGCCGTCTATTGATCATTGTAAAGGCCGACCGAGACGATATCCCGAGAACGGCGCGAGGCGCCGGCCGCGCCGTTTGCCTTGTCCCGTTCGGTGTCGGCCCGGTTGCTGGCCAGGTTGTCCAGGTAGGCGGTGTCGATGTCGTTGGTGACGTAGTCGCCGGTGAAGCAGGAGCAGTCGAACTCGGACAGGGTTGAGTTGCCGAGGCGCACCGCTTCCTTGAGGTCCTCGAGATCCTGGTAGATCAGGTCGTCGGCACCGATGGCATCACGAATCTGCTCGACGTCGCGATCGTGGGCCACGAACTCGTTCGCCGCGGGCATGTCGATGCCGTAGACGTTCGGATAGCGCACCGCCGGGGCGGCCGATGCCATGAAGACCTTCTTCGCGCCGGCCTCGCGCGCCATGCGGATGATTTCGCTCGAGGTGGTGCCGCGAACGATCGAGTCGTCGACCAGCAGGACGTTCTTGCCGCGGAACTCGAGATCGATCGCATTGAGCTTCTGGCGCACCGAGCGCTTGCGCTTGGCCTGGCCCGGCATGATGAAGGTTCGCGCGATGTAGCGGTTCTTGACGAAGCCCTCGCGGTACTTGAGGTTGAGATTGACCGCGATCTCCAGCGCGGCGGTGCGGCTGGTGTCGGGGATCGGGATCACGACGTCGATGTCGTGGTGCGCCCAGTCGCGCTGGATCTTCTCGGCCAGCATCTCGCCCATGCGCATGCGCGCCCGGTAGACGGACACGTCGTCGATGATCGAGTCCGGGCGCGCCAGGTAGACGTATTCGAAGATGCAGCTCGAGTAGGACGGGTTGTCCGCGCACTGGCGCAGCGTGACCTCGCCCTCGCGGGAGATGAAGATCGCCTCGCCCGGGGCCAGATCGCGCACCAGCTCGAACTCGCCCGCCTCGATGGCAACCGACTCCGAGGCGATCATGTATTCCGTGCCGTGTTCGGTCTCGCGCTTGCCGTAGCACACCGGGCGGATGCCGCGCGGGTCGCGGAAGGCGAACACGCCCTCGCCAGCGATCAGCCCGATCACCGCGTAGGCGCCGCGAGCCCGGCGATGCACGTTGGTGATTGCCGAGAACACGTCGTCGGCCGTCGGCCGGGCATCGGCAATGGCGGCGAGCTCGTGAGCGAAGACGTTGAGCAGGACTTCCGAGTCGGAGTTGGTGTTCAGATGCCGACGATCCTCGGCCACCACCGCGGCGCGCAGCTCGTCGACGTTGGTGAGGTTGCCGTTGTGACCCATGGCGATGCCGAACGGGGCATTCACGTAGAACGGCTGGGCTTCGGCCGAGGAGTCACAGCCGGCCGTCGGATAACGGACGTGACCGATGCCCATGTTGCCCATCAGCTGGCGCATGTGACGGGTATGAAAGACGTCCTTGACCAGACCGTTTTCCTTGCGGAGAAAAAGCCGTTCCTCGTCGGAGGTCAGGATGCCCGCCGCATCCTGACCGCGGTGCTGAAGAACGG
The DNA here is from genome assembly GCF_001641825.1 of Guyparkeria sp. WRN-7. Taxonomy (GTDB): domain Bacteria; phylum Pseudomonadota; class Gammaproteobacteria; order Halothiobacillales; family Halothiobacillaceae; genus Guyparkeria. The sequence goes on along the minus strand of NZ_LRFH01000017.1, from coordinate 83,264 downwards.
TCAGCCCGTCATACAGCGCCTGATTGACCGGCGATTTCGCCACCATCCCAATAATGCCGCACATGCGTCAAACCACCTCGGTACTTAACCGTGCAAAAACGTCAGAAGGCCTCGGCCCGGCGGCTCCCTGCCAGATGCCGAAACGGCTACGCCGGGCCGGTCCACGAACCGGCCCGGCGTCTATCGGGTCACCCCGATGCGGCGCATGATCCGGCACGCCGCCTGAAAAGTCGAGAGTCGTCCTGCTTCACCACTGGACGTTGCTAGCCACGTCGGCCGGCAGGACGGCGAGCAGCCATTCGGCCACCACCTGGAAGTGCGGTATCAGCATCGATGCCCGCCACCACTCTTCCTGTGGCAGGGCCGTGAAACCGCCCAGGAGCAGCAGTCCGGCCACGATCAACACCCCGCGCAACAGGCCAAAGACCATACCCACCGAGCGATCGGTGCCCGACAGGCCGGTGGTCTCCACCAGCTTCGAGATTGCCCAGTTGATGATCCCGCCGAGGATCAGGACGATCACGAACAACGCCACAAAGGCGATCGCCACGCGCGCCGAGGGGATGTCGACCGCCTCCGGCACCAGCACGGACGCCGTCTGCGAAAACCCCAACGCAATGCCGAAGGCCGCCAACCACGTGATCAGGGAGATCACTTCCTTGATGAAGCCACGCACCAGCGCGATCGCGGTCGATATAAGGACGATCGCCAGCAGTATCCAGTCCACCAGCGTCATGCCGATCCCCCTGTCGTCCGTTTCGTGCTGCGCGGCGGCGTGAACGAGTCGCGCATCATTTGGTCATTACCAGACCGTCACGACCGATACGCTGCCGCAACCGGTCGGTGGCCTCCCCGGCCTGCTCGCGGGTGGCGTACGGACCGACCCGCACCCGCCAGACCGTGCCCTGCTCCGAGAACAGCGGCGTGACGAACACGTCGAACCCGGACGATTCCACCGAGGCGGCCAGCGCCCTGGCATTGCGCTCGTCGGAAAAGCTGCCGAGTTGCACGACGAACTCGCCATCCGAGGCACTTTCCGGCAATGCGGCATCGGCCTCTGCCGGCTCGTTCTCGACGGTACCTTCGGCGGCAGCCGATTCCTCGGCCGCCGGCGCGGTCTCGCTTTCGTTCACCCTTTGCTCTTCGTCCGCGGACTCGGGTGCAACCGGCGCCTCCATGTCGGCATCGCCTGAGGGCTTAGCCGTCGGCTCGTGCGTTGCCGGCCCGGCATCCTCGTCTACGGACGCCGCGGGCGCCGTATCGTCCTCGGCCGCGGAACGGGCCTCGATGGGTGTCTGGTCGGGAAACAGCGATTGGGGCGGATCGGAAAGCGGCTCGCCGCTATCGCCGGGCGGCTGCGGGATCTCGATGCGCTCGGCGCCTTCCACCTCGGGTTTGTCCGGGACCGACTGAACGCGCAGGCTGTCAATACCACTGCCGTCGAGCCACAGCGGCAAAAGCAGCACCGCCAGGGCCACCACGACCGACGCGCCCACCAGCCGCTGGCGAAAGCGCGATTCGGTCCAGTTAGATTCGGTTTGCTCTGCCACGGCACCCCCTTGTCGACTCGGCCAGGACGCCGTCAGGCGTCCGCAATCTCGTTTCCGCTCAACCGGGCCCGCAACGGACCGACAACGTGAAAGGAGCCGAACACCACGAGCTCGTCCTCGTCCCCGGCCTCCGTCAGCGCGGCATTATACGCACCCAGCAGGTCGGCTTCACGCCGCACCGATCGAATGCCGGCTCCGGTCAGCGCCGATTCGATCCGACCGATATCGGCCGCTCGCGGTTCCGTCAACGGCGCGATCCACCAGCTATCGATCACCTCGGCCAGGGGCCGCACCACGGCCTCGATCGGCTTGTCCGCCAGTGCGGAGAATACGGCCAGTCGGCGTCCCCTTGCCGGTCGTGACGCCAGCACCTCGGCAAGCGCCGTGGCCGCCTCGGCATTATGGGCCACATCGAACCAGACCACCCGCTCCCCATCGCGACGACACTCCAAACGACCGGCTAGCTCCACCTGGGAGAGACCGGTCGCCACCGCCGCATCCGGCACCGCGAGCGGGCTGCGCGGGTGTTGCAGCAACGCAACGACGCCCGCGGCATTGAGCCGCTGGTGCCGTCCCGACAGCGCCGGACCCGGCAGCGGGCTCGGGCGACCGGCTCGCACCAGCTGCCACCCTTCCGCAGTGCTGTCGGATTCGACCGCCCGAAGCTCGTAATCGCGCCCCAGGCACCACAAATCGGCCCCGAGGCGTTGGGCCGTCTCCACGACCGAGCCCACCGGTTCGGGATCGGCATACACAGTTGGCTGCCCTGCCCGGAGAATGCCGGCCTTCTCTCGTCCGATCGCCTCACGGCTGTCGCCCAACCAGGCCTGGTGATCCAGTCCGATCGACGTAATCAGCGCAAGATCGGCATCCAGCGCGTTGACGGCATCCAGCCGACCGCCCAGGCCGACTTCCAGCACCCAGACGTCAAGCCCGGCCTCCTCGAAGACGAGAAACGCAGCCAGGGTGAGCCATTCGAAATAGGTCAGGGCATCGCTGTCAGGGTGGGACTCGATGCGCTCGAAGGCATCGATCAGCGCGGCCCCGCCGACTTCCCGGCCGTCGATCAGAAATCGCTCGCGGACATCCTCGAGATGCGGCGAGGTATAGCTGCCGACCCGGTACCCGGCCGCCTGGCAGATGGCCGAAGCCATCATCACGCTCGAGCCCTTGCCGTTGGTACCTGCCACGCTGATCACGCAAGCCGAGGGCGTGCCGCCGAGCAGATCCGCGGCAATTCGGCGCGTGCGCTCGACTCCCGGCTCGATCCGATTCGGATCTCGAGCCAGCAACTGATCGAGCCAGTCTGAAATCGATCGGTTCAACGGCTGCCCCTCGACACGCCGGACCGTTGGCGTTCAGCTGGCGTCACGACGCCGTTTTCGCGTCCTTCTTGGGCAGATCCTTCTTCTGCAGGTTCGCCACCAGCAGCGCGATCGTCTGCGGTAGCTCGTCGCGGGCGACGATCATGTCGATCGCGCCATGCTCGAGCAGGAATTCACTGCGCTGGAAGCCCTCGGGCAGGGTTTCGCGCACGGTCTGCTCGATCACGCGCGGGCCGGCAAAGCCGATCAGGGCATTGGGCTCGGCGATCTGCACGTCGCCCAGCATCGCCAGCGAGGCCGAAACGCCTCCCATGGTCGGGTCGGTCAGCACCACGATGAACGGCAGCTGCTTGTTCGACAGCCGCGTGAGTGCCGCCGAGGTCTTGGCCATCTGCATCAGGGAGAACAGCGCCTCCTGCATGCGTGCCCCGCCCGAGGCGGTGAAGCAGACCAGCGCGCAGCGGTTCTGGATGGCCGCCTCGACCGCGCGCACGAATTTCTCGCCGACGACCGAGCCCATCGAACCGCCCATGAAAGCGAAGTTGAAGGCGGCGGTGATCACCGGGACACCATCGACCTGGCCACGCATCACCACCAGCGCATCGTTCTCGCCGGTCTTCTTCTGGCTGGCGTTGATGCGGTCGCGGTATTTCTTCTGGTCGCGGAACTTGAGCATGTCGACCGGCGCCACCTCGGCGAACAGCTCCTCGCGGCCGCGCGCGTCGAGGAAGGCATCCAGCCGTTCGCGCACGCCGATGCGCATGTGGTGGCCGCACTTGGGGCAAACCTCGAGGTTACGCCGCAGCTCTTCGCGGTAGAGCACCGCATCACACCCGGCGCACTTCACCCACAACCCCTCGGGCACACCCCGCTTGCCGGTGCTTTCGGTTCGGATGCGTGAAGGAATCAGCTTGTCGAGCCAGCTCATGGTCCAGTCTCCCGGGATATGTCTGCCGCCATGCGAGTCGCGGCGCTTTTGTCTGTTCGCTATTCGTCCGTGGTTCGCTTGACCGTCACGAACGGGCGGATTCGATGCTCCGACGCATGCCGGCAACAAAATCGCGCACATCGTCGAGTACTGCGGCGTTTACGCCGCCTTCGGCCTCGGCACGCTCGTTGATCAGCCTGACGATGGCACTGCCCACGATCACGGCGTCTGCCACGGCACCGACCCGGCCGGCGGTATCCGCATCGCGAATGCCGAAGCCGACGCCCACGGGCAGCTCACAGGTCTCGCGAATGCGGGCGAGCTGGTCGCCCAGCGCATCCGTGTCCAGGTTTGCCGCGCCGGTGACGCCCTTGAGTGAAACGTAGTAGACGAAGCCCGAGCCCTTTGAGGCAACCGCCTGCGTGCGCTCGCCCCGCGTGGTGGGGGCCAGCAGGAAGATGCTGTCGAGACCGGGCCCGCGCAGCGCGCCGGCCAGCTCGTCCGCTTCCTCGGGTGGCAGGTCCACGGTCAGCACCCCATCGACACCGGCCTCGGCGGCACGTGCCGCGAAGTCGGCCACGCCAATCGCCTCGATCGGGTTCTGGTACCCCATCAGGATGACCGGCGTTTCGCCGTCCTTCCGGCGGAATTCGGCCACCAGATCGAGTACGCCGCGCAGACCGAGCCCGGACCGCAGAGCGCGCTCGTGTGCCGCCTGGATGACCGGACCGTCGGCCATGGGGTCGGAGAACGGCACCCCCACCTCGATCACATCCGCGCCGCCTTCGGCCAGGGCGTGCATCAGCTCGAGCGTGGCCTCGGGGCTCGGGTCGCCCGCGGTGATGTAGGGAATCAGGGCGGCACGGTTTTCGGCGGCAAGCCGTTGGAAAAGCGGTGCCAGACGGCTGCCCGGCTGCTTGCTGGTGTCGCTCACAGTTCGATCCCCTCGAGTCGTGCCACGGTGTTGATGTCCTTGTCGCCCCGGCCGGACAGGTTGACCAGGATGCGCTGACCGCCGCGCGCCTCGGCGAGCACGCGAGCATGCGCCACCGCATGGGACGATTCCAGCGCCGGAATGATGCCCTCGCAGCGCATCATGTCGTGGAATGCTTCCATCGCCTGCTCGTCGGTGATCGCGGCGTACTCGACTCGGCCGATATCCTTGAGCCAGGCGTGCTCCGGCCCGACGCCGGGGTAGTCGAGACCCGCCGAGATCGAGTGCGTGCCGATGATCTGGCCGTTCTCGTCCTCCATCAGGTAGGTGCGGTTGCCGTGCAGGACGCCCGGGCGCCCGGCGGTCAGCGGCGCGGCGTGACGGCCGGTCTCGACGCCCTCGCCACCGGCCTCGGAGCCGTGCAGTTCGACCGATTCGTCGGCGAGGAATTCGTGGAAGATGCCGATGGCATTCGAACCGCCGCCGACGCAGGCGACCACCTGGTCCGGCAGCTCGCCGGTCTTTTCCAGCATCTGCTCGCGTGCCTCGCGACCGATCACGGACTGGAAGTCGCGCACCATCTGCGGGTACGGGTGCGGGCCGGCGACGGTGCCGATGATGTAGAAGGTGTCGTCAACATTGGTCACCCAGTCGCGCATCGCCTCGTTGAGCGCGTCCTTCAGGGTGCGGGTACCTGAATCGACAGGCACCACCTTCGCGCCGAGCAGACGCATGCGGAAGACGTTGGGTGCCTGGCGCTGGATATCGTCGGCGCCCATGTAGACCACGCATTCGATGCCCAAGCGCGCGGCGACCGTCGCGGTGGCCACGCCATGCTGGCCGGCACCGGTCTCGGCGATGATGCGGGTCTTGCCCATGCGCTTGGCCAGCAATGCCTGGCCCAGCGCGTTGTTGATCTTGTGCGCGCCGGTGTGGTTGAGATCTTCACGCTTGAGCCAGATTTCCGCGCCGTACAGCTCGGAGAGTCGCTTGGCGTGGTAGAGCGCCGACGGCCGACCGACGTAGTCGCGCAGGTCGGTCTCGAATTCCTCGAGAAAGCCGGGATCGTTGCGGTACTTGGCGTACGCGGCGGTCAGCTCCTCGATCGGCTCCATCAGGGTCTCGGCCACGTAGCGGCCACCATAGTCCCCGAAGCGACCGCGGACGTCCGGGAAGGTCCCGTAATCGACCGGCGTGTCAGTCACCTTGTTGTTGGTCTCGGGCATGCCCTACCCCTCGAATGAATGCATTGATTTTGTCCGCCGACTTGAGCCCCGGCGCATCGTCCTCGACGCCACTGGAAACGTCCACGGCATACGGCGCCAGGCTCTCGATCGCCTCGGCGACGTTCTCCGGCGACAGCCCCCCGGCCAGGATCCACGGTCGACGCGCGTTGGCGGCTTGTCGCGGCCAGCGGTTCCAGTCGAAGGTATGCCCCGTGCCGCCCAGGCCGCTCACCGCATGGCTGTCCAGCAGAAACCCCCGGGCCGTGTAATGGTCCTGCATCACCCGCTCGCGCCCCTCGTCGTCCAGTTCGGCACTGACCGCCTTGATGTAGGGGCGGCCGAACTGACGGCAGAACCGGCCGCTTTCACTGCCATGGAACTGCAGCATGTCCGGTCCGACCTGGTCGACGACCGTCTCGACCCAGTCGACGCTCGGATCCGAGAACAGCGCCACGCTCTGCACGAACGCCGGAACGCGGGCGACCAGGTCACGGGCGGTCTCCACCGTGATCGAGCGGCGACTGGCCGGCACGAACACAAAGCCGAGCGCATCGGCGCCGGCAGCGACGGCGGTCTGGAGATCGGTCAAGCGGGTGATGCCGCAGATCTTGACCCGAGTACGGCTGGTGTTCACCTGGGTGAGGGCCCTCGCGGTATATGGAATTCGGGCGGGGAATACTAGCAGGATTCCCGCCGGGCCTCGAATGGCGGCGCCGTCAGTCGATCTGCTCGAACAGCGGGCGGCGCGGGTGGGTCGGCAGGTCGAATTCGAGCGGATACTCCACGCCCGTGAGATACAGCCCGTCGGCCGGTGCGGTAATGCCGGCCGCTTCGCGATCCCGCTCCCCAAGTGCGTCGACCACCCATTCCACCGGCCGCTCGCCGGTACCCACGGCAAACAGACTGCCGACGATATTGCGCACCATGTGGTGCAGAAACGCATTCGCGCGCACGTCGAAGAACAGGTAATCCCCCTGGCGCGTGATGCGGATCATTTCGACCGTCCGTACCGGCGAGTGGGCCTGGCAGTCCTTGCCGCGGAAACTGGAAAAGTCATGTTCGCCCAGCAACAGGTCCGCGGCCGCCTGCATGCGCGCCTCGTCCAGCGGACGATACCACCAGCTGAGTCGCCCGGCGGCGATCGCCGGCCGGGTGGAGCGGTTGATCAGGCAGTAGCGGTACTCGCGCGCCGTGGCGGAAAAGCGTGCGTGGAAGGTCTCGTCGACCGACCGCACCCACAGCACGGTGATGTCGCGCGGTAGATGCTGCATGGTGCCCATCTGCCAACCGTAGAGCGGCCGTTCCGCGGTGACATCGAGATGCACCACCTGGTTGGTCGCATGCACCCCGCGATCGGTACGCCCGGCACAGACCACCTCGACCGGCGCGTCGGCCACCCGACCGATCGCCTTCTCCAGGCGTGCCTGGACGGAATCGCAGTGCGACTGGCGTTGCCAGCCGTGATAACGCCCGCCGTCGTATTCGATGCCCATGGCCAGCCGCATTGCCGCCCTCTCCCCGATCAAACGAAGCGCGATGATAACGCGTCCATCCACCTGCCGGGCAGACATGGCGGACACGCCGTGTGTCGAGCCGGCCCGGCGTCTCCGGCATTCATCAGCGTTTCAGCATCAACTGATGCGCAAACGGCTTCGCAATGCCCGTGCTAGTCTCCGTTGCGATAAGAACGGCAAAGCGAATACAAGGCCTTTGCCGGACGGAATTGGTTTTATATATTAGCGTTTTCTGATATTGTTCGCGGCATTGTCCGCCCGGCCCGTTCGGCTTGCCGGGCCGACCCAATCACCGCAGACACCCGAAGAAGGACAGGCAGCATGGTGCGCAACCAGCAAACTCGCGGGCAGACTCCATCCATCGCGGCCGGACTGGCGATGCCCTGCCGCCGGATCCGCATGCCGATCGCCGCGGGCATCGCCCTGCTGGCCGCCACGCCATTGGCCGGCTGGGCGGCAAGTGGCGATACGCAACCCACGTTCACCAGCGCCTCGGCCGACGCGGCCGCCACTGGGGGACCGGAAGCTGCAGCCAGTCTCGATCTCTCGTTTTCGGAGGCGGTCGAACGCACCCTGAGTCAGAACGCGGCCATGGACCTGTCCCAGGCCCGGATCGACGAGGCGCGTGCGGCAATCGAACAGGCCAACGGCAACCTGCTGCCCACCCTTGACCTCTCCTTCGGCGTCATGGCCTCGAACAATCCGCTCAATGTCTTCGGCATGAAGCTGCAGCAGGAGCAGGCCAGCTTCAACGACTTCGGCGCCGGCGAGTTTTTCGAAGCGGCCGGGCCAACTTTCGCCAACCTGCCGACGGCGCTAGAAACCGAGCCGGACAACCTCAACGATCCCGGCTGGCACCAGAACATCCAGACCTCGCTGAAGCTGTCGGTACCCATCTACAACGGCGGCAAGATCCGCGAGATGCGCACCCAGGCCCAGGCGCTGCTGCAGGCCGCCCAGGCCGGCGACGAGGCCGCGCGTCAGCAACTGGTCCTGCACACCATCGAGGCCTACGCGGGGATCAACACCGCCGAGGCCTTCGTCGAGGTCGCCCAGCAGGCACACGAAGCGGCGGGCTCCTACCGTGACCTGTCGCAGAAGCTCTTCGACGAAGGCGTGGTCACCAAGGCGGATCTGCTCAAGGCCAAGGTCAACCTGGGCGAACGCGAACTCGATCTGGAAAACGCCCGCAATCAGGCGGATAACGCCGCCGATGGACTCAAGGTGCTGACCGGCATCGACACGGCGCGCGGCATCGACCTGTCCGAGACCATCGACGTCACGCTACCGGAGACCGACCTGGACGAAGCGCGCCAGCGGGCCCTGGCCAACAATCCGCGCATTGCGGCGCTGCGCGGTCGGGTATCGGCTGCACGCGCCGAGGTGGATGTCGCCCGCGCCGACTACAAGCCGCACGTCAACCTGATGGCCCAGCAGGACTTCAACAACGAGTCGGTCGGACTGGAGAACGACAGCTACACGGTCGGCGGTCAGCTGACCTGGCGCATCTTCGATTTCGGCGCCCGCTCGGGGAAGGTCGATCGCGCCCAGGCGAAGGTCAACGCCAGCCTGGCCGAGCGCCAGCAGGCCCTGAACAAGCTCATCAGCCAGGTCGGCAAGGTCTGGCGCGAAGCCAACATGGCAGAAAAGCGGGTCGAAGTGCGCCGGCTGGCGATCGACCAGAGCGAGGAAGCGGTGCGGCTGGAGACCCTGCGCTACCAGCAGGGTCTGGCGACGATGACCGAACTCCTCGCCGCGCAGACCGAACTCGACAATGCCCGCGCCGAGCTGATTCGCGCCCACTTCCAGCGCACCATGCAGCGTGCCGCGCTGTGGCTGGCACTGGGCGAGCTGGCACCGGAACGTGTCGCCACCGAAAACGGCAACGGCATCCGTGAGGCACTGGCAAGCAGCGAATACTGACCGCCGCGGCCGAACCGGCCTTCGCAAACTTTTTTCTATCGCGATCCGTACTGAGCGAGAACCCTTGATCATGAATCACGCGACTCATTCGTCCCTGACCTTCGCCAACGCCCTCCGGCTGGCCACCCCGCTCTTCGCGGCCCTGCTCTCTCTCGGTCTGGCCGGCTGCGGTGGCGAGGAAGTCGAACAGCATGCCGCGGCAGGCGCGGGGACCAAGGTCCAGGGTGACTGGATCACCGTCGATGCCAGCAAGGTCGACGACACCGCGCTGTTTCCCGGCACGGTGATCGCAAGCGATCGCTCCCCGATCGCCTCGCGCATGATGGGCTACGTCCGCGAAATCAATGTGCGCGAAGGCGAAGCGGTGGAGAAGGACGACGTTCTGCTCACCATCGACCAGAGCGACGTCACCAGCCAGATCCGCCAGGCCGAGGCCGCCCTGGCCAAGGCACGCTCGGGGCTCGCCAACGCCCGCAGCAACTACGAACGCTTCAAGCGTCTGTACGAGGAAAACGCGGTCCCCAAGCAGCAGTTCGAGCAGATGCGCACCGCCTACGAGGTCGCCCAGGGTGACTTCAACGCCGCCCAGGCGGCGGTCGAGCAGGCCCAGTCGCAGGTCAGTTACGCCCAGATCCGCGCGCCGTTCGCCGGTACGATCGTCCAGCGCATGGCCGATCCCGGTCAGCTGGCCACACCGGGCCAGCCGCTGCTGATGCTGATGGGGAGCGGCGACCGCGAGATCCAGGTCGAGGTGGACGACCAGGCCTACGCCAAGCTCGACGAGGGCGACTCCATCGAAGTGGGCTACCGGCAGGCCGATGGCACCGCGGCAAGTTTCCAGGCCGAAGTGTTGCGACTGGTGGGCGCAGCCGATCCGATCACGCGGACCCACACCGTCAAGCTGAGCGTCCCGGCCGACGTACCGCTTTCGCCGGGCAACTACGTCACCGTCAACGTGGTTATCGACCAGAAGCCGGCTGTCACCGTTCCGGCGAGCGCGATTCAGGACCGCGCCGGCATGCAGGGCGTATTCGTACTGGACGCCGACGATCGAGCCCGCTTCCGCCTGGTACGCATCGGCCAGGAGCGCGGCGACGAGGTAGTGATCCTGGCCGGCCTGCGCGACGGTGATCGTGTCGTCGTCAGCGCCCGGGACCACCTGGCCAACGGCGTGACCGTAACCCGCAACGCCAACGACGAGGGTGGCGCCTGATCATGAGTCAGTCGACGAATCCGAAGCAGCCGAAACTGAACCTCGCCGGGCGGCTCGCGAACAGCTTCCTGTATTCGAAGATCACCGCACTGATCATGATCGCCATCACCCTGTTCGGGCTGATGGCGGTGCTGATCACCCCGCGCCTGTACAACCCGGAGATCGTCGTTCCGGGGGCACAGATCTTCGTCCAGCGACCGGGCAACTCGGCCACCCAGATACAGGACCAGGTGGTCAAGCCGCTCGAGGCGCTGATGGCCCGCCTCAAGGGGGTCGACCACACCTACGGCGTGGCCATGGACGACATGGGCGTGGTCACCGTCCAGTTCGAGGTCGGCAGCGACGAGGAATCGAGCCTGCTGCTTCTCTACAACGAGATCTCGCGCAACATCGACCGCCTGCCGCCCAATACCAGCATGCCGCTGGTCAAGAGCATCGGCATCACCGACGTGCCGATCATGGGGATCACCTTGAGCTCGGAGGCGCTCGACAGCACGCAACTGCGTGAGGTCGGACAGCGCCTGCTCGAGCAGTTGCAGAACGTCCCCAACGTCGGGGCAAGCGACGTGATCGGCGGGCACCGCCGCGTGCTTTCCGTGAATGTCGACCCGCAGCGCCTGGCCGCCACCGGCGTGTCGATGACGCAACTGAGCCAGATGCTCAAGGGCGCGAACGTCGTCCTGCCGGGTGGCACCATCACCCACGACAACCGAGAATTCCGCCTGCGCACCGACGCCGCCTTCGAGGGACCGAAAGATCTCGAGAACCTGGTCATCGGCCAGCACAACCAGCGCCCGATCTACCTGAGCCAGGTGGCCGAGATCGGCTATGCGCCCGAGGAGAACCACCAGTTCACCACGCATGCCTTCGGCCCGGCCAACACCCAGGGCGAAGCCGCCGGTGACCCGACCGCCTCGGTGACTGTCACCATCGGCAAGCGCGCCGGGGCCAACGCGGTCACCGTCGCCGCGGCGGTCAAGGACAAGCTCGAGGTGATCGAACGCGAACTGCTCCCCGAGCAGGTCGACATGACCATCACCCGCGACTACGGCGATCGTGCCGACGATGCGGTCAACACGCTCATCGAGCACCTCGGTGTCGCGGTGCTGGTGGTGCTGATCATCCTGTTCTTCTTCCTCGGCTGGCGCGAGGCGCTGATCGTCACCCTGACCGTGCCGCTGACCCTGTTCGTGGTCCTTGGCGTGGGCTGGATCTTCGGTCAGACGATCAACCGGATCTCGCTGTTCGGCCTGATCCTGTCGCTCGGCCTGCTGGTGGATGCCGCGATCGTGGTGATCGAGAACATCCACCGCCACCTGCACGAGGGCAAGGAGCCGTCGTTCGCCGATCTGCTGGTGCGGGCGACCAACGAGGTCGGCAACCCGACCAACATCGCCACCCTGGCGGTCATTCTCGCCTTCGTGCCGATGGCGTTCGTCTCGGGGATGATGGGGCCGTTCATGCTCCCGATCCCGATCAACGTCTCGGTGGCCATGATCGCCTCGCTGGTGCTGGCCTACATCATCGTGCCGTGGACCGCCTATCGCTGGCTGAGCTCCAAGGCGCGCAAGGCACTGGCCAAGCGCGACACCCTCGAGGGCGACCCGCACCACGAGGACTGGCTGATGCGCAACTACAAGCGCGTCGCCAAGCCGCTGCTGGGCTCGCGCGGCTTCTCGCTGGCGTTCCTCCTGTTCGTGCTCGGCCTGATGATCGCCTCGATGCTGATGCCGGCCTGGCAGTTCATCCGCGACTCGGGCATGAACGGGCCGCTTTCGCCGGCCGGCGTCAGCCTGAAGATGCTGCCCGAAGGCAACGTCAATACCTTCCTGCTCGAGGTGAACACCCCCGAGGGCACGGCCGCCGAACGCACCGCACTGGTCGCCGATGCCGTCGGCCGGGTCGTGGCGCAGAACCAGTACGTCACCGACTATCAGACCTACGTCGGTCGCACCGGCCCGCTAACCTTCGCCGGCATGGTGCGTGGCGACATGATGCGCCAGGCGCCCAACATGGCGCAGATTCGCGTCAACATCGTCGACCGTCACCACCGCCCGGTAACCAGTGACGTGGCGACGGAGATGTGGGAGCAACTCGAGCCGGTGCGCGAGCGCTACGCGGATGCCGGCATCAAGCTGTTCCTCACCCCTCCGGGTCCGCCCGTGCAGGCACAGGTGCTCGCCCGCATCCACGGCCCGGACTACGAGACGCTGCGCGAGATCGCCACCAAGGTGCGCACACGCTTCGAGGACGTCTACGGCATGATCAACATCGACGACTCGATCACGGCTGACGCCCCGGAATACCGCATCGACGTCAACCAGACCAAGGCACTGCAATCCGGTGTCGCACCGGCTCAGATCGCCAAGGTCGTGCACGAGTACGTCAGCGGCCAGACCCTGGGCACGGTGCACGGCACGAACTCCTCCGAGCCGGTGAACATCGTGCTCAAGCTCGATCAGGCCAACCGCGCCTGGATCCGCCAGATCCGCGACCTCACCGTGACCAACCAGCAGGGAACGGCAGTCAAGATCGGCGATCTGGTGGAGATCGAAGAGGGAACGGTCACCAAGCCGATCATGGACCGCGACCAGCACCCGATGGTAACGGTCCAGGGCGACCTACTCGGCTCGAGCCCGGTCTACGCCACCCTGACGCTCAACAAGTGGCTGGACGAGATGCAGTTGGGCGAGAACGTCACCATCACGACGGGCAACCTCGGCTTCGTCGACACGCAGCCGGACGACCTGGAGGGGTACGAACTCCTGTGGGGTGGCGACATGCGCCTGACGCTGGACGTGTTCCGTGACCTGGGTGCCGCATTCATCGTCGCGCTGGTGTTCATCTACCTGCTGCTGGTGGCCTACTACCAGTCGTTCATGCTGCCGGTGATCGTGATGGGCGCGATTCCGCTGACGCTGGTGGGCATCTTCCCGGGCCACTGGCTGTTCGACATGCCCTTCAACGCCACCTCGATGATCGGCTTCATCGCGTTGGCGGGCATCGTGGTGCGCAACTCGCTGCTGCTGATCGACTTCATCCTCGACTACCGCCATCAGGGCTACGGCCTGAAGGAGTCGGTGCTCGAGGCCGGCGCGGTACGCTTCCGCCCGATCCTGCTGACCGCGCTGGCGATCATGTTCGGCTCGGCGATCATGATCACGGACCCGGTCTTCGGCGGGTTGGCCGTCTCGCTGATCTTCGGCACCTTCGCCTCGACCATGCTGACGCTGCTGGTGATCCCGATCATGTACTACTTCTGGCAGCTCGATCAGCAGATCAAGGCCGAGAAGAAAGCTCGCAAGACGGCCTGACCCCGCTAGCGACCGACCGATCGAACCGCGACCCGCCGACATGGCCGGTCGCGGTTTTTTTTGACTACCCTCTGCCTCCCGATCACCACAGCAACCGACACCATGGCCGAACACCCGCTAACACCCCTTCATGCCGATCTGCAGCAGCGTGCCGTGGTCGACACGGCCGCCCTGCCCTGGGTGCAATCCCCGGAGCCGACCGTCGAGCGCAAACTGATCGAACGCGAGGGCGGTGACGGCACCCGGGCAACCAGCCTGGTCCGCTTCGTCCCCGGCGCGTCCTTCCCGGAACACGTCCATCATGGCGGCGAGGAATTCCTGGTGCTTGAAGGGGCGTTCTGCGACGAGACCGGCTGCTTCCCGGCCGGGCACTACGTGCGCAACCCGCCGGGCTCACGCCACCGCCCCAGTGCCCCCGACGGCTGCGTGATCCTGGTCAAGCTCCATCATCTCGACCCGAGGGAAACCGAGCAGATCGTCGTCGATACCCGGAACACCGCCTGGCAGCCGGGGCTGGTCGACGGGCTGGAGGTCATGCCGCTGGGCGGCTTCGAAGGCGAGCACACCGCACTGGTGCGCTGGGCGCCGGGCACCCGGTTCAAGGCACACCATCACTTTGGTGGGGAGGAAATCTTCGTCGTCGACGGCACCTTCGCCGACGAGTACGGGGAGTACCCGGCCGGCACCTGGCTGCGCAACCCGCACTGGAGCCGGCATGCGCCCTATTCCAACACCGGCTGCACCATCTGGGTCAAGACCGGCCACCTGCCGATCCCGGAGAGCTGGTACCGGCAGGACTGACGGGCCGGGTCACTGCCGGTCCGGCTCCCCCACGTCGGCTGCCAGGGCCCGGCCCTGGTCGTTCAGGGCCTGCACGAAATCCGCCACCAGCTGCTGGGCGCCGGCAGCGTAATGCTCGGCATCATTGCGTTCGACCCCGACGGTCTGATCGAACAGCAAGGTATCGATCAGCTGGCGGCCTTCGCTCCGGTACCAGCTGCAGGCCGCCTTGAGGCGCACACGGCCGTCGACATACTCGAGCTGGTGCTCGATCTGCTGGATCTCGCAGTGCAGCGCCAGGTCGGTGGGCACCCTTGCCCCGCCCTGGATGACGTTGCTCACCCAGGGCCGCGCGGAGAGGCTTTCGTCGATGATCTCGTCGAACATGATGGCGGGCGAAGCGACCCAGCGATTGTCCCGGTAATAGGCAAGCGACTGCTGTGTGCGGCTGTAGGCCATGTCGCGCCGATCGATCGCGTTGCTCGCCCGGGTCTCGACCAGACGCACCGTCACGGCGGGGCCGGACACGCCAGGGTCGGTTTCCTCGAGGGCCGGGGCAACCAGTCGCCAGTGCGCCGGCTCACCGTCAGGGGCGGGAAACACGGAGCAGCCGGCGAGAACGACCATCAGCATCGCCGTCGATAAAAACCCGGCAAAACGCGAAACAATTGCCATACGATCAACGTTTTCTGGCCGGTTCCTGAGGTTTCGCTCCAGGATCATACTCATCGTGCTTCCTCGCCGGGCCCCGCAGGGCGTTCGTTGCCACCGATCAGCGCCCGGGAGGGATTCTCGTCGAGCGTCGAGGTGAAGTCGGACAAACGCCGCGAGAGTTCGCGCAGGTCACGGATCAGCAGGCTGATGTCGGGAATGGTCTGCCGCGAGATCTCGCGGGCAGCGTCCTCGCCGGCCTGGCTGAAGCCGACGGTGGCGTCTGCGGCCGTGGCTACCTCGTCGGCGGTCGCCTCGAAGGTATCCATGGCACCCGAAACCTTGACGATCGCCTGGTCGAGCGAGTCGAGTGTCGACTCGGCATGCCCGACCAGCCGTTCGCCCTTCGCCGTCATCTCCGCGGTGTTCTCCACGGTCTGGGCGGCGTTGCGCAGCAGCGAGCGCATCTGGTCGCGCTCCTCGGCCAGGGTGCCGGTGACCTGATCGAGCTGATGGACGGTTCGCTCGATCGCCTCGAGATTCTCCTCGCGCAGAAGCCGGTCGATGCGCTCGCTGACCGCGACCAGCCGCACCATGGTGTCGTTGATGCCACCCTCGAGCTTGGAAAACAGCGAGGGTTCGTAGGGAATCACCGGGCAGCACTCACCCGGTGGTGTCGCGAGCGGCTTGCCCGACCCGCCTCCCTTGAGGTTCAGCACGCTCAGTCCGGTCACGCCCTGGGGCTGCAGCTGGGCGTGGATGTCGTCCCGGATCGGGACGGTTCGGTCGATCAACAGCCGGATGCGGATATTGTCCGGGTTCTCACGATCGATGCGGATGCTGTCGACATAGCCGACGTCCACGCCGTGGTAGTAGACCCGGCTGTCGGAATTGAGGCCCGAGACGCTGTCGGTCGCCAGCACCAGGTAGGTGTTGTACTGGCGATTGCTGCCGCCGCTGTGCAGCCACCAGGCGGTCGCCATGGAGGCGATCACCAGCAGGACCACGAACAGGCCGACGATGCTGTAATTGACCTTCGATTCCATCGCGACGCCTCAATCCTCAGTCGGCAGGCCTGCATGGAGTTTCGCATACTCCGCGGAACGCGACCCGCGAAAGTAGGCCGCCAGCTCGGGTTCGTCGCGACGCGCCAGTTCCGCGGCCGGCGCCATGGCCAGCACCCGTTTTCTGGCCAGGAATGCCACCTGGTCCGATCCGCGCCAGATCGAATCGAGATCATGGGTCGCCTGAATCACGGTCAGACCGAGCGAATCGGTCAGCTCACGCACCAGCGCGTCAAAAGCGGCGGCCGAGATGGGATCAAGCCCCGAGGTGGGCTCGTCGAGAATCAGCAGGCCCGGGTCGAGCGCCAGGGCCCGGGCAAGCGCTGCGCGCTTGACCATGCCCCCCGAGAGCGCGGCGGGGTACTTGCCGGCGCTGTCGGCCGGCAGCCCGGCCATCAGCACCTTGCTCATCGCAAGCTCCTTGAGCCAGGCCCCGCGCAGGCGGGTATGCTCCTGCAACGGCAGCATGACGTTCTCCAGCACGGTCAGCGCGGTGAACAGGGCCCCGCCCTGGAAGAGCATGCCGATGCCCTCGCGCAATTCCCGTCGACGCCGCTCACCGCAGCGGCCCGCATCGACACCGAAGAGCTCCACCGAGCCCGCGTCCGGCTCATGCAGCATCGCAAGCGTGCGAAGCAACACGGTCTTGCCACTGCCGGAGCCGCCCACCAGCGCGGTGATCCGCCCACTGGGCAACGCGAGATCGAGCCCGTCATGCACGCACTCGCTGCCGAAACAGTTGCGGATACCGCTCAGGGAGGCCGTCGTTTCGCTCACCTCAATACCCCAGCAGGTTGTACAGGACGGAAAACAGGGCGTCGATGACGATGACCAGGAAGGTCGCCTGCACCACACTGATCGTGGTCGCCCGCCCCACGGCCAGTGCACTGCCGGCCACCCGCATGCCCTGCATGCAGCCGATCAGGGCGATGACGATGGCGAATACCGGCATCTTGATCAGACCGAGCATCAGGGTGGTGAGATCCACCACCTCGGGCAGGCGATCGAAATACACCGCGAAGCTCACCTCGAAACGATAGGCGGCGACTACCGACCCGCCAAGCAGTCCCATCAGGTTGGCGAATACGGCCAGCAACGGCATAACCAGAATGAGGGCGATGACCTTAGGCAGGATCAGGATGTCGAAAGGCGGAATGCCGATCGCGCGCAGGGCGTCGATCTCCTCGGTGATGCGCATGGTGCCCAACTGGGCGGTGTACGAGGAGCCCGTGCGCCCGGCGACGATGATCGCGGTCAGAAGCGGCCCCATCTCGCGCAGGGTGATGATGCCGACCAGGTTGACGATCAACACGTTGGCGCCGTAATCCTGCAGCGTCGCACCCGCCTGGTACGCCATCACCATGCCCACCAGGAACGAGAGCAGGCCGACGATGCCGAGCGCACGCAGTCCGGCGGCCTCGATCTCGGCGACCACTTCTCGCCAGCGGATGCGCCACGGCACGAGCAGCAGACGCCCGCCGCGGCTCACCAGCTCGCCGATAAAGCCGAGAAAGGCATTTCCCTCCACCAGCTTGTCCACGGTCGCCCGTCCGAGTCGGGCCAGCGCCCCTTCGCGCTTCGCGCTCGGCAGATGCATGTCGGGCAAACGGGACTTCAGCAGCGCGATCAGCTTGTGCTGCGACTCGGGCAGGCTCGTCATGTCCACTCGCCAGCCGCCCTCTTCCCAGCGCGCCACCTGTCGGGCGATGGCCAGGGCACCGGCACTGTCGAGTACCGACGCCCGGCCGACGAGTTGCAGCGTCCCCGGCGATACTGCCGGGTCCACCGCACGCGGCAGGGTCTCGGTCAAGTGAGCCAGCACCCATGCCCCGCCCAGCGTCATCGTCGCCCGCCCCGGCGACGAATCCTCGAGCCGCATGTGAGGCGGGGTGCCTTGCTGGTCGAATGCGTCGATCGCGTCGTGCCTCGCTCGGTTGGTCGCCATCCGGTGCCCGCTTGCCGGGACAGACTGCTCCAAGCGTAGGATCATGGCCGAGCTGAGTCCACACCGCGGCTGAACACGAGCCGGCATCGGGCTGCCGGCCTGTTAGAATGCTCGGCCATTTTTCGACGCGTCGTCCACAAGTGACCGGACGGCGAGTTCTGCGGAGGAGACCCCATGGAAAAACAACGCTTGCAGAAGATTCTGGCGGCCATGGGACTGGGCTCGCGCCGCAAGATCGAGAACTGGATCGCCGAAGGCCAGGTCCGCGTCAACGGGCGTGTCGCCACTCTCGGCGACCAGGCGGGCCCAGGCGACACCATCGAGGTGGGCGACAAGCGCGTGCAGGTGCCCGAGGTGCGTCCGGTACGGCGCGTGCTGGCCTATCACAAGCCCGAGGGCCAGATCACCGCCAACCACGACCCGGAAGGCCGCCCCACGGTTGCCGAGAACCTGCCGCCGATCCGCGAAGGCCGCTGGATCACGGTCGGTCGGCTGGACTTCAACACCAGCGGCCTGTTGCTGGTGACCAACGACGGCGAGCTGGCCAACCGCCTGATGCATCCCAGTTACGGCATCGAGCGCACCTACGCCGTTCGGGTGCTGGGTGGTCTTGACGACGAGCAGCAGAAACAGCTCGTCGAGGGCGTGACGCTCGAGGACGGCGTCGCCCAGTTCACCCGGCTGGCCGATGCCGGCGGTCAAGGTGCGAACCACTGGTATCACGTCACCCTGCACGAAGGCCGCAATCGCGAGGTGCGCCGCATGATCGAGGCGGTCGGCGGCCAGGTCTCGCGCCTGATCCGGATCAGCTACGCCGGCGTGGCCCTGCCCCCGCGACTGCGGCCGGGCAAGGTCCAGGAACTGGAACCGGCGATCGAAGGGGCACTGGCGGAACTCGTCGGCCTCAAGCCGGAAACCCGACACAAGACCCTCGGCCGCCACGAGGCCCGTCGCGCCCACAAGCCGTTCAAGGCCGGCAAATCGGTCCGCGACTCCAAACGCCCGGCTCGAGGACGAAAACAGCGCGAGGCGCCGAAGGGTCACTCGCTCAAGCGCGAAACCACCGTCAAGCCGGCCCGCTCTCGCCGCAAGGCCGGCGCCGGGCCGAATCGGCGCCGTGGCCCGCGTGGCTGACATGCCCCGAGGCCCGGCGAGGCTTGAAGGCCGTCTGCCCGCCATCAATACTGGGAAGACCATGCAAGAACACAGCTCGCTGACCAACCAGCTCCTGATCGCCATGCCCAACCTGGAGGATCCCAACTTCAGCCGGAGCGTGACGTACATCTGCGAGGACAACGAGGACGGCGTGATGGGCATCACCATCAACCGACCGCTCGAACTCGACCTGGGCGACATCCTCGACCACATGCAGATCACCTGCACCGACCCGGAGATCCGAGCGCGGCCGGTCTACATGGGAGGACCGATCGACCTGGAGCGCGGCTTCGTGCTGCACGCCCCGCACGGGGGGTGGGATTCCACGCTGGAGGTCACCGACCGCATCGGCCTGACCACCTCCAAGGACATCCTCCAGGCCCTGGCCGACGGCGCGGGACCGCAGAACGTCATCGTCGCTCTCGGTTACTCCGGCTGGAGCCGCGAGCAGATGGACCGCGAAATGGCGGAGAACAGCTGGCTCAACGTCGAGGCGACCGAGGAAATCCTGTTCCAGCAGCCGGTCGAGCAGCGATGGACCACGGCCGCCGAGGAGCTCGGCATCGACATCAACCTGCTCTCCGGCGAAGCCGGACACGCCTGATGACCGACACGGCGCCCCAGAGCCAAGCCCCCTGCCTGGCCCTGGGCTTCGACTACGGCGAGTGGCGCATCGGCATCGCCGTGGGCGACCGGCGCATCGGCAGCGGCCGCCCGCTGACCACCCTGCACAACCGCAACGCCGACCAGATCGACTGGGACGCGATCGAGACACTGGTCGCCGAGTGGCAGCCGGATGCCCTGGTGCTGGGCTGGCCGATCGACGATGCCGGCCGCTGCTACCCGCAGGCTGCCGCCATCCGGCGCTTCGGCAACCGGCTGCGGGTGCGCAGTGGCCTGCCGGTCTACGTGATCGACGAGCGGCTGAGCTCCGAACAGGCGGCCGAACGACTCGGAAAACGGGCGATCGCACGCGACGAAGGGCGAATCGACGCCATGGCCGCCGCCGTGATCCTCGACGGCTTTTTCAGCCAGGACCGACCCCGTCCAATCGAGGACGTGACCAAGACCGAGGTCACGAAGAACCTCGTCGGCACTGCCGCGACCGGACGAGATTGATACAATTCGCCGCCAACCACCTGACCGGGACCCCGCTCCGATGACACCAACCGATCGCCTGCTGCCGGTGAACGAGGCCATCGACCGACTCGAGGCCCAGATCCGCGACTCGCAGCGACGCGGCGAATTCGCCGATCCGCTGATCGTCGGCATTCATACCGGCGGCGTCTGGGTGGCCGACGCCCTGCACCGCGCACTCGAATGCCGCGACCCGCTGGGTCGCCTCAACATCACGTTCTATCGTGATGATTTCCATACCCTCGGCCTGCATCCGCAGGTCAGTCCGTCCGACCTGTCGGTCGACGTCGACGGACGCGATATCATCCTGGTCGACGACGTGCTGTTCACCGGGCGCACCGTGCGCGCGGCGATGAACGAGCTGTTCGACTACGGCCGACCGCGCCGGATCGCTCTCGCCGTGCTCTACCAGCGCGACGGACGCGAACTGCCGATCTGCGCCGACTGGGCGGGCCAGGAAGTCACGCTCGGTCCCGACGAACAGATTCACGTCGACGGGCCGGATCCGATCACCGCCTGTCTGGTTTCGAGCAAGGAGAGCTGAGCACCATGGCCGTGAAATTCGTCCGCCCCAAGATCCCCAAGTTCGCCCCGGACCCCTGGGCGATCCAGTTCGACGAACAGGGCCACCTGCGCCATCTGCTCACCATCGAGGGCCTAGGCCCTCAGTGGATCACGCGCATCCTCGATACCGCCGAGGGGTTCGTTTCGGTCACCGACCGCGAGATCAAGAAGGTGCCGCTGCTGCGTGGACGGACGGTGGTGAACCTGTTCTTCGAATCCTCGACTCGCACGCGGACCACCTTCGAGCTCGCGGCCAAGCGCCTGTCGGCCGACGTGCTCAACCTCAATCTCGCCACATCGGCCACCAAGAAGGGCGAGAGCCTGCTCGACACCCTGCGCAACATCGAGGCGATGCAGGCGGACATGTTCGTCGTCCGCCACGAACAATCCGGTGCCGCGCACTTCATCGCCCGCCACGTCGCCCCGCACGTCTCGGTACTCAATGCCGGCGACGGCTGGCACTCGCATCCGACCCAGGCGCTGCTCGACGCCTTCACCATCCGCCGCCACAAGGGCGACTTCACCCCGTTGCGCGTGGCGATCGTCGGCGACATCCGCCACTCGCGGGTCGCCCGCTCGCAGATGCATGTGCTCAACTCGCTCAATGTCGGCGAACTGCGCGTGATCGCGCCGCGCACCCTGATCCCCACCGACGTCGAGAAGCTCGGCGTGCGGGTGTTCCACGACATGCGCGAGGGCCTGCGCGATGTCGACGTGATCATCATGCTGCGCCTGCAGCGCGAGCGGATGGAGTCCGGCCTGCTGCCGAGCGAAGAGGAGTTCTACCGCCTTTACGGCCTGACGGAGGAGAAACTCGCCTGGGCGAAGGATGACGCGATTGTCATGCACCCGGGGCCGGCGAATCGCGGCGTCGAGATCGAGTCCTCGGTCGCCGATGGACCGCAATCGGTGATCCTCGAACAGGTATCCAACGGCATCGGGGTGCGCATGGCGGTGATGAGCCTGTGCATGAGCGCCAACCGGGGAGACAACACATGAAGGACGCACCGGAAAACCTCGGCCTGGACTACGACCCGGTCCGCCACCCGGAAGGCTGCCGCCCGGGCATCGACTGCGACCACTGGGTGATCCGCGGTGCGCGCCTGCGCGATCCGTCCAACGCGCTCGACACCACCGACGACATCTACCTCTCCAATGGGCGCATCGTCGGCATCGGCGAGGCGCCGGGCGACTGGCCGCGCGATACCGCCGAACACCTCTGCGCCGAAGGCCACTGGCTGATCCCCGGGGTTATCGACGGCTGGGCGCGGCTGCGCGAACCGGGCCTGGAGCACAAGGCCACCATCGCCACCGAGAGCGCGGCGGCCGTCGCCGGCGGAGTGACCACCCTGGTGATGCCGCCTGACACCTCACCGGTACTCGATACCGTCGCCGTTGCCCGCTACATCAAGCGGCGCGCGCAGTTGGCCGGCCGCGCGCGCGTGGTCGCGATCGGCGCGATGACCCAGCAGCTCGAGGGCGAGCTGCTCGCCGAGATGGCCGCCCTCGACGCAGGCGGTTGCGTGGCGATTTCCAACGCACACTACCCCTTCCACGACCTGCGCCTGATGCGCCGCGCCCTGGAATATGCCGCCACCTTCGATCTTCAGGTACTGCTCCAGCCGATGGATCCATCGCTGGCTGCACGCGGCTGCGCCCACGACGGTGCCGTGGCGACCCGGCTCGGGCTGCCGGGCCTGCCGGTCTCGGCCGAAACCGCACCCCTGTCCCAACTGATCGCCATGATCAGCGAGACGGGCGCTCGGGTGCATGTGCCCATGCTCTCCTCGGCAGCCGCGCTGAAGCTGATCGAGCGCGCCAAGGCCGACGGGCTGCCGATCACCGCCGGCGTATCCGCCCACCATCTCTGGCTGACCGAGATGGACACCGATGCGCTCGATCCCAATGCCCACGTGATCCCGCCGCTGCGCACCATGCGCGATCGCGATGCGCTGCGGCGCGGGCTGGCCGAGGGACTGATCGACACCGTGGTCTCCGATCACCAGCCACACGAGCCCGACGCCAAGCTCGCCCCCTTCCCGGAGACGGACCCCGGAATCTCGGGCCTCGAGACCCTCCTGCCGCTGGCACTGAAACTGGTCGAGGAAGACGTGATCGGATTCGACCGCGCGATCGATGCGCTGGCAACCCGTCCGGCGGCACTGTTCGGCCTGAGCGACGCCGGCTCGATCGCCATCGGCCAGCGAGCGGACCTCGCGCTGGTCGACCCGGATGCGATGTGGAGCCTGGACTCGTCCGGCATGGCGAGTGCCGGTGACAACACGCCGTTCGTCGGCTGGGACTTCGCGCACCGCGTCGAGGCGACCTGGGTCAATGGCCGACGGGTGTTCCAGCGCGAGGCGTAACCGGGAGTTACGCCACCAGCGACGACGCCCCGATCACCCGCGCGGCGCAATCACCGCGCTCCCCTCCTCTCAGCGCTGCGTGACCTGGAACTGCCCCACCAGCTGGTGCAGCTTGTTGGCCGTGTGGCCGACCAGTTCGGAGCTGTTCTTCAGCCCACCGATCTCCTGGTTCATGTCCGTGGTGACATCCGCGACGCTGCGCACGGTGTTGCCGTGCTGTTGTCCGCTTTCGTCGATCTCCTTGATGATGCCGAACATCTCCTGAACGATGTCGTGCAGCCCGGAGTTGTCCGACGAGGCATCCTCGGCCAGCTTGAGGCTCTTGTCGACATCCTTGACGCCGTTTTCCATGAAGCCGACGGCCTGCTGGGTTTCCCGCTGAATGCCCTCGATCATCGTGCGGATGTCGTGGGTCGCGGTGGCCGTGCGCGCGGCGAGATTGCGAACCTCGTCCGCGACCACCGAGAAGCCACGCCCGTGTTCGCCCGCCCGGGCTGCCTCGATCGCGGCATTCAGGGCCAGCAGGTTGGTCTGGTCGGCGATCTCGGTGATCACCTGCACGATCTTGCCGATCTCGACGGTACGGCTGTCGAGCGAGTGCACCGTCTTGGCGGAGGTGTCCACCACGTCGCGAATCGCCTGGGTACCGGCACGAACCGATTCGAACTGACCCTTGGCATCGGCCACCACCTGGTCCATGGCCTGCTTCATCTGCTCGGCCGTACTGGCCGCACGCTGGATTTCATCTAGCTGACTCTCCACCAGCGACAGCATTTCGGAGGCGGCGTCGGACACGGTGGAGGAAGTCCGCTGCACCGTGCTGTTGCGTTCGAGCATGTCTTCGTTGGTCTGACGCACCTCGCCGGCGGCATCGATCACCTGGCCGACAATACCGTCGAGATTGTCGATGAAACTGTTGATCCAACGTCCCATGTCGCCAGTCTCGTCGGCGGCCATGCGTTCCGTATCCAGCCGCTGGCGCAGGTTGCCCTCGCCCTCGGCGATGGTCCGAATCACCTCGGTCATCTCGTTGAGACGTCCGGACAACCGCGCCGGGCCCAGCCGGTGGAACAGCCATGCACCGAAGAGCAGCATGCCGGCACCTACCGCGTCGATCAGCCAGGGCGACAGATCGGTCAGATGCCGCACGCCGGCCGTGGTACCGACCGTCAGCAGCACGGTGCCGAAATAGAGTCGCATCAGTCGGTTACTGACCGAACGGCGACGGTAGACCTCCTCCAGATCCCCCTCGCACATCATCCCCCAGCGATCCGGCGAACCGGGCAGCTGAAACGTCACTCCCTTGCCGATCACCGGAATATGGCGGTAGTCGGAATAGCCGGGATAGGTGATGAAGAGGTTTTCGCCCTTGCGCATGGTCTCGCGCACCCCCGGGTGGAGCTGCCCGGTGGCCGGGTCGGTGAATCGCAGCTCCAGTTCGGTGTGGTTCTGCACCTGCACGGTGCCGAACTTGGTATGGATGCCGCTCTTGAGGTTCTCGCCGTGAGCGAAGGTATCGTCCTCGAAGCGGGACCGGGACAGGGCCGTTCCCGGCTGGATGGTCGGGTCAAAGCGCGACTCGACCATGAACAGGTAGTTGTCGCCCGATTCCGGATAGATGTGGCCTGCCTCCCGCTGGATCAGGTCGCCGAGCACGTCGTTCGGCACCCGGCCGCAGACGCAGCCAAGCACTTCGCCGTCGCGCTCGATCGGCTGATAGAACATCAGCGTCACCGCATCGTGGAAGCGCGAGGTCGACGGGCCAAGCTCCAGCGTGCGCCGATCGCTGTAGGGACCGTGCAGGAACGGGTCCTTGAGCCCCTCCGTGACGGCACGCATGTCCAGGGAGTGCGCCCCGGGGCGGTGGCTATGACTGGAGGCAACGACTTCCCCGTCACGATCGATCACGAACAGTTCGGAGAAGTCCGGCGCGATATCGCGCTTTTCCTGCAGCAAGGTGGGCGTGATGTCCGGAAACCGCGCCGCCACCGTATCTGCCAGTCCACTCATATGATCCCACTGGTTCCGGGCCCAGAGTTGCAGCAATTTTTTCCGCGTCGCGGCAACGCCCTCGAACGTCTGCTCGACCGCCGGATACATCTTGCGGTTGAGAAAGCAGGACCAGCCCATGGCCAGCTTGCCGGTTCCGCCGAACCACGGCAGCCAGCGACGTTCGGCAGAAGAGAGATTCATCGAGTGACTTTTGAGATGCATACGTTTGCTAGGTTCCGGTGTAAAGGCGCCCCCTTTAGGCAAGAACCAAGCCAGCGCAAAAGCGCGCCATAGCGACATTTCGGACCGAATACGCACCACCCAAGTGCGTTTGTCACAAACGCCTCTCCGCGGCGCACCGCACTGGTGCATTACCACGCCAACGGGGGTGGCCTGTGCCGGGGCACAAGGCCGCGTCGCACCATCTCGGGCGGATATCGCCAGTGTTGTCAGGCGGGACAAGTCGACGCCGGCGGACAAGTCAGGGGAACCCTGCTTTTGAAGAGGAGGCTCATGCCGGTGCATGCGCGGCACGAAGTGGTATCAATTGGGAAGCGAGGAGCGCGCCGCGCGGACGCGGGGCATCAAGGCCGTGCGAGGCCTGGGGGATCGGTCGCTCTGTGCGGACCGCTACTGCCGGCAGATGCCCCGGGGAAGGGGCGAGGGCCCGGCCTTAGGCATCGCCCTCGAGCAGTCGGCGGATGATCTCGCCGGCCACCATGTGACCGAACAGGTTGGGCAGGTAGCTGATGGTGCCGTTGACGGCGCGTGGCTGGCTGCCGTCCTCGGTCGGCTGGTGCGGGGCAGGCTTGCGCGGCGGCTCGCTCGAGTAGACCACCGGAAAATCGACAGGCGCGCCCGCCTTCCTCAGCTTGCGGCGCAATACCGCACCCAGACCACAGCCGTGTACCCGATCGAGCCGACCGACGTGCATCTTGCGCGGGTCGATGCGATTGCCGGCCCCGAGCGCGGTGAACGTGCCGCGACCCTGCTCGCGAGCAACAGCCAGCAGACGCGCCTTGACGGCGATCGAGTCGATGCAGTCGGCGACGAATTGCGGCTGGTGTCGCTCGAGAAATCCCTCCACCCCCGAGACATCGAGGAATTCCGGGCTGGCGACCAGCTCGATGTCGTCGCGGATCGAGGCGAGGCGCTCGACCGCCACCTCCGCCTTGCCGCGCCCGAGCACGTCGCCGGTCGACAGCAGCTGGCGATTGAGGTTCGAGGCGGCGAAGGTGTCATGGTCGAGCAGGATCAACCGCCCCACCCCGGCGCGCGCCAGCGACTCGGCGGCCGCCCCGCCGACACCGCCCAGCCCGGCCACGAGCACCGTGGCTTGTCTGAGTCGTTGAATGCCCTCGTCTCCGATGAGCAGTTCGGTTCGTTCGTCGACGGGATTGATGGCAGTCACGCGATCTCGGTCCGATTAAGTGAATGGTCGGTCGACGGCATTGTAGCGAAGTCGACCCTTGAACAGCCGCTCGACATTGCGCTCAATCGTTTCGCCCAGTTCGTCCCTGTCCAGACCGCGCAGAGAGGCCAGCGCGCTCAGGTTCTCGGGCAGGTAACCGGGCATATTGCACTCGCCTCGGTGGGCGTGACCGGGCTGATTGGGCGCATCGGTCTCCAGCACCAGCGCCTCGAGCGGCAGTTCTCGCATCATCCGATGCATGCGGTGTGCGCCGGGATGCGTGATCGCCCCGCCCACACCAATGAATAACCCCTGTTCGATGAACTGCTCAGCCTGCTGACGCGACCCGGTGAAGCCATGCACCACCCCACCGGCGTGTTGCCGTCGCCGGAGCCAGTACAGCAACCGGTCGGCGGATTTGCGCTCGTGGAGGATCACGGGCAGGTCCCGCTCGGCCGCCCAGTCGAGCTGGGCGGTAAACAACGCGTTCTGCCGTTCGGCATCAATGTCGTCGCGCGCGAAGTCCAGACCGATCTCGCCAACAGCCACCGGGCGCTCATCATCGCCCCATGAGGCCTCAAGCGCCGAGATCGCCGCATTCGCGTCCACGCGCTCTGCCCACCACGGGTGCGTGCCGAACGCCGCCCAGGCCGAAAGCCCCTCCCGACGCGCCCCGGTCACCGCCCGACGCTGAGCGGCAAAGTCGGCCGGGGAGACGCCCACGGCGACCATGCCATTAACGCCGTGCTCGACGGCATGCTGGATCACGGCGGCCAGATCGTCACGAAAGGCGGCTGCCTCCAGGTGACAATGGGTATCGATCAACTCCATGGCGTTTCCGTCCTCCAATCCGAACCGGGCCCCTATCAAGAATGCCTCTCTCCGGCCGATGATAATGGCTAAGCAACGCCATTCCGCCCCAGGCTGCTAATGCTATCGTTTCCATTGCGAGCCTTCTGATCCCGAGGACTTCTGACCCGTGAATCCCAGTACGCTACTCGGCATGTTCATCGGCCTGGCCATCGTCGTCGGTGCCATCGGCCTGTCGGCGGAAGACCCGGCGAACTTTCTCAATCTGCCGGGCCTTCTGCTCGTGGTCGGCGGCACGGTCGCGGCCACCCTGGTGAGTTACCCCCTGCACGAGTTGCTGCGGGTCTTCCGCGTCTTCGGCATCGTGCTGAAGAACGAACGCCTGTACGCCGAGCGTGACATCAACGAGCTGGTCGAGGTCGCCAAGCTCAAGTTTCAGGGCCAGATCAATCGCGCCGACGAAAAGCTCAACCGGATCAAGAACCCCTTTCTCCGCTCCGGCATGCAGATGGTGCTCGACGGGGCCTCCAGCGAGGATCTGATCACCCTGATGCAGTGGCGCATCTCCCGCATGCGGGCCCGCGAACGCGCCGAGGCGCAGATCTTCCGCACCATGGCGACCTTCGCCCCGGCGTTCGGCATGCTGGGCACCCTGCTCGGCCTGATCAACATGTTGAGCGCGATGGATGCCGACCAGTTCGGCGCCATCGGCACCAACATGGCTCTGGCACTGATCACGACGCTCTACGGCATCCTGCTGTCGAACATGTTCTTCAAGCCGATCGCCCTCAAGCTCGAGCGGCGTACCGAGCAACGCGTGATGCTGATGAACATGATGGTCGAGGGCGTGCTCCTGATGCAGGAAGAGCGCTCGCCCGCCTTCATCCGCGAGACCTTGAGCTCGTTCCTCGCCCAGAGCGAAGACGAATTGCGTGACGGCGATCGCCGTCACGAGCGCAACTCGCGGCCGGCCTCGCCACGACATCGACCCAGGCGGGCCAGCGAATGACCACGGTCAACGCCGATCCGAGCCCGCATGACATCGAGCTTCAGGAGGCTCGCGTAGCCGCGGCAGCGCGCGAATCGGGCCGCCCCTGGAGCGAAGGCTGGGAGCCGGACGTCCGCCAGGTCGAAGACGACCAGTCCTACTGGTTGTTGACCATGGTCGATCTGATGACCCTGCTCCTGACACTGTTCGTGTTGCTGGCCGCCTATGCCTACCAGCAGAAGGCCGAGAACCCGATCGCCCCGGGCAGCGGGGCCCAGGTCGACCATCCCGCCAATACCGATCGGCCGGCGGCCAGCGACTCCAGTGGACAGATGGACCCGCCGAATGCCGTGACCGGTGGCAACCGACCCTATCCCGACGCCCGTACCGCCAGCGGCACTGCCCTGATTGGCGACCGGACCGACCGGATGCTGGGAGAATCGAACGAGGACGCCGCGCGCGCCACTGGCGAAGACATGGGCGGCTCCAACGACGGCGACCGCGCGCAGAGACTGGCCGGTCGTTTCGCGGACATGGGGGAAAGCGTCGAGGTCTCGACCATCGCCGACCGGGTACAGCTGCGCGTCAAGGACAACATCCTTTTCCCTACCGGCGAGGCAAGCCTCTCCGGTGCCGGGGAATCACTGCTGGGCGGGCTCGCCCGCCGGCTGGTCGGCAGTGACTACCGCATCACGGTCGAGGGGCATACGGACAACCGACCGATCGATACCTGGCGCTACCCCTCCAACTGGGAGCTCTCCGCCGCACGAGCGGCTGCGGTCGTCCGGCAACTGATCGACGCAGGCATCCGCCCGCAGCGACTGCACGCCGTCGGCCTGGCCGATACCCAGCCGATCGCGAGCAACGATAGCGCCGCCGGCCGAGCCGAGAACCGTCGGGTCGATCTGGTCCTCGAACTGCCCGCGAGCAAGGAGAACGCACCGTGAGCACGCCTCTCGTCCCCGATCCGGGCTGGGAACTGCATCCGCGCCTGAAGGCCGACAGTTTCCCGGTCATCGCCCACAACGGCCTACAATTTCGCCTGATCAACGACCGCCGTTTTGTCTGGCTGCTGATCGTCCCCATGCTCGAACATGCCGAGCAACTGCACGAGTTGCCGCCGTCCTGGCGCGAGCACACCCTCGCCGCCCTGGACGCGGCCAGCCGCACACTCGAGGCGCTCTACCAGCCGGAACGCATCAATGTCGGCGCCATCGGCAACCTCGTGCCACAGCTTCACGTACACTGTGTGGCACGTTTCCGCGACGATGCGGCCTGGCCGGGCGTGGTCTGGGGCGCGGGCGAGCGGGAACCGCTCCAGCCGCTCGATCTGCTCGGGCGGATCCAGCCGATAGCGGCTGGACTCGCCGCACGCCTTGCGCGAAACTTTGAGCGCACCGCATAGTCGAACGCTGGTGCTCGTCGGTCCGCACCCGGACCGGTACAACGGATTGCGATAGACCACGGAACCAGGACGACCCGCATGCGACTGCTCCCCCTGCCGCTACAGTTTCTGCTTTTCATCTTCCTGCAGCTGGCCCTGAGTGCCGGGCTGGTGTTCTATCTCGGCAATCTTGCCCAGTCGAACGTCGAGACCTTTGCCGAAGCGAGCCGCGGCTTCGTCGACACCCAGAAGTCGATCGAGCAGATCCGCGCTGACTACGCCAGTGTCGCCGCCAAGGTCGAACGAACCGTCGCCGGCTTCCAGCCGGGCGGCCGGCACGATGTCACCGAACTGCGCAGCGAGCTCAACCAGATCGCTACGACCGTTCGCGGCAGCGTCTCGCTGGCACCACTTCGGGACAATCACCCCGGCGCGGTGAATCGCCTGGCCGACGCGATCGAGTCCCAGGCCGACGCACTGGTCGAGGCCAGTCAGAACGTTCCCTCCGCGGATCGTGCCGAGGTGGCGCGCATCCAGGCACGGCTTGCCGATCAGCGCGCCCGCATCATGAGCGCGGGTTTCGGTGAACTGATCGAGGCGGCAAACCAGGAGCTGGAAACCACCATGCGGGCGATTCGTGGCGCCAATGCCGCAGTCACCGGCAACTATCAACTGGTACTGATAGCGTTCGTCGGGCTGCAGGCCTTGCTGTTGATGGTGGTCCTCTGGCTGACCAACCGCCAGATCCGCCAGCTGGCCGATATCACCGAGCGGATCGTCGCCGGCAAGCAGGCCTCCGCCGGCTCGCAGCAGAAGCGTCGCGACCAGCTGGGTCGCATCGCGCGCGCCGTGCAGCAGTTCCGCAGCTCACTGGTCAGCCTGTCGAATTCGCGCGAACAGCTCCAGGCGATGCTCAAGAAGCACGACAAGGAAGCCCTCAGCCGTCGCCGTGCCGAGGGCTCCCTGGCGCTGACCGCGTCGGTCTTCGACGAGGTCCAGGAGGCCGTTCTGGTTACCGACATCCACGGCTACGTCACCCGCTCGAATCCCGCGGCCGAGAAGCTGCTCGCCATGACCACCCAGCAGCTCTCCGAGCGACCGCTGCTGGAGATCCTGCTGCACCAGCCCGGCAAGGTGATCGCGCCGATCTGGAAGCATGTCCTGGAAAAGGGCGAATGGCGCAGCGAGATCGAGTTCACGCGAGATGACGACGACAAGCCCCTGATTGCCCTGGTATCGATCCGCCTTGTCGGTGAACCGCGCGAAGGTCGCGGCCACGTCATCGTGGTGATCAACGATCACACCGAAATCCGCGCCCGTGAGCGCGAGATCCTCGCCCTGGCCCGGCTCGATCGAGTCACCGACCGGCTCAACCGGGGCTATTTCGTCCAGCAGGTCGACATGCTGATCCGCACCGAACCCGACCAGCCGTTCGCCCTGGTCTCCATCGGCCTGGATGGCTTCACGGCCTTCAACGAAGCACTGGGGCGGCGCTTCGGCGACCGCATCCTGCGGGTGATGGGCGACCGACTGGCCGAGATCACCGAACCGCGCTCGCAGCTGGCGCGCATCGACGGCGACGAGTTCGCCTTCCTGGTATTCGCCGACGACTCCGCCACGCTCGAGGAGCGGGTGGATGTCGCCATGGAGGCGGCCCACAACCACGTCACCAAACGGGTCGAGCTGGCCGGCTACCGTCTCGACATCCGCGCCAGCGTGTCCTCCGCCCACTACCCGGCCGAAGGCAAGACGGCCGAGGAATTGCTGCGGATCACCGACAACGGGCTCTCGCAGGCCAAGAGCGAAGGTGGCAATCGCATCGTCGGTCACGCCGAGGGGCATACCCAGGCCGCGGAGCGCCGCTTCGAACTCACCCAGGCGCTGGGCAAGGCACTGGGCAACCGCGAGATGCGCGTGCACTACCAGCCGCAGGTATCCCTGGCCAGCGGTGCCCTGCTGGGCTTCGAGGCCCTGATGCGCTGGCGCTATCGTGGTGACTGGATCTCGCCGGCCGAATTCATCCCGCTGGCCGAGGAACACAACCTCATCGGCGAGTTCACCGAGTGGGCCCTGAACAACGCTTGCCGCCGTATCGCCGACTGGCAGCGCCAGGCAGGCCAGGAATTCAGCATCTCGATCAACATGCCGCCGCAGCTGTTGCTGCTCGACCGGATCGGCGAGCGCCTGGTCGAAATCGCCCGCAAGGCCAACCTGCCGACCTCCTCGGTCGTTCTCGAAATCACCGAGAGTGACTTCGGCTCGGACCCGACCCTGCTGGCCGAACAGCTGCACTCGCTGGCCATGCAGGGCTTCTCGATCGCAATCGACGACTTCGGGACGGGACACTCCTCACTCGCCTACCTCAACAACCTGCCGATCTCCAAGCTCAAGGTCGACAAGCAGTTCGTCGACGAGATCGTACGCAGCGAGGACGCCCGCAAGCTCCTGGGCTCCATCCTCGCCATGGCCGAGAAGCTCGAGTTCGAGGTGGTGATCGAGGGCGTGGAGACACCGCAGCAACTGGTCGAGCTGCGCAAGTTCGGCAGCCGCCTGCAGATCCAGGGCTTCGTCTTCTCCCGACCCTTCGACGAGGACTACTGGGACGGCGAATTCATGCACGGCAAGGCACCTCACTACCCGGTACCGGAGGTCCAGCCGAGCCGAAAAACCGAATAGGCGACCCGCCGCCCTCTCCCGGGCCAGCCGCCCCCTTGACGAAGAAAGCCCGCCCGGACGGCATCCAGGCGGGCTTTTCTTTTTGGGCAACGCTTGGGCGAACCGTTCTTAGTGCGCCTCGTCCCAGCTCGTGCCGATACCGATGCCCACTTCCAGCGCCACCCGCAGGTCGGCGGCCGCGATCATGGTCCGTTCGATCTCCCGAGCCAGCGTTTCGGCCTCCTCGGCCGGCACCTCGAAGATCAGTTCGTCATGCACCTGGATGATCATACGGGCCTTGCCAGCGTCGACCACCTGTTCCTGCAGCGCGAGCATCGCCCGCTTGATGATGTCCGCGGCCGTGCCCTGCATGGGCGCGTTGATCGCCGTTCGCTCGGCATACTGTCGACGCTGGCCGTTGCGGCTCTTGAGCTCCGGCAGATACAGACGCCGACCGAAGACTGTCTCGACATAGCCGCGCTCGTGGGCCCGCTTGCGCGTCTCGTCCATGTAGCGGGCCACGCCGGGATAACGGGCAAAGTAGCGATCGATGTAGTCCTGCGCCTCGGTACGCCCCACGCCGATCTGGCGCGCCAGACCGAAAGCGGACATGCCGTAGATCAGACCAAAGTTGATCGCCTTGGCCGCGCGGCGCTGCTCGTCGCTGACCTCGCCCCCGTCGGCGAACACCTCGCGGGCGGTTGCCCGATGGATGTCCTCGCCGTGTGCGAAGGCCGTCAGCAGGCCCTCGTCGCCGGACAGGTGCGCCATGATGCGCAACTCGATCTGCGAGTAGTCCGCCGAGATCAGCTTGTGACCGGGCGAGGCGACGAACGCCTTGCGGATCCGCCGCCCCTCCTCGGTCCGTATCGGGATGTTCTGCAGGTTGGGGTTCGATGACGACAAGCGGCCGGTGGCAGTGACCGCCTGGTGGAACATGCTGTGCACACGCCCGGTGGTCGGATCGATGCGCTCGGGCAGCCGGTCGATGTAGGTGCTCTTGAGTTTGGTCAGGCCGCGGTAGTCGAGGATCAGTTGCGCGAGCGGGTGATCCTCCACCAGCGCCGAGAGCGCCTCCTCGTTGGTCGACGGTTCGCCCTTGGGCGTCTTGACCTTCACCGGCAGACCCATGCGCTCGAACAGGATCGCCTTCAACTGCTTGGTCGAACCGAGATTGAACGCCTCGCCGACGATCTCGTGCGCTTGCGATTCGATTGCCGTAATCCGCTCTCCTATCGCCTCGCCCTGGCGCGCCAGTTCCTCGCTGTCGATTGCGACACCGGCGCGCTCCATCGAGAACAGGACCGATACCAGCGGCCGCTCGATCTCCTCGTAGACCGACATGAGGGACGACTCCTGGGCGAGCTTCGCCCGCAACCGGTCGGCCAGCTGCAGAGTGATGTCCGCATCCTCGGCGGCATACGGCGAGGCGACATCGAGTTCGATCTGGTCGAAGGTCAGCTGCTTGGCGCCCTTGCCGGCGATCTCCTCGAAGGTGGTGGTCTGGTGCGACAGCTCGCGGGCGGCCAGCGTGTCCATGTCGTGGCGCGAGGCGGTCGGGTCGAGCACGTAGGACTCGAGCATGCTGTCGTCGACCAGCCCGCGCAGCGTAATGCCGTGATTCGCCAGTGCGTGCATGTCGAACTTGGCGTTCTGCAGGATCTTGGTGGGGCGATCGTCCTCGAGCCACGGCTTGAGGCGGGCGAACACGGCCTCACGGTCCAGTTGCGGCTCGACCCGCTCGCCATGCGCATCGACGTGAGCCAGCGGCACATAGATCGCCTCGTGCGGCTCGACAGCGAACGACAGGCCCACGACCGCCATCTGCATCGGCTCGAGCGAGTTGGTCTCGGTATCGAAGGCGACACGCGGGGCCGCCTCGATCTTCTCGAT
This sequence comes from Guyparkeria sp. WRN-7, assembly GCF_001641825.1. Lineage (GTDB taxonomy): Bacteria > Pseudomonadota > Gammaproteobacteria > Halothiobacillales > Halothiobacillaceae > Guyparkeria. The sequence goes on along the minus strand of NZ_LRFH01000017.1, from coordinate 48,542 downwards.
CCACTCGTCCAGCGCCGCCATGTCGCTCACCGTGCGGTAGTCGACCTCGGGACGCTCGGCGATTTCCGCAGGTGATTCGCCCTCGGCAAGCCCCTGCTCGCCGAACCAGCGCCGCAAGGTATTCAGGCCGTAACGGTCGGCCATGGCCAATCCGGTCTGCACGTCCGGGGCCTCGATCACCAGATCATTGAGCTTGACCGGCAGTTCGCAATCGGTGCGGATCGTGACCAGTTCGCGACTGGTGGGCAGGAATTCGAGCGAATCACGCAGCGATTGCCCGACCTTGCCCTTGATCTCCTCGGCATGGGCGATGATCTCGTCGAGCGAGCCGTACTGGTTGATCCACTTGGTGGCCGTCTTCGGCCCGCAGCCGGGCACGCCAGGAATGTTGTCGACCTTGTCGCCCACCAGCGCGAGGAAGTCGATGAACTGCGCCGGGCTGATGCCGTACTTTTCCTCGACCGCCGCGACGTCGGTGGTCTTGTTGCTCATGGTGTTGACCAGCGTCACGCTCGGGGCGACCAGCTGGGCGAAATCCTTGTCCGCGGTGGCGACGATCACCTCCTCGTCGTTCTCGCGCGCCTCGTGCATCAGGGTGCCGATCACGTCGTCGGCCTCCACTCCCTCGACGCACAGCAGCGGGAAACCCAGGGCACGCACCAGGGCATGGACCGGCTCGATCTGCACCCGCAGATCGTCCGGCAACGGCGGCCGGTGGGCCTTGTACTCGGGGTAGATGTCGTCACGAAAGGTCTTGCCCGGGGCGTCGAAGACCACTGCCATGTGGCTGGGATCGGCCTCGCGACGCATCTTCAACAGCATGTTGATCACGCCGTGCATCGCGCCGGTGGGCGTACCGTCGGGCGCGTTGAGCGGCGGCAGGGCGTGGAAGGCGCGGAACAGGAAGGAACTGCCGTCGACGAGAATCACGGGTCCGTTGCGATCGGACATGGTAGGATTTGCCCCTTTGAAACCGTGGGTTGGGATGGCCGGCCGCGAGCCCGGACGCGGCTTTCGGCGCATCGACGGAACTCGCGCAGGCGGTGTCCTTGGATGCCGATACTATGCCACAGGCCGGCCTGTCGTCGGCCGACCCGACCCGGTTCGAACCCGATCGCCAACAGCCTCCGTCCATGAGCAGAAAGCTACCCAATCACCCGACCCGGCTGGATCAGCAGCAGCGACTTTCCCAGGAATCGTGGAAGGTCTTCCAGATCATGGCCGAGTTCGTCCACGGCTACGAGACCCTCGCAAGCATCGAGCCGGCGGTCAGCATCTTCGGCTCGGCGCGCTACAACGAGGACAACCCCTGGTACGGCTTGACCGTCGAGGTGGCCGAGAAGCTGTCCAATGCCGGTTTCTCGGTCATCTCCGGCGGTGGGCCGGGGATCATGGAGGCGGCCAACAAGGGTGCCCAGGCCGGCGGCGCGCCCAGCGTCGGCCTGAACATCGCCCTGCCCCACGAGCAGAAGGACAACGCCTACCAGGACGTGTCGCTGCATTTCCAGCACTTCTTCGCCCGCAAGGTGATGTTCGTCAAGCACGCATCGGCCTACGTGGTCATGCCGGGCGGTTTCGGCACGCTCGACGAGCTGGCCGAGATCCTCACGCTGGTGCAGACCGGCAAGTCGCGCCGCATCCCGATCATCCTGGTGGGCTCGGACTTCTGGCAGGGCCTGATCGACTGGTTCCGGGCGCAGCTGCTCGGCGAGAAGACCATCGCCGAAGAGGACATGGACCTGTTCACCCTCTGCGACACGGCCGAGGAGGCGGTGGACGCGATCTTCGATTTCTATCGCAACCGCGGCGTCACGGCGACCGAGGAAGAACAGCAGAAGCTGCTCGATCTCTGACCCGGGCCCCGAAGCAAACTTTCCACAGCAGACGAGACCGTCATGTCGGTTTTTACCAAGGTCGATACCGATCAGCTTCAAACCTTTCTGCAACAATTCGATTGCGGCGAGCTGATCGAGCACCGGGGCATTGCCGCGGGCATCGAAAACACAAACTACTTCGTCACCACCACCGGCGGGCGCTTTGTGCTGACCCTGTTCGAGAACCACGGTGCCGACGAGTTGCCGTTCTTCCTCGACCTGATGGCCTATCTGGCCGAGCACGACATCCCGACGGCCCATCCGGTGCCCACGCGTGACGGAGCCTACCTGACCGAGCTGAATGACCGCCCGGCGGCACTGGTCCAGCGCCTCACCGGCGGCTCGCTCGACCACCCGGACCCGGCCGCCTGTGCCGAGATCGGGCGTACGCTGGCGCGTTTCCACCGCGTCTCGGCCGACTTCCCCGAATACCGGGCCCCGGACCGCGACCTGGCCTGGGCCGAACAGGTCGCGGTACAACTCGACGAACGAGCGAAAGACGACGAGCGCGCCCTCTTGGCCGACGAACTCGCCTTTCAGCGCGGTCAGTCCCGTGACGGGCTGCCACGCGGGGCCATCCACGCCGACCTGTTCCGCGACAATGCCCTGTTCGAGGACGGCGAACTCACCGGCATCATCGACCTCTACTACGCCTGCACCGACGCCTTCGCCTACGATCTCGCCGTCACCCTCAACGACTGGTGCGTCGACGAAAGCGGCCACTCCCGTCCGGCCGAGCGTGACGCCCTGCTCGCCGCCTACCTCGCCGAACGTCCGTTCACCGCCGCCGAACAGGCGGCCTGGCCGGGACTGCTGCGTGCCGCGGCCCTGCGTTTCTGGGTCTCGCGTATGCAGGACCAGTACTTCCCGCGTGCCGCCGAGATGACCTACATCAAGGACCCGGCACCGTTCCGCCGCATCCTCGAGGCCCACCGTGAAGCGGGCGCCAACACCGACGACTGGATCTCGAGCAACCAGCCGAGGGAGTCGCACGCATGAGCGAGGCACGCCCTAGCCGCCTCACTGCGCTGGTCGACCGCCTCGACCGCGTCAACGAGTGGGTCGGGCGAGTGACCGCCTGGCTCGGCCTGCTGCTCACGCTGACGGTGTTCGGCGTGGTGGCCCTGCGCTACGGCCTGTCCGACAGCAACCAGTGGCTTTCGGAATCGATCTACTACTGGTTCGCGCTGATGTTCATGCTCGGCATGGGCTACACCTATCGCCACGACGGTCACGTGCGGGTCGACGTCCTCTCCCGCAATGCCTCACCGCGCCGGCGCGCCTGGGTCGAGATCGTCGGCATCGTGCTGCTGCTGTGGCCGGTATGCCTGTTCATCGCCATCAGCAGTCTCGAGTACGTCGGCAACAGCTGGGCGATGCGCGAGGGCTCGCCGGAGCCCGGCGGCATCCCGTTGCTCTATCTATTGAAAACCCTGCTGATCGTGATGCCGGCGCTGCTGTTCTGGCAAGGACTGGTCGAGTTGCTGCGACACGTGGTGCAACTGCGCCACCAGTCGCCGACCGAACCGGACCACGGCTCGATCGAGGAGGGAATGTAAGCCATGGAGTGGTTGCTTCTCCTGATGGTCCTGACCGTGTTCGCCGCCCTGCTGAGCGGCTTTCCGGTCGCCTTCACGCTCGCCGGCGTCTCGCTACTGTTCGCCGGGCTGGGCACCCTGCTCGGCCAGTTCGACTACGCCCTGCTGGGCGCGACCCCGAACCGGCTGTTCGGCATCATGCTCAACCAGACGCTGGTGGCCGTGCCGCTGTTCGTGCTCATGGGCGTGCTGCTGGAAAAGGCGCGCGTGGCCGACGATCTGCTCGAGAACATGAGCGCGCTGTTCGGCCGGCGCCCCGGTGGGCTGGGCCTGTCGATGATGCTGGTCGGGGCGATCCTCGCTGCCAGCACCGGCATCGTCGGCGCGACCGTCGTCACGCTCGGTCTGATCGCCCTGCCCGTCATGCTGCGCCGCGGCTACGACCCGCGCTTGGCCAGCGGCTCGGTAGCTGCGGCCGGCACCCTCGGCCAGATCATCCCGCCGTCGATCATCCTGGTGCTGCTCGGCGACCAGCTCTCCAACGCCTACACACAGGCCCAGCTGGAACAGGGCATCTTCTCGCCGGAAACGGTCGCCGTCGGTGACCTGTTCAGCGGCGCGCTCATTCCGGGCCTGATTCTCGTCGGCGCCTATGCCGCCTACATCCTGTTCATTGCCTGGCGTCAGCCCGAACGCGTGCCGGGCCTGACCGAGGCGGAGCTCGCCCAGCGTCCGCCGATCGGACGCCTGCTGCTGGCACTCGCCCCACCCATCCTACTGATCGTGCTGGTGCTGGGCTCGATCATGGGCGGGATCGCCACCCCGACAGAGGCCGCCGGCGTTGGCGCCGTCGGCGCATTGCTGCTCGCACTGGCGAAGCGACGGCTTACCTGGGCGGTCCTTCACGACAGCCTGACCGCGACCCTGCGCGTGACGGCGATGGTGTTCATGATCTTCATCGGTGCCTCGATCTTCTCGCTGGTCTTCCGCGGCTTCGGGGGGGACGCGCTGGTCCACGACCTGCTTTCCGGCCTGCCGGGCGGGGCCATGACCGCGCTGCTGCTGGTGATGGTGATCGTCTTTTTGCTGGGCTTCATGCTCGATTTCATCGAGATCACCTTCGTCGTGGTGCCGATCGTCGCCCCGGTGCTGCTGATGATGGGCATCGACCCGGTCTGGCTGGGCGTGCTGCTAGCCGTGAACCTGCAGACGAGCTTTCTCACGCCGCCGTTCGGCTTCTCGCTGTTCTACCTGCGCGGCGCGGCGCCGGCCAGCATCGAGACACGCCAGATCTATCGCGGCGTGCTGCCGTTCATCGCCATCCAGATCGCGGTCATCGCCCTGTTGGTGCTGTTCCCCGATCTCGTGACCTGGTTGCCGGAAAGCCTTGACGTGCGTGGCCACCAGTAAGCCGGCAACCGGCTCACGACTGCAGCCGATCGAGCTGATCGGCCGCGACGAGCGGGTCCGTGTCGACTTCCCGCTGGCGCTGGCGCCGATGGCCGGGATATCCGACCGCCCGTTCCGCCAACTGTGCCGTGATCAGGGCGCCGGGCTGGTGATCAACGAGATGGTCAGCAGCAAGCCCGAGCTGCGCAACACGCGCAAGAGCGAACAACGCCGGCTGCGCCGCGACGACCCCGAGCCGCGCGCCGTGCAGTTGCTGGGCAACGACCCGGCGGATCTCGCCCAGGCGGCGCGGCAGGCCCATGCAGACGGCGCGCAGATCATCGATCTCAACTTTGGTTGCCCGGCCAAGAAGGTCTGCCGCAAGGCGGCCGGTTCGGCCCTGATGGCGGAGCCCGACACCGTCGCCCGCCTGCTGGAGGCCGCCGTCGAGGCGGTGCCCTGCCCGGTCACGCTCAAGATGCGCACCGGTCCGGACGACTCGCATCGCAACGCGCCCGAAATCGCCCGGATCGCCGAGGATGCCGGCATCGCCATGCTGAGCATCCACGGCCGAAGCCGGGAACAGAAATACGCCGGGTCGGCGGAATACGAGACCATCGCCAGAGTGGTGGGCGAGCGCGGCATCCCGGTACTTGCCAACGGTGACATCGACTCGGTGGATCGTGCCTTCACGGTCCTCGAAGCAACCCAGGCGGCCGGTCTCATGGTCGGCCGGGCAGCCTTCGGTCGCCCCTGGCTATTCGCCCAGCTGCGCGCCGCTCTCGAGGGTCGACCGGTGCCCGCCGAGCCCGATCCGCGCGAGATCATGGGGTTCGTTCGAGAGCAATTCGAGAATATTTATTCCCATTACGGAAATATGATGGGTGTTCGCATCGCGAGGAAGCACTGGGGGTGGTATTCTTCTCGGCTCCCGATTGAGGTAGGGATGCGCAAAGAGTTCAATCGACTGGAGACCATCGAGTCCCAGCGAGATTGGCTCGACCGGCGGGAAGCCGATCTTCAAGGCTTGTCGCAACGGCATCCCGAACCGACCGATCAACGCTGATCGGTCGACAGGTCGGCCAGCCCGCGAACACGATTCGCCGCGCTGGCCGGGGTCTCCGCCAAGCCGTGTTGCGTTCCATCACCATGACCTATTCCGCCAGCACATCCGCCGACACCGCTCCCGCCCTCAACGGAACCGCTCGCCGAGCGGCCGAATGCCATCATGACGTGCAAGAGACCATCATCGACGCGCTCGACATCCTCTGGGACGCGTTCGAAGAAGATCAGCCGAGCAATCTCTACCAGCTGGTGATGGGCCAGGTCGAACGTCCGCTGCTGGCCCGGGTCCTCGAACGCTGCGATCACAACCAGAGCCGCGCGGCGGCCTGCCTGGGCATCAACCGCAGCACCCTGCGAAAGAAACTGCGCGACCACGACCTGATCTGAGCGACCAGCAACCGCTGTCCGGCCATCTGTCTATCCGCTCTGCCCCGCCCCAAACGACACGCCAAACGGTCCACCGACCGGCAGCTGTTGCATGCGTGCAAAAGGCCGCCCGACCACACCCCGGACCGGATCGAAATTTCGCTTTGCCACCCCGAGAAAACGCGGTATAAACCGCCGGAAATCGGCTGGTCAGCCCCGGGAGTCGGGGTGCCGGCCCGGAAGGCACGATGGGCTGCGGCCTGCCTCCGGGTTCCATGATGGCCTGAAGGGATTCCGGCGCTCGACGCCTTTGCCATGACCGTCGATCGATGCCAACGCGACGCGGCTTGCCGCCCGCCTTGAACGTATTGATCTCGGGGAGACCGACATGAGCAAGGAAACCGACTACCAGGATCTCGACGATGCCTGGGACGAAGACGACTCGACCGACGAAGTGGAAAACGACAACCTGCTGGAGAGCATCGCCGGCCACAAGGATGCCCGCCGGCGTCTCGAGGACATGCTGGAAGAGCGACGACTGCGCGCCTCGATGGACGACGATTTCTGAGACCATCGAAACCGGCCACCCCCACCCCGTTGACCGGAATTGCCGATGACCGATGCGCCAACTGATTCCCCTCGGACCACCGACCGTCTTGTACTGGCCGGTGGACTGGTCAGCGGCCTGGTGGCGGTCATGTTTGCTGCGGTCGGTGCACACGGACCGCTCGCACCCGCCGACCCCGTTACGCAGCGCCAACTGGATATCGCCACCCTGTTCCACCTCGTTCACAGCCTGGCACTGATGATCCTTGCCCTGTGGCCATCGGGCCGGCGCTGGCGACGCGGCATCGCCCTCAGCTGGCTTGCCGGCATCGTGCTGTTCGCGGGCAGTCTCTATGGTCTGACGCTGTTCGCCACGCCCTGGCCGGGTGCACTGACGCCGTTGGGTGGCCTGCTGCTGATGCTGGGGTGGCTGGCCTGGCTCGTCGCCACGCTGGGCGCAGACCGGACTCGCTGACACAACGAACAAAAAACCCGGCGTCCGCTTGATGGCGGTCCGCCGGGCTGTCTCGCCGCTCGATAGAGAACCGGCGGCTAGTCCTTCATGTAGAAATGCTGGCGAAAGTCGTCACGGAAGCTCGCGTGACAATCGAGGCAGGAGGACTGCAACCGGGCGAAGGCGTTGATCACCTCGCGGCCGTCTTCCTGTTCGGCCACCTCGGCCAGTTCCGCCGCGGTCTGATGCACGGCCTTGTCATATTTCGCGAACTCGGCGTGACGATCACCGGTAAACGCCTTGATTTTGGCGCGCTCCTCGGCCGGCGGCCGCGGGTGGTCCGCGATCAACCGTGCCTCACGGGCCACCCAGGCCCAGTCCTCGTGGTTGATCGCCTGAACGATCCGTTGCGTGTGCTCGCCGAGTTCCTCCATTATCTCGTGAAACTCGTGCACCCCACCGTGGTCATCCTCGTCCTCGCTCGCGCCGACCGGGCCGGCCAGCAGGGCCGGCACCATCAGCAAGACGAAAAGAGCGCCGCCGCGCGGCATCGTAGGTCGTTTCATGGCCGGTTCACCTCCATTACGTGGGCCGCGATTCATTGCGAGGATAGAACAGCCCCGACAATCTGGCGCCGTGTGATTTGACACAGGCTGCGTCCGGCGCTCGATTTCGGTACCATTCGCGTTTTTGCGCCAGGAATACGCATGTCCCAATCCAGCTTCGACTACGATGATCTGATCCGTTGCGCCAAGGGCGAGATGTTCGGCCCGGGCAATGCGCAGCTGCCGCTGCCGCCGATGCTGATGTTCGACCGCATCAACAGCATCACCGACGAGGGCGGCGAGTTCGGCAAGGGCGAGATCCACGCGGAACTGACCGTCGACCCGGACCTGTGGTTCTTCGCGTGCCACTTCGAGGGCGATCCGGTCATGCCGGGCTGCCTTGGCCTCGATGCCATGTGGCAGCTGGTCGGCTTCTTCCTCGGCTGGAGTGGTGGCAAGGGCCACGGACGCGCACTGGGCGTTGGTGATGTAAAATTCTCGGGACAGGTTCTGCCGAGAAACAAGAAGGTCGAATACCGCGTCCAGATGAAGCGCGTGATCATGCGCAAGCTGACCATGGGCATTGCCGATGCGCAGATGCTCTGCGACGGTACGGTCATCTACGAGGCCAAGGACCTTCGCGTCGGATTGTTCACCAGCACAGAAGCACTTTCGGAGTAAGCACTCAATGCGCCGAGTCGTCATTACCGGTATGGGCATCGTGTCCAGCCTGGGCAACAACTGCAAAGAGGTGCTCGCCTCGTTGAAGGAAGGTCGCTCCGGTATCGAGCGCAATCCGGAACAGGTCGAGCACGGTTTCCGCTCGCACGTCGCCGGCACCCTCAAGATCGATCCCTCCGAGCACATCGATCGCAAGCTGCTGCGCTTCATGGGCTCAGCGGCCGCCTACAACTACCTGGCAATGCAGGAGGCGATCGAGCAGGCCGGCCTCACCGAGGAGCAGGTCTCCAACCCGCGCGCCGGCCTGATCACCGGTTCCGGCGGCTCCTCCTGCGAGAACATCGTCCAGACCGCCGACGTCGCCCGCGAGCGCGGCATCAAGCGTGTCGGCCCCTACATGGTCACCCGCACCATGGGCTCGACCACGTCGGCCTGCCTGGCGACGCCGTTCAAGATCAAGGGCATCAACTACTCGATCAGCTCGGCCTGCTCGACCTCCGCCCACTGCATCGGCGCCGGCGTCGAGCAGATCCAGTTCGGCAAGCAGGACGTGATCTTCGCCGGCGGCGGCGAGGAGCTGCACTGGTCGCTGTCGGCGATGTTCGATGCGATGGGTGCGCTGTCCTCGAACTTCAACGACACGCCGGAGAAGGCCTCGCGCCCCTACGACGTGGACCGTGACGGCTTCGTCATCGCCGGCGGTGGCGGCATGGTCGTGCTCGAGTCGCTCGAACACGCCCAGGCCCGCGGTGCGAACATCATCGCCGAGGTCACCGGCTACGGCGCGACCTCCGACGGCTACGACATGGTCCAGCCGTCGGGCGAAGGCGCGGTGCGCTGCATGCAGCAGGCCCTGGACACGGTCGACTCGCCGATCGACTACGTCAACGCCCACGGCACCAGCACCAAGGTCGGCGACCTGCGCGAGCTGCAGGCGATGACCGAGGTCTTCGGCGACCACCAGCCGATCGTCACCTCGACCAAGTCGCTCTCCGGCCACGCGCTGGGTGCCGCCGGCGTTCATGAGGCGATCTACTCGCTCCTGATGATGCAGAACGACTTCATTGCCGCCTCGGCCAACGTCGAGACGCTCGAAGCCGAGGCCGAAAGCGCCAACATCGCCACCGAGAAGCTCGAAGACAAGAAGATCAACACGATCCTCTCCAACAGCTTCGGCTTCGGCGGCACCAACGCCTCGCTCGTCATGGAGCGCTTCAAGGACTGATCGGCGCCCACCAGCGCAACGTAAAAAAAGCCAGGCCGTGACAGCCTGGCTTTTTTGTTGCTCGCCCGATTCCTCCGACCGAGTCGAGCCGGGCGACTAGGCCATCAGGGCACTGTCGATCAGTTCACGCGTGTACTGCTGCCTCGGTTCGGCCAGCAGCGGCTCGGTGGCTCCGCTCTCGATCACCTCGCCATCAAGCATTACCACGACGTGATGTGCCAGTGCCCGCACCACGGCCAGATCGTGCGTGATCAGCAAATACGTCAGGCCGTGCTCCATCTGCAGATCGCGCAACAACCGCAGCACCTGCAACTGCACGGCGGCATCGAGCGCACTGGTCGGCTCGTCGAGTATCAGCACCTTGGGGCGCAGGATCAGCGCCCGGGCGATGGCGATACGTTGGCGCTGCCCGCCGGAAAACTCATGCGGATAGCGCGACATCACCGACGGGCTCAACCCGACCTCGGTCAGCACCTGTTCGATGCGTTCGTTACGCTCACGGCGAGTCAGACCGGGCTCGTGCACGTCGAGTCCTTCACCGACGATCTGCGCGATGTTCATCCTCGGCGAGAGCGCTCCGAAGGGGTCCTGGAACACCACCTGCAGTCCGCGGCGATAGGGGCGAAAGCGCTTCTCGGCGAGCTCGTCAACGCGTCGCCCGGCCAGCCAGACGGCACCGCTGGCGCCATCGGTCAACTGCAGCAGCGCCAAGGCCAGCGTGGTCTTGCCGGAACCGGACTCCCCCACCACCCCCAGCGTCTGGCCGGCGTGCAATGACAGATCCACCCCCTTGAGGATCTCGCTGCGGGTATCCGGACCGAACCAGCGGCGCTTGCCGACCATGACGCGCAGATCCTGGCAGCGCAAACGCTCCTCGGCCGACGGCAGCGGCGGATCGATCATCGGCGCGACCTGCCGCGCCTCCAGCAGTGTGCGCGTGTAGCTGTCCCCCGGTTGAGCAAAGATGGCCTCGGTCGCGCCGGCCTCGACGATCCGGCCATCGCGCATCACGGCGACCCGATCGGCATAGCGTCGCACCACCGGCAGGTCGTGGGTGATCAGCAACAGACTCATGCCCAGTTTCTGCTGCAACTCGACCAGCAGGTCCATGATGGTCTTGCGCAGGCCGGCATCCAGTGCCGTGGTCGGCTCGTCGGCAATCAGCAGGCTCGGATTGCAGGCAATCGCCATCGCGATCATGGCACGCTGGCGCTGCCCGCCCGACAGCTGGTGCGGCATGGCGCGCATCACCCGCTCCGGCTGGGGCAGGCGCACCTGTCCCAGCAGCTCCCGGACCCGATTCCGCAGTGCCTCGCCCCGCAGGCCCAGGTGCCGCGAGAGCACCTCGGCGATCTGCGCGCCGATCGTCTTCAAGGGGTTGAGGGCGGTCATTGGCTCCTGAAAGATCATCCCGACCCGCGCCCCCCGCAGATTGCGAACGCGGGGCTGGCTCATGGAGAGCACGTCCTCGCCTTCGAACCGGATCGTACCGCGGGTGACCGCCCCGCTGGCCTCGAACAGGCGCAGGATCGACAGCGCCGTGACCGTCTTGCCGGAGCCAGACTCGCCCACCAGTGCCAGCCGTTCGCCACGATCGAGTCGCAGCGACACGTCACGCACGATCGCCGTGCCGTTGACGGCGACATTGAGATCGTCGATGGCGAGCAGCGGACTGATCGATTGCTTACCGATGCTGTCGACAGATTGCCCCGATCCCGGGTTGGTCGACGTTTCCATCGCGGCGTGGGCTGGCGGCATGCTGACTCCTGCGTTGGTATGGCCTTCGCGGCTCCGGATCACGTCGGCAACCATAATCCAATTGCCACCCGCTCGGCGACCCCGAAACCCTCTCGGCATCCGTACAAGACGCAAAAGCCCCCGGTCGAGCGGGGGCTGGTGAGTTCGGATTGGGGCCGGCGATACAGGCACTAGTTGCGATTGCCGCCACCGCCCATGCCGGAACCACGCCGGTAGTCACCGTTAGAATCACGCATGCGGTCGCGGTGCTCCATCCGCTCTTCGGCACGCTCGCGCGGTTCCACCCGCTGCTGCTCCATGCGCTCGCGACCGTCGTAACCCATGCCGGGCATGCCGTCCTGCCGCATGTCGGCGCCACCGCGCGGCGGTGCATCCGGCAAGCTGACCCCACGCTCGTGTGCCCGCTCCAGCATCTGCTCGTGATGCTCGCTGCGAATACGATCGCGTTCCTGAATGCCGTCGGCGTCACGCAGCCGCTCGCGGTACTCGAGTCGCTCCTGCTGGGTCATTAACTCGCTGCCATAGATCGGCGCATCGTTGCCGCTCTGCTGGGCCGAGGCGGCAAGCGGCGCCATCAGGCCCAGGGCAAGCACGGCACCGGCCACGGAAAAGATCGATTGCTTCATGACAAACTCCTTCCCTACACGGGGTCTCAGCGGGCCGACCGCGGCCCCACCATCAACAGACAACCTAGCCCATGAGCAGTTCGCCCTCGACCGTGCCGCTGGTCTATTTTGGTCATGTCTCCACCAACCGCCACGGGGCACCTCATGTCGCCACGCCTTGAATCAGCCCACACCCGTCTCCGTGACGACCGGCTTACGGGCATCCCTCCGCACCGGCGGTTTTCCGCCCCTCTTGCCGCGGCACTGGCCGGCGCACTGGGGATCGGGATGACCGTGCCCTCTCCGGCCGACACGAAAGCGACAACCAAAGCCAGCGAGGCGTTCGACTGGGACGCGGCGTGGCAGGAGGCCGAGGAACGGGCGGCCGAAGAGCAGCGCCTGCTGGAGAAGGCCCGTCAGGTCAACGAGGGCGACCTGGTCTTCCTGACCGCCCCGCCCGACCCCGACGCGGCACGGATGGAAAAGCGCATCCTGCTCGATCGCCACAGCCTGGAGACCGGCTGGGCCAAGATGAGGCAATGCCACGACAACCTCGACCCCGCGCCGGCGGTGCAGATCGTCTACAACGACGAACGCACCCGCGACATCCGCATCACTCGGCGTGACGGGGTGGGCATGGCAAGGGTCGACGGGCCGAGCGTACAGATGCGCGAGATCGAACGCGGCGCCCGGATCTGCGTCAGCGCCGAGGTCCTCGCGATCGTGCCGCACCCGGAGGCCGACGGGTATCTGGTGGAAAACGGCCCTTTCATGCGTCGCTTTCTCGACGGCTATTACCCGATGCGGGTACAGCTGCGCATCGACTGGCCGACCGGCCTGCTCGAACTGGCAGGCAGCGTTCCGGAGGCGCAACCCGGCCTGAGCATCGAGACGGACCGCGGCGGCGTCACCCTCGAAGCGCACTTCGAGGGACGACTGATCTCGCGATTGCACCTCACACCGGGACCGGCCGTTTCCGCCGCCCCCCGATAAGCCATCGACGCAGTCGTCGCCCCGGACCGGACGATCGGGTAGACTCGCGCGTTTTGCCATGACGGATGCCGCCATGTCCCTTGCCTCGACGCCTGCCGGCCACGCCGAACCGGGCACCCCCTGGTCCATCGACGTCATCGCCCCACCCGGGCTGGAAACCGCCCTGGCCGAGGAACTGCGCCACCTCACCGGCGAGGCCGTCAGCGACCGTCCCTACGGCGCGAGTGCCGAGCTCCCCGCCGAGCTCGTCTACCGGATCCTGGCCGATAGCCTGATCGCCGCCCGCATCTACCTGCCGGTCGGCCGAGGCCCGGCCGCGCAGGCAGACCAGCTCTACGACCTCGCCGCGACCATCGACTGGTCGGCGCACCTGAACGTCGACGACAGCCTGTCGATCACCGCGACCGGCGGCAACGACGCACTGCGGCATACCGGCTTTATCGCCACGCGCATCAAGGATGCCATCGTCGACCAGTTCCGTGACGCCACCGGGCGACGCCCGGACGTGGACAGCGAGGCGCCCGGTCTGCGCATCCACTGCCACGTTCCCCGCCAGGGCGAGGCAAGCCTTGCGATCGAACTCTCCGACGGCTCGCTGCACCGCCGCGGCTATCGTGTCGACGGCGGCGAGGCCCCGCTGCGCGAGAACCTGGCCGCCGGCCTGCTGTGGCGGGCACGCTGGCCACAGGTGGCCGGCACCGATGCCGGCCTGTTCGACCCGATGTGCGGCTCGGGCACCTTCCTGATCGAGGCGGCTCTCGCCGTCTGGGGCATGACACCGGCGATGCGCCAGAGACGCTTCGGCTCGCCCGGCTGGCGTGGCCATGACCAGGCCGCCCGCGCCAAGATCCTCGAGGCCGGACCACGCAGCTGGCTCGACGAGCCCCCGACACCCGGCGCGCTCACCCTCTTCGGTCAGGACCGCGATCCACTGCAGCTTGCCGCCGCCCACGCGAATATCGAGGCGGCCGGCCTGGGCGAGGCCGTCGAGATCCACCACGCCGACAGTTTCAAAGCGCCCTGCCCTGACGTGCTCGCCGAACTCGAGACCGGCCTGCTGATCAGCAATGTGCCGTTCGGCCAGCGCGTCGAATCCGCCGGCGAGGAGGCCGACTGGCTGCGTCTGTGCTCGCAATGGATCCAGTGCCTGCCGAACTGGTACTGGGGCATCCTGCGCGGTGGCGAGACGGAGATGACCTGGCCGCTGCGCTTCGACAAGCGCCTTACCGTCATCCACGGCGGCGCCGAGGCGGAATTCCTTCGCGGCCAGTTCAGCGAGAAGAGCCTGCGCCGGCCGGCCGGGCCGCATGCCCTTGCCGGGCGGCTGATCGCCCAGGGACGCGCAGGCGAACGCAGCGCGGAAGATTTCGCCAACCGGTTGAAAAAGAACTGGAAGCAGCGGCGATCCCTGCTGAAGCAGGGAGACAATGCGCTGCGCCTGTACGATGCCGACCTGCCCGACTTCAAGCTCGCGGTCGACTACTACCGCGGCGAGGACGGCGAGGCATGGCTGGACATCCAGGAATACCAGGCGCCGCGCCAGATCGATCCGCAGAAGGCACGCGCCCGCCTCGCTGCCGCCGTGGCGGCCGCCGTCGACGCACTCGATATCGACGACAACTGTGTCGTCGTCCGCCAGCGTGCCCGCCAGTCGGGGCGCCAGCAGTACGGCCGCTTCGGCGGCGAGCACATCGAGCGCGTGATCCGCGAGCGCGACACCCGGCTGTTAATCAACCTGACCGACTACCTCGACGTCGGCCTGTTCATCGACCATCGCCTGGTCCGGGACCGTCTGGTCGAACTGGCCCGTGGCAAGCGCCTGCTGAACCTGTTCTGCTACACCGCCAGTGCCTCGGTCCGTGCGGCCGTCGGCGGGGCGCGATCGACCACCTCGGTCGACCTGTCCAATACCTATCTCGACTGGGCCGAGCGCAATTTCGAACTCAACGGCATCGCCGTGGACGGGGATCACCAGTTGATCCGCGCCGACGTGTTGCGGTGGCTCGATCAGGCCGCCGGCAAGCCCGCCCGGTACGACGTGATCTTTCTCGACCCGCCGTCGTTCTCCAATTCCAAGTCGATGGAAGACGACCTCGACATCCAGCGCGACCACCCGGCGCTGATCGAGGCCTGCATGCGCCTGCTGTCGCCGCAAGGCGTACTCGTCTTTTCAAACAACCGCAAAGGGTTTACATTGAGTCAAAGCGTGGAGAGCTGGTTCCAACCGCATGATATCTCAAGAAAAACCCTCCCCAAGGACTTTTCCCGGACGCCCGAGCGACGTTTTGTCTGCGAAATCCGTCATCGTTGAGGCATGCGCCAGGCCCGTCAGCCGGCGGGCTGCGGCGACTTTTCGTCCCGCAACACTGGCTCTGGCCGTGGCACTCACGAGCGGCTGCGCCAGCCAGATGACCGGGTCGCCGACCGCCGGCACGACCACGAGCGGGGACAACCCGCACCCCGCCGTATCGGCGCTCGAGCTGCCCCACCGGCCGCTGGACACGATCGACAGCCGCTCCGGGATGCATAGCCGTTCCAGCGAAGCCGTGGTCCAGGCGGTCGCCCAACTCGGCACCCCGTACCGCTGGGGCGGCAAATCCGCCAGCAAGGGCTTCGACTGCAGCGGCCTGACCCAGCACGCCTACCAGGCCGCCGATCTGTCCCTGCCGCGCACCTCCTATTTGCAGTACCGGGCGACCCGGCGGGTCGCACGCGACGATCTCCGCCCCGGCGACCTGGTGTTCTTTCGCCTGAATGGGGGTCGGGTCGACCATGTCGGCATCTACGTGGGTGGGCAACGCTTCATTCATGCCCCCTCGCGCGGCAAGACCGTCTCTTTCGCCCGCCTGGACAAAGGCTTCTGGTCGCGACGCTATGTCGGCGGGGGACGCGCCCCCGAGGCGAATGAACTACAGTTGGCGGGGAATCGACCGGAAGATCGCTAAAACCGTATATCCTGTCGTCAACGGCGGTAACTTAATCGAATCGTGGGTGACGAGACCGGGTGTGACAGGGAGAGTCACGATGATCGCTCCTTCCCCAGCTCGCGAATGCCCCAGCCCCCGGGAGGGCGGCCATGGAGAGGAGGCGCTTTCTTAGCATCGGGACACTCGCGCCCTTGGCCGGCCTGCTCGGCTGCGAGGAGCGCGAGCCGCTTCTGCGTGTCTCCGGAATCACCTGGGTCGGCTACGAACCCCTCTTCCTTGCCCGCCAGCTGCAGCTCCTGCCACCCGACCGTATCCGCCTGATCGATTCACCCTCGAACACCAACAGCCTGATGCAACTCGCCACCGGCGAAGTCGAGGCGGCCACCCTGACCCTCGACGAGTTCATCCTCGCCCGGGCCGGCGGCATTCCCGTACAGGTCGCCCTGGTCTTCGATACCTCGCAAGGGGCAGACGTGGTCATGTCTCGCCCGGAGATCACCACGGTCTCGCAGCTCGCCGGCAGGCGTATCGGGGTTGAGGAAACCGCGGCCGGCGCGCTGATGCTGCGAAAATCGCTCGAGGCCGCTGACTTGTCCCCCGACGACGTGATCCGCGTCCCGCTGATAGGCGGCCAACACCTCGCCGCGTTCCGATCGGGCCGGGTCGATGCAGTGATCAGCTACGAACCCTATGCCTCGAGGCTCGAATCCATCGGCGCGCGGCGGCTCCATGACAGCAGCGCCTTCCCCGGCCTGATCGTGGACGTGCTGGCCGTGCATGAACGTGCCTTCAGCCAACAGCCACAGGCCCTGCGAGCCCTGTTCAACGCCCACTTCGAGGCCTTAAGCGTGCTTCGCGCCAACCCGGGGCGTGCCTACCGCCTGATGGCCCCTCGCCTGGGACTTACCACCGAGGAGGCGCGTCGGGCGTTCGAGGGGATTCGGCTGTTTGACATAAGCGCGAACCGCGAGTGGCTCGATGCCTCGGCGCAACCCTTTCGCCAAGCGGCGACCGACGTCGCCCGCATCATGCAGGCAAATGCCCTGGTCGATCACACGCCACCACTGAGCGCAGTGGCCACGGCACGTTTCCTGCCGGAGGGGCCGTAACCGTGTCGCGTTTCTCGCTGCGCATGATGGTGCCGCTCGGACTGGCCGCGGTCTTTCTGCTGATCACCGCAGTATCGCTGATCAGCGGGATCCACGATCGCTACGAGTTGTTTATCGAGGAGTCCGAAAGCGAACTGATGAGCTACACCACCGAGGTGGCGCGCATCATCGAGCAAGGCGGCCCGGACAGCCAAGGACTGTTGCGCAGCCGGATCAGCAGCATCATGGCCGACCCGCGCCTGCAGGAGCTCTTCGTCATCGGCCCGGACAAACGCATCCTGATGGCTCCGAATCCGAGTCTGACCGGAATACCCGCCGACGCGGCCGACGAGGACTTCGACGAGACCACCTTCCGTCAGCGCCAGAAGGAGCGTCTTCCCTACCTCGAGCCGATCGACGACCAGGACGTCATCGAGGCGATGCAGTCGTTCGAGGCCACGCCCGAGGCTGATGGCAGCGAGGGTCGCGGCGTGGTCTGCGCTCGCTTCGACCTCACCGACTCGCTGGCAAGGATCCGTAACGAGGCCATCTTGAGCCGCCTGCCCGAAGTCGGCGTGATGCTGGTGATCCTCCTGCTGACCGGCTGGCTGCTCAACACGCAGATCACCCGGCCGCTCGAGCGCCTGCGCCGAGCGGCACAGCACATGCGCCAGGGGGACTATGACGTCCGCCTGCCGGAAAACGGCTGCAGCGAGATCATGGAGGTCTCACAGGGCTTCAATGCCATGGCCCATGCCGTCGGCGAGGCACGCAAGGGGCTGCTCGAAAGCGAACGCCGCCTGAGCGTCACCCTGGATTCGATCGGCGACGGGCTAATCGCCACCGATCTCGACGGCCACATCACGCTGATGAACCCGGTGGCCGAGCGCCTTACCGGCTGGTCGCGAGACGAGGCGCTCGGCCGACGTATCGAGGACGTGTTCGTGATCTGTCACGCCGGCGACCATCGACCGACCGCAGTGCCGATCCGCCGGGTACTCGAGGAAGGCACCCTGGTCGGTCTGGCCAACCACACCGTCCTGACGAACCGCATGGGCAAGCGTTACCACATCGCCGACAGTGCGGCCCCCATCCAGCAGGAAGACGGCAAACTGATCGGCGTGGTACTGGCATTCCACGACATGAGCCAGGAATATCGCCTGCGCGAGGCGCTGGCGGAAAGCGAACAGCATTTCCGCACCCTGGCTGACAACGGTCAGGCGTTGATCTGGACCACCGATACCGACGGCAACCGCGACTATCACAACCAGCCGTGGCTGACCTTCACCGGCCTGACACGTAACCAGGCGCTGGGCAAGGGCTGGCTTGAGGCCATTCATCCGGACGACCGTGACATCCTCCTGACCACCATCGATCGCGCCTATCGTCGTCGGATCGCCTTCACGCGCGAGTACCGACTGCGTCACCGCAGCGGCGAATACCGCTGGCTGCTGGTCAAGGGCACGCCCCGTTTCAACAGCCATGGCCAGTTCGTCGGCTTCATGGGCCAGTGCCTCGACATCACCACGGACAAGGAAACGGCCGCCGAACTCGAACGACTCGCTTACCATGACGGGCTCACCAACCTCCCCAACCGGGCCCTGCTGCTCGATCGGGTGGACCAGGCGATCCGCCACCGTCAGCGCAGCGGTGGCGTCGGCGCCCTGTTCTTCGTCGATCTCGACGAGTTCAAGCAGATCAACGACCTCTACGGCCATGCCCGGGGCGATCAAGTCCTGATCGAGGTGGCGCGCCGGCTGACCGGCCTGGTGCGCGACACCGACACCGTCGCCCGGCTGGGTGGCGACGAGTTCCTCGTACTGGCGCCGGAAATGGGTGAAGACGTCGACAGCGCGCGCCGTGCTGCGCTGGCGCTGGCCGATAAGCTGCGTTACGCCATGGAGCAGCCGTTCCACTTCGACGAATTCCACCACCTGGCGACGGCGAGCGTGGGCCTGACGCTGTTTGCCGGCCGAGTCGATCACGCCGAGGAACTCGTCCGGGAGGCGGACATCGCGATGTACCAGGCCAAGCGCGCCGGGCGCAACAACCAGGTCAACTTCGAGTCCGGGATGGCCGAGACGGTCACGCGTCGCTACCGCCTCGAACAGGAGCTCAAGCAGGCGCTGCAAAACGACGAGTTCGAGCTTCACCTGCAAACCCAGTTTGATCGGGCGGAGCACCCCGTCGGCGCCGAGGTGCTGCTGCGCTGGCGTCACCCCGTGCGCGGCCTGGTGTCACCGGGCGAGTTCATTCCGCTCGCCGAGGAGTCCGGCCAGATCGTCGCCATTGGCGACTGGGCGCTGCGAGAAGCCTGCCACCTGCTCCACGGCCTGCAGGAGTCCCGAGCCGAATCCTCCTCCCGCCCCTTGAGCATCTCGGTAAACGTCAGTCCACGACAGTTCCGCACGCCCGGTTTTGTCGACCGGGTTCAGGAGATCATCGAGGAAACCGGCATCGACCCGTCGCGGCTGATGCTGGAGGTCACCGAAAACCTGCTCGTCACCCAGGCCTCCGAGGCAATCACCCGCATGCGCGCACTCGCCGGTCTGGGCGTGAAATTCTCGATCGACGATTTCGGCACTGGCTATTCCTCGTTCGCCTACCTCAAGCACCTGCCCCTGAACGAGATCAAGCTCGACAAGAGCTTCGTCGACGACGTGCCGGGAACCCCGGGCGACACGGCGATGGTCGAGGCCATCCTGGCGATGGCCGATCGACTGGGCATCGACGTGGTCGCCGAAGGCGTGGAAAACCGCGAACAGTTCGCCTACCTCAAGGCGAACCGCTGTGGGCGATTCCAGGGGTTCTACTTCGCCCGCCCCACCCCGGCGCGCGACTGGGTTGCCCAACACCTCGAGGAACAGAGCTCGCCCTGAGCGGGGGAGCCCGCGATCAGTCTCGCTCGCCGGCCGCGTCCGCGCGCCACTGCACCGGCACGTCGCCATCGATGAAGCGCAGCGTCAACGGCAGGTGTCCTGCTTCCCGACCGCGGGATTCGACCTCGGCGGCCCGCTTGATCAAGGCCGCCGGCTCGTCGCGCGTCTGTACCAGCGCATAGCCACGTCGTTGCACCTGGACCGGCCCCAGTGCCTCGAGCTGGCGAGACAGCCCCTCAAGTCGCACGCGCTGATCCTGCAGTCGTCGCGAAAGGATCTGGCGATCCAGCCGCGTCGACTCCAGGCGGGCCGACCAGCGCGGCAACATCCGCTCACGTGCGATCAGCAGTCGCCGGGAGACCGTCACGACGCGGTCGTGCTCCCCGGCCAGCTTGGCACGCAGCGATTGGGTCAGCTGGCGCCTTGGCTCGTCCAGATGCATTCGCAGAGCGGCAAGCCGTTGCCGCGGGTGACGCCGCTCGAGCACGCCCCGGATGGTCTGCAAACGCTGCCGGCCGTTGGCGACTCGTCGCTCCAGTGAGCGCCGCAGGGGGGCCTCCAGGCCGGCCAGTTGCAGACGACCCAGTCGCAACCGCTCGACAGGGCCGGCCCGTTCGAGACGCCGCGCCAGCCAGTCGCCGCGCTGGGCCTCGTTCTGCAGCCGTGCCTGCCACGACGCCGCAACCCGGCCGACCCGCTCGACCAGCTGGCGACGCAGCTCGACCGCGGTGATCGGCGTTGCCAGCTCGGCCGCCCCGGTGGGCGTGGCGGCACGCCGGTCGGCGGCCAGGTCGCACAGCGTGGTGTCGGTCTCGTGCCCGACGCCACTGATCACCGGCACCGGACACGCCCGCAGGGCACGCACCAGCGCCTCGTCGTTGAAGGACCACAGGTCCGACAGGGAGCCACCACCCCGCACGACCAGCGCGACGTCGAAGTCACCCTCGCCGAGTTGGGACACCGCCTGGCGGAGCTCGGCAGCGGACTCCGCGCCCTGCACCCGGACCGGGAACAGCGTCACCCGGGCCAGCGGCAAACGACGTGCGAGCGTGACGCGCACGTCGTGGATTGCCGCCCCGGTATCCGAGGAGATCACCGCGATATGGCGTGGCAGCACCGGCGTGGGCCGCTTTTGCTCGCTGTCGAACAACCCCTCGGCAAGCAGGCGCTGTTTGAGTCGCTCGAATTCCGCGGCCAGACGCCCCTCGCCCGCGGGGGCGATCGACTGGACGATCAGTTGATACGCCCCGCGCGCTGCGTAGATGCCGAGTCGACCGGTCACCACGATCTCCTCCCCCTCGCGCAGGGGGTAGCGGCAGCGCATGGCATTGCCGCGGAAGAAGGCGCAACGCAACTGGGACTGGTCGTCCTTGAGCGCGAAATAGTGGTGGCCGGAGGCGGCACGCTTGTGCTCGCTTACCTCGCCGATCACTTCTACCGTGCCGAACACCTGCCCAAGGAGATCACCGGCCTGCTTGTTGATTTGCGTGACCGAGAGCGCGGTCTGTCCACTGGATAATGTCATCGCTTACCTGCGTGATTACCCGCCCGATCGCACCGGGAACGAGCGGGCCGACACGAAAAAGGCCGCGAACTCACGTCCGCGGCCGGTATGTTCATGCTGTTTCCGGCCGGTGGGCCGGTCAATGCCTTACCAGGCCTTGTACGGACCCGGGTTCGGCTGGCTCTTGTACTGCTTCTCGGCGAGGCCCTGCAGCATCTCGATGCGCTTGGCTTCGGCAATGGCTTCCTCGTAGTTGCCCTTGTCGGCCATCTTGTCAGCGCCGTGCATCAGGGACTTCTTCCACTTGGAACCAGTCGGGCTCATGGCGAACGCGCCTTCGCCCATGCTCTCGACCGACTCAGCCGCTTCGATCGCCGCGGAACGAGCTTCTTTGTACTCTTCCATGCTGGCTGCGCTTGCGATGCCGGTGGTCGCGAACAGTGCCGCGCCGGCGCCCATGGCGATCAGGTGCTTGGCTTTAATCATTGTTTATCTGCCTCCTAGGTGGTTTGCTCTGGTAGCGGGTTCGACTTTAGCGCAATCAAGAACGGGATGCCAACACCCCGCCAACCCGCGTCCGGAATACGCTTCACGCACCGACCATCACCGTTGGCGGGTCCATGTGGACATTTACCCGCCGCTCGGACGCCACTATAATTGCGCGGACACTTTCTACCATCCGCAAGAGTCCCCGAAATCATGCGAATCCTCGAGGAAGGTCTCACCTTCGACGACGTATTGCTTATCCCGGCCCGCTCCTCGGTACTGCCCAAGGAGGTCTCGCTCGGCACGCGCCTGACCCGCAATATCGAAATCAATATCCCGCTGATCTCCTCGGCGATGGACACGGTGACCGAGGCGCGACTCGCGATCGCGCTCGCGCAGGAAGGGGGCGTGGGAATCATTCACAAGAGCATGTCGATCGCCCAGCAGGCCGAGCACGTCCGCCAGGTGAAGAAGCATGAGTCCGGTGTCATCAAGGACCCGATCACGGTCACGCCGGAGACCAGCATCCGCGACGTGTTCAAGATCACCCGCGACCATTCCATCAGCGGCGTGCCGGTCGTCAGTGAAGGCCATCTCGTCGGCATCGTCACCAGCCGCGATCTGCGCTTCGAGCAGAATCTCGACCAGTCGGTTTCCAACATCATGACCGGCAAGGAGCATTTGGTCACCGTAAAGGAAGGCGCCGGTCGTGAAGAGGTCGAGGCCCTGCTGCACAAGCACCGTATCGAGAAGGTGCTGGTCGTCAACGAGGACTTCGAGCTGCGCGGCATGATCACCGTGAAGGACATCCAGAAGTCCACCGACTACCCCAACGCCTGCAAGGATGCCTCCGGGCAACTGCGCGTGGGTGCGGCGGTCGGTACCGGCGGTGACACCGAGGAACGTATCGAGGCCCTGGTGGCCGCCGGGGTCGACGTGATCGTGGTGGATACGGCCCACGGCCACAGCCAGGGTGTGCTCGACCGGGTGGCCTGGATCAAGAGCCGCTATCCGCAGGTCGATGTAATCGGTGGCAACATCGCCACCGCTCAGGCCGCCCTCGACCTGGTGGAAGCAGGCGCCGACGCGGTCAAGGTCGGCATCGGCCCGGGCTCGATCTGCACCACCCGCATCGTCGCCGGCGTCGGCGTGCCGCAGATCACCGCGATCTCGAACGTGGCTGAGGCCTTGAAGGGCAAGGACGTGCCCGTGATCGCCGATGGCGGCGTGCGCTTCTCGGGCGATTTCGCCAAGGCAGTCGCTGCCGGCGCACACTCGGTCATGGTCGGCTCCATGCTGGCAGGGACCGAGGAATCCCCCGGCGAGGTCGAACTGTTCCAGGGACGCTCCTACAAGTCGTACCGCGGCATGGGCTCCCTGGGGGCGATGCAGCAAGGCTCGTCGGATCGCTACTTCCAGGCCGAAGAGTCGGCGGAGAAGCTCGTGCCGGAAGGCATCGAGGGTCGCGTGCCCTACAAGGGCTCCCTCGTCGCCATCGTGCATCAGATGGTCGGCGGTCTGCGTGCCTCGATGGGCTACGTAGGCGCCAAGGACATCGACACCATGCGCAAGCTGCCGCAGTTCGTGCGCATCACCAACGCCGGGATGCTCGAATCGCACGTTCACAACGTGTCGATCACGAAAGAGAGCCCGAACTACCGCACCTGATTCGCGCCCCGCGCCCAGCGGGGAGCCGACCAGCCTATCGACCCGGCCTTGCCTGCCGGGTCGACTTGTTAAAGGGTCATGAGGCCCTTGCTTGAACAATACGGATTTCACGATGACCGATTCCTCGACCATCCCGCACCAGGACATTCACGCCGAGCGCATCCTGATCCTCGACTTCGGCTCGCAGTACACCCAGCTCATCGCCCGCCGGGTGCGTGAGTCACGCGTCTACTGCGAGATCCATTCCTGGGATGTCGACAACGCCTTCGTGCGCGAATTCGCTCCCACCGGCATCATCCTCTCCGGCGGTCCCGAGTCGGTCATCGACCCGCAGAACGCTCCCTCGGCCCCCGAGATGGTGTTCACCCTCAATGTGCCGGTGCTCGGCATCTGCTACGGCATGCAGACCATGGCCGCCCAGCTCGGCGGCACCGTCGAGAATGCCAGTCATCAGGAATTCGGCTTCGCCAAGGTGCGCGCCCGCGGCCACACCGCGCTGCTCAAAGACATCGAGGACGAGGTCACCGAGGAAGGCTTCGGCATGCTCGACGTCTGGATGAGCCACGGCGACCACGTCGTCGACCTGCCGGAGGGCTTCAAGCTGATGGCCTCCTCCGACAACGCGCCGATCGCCGGCATGGCCGACGAGTCGCGCCACTTCTACGGCGTGCAGTTCCACCCCGAGGTCACCCATACCCGCCAGGGGGCACGCATCATCGAGCGCTTCGTACGCGAGGTCTGCGGCACTCAGGGGCTGTGGCGCTCGGAGGCCATCATCGACACCATGATCGAGCAGGTGCGCGAGAAGGTCGGTGACGAGGAAGTCATCCTGGGCCTGTCCGGCGGGGTGGACTCGTCGGTGGTCGCCGCCCTGCTCCACCGCGCCATCGGCGACCAGCTGACCTGCATCTTCGTCGACAACGGCCTGTTGCGTCAGGGCGAAGGCGACCAGGTAATGCGCACCTTCGCCGAGCACCTGGGCGTGCGCGTCATTCGCGTGGATGCCGAGGAGCAGTTCCTCTCAAGGCTGGCCGGTGAGCCGGACCCGGAGATCAAGCGCAAGATCATCGGCAACACCTTCATCGACATCTTCGACGAGGAGGCCGGCAAGCGCGAGAACGCCCAGTGGCTCGCCCAGGGCACCATCTACCCCGACGTGATCGAGTCGGCCGGGTCCAAGACCGGCAAGGCGCACGTGATCAAGTCGCACCACAATGTCGGCGGCCTGCCCGAGCACATGAAGCTCGGCCTGGTCGAACCGCTGCGCGAGCTGTTCAAGGACGAGGTGCGCGAGATCGGCCTCGAGCTGGGCCTGCCCAGCGAGATGATCATGCGCCACCCGTTCCCCGGACCGGGGCTGGGCGTACGCATCCTCGGCGAGGTCAAGGGCGAGTACGCCGACCTGCTGCGTCGCGCGGATGCGATCTTCATCCACGAACTGCGCGAGGCCGGCCTCTACGACCAGGTCTCGCAGGCGTTTGCCGTGTTCCTGCCGGTGCGCTCGGTGGGCGTGATGGGCGACGGTCGCCGCTACGACTACGTGGTCGCGCTGCGCGCCGTCGAGACCATCGACTTCATGACGGCCCGCTGGGCCCGCCTGCCATACGAGTTCCTGGAAAAGGTCTCGCTGCGCATCGTCAACGAGGTCCGCGGCATCTCGCGGGTGGTCTACGACGTCACCGGCAAGCCGCCCGGCACGATCGAGTGGGAATAAGCCCTGCCCGTCGACACGGCAGACGATGAGCGGACGCGACCGACAACACATGCGGGAGTGTCTGGCGCTGGCCAGGCGCTCGATCATGCTCGGCGAGGTACCGGTCGGCGCCGTGGTGGTGGATGCAAACGACAACATCATCGGTTACGGCCACAATCGCCCGGTCGGCCTGCACGACCCGAGCGCGCACGCCGAGATCCTCGCCATGCGCGAGGCTGGCCAGACCCTCGGCAACTACCGGCTGGACGACTGCACGCTCTACGTCACGCTCGAGCCCTGCCCGATGTGCCTGGCCGCCGCCTCGCATGCGCGTATCGCGAGGATCGTGTACGCCGCCCCGGACCCGCGCGCCGGCGCCTGCGGCAGTGCCATCGATCTCAACCGGGCCGACTGGCATCACTTCCGCCCCATTATCGACACCGGCCCCTGCGAGACCGAGGCGGCCGATCTTTTGACCCAATTCTTCCAGGCGCGGCGCTGAGCGCCCGCCTTTCACCGGATCATTCATGCCCCTGCTGACAGTAGACAACCTGCAATTCTCGCTCGGTGAACGTGCCCTGCTCGATCACGTCAACCTGACCGTCGAGCGCGGCGACAAGTTCGCCCTCATCGGTC
Organism: Guyparkeria sp. WRN-7; assembly: GCF_001641825.1. Lineage (GTDB taxonomy): Bacteria > Pseudomonadota > Gammaproteobacteria > Halothiobacillales > Halothiobacillaceae > Guyparkeria. The sequence continues at coordinate 22,622 of NZ_LRFH01000017.1, read as the reverse complement.
GCAACGGCGAAGGCAAGTCCACCTTCCTCAAGATGCTCGCCGGCATTCAGCGTGCCGACGACGGCCAGATTCGCCTGGAGCCGGGTGCGAAGGTCGCCTACCTCCCCCAGGACCCGCATCTCGATACCGACGAGACGGTCTACTCGGTCATTGCCGAGGGCCTCGGTGACCTGCACGACGTGCTGACCGAATACCACCGGCTGGCACAGAACGCCGACTCCGACGCGGCCCTCGAACGCCTGTCCCAGTTGCAACAGGAACTCGAGGTGCGCAATGGCTGGCTGGCCGGGCAGAAGATCGACGAGGTAGTCACCCGTCTCGGCCTCGATCCGGACGTGCCGGTCCGCGGGCTCTCCGGGGGCGAACGCCGCCGCGTGCTGCTCGGCCAGGCGCTGGTGATCGAACCGGAGCTGCTACTGCTCGACGAGCCGACCAACCACCTCGACATCGCCGGGATCGAGTGGCTCGAGGACCTAGTGCGCCGCTTCAACGGCGCGGTGGTGTTCATCACCCACGACCGCGCCTTCCTGCAACGGCTGGCGACCGGCATCGTCGAGCTCGACCGCGGGCATCTCACCCTCTGGCCGGGGGACTACGACAACTACCTGCGGCGACGCGAGGAGCGCGACAACGCCGAGGCGCAGGAAAACGCCCGCTTCGACAAGACGCTGGCACAGGAAGAGGTCTGGATCCGCCAGGGCATCAAGGCCCGCCGCACCCGCAACGAAGGCCGGGTGCGCAATCTCGAGCGCCTGCGTGCCGAGCGTGCCGCGCGCCGGGAAAAGGCCGGCAAGGTCGAACTCTCGGCAAGCTCGGGCAAGACCTCCGGCAAGATCATCGCCGAGATGCAGCACGCCAGCGTGTCCTTCGGTGACAAGACCGTCATTCGTGACCTCACTACCACCATCCTGCGCGGCGACCGTGTCGGGCTGGTCGGCCCCAACGGCGCCGGCAAGTCGACCCTGATCAAGCTGATTCTCGGCCAGATCGAGCCGACCGACGGGAAGATCAAGCGCGGCTCGCAGCTCGAGGTGGCCTACTTCGACCAGCACCGCGCTCAACTACGTGACGACTGGACGGCCATCGAGAATCTGTGTGACGGCGGCGACCGGCTGCAGGTGGGCGAAAGCAACGTCCACGGCATCGGCTACCTGCAGCAATTCCTGTTCACCCCGGACCGGGCCCGCACCCGGGTCGAGTCGCTCTCGGGCGGCGAGCGCAACCGCCTGCTGCTGGCCAAGCTGTTCGCGAAGCCCGCCAACCTGCTGGTGCTCGACGAACCCACCAACGATCTTGACCTCGAGACCCTGGAAGTACTCGAGCAGGCACTGGCTGACTACAAGGGCACCCTGCTGCTGGTCAGCCACGACCGGGCATTTCTCGACAACGTCGTCACCAGCCTGCTGGTGTTCAAGGGCGACGGCGAGATCGAGGATGTCGTCGGCGGCTATCAGGACTACCTGGACCAGGCGGACCAGACCTCCCCAGCCAAGGTCCCGGCCGCGAAACCGGACACGGCCAAGCCCACGGCCGGCAAACCCAAAAGGGAAAGCAAGAAGAAGCTGTCCTACAAGGACCAGCGCGAACTCGACAGCCTTCCCACCAGGATCGAGGCACTGGAGGCCGAACAGGCCGAGTTGCAGGACGTGATCAACGATCCGAGCTTCTACCAGGGGGAACCGGCCGAGATCGAACGCTCACTCGCTCGCGTGACGGAACTCGAACAGGAGCTCGAGCAGGCGCTCGAGCGCTGGATGGAACTGGAAAGCGACTGAACCGGCCGCTACCTCGTCGCCATTACGGCAACCGGCAGGCACGCTCGCCCAACCACATCGGTCCGACGATGGGTGACGCGGGGACTCCCGCACACGATTCAACCGCGGATCAGTTCGGTTCCTGACAGCAACATGGCGACGGGGCCCGTCACAGGGCCTCGGCGGCAGCTGCTGACCTGCCGGACGATCCGGGTACCAGATGCGACATTCGCCCGGGAGGGAATGCCCGCCTTCGGGAACGGCACCGCCCGCTGGATACGGCAGCCATACCCGTATCCAGCGGTGGGCACAGCCGCTCACGCCGGCTAGCGCCACTGCCAACCCAATGACACGCGCCCATGCGTATGTCGCTCTCCCCTGCTCTGATCGCCTCGACAAGCCAGCCGGCAAGGCGTTGGAGCTCGCACGATCAACCTGCGTGGCGAAGATTTAGCACTGGCGTATTCATTCCGGTAGTCTGCGCACCCTTCCGGTGCAGCGGTCCGCCGCGTGATTCGGTCGTCGACGAATCATTACCCGACCAAACTACTTGGGTTAAAGGTTTCGTCGTCCCCGCCGATTAACCGACCCGGAAAGCGATTCTTCTGCTGTCCAGAAACAAAAAATTGCGGAGTCACAGAACGCATGCCTGCCCTGTTCAAGAACCTGTCCATCGGTGCCCGGCTTGCCCTCGGGTTTGCCCTTGTCATCGTATTCATCGCCGCACTGGTGATCCCGCTGGTGATTACGGAGTTCTCCTCCACCATCAAGCAGGCCCAGCAACGCGAGCTGCAGGGGCTGTTCGAAAGCGCCCAGGCGGAGATCCGCGCGGAGGGCCGACTGGCCGAGGCCATGAGCGTGGCCATCGCCAAGATCCCGGACGTCGGACAGGCCATGGCCGAACGCAATCGCGAGCGGCTCGCCGAGATGACCCAGCCGATCTACCCGACGCTGCGGGACGACTTCGGCGCACGCCAGTTCCATTTCCATCTGCCGCCGGCGGTGTCGTTCTTCCGCGTCCACAAGCCCGGCAAGTTCGGCGATGACCTCTCCGGTTTCCGCAAGACGGTGCTGGCCACCAACAACCGCCAGGAGCGGGTCCGCGGCCTGGAACGCGGCGTGGCCGGTCTCGGCATGCGCGGCATCTCGCCGATCAGCCATCAGGGCGAGCACCAGGGTAGCGTCGAGTTCGGAATGAGCTTCGGCCAGCCGTTCTTCGACAAGTTCAAGGAAAACTACGGCGTCGACATCGGCCTGTATCTGCCCGCCGACGGCGCCTTCGAGGCATTCGGCTCGACCCTCGAACAGCCGGGCGCACTCGGCGCGGAACAGCTGACCTCAGCTCGGAACGAGACCACGATCTGGGAGCACACCATCGGCGAAACGCCGACGGTCACCTACGCCCATACCGTGGCGGATTTCTCCGGCAACCCGATCGGCGTGCTCGCCGTGACCCTGGATCGAAGCGACTACGTCGCCCGGCTTGCCGATGCCCGCAACAAGGTGATCCTGGTCATGGCCGTGGCCATTGCCATCGCCGCATTGATCGGCCTGCTGATCACCCGCAGCATCACCCGCCCGCTGCGCTACACGGTCCAGGCCATGGACGACATCTCCAAGGGTGACGGTGACCTGACCCAGCGCCTCGACGAAAGCGGCCGCGACGAGATCGCCGATCTCTCCGCCGCCTTCAACCGCTTCGCCGGCAAGATGCGTGATTCGATCCACGAGGTGGCCAACTCGACCGGCCAGCTGTCGGCCTCCGCCGAGGAGCTGTCGCAGATCACCGCGGACACCAACCAGGGCGTCCAGAAACAGCGCCAGGAGACCGAAATGGTCGCCTCCGCGATGAACGAGATGACCAGCACGGTCCAGGACATCGCCCAGAACGCCTCGGGCGCCGCCGATGCGGCGCAGAACGCCGACGAGGAGGCCAAGGACGGTCAGCGTGTGGTCGACCAGACCATCGACCACGTCGCGGCGCTGGCCGACGAGATCGAGGAAGCCGGCACGATCATCGGCAACCTCGAGACCGCGAGCGAGAAGATCAGCACCGTGGTCGACGTGATCCGCGAGATCGCCGAGCAGACCAACCTGCTGGCACTCAACGCGGCCATCGAGGCGGCCCGCGCCGGCGAACACGGCCGGGGCTTCGCGGTGGTCGCCGAAGAGGTACGCTCGCTGGCGAGCAAGACGCAGGCCTCCACCCAGGAGATCCGCGAGATGGTCGAGAGCATCCAGGGCGGCTCGAAGCAGGCGGTCGGCGCCATGCAGAGCAGCCAGGAACATGCCCGCAAGACCGCGGATCAGGCCCGCGAGGCCGGTCAGTCCCTGATCACCATCACCCGCGCGATCGAGACGATCACCGACATGAACCACCAGATCGCCTCGGCGGCGGAGGAACAGGGTCAGGTGGCCGAGGAGATCAACCGCAACGTCTCGAACATCAACGAGGCGGCGGCTCAGACCGCCGAGGGTGGCGAGCAGACCTCCACGGCCAGCAAGGAACTGGCCCGACTGGCCTCCCAGCTTCAGGCACTGGTCGATCAGTTCCGCACCTGATCACGTATTACGCCTGTTACCGAGCCCCGCTTTCCGCGGGGCTTTTTTGTGCCCGTCAGGAAGAGGCGCTCGCCTCCTCGGCACGCACGCGGGCGCGGATGAACTCGCTGTGCGGCACGTACAGCAGGTCGGCGATCTGGCGGATGACCGACTCTTCCAGGTGATGCTTGCCGGCATCGGCATAGGCCACACGCCAGAGTGTCTCGATCACCTGGCGTTTCTGCGTTTGATCAAGGCGTTCGTTGAGCAGCCGGACGAAGGGGAAGAATCCAGTCGAGTCGTCCACCTCCGCGGCGGCCCGGTGGACCAGTTCGTCCGCCGCCGCCTCCTCCATGCCGAAATCGTCGACAAGGGTGCGACGAATCACGTCGAGCTCCTCCTCGGCGACATCGAAGTCGGCCCGAGCCACCTCCATCAGCAGGATGGCCACCGCGGCATCGACCCGGGTCTCGAGGGCCTCCTCGGTGGCCGGTTGGTCGGGAAAGAACAGGGATTGCAGTGTCTTCAGCATGGGTGAAACGCGTGATCTTGATGAAATGAACCTGGGACCAGCATAGAACCTTGCCGTTCCGGCCATCACGCTCCGGTAGACTTGTCCCACGATGAAACGCCTGCTCCCCAACCGATCGGCCAAGACACTTGTCAGCCATCTCGACCACCCGCTGGGCGAGATCCGTGTGCAGCGCAAGGCGATCCGGCACCTCTACCTGCGACTCGATCCCGGCGACGGCGCCCTGCGGGTAAACGCCCCGCGCCGTACCTCCGATCGGGCCATCCGGGCATTCGTCACGGCCCGCGCCGACTGGATCGACCGCCAGCGCCACCGCCTGGCACAGCGCCCCCCGATGGTGACCGGCGACCGCCTGCCCGACCAGCTACACCTGCTGGGCGAGGCGCATGCGCTGATCCATGAGGCGACCGACGGTACACGTGGCGGAACGGTGACGCGGGGTGACGGGACGATCCGCATCCGCTGCGCCTACACCGACAAGGCCCGTGATCTCCTGCGCCGGGATTGTCGTCGCCGGCTTCAGACGCTGCTCGACACTCGCGTGCCGCAGTGGGCGGATCACATGGGCCTGCCCCGTCCCGAGACGCGGATACGGCGGATGAGGTCTCGCTGGGGCACCTGCAACATCGGCGCGTGCCGCATCTGGCTCAACCTCGAGCTGGTACGCATGCCGGTCGGGGCGATCGATCTGGTCATCGTCCACGAGCTGGCGCATCTGATCGAGCGCGGTCACAACCGCCGCTTCTACGCCGTGATGGACCGGGCCTATCCCGACTGGCGTCACTGGGAGGCGAGCCTCTCGGAGTACGGCATCATCGGCCTCTAGCAAGCGCGGGTGCGCTAGACTCCCCTTCCCCCAACACCCAGACGACAGGCGAACGAATCGATGTGTGGCATTTGCGGATGGCTGGAAACCGGCAATCGTGACGGCAACCTGACCGCGGTACGGCGGATGATGAGTCGGCTGGAACGCCGCGGGCCGGACCACGAGGGCAGCTTCTCGGACGGCCCGCTGGCCTTCGGCCACCGCCGTCTGTCGATCCTCGATCTCTCGTTTCACGGCCACCAGCCGATGGTCGACCGCGAGCGCGGGCTGGCGATCGTCTACAACGGCACCATCTACAACCACCCCGCCCTGCGCGAGGAATTGCAGGGCCTGGGTCATCGCTTCGCCTCCACCGGTGACACCGAGGTGATCCTGACCGCCTTCCGCCAGTGGGGGCCGGCGGCGGTCGAACGACTCGACGGCATGTTCGCCTTCGCCATCTGGGACATGCGCGACGAGTCGCTCTTTCTCGCCCGCGACCGCCAGGGGATCAAGCCGCTCTACCACACCGTCGGCGAAGGCCCCTTGCGGTTCGCCTCCAGCATCCCCGCCCTGCTCGCCGCAGGAAACGTCGACACCGCCTTCGATCCGGCCGCCCTGCACCACCAGTTCACCCTGCATGCGGTGGTGCCCGCGCCGCGCACCATCTTCCGCGGCGTGAACAAGCTGCCGCCGGGGCACTGGATGCGCATCGACCGCAACGGCAATCGCCAGCTGCAACGCTACTGGTCGATCGATACCGCCGAGGATCATGACGTCCCGGCCGAGGAGTGGCCGGAAATCATCCACCAGCGGCTGCTCGATGCGGTGAAAAAGCGCCTCTCGATCAGTGACGTCCCGGTGGGTGTGCTGCTCTCCGGCGGTCTCGACTCCTCGCTGATCGTCGCCCTGGCCCACGAGGCCGGCGTCACGCCCAAGACCTTCACCATCGGCTTCGAGGATCAGCCGGAAGAGAAAGGCAGCGAGTTCGAGTACGCCGACCCGGTCGCCGAGCGCTATCAGACCGAGCACTTCCGCTTCCACGTGCCCAACGAGCAGGTACTCACCCGCCTGCCCGAGGCGGTGCGCGAGATGAACGAGCCGATGTTCGGCCAGGACGCGGTGGCCTTCTATCTCCTGTCCGAGCAGGTGGCGCGCGAGGTCAAGGTGGTGCTGTCCGGCCAGGGCGCGGACGAAGTCTTCGGCGGCTACTTCTGGTACCCGAAGATGGCGGAGGCGGAGGGCTCCGACCTCGAGCGCTTTGCGCCCTACTATTTCGACCGCAGCCACGAGGAGCTGATGGCGATGGTCACCGAGCGTTTTCGCGGCCCGGACGCGACCAGCGAGCTGGTGAAGCGAGGGCTTGCCGGCAACGGACAGGGTTCGTTCGCCAACCGGGTTCTGGGGTTCGATGCCAGCACCCTGATCGTCGACGATCCGGTCAAGCGGGTCGACAACATGACCATGGCCTGGGGACTGGAAGCGCGGGTACCGTTCCTCGACAGCCAGCTGATCGAAACGGCCATGCGGGTGCCGGCGGACCAGAAACTGTCTCAGGGTGGCAAGGGGATTCTCAAGTCCATTGCCCGGGGCCGGATTCCCGACTCCGTGATCGATCGCCCCAAGGGCTACTTCCCGGTACCGGCGCTGAAGTTCGTGCGCGGACCGTTCCTGGAATTCATGCGCGAGATCCTCTCCTCGGATATTGCGCGCTCACGTGGACTGTTCGAACCGGCCTACGTGGACAAACTTCTCGCCGAACCCGACCGGCATTTCACCCGACTGCAGGGAGCGAAGATCTGGCACCTGGCGGTCTTCGAGCTGTGGCTGCAGGAACAAGGAATCAACTGAACAATCCGGTTCCAATCGCCCAGGCAAATATAAGAAAAGCAATTGCTTGCAGAATATCTGCAAATGCTTATGTGCGATCAAATTGCCGGCCTATCGGTTGGGTATCGATTGCGGTAGAGTCGAGCTCAGGGATTTGCTGAAACGACTCACCGGAACGAGCCCACCATGCCCGAGAATGCCCAGTCAGAGTCCGATACGATGGACCCCCGCGATCGGGAGACCGGCCCGACTGACTGGCCCATGGCGGCCGCTTCGCTTCGCTCGACCATCGACGACCCGACAGCGCGACGCGCGACCCGTCTCGCCGACCTGCAGAACCAGGTGCGCGAACTGATCCAGCGCGCCCGGCATCAGCAGTTGCGCGTGCTGCTCGGAGCCCTCAATCGCATCGACCAGGAAATCGACCAGGAGCACACGCGCGGTTCCGCCGATCTCTCCCGGCTCAATCGGTTGATCCGCTACTTCGACCGGCTGGTGCATCATCTCGAGCGCACCGAGGATGAGACCCCCGAGGCCATCGCGCTGTACACCGGCAGCCGCGACGTCCCCGAGTTGCTGGACGATTCGCTTCGACGCAGCGGTTTCGGCGCCCATCCGATCAACCTCGAGAATCCGGATCCGGCCCTGCTGGAGCACACCGGTCTGCTGATCTACCTGGCCACCAACGGCGCCGACCATCAGCGGGAGCTCGAACGGCTTCGCGAACTGAAGAAGCGGATGTCGTCCTGCGCGCAGTCGCTGATGATCAGCCAGCGCGACGACTTCGCCATTCGTGCAGCCGCGGTCCGGGCCGGCATCGACCACGTGATCACCTACCCGATCGACTCGGCCCGCCTCAACAGCCTGCTCTCCGGCGCACGCGCCTACGAATGCGACGACGAGCAGATCACCGTGCTGCTGGTCGACGACATGGCCACGGCCGGCATGTACTGGCGCAAGCAGTTCGCCCGCGCCAACGTGCGCCTGCTGTTCGAGACCCGTCCGGAGGCGGCCTTCGACACGGCGCTTTCCGAGGCACCCGACGTGGTGCTGCTCGACCTGTACATGCCGGAGATGGATGGCGTGGACCTGGCGCGCATCTTCCGCGAGCACCCGCAGCTGTCCGACGTGCCGATCCTGTTCATGTCGACCGAGGAGCGCGACCAGCACCGACTGGAAGCCAAGCTTCAGGGCGGCGACGATTTCCTCAACAAGTCGATCGCCGGCGAGGACCTGATCCGCATGGTGCGCTATCGCGCCCAGCGCTACCGCCAGGCGCGCGCCGAGCGGCGAACCGATTCCCTCACCGGACTGTTGAATCACCGTGCCATCACGGAAAGGGTCGACAGCGAGCTCGACCGCGCGATCCGTCAGGAACAGCCGCTCTCGGTCGTCATGATCGACATCGACAAGTTCAAGCACATCAACGACACGCACGGCCACCCCAGCGGCGACCGTGTGATCCGTCGACTCTCGACGCTGCTCAACACCCGCTTGCGCAAGTATGACGGCGTGGGTCGGTACGGTGGCGAGGAGTTCATGGTCGTCCTGCCCGCGACCACGGTCGATGCCGCCGCCCAGCTGATCGACCGGCTGCGCGAGCAGTTCGCCGAGGCGGCCATCACGACCGAGGCGGGCGATACCATCCACTGCCAGTTCAGCGCCGGCGTGGCCGGCTACCCCGAGCACATCACGCCGCAGGAAATCATCAACGCGGCCGACGGTGCGCTGTATCGCGCCAAGCAGGCCGGCCGCAACCGCGTCGACGTCCGTCACTACGAGGCGGACTGAGCCTCCGGCCATAAAAGCCATACGGGGCCGGACGCCTTGTCAAATCGGTACCAATATGGTCCTATATGGACCAACGAAAGACTTCGTTCCCAGCGACACCGATTTGGAGGCCATCACCATGGATGCTCTCGAGCGCATCGACCAGTTCGTCAAGGAAAACCCGATCCTGATCTTCATGAAGGGTACCCCGCAATTTCCGACCTGCGGCTTTTCCAGCCGCACCGCGGAGGCGATGAAGGCCTGCGGCGTGCCGTTTGGCTACGTCAACGTCATGGCCGACCCGGAAATCATGCAGGCCCTGCCGAGCTACCAGGACTGGCCGACCTTCCCGCAGGTCTACGTCAACGGCGAGCTGATCGGCGGCGCGGACATCACCATCGAGATGTACGAGCGCGGCGAGCTCAAGCCGCTGTTCGAGGAAGCCGCGGCCAAGGCCGAGCAGGACAAGGGCGAGTAACTGCCCGACGGCAAATCAGCCACCGCGACCCGGCGTCATCGCCGGGTTTTTTATGTCCGCCCCGCCGTCACGCGACTCGTGACTCCCCTCAGGCGTTCCTGCCCAGGTCCTCGGGGCGCTCGCCCACACCCTGCTCCTCCTCCTGGGACCGTAGCGGCTGCTGCGAGTCCGACGGGGCCATTGACGTGTCGCCTTCCGACACCTCCTCGTCCGACCTGCGCTCCAGCAGCACGCGCGAACGCGGCAGATACCGACCGCCGTCAAGCTCCTGCAGGTACGCGATCAGGCCCTCGCGCACCTTGCAACGCAGGTACCACGCCGCGAGCCCGTCGGTCGCACTGACCAGTGCCCGCACTTCGATCGTCCAGTCACGACACCCGGTGACCAGGACGCTGGCAACCTCGCCGTCGTGATTGTCATCGTCCCGCACCAGCTCCGCCAGCTTTTCACGCAGGCGCTCGATGGGCACGGTGTAATCGAGATAGAGATACACCTCGCCGTAGATGTTCAGGTCGCCCTCCTCGTCGGCATACGAGTAGTTGTAGACCGGCTCGTCGATCAGCATGGTGGTCGGCACGGTCAGGCGGCGCAGGTCCCAGATGCGTATCACCACGTAGGTGTAAGTGATGTTCTCGATGTAGCCCCACTCCCCCTTGAATATCACCATGTCGCCGATGCGCATCGGCTGGGTCAGCGCCACCTGAAGTCCGGCGAACAGGTTGGCGATCGTGCGCTGCGCGCCGATGCCGATCACCACACTGATCAGACCGGCCGAGGCGAGCAGCGAGAGCCCCAGGGAGGCGAACCAGTCGAACGTCGAGAGGGCCACGACGGCACCGATGAAGAAGATCACGCCGATCAGCGACCGGCTGAGCACCGTCATCTTGGTGTGGTAGGTGCGCGCCAGGAACACGCTCTTGTCCTCCAACCGCCGCAGCTTGCGCTTCCCGTAGGCGGAGAGATACATCCGCACCACATTGATCAGCAGCCAGGTGATCGAGGCGACCACGCCGACGAACACCAGCGAGTCGAACAGATCGTTCCACTGCGGCGGCAACAGGATCACCGGGCGGAAGACCGACCCAAGCAGGAGAAAGAAGACCAACGACAGAAAGCCTCGGCCGATATAGCGCTGCAGAAACGGCAACCAGTTCTTGACCACATGGCTGGGCAGGAGGCGCCCGGTCAGTCGCAAACCCGCACGCCGGATCAGCAGCGCCAAAAGCACGCTGGCCATGAGCGCCGCCCCCGCCAACGCCAGTCGAAACGCCCCCGTGCCGAGCAGCTCGTACTTCACCCGGTAGAAGGGGAACACCGAGACGATCCGACCCATGCCGGTGTTGTCATACAAAAGCTCGGTGCCCTGCACGGTCTGTGCATCGACCAGCCAGCGGACCTGGTCATCCGTGGTCGTTCGCACCAGCCGAACGGGGATTTCTTCGCCATCGACTTCGAACGCACTCAACAGGATCGACTGGCGTGGCGCCCGCCCCTCCTCGCGCTCCGCCTCGCGAAGCCCGTCGGACTCGTCCGGCAACACATTCTCTCGAAGCTTGAGCCGCTGCCGCAGCACGTAGGTGAGCTTGCCGGCGATGTCAGCGGCCTCGGTGTGACTCATGTCACCGGGCAACTGCAGGGACTTGGCCGCCTGTTGATAATCCCCGCCGCCAGCAGCCACGAGAAGGTTCGTCAACGTTCCGCGCGGATTGCCGAGATCGCCGATCGCCGCCCGACGCAATTCCCCATCCGGTCCATACAAGCGGGAGTCCAGGTCGGGCTTGGGTGGCGACTCGCCTTGTTCTTTGCTCACCGATTCCTGCGCAGCCCCGGAGGACAGCGCACCGGCCGGCGCTGCCTCGATTGGCGAGACGAGCGCGATTGCCAGCAACAGGACGGTCATGCCGGCGATCAACCGCCTTGCGTTCAGGGCCATGCACCCCGAGTGCGCGATCATTCGCCTCCCCGGAAAGGGGAACGGGTCGAGTCCATTGGGCATCACGAGCTCCTGTGTGGTCCCGGGCGCCGCAAGCGGCACCACGCCTCCCCAACATAGCAGCACCCCGACCGGCAGGACCCGATCCCGGACGGCAGTACGCAAAAAACCGGGACATTACGGGCCAGCCGGGGTATGATGCCCGGCTACCCGGGACTACCGCACGGCCTCGACGGCCAAATCGCGCCCCCGGATTCCGCCGAGCCACGAGCCCGCCAGTGAAGAGCCCCCGGACAACTCGGGATCCGCTCTTGATGTGTGAGGGCCCCGCGCCCGCCAGTTCCCCGCGGCACCTGCCGCCCATTGTGAGCATCCCATGTCCGATACTCCCGCCGCCGAGCAAGCCTCGGTCCGCTTTGCCGATCTTGGTCTGAACCCTGCCATCCAGCAGGCCATCCAGGACGTCGGCTACGAAACCCCCTCCCCGATCCAGGCACAGAGCATTCCGCCGCTGCTGGAAGGCCGTGACCTGATCGGCATGGCCCAGACCGGCACCGGCAAGACCGCCGCGTTCTCGCTGCCGCTCTTGAGCCGCATCGACACCTCGATCCGCGCCCCGCAGATGCTGGTGCTGGCTCCGACCCGGGAGCTGGCAATCCAGGTCGCCGAGGCGATGGCCAACTACGCCCGCCACCTGCCCGACTTCCACATCGCGCCGATCTACGGCGGCCAGGCGATGTTCCAGCAGCGCAAGCTGCTCGACCGCGGCGTGCACGTGGTCGTCGGCACACCCGGCCGGATCCAGGACCACCTGCGCCGCGGCACGCTGCAGTTCGACCAGATCCGCATGGTCGTCCTCGACGAGGCCGACGAGATGCTGCGGATGGGCTTCATCGACGATGTTGACGCCATCCTTGCCGAGGTGCCGCCGGAGCGCCAGGTGGCGCTGTTCTCCGCCACCATGCCCGAGCCGATCCGCCGGATCGCCCAGCGTCACCTGCGTGAGCCGCAGGAGATCAAGATCAAGGCGACCACCAGCACCGTCTCGTCGATCCGCCAGCGCTTCTGGCCGGTCTCGGGCATGCACAAGCCCGACGCGCTGACCCGCATCCTCGAGGTTGAGGATTTCGATGCCGGCATCATCTTCGTCCGCACCCGTCAGGCCACCAACGAGCTGGCCGAGCGCCTCGCCGCGCGCGGCTACTCCGCCGCAGCCCTGTCGGGCGAGATGGGTCAGGCCGAGCGCGAGAAGACCGTCGACAAGCTCAAGAACGGCCAGCTCGACCTGGTCGTGGCCACCGACGTGGCCGCCCGCGGCCTCGACGTGCCCCGCATCAGCCACGTGATCAACTACGACATCCCCTACGACACCGAGGCCTACGTCCACCGCATCGGCCGGACCGGCCGTGCCGGTCGCTCGGGCGAGGCGATCCTGTTCGTCACCCCGCGCGAGAAGCGCATGCTCAAGGCGATCGAGCGGGCCACGCGCCAGCCGATCGAGCAGATGCGTCTGCCGAGCGCGACCGACATCGCCAGCCGTCGCAGCGCGCAGCTCAAGGACCAGATCACCGCGGTACGCGAGGCCGAGGACCTGACGCCGTTCGTCGAGCTGCTCAACGAGTACCAGAACGAGCACGACATCGAGATGGCCGAGGTCGCCGGTGCGCTCGCCTTCCTGCTGCAGAAGGACCGTCCGGTCATTGCCGAGCAGATCAAGGAGATGACCCCGCCGCCGGCCATGCGCGAGCGGGACCGCGGCGAGCGAGGACCGCGCGACGATTCCGACAAGGTCCGCTATCGCATCAGCGTCGGCCGCGAGCACGGCGTTTCGCCGGGCAACATCGTCGGCGCACTGACCAACGAGGGTGGCATCCACGGCAAGCAGATCGGCGCGATCGAGATCGAGTCCGATCACACCTTCGTCGACCTGCCGGCGGGCATGCCGGATCGCCTGATCCAGCAGCTTTCGAACATCCACCTGTTCGGCATCAAGCTGGCCCTGCAGAACATGGGCCCGGCACCGGCAGGACGACCGCGCCGCCGGCCGCGCCCCGGCGGCCACCCGGGCAAGGGGCGTCCGCCCAAGCGCAAGTTCGATCGGCGCTGATAGTCGCCACCGAACAACGAAAAAGGCCGTCCTCCGGGACGGCCTTTCTTGTTTACCACATGCGAACGGGCCCTTAGCCAAAGAAACAGGCGTTCGGATCCTCGTCGATTTCCTGCAGCAAAGCCTCGAGCCGCGCCGCTTCCGGCATCGGGGAATAGCGCCGCCAGCGCGCGCCTGACGGTTTCCAGTAGAGCTTCCACACCGAGCGCGACATCACGTAAACAAGCCGGGCGAAATCCTCCTCGATCCGGTGCCCGCGCATCGAACGACGGAACTCGAACAGCTCGATCTCGCGACCGTCCAGCCGATAGCCGATATCCAGCTGCTCGCGCAGGGCGACCGGCGGACGCCTCGACTCGACGAAGTCCGCCACCTGCCGCTCCGCCCGTCGGCGGTCCAGTTCGTTCCAGGCCATCACCGTCACCGATCAGTCGCGTTCGTGACGCCAGTGCGGGTCGCCCAGGTCCAGCTCGAGGTCGGCCAGCCGGTCGCCCGCAAAATCGACATGCCCGCGAAAGCGGTCGTAACCGCTCTTGGAGAATTCGAAACCGAACCGACGGGTCAAGTGCGGCCATCCCCGGTCATCGCGCGCCAGGCCGACGCGACGCAGGCTGACCGTCTGATCGAGCAGCTGAACGTCGGCCTTGTCGGTCGCCTGTCGGGCCAGGGCCAGGGCGCGGCGTCGAAAGCGATCGTGCCGCACCCAGATGCCCACGGCGGCGATCACCAGGATCAGGATGAAAAGGTCCCCGAGGGTCCACATCGATTGACGGTTCCTTGACGAGACGACCCCGAGCGGTCGGGGTCATCGAATGAGCTTGAGTCGGCTTGCCGGCGCCATCCGAGGTCGCCCGGCATCTTGCCTTTGTACCACAGGTGCGCTACCTTTCGCCTCCCTGCCGGGGTGGCGGAATTGGTAGACGCAGCGGATTCAAAATCCGCCGGGGTAAAACCCGTGTCGGTTCGAGTCCGACCCTCGGCACCAGAACCGACTCGACGATTGAAGGCGACATCCAGGTGTCGCCTTTTTTCGTTTCAGGCGCAGCAACAACGAGCACGTTTACGTGCTTGAATAGAGGCATCAACCGATGCGGCGACGGCCAGGGAGGTCGACCATGATGCGCTTGTCCTTTCACGGTGCGAACCGGGGCGTGACCGGCTCCTGCCACTTGCTGGAGCTCGACGGGCTCAAGGTGCTTGTCGACTGCGGGCTGTTCCAGGGCGGCCACGAGATCGACGAGGAAAACACCGCGCCGTTCGGTTTCGATCCCGCCGAGATCGACCTCCTCCTGCTCACCCACGCCCACCTCGACCACTGCGGTCGCATCCCGTTGCTGGTCAAGCGCGGCTTCGAGGGCGAGATCATCGCCACCCCGGCCACTAGAGAACTCGCCCGCGTGGTGTTGCTGGACGCGGCCCATCTTCAGGAAGAAGAGGCCGAACGGCATGCGCGCAAGGCCAAACGGCGCGGCAAGAAGCCGCTTGAACCGCTCTATGGCGAACTCGATGCCCTCAACACCATGGATCTTTTCGGTCGCAAGGCGCATTACGAGCGCGAACTGGAACTGGCGCCCGGTGTGACGGCGACCTTCTACGATGCCGGCCACATCCTCGGCTCAGCCAGCATCCGCCTGACCTACCGCGATGGCGCGGACGAAAAGGCGATCATCTTCTCGGGCGACATCGGCAGCAGCAATCGCCCTATCCTGCGCGACCCGGTACCGCCACCGCCGGCCGAAACCGTGGTGATGGAGACCACCTATGGCGACCGCGATCACAAGCCGCTCGCCCCGTCGGTCCAGGAGATGTACGACATCATCAACGAGACCATGGCGCGTGGCGGCAACGTGATCATCCCCACGTTCGCGCTCGAGCGGGCCCAGGAGCTCCTCTATCACCTGCGCGAAGGCGTGGAACAGGGCATCATCCCCCGCACCCTGCCGGTATTTCTCGATTCGCCGATGGCCATCTCGGCCACCGAGATATTCCGCCACCACCCCGAGTGCTACGACGAGGATGCCTGCGCCCTATTCGAGCGCGGCGACGACCCGTTCTGGCTGCCCGGCGTGCACTTCACCCGCGAGACCGCCGATTCGATGGCCCTCAATCGCCTGAGTGGCGGCGCGGTGATCATGGCGGGGTCCGGCATGTGTACCGGCGGGCGCGTACGCCACCACCTGCGCCACAACCTGTGGCGACGCGAGGCGAGCGTGATCTTCGTCGGCTGGGCCGCACCGGGCACGTTTGCACGGCACCTGATCGACGGGGCCGAGCGCATCCGCCTGTTCGGCGACGACATCCCCATCAAGGCACAACTGCACACCATCAACGGCTTCTCCGCCCACGCCGATCGCGACGAACTGCTCGCGTGGCATGGCGCGATCAAGCCGGACCGGACCATCCTGGTCCACGGCGAGGAAGAGGTGATGGCGGCCTTTGGCGAGACCCTGCACGGCACCGAGGTGCTGATGCCCGAACAGGGCGAAATGATCGAGCTCTAGGAGCGTTGGCGGCACCCGCCACCTCTCAGACGAAGCGGCTCACCAGTTCACCGATTGCCTCGATCGAGACCCGCACCTCGTCGCCCGGCTTGAGGTAGACCGGCGGCTCGTGCCCTGCCCCGACCCCGGCAGGTGTGCCGGTGGCGATGATGTCCCCCGGCTGCAGCGTGACGTAGCGGGAGATCGTCGCGATGATCTCGGGCACGGAAAAGATCATCTGGTCGAGCGAGGCGTCCTGACGCAACTCGCCGTTGACGCGGGTCTGCAGCCGCCAGTCGCGCACATTCCCGGCCGCCTCCTCGGTGAGGATCACCGGCCCCATGGGGGCATAGCCGTCAATGCTCTTGGCGAGGAACCACTGCACGTGACGTCCTTGCAGGTCACGCGCGGAAACATCGTTGATCAGCGTGTAGCCGAAGACGTGATCACGGGCATCGCGCTCGTCGATATAACGCCCGCCCTTGCCGATCACCACGGCGAGCTCGCCCTCGTAGTCCGTGGTCTCGGTTGGGTCGGCGGACAGATCCACCAGGCCATCCGGACGATTGACCGTCGTGGTTGCCTTGGAAAAGACGATCGGGTGGCTCGGGATGGAGCCGTAGCCAAGCGCTTTCACTTCGTTGACGTGATCCGCGTAGTTCTTGCCGACACAGAAGATATCGCGCTTGGGCACAGGAACAGGTGCCTCGACGCGAACATCCGACAAAGATCGTCGTGGCGCCTGCTCGGCCAGACTCTCGATCGAGCCCTTCCAGTCGTCCCACTGCTCGATCAACGCCACCATCGATTCGGGAAAACAATCCGTTGTCGCAGCCAGGTCGGCCACGGTCGCGCCCCCGACGTACATGGCGATCCGTTGCCGACCATCGATCGAACAGGTCATCAACTTCATCCGTTCCTCCACGCTTCGATCCGAGAAAATGAGATCCCTCTGGAGAACCCTAGCGCAATTCGCCCCACGAACGTGTTCCGGTATCGCACAGACGGCCGTGCAGCAGGCCCGCCTACACCGGCTGGCCGCCAAGTTGGCGCTCTTGACGTCGCCGGCTCATCACGACGTTTCACCGGTTGCGCCCCCCTCACGCTCCACGTCGCCCGTTGGGCGCCAATGCGGTCCGCCACAATGGAGCCGACTCTGCGAATTTTTCTTGCAGGCACGTCGTTCAAGGATTCACGGTTTTGCAGAAAACCACCCCGCGAATCGTGAATGCCACGGAAAATACCTAACTACCACTGCATATTCAGCAGCTTACCTATGCACCAATGACTCTGATTAAGCGACCTCTAATATATGGAAATCACTCTCCCAGCTCGGCACTAGGTTTTTTAATCATCACTTAATGTTTTTGAATGGGAAAATTAACGGGTTCTGATACGTTGATCATCGTCGCTGATCCGGGCGGGCCGATGCAGACGGCCGCAAGGATTGCCTTGGCAAGGAAATAGCCAGGCCCGATCAACGTGCTCTGCATGCCGACAGGACTGTCGGCGACATGGATTTAAACAACAACGATTTCAGGCAATGGAATTGACGACAGGAGAGGAAAGAGGAATGACCTTCAAAAGGACCCTGCTAGCAGCAGCCATCACCGGCGCGACTCTCGCCGCCGGCACCGCCCACGCCACCAACGGCTACTTCTCGCACGGCTACGGCGTGAAGAGCATGGGCATGGCAGGCGGCGGCGTTGCCTTCGCCAACGACAACGTCATGGCAATCGCCAGCAACCCGGCCGCCCTCGCGGACGTGAGCGATCAGGTTCACTTCGACGTCTCGTGGTTCAAGCCGGTTCGTGGTTACGAGTTCGAAACCACCAGCCCGGCAGGCACTCTGTCCGGCGAAGGCGACAGTGACCGTGAAGCGTTCTACATCCCGAGCCTGGGCATGAGCTACGCCCTCACCGAGGACGACAGCATCGGTATCGCGGTCTACGGCAACGGTGGCATGAACACCGACTTCCCGGCGATTTCCGGCAACTACCTGGGCTTCCCGGGCGTCCCGGCCGACGGCCCCTACGGTGACGGCCCTGCCGGCGTGAACCTCGAGCAGCTGTTCATCACGCCGACCTACTCCCGTCAGTTCATGGAAGACAAGCTGACTGTCGGCATCAGCGCCGTCATCGCCCGTCAGAAGTTCAAGGCCAAGGGCCTGGGCAACTTCAACGGCACCGGCCCGGTCGCACAGGCCTACCCGCTGCCGCCGTTCACTGTTGACCCGGCCAACATGACCAACAACGGTCACGACAAGGTCTGGGGCTACGGCGGCAAGATCGGCGTCACCTTCAAGCCGACCGACAAGATCGCCCTGGCAGCCAGCTACCAGTCCGAGATCGACACCGACGAATTCGACAAGTACTCCGGCCTGTTTGCCGAGGGTGGCGACTTCGACATCCCGGCCACCTGGACTCTCGGCATCGCGGCCGACGTGCACGAGGACGTCACCGTCACCTTCGACTACCAGCGCATCAACTACGACGGCGTGAAGGCGATTTCCAACCCGTCCAATGAATACCTGTTCATGTGCATGGGCGGCGACACCAGCAAGTGTCTGGGCGGCGAAGATGGCGCCGGCTTCGGCTGGAGCGATGTCGACGTATTCAAGCTGGGCGTTCAGTGGCAAGCCACTCCGCAGCTGCAGCTGCGCGCCGGCTGGAACCGTGGCGACAACCCGATCAGCTCGGAAGACGCGCTGTTCAACACCATCGCTCCGGGCGTGGTCGAGAACCACTACACCGCCGGCTTCAGCTACGCGTTCAACAAGAACCACGAGCTGCACGGTGCATTCATGTACGCCCCCGAGGTCGAGGTCAACGGCTCCAACCCGCTCCTGACCCAGCTCAGTGGTGGCACCACGACCCAGGACCTCACCATCCGCATGAAGCAGTACGAGGCAACCGTGGGTTACACCTACAAGTTCTAAGCCACGACCGCTTCGAACAGAACCGCCCTTCGGGGCGGTTTTTTTGTGCCGGAAACCACGAGTCCGGCATAAAAAAAGCCGGGCGCAAGCCCGGCTTTTCTCGTTGCGGCGGTGAGACGGCTTACTTGGCCGCGTCGTAGCGCTTGACCACCTCGTCCCAGTTGACCACGTCCCAGAAGGCGTTGACGTAGTCCGGACGGCGGTTCTGGTAACGCAGGTAGTAGGCATGCTCCCAGACGTCCAGGCCCAGGATCGGGCTGCCCTTGACCTCGGCGATGTCCATGGCCGGGTTGTCCTGGTTCGGCGTGGAGGTGACCTGCAGATTGCCGCTGCCATCGACCACCAGCCATGCCCAGCCGGAGCCGAAACGGGTAAGTGCGGCATTGTTGAACTTCTCGACGAAGTCATCGAACGAGCCGAAGGTCGAGGCGATGTCGTCCGCCAGCACACCGCTCGGCTTACCGCCACCGTTCGGCGACATCATCTTCCAGAACATGTCGTGGTTGAAGTGACCGCCACCGTTATTGCGCACGGCAGTCGGCAGCTTGGAGATGTTCGCCATGATCTCGTCGATGGGCTTGTCGTCCCACTCGGTGTCCTTGATGGCGTCGTTCAGCTTGGTGACGTAGGTGTTGTGGTGCTTGGAGTGGTGCAGTTCCATCGTCTGTGCGTCGATGGACTTCTCCAGGTCACCGTAGCCGTACGGCAGATCAGGCAGTTGGAAAGCCATATCGAGATCTCCTTCTTGGTTGCTCAACAAAAAGACGGCCTCCCGACCGGAGCCGGGAGGTGCAAATCTGACCAAAGGATAGCAGGCGATGGCGCTCTCTGGCGGGGCTAGATGCAAAAACCCAGCAGTGGACTGGGTCAATCGGCGCCAGTACCAGCACCCAACGATGAGTTCACGATCGCCCTATGTCGCTCTCCGGCCACCACAAGCGCGGTCGCAAGGCCGATGACGGGCCAGACGACCGCGAGTGTGTACGAGGCATAGAAGCCAAAATGGGTATTCAGCGGCCAGAGCGCCAGCCCGACAGCGAGAGCGCCGGCTCCGGCAATCATGTCCCGCCCGCCATATCGCCACAGGAACACAAGAAAAAGCACGTAGCCAAGCAGATAGGCCGACAGGCCGATCAGGCCGGTGCTGACCTGCACGTCCAGAGCAAACAGATGAAGATGCGTGTAGCGGACCTCGCTGTATCCACGATCGACCGCCAGCGCCTCGAAACCGCGCACGCCCACGCCCAGCCAGGGGTCATCCTGGGCCAGCTGCCAACCGGCAGTCCAGACATCCCCCCGCATGGCCGTCGCCGCATTGAATGCCTCGCGGTCAAAATCGAACACCTTGGCGGTGACCATCACCCGATCTCGGGTCTGCGGGGAGACCGTCAGGACGGCGCTGATGGCAAGCACGAGACCGAGCAATGCCGCGAGCATCCACTGCCAGCGCACCCGATACCGCCAGACGACAAGCCCGCCATAGGCGAGCACGGCAAGGCCCATGACCAGCATGGCGGACCGCGAGCCGGTCAACACGATCGTCATCAGGATCGGCAGAAGCGTGAGCCCCCAGACCAGACGACGGTGCATGAGGCGCCGAACGGCCTCCAGTACGAGCGGCAGCAACTGCGCCATCACCACGCCCATGGTCAGATTGGGGTGGAACATCCCGGTCAGTCGCCGCTCGTTGTACGGAAAACCGAACAGATTCGAGCCGAGGAAGAACTGGATCAGCCCATCGATCGCCCAGACAAGACACACGCCCAGCACCACGTTCAGCAGAAAGGGCGTGATGTCATGCCGATAAGCGGCCCAGATCACCGGCAATGCGGCCAGCGCGTAAAACGGGTAGTAGGCGGCCGTGTTCGATGCCCGCTCGAAATTCGCCGCCCCGGCAAGCGCCAGCAGCTGGGGCAGCCAGATCGCGGTCAGCAGGACAAGCAGCCAGCGTATCGCTGGTCGGCCGATGATTTCCTTCCCGCGGGTCGCGAGCAGCCAGATGGCCAGGAGCGCCAGGAGAGCCAGCGGGGCATTGACGCTCCGCCCGAACGGCAAGGCGAAGATCGTCAGTGAGAAGAGTGTGACGATACCCCACGTCCAGCCGTCCCAGTCCGAAGGCATCCGAGCGTCATTTTTGGGCAGGAAAGGCATGAATCAGGGTCGTCCGTGAACAAGAGGAGAAACGAGGCATTGTACCGTGCACCGGATTTGCACGCGTGCCACGCGGCGAATCGCGCCCCACGGGCAACCGTGGCCCGTCACGGTTGGCGGAATCAGCTCGGCTCGTCCTGCCAGCAGTGATCCTCGATGCGATGGTGAGGCTCGTAACCACTCACGACATCGGCGAGGTGAGTGCGCACCGCCGGAAGGTCGAAACGGTCCATGTCCTTGCGCAAGCGAGCCAGGCGTTTCTCGAACACGCTCCAGGGCAGACAATCCTCGCTGGCGCGCAATATGCGCGGATGGGCGGTGCCGCTTACCGCCTCCCCGATCAACAGTTCCTCGAACAGCTTTTCGCCCGGGCGCAGGCCGGTATAGACGATCTCGACATCGCCGTCCGGATTGCGCTCGTCACGCACCTCGAGGCCACTGAGGTGCACCATGCGACGGGCAAGCTGGGCAATCTTGACCGGCTCGCCCATGTCGAGCACGAACACGTCCCCGCCCTGCGCCATGCTGCCCGCCTGGATGACCAGCTCGACGGCCTCCGGGATGGTCATGAAGTAACGGGTAATGTCCGGGTGCGTGACCGTGATCGGCCCGCCGTCGGCAATCTGCCGACGGAACAGCGGCACGACCGAGCCACTGGATCCCAGCACATTGCCGAAGCGCACCATGCTGAAGACGGTGTCGGGCGAGTTTGGCTGGAGCGCCTGCAACGCCATCTCGGCAAGACGCTTGCTCGCGCCCATGATGTTGGTCGGCCGGACCGCCTTGTCGGTGGAGATCAGAACGAAATGGGACACGCTCGATGCCGCCGCGAGCCGTGCCGCGATCAGGGTACCCAGCGCATTGTTCGACAGCCCCTCGACCGGGTTGTGTTCGACCAGCGGCACATGCTTGTAGGCCGCCGCGTGATAGACCGTGTCGACCGCAAACCGGTCGAACAGCCTCGCCAGGCGACGTTCGTCGAGCACACTGCCCAGTGCCGCGATCACCTCGATCTCACCGTTGGCCACCCCCGGCAAAGCGCGCAGTTCCTGGTCGATCCGATAGAGCGCGAACTCCGAAACCTCGAACAGGATCAATCGTTTGGCACCCTGCGCGATCACCTGCCGGCACAGCTCCGAGCCGATCGACCCGCCCGCCCCGGTCACCAGTACCGTCTTGTCGGTAATGCAGCGGTGCATCAGCTCGACATCCGGAGCCACCGGTTCCCGCCCCAGCAGGTCCTCGATATCGATCTCCTGGATCTGGTCGAGCGTCGCCTTGCCGGCGAGGATGTCGTTGATGG
>NZ_LRFH01000016.1 GCF_001641825.1 Guyparkeria sp. WRN-7 | reverse complement strand
TGGAAGGGAAGCGGCTCGAGCCGGGCCAGGATCGCCCGGCGAGCCGACGCCGATGCCGACGGAATCGACAGCAGGATCGACTCGACACCGAGGCGTTGCAGGCGCGGGGTCAGATCACGGATGTCCGGTGACAGCACCCGCAGGCCGTTGATCTCCCTGCCCTGCAGGTCAGCCGCGTCGTCGAGGAACGCGACCGGTTCGTAGTCGGGGCCCTGGTGCAACATTTCGGCGACCTGGCGACCGCCTGCGCCGGCTCCGTATACCGCGACCCGCTCGCGTTTCCCCCGGGCGGGTATCACGCCCAACAAACGCCGGGCCGCGAATCGTGACCCGGCGACCAGAAGGAACAGCACCAATCCGTAGATGATGAAGGTCGAGCGCGGCAGCCCGGCCTGCGGATAGAGGAACATGATCGCCAGCAGGATGCCGGTCGAGGTGAGCACGCCGATGCCGATCTGCTCGATGGCGCGCCAGCCGAGATAGCGCATTACCGCGCGGTATAGGCCCAGCTTGACGAATACGGGCACGGTGAAAAACGCTAGGCCGATGAACACCAGCGCTGCGCGGTTGATGTCCGTGAAGAGCTCGCCATAGCGGAGCGACAGCGCCGCCCAGAGCGCGAACGGGATCAGGCCGAGATCCAGGGCGAGCATCAATCCGCGCTTATAGACGGACGGCAGGTCGCGAAGAAAGTGCTTGATGCGTGCGATGAAAGGCACTGATGGTCTTCCGTGCTGGTAATTGTATGGAAGGCGGCGAGTCCCCAACGCGCCAAAGGTTCATAGTCTGCCATCTCAGACGGCGGCGCGCCCTCTTTACGGCCGGGCTCTACACGGGATCAGGAGGACGGACGCACCCGGTCGCCCGCGCCCTTGCCGGTCACGGTCAGAAAGAGGTAGCGGAAATAGTCACGCAACGTAAGGCTGCGAATCATCTCCTGATCCAGTTCGGCCAGTCGCTCGGGATCCGACATATCGACACCCTGGACCTGCGCAAGCCCGGTTATTCCGGGCCGCACTGCAAAAACGCCCCGCGCATCCCTTGCTGCGATCAGTTCCTCCTGGACAGGCAGACACGGGCGCGGCCCGACCAGACTCATCTCCCCCTTCAGCACGTTCCATAGCTGGGGCAGCTCGTCGAGCTTGGTATGGCGAAGAAACCGTCCGAAGCGCGTGATGGCTTCGGCATCGGTCAGGTGGGTGGCCCGGGAAGCTGTCCCCGGTTTCATGGTGCGGAACTTGACCAGGGTGAACGGCCGACGGTGCCGCCCTACCCGCTCCTGTCGGAAGATCGGCGAACCGGTATCGAGCCAGCCCACGATCACCAAGACGAGCAACACGGGCAGGCCGACGACAAGCCCGATCAAAGCCAGCACCACATCGAGAAATCGCGTCAAGTCATTATCTCCGGGAATACTACGAATTTTCGTCGCGCAAACCGCCGCCGCGAGCCGATGCCAAGGAGTAACCGCACGCAGCGAGCACGTCCGCCTTTGACCTGGCGAATGCCACCAGTTCGGGATCCGCCGCGTATGCAAACGCCCGGCCGGCATTGACTCCACGACACGCCTTCTCGACGGCTTCCGGCTCGGCAGCCAGCCCGCAGAAATCCGCGAGCTTCCGCAGTGACGTTTCCGGAGCGGCCAACAAGCTCTCGTAACGCACACGGACGATCCGGTCTGCGGGTACTTTGTCGGCAAGGCGATCAACCTCGGCCTGATACTCCTGCCAGAGTGAAAAGGCGCCATCCAGCGTGGCGCATCGCGCGGACTCCATGAAGCCTCCACGTTTGGGCCGGATCCACGTCAGGTACTTGTACCGACGATATTTCCCACGCGCCCGGACTTCACTGTGCGCCTCTCTGGTGACGAGACTTTGCGCCACGTCCACGCCGTGACGCTCGATACACACCACCTTTGCCCGGGGAAACAGCCGCAACCATAGCGGCAACGTGAACGTATTGCGGGGATCCTTCCAACCCCAGGGGTGGCGATGGTTCATGATGCTGCGGTTGAGCAGATACCCCCGAACCCCCAGAAAATCGATCGCGCGCGGGCTGGCCATCATGAACCGGACGTAGTCCTCGATCAGCTCCATCGCCTGTTCGTGCTGCCACAGCTCCCCGATCTGGCCTGGATTGTCCCAGCGTGAGCCGCACTGGGCCAGCAACCACGAGTTCAGCGCCTGAAAGAAGATCGCCTCGTTGTTCTCGTCCTTTCCCTTACCGACGAACAGACCCAACTCTTCCAAAAGACGCCCAACCAGGCTGGTCCCCGACCGGTGCATCCCGACGAATATCACCGGATCCATATCAAGCGCTCCGCAATGAACGGTGGCCGACAACCGGCCGATGCGAGTTCGTGTCCGTGTGTTTCATCGAGACTCTCTCCACATTCTTGACCCGGACATACGCGCCCGGCCTCGCTGCCCCTTCTGCGGATCACCTGACCGGGCCCATCCGGGACAGCTCATCAGCCATCGTGACGGCCGGACGCCATCCCAGACGGGAGCGGCTCTCGATCACATCCACCTGTAGTGAGTCGCACAACCGCCGGGCAACCGCTCGCTTGCCCAGCAGCGTGGCGATCAAGCGGAGCAGGAATGCCGGCACCGGAATCAGTCGCGCCGGACGCCCAACGGCTTGCCCCAGACGCTGTAGCAGCTCGGTGGTCGAGACATCGTCATCGTCGGAGACCATCCACACCCGGTTGACCGCCGCCGGGTGATGCAGGCAAGTCAGCAGAAAATCGACCAGGTTTGCCAACCCGACCAGACTGCGACGATTGCGGATCGCACCAAGCGGCAAGGGAATCCCCTTTGCCGCCCAGCGCCGCATCATTTCGAAATTGCCACCAACGCCAGGACCATACACGAGGGGCGAGCGCACAATCACCACCTCCATTCCGGTTTCCCGCGCCAATTCAAGCAGACCGGTCTCGGCCTCGAGTTTCGATCGGCCATACGCGTCTTCGGGAGCAGGCGAGTCATTCGGCGTGAAAGGCTTGCCGACCGGAGAGGATTCGCCATTCACCTTGACCGAGCTGAGGAACACGAAACGCCGCACACCGGCATCAGAAGCGGCTTTTGCCAGCCTCAGCGTCCCGTCGACGTTTACCTGGCGATAGGCCGCCTCATCCCCGTTCGTCGCCCCGGGCACCCGCGCGGCGCAATGGACCACCGCAGTCACATCGTCCAGCGCCTCGGACCAGTCGGACGATGCATCCTGCAGATCGACGACAACCGGCACCGCACCAGCGGGCACCGATCTCGATTCCATCCGCACGCCAGCACGCGCGCGACGCCCTTGCAGAGACACCAGCCGTTCGGTCAGCGCCCGACCGACAAATCCGCTAGCTCCCGTGACCAGCACGGTCTCCTCATGCATTGTTCATCTCCTTTGCATCCCCAGTGCCGAGCTCTCGAGGCCGAGACGGCGATGCACCACGCGCCACAGAATGAGGTTCCAGACGACCAGACTGGACGTGCTCGCGATGGCCGCCCCCACCATGCCGAACGAAGGAATGAGGGCCAGGTTCAGAACGACATTCAGTATCGCGCCGAGAGCGACTCCACGGGTCACGTCCCGCTCGTGCCCGGTCATGTTGAGGAGCACGGCCACCGAGCCCACCAGCGCGTTCACTAACTGGCCGCCGGCCAGAATCACAAGCGGCCAGTAACCGCCAACGAAATCCTGACCGAATACCCAGCCGATCAACTCCCGACCGAAGGCGACGAAGACCAGAACGGCAGGCAGGGCCAGCAGAACCACGGCCTGAGCGCTACGCGTAATCAATCGCTGCAAGGTCGCCATGTCGCCCTGCGCGTGAAGCCGTGCAAAATGCGGAGCGACCACCATATTCACCGCCGCCAGGCCGAACGCGACCAGCGTGGCGCCATGGACGACGACCCGGTATATGCCAACTTCTTCCGTCGACCCCATGACACCCAACATGAGGATGTCGACGTGCTGGTTGATCAGGTTTACACCTTCGGTCAAGGCCAGCGGCAGGGTCGCGGCAAGCCAGGCGCGTTGCTGCATGCTCGTCTCGCCCGGCCGTTGCAATGGACCCGGCCGGTACCGCCTTACCAGCCAGGACCCGGTGATGAACGCGGCTAGCAAGGCAATGGCATTGAACAGGATCGCAGCGACCGGCGAGATCTCCACCACCGGCCAGAGCCACCACAAACCACCCAAGAGACCGATAAAGACCAGCGGGCGCACGAGCAGTTCGGGCATCTGTCCCGAGAGCACGTGACGAAGCCCGCGCAACTGAGCACCGCGCAGCGCCGCAATACCCATCAGAGGGACGAGGACCAATCCAACAAGGAACACGTCACGTTGTTCGGCCACCAACTGACTGTGGCCGGTCAACCCGATCAGCACGACGCCCGTGATCAGGACAATCACGATCGAAGTCAGCGCGAGCAGGCGCAGCGACCAGCGCCACAACCCTCGAATCATGGGCCAGTCACCAGCCGATTGGGCTCGCGCCGTCTCGCGCACCAGCAGGTTCGGCATGCCGAACCTTGCCGGCAGCGCCAACACCGTCATGACGGTGAGGACGAACGAGTAGACGCCAAATCCGGCCGGCCCGAGGGCTCGGGCAAGAATCACGGCAATCGCCAGCGACAGGGCGAGCCCGAATAGCCGCAACCCCATCGTGCCGAGCCCGCCACGCAGGAGCTGCGCGCGAAGGCCTTCACCCTTCAAACTGGCAAGGCCGGCGTGGAAAAGTCCGGGGCGATGGCGGGGGTCAGACAAGAAACGATCCTGGCCAGAAGCGAGCCGTTCAGTATAGGGGAGACGCGAGGCGCTGCCAGCCGCCGTTCACCATCACGGAGAGGTTCGACGTGCGTCGCTCAATGCCGCGCTCCGAAGGCTGAACGTCAGCAGCCGACGTCGACCCAATCGCGACCGCTGCGGCCGTGCGCGATGAAGTACGGGTTTAGTACCTCGTCGGGGCGGTCGTAGCGGAGACGACTTCCCTCGCAGGTAATCACCCGACCACCGGCCTGCTCGACGACCGCCTGGGCGGCGCCGGTATCCCAAAGGCTGGTCGGCCCCAGACGTGGGTAGACATCCGCCTCGCCCTCGGCGACCAGGCAGAGCTTGAGCGAGCTGCCCATCGGCACCATCTCGTGGTCACCCAACCTGGCCAGCCAGTCGGCCATGCCGCCGCTGGCGTGCGACCGGCTGCCCACCACACGCCAAGCCGCCTCTCGCTCACCGGCCACCTGGATCGGCTGCGCCTGTTGCGAAGCCAAACGTTTCCAGGCGCCGATACCGTCAGCGGCATAGTAGAGCGCCTCGATGGCCGGGGCGTACACGACCCCGAGGACGGGGCCGGCCCCTTCGATCAGAGCGATGTTGACGGTGAACTCGCCATTCTTCTTGACGAATTCCTTGGTGCCGTCCAGCGGGTCGACCAGCCAGTACCGACCCGCGGCATCGGGCCCCGGGAACCCTTGCGTGTCTTCTTCCGAGAGGACGGGAATGCCCTCGAGCAGCGAAGCAAGGCGGTCGCTGATCAGGTCGTGCGCGGCCTGATCGGCCTCGGTCAGCGGACTCTTGTCCGCCTTTTCCTCGACCGAGAAATCCCTCTCGTAGATTGCCATGATGGCGTCGCCCGCCTCTTCGGCGATGGCCACCACCTCGTCCAGCAATGCCTGATCAATCGTCATGTCCGTCTCCTTGCCTCAGACGGCGGGAATCATGCCGCGTTCGACGAGCAATTCGAGGATCCGATCCGCCGCCTCTTCGGCCGACAAATCCGCCGCTTCGAGACGAAGATCCGGGTTTTCCGGCGCCTCGTAGGCCGAATCGATACCGGTGAAGTTCTTGAGCTCGCCGCGGCGGGCCTTCTTGTACAGCCCCTTGGGATCACGCTCCTCGGCCACCTCGAGCGGGGTATCGACGAAGATCTCGATGAACTCCCCCTCCTCGAGCATGCCGCGAGCCATCTCGCGCTCGGAACGGAACGGCGAGATGAACGAGGTCAGCACGATCAGGCCGGCGTCGACCATCAGCTTCGCCACCTCGGCCACGCGACGGATGTTCTCAACCCGGTCGGCGTCGGTGAAGCCAAGATCCCGGTTCAGCCCGTGGCGGACGTTGTCGCCGTCGAGCAGATAGGTGTGTTGTCCGGCGGCGGCAAGCTTCTTCTCCAGCGCATTGGCGATGGTCGACTTGCCGGCCCCGGAAAGCCCGGTGAACCAAAGCACGCCCGGTTGCTGGGCCTTGAGCTCGGCGCGGCGTGCCTTATCGACGTCGACGTGCTGCCGGTGGATGTTCTGGCTGCGCCGCAGGGCAAAGTGGAGCATGCCGGCGCCGACGGTGTTGTTGCTCATCCGGTCGATGAGGATGAAACCACCGGTGTCCTGGTTCTCGGTGTACGGATCGAAGGCGATCGGCCGATTGACGGACAGCGTGCACACGCCGATACCGTTCAGGCCCAGTTGCTTGGCCGCCGTGTGCTCGAGCGTGTTGACGTTCACCTCGTACTTGATGTCGGTGACCGTCGCGCTGACCGTCTGGGTGCCGATCTTCATGACATAGGGGCGCCCCGGGTACAGCGGCTCGTCGTGCATCCAGACCAGTGAGGTCTCGAACTGGTCGGCCACCTGGGCGGGATCGTCGTTGGTCGAGATGATATCGCCGCGGGAAATGTCGATCTCGTCCTTGGTGGTCAGCGTGATCGACTGGCCAGCCACGGCCTGGTCGAGGTCGCCGTCGAAGGTCACGAGGCGCTCAACGCGACTGGTCTGGCCGGACGGCAGCACGCGGATCTCGTCGCCGGGACGGATGACGCCGCTGGCGATGGTGCCGGAGAAGCCACGGAAATCGAGATTGGGTCGGTTGACCCACTGGACCGGCAGACGGAATGGCTTGCGCTGCAGGCGGTCGTCGTCGACCTCGACCGTCTCGAGAAAGCCCATCAGCGTGGTGCCGTGATACCACGGCATGTGCTCGCCGTGGTCGATGATGTTGTCGCCTTTGAGCGCCGACATGGGAATGAAGGTGACCTCCTCGAGGCCGATCTCGTTCGCAAACGCGCGGTAGTCGGCGACGATGTCGTCAAACACTTTCTGCGAGTAGTCGACCAGGTCCATCTTGTTGATGGCGACAACCACGTGGCGGATGCCGATCAGGTGCATCAGGAAGCTGTGGCGGCGCGTCTGGGTGAGCACGCCCTGACGGGCGTCGACCATCAGGATGGCGGCATCGGCGGTCGACGCGCCGGTGACCATGTTGCGGGTGTACTGCTCGTGTCCCGGCGTGTCCGCCACGATGAACTTGCGCTTGTCGGTGGAGAAGAAGCGGTAGGCGACATCGATCGTGATGCCCTGCTCCCGCTCGGCGGCCAGCCCGTCGACCAGCAGCGCGAAATCCATCTCGCCGCCCTGCGTGCCGTACTTCTTCGAATCCGCCTCGACGGCAGCCAACTGGTCCTCGAACAGCAGCTTCGACTCGTAAAGCAGCCGGCCGATCAGAGTGCTCTTGCCGTCATCCACGCTGCCGCAAGTGATGAACCGGAGCAGCCCCTTGTTCTCGTGAGATTTGAGGTAAGCGGCAATGTCGGTGGCGATTAGGTCGGATTGGTGTGACATGGGGTTCGTCCGGCAAACAGTTGCTATGAATTTGGTTTTTAGAAGTCAGAGATCAGAAGTCAGATGACAGAGGGTGCCCGTGGGCCACTCAGTCATATTCCGGTTGGCGCTGGATGAGGCCGGCAATCATTGCGCTTATTTCGCGTGTTTCTCTCGTCCATGCCTGCCCAGTGGGCTTGTCGAGGTAGCCAATTTCCATGCCGATCAAGATCTGAGTACGCAGCTCCGCACAGGAGCCCTTGGCGACATAAAGGAATTTGACTCGATCTTTCGATCGTTGGACGAGACATACCCTCGGCAATATTGCTCGGTACCGAAAGGCCTGAACGCGTGATCTGGTCGCGGAATCCAAAATCACGCAGCCCTTTTAGCGCCATGTACAAATCCGCCGACAATCGCGCTGACCGCTTCCACACATCCAACCGCTCGAAATCCATTTCGTCGTCTCCCAGTCAGCTTCCCTCTGACATCTTTGCTCTGATCTCTGACCTCTTATTAATCTCTGACCTCTGAGGCTATTTCTGCTCCGCGTACGCGGATCAGAAATAGCCTTCCTGCTTCTTCTTCTCCATCGAGGCGGCCGAATCGTGATCGATCACGCGGCCTTGGCGCTCCGAGGTGTTGGTCAACAGCATCTCCTGGATGATGTCGGTGAGCGTGTCGGCCTCGGACTCGATGGCACCGGTCAGCGGATAGCAGCCCAGCGTGCGGAAGCGGACCTTCTTCATCATCGGCACCTCGCCCTCGTTCAAGGGCATACGGTCGTCGTCGACCATGATCAACGTGCCGTCACGCTCGACGACCGGACGCTCCGCGGAATAATAAAGCGGCACGATGGGAATGTTCTCGAGGTAGATGTACTGCCAGATATCCAGCTCGGTCCAGTTGGACAGCGGGAACACTCGGATCGACTCTCCCTTGTGCTTACGGGCGTTGTAGAGCTTCCACAACTCCGGGCGCTGGTTCTTGGGATCCCAGCGGTGCTGGGCAGTGCGGAACGAGAACACCCGCTCCTTAGCGCGCGACTTCTCCTCGTCGCGGCGCGCCCCGCCAAAGGCGGCGTCGAAACCGTACTTGTCCAACGCCTGCTTCAACCCTTCCGTTTTCGTGATTTCGGTGTGGAGTGCCGAACCATGCGTGAAGGGGTTGATGTCCTTTTCGATCGCTTCCGGATTGACGTGGACCAGGAGGTCCATGCCCACTTCCTCGGCCATCCTGTCGCGGAACTCGTACATCGCCCGGAACTTCCAGCGGGTGTCGATGTGCATCAGCGGAAACGGCGGCGGCCCCGGAGCGAATGCCTTGCGCGCCAGGTGCAGCATTACCGCCGAGTCCTTGCCGATCGAGTACAGCATCACGGGGTTCTCGGTCTCGGCCACCACCTCACGCATGATGTGGATGCTCTCGGCCTCGAGGCGTTGCAGATGAGTCAACGTCGTCATGTCTTTCCCCAACGATTTACCTTGCTCGCGCAGACCGCCACTCGGCGCGCCTAGCGCGGTTGTGATTTTGTCGCGCCGCCTTCTGGGCTGCGCCAACTCGACGGTTTCACGGTTACGCTCGCGCCATTCGGCGATGGATGCCGACCAATTGAGCGCGAGACCGTCAATCCAGATACCCAACGGCGACGGGAACCTTGCCTTCAGCCAATCAAATATCGCAATCAGCCGCGCGGCATCGAATGGCTCCCGCGAGCAGACGAACCAGCGTTTGCTTCGTGGCCCCGATACCGTCAGGCGATAGCCATCCCTGTCCTCGCCAAGCGGCAACTGACCCACGCGGATCTCAAGACTCTGCCCGCCACGCTTCCGAAGCTGCTCCACCCAACGTGATCCGGGGCGACGCGATGGCACAGATGCCACGCCGAGCCACTCACCCAGCCAGCGCCGCAGCGCCCGTTCAGACACTTCCAGCCCTTCCGAGTCGGCGAGCCAGGCGCGCACTCGTGGCACGTCCCACAGTGGTGTAGAAGCATCCGCCCCTGCCATCAGCCGCTCCGACAACCGTTGCTCGGCCGCCGGCGGCATCGTACGGCCCTGACCGCTGCGCCGCCCGCGTGGCCGAACGTCGACGCCCCGCCAGCCGCCTGCGCGGAACGCCTTGAAGGCGGCACTCACCGTGGGCGCGCTCAGCCCACAGCGACGCACCGTCTCCTCGACCGTACAGCCATCAAGACGCAGGCGCACGGCCTCGCGACGACGTCGATTGAGCTCATTGGGCGCTAAATGTTTAATCCCCACGACGGCACGCAGGTCACTGTTTTAAATTGCCTTTCCACGTCACCGCACCACCAAAATACGACGCGATTATTGGACAGTCTATTAGACCCCTGAGTAACATGCCAACGGAGACAATGAACGCGCTGCCATCGGCTAGATGCCGAACGCGCCCGGAACCAAGGAAATCACATGCAGGCCTGGGCCGTACTCCTCAGCTTGGTCGTCCTGCTCGCCGTGCTCGCGCACGGTCGGGTCAAGCCCGCACTCGCATTCACGACACTGGCTGCCGCACTCGTACTCACCGGCGTGATCGACAGCGAGGCGATGCTGACCAACTACGCCAACCCAACCTTAATCACCCTGGTTCTTTTGCTGCTCGTGTCCGTGGCGTTGGAGCGCTCACACTTTCTTGACGTGGTGTCCGAGCGCCTCCTCACCGGCTCCGAGCGTTTTGCCGTCCTCAAGCTGATGGGCGCTTCCGCGTTGATGTCGGCGTTCCTCAACAACACGGCCGTGGTCGCCGCTTTCCTCGGGGCGATCTCCAGGCAACGCCGCTTCGCCCCATCGCGACTGCTGATCCCGCTGTCTTACGCCTCCATTCTCGGCGGCGTCACCACGCTGGTCGGCACCTCGACCAACCTCGTGGTGAGCTCGTTTGCCGTCAACGCCGGACTGCCTCCCCTAGCCATGTTCCAGTTCGCCTGGGTCGGTGTGCCAGTTGCTCTAATTTCCCTACTTGTCCTGTGGTGGAGCTCACGCTGGCTTCCTCACAATGACGCGGAAGATCGAGATGCGCGCCTCGCCTACTTTCTTGCCGCGGAGGTCGATCCAACATCGCCGATGAACGGCCGGACCATCGAAGAAAACCAACTGCGCAACCTCGAAGGCCTGTACCTGCTCGAAATCGAACGTGAAGGCCGCCTGATTACGCCGGTGGGGCCCGGTGAGGTCATCGAACCGCGTGACGTGCTCATCTTTACAGGCGAGGTGGAAAAGGTTCAGGCGCTGCAGCGTTTCCCGGGCCTCACTCTTTTCGGCAACCGGGCCGATGACATCCTGGCGACCAACCTGGTCGAAGTGGTCATCGCCAACGAGTCCGAACTCGCGAACAAGACCCTGCAGGAGGTCGACTTCCGCGCCATGTTCAATGCCGGCGTGGTGGGCATACGGCGGGGCGAGAAACGACTGACCGGTCAGCTCGGTCGGATTCCACTACGCGTGGGGGACTGCCTGCTGCTGGCCACCGGCTCCGACTTCACGCAGCTACGCAACATCGACCGCAACTTCCACCTGCTTAGCGGCGGATTCAAGCAAGCCAAGCTCACACCTCGCGAGAGCACAGTCACCCTGGCGGGCTTCCTCGGGGTGATCGCGATGGCAGCGGGCGGCGTTATGCCACTCTTTCATGGATTGCTTGTCCTACTGGGCGCCCTGCTCGCCTTCCGCATCCTGCGGCCCGGAGAGCTTCGCCGGCGCTTTCCATTCGAGCTATTCATGATCATTGGCTCAGCACTCACAGTGGCCGAGGCCATGGAAACCTCCGGAGGCGCTCGGCTCGTCGTAGAGTTCATGCAATGGAGCTTTCATGAACACGGTGTCTATGCTGCATTCATCGGCACTTACCTGCTCACATTGGTCTTGACCGAGACTGTCACCAACAATGCCGCAGCAGCGCTCGCATTTCCGCTGGCCTGGTCAACCGCTCAAGCGTTCGGCGTAGATCCGATGCCGTTCATCATGGCGGTCGCGTTCGGCGCCAGTGCCTGTTTTCTTATTCCATACGGCTACCAAACGCACCTGATGGTATATTCACCTGGCCGCTACCGGATGACTGATTATATAAAATCCGGGATCCCCCTAACCTTGACCTACTCTACGATCGTCATCGCACTGACTCCGTTAATCTTTCCATTCCAATAACAAGATCTCACACCATAGGCAAAATGAAAGCCAATTCAAAATTCTGGGTCATTGGCCTCGGCCAGAAGTTTTTTTGTGTGGCCCCATATCGGACCATGCTCGTTCTGGCGGCATCTCTCGTTTCACAAGCAAGCCTGCTCCTCGCATTCTTATTACCTTTAAAAATCGTCATGCTACTCGGATCTGAAAGCGTACCGGACTACATGCCACCCCCCCTTGTTTCAATGGGAATAAATACTCTTATAATAGCTCTGAGCGGCCTTGCATTATTTTTCTACATCACCCACCTACTGGCAAACCGAATTACAGAAAAAGCCTCACGAAGCGGATCAGAGAAGCTGATAAAAGCAAGCCAGAAGATTATTCTTTTCGAGAATCAGGACACAATTGCTTTTGCTGCCTACAAGAGATACGTAGAAGCACTGTCCGGGCTTACATTCTCGACATTAGCCCTTCTTGTTCTCGCCCCAACATACCAAGGTGTTGCATTAACAACGCTAATCTTCTTAGTCGGCGCGATCGGCATCGCCAAAGTCGTGACAACGCTCAAGCCGAGAACACATCAGACACTAATAGAAAAGGCACCGTCATATGCCAACGCAATAACCGCCACTGGATTTCTTGCGGTGTTCGTCTTTATTGTGATTGATTTCATCGCCCTCACCCCACCAAATTTTCTCATCGCGATCATCGCAATCATCCTCAGCCGACAGCTAATGACTCAAACCGCACTTGTGTTGCGGAACATGGCCTTTCTAGTCCAGCAAAAACAAAAGATCACTGCGCTATTTTTTCACGACACGCAGCTTGATGAGCAACCTCACACGGCCGACGCCAGTGTGTGGCACTTGCTTGAAGACAACACGTTAGCCAGCTGGATCGACTATCTGAAAGAACGATTAAGACCCAATACGCTCGACAGCGACTACGATACCAATTGGGTCCAGACGAACGTGCCCAATGTAATGGGGATCGAGGTACACTGGCGCCTTTTTGGCTTTTCAATACTCATCAAGGTATTCGAGAAGAATCGCACTGCATCCGCAACTCACGAAACCACTCTTCTCCTCGATAGGCCAAACAACATTCCCGCGCCGCCACTATTACTAGCTGAAAAGAAGGATGGATTTTCTTATCTGGTTTTTGACATAACTGGATATAGGCCAGCACACCTCATCCCCCACCTAAAAGCGCAAAAGGAAATAACAAAGCAGCTTCTCTTCACTGAGCCAAGCCCGGATATGGAAAAAAGGTATCGGCGCTCTAGGAAGATGCTATGGGAAAAGCTCGACAGATC
Organism: Guyparkeria sp. WRN-7; assembly: GCF_001641825.1. Classification (GTDB taxonomy): domain Bacteria; phylum Pseudomonadota; class Gammaproteobacteria; order Halothiobacillales; family Halothiobacillaceae; genus Guyparkeria. Next base: position 312,708 of record NZ_LRFH01000016.1, on the reverse strand, counting down.
ATTTTTCTCTAGGTTAAATCTTATCGCTGACGATAAGCAGCAATCAGACCTCACCACACTCAGATCTAACCTAACGAGAGTTCAGGAAACGCTACGCAAACACGCTCTACAGATCCACACCTCGATTCCCTCGCCCCCAGGAAGCGGGCTTTTCTATCGCTCACATGACGAACGATTAGTGCTCGCCCACTGGGCGCATTGGAAAGCAGAGCCACAAGGATCTGGCTGGCCGGTAAAATCGGCAACGGACTTGGAAGACTTAGGAGAATTAATAAAGGCGGGTTATACAGCCACCAACAGCAAAAATGTGGAAGCGACAGTAACCAGTTGCAAAATCGCGGCATGCACAAACGCAATGATTCGAGAATACGAGCAGCAGCGCTACCAGTCTTCTTTTGTTTTCCTGCGATTACTCATCGAACTGATTTAATCTGGCTGGGACATTACCAGCTATTGGTGGTGAAAATTCTTATATTGAGCAAGAGCTTCCGACAAAAATCTTGCAGCGTCACGAGCGGGCTGGCAACGGCTGTCTCGAGCCACCTGGACTGACTTCTCAAAACTTTTAAACGCTTTAGGAGAAGTTTTTTCAAAAAACTGAAGAACGGGAGAAAACTGATCAGGATCTAATTCACCAGCCTGCTTCCAAGAATCACTCAAAACATCATCCGCGGTTTTAACGAAAAGTGCATCAGGCCCGTGCCGCCGGACGTATTTACTAGCCAAACGGCGGTTACTATCTTGATATGCAGTCAAGATTTCTGCGCGTTCCCCAGGAGAAAGAATTCTAAACTGATCACGCGCCCCCTTATTCCTTTGTGAAAACTCAATTAAGACTGAGTTGATATCCACACCAGCCCCATAGAACTTAACACTATTACATAACCTTTTGAAATCATGCGCCAGTGCATTGAGAGACTCGTTTACAGGTCGCTCGGGCAGTTCATAGAATTTACCGGATGCGACACCGATCGCAGACAAAAAATCGTTAAAGATCGAACCACCCTCAAACTGTGATTTCTCATAAGGGCGAACCTCGACATGCTCCTCACCAAAAATGCGCGCCCACCGATCCACAAATTGCTCGTAATCACAAAATTGAGGCTTGGTCAATTTTTCTAGAGGAATCTCGGCTCCACTTAAAACGGAGTGTTTGTAACGAGATTCAACCCAATCATCTTGAGGCCTCACGTAGACCAAGACCTCGACATCATCGAAATTGGACCTTACAAAATCAAGAAATAGGGGAAAGTTAGGCTTGGCAGGTGATTTAAAAAGGCACTCACTCGATATAACAACTTTTTCCTTGTCACGAATCTCAGATTTAAGCTTACGTAGCAGTCGGCGCAAGGTGCGCTTGTCAAAACCATTCATCTCAAATATAGAAAAAGGTATCTCGTGGTGAGAATGGTCCCACCACATACCGGTTCCCGGGTAGTAAATCCCGGCATCACGATCAAGTCTCGTTCGATTTTTATATATGAATTGCTGGATCGCGGACGTTCCGGTCTTATCCATACCCACATGCAGGATCAGCGTCCTATGTGCAATGTCGCCTTCCTTCCTAAAAAAGCGCGAAACAAAAGGCATTCGTCCAATCACAAAAATTCGCTCCGCATAACTTGTGCGAGTTTTCCCACTCCGTTTTTAAGTTCGACCCTCGGAACCCACTCAAGAAGCCTTCGCGCTCGAGTAATGTCCAGGTAAACCGCCGGCACATCAAAGCTGCGTCCGGCGAGAAATTCCTTCTGGACCGGTCCACACGCCCGCTCGACGCAATCAATCACCTCAAGCAGGCTATGACCTCGCCCTGCTCCAACATTGATCACTCCCGTGGCTCGCTTAGACGAAAGCACGGCTAGGAGTGCCGACACCACGTCATCAATATGTACATAGTCACGAACCACCGAGCCGTCGCCCCATATCTGGATCGCCTCACCTTGCAGTGCGCGATAGCAAAACGCGGCAATTACACCCTGACCGCGATGCGGCGACTGGTGAGGGCCATAGGGGTTCGATAATCGGACGGCGCAGGTCTCGAGCCCATGGAGGTGCCGATAGATCTGCAAGTACTTCTCCACGGAAAGCTTGACCACGCCGTAGGAGCAAATGGGTTCGGTCGGATGGGTCTCCGACACCGGCAGGGATTCCGGCTTGCCGTAGACGGTGCCACCGGACGAGATGAAGACGAACTTCCTGATACGGTGACGCGAGGCGGCATCCAGCAGGCCGAGCGTACCGACCAGGTTGACCCGCACGTCGCCGACCGGATCCTCGTTGGACGTCTTGGGGATGGTGCTCGACGCGAGATGATAGACCGCATCACATCCATCCATGGCCCACTCAACCACATCGGGTTCGGTGAAACTACCCTCCACCGACTCCAGCGATTCGTGTTCGAAGGCCGGCGATTGAAGGTCTAGGCATCGCACCGTCATGCCCTCGGCGAGCAACCCCTCGATCAAGTGACGGCCTACGAACCCGGACCCGCCGACCACCAACACGCGTTTCACTTGGCCCCAGTTCATGCTCATCCCGTTCTCACCCGTCCGTGGCCAGGGCGGCACGGTAGGCCCGGTCATACTGCTCACTGAGCACTTCCGGATCGAAACGCGCTGCCGCCTCCGGGACACGGGTCTTGAGTTCAGCCATGCCGGCTTCGTCATTCGCCAGCCGGGCGATTCGTTCGCCGAGGTCGGTTACGTCGATTGACCAACCATCGAGCTCGAACAGCTCACCCGCGACCCCCGTGTCCGTTTGCAGCATGTAGGGGATCTCCCCCACGGCACTAGCTAGAACCGGTGTGCCCGTATGGAGGCAGTCGATCACGACCAGTGGGAAACTTTCGCCTTCGAAGCGGGACGGCAGGAACCCGAGGTCCGACGCCGCAAAATACCCGCGAATATCGTTGCGGAACCCTTCGAGGTGGACGTAGCCCGGCGGGGGGGCGGCGGTGAGCTCGTCGTACACCGGCCCTTCACCGATGAGGACCAGGTGGATGTCCTGACCTGATCGAGCTCGCGCGGCCTCCACGGCCTCGATCGCCTCGTACCACCCCTTGTCGGGAATCGCCCTTGAGACGAGCGTCAACACGAACGCCTCCGGTGCAATGCCAAGCTGTGCGCGATCAATCGGTTCACAAGGATAGACATCGAGCGCGTTGTCGATACGCACGATGGAACCCCGATCCGCCAGCCCATGTGCCTTCAGCGCGCCGAGATTCTTCTCGGCCGTGTAAACGATGCGCGCCGAACGCTCGGCCAAGCGCGGCAGGATCAACTGGAGGTCCGTATCTTCGATTGTCTCGTACATGCCGTGAAGAGTGACCACCGTTTTCACCGGGCTGGATTCGGGCAGAAGATTCAGGATCGTGTTGTCTACCCATGCATGGTGGGAATGAATCACGTCGATACCGAATCGCTCGGTGATTTGCTGCAACCCGGTGACGTCGGTGACCACCGGGATGTCGGGTCTCAGGCGACGACGGATTTCCTCGACGCGCGGCTCCTGGTGGCAATCGAGAAAGGTGACGTTGTACCCCACCCGCTTCATCAGGTTGGCCAACTGAATCGGGAACGTTTCCCCTCCGCCAGCACAGAAGCCGTAGCCGGCCATCAGCAGGTTCGGGAACCGTTCACTTGCCTCGTCCCGAATCCGGTCAAGGCTATAGCAAGCCTCGAAGCGATCTCTCGAGAAATCGTCGCGCGTCTGCCGCCAATGTTCTATCAGGTTGCCCCTCTGACGCCTGAACACCTTGTCGGGCACGTCGAAGTACATCTGAACGGTCTTGGCGACAATCTCATGCTCGATGTAGAAAGCATCGTCCTTGTAGCTGTCGACCGAGGTATTCGCACCATGAATACGGTAATAATTGACCGCGTCGGGCGAGTAGCCGAGCAGCCCTCCGCGGATCAGATGCAGGTAGAGCACCCAGTCCCCGCAAGTCCTCATCTTTCGCCAGATGGGATCTTTGAGTACTTCGAGCTCCTGGCGCCGAAAAAGCGCGGAGCTGACGTTCGGGATGATGTTCTTGATTGAGAACGCGTCCCGAACGATCTCGTGAGCCGTCTCAACGAATGGCTCATTCCAGCGGTCATGGTCGATATCGCTCAGGTATTCCTGGATCGACCAGAACGGCTCACCCTCCGTTCCGCGGATGAAGGTGGTTGCACCATAGGCCAGGTTCACCGCCTCGTTACGGAAAAACGGCACCAGTGTGGCAAGAAAGTTTTCACTGCAGGCATCGTCACTCTCCGCGATCCACACGATCTCGCCCCGCGCGAGATCAAGACCTTTCTGCCACTGGTAAAACACGCCCCCCGAATTTTCCTCGTTCACCACCAGCCGGGTGCGGTCCGGATGTTCGCGTTCGTAGGATTCGAGGATGGACACGCTCTCGTCGGACGAGCAATCGTCCAGCAGGATCACCTCGAAACGCCGATACGTCTGCCCGTAGATGCTGTCGAGGCGCTCCCGCAGATAGGTCGCATGGTTGTAATTCGGGACGATGACGCTGACCAGCGGCTCGAATGCACCGGCAACGTCATGAGCCTGGTAGGCCTCGTACAACGATGAGGGATCGTCGTTTGTCGGCCGGCTTGAGGCCAGCAGCGGTTGCTTGATCGAGAACAGGTGCCGGTCCGCGAAGCGGAACACCGGGCGAACAACGCCTTTCCGGATCACCTCGGAAGTACGAGGAAAATGCTGCCGCAGCCGGACATAGGCCTTCAGCGCAAGGCGGCGGAAACCCAGCCAAAAATTCAAAAGGCGATTCGATGCCTTTCGACGGAGGCGACCCAGATGCCGCAATGGCGCCGTAATCCGCCAAGACCGTGAGTTTTCCATCGCACAGATTCTGGCTTCAAGCTCGTTGCGGACCGCTTCTATTTGGCCATGCATATTCTCCAGCTCACTAAGCGAACTGTCCAGCTCCTTGCTTGCAGCCTTTAACTCGCTATGTACCGCATCACGATCTTTCACGGCTTCAATAAGTTGCGCATCTACAGACTCGACTCTCTCCTGAAGCGCTTGTTTCTCCGCCCCGTATTGACGGCAGCGGCGTATTACCCGAGAAAGCGAGTTCAAGGCGATCTTCTCGATCACACCCCCGGATCGTTTCGGATCGAGCACACCTATCAACTTTCTGGCATTAAAGTGGAATTTGTCAGCGGAAGTCAGCGCTTCCAGTGCTTCAAATACTTCCAGAGCCTCTGGTAGTGCATGCAAAAGCGTCTTGCGAGCAGCCACATCTTCTTGACTTCGATGTAGTGATGCATCGACGAAACCCTCACAGAACGTCGCCAGACGAGTCTCATCGGGCTGGAGGTCAAGATAACGCGCCAGATCCCGAAGCACACGCTTGGGATCCTCAAGAAGGGCGCGATAGGACACCAGGGTGTTATGGCACCCCTCGGTCTGCTCGAGGGATTGCCGTGTCAGACTTAACCAGAGAGCCCCTCCTTCCGGCAGGACACGGCCGTATTCGTAGAATGACGGGTTCTTTTGAATCCGGCTCGCTTGAGACAACGCGACTTCCACCGGGCTACGGACGACGTGAATGAAGAACGTCTGGTCAGGACCAAACCCGCATTCTTCAAAGATCGGCTGCCAGAAAGACAGCAACTGACACAGGCGGGGATCCTTGATCGCCACCACTTCGACATCGTCGAAAAGCCGGTGAAACAGCTCACTCGCCTCGGCCCGCCAAGAAGAGAGATCAAGTGACTCGGAAGCTAGACGCGCATCGAATGCTGGGTTATCCCAGACACCGCCCAGTTGCTCCAACAGTTTTTCATTGAGAGCGACGATATCGGGTTGCTCGAAGAACCCCTTGCGGTTGTCCTCATTCACATAGATCTCGTCGATACGGAGATCGGCCCCCAAGGCCTCAATGGCGGCCGTGCACAACGAGGTGCCCGAGCGATGCGGGCCGAGAACGACGATGAGTTTCTTCGATGACGTCATGTAAAATCAGGGTTGTCTGGTCAGTTGGGAACTAGTCGTCAAACAGGTCGGCTTGTCCAAAGGACGGACTCTCCCGATCCTTGGCGGACAGACTGATTTCAGCGACCGAAGGCCATTCGATGCCGATTTCGGGATCGTCCCATTGGATCGACCGCTCGTGATCGGGGGCATAGAACGACGTGGTCTTGTACAGAAATTCCGCCGTGTCGGAGAGTGTGAGAAACCCGTGAGCGAACCCTTCGGGAACCCACATCTGCTTCTTGTTCTCGGCGGAGAGCCTCGCACCCACCCACTGCCCGAAAGTCGGGGAATTACGGCGGATGTCGACAGCAACGTCGAACACCTCGCCCTGCACGACCCGCACCAGCTTGCCCTGCGCGAACGGTGGCAACTGGTAATGAAGGCCACGCAACACGCCACGGACCGAACGGGAATGATTGTCCTGGACGAAGCTGACGGAACGCCCGACCGCCTCGTCGAAGCGCTTCTGGTTGTAACTCTCGAAGAAGAAACCCCGTTCGTCACCGAACACGGTAGGTTCGATCAGCAGGACGTCCGGAATGTCGAGCGGAAAGGCTTTCATCAAAACACCTTCTCGTTAAGTACCTGCCGCAGGTAGCGACCGTAACCGTTCTTCAGCAGCGGACGAGCGAGTGCCTCCAGTTGCTCGGCGCCGATCCAGCCTGACCGGAAGGCAATCTCCTCCGGGCAGGCCACCTTGAGGCCCTGACGTTGCTCGAGCGTGGCGATGAACTGGCCGGCATCCAGCAGGGATTCGTGCGTGCCGGTATCGAGCCAGGCGTAGCCTCGCCCCATGATCTCGACGTTCAGCTTGCCGGCATCCATGTAACCGCAATTGATGTCCGTGATCTCGAGTTCGCCGCGCGCGGATGGCTTTAGATCCTTGGCCATGTCGACGACGTCGTTGTCGTAGAAATAGAGACCGGTGACGGCATAGTTCGATTTCGGCTGTTCCGGCTTTTCTTCGAGCGATAGCACCTTGCCGTCCGCGTCGAACTCGGCCACGCCATATCGCTCGGGATCATGAACGTGGTAGGCGAACACCGAAGCGCCTTCCTGGCGCCCCATGGCGTTACCGAGGAGTTCGTCGAAATGATGGCCGTAGAAAATGTTGTCCCCGAGCACCAGCGCGCACGGGTCGTTGCCGATGAACTCCTCGCCGATAACGAAAGCCTGTGCCAGGCCGTCCGGCGACGGCTGGACGGCGTACTGCAGGTTGAGCCCCCACTGCTCGCCGCTGCCTAGCAGCTGCTCGAAACGCGGCGTGTCCTGCGGCGTCGAGATGATGAGGATGTCACGGATTCCCGCCAGCATGAGTGTGCTCAACGGGTAGTAGATCATCGGCTTGTCGTACACGGGTAGCAGCTGCTTGCTCACGGAGAGCGTTGCCGGGTGCAACCGGGTGCCTGAGCCACCCGCGAGGATGATGCCTTTGCGGGTGACGGGGGATGAGTGACGGGTAACGGGTTGATTCATGCTTTCTGTTTGCGGTCGTTTCGTAGTTTGTTTTGCAGCCCGCCAATCAGGCGGAACATGCGCGAGATTTGTTCCGAGATCGATTCCGGATCTCTAAGAAACCCTAAGTGATGCGCAAGCATGCTCTGGGTTTCGAGTTCACTCAGCGAGCCACGTGCCATACCAAGAAAATGCGCAAATTCTTTGCAGCCATCCCGCCCTGCTCCCTCCGCAATGTTGGACGGTACGGAGACAGCAGCCCGGCGCATTTGTGATACGAGGCCGAATCGCTCTTCGGCGGGAAACTGTCGGGTTGCCTCATATACGTTTAATGCCAATCGCATGGTGACTTTCCATGCCTCGAGGTCGCGATGACCGCGAATGATACCGGCCTGCTCTTCCATGAGCGATGACTCCTGTTGTGGGTGACGGGTGACGGGTGACGGGTGACGGGTGACGCAACATTCTGTCACCTGTCACCCGTTACTTGTCACTGGCCCTCGTCACCTGATCAACCATGCGATCGACGTGAATGGTCCAGTCGGGAAGCTCGAGCGACAGTGCCTGTTCGAGGCTGCCCGAGTCCATGCGCGAATTCGATGGCCGGGCCGCCGGCGTCGGGAAGTCGGCCGTGCCGATAGCCTGGACGTCAGCGCCGCGCAGCTTGAGTTTACGGCCGTTGTCGATCGCCCGGTCGATGGCCCGAGATGCCAGTCCATGCCAGCTGGTCGCGCCGTTGGCAGTGAGGTGGTAGGTCCCGATCGGCAGATGGCCCTTGCGGTAACCGGCAAGGGCGATCGAGGTCACGTCCGCGATCAGCTCCGCGGAGGTTGGCGCGCCGACCTGATCAGCCACGACCTTGAGTTCGTCACGCTCCGCGGCCAGCCTCAACATGGTCTTGATGAAATTATGGCCATTTGCGGAATACACCCAGCTGGTGCGGAACACCAGGTGGTGGCAGCCACTTCCCCGGATCGCTTCCTCGCCCTCGAGCTTGGTTCGGCCGTACGCACTCTGCGGATTGGGCGAGTCATCGGGCAGATAGGCCCCGTCCTTGTCGCCGTCGAACACGTAGTCGGTCGAGTAGTGGATCAGCAGCGCATCATTTCGCGCCGCGTAATTGGCCATCGCGCGAACCGCGTCGGCGTTGATCGCTCTGGCGAGCTCCTCTTCCGACTCGGCCTTGTCCACGGCCGTATAGGCCGCCGCGTTGACGATGACATTAGGCCGCACCGCTTCCAGACACTCGCTCACGGCGTTCTGCTGCGCCAGGTCCACGGACTCGCTGCCCTTGGCGACGACCGGGCCGTGCGGCAGCAGGGTGCGCTGCAGTTCCGTGCCCACCTGACCGTTCTTGCCGAAAAGAAGCGTGGTCATGCGTACTGCGCCTCCACCCAGTCTCGATAGGCACCGGAAGTCACGTTCTCGACCCACACCTGGTTGTCGAGATACCAGTCGACGGTCTTGCGGATCCCGGTCTCGAAGGTCTCCTCGGGGCGCCAACCCAGTTCCCGTTCGATCTTCGAGGCATCGATCGCATAACGACGATCATGGCCGGGGCGATCCTTGACGAAGGTGATCTGCTCGGCGTAGGAGCGGCCGTCCTCGCGCGGCTGGCGCTCGTCCAGGATCGCGCACAGGGTCTCGACCACTTCCAGATTGGGCTTCTCGTTCCAGCCGCCCACGTTGTAGGTCTCACCCGTACGACCGTCCTCGAGCACCCGGCGGATGGCCGAGCAGTGATCCTTGACGTACAGCCAGTCGCGCACCTGCTGACCGTCGCCATAGATCGGCAGCGCCTTGCCCGCCAGCGCGTTGTGGATGACGAGCGGAATCAGCTTTTCCGGGAAATGGTACGGCCCGTAGTTGTTCGAGCAGTTGGTGGTCAGGACCGGCAGCCCGTAGGTGTGCAGGTACGAGCGAACAAGATGATCGGAGGCCGCCTTGGACGCCGAATAGGGACTGTTCGGCTCGTATCGGTGCTGCTCGGTAAACGCCGACTCGTCGGGCGAGAGCGTGCCGTAGACCTCGTCCGTCGAGACGTGCAGGAACCGGAAGTCCTCGCGATCCCCTTCAGGAAGGTCATTCCAGTAGCCCCGGACAGCCTCCAGCAGACGGAAGGTGCCGACGATATTCGTCTGGATGAACTCTTCGGGACCGAGGATCGAGCGATCCACGTGGCTCTCGGCGGCGAAGTTCACCACCGCCCGGGGACGATGCTCCTCGAGCAGCCGCGCCACCAGTTCCGTATCGCCGATGTCACCACGGACGAACACGTGACGGGAATCACCTTCCAGGGCGGCAAGGTTCTGGCGGTTGCCGGCATACGTCAGCAAATCGAGGTTGATGACCGGCTCGTCGGAAACGTCGAGCCAGTCGAGAACGAAATTGCTGCCGATGAAACCAGCACCGCCGGTAACTAATATGCTCATGATTGATTGTGTTGTGTTATGTGAATTGGCAAGTGGTTTCCGTCCCATTTTCTGGGAGGGCCGTTCGCGCCGGAATCAGTCATCGCCCTCTTGGCGATCTGCGGCGCGCGCAAGGACGTCACGATAAATGGCGAGATGCGCGTCCACGATTCGTTCGATGGCGAACTCCCGCTCTGCAAGCCTCCGCCCCGCCTCGCCCATCCGCCGCCGTCGTTCCGGGTCTTCAAGCAAGGAGCGAACCACACGCGCAAGTGCGTCAACATCACGCACCGGGACCAGCAATCCGCTCTCCCCCGGCTCGATCGCGTCGCGGCACCCCGGAACGTCCGTGGTCACGACTGCCCGACCGCAGGCCGCCGCCTCGACAAGACTTTTTGGCAACCCCTCCCGGTAGGAGGGCAGACAGACAATGTGCGATTCCGCGTACTGCCTTGCGATATCTGCACGATATCCGGGCAACGTGACATCGCCCTGCGTCCGCCAGCGCTCGACATCGGACGGCGCGACCGAGCTGGGGTTCCCCGGATCGGGCGAGCCAATCAGCCGGAATTCCGCGTCCACGCCCTCTGCACGCAGCCGTTGGGCCATTTGGACGAATTCGTCCACACCCTTGTCCCGCAGCAGGCGGGCCGCCATGGTAACCACCGGACGGCCTTCCGGTTCCGGGAGGTACGGATAATCCGCCAAACGGACACCCGAGCCCCGAATCAGGCGACCCTGCTCTGGCCGAACGGCACCAATCTGCACTAGCGCCGCCCGGTCGTCCGGGTTCTGGAAGATTACCCGGGCGTTCGGGTGGCCCAGGGCCAGTCGATACAGCCCGTGCACGATGCGCCGCACTATACCATCGCGACCGTCCATGAAGACGGCCCCCAACCCGGAAACCGCAGCGACCAGACCAGGAACGCCGGCCAGCCGTGCCGCAATACCTCCATACAGGACCGGCTTGATCGTCACCAGGTGCACGACGTCCGGACGAACGCGACACATCAACCGATACAACCGCCACAGACTCCACAGCTCCACGACCGGATTCGTTCCCCGGCGGGACAGTGAGATCGGGTGATGCATCATTCCGCGGGCGGTGATTTCCCGCGTTGCGCCTGCGTCGCTCAGTGGCGTGGCCACGTGAACCTCGTAGCCCTGTTGCTGTGCGGCCATCGCGACCGGCAACCGGTGCGAGAGGAAGAATTCGACGGAATTCACCACATAAAGCAGACGTCCTCTCACGCGACCGTCGCTCCCGAGTGGCGGTCAGCATCCAGCCGACCATGAATGCCGGGCTTCGTGAATGGCATCACTGCCCTCATTTCGAATACCCCGAATCGGCTGCCGACCGAAGGATCTCCACCAACCGGGGGGCCTGGGTCTGCAGGCTGTAGGATTCGCTGACGAATGCGCGTGCCGATTGACCCAGCGATCCTCGCGTTTCTGGTGACCGAAGGAGGCTGAGAAGGCTTTCAAGCCACTCCTTGTCGTCACTCGCCAGATAGCCGCTACATTCCGGCGAGACAAGCTCGACGTTGACCCCGACCGGCGACGCCACCACCGGGACACCGCATGCCATGTACTGGATAAGCTTGTAGCCGCATTTACCGCGTTCCCACGGCGAGTCCGGCAGCGGCATCACGCCGACATCGAACTGCTGGATGGCAGAGACTTCCGAACTCTCGGTCCACGGCCACACCTCTACCGAACTGCCCTCGAAATCCCCGGGACGCGCTCCCACAGCAACGAACCGGACGTCCATCTGCCGCCGGATGTCGGCAAACACCGGCAACAATTCCCGGAGATAGCGACTGGTCGATGGAGAGCCGATCCACCCCACCACCGGCACTCGATGTGACGACGTCGTCTCGATGCCCTTCGGTGTGTAGCGCTCGATATCGACCACGGTAGGAACAATCTCGATCCGGCTGGCGCCCGCCTCCCGTGCACGAGCCGCCAGATATCGGTTACCGGCGACCACGACGGCGGCGTGGCGCATGACGACATCGACCTTCCGACCAAGCAGCCAACGTATCAGCGGGCTCCGGTGCCGGTCGTAGCGATGAAACAGGGCATCGTCGTAGTCGGCAACGTACCGCACGCCCAACCGTTCGAGCACTCGCTCGGCGATGGCCGGCAGGAACGGAAACAGCTCCTTCTCGATCACGACCAGATCGTAGCGCCCGACTCCCAGCAGCGTCCGAAGCCGCCGGACATAACCGCGAACCATCTCGCCCCACGCCCGGCGGCCGTCGTAGAGAGCCTCCAGATAGCGATTGGAAAACAGCGGAACGACATCCACCTCGACCCCCTCGGCACGAAATCGATCGAGATACTGCAAGTAGCGCACCCGGCTGCTGGCGCCAAGTGAGCCATAGCGTGACAGCAGCAACAGCTTCATGCCTTGCCTCTTCCCTCACCCCGGAGAATGGAAGGCAGGCTGCCCAGCAGGAGACGGTAGCCTCCCATGGTGTTCGCAACGCCGCCCACGTCACCTCTCGCGAGGCAAAAAACGGAGCGGCTTAGGGGCTCGACAAACAGGGTGACGCCCACGAGCAGCCACGCCCGCCCTGCGGGAAAATGCTTGAAACCGTAAAGCAGGCGACTGCGCAGCGAGTAGTACAATCGGCGGGCCTTGATCTGGCCGGACGTGCCACCTCCGGCATGGAAAGCGCGGGCCTCCGCCAGGTAGCGCACGCGCCAGCCAGCCAGGCGGGCGCGGTAGGAAAGGTCCACCTCCTCGAAATAGACGAAGAAGCGCTCATCGAAGCCGTCGAGCGCATCGAACACCGATCGCCTCACGACGAAGAACGCCCCGATCACCTGCTCGACATCCCGACTGGACTGGTGATCCCAGTCGAGCATCTTCATGCCCGTTCCGCGCAACCCCGGCAACTTGGTCAGGCCGATCGCCTGCGCCGCAAGCCGTCCCAACGTCGGTGCCCGCGAGCAACTGCGCTCGACCTTGCCATCCGGGTTCATCAACTGGACGCCGAGAATACCGATTCGCCCGTTTTCCGATGCCAGCATCTCGTCAGCGACCCGCTCCAGTGTCCCGTCAAAGACCTCGGCATCCGGATTCAGGAACAGGATCAGATCGCCCTCGCTCGCCATCGCTCCTTGATTGCACGCCCGGCCGAAGCCGACATTCATCTCGTTGCGGATGAGCGTGACGGGACGGTCGGACACATGGGGCAAGGGGTCTGCCGAACCATCCGTCGAAGCGTTGTCGACCACTACCACTCGCACCGAGAGCGTACCGACAAACCGGGACAGCGATTTCAGACAGTTACGCAACTGGTCACCGGAATTCCAGTTCACGATGACGATGTCGATGCTCAAACGGTTCTTCACCGGGACAAACCCACTCTGTTTATGCGCTCGGTACGTCGGCGCTCGCCTATCAAATGCGCGCGATCAGATCCTTGAGGACGCTTTGCATCCCATTCGAGTAGCGTGTGTAGTCACCGCGCACCCACCCCCGGATTACAGGGACCAAGGCCTTCTCGGCGCCGATCCGATCGTCAAGGTGCGAACACTTCCTCTCGATCTCCCGCCGTGCTGCCTCCGGCAATGCCCGGGAACGTTCGTTCAATGTCCGCATTTGTCGATACGACAGCCTCAAGTCACCCCGTTGGCGCAGGCGCCCCATGATGGATTGCCGACCGGCTCCGAGCTGGTTTCTGCCATGTTGCCGGTAGTCGATCAGAGGCTGATCGATACCGACAATCCCGCCTTGCAGGATCAGATGGAGCGCTATCCAGTAGTCATGCACCCACTCCGTCGGGAACGGCTGGATTGCGGACACATTATCCATACGAAAGGCGAAAGTCGCCCCCGTTATCACGTTGCGCTTGAGCAATTCCCGGAAGCCGACCATGCCCCCCTGAGCCAGCTTTTCGAGCACGGGCCGATCGACGCCGGTTCGCTGCCAAAGTGTCCGGCCGAGAGAGCTGCCATTTGCATCGGTCAGGCGAGCATCCGAAAACACGCCCACAGCCCGGGGATTCTCTTCAAACGCCCGACAAGTCCGCGCGATGCGGTCGCTCCGCCAGACATCGTCCTGGTCGGACAACAGCACGATGTCCCCACGGCAAGCTGACAGTGCGTTTTCGAAGGCCCGAGTCGAACCCAGATTCTTCGTATGGCGCTCGATACGGACGGGAAACTGCACCTTGTCCCGGAACGCCATGAGCAATTCGACGGTGGCGTCAGAGGAACCGTCGTCGCAGGCGACCAGTTCGTCAGGAGCACGAGTCTGGCAGCGGATGCTCTCGAGTTGCTCCGCGAGGTGCGGCTCCCCGTTGAAGGTGGCCATGGCGACGGAGATATTCATGCTCGAATCGGACAACCCGAGAGTCACGTTCTCAGAGGCGGCCATCCACCTCGTCTCGCGGCAGGATGTGCTTGATGTCGTAGACCATGCCCTGATCGTGTACCAGCCGTCGGACACCGGACCCGCCGAGTTGGACAAACTGGTCGTGCGCCACAGCAATCACGACCGCGTCGAAGGTGCCCGGAGCCGGATCCGGATCCAGCTCGAGGCCGTACTCGTGCCGGGCCTCGGTTGCGTCGACCCAAGGGTCGTGGACGTGTACGTCGACGTTGTACTGCTCGAGGTGGTGGACGACGTCGACCACGCGCGTGTTGCGCAGATCCGGGCAGTTCTCCTTGAAGGCCAGCCCCAGGATCAGGACCTTGGAATCGACCACCTGCAGGCGATGCTTGGTCATCAACTGCACCACCTGGGCGGCGACGTACTCGCCCATGCCATCGTTGGTCCGTCGGCCGGCGAGGATCATCTCCGGATGACAACCTATTTCCTGCGCTTTCTGGGTCAGATAGTACGGATCCACGCCGATGCAGTGGCCACCGACCAGCCCCGGTTTGAACGGCAGAAAGTTCCACTTCGTGGCGGCGGCGTCGAGCACGGCCTGGGTGTCGATGCCCATCTTGTTGAAGAGCATCGCCAGTTCGTTGACCAGCGCGATATTCACGTCCCGCTGGGTGTTCTCGATCACCTTGGCGGCCTCTGCAACGCGAATCGCGGGCGCGAGGTGGGTTCCCGCCCGTATGACGCGATTGTAGAGCGCGTCGATGAACGCGGCCGCTTCCGGGGTCGAGCCGGAGGTGACCTTCCTGATGTCGGCCACCCGGTGTTCCTTGTCGCCGGGGTTGATCCGCTCCGGGCTGTAGCCGACGAAGAAGTCCTCGTTGAACGTCAGGCCGCTGACCTGCTCGAGCACCGGGACGCAGTCCTCCTCCGTCGCCCCGGGATAGACGGTCGACTCGTAGATGACCACGTCCCCGCGGCGGAGCGACTGCCCGACGGTACGCGAGGCGGAAAGCAGCGGCGACAGATCCGGGCGCTTGTACTTGTCGATCGGCGTCGGCACCGTCACGACATAGACGTTCGCGTCCGCCAGCTCCTCGATCCGGTCGGTATACGACAGGTTCCCGGACACCTGCCCGAGCTCCTCGCCCTCGACCTCCATGGTGTGGTCATAACCACGCGAGAGTTCCTCGATCCGACGCGAATCGACATCGAAACCGACAACGGTCTGACGATGGGCGAAGGCCACGGCGAGCGGCAACCCGACGTATCCCAGACCGACCACGGCGAGGCGAACGTCGTTTTCTTCCGGCAGCGAGGCCATGTTTTCAGGGGCATCCTTGCTCACGGCATTACTCCACGGTGACCGACTTGGCGAGGTTGCGGGGCTGATCGACGTCCGTGCCCTTGAGCACCGCGACGTGATAGGCCAGCAACTGCAGCGGGATGTTGAAGATGATCGGCGCGCTGATGCGCCCCACGTGTGACGTCACCGGCAGGACATGCGTAAAGCCGGACGACGAAAGCCCGGCACGCTCGTCGGCGAAGACGAACAGCTCGGCGCCCCGTGCCGTCACCTCGGCAATATTGGACTTGAGCTTGTCGAGCAGCTCGTTCTGCGGCGCGATGGTGATCACCGGCATGGTCTCGTCGATCAGCGCCAGCGGGCCGTGCTTGAGCTCACCGGCCGGATACGCCTCGGCGTGGATGTAGCTGATCTCCTTGAGCTTGAGCGCCCCTTCCATTGCGATCGGGTACATCGGCCCACGCCCGAGAAACAGGGCGTGCTCCTTCTCCACCAGCAATTCGGCCAGTTCGCGTACGCGATCGCCGTGATCCAGCGCATTCTGGATGCGACCAGGCACCTTCTCCAGCCCCTCGACAATGCGCTGCTCGACCTCCTCATCCATGCGCCCGCTGGCGCGCCCCACCGCCAACAACAGCAGCGCGAGCGAAACCAGTTGCGTGGAGAACGCCTTGGTCGATGCCACCGAGATCTCGGGGCCGGCACGTGTCATCAGCACCAGGTCCGACTCGCGCACCAGCGACGATTCGGGCGCGTTGCAGATGGCGAGCACGGGACGAGTCGAGTCGACGCGCTTGAGCATGCGGACCGCGGCGAGCGTGTCCGCCGTCTCGCCCGACTGCGACAGCGCGACGATCAGCGTGTTGGGACTGACCACCGGGTTGCGGTAATGAAATTCGGAGGCCACCTCCACCGAACAGGGCATCTGCAGGATGTCCTCGAACCAGTAGCGAGCGACCAGCCCCGCGTGGTAGCTCGTGCCGCAGGCGATGATCTGCACGCGCTCGACACCGGCGAAGATCTTGTCGGCCCCCACGCCGAAGGCCGCCGGCAGGATGTGTCCCTGGGCGATGCGCGCCTCGAGCGTGTCGGCGATGGCTTGCGGCTGCTCGTGGATTTCCTTGAGCATGAAGTGGCGGAAACGTCCCCGGTCGGCGCTTTCCGCGCGCTGCGCGGACTGGCGTACGGGGCGCTCGACGGCCTTGCCCGACACGTCGGTGATCGCAAGCGCATCGCGGGTGATGACGGCCCGGTCACCCTCTTCCAGGTAGACGAACGACTGCGTGACCGGCAGGAGGGCCAAGGCATCCGAGGCGGCAAAATGCTCGCCGATGCCGACACCGATAACCAGCGGGCTGCCCTGGCGGGCGACGAACAGGGTTTCGGGCGCATCGGTCATCACGACGGCCAGCGCAAAGGCCCCTTGCAGGCGATCGACCGCGGCATCGAACGCTTCCCGGGGGGAAAGCCCCGTTTCCAGGTAGCGATGAATCAGGTGGGCGATGACTTCCGTGTCGGTATCCGAAGCAAAGGTGCAGCCGGCTGCCGCCAGCTCGTCCTTCAGGGCACTGAAGTTCTCGATGATGCCGTTGTGCACCACCGCGACCCGTCCTTGATCGAGACTCGGGGCGAGATGCGGATGGGCGTTGCGCTCGACCGGTACGCCATGGGTCGCCCAACGGGTGTGGGCAATGCCGAGCTGCCCCGAAAGCGGTTCCGCCTCCAGCTTTTCCGCCAATGCGGCGACCTTGCCCACCGCCCGCACGGATGCCAGCCCCTGCTCGTCGTCGAGGAGCGCCAGGCCGGCCGAGTCATAGCCGCGATATTCCAGTCGCCGCAATCCTTCAAGAAGGATCGGGCCAACCTGTCGCTCCGCGACTGCTGCGACGATTCCGCACATGAGTCCGTTTCCCGTTGGGCTCTGAGTAATTGGCATGGGATTGTATCGCAAAGCCCCGAGTTCCCGGGCAGCGATCGCGACAGAAAGGCGACCATGCCGTCCGCCCCGGACACAGCCGGAGCGTTCTATCGCCGAATCCCCGATCGATCCGTGACTTACCGAACCGGCAAGGCCGTCTCGACAAACAGTTTCAGGCGTCGCTGACCGCGGAAGCTGTCGATTGCCGGACGATAGGCGATCTGCCAGTGTCGGCCCGGTGGCAGCGGGTCGGGGGCGTTGAACCAGATGGCATCCAGCGGCCGCCCGGCCGGCGCATCGACCGGCCGCACGCTCAGGCGCCAGTGCTTGCCCCCCTTGAGCGCGGTCTTGTCGATCACCTCGAAGGCGTTGTCGAACAGCGGCTCGGGAAAGCCGGTCCCCCAGGGACCGTGCCGATCGAGCAGCGAGACGAAATCGAGGTGGAAGTCCTCCGCGGCCAGGGGGCCGTCGGTAAGCACCTCGCGGCCGTGCGGCAGGCGCGCCTCGAAACGGGCCATGACCGCGGCGAAGGCGGCCCGGAATGCCTCGATCCGCCCGCTGTCCAGCGACAGACCCGCCGCCATTGCGTGACCGCCAAAGCCTTCGATCAGCCCCGGATGCCGGGCATCGATCTCGACCAGCAGGTCGCGCAGATGGATGCCGGGAATCGAGCGCCCGGAGCCTTTCAACAAGCCGTTGTCGTTGCCGACTTCTGCCGGGGCAAACACGAACACCGGGCGCACCCAGCGGGTCTTCAACCGCCCGGCGACGATGCCGATCACGCCCGGGTGGAACCCCGGATCGTAGCGGACCCAGTCCGTCGCCTGCTTCGGCGGCGTGTCGCCCTGCCCGCCCAACGCACGCTCCAGGTCGGCGGCGACGGTCTCGAGCATGTCCCGCTCGACCGAGCGGCGTTCACGGTTGATGCGATCCAGCTCGGCGGCCAGCCGGCGTGCCTTGGCGGGGTCGTCGGCCAGCAGGCATTCCACGCCCAGGCGCATGTTCTCGAGCCGACCGGCGGCGTTCAGGCGCGGGCCGATGGCAAACCCCAGCGCACTGGACTGGGCCTCGCGCGGATCCCGGCCGGCCTCGGCGAACAGGGCCAGGATGCCCGGCGTGCATTGCTGGGCGCGGATGCGCGCCAAGCCCTGCGCGACCAGGCGGCGGTTGTTGTCGTCCAGCTCCACGACGTCGGCCACGGTGCCCAGGGCGACCAGATCGAGCCAGCTGGCGAGATTGGGGCGTTGGCGCTCGGCAAACCAGTCGCGGCGGTCGAGCTCGGCGCGCACCGCGGCGAGCAGGTAGAAGGCCACGCCCACCCCGGCGAGCGCACCGGATTCGAAGTTCGCATCGGCACGGTTGGGATTGACGATCGCATCGGCCCCGGGAAGCGTATCGCTTGGCAGGTGGTGATCACTGACCACCACCTGGCACCCCATCGCCTTCGCGGCGGCCACGCCCGCATGGGCGGAGACGCCGTTGTCCACGGTCAGTACCAGGTCAGGGGCGACTTCCATCTCCTCGAGCAGCGCCGGACTCAACCCGTAGCCATGACGTTGCCGGTCCGGGATGCGGAAATCGACGCGAGTCGCGCCCATGGCCGTCAGTGCCCGCAGGCAGAGGGCCGTGGCAGTCGCCCCGTCGGCATCGAAATCCCCGACCACCAGGATCTGCCGCCCTGCCTCGACGGCATCGGCGATCAGTTCGGCCGCACGCTCGAGATCGGGCATGCCCGCCGGTGGCAGCAGGGCGGCGAGATCATGGTTCAGCTGTGCCGGGTCATTGATGCCGCGGGCTGCCAGCACGCGCGCCAGCCGTGGATTCAGATGCGCCAGGCCCGCCGCGGGCTCGGGCGTCTCGCGACGACGAATCGTGGCCAGACCCAGTTTTCGGGCCTCCTGTTTGACACTGGCCGTCGTCATGCCCGCCTACGCCAGCCGGTCCACAGGCGTTGCCACAGACGCGCCAAGTAGTTTTCTCGCCGCCATACACCACCCTGACCATCGAGCAAGCGGACGTTCAACCCCGGCACGCTCTCCAGCAGGCCGGCCAGCCAGTCGTCGATCCGGGCGAGCTCGCGCTGAAAACCGCCGAGATCGCCTTCCAGACGACACCAGGCAGCCTCGCTCAACACGACGTGCAGTGACCGACCGGCCTCGATCGCCTCCCGCAGCGACCGGGGAGACGCGTCTTCGAAAGCCAGGGCGTCGTGGCGGGCCAGCACCGCCGGCGAGTCGCTGACGATCAACCCGGCCTCTGTCGCCTCGTCGTGCAGGGGATAAGTGAGCTCGGCCATGCCGTGCGGCCAGAAACTGTTGAGGATCGGCTGACCTCGTCCAGCGCGCTCGTCGTTGAACGGCTGCGGGTAGAGCCACATCTGCACCTCGGTAAGCCACTGGCGCAGAATCGGGTCGCTGTGATGCTCGTCGAGGAACACGCCGGCATTGCGATTCAGCAGGCAGGCGAGCGGCGCGCCGGCACGCTTGAGGTCGACATTCGCCGGACCGACTCCGCCCTCACCGGCACGCGCCAGCAGATAGAGCTGCCTGCCGATGCGTTCTACCCGCATGCCGTCCTGAGCCAGCCAGGCATTCATCTCACCGATCAGCCCGTCGAGCTCCTCGGCGGTCAGCGCCAGAAAACGCGGCCCGAGCGTGATGGCATGATCGGTTTCGGCCTTGAGATGAATCGGGTCGAAACACAGCAACTGGGTGAACCCCTCTGCCTTCCAGGCCTCGATCCGTTCGTGGAATGACTCGCGGCTTCCCCCACCCAGGCACCAGTCACCCAGCGCGCGGGTCAGCGCGTCGATCTCGGCCGGGGGATCCGCTTCGAGAATGCCAAGCGCCTGCCGATCGGGATCCTCGAAGCGGCAATCCGCCTCACCCTCATCATGTGCGCTCGGGGCGAGATAGCGCCTGGAAAGCAGCCGGGCCAATGGCCGCTCGGCGTCGTCATCAGGCCAGGTCCAGGTGGGCGAGGAAAAGCCACTGCCATCATCCGGCCGGCCGTCGCGCGGTTGCAGGCCGAGGATGGAGAGTTCGACAACGGGGCGCGTGGAGTCGGCCATCAGGCACCCTCGTCCGGCAGGCCGTTGTCCAGCGCCAGGAGTCGTCGGCCACGGTCGTTGTGACGAATGGAGAGAAACGCCGCGTACTCGGTCTCGATGCGCGCGATGGCGGCCATCGGCGCGCCCACCACCCAAGCACAGGCCGCGCGCATCACGATGGCATGCGACATGAGCAGCACCTTTTGACCGGCGTGATTGCGCTCGAGGCGTTCGAGCCCGCGCGTGACGCGCTCGAAGAAATCGGCCATCGCCTCGCTCCCCGGCGGGCGGCCGTAGACGGGGTCGGCCAGAAAGGCGGCGTGCTCTTCCGGGTAGCGTTCGGGAATCTCCGCGTGACGCAGGCCCTCCCAGGGGCCGAAGCCGATCTCGCGCAGATCCGGATCGACCACCAGCTCGAGACCACGCCGGTCGGCCACCTCGGCGGCGAAAGACCGGCAACGCACCATCGGCGAGGTGGCGATCACGTCCCAGTCGGCCATCCCCTGCGCCTCCAGCAGTCGAAGGCGTCGCTCGAGCTGCTGCCAGCCGATGTCGCTCAAGGGGTCATCGACGGCATCGCCGCGGAAGCGACGGCCACCCACGGGTTCGCCGTGGCGGATGAGATCGAGTCGGGTGGTCTGGGTGCTCATGGCAACTCGCGGATCGAATGGGAGGCGGGATTCTACCAGTCGATCCAAGGGTCGTAAGCGACCACCGAATCCCGTGCCGCCCGGTCGACCGAAAGGCCGGGATCACTTCTTTCTCGCCACCAGCATCACCAGGCCGACGACAGCACTGACCCCACCGGCAATCCAGTAGAACATCGTGCCCTCGGTGTACTCGCCGGTCAGCGCCTCGGAGACCTGGTCATCCAGCCCCTGCGAGGATTCGTAACCGAAATACAGCAGAATCAGCCCCAGCACCAACAAGGCGACGCCGATCAGTTGTTGTCCCTTCATGTCACTCCCCTCCCTTTGAAGGCCCGGCGGCTGCCGAACCCGTTTTGCAATCATTACGGCCGTTGCCGGTTCAGGGCACCCAGCCGATCATCGTCAGAACCGCGACCAGCGCGAGACCGAACAACAACGCCCGCAGCACGATCGCGTGCGCCGCCCGGTACCAGATACGCTGATCCGCCAGGCAGGCGGATTCGTCGAGGCACTCGTCGGCACGCTCCACGTCGATCACCGCATGCCCGACCCGGGCGATCAGCCCGATCGAGGCCGCCTCCCAGGGATCGAGCGAGCCATGCTCCCGCCCCAGGGACTCGTCGCCGCGCCAGGCATTCAGCCCGCGCTGGAACGATCCGGCCAGCAGCATCAGCACGGTGAATACCGGCGCGGCCGGCACCACCAGGATCGCGTGCAGCCGACGCTGCCAGCCACGCAGGCGGGAGAGCCCCTGCTCGTCGGGATCGGGCGTTTCGGCGAGCCATTCGGTGAGCCGGTACAGCAACGCCCCGGCCGGGCCCGCGAGAACGAACCAGAACAGCACCAGGAACCACTCGCTGAAGGCCAGCACGATGATGCGCTCGCCGGTCTGTCGCGTGGTGGCCTCGGACGGATCGACCGGCGTGCCGTCGAAGAGCACGCGCCGCGCCGATTCGACCGTCTCGGCATCATCCCGGGCGGCCGCGTCGAGCAGCTGACGGTTTATCTCGGAGGTATTGCGCGGCGTGATCACCAGCAGCAGGACCACCATCGCCACCAGCCAGCCGATGATGCCGTCACTGCCCAGCCCCAGCCAGGCGAACAGCACCCCCGGCACCAGCAGCCACACCACCAGACGGGCGGCCGTGGGCCCCACCATGCCGGCAAGCGTCTCGAACACCTCGGTGGTCACGCGACGGGGCCAGCGAGCGGCCCGCCAACGCTGGAAGAATTCCAGGAAGCGGTCGAAGGCGATCACCAGTACCAGTGCCAACAACTTCATCTCGGATACGCCCCTGTCTGTTGTGGTGAAACTGCCATGATCAGGCCGTCGACATGCCTTCGGGCAGGCGGGAAGCCAGGTGGCCCCAGTCGAATGCCGGGCCGGGGTCGGTCTTGCGCCCCGGGGCGACATCGCTGTGCCCACGCACGGCATGCACGGTGGGATAGGCCTGCTTGATCGCCGCCAGCACCTTGCCGAGCGCCTCGTACTGAACGCTCGTGTATGGCTCGGTATCCGTACCTTCCAGCTCGATGCCGATGGAAAAATCGTTGCAGCGTGTGCGCTCGCCGAACCGCGACTCGCCGGCATGCCAGGCGCGCCGATCGAACGGGACGAACTGCTTGATCGATCCGTCGCGATAGATCACCACGTGGGCGGAGACGCGCTGGTCGCGAATCGTCTCGAAATAGGGATGCTCGGCCGGATCGAGGCGATTGGTGAAGAAACGCTCGATCGCGGTGCCGCCGAACTCCCCCGGCGGCAGCGACATGGCATGCACCACCACCAGTTCGATCCGCTCCTCGCGCGGGCGGGCATCGCTGTTCGGCGAGGCGATATACGGCACCGAATCGAGTCGATTGGTCGCAAGATCGATATTCATGTCTGTCTGGCTCCCTCCTCCGCCGGCGAGGCCGGGCACTCGCCGCTACATCTTGAGGCCGGCCACAGGCCAGAACGCATCCGACCAGCGCCGGGCCGCCGCGGCATCCCAGCTCTCGCCGGACAGATGGGCGCACAGCCCTCGCAGCGCAACGTCCACGGCCGAGTGGCGCACCGCCGCCCGGTCACCATCGAAGCGGAAGCGAGCCGCGAAGGTCGTCAGCGGTTCCGCATGGGCCCCGGCGGCCGTCGCCGGTGACCAGTACCCCCAACCGATCCAGACCGTGCCGACCGGCTTGGCCTCGCTGCCGCCCGAAGGGCCGGCCACGCCACTGATCGCCACCGCATAGGACACCTCCGCCCGGCGGATGACCCCTTCGGCCATGGCAGCGACCACCTCGCCCGACACCGCCCCGACCTCGGAGAACAGCGCAGCGGGCACACCCAACTCGCGCTGTTTGGCCCGATTGCTGTAGGTAATCCAGCCGCCCTCGAACCAGCCGGAGCTGCCGGACTGCTCCGTCAGGGTCGCGGCAAGCAACCCGCCGGTGCAGGATTCGGCCACGGCCAGTCGCTGACCGCGCGCCTCGAGGGCCTGGCCCAGGCGTCCCACCCGCGTGGCTCGCTCCATGCCGGCATCGGTCATCCGCTCGGCCGACCAGCTGGGAGGCGTCTTCCCCGACCCGGTGTCGCGTTGATTCATCCGGCTATGCTCCCTGCCCCGACGGCTCCCCCAGGGCTCCCCGTGGAGAGCACGCTTTTGGTTACAATGCGGCCCATGACGACGCAGCCCCCAACCCGCCCGGATCGGACCGGCGAAACCGACGCCTTTGCCGCGCATACGCCCATGATGCAGCAGTTTCTCCGGATCAAACAAGAATACCCGGACGTGCTGCTGTTCTACCGCATGGGCGACTTCTACGAGCTGTTCTTCGAGGACGCGCGCCACGCCGCAAGGCTGCTCGACCTGACACTGACCCAGCGCGGCACCTCGGCCGGCGAACCGATCCCGATGGCCGGCGTGCCGGTGCATGCCTACGAGTCCTATCTCGCCCGGCTCCTGAAGGCCGGCGAATCGGTCGCGATCTGCGAGCAGGTCGGCGACGTGCAGGCCAAGGGGCCAATGAAGCGCGAGGTGGTCAAGGTGGTCACCCCCGGTACGGTCACCGACGAGGCGCTACTCGAACAGCGCCAGGCCCACCGGCTGGTCGCCGTCCACCGCCAACGCAAGCGCGGCCGCGAGCGCCTGGGGCTGGCCCATCTCGATCTGTCCAGCGGCCGCTTTGCCATCATGGCCCCGGCCGGTCCCGACGAGCTGGCCACGGAGCTCGCCCGGGTCGATCCGCGCGAGCTGTTGCTGCCCGAGGGGATGACTCTCGAGACACTGACCGACAGCCTGTTCGCCGACCGCGGGCTCAGCCGCGAGCGCCCCGTATGGCATTTCGCCGCGGATACCGCCGTCGAGCAGCTCTGCGCCCAGTTCGGCACGCGCGATCTCGCCGGCTTCGGCGTGCATGCCGACAACCGCGAGGCGCTGGATGCCGCGCTCGGGGCGGCCGGCGCCCTGTGGCAGTACGTCAACGACACGCAGAAGACCCGTATCGGCCATATCGACGGGCTGGCCGTCGAGCAGACCAGCGATGCGCTGCTGCTCGACGTGCACACCCGCCGGCACCTGGAGCTGTTCGAGGACAGCCAGGGGCGTCCCGAGGGGGCGCTGATCGGCCTGCTCGACCGCACCGCCACCGGCATGGGCGCCCGCCGTCTGCGCGAATGGCTCGCCCGGCCGCTGCGCGATCACGGGGCGCTCGCCGCCCGTCACCAGGCGATCACCGAGCTGCGCGAACGCGACCTGCCCGCCCCGCTGTTCGAGGCACTGCGCCAGGTCAACGACATCGAGCGGATCACCACGCGCATCGTGCTGGGCACCGCCCGGCCGAGGGACCTGGCCGCCCTGCGCGACTCGCTGCACCAGCTTCCCGAACTGACCGCCACCCTCTCCGGCTGCCAGCAACCGCTGCTCACCCAACTGGTGGAGAACCTCGCCGACCTGCCCGAGGTGCGCGAACTGCTGGACGCGGCCATCGCCGAGAAACCCTCGGTGTGGTTGCGCGACGGTGGGGTGATCGCGGCCGGCTTCGACGAGGAACTCGACCGGCTGCGCGGGCTGTCCGAGCGGGCCGACACCACGCTCACCGCCATGGAGGAGGACGCCCGTCGCCAGTCGGGGATCGAGAATCTCAAGCTCGCCTACAACCGCGTTCACGGTTACTACTTCGAGGTGCCGCGCAGCCAGTCGGCGCGCATGCCCGAGACCTTCACCCGCCGCCAGACGTTGAAATCGGTCGAGCGCTACACCAACGACACCCTCAAGACCTTCGAGCAGGAGGTGCTGACCGCCCGCGACAAGGCGCTGGCCCGCGAGCGCGAGTGCTTCAACGACCTGTTGGCTCGACTGACCACCAGCCAGGCCGAGCTGCGCCGGCGCGCGGACGCACTCGCCGATCTCGACACGCTCGCCGCGCTGAGTGATGTCGCCGAGCGTCAGCAGTGGACCGCGCCGCGCTTCTGGGACGAGGTCGGCGTCGAGATCGTACAGGGGCGCCATCCGGTGGTCGAAGCCAACAGCGACGCGGTGTTCGTCCCCAACGATGCCGGCCTGGGGCCGGACCGGCGCATGCTCTTGATCACCGGTCCAAACATGGGCGGCAAATCGACCTACATGCGCCAGACCGCGCTGATCGTGCTGCTGGCCCATGCCGGCGCCCACGTGCCCGCGCAATCGGCGACCATCGGTCCGATCGACCGGATCTTCACGCGCATCGGGGCGTCCGACGATCTGGCCTCGGGGCGCTCGACCTTCATGGTCGAGATGACCGAGACGGCCGAGATCCTGCACCACGCCACCGATCGCTCGCTGGTGCTGATCGACGAGATCGGCCGGGGCACCTCGACCTTCGACGGCCTGGCACTCGCCTGGGCGGTGGCCGAGCACCTGCTCAACAAGAACCGCGCGATGACGCTGTTCGCCACCCACTACTTCGAGCTCACCCAGCTGGCCGAGCAGTTCGAGACGCTGGTGAACGTGCACCTGGAGGCGATCACCCATCAGGGCGAGCTGGTCTTCCTCCACGGCGTGAAGGATGGCCCGGCCAACCAGAGCTACGGCATCGATGTCGCCAAGCTGGCCGGACTGCCCCGCCCCACCATCCGCCGGGCGCGCGGGCTGCTTGAAAAACTCGAATGGCAGTCCCATGCCGGGGCCGAGGCACCGCAACTCGACCTGTTCGCCGCCGAGCCGGTCGTCGAGACGACCGAGCCGGAACCCGACATGCTGCTCGAGGCACTCGACGAGCTCGACCCGGACGGCCTGTCCCCGCGCGCCGCGCTGGATCTGCTCTACGAGTGGAAGGCGCGCCGCGAGCAGGATCTCTGAGCCGCCCCTTTTCCCGGACGATATACTGACCTCATGCCCGTATCCGCCGACCGCCCGCTCGTCTCGCTGACCGTCGCCGGCATCGCCCGCCGCGACGAGGAGTACCTGATCGTCGAGGAGACCATCCGCGGCCAGCGCTACCTCAACCAGCCCGCCGGTCACGTCGAGCCCGGCGAGACCCTGATCGAGGCGGTGATCCGCGAGGTGCGCGAAGAAACCCGCTTCGCCTTCGAGCCCACCGACCTGTTGGGCCTGTACCACGACAATCCCGGCGAAGGCCGGCGCGTGCTGCGGGTGGCCATCATCGGCGACATCGGCGAGGGCCCCGACGACGAGCCGCTCGACGACGGCATCCTCGCCGCCCACTTCATGAGCCGAGAGGCGATCGAAGGCTCGGCCCTGCCGCACCGCTCGCCGTTCGTCACCGCCGCGATCCGCGACTTCGAACAGGGGTGCCGCTACCCCCTCGACCTGCTGCACTCGATCCGATGACCGACAAGACACACGAGAGCCTTATCCCCCCTGCTCCGGCCGACGCCCCGCGCATCATGGTGGGCATGTCCGGCGGCGTGGATTCCTCCGTGGCCGCCCTGCTCCTCAAGGAGGCGGGTTACCGCGTCGAGGGCCTGTTCATGAAGAACTGGGAGGGCGACGACGATGACGAGTACTGCGCCGCCAAGGAGGACATGCTCGATGCCATGGCAGTAGCGGACAAGCTCGG
The DNA here is from genome assembly GCF_001641825.1 of Guyparkeria sp. WRN-7. Taxonomy (GTDB): domain Bacteria; phylum Pseudomonadota; class Gammaproteobacteria; order Halothiobacillales; family Halothiobacillaceae; genus Guyparkeria. Next base: position 285,553 of record NZ_LRFH01000016.1, on the reverse strand, counting down.
CATCGAGTTCCATTACGTCAACTTCGCCGCCGAGTACTGGGACCGGGTGTTCGAGCACTTCCTGCACGAGTATCAGGCCGGGCGCACGCCCAACCCGGACATCCTCTGCAACCGCGAGATCAAGTTCCGCGCCTTTCTCGACCACGCCCGCTCGCTGGGCGCCGATGCCATCGCCACCGGCCACTACGCCCGCCGGCTGGAAGGCCCCGACGGCGCGCGCCTCGGCCGCGGCATCGACGAGAACAAGGACCAGAGCTACTTCCTGCACGCCCTGAGCCGCGAACAGGTCGGCTCGGCCTATTTCCCGGTCGGCGAACTGGAAAAGCCGCGGGTGCGCGAGATCGCCGCCGAACACGACCTGATCACGGCGGGCAAGAAGGACTCGACCGGCATCTGCTTTATCGGCGAGCGGCGTTTCGCCGATTTCCTCAAGACCTATCTGCCCGCGCAGCCGGGTCCGATCGAGACCCTCGACGGCGAGCGTCTGGGCACCCACCAGGGGCTGATGTACCACACCATCGGCCAGCGTCAGGGCCTGGGGATCGGCGGGACCAAGAGCCACGGCGACGCGCCCTGGTACGTTGCCGGCAAGGATCTCGAGCGCAACACCCTGCTGGTCGTACAGGGCAAGAACCATCCGGCCCTGTTCGCCCGGCGGCTCGAGGCCGAGCAGGTGCACTGGATCGAACCGCCGCCGACCGGCCGGCCGCTCACTGCCAAGATCCGCTATCGCCAGCCCGACCAGGCGGTGAGCATCGAGCAGGACGGCGACCGGCTGGTCGCCACCTTCGAGACCGCCCAGCGGGCCATCACCCCCGGGCAGTCGGTGGTGTTCTATGATGGGCCGGTGTGCCTGGGCGGAGCGGTGATCACCCGCGCCCTGCCCGACGGCTGAACCCATTTCCAACCACACGAACCGAATCGATGGCGCGAAATATCGACGACCACATCATCGCGATGGCCGGCATGACCCAGGCCGTCCAGCTGATCCAGACGCTCGCCTACGAGGGGCGTGTCGCGGACCGAGAGGCGCTCGAGGCCAGCATCGGCTCGCTGTTCGCCTTTGATGCCCCCGACACGGCCAGCATCTACGGCGGGCTGTCCGGCGTGCGCTTCGGTCTCAAGCGGCTCACCGAACTGCTGGCCGGCAACTCGCGCGCACCGCGAGATCTCGAACTGACGCGTTACGTGGTCACCCTGTTCGCCGTGACCAAGTCATTCCGCAACGAGCCCGAGATGGGCGACACGCTCTTCCGCCGCCTGGAGGAACTCAAGCCCAGTTACCAGGAGCACGGCGCCGATGCGGGTCTGCTGTCCGACCTGAACAACCTCTACCGCGAGACGCTCAGCCACCTGCCGCAGAAGTTCGTCATCAACGGCGAGAAGCATCACCTCGAGGAAATGCAGGTCTCATCGAGCGTCCGCGCCCTGCTGCTCGCCGGCGTGCGGGCGACCATCCTGTTCGACCAGGTCGGCGGTCGGCGCTGGCGGCTGCTGTTCCAGCGCGGCAAGTACGTCGAGGGCGCGCAGCGGCTACTGCGTCAGGCCTGACCGGAGAGACACGGAAAACAAAAAGGCGGCCCGCGCGAGAAGCGGGGCCGCCTTTCTCGTTTGCGCCTGTCGGTGTGAAACTAGATCTGCAGGTGCTTGCGCAGCTGGTACTGCCAGATGAAGCCGATCACCGAGAAGACGGCGAAGATACAGGCGGAGATGGCCCAGAACTCCCAGCCCTTGGGCTCGATGCCGCCGATGGCGTACTCGAGATACAGCCCGGCGCTCATGCCGAGCACGAAATAGACCAGCCATTCGACAATCCGCCACCAGAACGACTTCTGTCGACCCGGCTGCGCCACGCGGATGACCAGGAACAGGCGCTGGTTGACGAACGGCAGGTTCGCCAGGACGAACAGCCCGATCAGGTAGCTGACGATGATCGAGTCGGCAATCATGGGAACCTCATTGGCTTGAGCCGGTTGCCCGCGCCCGGTTTACAGGCCGAAGGCACCGGCAGTGAGTGCGGTCAGGCCGGTAGGATACAGGCCGAAGATCAGCATGGACGCCCCACTCAGGGCCAGTACGCCACGCACGTTGGCATCCGCCTGGATGGGACTGGTGTCAGTCGGCTGGTCGAAGTAGACCATCTTGACCGCGCGGAGGTAGTAGAACGCGCCGATGACCGCCGTGACCACCGCGAAGATGGCCAGCCACCACAGGCCGATACCCACGATCGACTGCAGTACGGCGAGCTTCGCCCAGAAACCGAAGGTGAACGGGATGCCGGCCATCGAGAACATCAGCAGCAGGAAGACGAACGCCATCACCGGGCTGCGGTCGTTCAGGCCCTTGAGATCCTCGAGGCTCTCGGCCTCGAATCCCTGGCGGGCAAGCAGCAGGATGATGCCGAAACCGCCGATGGTCATCACCGCGTAGGCGATGGTGTAGAACAGCGCCGCGGCATAACCCTCGTTCGTGCCGGCCAGCACGCCCAGCAGGATGAAGCCGACATGACCGATGGTCGAGTAGGTAAGCATCCGCTTGAAGCTCGTCTGTGCGATCGCGACCACGTTGCCGATCGCCATCGACAGCATCGCCACCACGATCAGCATCGGCTGCCAGTCGGAGAACAGCGGGCCCATGCCGTCGACCAGCAGACGCATGACCAGGGCGAGCGCCGCGATCTTGGGCGCAGCGGCCAGATACAGGGTCACGGCCGTCGGTGCGCCCTCGTAGACGTCCGGCAGCCACATGTGGAACGGGGCGATACCCATCTTGAACACCGCACCGACCACGATCAGCACCACGGCCGCCTTGAGCGCCAGGGAGTCCTCGCCGCCGGCCACGCTGTCCGCGATCGCGGTCAGGGTCAGGTCACCGGTGACGCCGTAGAGCAGCGACATGCCGTACAGGAGGATCCCCGAGGCCAGCGCGCCGAGGACGAAGTACTTCATCGCCGCTTCCGAGGCGCGGCCATCGTCCCGCTTGAACGCGGTCATCGCATACATCGCCAACGACAGCAGTTCGAGGCCGAGGTAAAGCAGCAGGAGGTGGTTCGACGAGATGGTGATCATCATCCCCAGCACGCCGAACAGGCCGAGCATGTAGTACTCGCCCTTGTCGATGCCGCGCTGGCGCAGATAGGTGCGTGACATCACGAGCACCGCAGCGACCAGCGCGTAGATGACGAGCTTCATCACGTCGGCCATGGGATCGTTGACCACCATGCCGCCAAAGCTCATGCGCACGCTGTCGTCCATCTGCAGCAGCGTGATGACGAACAGGGCGACCAGCGTCAGCAGCGACAGCGCATAGCTGACCGACGGACCGCGTTTCGGCATGAACGGGTCGACGAGCAGGATCAGGCAGGCCATCGCCGCGAGGACGATTTCGGGCAGGACCGGTTGCAGGTTCAGTGAGGCGAGTGTCATAGGGAACGTCTTACAACTTGGTGGTCAGCGCCTGTTGCGCCAGGTTCTCGATCGAGGCGTGCATGACCTCGACCAGCGGGTTCGGCCAGACGCCGATCAGGACGATCAGGAAGGCGAGCACGCCCAGCACCCAGGCCTCGCGGAAGTTGAGGTCGTCGAGCGTCTTGACGCCCTCGTTCTTCACCTCGCCGAAGATCACGCGCTTGACCATCCACAGCGTGTAGGCCGCACCGATGATCAGCGTCAGCGCCGCGATCAGCGCGATCCAGAAGCTGGCCTTGAACGAGGCGAGGATGACCATGAATTCCCCAACGAAGCCCGAGGTGCCCGGCAGGCCGACGTTGGCCATGGCGAACACGACGACCAGCGCACCGAACCAGGGCATGGTGTTGACCACGCCGCCATAGGCCGAGATCTCGCGGCTGTGCAGCCGGTCGTAGAGCACGCCGATCGAGAGGAACATCGCCGCGGAGATCAGGCCGTGCGAGATCATCTGCACCATCGCGCCTTCCAGCGCCAGGGTCACGCCGCTCGCCGAGGTATTGGCCGGGTTGGACACGATCATGAAGATCACGAACATGCCGAGCGTGACGAAGCCCATGTGCGAGATCGACGAGTAGGCGACCAGCTTCTTCATGTCCGACTGGACCATGGCGACGAAGCCGATGTAGACGATCGCCACCAGTGACAGCAGGATCATCAGCCAGTCGAGCTCGGCGGCGGCGTCCGGCGTCATCGGCAACGAGAAACGCAGGAACCCGTAGCCACCGATCTTCAGCATGATCGCCGCCAGGATCACCGAGCCGCCGGTGGGCGCCTCGACGTGGGCGTCAGGCAGCCAGGTATGCACCGGCCACATCGGGATCTTGACCGCGAAGGCGATCAGGAACGCCAGGAAGATCAGGATCTGCTCGGTCAGCGTCAGCGGCAGGTCGTGCAGCACCGGGATCGCGAAGCTGCCCGACTGGAAGTACATGTAGATCAGCGCGACCAGCATGAACACCGAGCCGAGGAAGGTGTACAGGAAGAACTTGATCGTCGCGTACACCCGACGCGGACCACCCCAGATACCGATGATGATGAACATCGGGATCAGCATGCCTTCGAAGAAGAAGTAGAAGACGATGGCATCCATCGCGGCGAAGGTGCCGTTCATCATCCCTTCCATGATCAGGAAGGCGGCCAGGTACTGGTGCGCCTTGTCCTTGATCACTTCCCAGGCCGCGACCACCACCAGGATGGTGGTGAAGGTCGTCAGCACGATCAGCGGCATCGAGATGCCGTCGATACCCAGCGCGTAGTTGATGCCGAACGCCGGGATCCAGGGCACGTGCTCGACGAACTGCATCGCGGCGGTCTGGGTGTTGAAGCCCACGATCAGGCCCAGGCTGATCACGAAGACCGCCACGGACACGATCAGGGCGAACCAGCGGGCGGAATTCGCACGCCGCTCGCCGAACAGCATCACGGCAAGGCCTGCCGCGATCGGCAACCAGACGAGCAGGCTCAGTATCGGCCAGGAGGTCAGCATCGAACCGTTATCCTTCGCTTGTTATCTATGGGGTGTTACGCGCCGACGAACACGATCCAGGTCAGCAGGCCGATCAGGCCGAGGATCATGACGAACGCGTAGTGATAGAGGTAACCGGTCTGGATCAGGCGCCAGGTGCGGGCCAGATACCCGACCACGGCAGCCGAGCCGTTGACCACGAGCCCGTCGATGGCGCGCACGTCACCGACCTGCCACAGACCACGGCCCAGCAGGCGCGAGCCACCGGCGATCACGGCATTGTTGAAGCCGTCGAAGCCGTAGCCCTCTTCCATGACCCGCTTGGGCCACGCGAACACACGGGCGAACAGCTGCGGAAGCACCTTCGGCATCGCGAGATACATGATCGCCGCGAGCGCCACACCGGCCAGGGCCATCCAGACGACCGAGGTGACCCAGCCGTGGGTGAACATCGCCCAGGCACCGTGGAACTTGGCCTCGAGGCTCGCCATCGCCCCGTGGGTCGCCAGTACGCGCAGCGAGTCATCGAAGTACCCGCCGTAGAGCATCGGCTCGATCACGAGGAAGCCGATAATCAGCGACGGCACGGCCAGCAGCATCAGCGGCACCGTGACCACCTTCGGCGTCTCCTTGACGTGGTCGTACTCCTTCTGGCTCATGCGCGGTTCACCGAAGAACACCAGGAAGAACATGCGGAAGGTGTAGAACGCGGTCACGAACACGCCGGCGAACACCGCCCAGTAGGCGAACGTCGCGCCCGGCAGGGTCGAGGCCTCCACGGCATAGATGATCGATTCCTTGGAATAGAAGCCGGCCGTGCCCGGGAAGCCGATCAACGCCAATGCCCCGATCAGGAAGGTGATGAACGTGATCGGCATCTTCTTCGCCAGACCGCCCATCTTGCGGATGTCCTGCTCGTGGTGCATCGCGATGATCACCGAGCCGGCCGCCAGGAACAGCAGCGCCTTGAAGAAGGCGTGCGTCATCAGGTGGAACAGCGCCGGGCTGTAGGCGGACACGCCCAATGCGACAGTCATGTAGCCCAGCTGCGAGAGCGTCGAGTAGGCAATCACGCGCTTGATGTCGTTCTGCACGATGCCCAGCAGACCCATCGACAGCGCGGTGATCGCACCGATGACCAGGATGAACGACAGGGCGGCGTCCGACAGCTCGAACAGCGGCGAGAAACGGGCGACCATGAAGATGCCGGCGGTCACCATGGTGGCCGCGTGGATCAGCGCGGAGATCGGTGTCGGACCTTCCATCGAATCCGGCAGCCACACGTGCAGCGGCACCTGCGCCGATTTACCCATCGCGCCGATGAACAGCAGGATCGAGATCACCGTGACCAGCGACCACTCCACGCCCGGCCAGTACTCGACCTTGATGTCGGCCAGTTCCGGCAGACGCTCGAAGAAGGTGGCGTAGTCCAGCGTGTCGGCGTACATCAGGATCGCGGCGATGCCCAGCAGGAAGCCGAAGTCGCCGACGCGGTTGACCAGGAATGCCTTGAGGTTGGCGAAGATCGCCGACTCGCGCTTGTACCAGAAGCCGATCAGCAGGTAGGAGACCAGGCCCACCGCTTCCCAGCCGAAGAACAGCTGCAGCAGGTTGTTCGACATCACCAGCATCAGCATGGAGAAGGTGAACAGCGAGATGTAGCTGAAGAAGCGCTGGTAGCCCGGGTCGTCGTGCATGTAGCCGATGGTGTAGATGTGCACCATCAACGAGACGGCGGTGACCACCACCATCATCATCACCGTGAGATGGTCGATCAAGAACCCGATCTCGAAGGTGAACATGTCCGAGGCGATCCAGGTGTATACCGCCCCGTCGAAGGTGGGCAGACCACCGAAGACGTGCATGTAGAACGCGTAAGCGGACGCGGCCAGCGCGATCGCCACGCCGATGATGGTTACCCAGTGGGCGCCGGACCGACCGATCTGTCGTCCGAACAGGCCCGCGATGATCGAGGCGATCAGCGGGGCAAGTACGACGGCAAGATAAACCTTTTCCATTGAATCAGCCCTTCATCTCGGTCAGGTCTTCGACGTTGATCGTGCGCCGGTTGCGGAACAGCGTCACCAGGATCGCCAGGCCGATGGCCGCTTCGGCCGCGGCCACGGTCAGGACGAAGAAGACGAACGCCTGGCCATCGATGTCGCCGGAGAAATGCGAGAACGCCACGAAGTTCACGTTCACCGCCAGAAGCATCAGCTCGATCGCCATCAGCAACACGAGCACGTTCTTGCGGTTGAGGAAGATGCCGGCGACGCTGATCGAGAACAGCAGGCCGCCGAAGATCAGGAATTCGGACAGGCTGATCATGACGTTTCCTTATCCTGTTGGGCGGAAGTCTCGCCGGACAGGTCGCCGCGGCGGGTCTTGTCGGCATCCAGTTCGGCGATACGGACACGGTCTTCGGCGCGGACCCGAACCTGCGCGTCGATGTCCTGGTAGTGCACGCCCGGACGACGGCGATGGGCCAGCGCGATGGCCGCGACGATCGCCACCAGCAGGATGAACGCGGCGATCTCGAACGGATAGACGAACTTGGTGTAGAGCACCTGGCCGATCGCGAGCGTGTTGCCCGTACCCGCCGGGGCCGCCTCGGGCGCCGGGTAGATGTCGAGACCGAAACTCGCCGGGCCCAGGATCAGGGCCAGCTCGACGATCATCACCAGTGCGACGAACACGCCCACGGGCAGGTTCTTGATGAAGCCCTCGCGCAACGGCGCGATATTGACGTCGAGCATCATCACCACGAACAGGAACAGCACCATCACGGCACCGACGTAGACCAGCAGCAGCACGATGCCTAGGAACTCGGCTTCCATCAGCACCCAGACGAGTGCGGTGGAGAAGAATGTCAGCACCAGGAACAGCGCGGCATGCACCGGGTTCCTGACCGTCACCACCCGGATGGCGGCAATCACCGCCACCGAGGCAAATACGTAGAAAAGGATCTGATAGAGCGACATGACTATCCTTCTGCTGGGAGCGGGCTGACCGCCCCAAAGCCGGTTGACCGTTATTTCGTTCGTTGTCCGTTAGGCCGCGAGCGCGGGCGAGACGTTACCACGCCCGGGCCTTCGATGCTTAGCGGTACGCGGCATCCGCCAGGCGATCGGCCGCGATCTGCGATTCCAGGCGGTCACCAATCTCGAGGAGCTTGTCCTTGGTCATGATGTTCTCGCCACGATTCTCGAAGTGGTACTCGTAAACCCTTGTCTCAACGATGGAATCGACCGGGCAGGCCTCCTCACAGAAGCCACAGTAGATGCACTTGAACAGGTCGATGTCGTAACGCGTGGTACGACGGGTGCCGTCGTCACGCTGCTCGGACTCGATCGTGATCGCCAGTGCAGGGCATACCGCTTCGCAGAGCTTGCAGGCAATGCAGCGCTCCTCGCCGTTAGCGTAACGACGCAGGGCGTGCAGACCACGGAAACGGGGTGACTGTGGTGTCTTCTCCTCCGGGTACTGCACGGTGTATTTGTGACCGAAGAAGTACTTGCCGGTCACCGACATGCCGAGAAACAGTTCCCACAGGAACCAGGTCTTGAAGAAATGCTTGATGGCGTTCATTGCATCGCCCCCTTAGAACCACGGACCGACTTGGTAATAGTGGAAGACGCCTTCCACCGCGATCCACAGGATCGTCACCGGGATGAATACCTTCCAGCCCAGTCGCATGATCTGGTCGTAGCGGAAACGCGGGAACGTTGCGCGGAACCAGATGAACACGAACAGCAGGAACGAGATCTTGAGCAGGAACCAGACGATGCCCGGCACGAAGGCGAACACCGGCTCGAGGAACGTGCCCTGGAACGGCGACAGCCAGCCGCCGAGGAACATTACCGCCGCCAGTGCCGAGATCAGGATCATGCTCGCGTACTCGGCCAGCATGAACAGCGCGAAGGCCATGCCCGAGTACTCGACGTGGAAGCCGGCGACGATCTCGGACTCGCCCTCGGAGATGTCGAACGGCGCCCGGTTGGTCTCGGCCACGCCGGAGACGAAGTAGACGACGAACATCGGCAGCAGCGGCAACCAGTACCAGTGCAGGATGCTGCCTTCCTGGCCACGGACGATCTCGGACAGGTTGAGGCTGCCGGATGCCATCAGCACGCCGACCAGCGCGAAGCCCATTGCCAGCTCGTAGGCAACCTTGTGTGCCGCCGAGCGCATGCCGCCAAGCAGCGCATACTTGGAGTTCGACGCCCAGCCGGCGAGGATCACGCCGTAGACACCGGCCGCACCGATCGCGAGCACGTACAGCAGGCCGGCGTTGATGTCGGCCAGCACCCAGCCGTCATCGAACGGGATGACCGCCCAAGCGACCAGCGCCGCGACCAGGATCAGGATCGGCGCGAGGTAGAAGATGAACTTGTTCGCGACCGTCGGCGTGATGACTTCCTTGAACATCAGCTTGAAGACATCCGCGAACGGCTGGAACAGCCCGCGCGGGCCGACCCGGTTGGGGCCGATGCGCACGTGCATGTAGCCGATGACCTTGCGCTCGGCCAGCGTCAGGTAGGCGACCGCCACCACGATCGGCATCATGATCACCAGCGTCAGCAGCACGTGCACGACGAAGTACTGCCAATCGGGCGACATCCAGCCGATGACCGGGGAAAGCCATTCGGTGATCATGCGGCGACCTCCACCTTGATTTCGACCTTGCCGGCGCGCGGCGCCAGCTCACCGGCATGGGCGCCACTGAAGACGACCACGCTGCCCGGGGTGACGCGATAATCGATTCGGATCGGCAGCTCGATACGCACCCCGTCCTGTTCGATCGCCGCGGTCATGTCGTCTTCCCAGCCCTCGCGCTCGGCATCGGCCGGATTGACCAGCACGTGTCGCTGCAGCTCCGCCTTCTCCGTGCCCTGCAGGGCGGACGCACGACGGATGACCGGGTCGATGCCGTACATCGCCACCGGGGCGATGCGCTGGTAACCGCCCTGCCCGGCCGTGTCACCCGGTAGTTCGAAGCGGGCCTTGTCCAGGCCGGCCGTCTTGTTCTCGAGTGCCACTTCCTGGCACTGCGTCTGCAGTTCGCGGCGCACTTCGGTGGCCGCCATGTAGTCGAAGCCGTTGAGATCCAGCAGGTTGCCGAGCACGCGCAGGATCTTCCAGGCCGGCCGCGATTCGCCCAGGGCGCGGACGGTGCCGTTGACCGACTGCCAGCGACCCTCGCCGTTGACCCAGGTGCCGGCCGTCTCGACGGCGGTGCCCATCGGCAGCAGCACGTCGGCGTACTGCTTCATGGCCGGCGTGACGTAGCTGGTCATGGCGACCACGCATTCTGCCTTCTCGAGGGCCTCGAGCGCGGCACGACCGGCAGCCGAATCATGCTCGGGCTCGATCCCCTGCAGGATCATGGCCGGGCACGGCTCGGCCAACAGTTCAGCGGCGTTGCGGCCCTGACCGACGGCCTCGGCACCACCCGCCCCTCGATGCGGTACCGCACCGGCCAGCCAGGCGCCCGAGGCATTGCCGCCCTGCGAGACGATGCCCAGCTGAGCGCCGGTCAGGCGGGCCAGCTCGGTGGCAGCGGCACGGATCGCGGCGAATTCCGGCGCGTTCTGCGCGACCGCGCCGAGGAAGATCGCGGCGGACTCGCCGTCCTTGAGCTCGGAGACAATCGTCTCGGCATCGTCGAGCTTGGCCACCGGGTGGTTGGCCAGTGCCTTCGGGATCTCGCCACCGGCGGCCTTGACCAAGGCCAGGAGCGTGCCCAGCTCGCCGCCTTCGTCGACGCGGCTGGCCACCTGCCGCGCCGGGAAAGTCAGGCCCTGCTCGAACGGGTGGACCAGGGTCAGCTTGGCGCCGTTGGTCAGCGCGGCCTGGCGCAGGCGATGACCGAACAGCGGCACCTCTTCGCGAACCGCCATGCCGACGGTCAGGCCGGCGTCGAGCTCGGCGATCGCCGGGATGTCCATGCCCAGCCACGGCATGACCGGGTCGTCGGCATCGCCTGAGAAGTCCACCTGGCGCAGGCGATGATCGATGTTGTTCGAGCCCATGCCGCGCACGATACGGGCAGTCAGATACTGCTCTTCGAGGCTGGCATTGGGCGAGACCAGCGCGCCGAATGCCGACGGGCCCTGCTGGTTGACGATTTCCTGGATGCCCTGAGCGGCGGCCTCGAGCGCTTCTTCCCAGCTCGTGGGCACCCACTCGCCGTCACGCTTGACCATCGGGCGGGTCAGGCGGTCCTCGGTGAACAGACCGGTGTAGGCGAAACGGTCGCGGTCGGCGATCCAGGTCTCGTTGACCGCGTCGTTGTCACGCGGCACGGTGCGCATCACCTGCCCTTCGCGGGTGTGCACGTAGAGGTTTGAGCCGAAGGCATCGTGCGTGGACAGGTGCTTGTGCTGCACCAGCTCCCACGGACGATGGGTATAGCGCGACGGCTTGGCGGTGAGCGCGCCCACCGGGCACAGGTCGATGACGTTGCCCGACAGCTCGGAGGTCACGCTCTTGGAGATGTAGGTGCCGATCTCCATCTGGTCGGAACGACCGGTCGCGCCCAGCTCCTTGAGCCCGGCAATCTCCTCGCCGAAGCGCACGCAGCGGGTGCAGTGGATGCAGCGGGTCATGTCGGTCGCGATCAGCGGGCCGATGTCCTTGTCCTTGACCACGCGCTTGGCCTCGGAGTACTGACCGACGCCCTCGCCGTAGCCCATGGCCACGTCCTGCAGCTCGCACTCGCCGCCCTGATCGCAGATCGGGCAGTCGAGCGGGTGGTTGATCAGGAGGAACTCCATGGTCGAGCGCTGGGCGCTGATCGCCTTGGGGCTGCGCGTGGAGACCTTCATGCCCTCGGAGATCGGCGTCGAGCAGGCCGGCAGCGGCTTGGGTGCCCGTTCGACCTCCACCAGGCACATGCGGCAGTTGGCCGCGATCGAGAGCTTGCGGTGATAGCAGAAGCGCGGGATGTTGATCCCCGCCTTGTCGGTCACCTCGATCAGCATGTCTCCAGGACTGCCCTGGAGGGTCATGCCGTCGACTTCAAAGGTAATCTTCTCGTCACTCATACCGGGAAACCTGCTCGCACGGCCGGATTCAGGCCGCCTGGGAGGCGCGGTCCACCATGCTGTGGCCGTGCTTGATGTAGTACTCGAATTCCGGACGGAAATGCTTGATGAAGCTCCGTACCGGCGTCGCCGCCGCATCGCCGAAGGCGCAGATCGTGCGTCCCTCGATCTTGCTGGCGACGTCGTCGAGGCGGTCGAGATCCTCCGACGTGCCCTTGCCGTCGATGATGCGGTTGAGCATGCGGTAGAGCCAGCCGGTGCCCTCACGGCACGGCGTGCACTGGCCGCAGGATTCCTTGTAGTAGAACTGGGCCACGCGCCGCAGCGCCTTGACCATGCAGGTGTCCTCGTCCATGACGATCAGCCCGCCCGAACCCAGGAACGTGCCGGCCTTGGCGATCGCGTCGTAGTCCATGTTGGTCTCGAGCATGATCTCGCCCGGGATGACCGGCGACGACGTGCCGCCGGGGATCACGGCCTTGCACTTCTTGCCGCCACGCATGCCGCCGGCCATTTCCAGCAGATCCGCGAACGGCGTGCCCATCGGGATCTCGAACACGCCCGGCTTGTTGACGTGGCCGGAGACCGACCAGATCTTCACGCCACCACTGTTCGGCACGCCGAGATCGGCGAACCACTGGCCGCCGTTGCGCATGATCGCCGGCACGGACGACAGCGTCTCGGTGTTGTTGACCGTGGTCGGGCGACCGTAGAGGCCAAAGTTGGCCGGGAACGGCGGCTTGAATCGCGGCTGGCCCTTCTTGCCCTCGAGCGATTCGAGCAACGCCGTTTCCTCGCCGCAGATGTAGGCACCCGCACCCAGCGACCCCCACAGGTCGAAGTCGATACCCGACCCCTGGACGTTCTCGCCGAGCATGCCGTACTCGTAGGCCTCTTTCACGGCCTGCTCGAAGCGCTGGAACACCAGGTCCGAGAACTCGCCGCGCATGTAGTTGTAGCCCTTGGTCGCGCCGATCGCGTAGCCGGCGATCGCCATGCCCTCGACCAGCGCGTGCGGGTTGTTCATCAGGATCTGGCGATCCTTGAACGTGCCCGGCTCGGACTCGTCCGAGTTGCAGACGATGTACTTCTGCCCCGGGGCGTTGCGCGGCATGAACGACCACTTCAGGCCGGTCGGGAAGCCCGCCCCGCCACGACCGCGCAGGTTCGAGGTCTTGATCTCCTCGATGATCAGCGCCGGATCGGTCTTCTCCTCGAGGATCTTCTTCCAGGCCTGGTAGCCGCCGGCCTCGAGGTAGGCCTCGAGCGACCAGGGCTTCTCGTGGCCCAGCGTGGCGAAGCAGACCGCAGTGGAACTCGCGTAGTTGAAACTCATGGCGTCAATCCAGCTTGTCGAGAATCTCGTCGACCCGTTCCGGGGTGAGGTTCTCGTAGTAGACGTGATCGACCTGCATCATCGGCCCGCCGCCGCAGGCCGCGAGGCACTCCTCTTCCTTCTTCAGCAGGATACGGCCGTCCGGCGTCGATTCGCCGGTCTTGATGCCCAGTTTCTTCTCGCAATGATTGACGATCTCGTCGGAACCCATCAGCGAGCAGGCAATGTTGGTGCAGACCGAGACGTGGTGCCGCCCACAGGGCTTGGTCTCGATCATCGAGTAGAACGATGCCACCTCGTAGACCGAGATCGGCTCCATCTCGAGGTACTCGGCGATCGCGTCCATCAGGTCGACGGTGACGTGGCCGTCGTTCTGGTGCTGCACGATCCGCAGCGCGGCCAGCGAGGCCGACTGCTTCTGGTCCTCGGGATAACGAGCGAGCCAGCCGTCGATCTCCTCGCGGGTGTGATCGGTCAGCAGGTGGAGTTTGCTCTCGGTCATCAGCGGTCGACCTCTCCGAATACGATGTCCTGGGTGCCGATGATCGCCACGACGTCGGCCAGCATGTGGCCACGCGACATTTCATCCAGACCCGACAGGTGCGCGAAGCCCGGCGCACGGATCTTGAGGCGGTACGGTTTGTTGGCCCCGTCGGAGACCAGGTAGATGCCGAACTCGCCCTTCGGGTGCTCCACGGCCGAGTAGGCCTCGCCACGCGGCAGCGTGTAACCCTCGGTGAACAGCTTGAAGTGGTGGATCAGTGACTCCATGTCCGCCTTCAGCTCCTCGCGGCGCGGCGGTGCGACCTTGTGGTCGTCAGCCATGACCGGACCCGGGTTCTTGCGCAGCCAGTCGATGCACTGGCGGATGATGCGGTTGGACTGGCGCATCTCCTCGACACGCACCAGGTAGCGGTCGTAGCAGTCGCCGTTCACGCCCACCGGGATGTCGAAGTCGAGCTGGTCGTAGACCGCGTACGGCTGGTGCTTGCGCAGATCCCACTCGACGCCCGAGCCGCGCAGCATCGGACCGGTAAAGCCCATCTGCAGCGCACGCTCCTTGGAGACGATGCCGATGTCGACGGTGCGCTGCTTCCAGATCCGGTTGTCGGTCAGCAGGGTCTCGTATTCGTCGACGTACTTCGGGAAACGCTCGGTGAAGTCCTCGAGGAAGTCGAGCAGCGAACCCTGGCGCGCCTCGTTCATCCGGTTGACTTCACGCTCGCTGTGCCACTTCGAGGCCTGGTACTTCGGCATCGAGTCCGGCAGGTCGCGAGCCACGCCGCCCGGGCGGTAGTAGGTGGCGTGCAGGCGCGCGCCGGAGACCGCCTCGTAGCAGTCCATCAGGTCCTCGCGCTCGCGGAACGCGTAGAGGAACACGGCCATCGCGCCGATGTCGAGCGCGTGCGCGCCCAGCCACAGCAGATGGTTCAGGATGCGGGTGATCTCGTCGAACATCACCCGAATGTACTGGGCACGCTCGGGAATCTCGAGGTCGAGCAGCTGCTCGATGGCGCGCACGTAGGCGTGCTCGTTGCACATCATCGAGACGTAGTCGAGCCGGTCCATGTAGCCGATCGACTGGTTGTACGGCTTGCTCTCGGCGAGCTTCTCGGTCGCGCGGTGCAGCAGGCCGATGTGCGGATCGGCACGGACGACCGTTTCGCCGTCCATCTCGAGCACCAGGCGCAGCACGCCGTGGGCCGACGGGTGCTGGGGACCGAAATTCAGGGTGTAGTTGGCGATTTCCGGCATCTATCAGCCCTCGTCGAGGTCAATGTAACGGCTGTCGTCGCGGTGCACCTTCGGCACCAGCACCCGCGGCTCGATCGACACCGGTTCGTAGACGACACGCTCCTTCTCGGTGTCGTAGCGCACCTCGACGTTGCCGATCAGGGGGAAGTCCTTGCGGAACGGGTGCCCGACGAAACCGTAGTCGGTCAGGATGCGACGCAGGTCCGGATGGCCGTCGAACAGAATGCCGAACAGGTCGAAGGCCTCGCGCTCGAACCAGTTCACGCCGGCCCAGACGGACACGACCGAGGGCACTGCCGGCGCCTGATCGTCCGGGCAGTAGATGCGGACCCGCAGACGCCAGTTGTGCGTGTAGGACAGCAGGTGGGCAACGACCGCGAAGCGCGGCCGACCGAGGTCGCCGGTGTCCGGCTCGTCACCGAACTTCAGCCAACCGCTGGTATTCGGCTCCACGCCGCGGCTGTAGCCGGTGTAGGACACCGTCTCTTCACCGGCCCACTCGTCGCGGCCATATTCCAGATAATCGATGCCGCAAAGGTCGACGCACTGCTCGAAGCGGGTCGCTTCGCTCTTCTCGAGCCGTTCCGCGACTTCCCGCCAGTGCTTGGCCTCGACCTCGATGGTCATCTCGCCGCGGTCAATGGTCTGATCGACGATGTACTCGCCGATGGTTTCCTTGAGGGCCGTTTGCAGGTTCATGGATGAGGCTACCCCTGTGCTTGCCGGTACCGGTCAGGCACGCGCGATGGTGTTGGTGCGACGGATCTTGTTCTGCAGCTGGATGATCCCGTACAGCAGGGCTTCCGCCGTGGGCGGGCAGCCGGGCACGTAGATATCCACCGGCACGATGCGGTCACAGCCGCGCACCACCGAGTAGGAATAGTGGTAGTAGCCGCCGCCATTGGCGCAGGACCCCATCGAGATGACCCAGCGCGGCTCGGCCATCTGGTCGTAGACCTTGCGCAGTGCCGGCGCCATCTTGTTGACCAGGGTACCGGCGACGATCATGACGTCCGACTGCCGCGGACTGGGGCGGAACACCACGCCGAAGCGGTCGAGGTCGTACCGGGCTGCGCCGGCATGCATCATCTCGACGGCGCAACAGGCCAGACCGAACGTCATCGGCCACAGCGAACCGGTACGCGCCCAGTTGATCAGCTTGTCGGCCGAGGTGGTGACAAAGCCCTTTTCCAGAACGCCTTCTACTCCCATTCCAGCGCCCCCTTCTTCCACTCGTAAATGAAGCCGACCACCAGAACGCCAAGGAAGATGGCCATTGCCGCGAGACCGAAGCCGCCGATGTGATCAAGCGCCACGGCCCACGGGAACAAAAAGGCGATCTCGAGATCGAAGATGATGAAAAGGATCGCCACCAGGTAGTAGCGGATGTCGAACTTCATGCGGGCGTCCTCGAAGGGCGCGAAACCGCACTCGTATGCATCCAGCTTGGCCGAATCCGGACGGTTGGGTGCCAGGACCTGGCCGACGACCAGGAGCCCCAGGGAGAACAGGGTGGCCACACCGAAGAAGATCAGGATGGGAATGTAGCCTTCAAGCATCTGACACCCTCTTGCTCGAACACCGGCCGGGCCATCCGGCCGGTCTTTTTTCTGCGCGTTCGACTGCCTTGCGCGTGCCGCGGATCAGACCAGGGCAACGTACAAGGATAGCGAATCGAACCGGAAAAGTGTGTTTGGTGCGGACGGTGGGACTCGAACCCACACGGCTTTCGCCACTACCCCCTCAAGATAGCGTGTCTACCAGTTCCACCACGTCCGCTTTGATTGTCAACCGGACCAACGCTTGGTCCGGCCGTAACGACGGTTGCCCATCGTTACTTCCAGGCTCCTCCGACGGCTATTGGGTGCTGCCGTCTTCGTTCTGCCCAGAGGGTGCCGCCGAGTTCGGGGATGGGACGTCGGTCGGCTTGTCTGCCGGCTTGTCGGACGGGGTGCTTCCGTCCTGCTCGGCAACGTTCCCGCTCTCGGAAACGGGTGCAGAATCTACCACGCTCGAGGGCTCCTGGGAAGTGTTAATCACGTAGGCAAGCAACAGACTGGTGCCGAAAAAGGCCACCACCAGCCAACCCGTCAGTTTCTGCAGGCTGTTAGCCGGCCCACGAGCGCCATGAACGGTGCCGGAAGCGCCCGAACCGAACGCTGCGCCGGCATCCGCCCCCTTGCCGTGCTGAATGAGCACCAGACCGATCAGGGTCAGGCCCAGCAGCACGTGGACGATGATCACGAATGTCGTCATTGTTTAACCTACCGTCTCTGCCGCTGCACGGCAGATGCCAAGAAAATCCTCGGCCTTGAGCGACGCGCCGCCGATCAGGCCGCCGTCGATGTCCGGCTGCGCCAGCAGCTCGGCCGCGTTGCCCGGCTTCATCGAGCCGCCGTACTGGATGCGTACCGACTGCGCGACGTTCGCGTCGTGGTCGGCGAGCTGGGCGCGAATGAAGGCATGCACCTCCTGGGCCTGCTCCGGCGAGGCGGTGCGGCCGGTGCCGATCGCCCAGACCGGCTCGTAGGCGATCACGATGTTCTTGAACGCCTCGATGCCGTTGCCGGCGACCACGGCCGCCAGCTGCTGTCGAACCACCGCTTCGGTCTCGTCGGACTCGCGCTCTTCGAGCGTCTCGCCGACGCACAGGATCGGGGTCAGGCCGGCCGCCAGCGCGGCCTTGACCTTGTCGCTGACGATCGCGTCGGTCTCGCCGTACATTGCCCGACGCTCCGAGTGACCGACGATCACGTAGCGTGCGCCGACGTCATGCAACATGCCCGGAGCCACCTCGCCGGTGAACGCGCCGCTGTCATGCTCGCTGCAGTTCTGCGCGCCGAGACCCAGATCGGTCGCTTCGGCCAGCTTCGCGACCTGCGGCAGGTAGACGAAGGGCGGGCAGACGCCCACGTCGATACCGGCCAGTTCACGCATGCCATCGAGGACGCCGAGCACGAGCGACTCGTTATCGGCAGACGACCCGTTGAGCTTCCAGTTTCCAACAACAATCGGTTTACGCATCCGATGGTTCCACTTCAATGTTCAAGAGCGTTGCGACGTCCGGGTTGGCTCGACCTGTCGGGAGCCACCCCGGGAAACGGGCGACAAGCCTACTTGGCCGCCCCCCATAAATCAATCCGGCTTGGCGGTTCGACAGAGCAAGGCGACCGCCTCGGCAGCCACACCCTCCCCTCGCCCGGTAAAGCCGAGCCGCTCCGAGGTGGTTGCCTTGACGTTGACCCGATCGACGGTCAACCGAGCCGCCCGGCCAATCGCCTCGCGCATGGGCTCGATCCAGGGAGCGAGCTTCGGCGCCTGCGCGATGACGGTTCCGTCGATATTGACCACCGACCAGCCTTCCGCCGTCAGCAGGTCGACCACATGGCCGAGCAGTTCGCGGCTGTCGGCGCCGGCATAGGCGGGGTCGGTGTCCGGAAAATGCCGGCCGATGTCGCCCAGTGACGCCGCACCCAGCAACGCGTCGCAGATCGCATGCAACAGCACGTCGCCGTCGGAGTGCGCGCGAAAGCCCCGGTCGAACGGGATCCGGCACCCTCCGATACACAGATGGTCACCTGGCTCGAAGGCATGCACGTCAAAGCCATGACCGACACGCAGGGACATGGGGTCAGTCATCGAGCACCCCCTGACGAACGAGAATCGCGCGGGCGATCGCCAGATCCTCCGGATGGGTGATCTTGAGATTGTCCGCCGCCCCCGGGACCACGCGAGGATACCGCCCCGCCCGCTCCAACGCCGACGATTCGTCGGTCACCTCGAAACCGGCTGCCAGTGCCGCGTCGAGCGCATCTCGCAGCACCTGCGCGGGAAACAACTGCGGGGTAAGCGCGTGCATCAGCGGCTGCCGGTCGACCGTCTCGGCCACGTGTCCGTCGGCATCGACACGCTTGATGGTGTCGCGCACCGGCGCGGCCAGCAGCCCGCCCTCGGGGGCGCGCACCTGCCGCAGCAAGCGCTCGACGTCCGCCGGACGGACGCAGGGGCGAGCCGCGTCGTGCACCATCACCCATTCGTCTTCGCCGCTTTTCGCCTCGACCGAGGCCAGTTCAGCCCGACGCTCACGGAACATCACCAGGCCGTTGCGAACGCTCTCGGCACGGGTAGGACCGCCCTCGACCCGGTGGACCGGGACCCGGAGCTCGGCGAGGCCGTCGTTAATGGCATCGGGAATCGGGGCCGACGTCACCAGGATCACGCCGGCAAGGCCGGGAAGGTCGACAAAGCGGGAGAGCGTGATCTCCAGCACGGAGCGCTGACCCAGGCGCAGGTACTGCTTGGGGACCTCGCTCTGCATGCGCTGACCGGAGCCCGCGGCCGGCAGCAGCAGCCACCAGCGCCCGGCGGCAACCGGACCGCGCTCTCTCACCTCGGCGTCACTCATCGATCAGGGCGCGAGACGAGCGGGACGAATCCACCGTGGGCGGCATGATGGTGTCGGGACGAACCGCCTCGATCACCTGGTAGAAATGCTCGTCCGGGCGCACCAGCCCGAGGTTGAGCCGCGCCTGAGCCTCAACGGCATCGACCCCCTGACGAAGGCTCTCGACCTCCGCGACCAGGGTTTCGTTGCGCCGATCCAGGCGGGTCTGTTCGGCCTCGAGCAGTGCCAGGCGAGCTTCCTTCTGGTGAATCTCGCCCACCGAGGCATCACCGAACCAGACCCGATACTGCAGGCCGGCCAGCATCAGGACCAGGACGACGGTCAGGCCGCGCATGTCGCTGGAATCCTGGGCTGACGAGGGGTCACGGCCGCGCCTTGCGCCTTACTGGCCGAACGCCGCGCGGCCCGGGAAGCGGGCCTTGTCGCCCAGGCGCTCCTCGATGCGCAGCAGCTGGTTGTACTTGGCGATACGGTCGGAGCGCGACAGCGAACCGGTCTTGATCTGACCGGCATTGGTGGCCACCGAGAGATCCGCGATGGTGGTGTCCTCGGTCTCGCCCGAGCGGTGGGAGACGACGTTGGTGTAGCCGTTCTCCTGGGCCAGACGCATGGCGGCCAGCGTCTCGGTCAGCGTGCCGATCTGATTGACCTTCACCAGCATCGAGTTGGCGATCTTGCGCTCGATGCCCTCGCGCAGGATCTTCTCGTTGGTGACGAACAGGTCATCGCCGACCAGCTGGCACTTGTCGCCCAGGCGCTCGGTCAGCAGCGCCCAGCCGTCCCAGTCATCCTCGGCCATGCCGTCCTCGATCGACAGGATCGGGTAACGCTCGACCCAGTCGGCCAGCAGGTCGACCATGCCGGCGGCGTCCAGCGTACGGTTCTCGCCGGTCAGGACGTACTTGCCGTCCTTGATGTACTCGGAGCTCGCCGCGTCCAGACCGAGGAAGACGTCCTTGCCCGGGGTGTAGCCGGCCTTCTCGATCGCCTCCATGATGGCCTCGATGGCCGCCTCGTTGGACGGCAGGTCCGGGGCGAAGCCACCCTCGTCACCGACGGCCGTCGACAGACCGCGTGCCGCCAGGACCTTCTTCAGGGCGTGGAACACCTCGACGCCGTAGCGCAGCGCCTCGGTGAAGCTCGGCGCACCCGCCGGGATGATCATGAACTCCTGCATGTCGATGGAGTTGTCGGCGTGCTCGCCGCCGTTGATGATGTTCATCATCGGCACCGGCAGGGTCACGGCGTCATCACCGCCGAGGTAAGAGAACAGCGGTTCGCCGCGCTCGAGCGCACCGGCCTGGGCGGCCGCCAGCGAGACGGCGAGAATGGCGTTCGCGCCCAGACGCGACTTGTTCTCGGTGCCGTCGAGCTCGATCATCTTGTTGTCGATGTCGGCCAGGGCGTGAACGCTCATGCCCTTGACCGCCTCGTTGATCTCGCCGTTGACGTTGGCAACCGCCTTGGTCACGCCCTTGCCGAGAAAGCGGCTCTTGTCGCCATCACGCAGCTCGATCGCCTCGCGGGCGCCGGTCGAAGCGCCGGAGGGCACGATCGCCCGACCGATCACGCCACCGGCCAGGTGGACCTCCGCTTCGACGGTCGGATTGCCGCGTGAATCGATGACTTCGCGTGCGTGCACTCGCTCGATGGCTGCCATGCAGTGTTCTCCCAATAGATTGTTCGGTTTGGATGCGGTTGCGGCCCGAGGCACCCCGGCCTCGCGCCCAGTGATTCGTTGACCGGCCGACTCAGTCGCCCAGGCCCAGCCGCCCGTTTTCCGGGAACCCGGAGGCCTTGACTGTCCGGTCCAGGGTCGTGAGCGTCAGCAGCAGGTCGGCCATTTCGTCCAGCGGCCAGGCATTTGGCCCGTCGGACAGCGCCACGTCCGGATTCGGGTGCGTCTCCATGAACAGGCCGGATACGCCCGCGGCCACCGCGGCGCGCGCCAGCACCGGCACGAACTCTCGCTGACCGCCCGAGGCCTTGCCCTGCCCGCCCGGCTGCTGCACCGAGTGGGTGGCGTCGAAGACCACCGGCGCGCCGGTCTGGCGCATGATCGCCAGGCCGCGCATGTCGGAGATCAGGGTGTTGTAGCCGAAAGAAACGCCGCGCTCGCAGACCATCACCTGATCATTGCCCACGGCGCGGGCCTTTTCCACCACGTTGGCCATGTCCCAGGGGGCGAGAAACTGGCCCTTCTTGATGTTGACCGGCTTGCCCTGCCGGGCGACGTTCTGGATGAAGTTGGTCTGGCGGCAGAGGAAGGCCGGCGTCTGCAGGACATCGACCACCGAGGCCACTTCCTCGAGCGGCGTGTCCTCGTGCACGTCGGTCAGCACCGGCAGATCGAACTCGCGCTTGACGTCCTCGAGGATCGCCAGCCCCTTCTCCATGCCGGGGCCACGATAGCTCTCGGTCGAGGAGCGGTTCGCCTTGTCGAACGAGCTCTTGTAGATCAGCCGGATGCCGGCGGTATCCGCCATTTCCTTGAGCCGTCCGGCGGTTTCCTGCGCCAGCGTCTCGGACTCGATCACGCAGGGACCGGCAATCAGGAACAGCGGCTGGTCCAGCCCCACCTCGAAGTCGAGCAGTTTCATCGTCATTCGTTATCCATGGCCTCGGATTTACCCACCCGCTGGGCATGGGCGGCGTTGACAAAGGCGATGAACAGCGGGTGGCCATCGCGCGGCGTGGAACGGAATTCCGGGTGGAACTGGCAACCGAAGAAGAACGGATGGTCGGCCAGCTCGACGGTCTCGACCAGCTGGTTCTCGGCCGACCAGCCACCGAACGTCAGTCCGGCCTCGGCCAGCGGCTGCTGGTAGCCGTTGTTGAATTCGTAGCGGTGGCGATGGCGCTCGCTGATCTCGTCACTGCCGTAGACCTGATGAGCCAGTGTCTTGGGCTCGATCCGGCAGCGCTGCGCGCCCAGGCGCATGGTGCCGCCGAGATCCACGTCCTCGCTGCGCTCGATACGGTTGCCGTGCTCGTCGGTCCACTCCGTGATCAAGGCGATGACCGGGTGCTTGGCCTCGCGGTCGAACTCGGTCGAGTGCGCCCCCTCGAGACCCGCGACATTGCGGGCGTACTCGATCACCGCGACCTGCATGCCGAGGCAGATGCCCAGATACGGCTTGCCGGACTCGCGGGCATACTTCACGGCCGCGATCTTGCCTTCGACACCACGCGAGCCGAAGCCGCCGGGCACCAGGATGGCGTCCATGCCCTCGAGGCGGGCCACGCCGTCATGCTCGAAGGCCTCGGAATCGAAGTAGTGGATATTGACCCGCGTCCGGGTCTGGATACCGGCGTGCAGCAGTGCCTCGTTGACACTCTTGTAGGCGTCGACCAGGTCGACGTACTTGCCGACCATCGCGATGTCGACGATCCGGTCGGGCTTGGTCTGCGCCTCGACCACGCGATCCCATTCGCTGAGATCGGCCGGCCCGGCACTCATATGCAGTTTCCGCAGCACCGTCTCGTCGAGCTTCTGCGTGTGCAGCAGGCGCGGAATGCGGTAGATGGTGTCCGCGTCGATCGCGGAGATGACCGCGTCGTGCTCGACGTTGGTGAACAGCGCGATCTTGCGCCGCTCCTCTTCCGGCAGCGGCACCTCGGCGCGACAGACCAGCACATCCGGCTGGATGCCGATCGAGCGCAGTTCCTTGACCGAGTGCTGGGTGGGCTTGGTCTTGACCTCGCCGGCCGCCTTGATGAACGGCACCAGCGTCAGGTGCATGAAAATGGCGCGATCACGGCCCATTTCCACGCCCAGCTGGCGGATCGCCTCGAGGAACGGCAGCGACTCGATGTCGCCGACCGTGCCACCGATTTCGATCAGCGCGACGTCGTAGCCCTTGGAGCCCTCGACGACGCGACGCTTGATTTCGTCGGTCACGTGCGGAATCACCTGCACGGTCCCGCCGAGGTAGTCACCGCGCCGCTCGCGACGGATGACGGTCTCGTAGACCCGACCGGTGGTGAAGTTGTTGCGCCGCCCGACCGGGGAGCGCACGAAGCGCTCGTAATGACCCAGGTCGAGGTCCGTTTCCGCGCCGTCGTCGGTGACGAACACCTCACCGTGCTGGAAGGGGCTCATCGTGCCGGGGTCGACGTTGATGTACGGATCGAGCTTCATCAGCGTCACACGCAGCCCGCGCGATTCGAGCAGCGCACCCAGCGAGGCGGCGGCGATTCCCTTGCCCAGTGACGAGACGACCCCACCGGTAACGAAGACGAACTTGGTCATTAACGAACCATATCGAGAGGAGGTTGATGGCGGACCGACGGGCCCCGTTTCAGGGGCCGAATCTTACCGCAAACCGCCTGTTGCGGCAATCTGCACCACCGCAGGTAATCGGGGTTGCCCCATTCCCGCAATGGCTGCCCGAAGCCGGCTTCGCCCGGGCCGGAACCACCCCGGCAGAATGCCCTCGCAGGCACCGCCGAGCGTATCAAGATGGCGAAATCCCATCGGGGATGCGACCATATGGGTATTCGATTTTTATGACAGCCACACCGAACCCATGACCGAATCGAAAGATCCCGTCCAGCAGCGCGAAGACGAATTCACTCGACTGGTGTTCGACGTGTCGCGCCTGTGGCGCGTCCAGGTCAACGAGACCCTCGGGGCCTTCGACCTGACCGCCTCGGCCTGGGCCGTGCTGCGCATCCTGCGTGACGAAGGCGAGGGGCGCACACAGAAAGATCTTGCCGGCGAACTCGCGATCGAGGGACCGACACTGGTCAAGCTGCTCGACGGCCTGGAGAAGGGTGACTGGATCGAACGACGCGTCTCGGAGGCCGACCGACGCGCCAAGACCATCTGGCTCAAGCCGGGCGCGCGACCACGCATCGAGGAGGCCGACCGCGCGTTGGCGCAATTCCGCCACGCCGTGATCGGCGAGCTGAGCGATGAGGAAAAGCAGAGCTACATGACGTTGAGCCGCAAGCTGCGCGATCTGCTCAAGAGTCGCTAGACTCGACCGCCCGGCACGGCTGGATGCCCCGGGCCTGGACGCGACGGACCGCCCTGCTTCATGAGAGTCGGCAACTGGCCGACTAGACTCGTGTCTCCCGAGTCGACGTTCGACGAGGCCTCAATGCCACGAAAGTTCTTTCGTCGCCTGACACCGAACCGCCACCGGATCGTCAACCAGCCGTTCCTGCGGCCGGTGGCCCAGTTTCTCGGCGACCCCAACCTCTGGCATCTCAATCGCCGCTCGGTCTCCGGCGGCGTGGCACTCGGCCTGTTTCTCGCCTTCATCCCCCTGCCCGGCCAGATGCTGATCGCCGCCACTGCCGCGATCTTCATGCGCGTCAACATCGCGCTGGCCGTCGCCATGGTCTGGGCGACCAACCCGATCACCATCCCGCCGCTGCTGTGGCTCGCCTACCAGGTCGGAGCCACCCTGACCGGCTGGACCCTGCCACCGCCGGCCGGTGGCGAGATGAGCATCGGTTACGCCATGGGACAACTGCCCCATATCTGGCTGCCGCTCGGGATCGGCCTGCTGACCATGGCTTTCGTCAGCTCGATCGCCGGCTTCACCATCATCCGGCTGCTGTGGCGGCTCAATATCGCCGCTCACAAGCGCCGCCGACAGGCGCAGCGACGCCTGCGGCTGCGTCGCACGCATTCACAGCAGCGACGCTGACCCCCGCAACCGGAGCCCCCCTTCGCTGCGTTATACTGCGGGGCTTTCACCGCCATTCACCCGCCGACCGGCGCCCTGCCCGCAGCTGGGTTGCCGGCCGGCCCAGGACCCCGCGTCGCCCATGACTTCGATCGACCGAGACCATCCCGTTTTCGACCAGCTCCGTGACCTGATGCGCCAGCGCATCCTGGTGCTCGACGGCGCGATGGGCACCATGATCCAGAACGCCCAGCTGTCGGAAGACGACTTCCGCGGCGAGCGCTTCGCCGACTGGCCGGTCGACCTCAAGGGCAACAACGACCTGCTCGTGCTGACGCGCCCCGACGTGATCGAGGACATCCATCGCCAGTACCTGGATGCCGGCGCGGACATCATCGAGGCGAACACCTTCTCGGCCACGCGCATCGCCATGGCCGACTACCAGATGGAGGAGCTGTCGCGGGAGATCAACGTCGTCGCCGCGCAGATCGCCCGCAAGGCCGCGGATACGAAGACCGCCGAGACGCCCGACAAGCCGCGCTTCGTCGCCGGCATCCTCGGCCCCACCAACCGCACCGCTTCGATCTCGCCGGACGTCAACGACCCCGGCTACCGCAACACCAGCTTCGACGAGCTGGTCGATGCCTACCGCGAGTCGGCCGAGGCACTGCTCGAGGGCGGCGTCGACATCTTCCTGGTCGAGACCATCTTCGACACGCTCAACGCCAAGGCGGCGGTGTTCGCGCTCGAGGAGCTGTTCGCCGACCGCGGCCAGCGCTGGCCGGTAATGATCTCCGGCACCATTACCGATGCCTCCGGGCGCACCCTGTCGGGCCAGACCACCGAAGCCTTCTACAACAGCCTGCGCCACGCCCGGCCGCTGTCGATCGGCCTGAACTGCGCGCTCGGCCCGGACCTGCTGCGCCAGTACGTCGCCGAACTCTCGCGGGTGAGCGAGTACTTCGTCTCCGCCCATCCCAACGCCGGCCTGCCCAACGAACTGGGCGAGTACGACCTGGAGGCCGACCCGATGGCCGCCTCGATCGGCGAATGGGCCGAGGCGGGCCTGCTGAACATCATCGGCGGCTGCTGCGGCACCACCCCGGCGCACACCGCCGAGATGGCACGCCGCGTCGAGGGTGTCGCCCCGCGCAAGCCGGTCGCACCGGAAGTCGCCTGCCGCCTGTCGGGACTCGAGCCGTTCAACATCAGCCCCGACTCGCTGTTCGTGAACATCGGCGAACGTACCAACGTCACCGGCTCGGCGCGTTTCCGTCGCCTGATCAAGGAAAACGACTACGACACGGCCCTGGACGTCGCCCGCCAGCAGGTCGAGAACGGCGCGCAGATGATCGACATCAACATGGACGAGGGCCTGATCGACGGCGTCGAAGCGATGCAGCGCTTCCTGAACCTCGTCGCCGCCGAGCCGGACATCTCGCGAGTGCCGATCATGATCGACTCCTCGAAGTTCGAGGTGATCGAAGCGGGCCTGAAGTGCGTCCAGGGCAAGGCCGTGGTCAACTCGATCTCGCTGAAGGAAGGCGAGGAATCCTTCCTCGAGCAGGCGCGCGTCGTGCAACGCTACGGTGCGGCCGCCGTGGTCATGGGCTTCGACGAGGACGGCCAGGCCGACAACCTCGAGCGGCGCAAGGAGATCGCACAGCGGGCCTACGATCTGCTCACCGGAATCGGATTCCCGCCCGAGGACATCATCTTCGACCCGAACATCTTCGCCATCGCCACCGGCATCGAGGAGCACAACAACTACGCGGTCGACTTCATCGAGGGCACCCGCTGGATCAAGGAGAACCTGCCGCACGCGCTGGTCTCCGGCGGGGTCTCGAACGTGTCGTTCTCCTTCCGCGGCAACGAGCCGGTGCGCGAGGCGATCCACAGCGTCTTCCTCTACCACGCCGGCCGCGCCGGGATGGACATGGGCATCGTCAACGCCGGCCAGCTGGCCGTGGTCGACGAGATCCCCGACGAGCTGCGCGAGACGGTCGAGGACATCGTCCTGAACCGACGCGATGACGCCACCGACCGCATGCTGGAGATCGCCGACAAGTACCGCGACTCCGGCGGCGAGAAATCCAGCGGTCCAAGTCTCGAATGGCGCGAGTGGCCGGTGGAAAAGCGCCTCGAGCATTCGCTGGTCAAGGGCATCGACGAGTACGTCATCGAGGACACCGAGGAGGCGCGCCAGAACGCCGAGCTGCCGCTGCACGTGATCGAGGGCCCGCTGATGGACGGCATGAACGTCGTCGGCGACCTGTTCGGCGCCGGCAAGATGTTCCTGCCGCAGGTGGTCAAGTCCGCCCGCGTGATGAAGAAGGCGGTCGCCCACCTGCTGCCCTACATGGAGGCCGAGAGCTGCAACGCCCAGTCGGCCGGGAAAATCGTCATGGCGACGGTCAAGGGCGACGTCCACGACATCGGCAAGAACATCGTCGGCGTGGTCCTGCAGTGCAACGGCTTCGAGATCATCGATCTCGGCGTGATGGTGCCGACGCAGAAGATCCTCGACACCGCCCGTGAGGAAAACGCCGACCTGATCGGCCTCTCGGGCCTGATCACCCCGTCGCTCGACGAGATGGTCAACGTGGCCAGCGAAATGCAGCGCCAGGGCTTCGACATCCCGCTGATGATCGGCGGGGCGACCACATCCAAGCTGCACACGGCCATCAAGATCAACCCGGCCTACGACCACCCGGTCATCCACGTGCTCGACGCCTCGCGCGCCGTGGGCGTGGCATCGAAGCTCCTGGGCAAGAACAAGCAGGCCTTCGTCGACGAGGTCGAGGGCGAATACGACAAGGTGGTCGCCCGCCGCCAGGCCAACCAGAAGGAGGCCAAGCGGGTCTCCATTCAGCAGGCACGCGACAACCGCCAGCGGGTGGATTTCGACGACTACACCCCGGTCGCGCCACAACAGCCGGGCGTACACGTGCTCGAGGACTATCCGCTCGAGGAGCTCGTCGAGCGGATCGACTGGACGCCCTTCTTCCAGAGCTGGCAGCTGTTCGGCAAGTTCCCGGCGATCCTCGATGACGACAAGGTCGGCACCGAGGCGCGCAAGCTCTTTGAGGATGCCCGCGCCATGCTCAAGCAGATCGTCGAGGAGAAGTGGCTCACCGCCAATGCCGTCTACGGCTTCTGGCCGGCCGCCTCGGTGGACGACGACATCCGCGTGTTCACCGACGAGTCGCGCCAGGGCGTGCTGACCTCCCTGCACCACATCCGCCAGCAGATGCCGCGCTCCGGCGGCAAGCCCAACCAGTGCCTGGCCGACTTCGTTGCACCCACCGGCAGCAAGGTCAGGGACTGGATCGGCGGGTTCGCTGTCACCACGGGGCTAGGCATCGAGCCGCACGTCAAGCGCTTCGAGGAGGCCAACGACGACTACAAGGCCATCATGCTGCAGTCGCTCGCCGACCGCCTGGCCGAGGCCTTCGCCGAGCGGCTCCACGAGCGGGTGCGCAAGGAGTTCTGGGGGTATGCCGCCGACGAGGCACTCTCCAACGACGAGCTGATCGCGGAGAAATACCAGGGCATCCGTCCCGCTCCCGGCTATCCCGCCTGCCCGGATCACACCGAAAAGGGTCTGTTGTGGGAACTCCTGGCGCCCGAGCGCATCGGAATGGAATTGACCGACTCGTACGCCATGCATCCCGGTGCCGCGGTCTCGGGGTGGTACCTCGCCCATCCGGAGGCACGCTACTTCGGCGTCGGCCGGATTGGCCAGGATCAGGTCGAGGACTATGCCCGACGCAAGGGCTGGAGCCGGGCCGAGGCCGAGAAGTGGCTGGCGCCGATTCTGGGGTACGAGCCGGACTGACGGCCCGACGCCGCGCCCGCTCCGTGGGAGTTGAGTTATTCCGCGGGCAGGCAGAGAATGGCGAGAGCGAGACGGGCTACCCACTCTCGACGAGCATCGGCATCCAATGGATCGGAACGCACCTCTGAAAATCTTCGAGCAACCGCTGAACGAACGGATTCGGGCCTGCCTGAGGCTCGACCACCTGTTCTCGCGCATCGACCACCACCTGCAGAGCTCGTCGCGCGACGACACCCTCTGCACGGTGCTCCTGCTGCTCGAAGCCTCGGACGTTCTCTCGCGCATCGACATCAAGCGGGAACTGATCAAGGAGCTCGAGCGGCAGCAGGCACGCCTGATGAACGTGCCCGACTCCCCCGGCGTCGACCGCGAGAAGCTCAACGCGCTGCTCAAAAAGCAGGACGGCCTGATCAAGGCGCTGCATGCCTACCATGCCCAGCCCGGCGCCCACCTCAAGACACACGAACTCCTCAACGCCGTGCGCCAGCGGGCATCCATCCCCGGCGCACTGTGCGAGTTCGACATCCCCGGCCTGCACTACTGGCTGGGGCTGCCGGAGGAAAAGCGACGCGAGGACATCGACACCTGGCTGGAGCCGTTCGCCGACATCCGGCAGGCCAACGAGATGGTGATCGACCTGATCCGCAACAGCGTCGACACCATGTCGGTGGTCGCCGAAGACGGGTTCCTGCAGCAGAGCATCGAGAGCGCGACGCCGTACCAGTTGCTGCGGGTGATGATCGACGAGGGCACGGTATCCTACCCCGAGATCAGCGCCGGCAAGCACCGCTTCACCGTGCGCTTCATGACCCTGGACCGGGAGAACGGCCATCCCCGGCAAGTCCAGGAGGACATCGAATTCCGCCTCGCCCTGTGCCGCCTGTAACGGCGCGGGAACCACGATTCCAACAACAATCAGGATGAGTTTCGAGCCCCACATGACCGCAACCACTCGCAAGGCCGGCCGTACCGGCACCGCGGCCCTCGACATCGACCAACGCCCGCTCGCCCTCACCCATGTGCATCTCTACGAAACCCATCTGCTCAAGCTCACCCGCAGCCTGAGCGAGCGTTTCGGCAACCCGGGCGTCGGCGACGAGCGCGAGCCTTGCGTGATCGACCTGGCCGCCATCGCCGACAGCGGCAAGTGGATCGACTTCCCCGCACTGGTCAGCCTCCTGCGCAACTACCGGCTCGAACCGGTCGGTGTGGTCCACGGCAACGATCAACAGAAGACCCAGGCGCGCAGCGCCGAGCTGCCGGTATTCGATGACCAGGAGGTCGTGCCCACTGCTCCGGCGGCGGCAGCCGAACGCGCACCGGAACCGGAGCCCGAGCCTCAACTGGAACCGGCCGCCGAGACGGCGGCATCCGCCGAACCCCAAGCCGAGACCCCGGCACGGCCGGCCGGCCCGGTCGCGCCCATGATCCTGCGCCACCCCGTGCGGTCGGGCACCGAACTCTACGCCCAGGGACAGGACATGGTGGTAATGAACACGGTCGGCGCCGGCGCCCGCGTGGTAGCCGACGGGTCGATCTACATCCACGGCGCCCTCAAGGGCACCGCAGCGGCCGGCGCCGGCAATCAGAGCGAGGCACGCATCTTCTGCGAGTCGTTCGAGCCCGAGATCATCGCCATCTGCGGCACGTTCCTCGACGGCGAACAGCTCGCCCGGCACCCGGCATGGGGCAAACGGGTCGTGGTAGAACTGAGGGACGGCCAGCTGGCAGTCCAGGCATTCGACTGAACGTCCCAGGCAGACCGTTCATAACGGGGATCGTTGGGAAACAGACGGCTTTGTGGCACAGTCCGGCCACCCTGACGACCCGCAGCCTGCCGGCCGCAGCCGGCAGGCAACAAAAACGTCAACAATCTTTCGCGAGTAGGGAGACAATCCGTGTCCAAAGTCCTGGTGGTAACTTCCGGTAAGGGTGGCGTTGGCAAGACAACGACCAGCGCGGCCATTTCGAGCGGGCTGGCCATGGCCGGCAAGAAGACCGTCGTGATCGACTTCGATGTCGGTCTGCGCAATCTCGACCTGATCATGGGTGTCGAGCGACGGGTCGTCTACGACATCGTCAACGTCATCCACGGCGAGGCAGGCCTCAACCAGGCACTGATCCGGCACAAGGAGGTCGACAACCTCTACGTCCTGCCCGCCTCCCAGACCAAGGACAAGGACGCCCTCTCCGAGGAGGGTGTCGGCAAGGTCCTCGACGAACTGCGCGAGGAAGGTTTCGACTACATCGTCTGCGACTCGCCGGCCGGCATCGAGCGCGGCGCGCAGCTGGCGATGTACTACGCCGACGAGGCCATCGTGGTCTCGAACCCGGAAATCTCCTCGGTGCGAGACTCCGATCGCATGCTGGGCATCCTCGCCAGCAAGTCGCGCCGGGCGAAGGAAGGCGAGACCGCAATCAAGGAACACCTCCTGATCACCCGTTATGCCCCGGATCGGGTCGGCACCGGCGAGATGCTCTCGGTGGAAGACATGATGGAGATCCTGGCCGTGCCGCTGCTGGGCGTGATCCCGGAATCCAACGCGGTGCTGCAGGCGTCCAACGCCGGCCGCCCGGTGATCCTGGACGATTCCACCGACGCCGGTCAGGCCTACGAGGATGCCGTCGGCCGCCTGCTGGGCGAGGACCGTCCGATGCGTTTCATCGAGACCGAGAAGAAGTCGTTCCTCGGTCGCCTGTTCGGTCGGAGTTAAGCCATGGGACTGCTCGACATCTTCCGTACCCGATCAAACGAGCCCTCGGCCAAGATGGCCAAGGAGCGCCTGCAGATCCTGATCGCTCACGAGCGGGCTCAGGGCCAGCACCGGACCCCGAACTACCTGCCCGAGATGCAGAAGGAGATCCTCGAGGTGATCCGCAAATACGTCCACGTCGAGGACGATGCGGTCAAGTTCGAGGTCGAGCACAACGAGCAGTTCGAACTGTTCGAGCTCAACATCACGCTGCCCGAGAAGCTCGAAGGCGGGGAGCGCCAGTCCGACTGACACCGTTCCGTCCGCACCGGCAAGCTCACACCCCCGTCCCCCGGGGGTGTCTGTCGTTATGGGCACAGAAAAACATCTGCTGGCGCCGATGCCGCATCGCCGTTAAGGTGCGGGATTTCATCGACATACGGTGCCCACGGAGATGATGGATCTGCTCGAGACCTTGGTCGACGCCTTCTTCGCGCCGCTCTGGCCGCCCGTGCTGGTCGGTGCGCTGATCGCCCTGCTCGCCTTCGGGCAACGCTGGCTGGCCGACCAGCCGCTGTCCTGCTCGACCGGCTTTGCGAATCTCGCCACCAGTCTGCGTCCGGGAGGCCAACGCGACCGGGACGGCGACTGGCGGATCGTCTTTCTGCTCGGCATCGTGCTCGGCGGCCTGCTGGCCGCACTCACCGATGGTGCCCCCGCCTGGCAAGGCACCGCCGCCGAATTCGGCCGCTTCTACTCGGCTTTGATACCCGACTCCACCCTCGGCTCCGCGCTCTGGTGGCTGATCGGCGGCCTTCTGATCGGGCTCGGGGCACGGCTCGCCGGCGGCTGCACCTCCGGGCACACCATTGCCGGGGTGGCCATGGGCGCGCCGGCCAGCATCCTGGCCTCGGCCGTCTTCTTCGCCGTTGCGGTGGGCACCGCCCAGCTCGCCGCCTGGATGCTGGGGGTCTGAACGATGCTCAACCGACGCAACGCGCTCTTCCTCGCCTTCGGTATCGGCTTCGGCTTTCTCTTGAGCCGAGCCGGCGCGACCAGCCCGTTGATCATCAGCGAACTGCTGCTGTTCGACGATCTGCGACTGCTGTGGGTGATCGCCACCGCCGTGGTGCTGGGTGGCGTGCTCACCTGGTTCGCCCGGCGCCGCCAATGGCGGGCACGCAATACCGGCCAGCCGATCACGATCCAGCACAAGCCGTTCAAGCGCGGCCTGATCGTGGGCGCCGTCCTGTTCGGGCTTGGCTGGGCGGGCACCGGCGTCTGCCCGGGCACGGCACTGGCCATGCTCGGCGAGGGCAAGTGGTTTGCCGCCTGGGTGGGTGCCGGCATCGTGGTCGGCGCCGGCATTGGCAGCTGGCTGAATCACCGCCTCGGGAGCCGCTGAGGCGGCTTCCGGCGCATCAGCCGGCGAGATGCTGCTGGGCGTACCAGCCGTTCATCTTTCTCAACATCATCGGAAACATCTCGTCGAAGCCCTCGGGCAGCGAGTCGCGCACCACCGGCTCCTCGACCAGCTGCTCGCCCCAACGCTTCACGGTTGGCACGGCATCCCAGTCGACGATGGATTCCGGCAGCGCGAACAGGCGCTGGAACAGCGGTGCGAACGACGTGTCGACCAGCGACAGCTTGGCCCCGGAGAAATATGGTGCCGGCGGCGCCTTGGCCAGCTGGCGTTCGAGATTGCCGATCAGCTTCGCCAGCTCCTCCCGCTTGGCCGCACTCCCCGCTTCCTCCGGTGCGGTGATGGTGCCGAACATCGCGAACAGGGCCGCCGACCCCATCTCGATCCAGGCACGCTGCTGGGCACGCTCCAGCGCATCGTCCGAGAGCATGCGCTCGCCGAAGGACTCGTCGAGGAATTCGTTGATCACCGCCGACTCGAACAGCACCGTGCCGTCGACCTTCAGCACCGGCACCTTGCCCAGCGGCGAGACCTCGCCGAACCAGCTCGGGGGATCATCCAGCTGGATGAAAGTGGTATCGAAAGGCACACCCTTGTGCTTGAGCGTGATCACAGAGCGCTGGACGAAAGGACAGAGCTTGAAGCTGATCAGTTCGAGTTGCATGATGCCTCCACATCAAAACGATTTCCCGGACCGCGCACCACGCGCGTCCGACGAGTCCCAAAGCGTAGCCTAACGGCCACCCGGATTGTCGCCACTGACGTGAAAAAACGACCCGAGAAAAGCCCGTCCCAGGCCACATCGCCTCAGCCCGACAGCCAGCGCCTGGACACCTGGCTGTGGGCGGCACGCTTCTTCAAGACCCGCCAACTCGCCTCGGCGGCAATCGACGGCGGCAAGATCGAACTCAATGGCCAGACGGTGGGCAAGCGCGGCAAGGCCATCCGGCCGGGCGACCGGCTGACCATCGGCAAGGCGGGCATGCGCTTTGTGGTCGACGTCGAGGGTCTCAACCCCAAACGCGGCCCGGCCAGCGAGGCGCAGGCGCTCTACCGCGAAACGCCCGAGAGCATCGAGCAGCGTCGCCTGGTGGCCGAGCAGCGCCGTGCCGAACGCGAACTCAACCCGCACCACAAACCCGCCAAACAGGCCCGTGCCCTGCTGCGCGCCCTGCGCGGCAAGTCCTTCTAGTACCGCTCACCTGGCCTTCGCACCTCGGCAACCGCCAACGACGACACCTATACTCCCCGGCCAAACACACCACAACACGGGAGAGTGCATGCAAGTCAGCGAAGCGATCGAGACCCGTCGCGCCATCAAGCAGTTCGACCCGGAACACCATTTGTCCGAGTCCGAACAGGACCGCCTGATCGAACTGGCGATGAAGTCACCGACGGCCTTCAATCTCCAGCACTGGCGATTCGTCGTGGTTCGCGATCCCGCCCAGCGGCAGGCCATCCGCGAGGTAGCCTGGGACCAGGCACAGGTCACCGATGCCTCCATGCTGGTCATCCTCTGCGGTCGTCGCGACGTCTGGCAGACAGAAGCCGAACGCGTCTGGCAAGGTGCCCCCGCCGAGGTGCAGGAAATGATGCATGGCGCCATCGATGCCTACTATCGGGACCAACCTCAGGTCGAACGCGACGAGGTGATGCGTAGCTGCGGCATCGCGGGGCAGACACTGATGCTGGCGGCACGAGAAATGGGCCTCGACTCCTGCCCGATGGACGGCTTCGACTACGATGCGGTGGGTCGATTGATCGGCCTGCCCGACGACCACGTGATCAGCTTCATGGTCGCCATCGGCAAGAAGGCCGCTGATGTCTGGCCGCGTCCAGGCCAGCTGGCAATCGACGATGTCCGCTTGATCGATCGATTCTGAAACTTGTTGCGCCCCAAGGCCTCCAAGGCCGTCAGGTGCGATGGAAGCCGGCCACGTCTCGGCGAGACTGCATCGCACCGATGGCTCGGAAACCACTCCGGATACGTCCGGACAATCGACGATAAGGAGAACAAGCCATGACTGCCAGAAACGCACTGATTGCCCTGATGATGGCCCTGGGCCTGACCCTGGCCGGTTGCTCGGACAACGATGGCCCGGCGGAACAAGCGGGCGAACAGATCGATGAAAGCATGGAAGAGGCCGGCGACGAGATCGAGGAAGCCACCGACGAGATGGGTGGCGAGGCCGAGGAAATGGGTGACGAGGTCGAGGAGTCGACCGACTACTAACCGCCCGGCTGTCCCGACAGCCTGGCCGTCAAAAAGGCCCCGGCTCAGCCGGGGCCTTTCTCGTTTGCGATGCCGCTGCGGACATCACGGCAGG
Source organism: Guyparkeria sp. WRN-7 (assembly GCF_001641825.1). Lineage (GTDB taxonomy): Bacteria > Pseudomonadota > Gammaproteobacteria > Halothiobacillales > Halothiobacillaceae > Guyparkeria. The sequence continues at coordinate 250,156 of NZ_LRFH01000016.1, read as the reverse complement.
TCGGCATACAGCGCCCGGGCGATCACGTCGCGATAGTTGCGAATGCGCTGCACGTAATGCACCGGCTCGTAGCCCCGTGCATAGCCGTACTTGGTCTTCGGGTAGTAGCGCTTGTCCGCCTTGAGCGGCAAGACCTCACGCATGTCGCTCCAGGAGTCCGGGTCGCGACCCAGCTCCCGGGCCAACTTGCGCGCATCGAGCACGTGCGCGCGGCCGATGTTGTAACTCGCCAGCGCCAGATAGGTGCGATCGGGTTCCGGGATGTCCGCCGGCAAGCGTTCATGCCGGTCGGCCAGGTATCGGGCACCACCGATGATCGACTCTTCCGGGTCGAGCCGGTTCTCGACCCCGAGCGACTTGGCCGTCGGCTGGGTCAGCATCATGATCCCGCGCACCCCCGTGGGCGAGACGGCCTCCGGGTCCCAGTGAGATTCCTGGTAGGCCATCGCTGCCAGCAGATCGACCGGCAGCCCGGTGACCTCGCCGGCCTTCTCGAATTCGTCCAGGTAACGCGGCAGACGCTCGTCCAGGCGGCGATTTAGGGCACGCAGATCAACGAAGTCGAACTCGCCGATATAGGCGTAGTAGTGCTCGCGCACCCGGTCGACGGCGGCCTGCCCCTTGTCGCCAGCACGCCAGTCGCGAGTGGTCCTTGCCAGGTCTTCCAGCGAGTTGGCCGCATACCAACCGACGGGTTCGGGATCGTCCAGGTCGAATGCCACCTCCAGATGCGGCCAGTGACGCCGCAGCACCTGCACGATGGTCGAATCGGCCACCGTGCAACCGATCTCACGTTCGGCCACCCGGGTGAGCAGCACCTCGGTACTGACATCCGCATGCGTTTCGAAAGCCAGTTCATCGAACTGCTCGGACAATCGCTCCAGCCGGCCGGCGTAGCTCGACTCCCCGGTGACGTGCAGGTCGACGTCGGCGAGCTCCTCGACGGTATCCGGCAACGGACGGTCCTCGCGGTGACAGACCACCTGCTGGACCACCTCGCCGTGGGAAAGCCCCTGCTCGAAACGGTCGTCGCGGGCCGGCAGATGGGTCAGTCCCGCGGCGGCGAGGTGGGCCTCCCCCTCGTCGAGCGCGGCGAGTACCGCCGCGGTGGACTCGTGGACCTGCCATTCCACCGTCCAGCCCTGTGCCTCGGCGAATGCCTCGACGAGGTCGTGCTCGGGGCCGGCAGGGTCCTGATCGGCCCCCACATACCAGGTCGTCGGTCCGTTGCGGGTGGCCACGACCAGCACACCCCCCTCTCCCGGCGAGCTGGCACCAACAGCCGGGCTGTCATTGCAACCGGAAAGGACGAGCGGAAAGAGCAGGAAAGCGGTCAGCAGGTAGCGGAACATGAAAGCTCGCGGATGCGGGTTCGCATTCAGGATAGTACATATAGCCGCACGCCAACCGTCATTCGGCCACTACACTGACCCCATGAGCCGGCCACGCCAGCGACAAGACAACAGTGATACGAAGGGCCTTCCGGCCCCGCGACAGGCCGTGTTGCAGCGAGAGTTGGGGCCGGTCCTGCTGACGCTCTACGGACTGGGCACCATCCTCGGGGCGGGCATCTACGTCGTGATTGGCGAAGTCACCGGGGCTGCCGGTCTGCTCACCCCGCTGGCCTTTGTCGTGGCGGCACTGGTTGCCTCGCTCAGCGCCCTGTCATTCAGTGAGCTGACCGCCCGCATCCCGGATGCCGGCGGGCCGATCGACTACGCCCGCGAGGCCTTCGGCCGACGCTGGCTGTGCATCGCCATCGGCTGGGGCCTCGTGGCGACCGGCGTGGTATCGGCGGCCACCATCCTCACGGGCTTCGAACGCTACGCCTCACTGTTCGTCGAGCTGCCCACGCTACTGACAATCACGCTGGTGACACTCGCCCTGGGCGGCGTGGCAATTGCGGGGATGCGAGAGAGTGCCTGGTTCATGGCGGTGACCACCCTGCTGGGCATCGGCGGTCTTGCCTATGTGGTCTGGGTGGCGGCACCGGCGATGGGCGATGCGCCGCTCGTCCTTGCCGACACTCTGAGCGATGCGGCGAACAACCCCGGCGCCGGCCTGCTACTCGGTCTGTTCCTGGGCGCGTTTCTCGCTTTCTACTCGTTCATCGGTTTCGAGGACATGGCGAACCTCGCCGAGGAAGTCCGCGACGTCAAACGCAACCTGCCCCGGGCGATCGTCGCTGCGGTGATCATCTCGCTGCTGATCTACGCCCTGGTCGCGGTGGCTGCCACCAGCGTCCTTGCCCCCGACGAGCTTGCCCTCGCCCATGCACCGCTGGTCGCGGTGGTCGAGGCGCGCGGCCACCCGGGCGAACCGCTGGGCCTGGTCAGCCTGTTCATCATCGTCAACGGCGCGCTGGGCCAGATCATCATGGCCACCCGACTGATCATGGACATGGGGCGCGACCGACGGGGCGCACCGGCGGTGCTCGGCAGAATCCATCCGCGCACGCACACCCCGGTAATCGCGACGCTCGTGGTCACCGTCGCGGTACTGCTTCTCGCCCTGTTCCTGCCGCTCAAGACGCTCGCCAACCTGACCAGCGCCGTCATGCTGGCCGTTTTTCTCACGGTGAATGCCTCGCTGATCGTCCTCAAGCGCCGCGGCCAGCCGGAAGACGTGCCAAACATACGGCGCTGGATTCCGTGGCTGGGGCTTGCCCTGTCCGCCGGGGCCCTGGTCGCTCAGGGGGTAATCGTCGGACTGGGGTGAACCGCACCTCTGGCCCCGCTGATCAGCCGTATCGGCCGGCAGCCAAGTCAATGCCGTGGTAGTAAAGCACCCGGTCGAGCTCCGCGTCGTCGAGCTGCAGGCCGTGATGCGCTTCCAGGCGATTGAGCGCCTCTTGCCGTGTGGTGGGGGGTGGCTGCATCTGGCACAGGAACTCGCCGACGTCCTCGACCACGGCCCAGGGGTAGAGAATCCAGCGCCACTCGTCGATCGTCTCGGCGACGAAATCGGCGCGGCAATGGGTGTTGGCCTTCTCGTGCAGCACGCCCATGCGCACGGCAGCCGGGTCGAGCCCCTCGAGATAGGGGCGCGCGGCTTCTAGCGTCTCGCCGCTGTCGTTGACGTCGTCGACCAGCAGCACCCGCGCGCCGCTGATGTCGCTCCCCAGCGGCTCGGTCACCTCGGCACGACGCTGGGCCTGTGCGCCGGCGCCGTAGTGCTGAACCTTCAGGCTCAGCAACCGCGAGATACCGAGAAAGTCGCAGACGAACCGCGCCGGCATGAAGCCGCCCCGGGCCACGGCGATCACCGTGTCGGGCTCGAAGCCGCTCTCGCGAACGCACCGGGCCAACCGGTCGCTGGCAGTGATTACCGCCTGCACGGATATCTTCTGGACCGGCATTGTCTCGCGTCGAGTCATCGTCCCCTCCCTGCGGCAACGAGATGGCTGGACGGCGGCTCAGGCCTTCTTGACGAACTCCGACTTGAGCTTCATCGGCCCGATGCCGTCGATCTTGCAGTCGATGTCGTGATCCCCTTCGACCAGGCGGATATTCTTCACCTTGGTGCCCACCTTGACCACCGAGGAGGTGCCCTTGACCTTGAGGTCCTTGATAACGGTCACGTTGTCGCCGTCGGCCAGCGGGTTGCCGTTGGCATCGCGCACGGTCGGCTCGCCGGCATCCGCGGGCACCTCGGCCTCGCCGGACCACTCATGGCCGCATTCCGGGCAGACGTACAGCGTGCCGTCGTGGTAGGTGAAGGTCGAGCCGCACTGCGGGCAAGGGGGAAGTTCGCTCATCCGACGATCCTGGTTGATTGGCCGCTAATGGTAACCCGAGCCGGGGCGACATCCGCGGATGTCCCGACGCCGGTCGACCGCCTAGCGTCGCGAACGCGACTTGATCGCCAGCGCGGCCTGGTTGCGCAGGGTGCGCAGGCTATTGACGTTGCCTTCGCTGAATGCGGCGCGACGTCCCTCGAGATAGAACACCCCGAACGGGGCGCGATTGACCTGCAGCGGATAGACCATGGCGACGTCCGCCTGGCCGCGGAACTGCCAGCCGAGAATGTCGTCGCCGATCTGCTTCGGCCGGGGGATGCTGCGATCCTCGCCCGACTGGAACACCTGCACCAGCCGGTTGCTGCCGGACAGGGACACCGTCATTTCGCCCCGATGACGCTCGAACAGGGAGCCGGCACCCATGCGCGGCGCGAGCTGCCACGCCTTGCGATCGAGCATGAACAACACGGCCAGATCCAGCTCGAGGCCCTCGTGCATGGCCTTGAGCATCCGACCGAACACCTCGGCAAGCGCGTAATCATCGGTCAGGTCGTGCGTGGTCCGCTCGATGCATTCGATCAACAGCTCCGAGCGCGCCTCGGGTTCGTCATCCGGCGGCTGGATGTCGGCCGGAAGCGGGTTGTCCTCGTCGGCCTCGAGACGCTGGAGAAAGGCGGGTCGCTCGCCGGCACTGCTCAACAGTTCCTCGTAGCCGAGCATGTGACCCCGGGCGCTGGCGCTGGCCTGCTCGTATACCTCGCGGTCGACCTCGCAACGCCGTGCCAGATCGACCGTATCGCGGCGAATGGCCTCGGCCGATTCGCCGCGGGCAACCAGTTCGGCGCTCTCGCGCGCCAGTTGTGCCATGCGCAGGGCCCGCGCCTCCGGGGTGAGCCGGGTGATCTTTCCCGAGGCCCGCACGGTGGTCAGGAAGCGCCGCGCCGACTCGGGCAGGCCCCACTGGCGGCAGACGTCGCGCGCGAGTGCCGCCGGCAGCACGCCCACGACCTTCTGGATCGCCGTGTCCTCGTCCATCCCGTCCTCGCGACGGGCCCGCTCGATCTCGGCGATATGCTCCGGCGCGTGGCGATAGACAAGCAGCGCACCGAAGTCCTGGAACAGAGCGCAGAGGAACATCTCCTCGGCCGACAACCCGCCCAGCTCGCGGGCCAGGTCCTGGGCAAGAAATGCCTGGTAGAGCGCCTGCAGAAAGCGGCTCTGCAACACCCGACTGTGCTCGCGACTCTCGATCTGCTCGAACAGCGACAACGCCAGTGCCGCCAGGCGCACCTCCTCGAAACCGAGGACCGTCACCGCCCGGGTGACGGTGTTGATCTGGCCGCCGAGATGACGGAAATTCGCCGCATTGGCGAGACGGAGAATGCGGTGGGTGAGCGCCGGGTCGCGCAGGATCAACGCGGAGAGATCGTTGGCCGAGGCCAGCTCGTCATCCGTGATCCGATAGGCTTCCTGCACCGTGCGCGCAAACGCCGGAAAATCCGGATTCTGGTAGATCCGTTTGATCAGGGTGGTGCGGAAGCTTTCTTTCACGTCGGCGGCGAAATCCTGGTGCGTGCATTTGGCCGGCGAGACTTTACCACGACGGCAGGGCCCGATGGCGGCCGAAAGCGCACCACCCAGCCCTTTTTCGGCCTCGATCAGCCAATCTTGAGGTAGTCGCCACCATGGGCCTTGAGAAAGGCGAGGAACTCGCGCGCGATCACCGACAGTGACTTGCCGCGCGGATAGACGATGTTCCAGTAGCGCTCCAGCGGGAACCCCTCGACGTCGAGCTTCACCAGCGGCCCGGCCTCGCTTTCCAGATTCAGGGCATGCTCGGAGACGATCGAGATGCCGAGCTGGCCGACCACGGCGTGCTTGATCGATTCGTTGCCCTCCAGCACCAGCCGCTGCTTGAGACTCAGACCGTGCTGGGCGAAGTGCTCTTCGACCTTGTGGCGGATACCGGAGCCGGGCTCGCGCATGATGAACGGCTCCTGGGCGATACGCTCCAGGGAGATGTTCCGCTCCCGGGCCAGCGGATGGTCGCGGTGGGCGATCACCACTAGCGGATTGGGCGCGAACGGGATCAGCTCGAGGTCCAGACCGCTGTCCGGGACGTGACCGATGATGTAGAGGTCGGACAGGTTCTCCTCGATCCGGCGCAGGAGCGTGTCGCGGTTGGACACCTTGAGCTCCATCTCGATATCCGGGAACTGCTTGGCGAAATCGCCCAGCGCCAGCGGCGCAAAGTACTTGGCAGTGGAGATCACCGACAGGCGCAACCGGCCTTTTTTCAGACCGCGCAGATCGTTGAGCGACATCTCCAGATTCGACAGGGCGTCGATCACGTCACGACACCCTCGCGCCACGAGATTTCCCGCGTCGGTGAGGTAGATCTTGCGCCCGACCTGTTCGAACAGCGGCATGCCGACCGTCTCCGACAGGCTTTTCACCTGGGCCGAAACCGTCGGCTGAGTGAGAAACAGTTCCTCGGCTGCCCGCGTGAAACTCCCCAGCCGGGCGACCGCCTCGACAATCTCGATCTGCCGCAGCGTCGCGTGCCGCAGGAGATAGCGGGCCTCCGATTGCCGTGACTCGTCACTCATCATTCTTCTCCGAACCGATTTTCGCGCTCTGCATAGAACGAATTCTATGCAACAGCCCGTCGAAAGGCGATCAATGCCGCGTGTAGAAGGTATTCACGATCGTTGGCCGCGGCGGCAACACGCATCCATTCCATTGAAGTTTTCTAGGCAACGCATTGACTACCGTCAATCCATAGAAGGCTGCCGTCGATGCCATCGCCTGGAGCCTATAAATGGAACAAACGCGACTCTGATGCGGATTTCCGGCGAATCCCTCGCGATTCCGGCGCTTCTCATTGGCGCAAAACCTCTCTACCCCTCCATGCATAGACATTAATCAATGCAACAGCTAGGAAATCCGTATTGGTGATCGGCGAACAGCGTCACTACTGTGCGTGTCACCGGCTGACCGCACCCTCGCGGTGCCGCTCTACCAGCCTTAATCGGAGGGATACCATGGAGATGCTCACCAACTGGCCTGTCGCGGGCCTCCTGCTGCTGGCCATGCCGTTGCTGCTGGTCGTCGCAGCGATCCCGGCGACTTCAACGGGCATCGCGGCCGCACGCCGCTATCGTCAACGCGTCCGCTGGGCGGCGCTCGCCGCGCTGTCGCTGGCGCTGGTCGCCGTGGTTGCCTATCTGGCCGGCAGCCGCGAAGGCCTGACGGTCGCCGCCCTGCCCCTGCCGGGCGACATGGGTGCGCTGGCCCTGTCGGTACAGGTCGACCAGCTCACGCTCGCGCTGGCCGTGCTGGTCGCCCTGGTCGTGACCCTGATCGCCCGCTACAGCGAGAGATACCTCGATGGTGATCCACAGCAGGCACGCTTCTTCCGCCTGCTCGCGCTGACAGCCGGCTTCTTCATGCTGGTCGTCACCTCGGCCAACCTCGCCCTGTTCACGCTGGCGATCATCCTGACCGGCTTCTCGCTGCACAAGCTGCTGCTGTTCTACCCGGACCGGCCCCGCGCGGTGATGGCGACCCACAAGAAGTCGCTGTTCAGCCGAAGCGCGGATGCCTGCCTGGTCGGCGCCACGCTGCTGATCGGCCACCAGGTCGGCAGCCTCGAGTTCGACGCGATCGCGAGCTGGGCGGGCAGCCACGAGGGCGGCATGCCGCTGGGCATGCATGCCGCCGCCTTCCTGATCGTCCTTGCGGCGATCCTGAAGAGCGCTCAGTTCCCGTTCCACGGCTGGCTGTTGCAGGTCATGGAGGCACCGACCCCGGTTTCGGCCCTGATGCATGCCGGCATCGTCTACAGCGGCGCGATCATCGTGCTGCGAACCAGCGAGTTTCTGCTCGCCCAGGGCAGCGCCCTGTTCCTGCTGGCCATCGTCGGGCTCGCGACGCTGGTGATCGCCTCGCTGGTCATGCTCACGCAGACGGCGGTGAAGTCTTCGCTCGCCTGGTCGACCACCGGCCAGCTCGGTTTCATGCTGCTCGAACTGGGGCTGGGCCTGTTCGCCCTGGCGCTGCTGCACCTGGTGGGCCACTCGCTTTACAAGGCGCATGCCTTCCTCGCCGCCGGCAGCATCCCCGACCAGCTGCGCCAGCCGAAGCCGGCCGCCCGACGCCGCATCGGCATGGGCACCTGGGCGCTGACGGTGGCCGCGAGCCTCGCACTGACCGCGGCACTGGCCGCCGCCCTCGGTTTGCAGGTCAGTCACGAACCGGCGCTAAGCGCCCTGGTCGCGATCGTCGCCCTGGCCGTGGCTCAGCTGGTGCTCAAGGCGATCACCGTCGCACCGTCCGGCGCGGGCATTGCCCGGGCCACGGGAGTCGCGGCGCTGATGGCGGCCATCTACTTCGCCCTGCACGAAGCGTTCGTCAGCCTGTTCGGCCCGACCGTCGCCGCGATCCCGGACACCCTGACTCCGGCATACGGCGCGATGCTGGCGCTGACCACGATCAGCTTCCTGTTCCTCGCCTGGCTGCAGGGCCCCGGCCGCGATCATTTCAACGGATCGGGCCGCAAGGGACTGTTCGTGCATCTCTACAACGGGCTGTATGTCGACCTGCTGGTCGAGCGCGCCGCGCACCGCCTGTGGCCGCACAAGGTCGGTCAGCACCGCTCGCGGCACCAGGCCGTCCGTACGCAGACGGCCGCCACTACCCAATACTGATTCGCCGGTAACGACCGGGAGGACCCTGCCATGACTCAGGCAACCCAAGCACAGCACAGCAACGTCCAGGCGGCCGAAACGCACGAGCACCTCGATCTCGAGCACGTGCGCCGGCTTGCCGAAACGGCCAGTCGCAAGATCGCGCCGCTCTGGCCTCTGGACTCGTTCGTCGCGGTCAATCCCTACCTCGGCCTGATCGACCAGACGTTCAGCCAGGCCAGCGGCTATCTGGGGGCGATCGCCGGCGAGCGCACCGCCATGGATCACGAGTGGTACGCGGCCCGTTGGCGCGACGGCCGCCTGACGCGCGAGCACATCGAGCGTGCCGTCGAGCAGCTGGGCCACCCGGTGGCCGTCGAGACGGTCATCGACGCACTCGAGTCGCCGCGAACGGCGAGCACGCCGGTGCCCATGCTGGTGGAGGCCCTCGACCGCCCCGGCGCCGCACCCATCTCGATCTTCGTCGTCGACCAGATCAGCCACTTCCTGGCCGCGCACTTCGATCGTGGCCAGGCCATCTGGAGCGCACCGGACGAGAGCGATTCCCTGTTCCGCGCCTGGCGCGAGTACACGCTGATCGACCGCAGCGCCCAGGCCGCCGGCCTGGGCAAGGCCCGCCGCTATCTGCGCGACGTCCCCACGGACCCGATCGAGGCGATCGCCTGGGCGATCGAGACCCTGCGGTTGCCCGAGTCGGTGCATGCGGATTACCTGTTCGCCGCGCTCAAGTCGATCAACGGCTGGGCCGCCTACTGCCGTTATCGCCTGTGGGGCGCGGAACTGAACGGCGGGACCTGCAGCGATCTCACCGACCTGCTCGCCGTGCGCCTGGTCTGGGAGGCGTTGGCACTCAAGGCCACGGACAGCGCGGCGATCCGGCGCGAATGGCAACGGGAGATCAAACGGCACCACGAGGCGATCGCGACCGCGGAAAACGAGGCGGTCATCGACGAGGTCATGCTCACGGCCACCGAGATCGCCTTCCGCGACCCCGTCATCCAGCACTTCCGTGCCGGGAGCGACGCGCGGGCACATAGCGGTCGTCCGCCGGTTCAGGCGGCCTTCTGCATCGACGTACGCTCCGAGGTGTTCCGCCGGCATCTGGAAACGAGCTTCCCCGGTGCGCAGACCATCGGTTTCGCTGGCTTCTTCGGCGTGCCCCTGGCCTACAGCCGATTGGGCGAATCCAAGTGCCGCACGCACACGCCGGTACTGCTGAACCCGGGGGTCGAGGTCGCCGATCGCGTCGACGGTGACGAGGATCTCGCCACCCGCCGCGAGAAGCGCATCGGCGCGGGCCTGTCGTGGAAGCAGTTCAAGCTCTCGGCAGCCTCCTGCTTCACCTTCGTCGAGTCCGCCGGCCTGACCTACCTGCCCAAGCTGATCGGCGACACGCTCGGCTGGCACACCCCGGCCCCGCCGCCGGACCAGGCCGGCCTGACGGACGAGGAGCGGGCACGCGTCCATCCGGCGCTCGCCACCGAGGCCGCGGTCGAAGAACGCGTCGGCATGGCCGAGGGCATCCTGCGTGGCCTGGGCCTGACAGGGGAGATCGCCCCGATCGTTCTCCTGGCCGGACACGGCAGCACCACGACCAACAACCCGCACCGCGCGGGTCTCGACTGCGGTGCTTGCGCCGGACAGACCGGCGAAGTGAGCGCCCGGGTGGCCGCCGACCTGCTCAACGACCCGGCAATCCGGCCGGGGCTGGCCGAGCGCGGCCTCGAGATCCCGGCGGATACGCGTTTCGTGGCCGCATTGCACGACACCACGACCGACGAGGTCGACCTGCTCGATCTCGACGAACGGGCGGTCGACCAGACCAGGCTCGACGAGCTGCGCCAGGCCCTGGTGCAGGCAGGCGACCTCACCCGGCTCGAGCGGCTGGTCACGCTGCGGGAGAATCCTTCCGACCGCGAGGCCGCCCGCCAGGTGGCAACCCACCGCGGCCGGGACTGGTCCGAGGTGCGACCGGAGTGGGGGCTGGCCGGAAATGCCGCCTTCATCGCCGCCCCGCGCGAACGCAGCCGCGGTCTCGATCTGGCCGGCCGGTCGTTCCTGCACGACTACGACTGGCGCCAGGATGACGGCTTCGGCGTGCTCGAGCTAATCCTGACCGCCCCGCTGGTCGTCGCCAGCTGGATCAACCTGCAGTACTACGGCTCGACCGTCGACAACGAGCGGCAGGGGTCGGGTAACAAAGTGCTGCACAACGTCGTCGGCGGCCTGGTCGGCGTGCTCGAGGGCAACGGCGGCGACCTGCGGGTCGGCCTGTCGATGCAATCACTGCACGACGGCGAGGACTGGCGCCACGAACCGCTTCGCCTGTCGGCCTTCGTCGAGGCACCGGCGGAGGCGATCGACCGGATCATCGCCGGTAACGAGACGCTGCAGCATCTGATCGACAACCGCTGGCTGACCCTATTGCGCATTGCCGACGACGGCGAGGTACAACGCCGTCGGGGGCACGGCGACTGGGTCACCGCCTGACGGCAAGCGGCCTGTAAACGACAAACGGCGCGGAATCACCCGCGCCGTTTTTTTTGTCTGCCGTGTCGGTGGACGTGCCTCAATCGGCAACGCTACCCCGCACCGGCGCCGAGAGGAATCGCCGCCACACCAGTCGCCATGTCAGGGGCTCACGCCGGTTCCACGGCAACAGCGACACCAGTCGCGCCATGGTGCAGTAGCCCACCAGCACCTGGGCCCAGGTGCCGATCATCGGGATCCAGAAAAGCCATTGCATCGGCTCTGGCAGCGCGATCAGAAGCAACAGCAAATAGAAAAAGCGCACCTGGACCGGGAACGCAGTGAGGTGATCGGCGCGTACAGCAAAGTGAAGCAGGTTGATCACCGTCAAACCCACCGCCAGCAACAACCCCAGCGGATCCACCAGCACGCCGTAAGTCAGCAGTCCGGCCGTCACCAGCCAGTACCACCATCCCAAGTCCTTCACCTCCAGCATCAGCATTGTCACGCTCCTTGTTATGGTTTCGAGGCGAGGACAAGCGTAGCGACCTTTTCATTAGCTGTCTATGCATACGCACCGGGGGAGCATCGGCGTTCCGATCCGCCCCACACTCGGAACTATTAGCCTTGCTATCTTGTCGTACCGCGCGGTGATCATCACTCACGGACACGACAAGGAGATCCCGATGCGAATTGCTCCACGAACCACCGCCGTACTGGTCATCGCCTTCGGCTTTGTCCACCCGACCATGGCGGCCGACGCCCCGCACTGGAGCTACCGGGGCGACACCGGCCCGGCGAAATGGGCATCCCTGGACGCGTCGTTCGAGACCTGCGGCCAAGGGGTGAACCAGTCGCCCATCGACCTGCAAACCCCCGTACCGGCGGACCAGCCTGCCCCGACCTTCGATTACCGCGCCGGTGGTCGCCATCTGGTCAACAACGGTCATGCCGTTCAGGTCGACTACGACGAGGGCAGCACCCTGACGATCGACGGCCGTGACTATCAGCTCAAGCAGTTCCATTTCCATGCGCCGAGCGAGCACACCGTCGACGGTGAGCATTTCCCGCTCGAGGTCCATTTCGTCCATTCCAATGCCGAAGGCAATCTGGCGGTGGTCGCGGTGCTGTTCGAGCAGGGGAATGCCAGCGATGCGCTTGCCCCGATCGCGGCCAACCTCCCCGCCTCGGCCGGGGACGAGGCCGATCTCGACACCGCCATCGATGCGACCGAGCTGTTGCCGATCAAGCTCGAGCACTACCGCTACAACGGGTCGCTGACCACGCCGCCCTGCAGCGAGGGCGTGCGCTGGACTGTCATGCAGCAGCGCCCCACTCTCTCTACCGACCAGATCCAGGCATTCGAGACGGCGATCGGCCAGGAGAACAACCGGCCGGTGCAACCGCTGAATGCCCGAATCGTCATCGACTGAGGAGCTCGTCGGAGGCACCAGCGGCCCGGGCTGACTGACTGGGCTAAGCTCTCGGTCGGTGCATGATCGCGGAGGAGGACCGACCGATGTCATCAGACCGAATCACCGACAAGTCGCGCTTCAGCGATGAACTGCTGCAAGAGGCAGACGAGTTCCTCAAGGGCCTGGGTGACGAGATGAGCCTCGACCAGCGCGTGAGCGGTGGCCACAGCGAGGATTTCCAATTGTTCGTCAACAACGACCGGCACGACCTGCATGGCTATGTCGGCTACAGCGAAGACGGTGACGTCGCGATCATCGTCCCCGAACCGCCGGAATCGTTAAAAAAGGCCCATATGATTCCCGGCGACCAGGCAATCGTTCAGGCCCCGCGCGACCGGTTCTCGGGGCGGGTGCGCAATACCTTCGACGGCCGGCGCGACGAGGATCCGAGCGGCACATTCGTCATCACGCTTCACCCGAACTGAGGCCACCCCGCCTTGCATGAAAAAAGCGCGCCCAGGAGGGCGCGCTTTTTCTATTGTCGGCCCGAGCCGGGCCACCGCGGGTATCACCACGACTTGTAGGGCAGGAACTTGCCGTTCATGGTAATCACCACCCGGTCACCGGCCGGGTTGGCCTCGCGGTCAACGCCCAGAGTGAAGTCGATCGCGCTCATGATGCCGTCACCGAACTCCTCGTGCACGAGTTCCTTGATGGTCGGGCCGTACACGCCCATGACCTCGTAGATGCGATAGATCAACGGGTCGGTCGGCACGGTCTGTTCCCAGGTCTTCATCGGGCAGGCCTCGATCGCTGCCTTGGCCTCGGCCGGCAGCTCGAGAATGGATACCAGCTTGTCGGCAAACTCGGGCTTGAGGCTGTTCATGCCCAGGCAGGCCGAGGTAACGAACGTCGGCGAAAGCCCCACCCCGCTCGCGATATCGGCCCAGGACAGGCCCAGTGAGTCCTTCTTCTCCAGGATCAGGTCGGTCAGTGCTTGCTTGGTCATCATGGCGAATGCCTCCACGGATTTGCTTGAGTCGATGCCGGAAGCGGCCACTCGCGGCCACCGCCTGACCGATGACATATCAAGAAGCCTGCCAGCCCAAGGTTTTCCTTCTCCATCAACTGGTTAGTAAATACGACTCGCCTCTCCTCCGGGTCGAAACGGACATTGTCCGCCCCACCGACCGCCACGGGCGGACATTGTCCGCCAATGGCCGCACCACCACGGAGCGGCCAAAGATCGACCAGTCGTCAAATGGCGCCACGACGCCATTTCCGATTGTTGGCACAGCCCCTGCAATTCAGGAGCGGCACGGCGGGATCGCAACCGACCCGCCTCGTTCAAACCAACCATCGGAGTATTGATCCATGAGCACTGCAACCGCCCAACCCGTCGCCCCGTCCTGTGTCCGCCAGGCACTCAAGGAAATCGACGCCGACGGCCTCAAGGCCCTGGGCGAGAAGGGCAAGTCCAACCCGGATGCGATCGTCACGCTCAAGGCGAAGACCGTCTGCGAGGGCCGTTTCCGCAACCTGACCTACATCCGCGATCTGGATCCGGTCGTGGTCGACGAGCCGCCGCACCTGCTCGGCGACGACACCGCACCCAACCCCTCCGAGGCAACCCTGGCCGCCCTGGGCGCCTGCCTGGCGGTCGGCGTGCAGGCCAATGCCACCGCTCGCGGCATCAAGCTCGCCAAGCTCGAGCTTTCCATGGAGGCGGACATCAACGTCACCGCCGTCTGGGGCACGGGGGATCTCGACGAATCCAAGCCGTTGGGCTTCACCGCCATCCGTGTCTACTTCGACGTCGAGCCGGTCGAGCCGATTTCCGACGAGGAGCTGCAGGACCTGCTGGACACGGCCGAGAAGTGGTCGCCGGTCGCCAACACCATGACCCGCCCGGTCGACCTGTCCTGCCACCTGGCCTGATCCGGTTCGACGAGCGGGCGGCAGCTCCATCAAGGCTTTCATCGCCGCCCTGCTCGTCACCGACCACTGCCCGGCCCGGCCGGGCCTCACCCAGGAGGTGACTCATGACCCTTCTCTCTCCCAAGGACGTGGCGGACCCTCAATCCGCCCCGCCCCCACCCATTCCGGCATTCCTGCGCGAGGAGACGACGGCGGATCTCGACACCGTCATCCGCCGCGCCCTCAAGCCGCAGGTGATTGCCATCGATCGCGGCGAATATCCGGCCGACGTGCTGCACGAGCTGGGCGCGGCCGGCGCCTATCGCCACCACCTGGCCTCGCAGAATGACAGCGGCATGGATATCGCCGCGGCGATCGACGACATGGATCGCATCTCGGCCGAATGCATGTCCACCGGCTTCATGACCTGGTGTCAGGACGCCGTGGCCTGGTATGTCGAGAACTCTGACAACCAGCACCTCAAGGCCACCGTGCTGCCGAAACTGGCCAGCGGCGAACTGCTCGGCGGCACGGCCCTGTCCAACCCGATGAAGTACTTCGCCGGCATCGAGGACATCCTGCTGCACGCCGAGGAGACCGAGGACGGCTTCATCGTCAACGGCAACCTGCCGTGGATCTCCAATCTGGGCGAATCACACGTGTTCGGCTCGATCTTCCGCGTCGAGGGCGACAACCCGCGCGACGTGATGGCACTGGTCCACACCGACATGCCCGGCCTCGAGCTCAAGCAGCTGGTCGAGTTCTGCGGCATGGAAGGCACCGGCACGTACGCCCTGTTCTTCGAAAACGCCTTCATCCCCAAGAGCGACATGATCGCCGACCCGGTCGGTCCGTTCCTCAATCGCATCAAGGCCGGGTTCGTCCTCTTGCAGGCGGGCATGGCCACCGGCGTGATCGAGGGCTGCATTCGCCTTTGTGAAGACGTCGAACCGCGTCTGGGTCACGTCAACTGCTATCTCGACGACCGCCCCGACGAACTGCGTGAGGCACTCGAGGATGCCCGCGCGCTGGTGCGCGAGCTGGCACGCGACGTCCACAACCCGGACCCGGCCTACTTCCGCCAGGTGCTCGAACTGCGACTGGCCGGCTCGGAGCTCGCACTGCGGGCGGCCAACAGCGCGATGCTGCATACCGGCGCAAACGGCTATCTCGCCGATGCCCCGGCCCAGCGCAAGCTGCGCGAGGCGTACTTCGTCGCCATCGTGACCCCGGCGATAAAGCACCTGCGCAAGGAGATCGAGACGCTGATCGACTGATCACCATGCCTTGTGTCGCCCGCCAACTTGCACTCCATGCCTGCCAGCTGACGCTGGTGGCCACCCTGCTGCTGCGGGCGGGACTGGAGATGAACCAGACGACCCGACCCAAGCCGGACCCGCGTCTCCCGGCACTGACCGAACTGATCGAATCAAGAGTGACCCGCCATGAGCACATCTGACCAGGACATCCGCTGGATCTGCACCGTCTGCGGCTGGATATACGACGAGGACGAGGGCGATCCGGACAGCGGCATCGCCCCCGGCACCCGCTTCGAGGACATCCCCGAGGACTGGTACTGCCCGCTCTGCGGCGTCACCAAGGCCGACTTCATGCCCCTGCACGAATACGCCGCCAAGCGCGCCGCCGAGGCCGACGCCCCTCGCCCCCGCGCCGTCCGCGGCGGGGTCGGCGGTCCCGATTCGGTGGTGATCGTCGGCGCCGGCATCGCCGGCTGGACGGTGGCCGAGGAACTGCGTGCCCGCGACCCCGAGCGACCGATCACCCTGATCAGCAACGACGAGGCGGCCGCCTACACCAAGCCTGGCCTGTCGATGGCGATCGGCCAGGGGCGCGCCCCTTCCGACCTGATCGAGCAGAGCGGGCCGGCCAAGGCCGCCGAGCTGAACATCACCCTGCAGGCCAATACCGCGGTGATTTCACTGAACAGCGACGGCAAGCGCCTGCTGACCACGCGCGGGCCGGTCCATTACGGCGACCTGGTCCTGGCACTGGGCGCCCGGCAGCGATTCCGGGCCTTCGACGGCGATGCCGTCGGCCGGATCACCCGACTCAACCACCTGGCCGCCTATCGCCGCCTGCGCGAACGCCTCGACGGGGAAAGCCGTCACATCACGCTGATCGGCGCCGGCCTGATCGGCGTGGAACTGGCCGAGGACCTGACCGCCGGCGGTCATCGCGTCACGGTGCTGGACCTAAGCGAGCGCATGCTCGACCGCCTCGCCCCGGCACCGCTCGGCAGCGAACTCAACGAACACCTGAGCGCCAAGGGCGTCGATTTCCGACCCCACACCAGCCTGGCGCGACTGGATCACCACGACGGGCGGCTAAAGGTCACGCTCACCAATGGCGGCGAGCTGATCACCGACGAGGTGATCTCGGCGATGGGCCTGGTGCCCAACACCGATCTCGCCCGGCGGGCCGGGCTGGTCACCAACCGCGGCATCGTCGCCTCGCTGGACACCATGCAGACCAGCGACAACCACGTCTACGCGGTGGGCGACTGTGCCGAGATCGAGGGCCGCAGCTACTTCTTCATCGAGCCGATCCGGCGCATGGCGCAGACGGCCGCGGCGCATCTCGGCGGCGAATCACTGCCCTTCGAGCACCGCCCCGCCGCCATCCGCGTCAAGACACCGAGCCTGCCCGTCATGCTCTGCCCGCCGGACCGCAGCCAGGCGGACCTGGGCCGATGGGTCCCCCACCGCGTGGCGGAGGGCCAGCGCAACGATTTCGTCAGCCGGGGCACCCTCGCCGGTTACGCGCTGGCCGGCCCGGCCGTCAGTGAACACGAATCGCTTTACCGGGATGTCGTCTGCCGACGTGCCGAATACTGAGGCCGAACCAGCCGACCTCGTAACGCCCCTTTCGGGGCAGCCACCCCCAGGAGAGCCGCCATGAGCAACCCCGTGATCGAACCGAACGACCTGCAGCTACTGATCGAGACGACGCCACACGTACTGATCGACACCCGCAACCCGGAGGCCTATGCCGCCGGACACCTGCCGGGGGCCGTCAACATCCCGGAAATCTTCACCTTCCTCGCCAACTCGACGCCCGAGGGGCTCGCGGAGCTGGAAACCCAGTTCAGCGAGAAGTTCGGCGCGGCGGGTCTGGACGGCGAGAAGGTCGCTGTCCTCTACGAGGACGCCATGGATACCGGCTTCGGTCAGTCCTGCCGCGGCCTGTTCCTGCTCGAGCACCTCGGTTACCCGAAGGACAAGATCCGCATCCTGCATGGCGGCTTCCAGGGCTGGGTCGCCGCCGGGCTGCCGGTGAGCGATGAAGCCCCCTCGCCCAGTCCGGCGACCTTCCCTCTCGATACGACCGCGAGCGACGTGATGCTCGACAAGGACGACATCCTGGCCGCGCTGTCGTCGGACGACATCACACTGCTCGACGTGCGGGACGTGGATGAGTGGGTCGCCGAAAGCTCCTCTCCCTACGGCAAGGATTTCTGCCCGCGCAAGGGGCGCCTGCCGGAGGCGGTCTGGATCGAGTGGTACCGGTTCATGAAGCCGGGCGGGGTCGCACGCTTCAAGTCGCCCACGGAGATCCGGGCCGAATGCGACAGCGTCGGCATCACGCCGGACTCCGAGGTGTATCTCTACTGCTTCAAGGGCGCGCGGGCGTCGAACACGCTGGTGGCCCTGCGCTCGGCCGGCATCGAGAAGGTCCGCCTCTACTTCGGTTCCTGGAACGAATGGTCGCGCGACCCCAGCCTGCCGATCGAGGAAGGCCTGCCTTACGTCGCCTGAGGCACCTTTCCATCTCCATCGGGCCCGGCATGCCGGGCCTTTTTTGTGCCCACCACCCACCTCAAGGCTTGCTTTCCCCGTCAGTCTGGGCGACAACAACCTACTGATATCGTGGCTTTACGAGGCACCGCCGTGCATTCGATCACCCTCTACGACTTCCCGCTGTCCGGCAACTGCCACAAGGTGCGGTTGCTGCTCTCCATGCTCGGCATCGACTACGAGCGCGTCACGATCGACGTGGTCAAGAACGAAACCGCCTCGCCCGAATTCATTCGCATCAACCCACGCGGCCAGGTGCCGTTCCTCGTCGACGGCGACGTGCGTATCTGGGACTCGATGGCGATCCTGGTCTACCTCGCGCGGCGATATGGCAGCCGACAGTGGCTCCCCGACGATCCGGCAGACGAGGCAAAGGTCATGGAGTGGCTGGCCCTGGCCGGCGACGAACTGCTCTACGGGCTTGCCCGGGCGCGGGCGGTCTGGCGGCTCAAACGGCCATTCAACCGCGAACAGTGCCAGCAAGAGGGGCGCCAGGGGCTCGCTGTCATGGAATCCCGACTGGACCATGCCGAGTGGCTGGTCGGCACGCACGTCACCATCGCCGACCTCGCCTGCTACCCCTACGTGGCCCTGGCCGACGAGGCAGGGGTGTCGCTCGAACCCTACCCCGGCGTGCGCGCCTGGCTGTCACGGGTCGAGGCGCTGCCCGGCTGGGTGCCGCTGCTCGACGAACCGGACTGACTGCCGGACGACCGCCCACCCGCTCAGAGCGAGTCGAGCGCGCTCCGAGCTCGCGACTGCAACGGGTCTTCGATCGCGGCAGCTCGTCGCAGCGCGCGACCGGCCTCTTCCGTGCGTCCGAGCGAACGAAGCACCAGCCCGAGGTTCAGCCAGGCGGCCGCGAACTCCGGATCACTCTCGGCCGCACGGCGGAAGGCACGGACCGCCCCGGCGGCATCCCCGGTTGCAGCCAGGGCGTTGCCCAGTCCGAACGAGGCGAGCGCGAGCTCCGGGGCCCGTTCGGCCAAGGCCCGCCAGGCCGGAAGCGCAGCCTCGACGCCCTGGACCGACTCGAACGCCGAAATCGCCTTGGCCGAGCGGCGACCGACCGGAGAGGCAGGCAGGTCGCCCGGCGCCAGGGCGACGAAACCCCACCGCTCGGAGCGCGCCCAGGTCGCATCGAAACGCCCCATTTCCACTGTCATGCGTGGCGTCTCGCCGCTGTGAAGCACCAGGCTTTCCTCGCCGAGGTCATAACCGATCACCACCGCGTAGTGCCAGACCGGCAACCACGACAACGACAGGTTCTGCAGGACGGCGACCGGGTGGCCGGCGCCGACCTCCTGCAAGACCGCATCCATCATGCCGGGGATCACGAACGGAATCAGCCCGTGACGACGGACCGTGGCGAGCATCTCGGGCTGGACGCTGCCCTCGCGCCCCGGCAGGAACACCTTCGGGATCAGCTCGTCCACGCTGGCCGGTCTGCCGCCATGGGCCAGCACCATGGCGAGAGTCGCCGGGCCGCACTGGTAGTCGCGCTGGCCGTGGAACGGCACCTCCTCGATGACGTGGCGCTCGGGCACGCTGGCACGGGTCTTCTCGGACAGCGGCGGCGTGGTGGCGCAACCGCTCAGAAGAACGGACAGCACCAGGAAAAGCAAAGCGCCCGACCAGCGGGCGCTTGGGATCGAACGGCTCGTCATGATCACGGGCGTGCGCTATCAGCGAGTGAACGGGTAGACGTTGGTCAGGCCGAGCAGGTCGGTGACCAGCAGGATGACGAAGACGGCGAACAGCACGCCGACCACGCTGGCGCCGGCGGGCATCTGGTCGAGGCGCTCGTTCATCTGCCGGACTTCCTCGTCGGAGAGCGCGGCGACCCGCTGCTCGACCTCGGCCGGGTCGACGCCCTGCGCGATCAGCTGGTTGCGCACGTCGTCGCGCGACAGCAGTTCGGCGATGCGCTCGCGATCCGCGGTCGCCCCATCGGCGTTCATCGCCTCCTGGGTCGTGACCAGCCCGTCGGCCACCGCGGACGGCGCGGCCATTGCCGGCATGCTGGACATGGTGAACGAAGCAATCACGAACGGCGTAACGATTCGGGTGATGCGTTTCATGGCATATCCCTCTGGTTGATTCGACGGACCACCGACAACCCGACCCGTCCCGAGCGATCTGAAACTGTCGGGCGTACGGGATGCCGGACGGAAGCGTCAGACCGAAAGACCGGCCTTAGCGGGTGAACGGGAAGACGTTGGTCAGGCCGAGCAGATCGGTGACCAGCAGGATGACGAACACGGCGAACAGCGCGCCGACGACGGCATTCGCGCCGGCGGGCATCTGATCGAGGCGCTCGTTCATCTGTCGGACTTCCTCGTCGGAGAGCGCGGCGACCCGCTGCTCGACCTCGGCCGGGTCGACGCCCTGCGCGACCAGCTGGTTGCGCACGTCGTCGCGCGACAGCAGTTCGGCGATGCGCTCGCGGTCCGCGGACGCCTCATCGGCGTTCATCGCCTCCTGGGTCGTGACCAGCCCGTCGGCCACTGCGGACGGCGCGGCCATTGCCGGCATGCTGCCCAGCGCGAACGAAGCAATCACGAACGGACTGACAACTCGAGCTACTCGTTTCATGACATATCCCTCTGGTTGAAACCACACGTACCCGGCGGACCGGGCTCCCCTTAGTGTAGGCAACAAACCAGAGGTTCAATCCGGATGCGTGTTACGGCGGCGAGACGTTCAATGCGGCTCATGTCTGGCGCAAGCCGAGCTTGTCCAGCCGATAACGGAACTGCCGTGGCGTCATGCCCAGCCGGGCGGCGGCCTGCGTCTTGTTGCCACCCGCCTGATCAAGCGCGTGCAGCAGCGCCTCGGATTCCTCCTCGCGCACCCAGCGATAGCTTCGTGCCGGCGGTACCGCGGGAGCGACCGGAGTCCCCATGGTCGCCGCGCCCGGCTCGCTCCAGCCGCTGCCCTCGCCCGGGGCCTTCGTCGGCTCGTTGACCGATCGAGGCGTGCCGCCGGCCTCGAGATGGTCGGTCACATGCGACTCGTGGGTGAGGATCAGGTCGACGTCGGCCACAGTGATCCAGCCGTTCTGCGCCACCAGCACCGCCCGCTTGATCACGTTCTCCAACTGGCGGATGTTGCCCGGCCAGTTGTAGGCGGCGAGCCGATCGAGCACCCCGCGCTCGAACACGGCATTGCGATCGAATTCCTGGCTGGCGACCTGCAGGAAATGCCGGGCGAGCAGCTTGACGTCGCCCTCCCGCTCGCGCAGGGGCGGCAGGTGAACGGGAAAGACATTGAGGCGGTAGAACAGGTCGATGCGGAATCGCCCCTGGTTGACCGCCTCCTGCAGATTCTTGTGGGTCGCGGCAATGATGCGCACGTCCACGGGGATGTCCTTGGTGCCGCCGACGCGGTGGATGGTCTGTTTCTCGAGCACGTGCAGCAGCTTCGACTGCAGGTCGAACGCCAGATCGCCGATCTCGTCGAGAAACAGCGTGCCACCCGAGGCGAGTTCCACACTGCCCTTCTTGGCACTCACCGCGCCGGTGAACGCGCCCTTTTCGTGGCCGAACAGTTCGGATTCCAGCAACTGGTCGGGGATCGCCGCGCAGTTGATGGCGATGAACGGCCCGTCGCAGCGCGGACTGGTCAGATGCACCATGCGTGCGAAACGCTCCTTGCCGGTGCCCGACTCGCCATTGAGCAGCACGGTCGCCTGCGTAGGCGAGACGTGCAGGGTCTGGCGGACGGCCTGACGCAGGGCCGGGCTCTCGCCGAGGATGCCGTGACTGCCCTCCTGATTGCTCGACAGTGCCTGGCGCAGTGACTGGTTTTCCTGCGCGAGCGCGGCGGTCTGCTCGCGGATCAGATCGTCCACTTTCAGCACCCGCGCGATCAGCGCGGCCATGATGCGGAGCAACGTGATGTCCCGATGCAGCGGCCGGTGGCGCTCGCGGATGCGGTGCGCCCCCAGCACGCCCATCGGCTTGTCCTCGTTGAGGATCGGCACGGCCAGGAACGCCACCGTCTCCGGCGGGAGCGCGTCACGATCGACCGCCCGGGTAAGGTAGACCGGCTCCTCGTCGATGTCCTGGACCACCGCCACCTGGCCGGTGCGCATCACCCGCCCGGTCACGCCCTCCCCGATCCGGTAGCGGCCGCGCTCGCGCTCGGCGGCCACCAGGCCGTAGGAATAGCGGATCTCCATGAACTCGCCGCTGGTATCGGGCAGCACCACCCGGCCACGGTTGAGGCCGGTGATCTGCGAGAGCAGCCGCAGCATGTGGCCGATCACGGTATCGGGGTCGTTCATGTGCGAGAGCTGCTGGGTCGCCTCGTGGACGACCAGCAGTTCGGCATCGGCGCTGTCGGCGCGGGACGAGCTGGTGGCGAGGGCGGTATTGGGCATGGCGATGCTCCGATTCGGTGACAATCACCACGGCTGCAAGAAGCGGGCCTGCGACTTTGTCCGCCATTGGCGGGCATTGTGCGGCCCGCGACCGCCGGCCGACGCACCAGAAACGGGACGACCGGGCACGCTCCGCCTCCTTCTGGTGCGAAAAGCCGCCAATTCCCATTAATTGGCACCGATTGGCAAAGAACTCGCGGCATGGCACGGCATCTGCAACTCCGTCGGTGTCACTCAACCGACCGAGAGCGAAAACCATGTCCGCATTCGACAACCCGTTTGATCCCAACCAGACCCTGCACCGCGGCTGCACCTGCGGCAAGCACGCCAGCCAGGCCGATCACAACGCAGCGCTCGCCGCCAGCCCGAACCCGACGGACGAGGAGGCCGCCCTCAATCGCGCCGTCGAATCCTCGATCATGCGCTCGCTGTTCCCGGAAGACGAGACCCGCCGCAACTTCATCAAGGCCGTGGGCGTGAGCACCGCGATGGCCGCCGTCTCGACCTTCTTCCCGATGGCCGCCGCCAAGGCGGTCGCCGCCGATCCGGTCGGCCCGCTGGAAAAGAAGAAGCTCAAGGTGGGCTTCATCCCGATCACCTGCGCCACGCCGATCATCATGGCCCACCCGATGGGCTTCTATGAGCGCGAGGGCCTCGACGTCGAGGTGATCAAGACCGCCGGCTGGGCGCTGATCCGAGACAACGTCGCGAACGGCCAGCTCGACGCCTCGCACATGCTCTCGCCGATGCCGATCTCCGCCTCGATGGGTATCGGTGCCCGTCAGCAGGACACCTATGTCGCCACCATTCAGAACATCAATGGCCAGGCGATCACGATGCACAACAAGCACAAGGAAAATCGCGACCCGAGCAACTGGAAGGGCATGACCTTCGGCATCCCCTACGACCACTCGATGCACAACCTGCTGCTGCGCTACTACCTGGCCGAGCACGGCGTCGACCCGGACAAGGACGTCAAGCTCAAGGTGATCGCTCCGCCGGAGATGGTCGCGAACCTCAAGGCCGGCAACATCGACGGCTTCCTCGGGCCCGAGCCGTTCAACCAGCGCGCGGTCTACGAGGGCGCCGGCTTCATCCACGTGCTGTCGAAAGACCTCTGGGACGGCCACCCCTGCTGCGCCTTCGGTGCGACGAAGAGCTTCGTCGAGGAGAACCCCAACACCTTCTCCGCGCTGTTCCGCGCCATCGCCAGTGCCACGGTCTACGCGCACAAGAAGGAGAATCGCCCGGAGATCATCGACGCGATCGCCCCGGCCAACTACCTCAACCAGCCGAAGATCGTGCTCGACCAGGTCATGACCGGCCGCTATGCCGACGGCCTGGGCAACATCATCGAGGAACCCGAGCGTGCCGACTTCGATCCGTTCCCGTGGGAGTCGATGGGCGTGTGGATCCTCACCCAGATGAAGCGCTGGGGCTACATCAAGGAAGACATCGACTACGCGGACATCGCCGAGGAGATCTTCCGTGCCACCGACGCGCGTCAGCGCCTGGTCGAGATGGGTCTGCCGGCACCGGAGATCAACAGCAAGAAGCACACCATCATGGGCAAGGTCTTCGACCCGGCCACCCCGCAGGCATACCTCGAATCCTTCGAGATCGGGAGGAGCTAAGCCATGAGCCAGTCAATGACCTTCCGGGCCAGCATCGTCTCGATCCTGATCCTGCTGGTCTTCCTCGGCGCCTGGTGGGGAGCCACCCTGCCAACCAAGGTCGACCTCGGCGACATGGATCCCGAGTACGCCAAGATGATGGGCCTGGACACCATGCAGGAATCCGACATCCCCACCCCCGGGGATATCGGGTCGGCCATCTGGACGCACCTGTCGGATCCGTTCTACGTCGCCGGCAGCAACGACATGGGCATCGGCATCCAGCTGGCCTACTCGCTGTGGCGGGTGCTGGCCGGGTTCGCCCTCGCCGCGCTGGTCGCCGTGCCGCTGGGCTTTCTGATCGGCATGTCGCCGCTGATGCGCAAGGCCCTCGATCCGTACATCCAGGTGATGAAGCCGATCTCGCCGCTCGCCTGGATGCCGCTGGCCCTGTACATCATCCAGGACGCGTCGATCTCCTCGATCTTCGTGATCTTCATCTGCTCGATCTGGCCAATGCTGGTCAACACCGCCTACGGCGTCGCTGCCGTGCGTGACGACTGGCTGGCCGTGGCCAAGACACTGGAAGTCGGCCCGCTGCGCAAGGCCTTCAAGGTGATCCTGCCGGCCGCCGCGCCGACCATCCTCACCGGCATGCGCATCTCGATGGGCATTGCCTGGCTGGTCATCGTCGCCGCGGAAATGCTCGTCGGCGGCACCGGCATCGGCTACTTCATCTGGAACGAGTGGAACAACCTCGATCTCGCCAACGTGATCTTCGCCATCCTGCTGATCGGCGTGGTCGGCATGATCCTCGACCTGATCTTCGGCCTGCTCGGCAAGGTCGTCAGCTATAAGGAGGTCTGAGCATGAATACTCCCGCTTTCATCCAGGTCGACAACCTGGAACGGACCTTTCCCGGCCCGATGGGCCAGGATCCGGTCACCGTCTTCCGCAACCTAAACTTCACGATCGAACAGGGCGAGTTCGTCTGCCTGATCGGCCACTCCGGTTGCGGCAAGTCGACCATCCTCAACATCCTCGCCGGCCTCGACGAGGCCTCCGCCGGCTACGTGTTCATGGAGAACAAGGAAGTGACCGGACCGGGGCTCGAGCGCGGGGTGGTCTTTCAGGGTCACGCCCTGATGCCCTGGCTGACCGTCCGCGAGAACGTGGCCTTCGCGGTCAAGTCGCGCTTCAAGGACAAGCCCAAGAGCGAGATCAACGCCCAGGTGGAGAAATTCATCGACATGGTCGGGCTGTCGCACGCGATCGACAAGAAGCCCCACCAGCTCTCCGGCGGCATGCGCCAGCGGGTCGGCATTGCCCGCGCCTTCGCCATCGAGCCGAAGATGCTGTTGATGGACGAGCCGTTCGGGGCACTGGACGCCCTGACCCGCGGCGTGATCCAGGACGAACTGCTCGAGATCTGCCGGGCGACCGGTCAGACCGTGTTCATGATCACCCACGACGTCGACGAGGCGATCCTGCTGGCCGACAAGATCCTGCTGATGACCAACGGTCCGCTCGCCGAGGTTGCCGAATGCGCGGAAAATCCGCTCAAGAAGCCGCGCTCGCGCCAGGAGATGCATCACGACGGGCACTACTACCCGTTCCGCAACCACCTGATGGACTTCCTGGTCAACGGGCCGAGCACGGCCTACGCGGACAAGCTCGAGGGCGACGCCCCGCCACCGGTGGAAGCGCCGGCCGACGGTCCGCGCAAGGTGGTCAACGGCTGACGCCGGCGCCCGGCCCCGACACGACAATCCGGCCCCAGCGGCCGGATTTTTTGTGCGACGCGCTAGCCCTCGCGCACCTGCCGGGCGACCGTCTCCACCGTCTGCTGGTCCTCGGGGCGATAGACGATCAGGCGAACCTGCTTGAGCCGCCTTGGCCGGTAGGCGGCGATTTCCTCGAGGATCAGGCGCGCGCCGGTCGCCAGGTCGAAGCCGGCGACGCCGCAACCCAGCGGCGGGATCACGACCGAGGCGCAGCCAAGTTCGTCTGCCTTTTCGAGCGTGTTGCGCACCGCGTCGCGGATACTATCCTCCGTGGCGCGACCATCGCCGTAGTGCGGCATGGCTGCCGCGTGGATCACCCAGCGGGCCGGCAGGTCGAAGGCATCGGTCACGGCCACGCCGCCCAGCGGCACCGGCCCCTGGGCCATCGCCTGCTCGTTGATCGGCCCGTTCGCCCCGTCGCGCAACGCCCCGGCCACGCCACTGCCCATGGCGAGCGAGGTGCCGGCGGCGTTGACCAGACAATCGGCCGCCTCACTGGCGATATCGCCTTGTATGATCGTGAAGTCCATGACCGCCTCCGGGAAAATGCTGTTCCCGGAGTCTGGACCCCGGATGGCCGGATGTGAAACCGCATCGATCGTGAGCGGTCTCATTCGGTCGAGCCAACGGCGCGCGCCGCGCCCCTATTCAACGCCCATGGGAACCTGAAACGCATGCATCGAGCACGCCCCCTGACGAGATTCGCCACCCTGCTCTCCCTGCTGGGCTCGCTGTGCCTGCCCGGCGTGGTCTCCGCCTCGGCTGCCGACGTACACGAGGCGACGCTGGACAATGGCCTCAAGGTCCTGGTGCTGCCCGACGACCGCGCCCCGGTCGTCACCCACCAGATCTGGTACAAGGTGGGCTCGGCCGACGAACCGGGCGGTATCACGGGCATCGCCCACATGTTCGAGCACATGATGTTCAAGGGCACCGAGAACCTCGGCCCGGGCGAGTTCTCCGAGATCATCGCCCGCCTGGGCGGCGAGGAGAACGCCTTCACCGGGCGCGACTTCACTGCCTACTACCAGACGCTGGCCGCCGACGAGCTCGAGACCATGATGCGCTGGGAGGCCGATCGCATGGCCAACCTCGCCCTCGACGCCGAGGAGTTCGCCAAGGAAAAGGAGGTGGTCAAGGAAGAATGGCGCACCCGCGTGCGGGACAACCCCACCGCCCGCCTCAACCAGCTGCTCTACGCGACCGCGTTCACCAGCAGCGGGTACCACCACCCGGTGATCGGCTGGAAGACGGACATCGACGCCTACACCGTCGAGGATCTGCAGCGCTGGTATGAGAACCACTACGCCCCCAACAACGCCACGCTGATCGTCGTTGGCGACGTCGATCCCGAGACGGTGGTCGAACTCGCGCAGAAACACTACGGACCGGTCGCATCTCGTGATCTGCCACCGGCCAAGCCGCGCGAGGAGAAGGCCCAGCACGGCATCAAGCGGGCCAGCCTGTCGATCCCGGCGAAACTGCCGCACCTGTTGATGGGCTACAAGGTGCCCTCGCTCGTGACCGCCGACGATCAAGAGACCGCCTACGCACTGGCCGTGGCCGCCGGCATTCTCTCCGGCGACTCCGGCGCGCGCCTGAACAACGACCTGGTGCGGGCCGGCAAACTCTCGGCCGCTTCGGCGGGCTACAACCTCAACGCCCGCGAGACCACGCTCTTCACCCTGGATGCCACCCCGCGCGACGGCCAGTCGCTCGCCGAAGTCGAGGCGCTGCTGCGCGAGCAGATCGAGCGGCTGAAAAACGAACCGGTGGGTGAAGGCGAGCTCGAGCGCATCAAGGCCCAGGTGGTTGCCTCGGATATCTACGAGCGCGACTCGCTGTTCTACCAGGGCATGACGCTGGGCATGTACGAGACCATCGGCCTCGACTACCGGCTGGCCGACCGCTTTGTCGAGGGGATCCGCGCGATCACGCCCGCCGACGTGCAGGCCGTCGCCCGCACCTATTTCCAGGATACGGCGCTGACCCTGACCACCCTCGAGCCCCGACCCGACAGCGGCCCGCAGCTGGCCGGCTCGACCCGAAATGCATCCAGCGGAGGTACGGATCGTGATTGATCGGCGCCACCAGACACTGCGACTGATTCCGGTCGCCCTCGTTACCCTGTTCAGCGCACTGACCGCCCGTGCCGAGAGCGTCCTGCCGCTGGAAACCTGGACCACGGACAACGGCGCCGAGGTGCTGTTCTACGCCACCGACACCCTGCCGATGGTGGATGCGCGCGTGATCCTCGATGCCGGCAGTGCCCGCGATCCGGAGAGCAAGGCCGGCACGGCCAGCCTGACGGCCAGCCTGCTCGAGGAAGGCTCCACCGAGCGCGACGCCAAGGCGATCGCCGACGGGTTCGCCCGGGTCGGTGCCCAGTTCTCTGCCAGCGCCAACCTGGAATCGACCGCCATCCGGCTGCGCAGCCTGACCGAACCCGACTGGCTGTGGCCGGCCGTCGACCTGAT
Source organism: Guyparkeria sp. WRN-7 (assembly GCF_001641825.1). Lineage (GTDB taxonomy): Bacteria > Pseudomonadota > Gammaproteobacteria > Halothiobacillales > Halothiobacillaceae > Guyparkeria. Next base: position 221,834 of record NZ_LRFH01000016.1, on the reverse strand, counting down.
GGCCGAGGTGATCGCCCGCCCGGCCTTCGCAGCCGCGGACGTCGACCGCGAGCGAGACCGCCAGCTGCGCGGCATCGAGGCCCGCCAGCAGTCGGCCCGGGCGGTGGCCAGTGATGCCCTGCGCCGCGCGGCCTTCGGCGACCACCCCTACGGCCACCCGACCGACGGCAGCACGGAGAGCGTCGAGCGTATCCAGCGGGCCGACGTTCAGGCATTCCACCAGCGCTACTTCGTCGCCCGCAACGCCACCGTCGTGATCGTCGGCGATCTCGATCGCGAGCAGGCCGAACGGCTGGCCAACCGGTTGACCACGAGCCTGCCCGCCGGGGAACGCCCGGCCGACCTGCCGCCGGTGCCGCCGCTGGAGGAGTCGCGGACCGTGCATGTCGAATTCCCCGCCGAACAGTCGACCGTGCTGGTCGCCTTCGACGGCATCCCCCGGCGGCACGAGGACTACATGCCCCTCTACGTCGGCAACCACATCCTCGGCGGCAGCGGGTTCGCCTCGAGGCTGATGGGCGAACTCCGCGAAGAGCGCGGCCTGGCCTACAGCACTTACAGCTACCTGATGCCGCTGCGCGCCGGCGGGCGCTTCGTGATGGCCATCCAGACGCGCAGCGATCAGGCCGAGCGGGCCTTGTCGCTGATGATCGACGAGTTGACGGATTTTATCGACAACGGGCCGACCGGCGAGGAAGTCGGCGACAGTCAGGCCAATCTCGTCGGTGGTTTCCCGATGCGACTGAACAGCAACCGCAAGATCACCGAACAGGCCGGCGCCCTGGCCTTTCTGGGCCTGCCGCTGGATTATTTCGACGACTACACCGACCGGGTGCGATCGGTCGATGCCGACGGTATCGAGGCGGCATTCGAGCGCCATATCGATCCGCAGCGCCGCATCGAGGTGATCGTGGGGCCGGATGGTGGTAAAAGGAGCGATGACGATCAGAACGGTGGCAGCTGAAGGGAACTCGACCGCCCGCCGCCAATCGAATCTGCCTGATTGGACTCGGGCGGGGCCGTCCCGCCGATCAACACACAAAGGAGACACTTCCATGTCAGTACGCATTCCGACCCTGTTAGCGGCACTGATTCTTCCCGCCACGGCCGCCATGGGCGGCGACCTGCACAAGGATGCGGCCATCGGTGGCGCCATCGGCGGGGCGCTGGGCGGCGTTGTCGGCGCCGAGGTGGGGGGTCGCGAAGGCGCGATCGTCGGCTCGGGCATCGGCGCGGCCGTCGGCACGGGCGTATCCACGCGCGACCACGACGATCACGGCGACTACCGCTACCGGGAGCGTCACCGCCACGAAATCCAGCACAACTCGCATCCGAGTCGCTTCTGCCCGCCCGGCCAGGCCAAGAAGGGCCGCTGCTGATCCACGCCGAGCCCCCCGCAACAAGAAAGCCCCCGGAAACCGGGGCTTTTTTCATGGCACATGACCATCCGCTCGACGTCGTCGGTCACGAATCGTCATGGGGCGGCTGGTCGCTCTTGATCACGCCCTTGGCCGGCGAGAGCAACCACAGGCTGGCGAAGGTCAACGCCGAGAGCAGCAGTGCGACCTCGAAGTGATTCCAGGCGACGGCCACGCCGATACCCGCCGTGGCCCAGAGGCTCGCCGCGGTGGCCGTCCCGTGAGCATGATTCGTGCTCTTGAGGATCGCGCCACCGCCGATGAATCCCATGCCGGTGACGATGCCCTCGAAAACGCGCGCCTCGGCGTCACTGGAATCGAGCACGTTGATGCCCAGCAGCATGTAGGCACAACTGGCCACTGCCACCAGCGGAAAGGTTCGTAGCCCGGCCGAGCGGGAATGACGTTCGCGTTCGAACCCAACCGGCAGCGCCAGCACGTAGGCCGCGGCGAGATAGGTCAGGTTCCAGTAGACCGAAGTCCAGTTGATGTCGAATGTCATGCAGCGCCTTCCTTGCCCGGGCGACCGTGAAGACGGCCGCCTCCGTCAACAGATCACAACGATTCGCTGACCTTCCCGGAGTACTCCTTGAGGAGCTCGCTGGCGCGGTGCTTTTCGTCCTCGCTGTCGGCGTGGGCCACGACCGTCCACTCGCCGTGCGTCGAGGCGTCCCGGGTCTCGGCGATCACCCGCTCATGATCGAGTCGAACGGAGACCACACCGGCGCCCATCATGCCGAACAGGCCGCCGATCACCGCGAAGATGCCGTATACCCAGCCCGGGCGGGCCTGAGCGAAGTCGAAACCAGCCCCGATCAGGATGCCGGCCAGGATCAGGCCGACGACGACACCGATCACGCCAAGCGCGACATGGGAGCGAAGAATGGTGCGGAAGATATCGGCCGACTCCGGCTCCAGCTTCTCCGCCCGCTGGGGGTCGTTGGGTCGGACCACGTCGATCTGCTCATCCGACAGACCGGCCTTGGCCGCCAGCGCAGTCGCCGCCTCCCGGGCGCCGCGTTCGTCGTGGAATACGGCATCGACGACATGAGGAAAACGTTCGCTGATGATTCCGGTACGTTCCATCACATACCCTCCTCTGTTGCAATCCGTACGGTTGCAGATCGAAATGATCCGCATCCTCACCGTGGGATGGATACCAAGGAGCGTAGTTCAGACAAGGCGTTCCGACAGGCCAATCAATCAGTTGCGCTTGAAACGGCTCACCAGCTCGTGCAGCTCGACGGCGATGCGCTCGAGTTCGTGGATCTTGTGATTGGCCGTCGCGGACAGGTCGAGGCTGGAACCGGCCAGCGACGAGATGTTCTGCACCTGCTGATCGACCTGGCCCGAGACGGTTGCCTGCTGTTCGACGGCCGCAGCCATCGACGTGGCCATGTCGCGGATCGAGTCGACCGCCTCGGCGATGCCGTCGAGCATTTCCTCGGACTCGTGCACCCGCTCGACACCCGCGGTGGCCGCCTCGCGGCCTCGCTGCGCCACCGCCACCGAGGCTTGAGCCTGCTCGGTCAGGCCGGCAATGATCTGGTGGATATCTCGGGTCGAGTCCTGGGTCCGGCGCGCCAGGTGGCGCACTTCCTCGGCCACCACGGCAAAGCCCCGGCCGTGCTCGCCGGCCCGCGCCGCTTCGATGGCCGCATTCAGCGCCAGCAGGTTGGTCTGATCGGCGATCTGGTCGATCAGGCCGGCCGCCTCGGCGATCTCGCCGGTCTGGCGCGAAACGCCTTCGACCGCATCACCAATGGCATTGACCGTCCCCTGCAGGTCCACGATCGACTCGCGGGTGCGCGCCGACAGCTCACGCCCCGCGTCAACGAGCTCCGCGGAGCGGCCGGACTTGTCCGCCGTTCGCTGAACGTGGCGGGAGACCTCGCTGATCGTGGTGGACATCTCGTGCATGGCCGCCGCGACCTGTTCCGTCTCGGTCTGCTGACGGGCAATCTCGTCCTTGGCCTGCGTGGAATGATCCAGCCCCACCCCGGACTGGTGGTTGACCCGCCGGGAGGCATCCTCGATGCGGGTGAGCACCGTGACCATGCGGGCCTGCTCGCTCTTGATCGCCACCTTGAGCCGCCCGAGCCAGCCTGTCTCGTTCGTGTAGGAGGCGACGGCGAGCGGATGCCGGAAGGCGTTCGGCAACTGCTCGTGCAGCGCACGCACCATGCGTGCGGCCTGCATGCGGCTCATCAGCGCGTAGACCAGACCGACACCACCGAAGGTCACCGCCCCGGGCACGACACCAGCGGTCGCGAGCACCACGCCACTGGCCAGCACGCCGGTCGCCCCGACGGTGTCCGGACCGGGAACCGGCAGCCGGCGCCCGCCGCGGCCCTGGCGGATGCGGCGGTAGAGCGTGTCCGCGCGACGCACGTCCTCCCGCGACGGCTCGGAACGCACCGACTCGTAGCCGACGATCTCGCCGTTGTCGGTGATCGGCGTGACGTAGGCGTCCACCCAGTAGAAATCACCGTTCTTGGCGCGATTCTTCACCAGCCCCATCCACGGCTGGCCCGCCTTGAGGTGCTCCCACATCACCTCGAAGGCCTCGGGCGGCATGTCCGGGTGGCGCACGATGTTGTGCGGCTGGCCGAGCAATTCGTCGCGAGTAAACCCGCTGATGGCCACAAACGCATCATTGCAGTGCGTGATTCGGCCCTTGAGGTCGGTGGTCGAGACCAGTCGCTCGCCGGGATTGAAGGTGCGCTCATTGTCGGTGACGGGCAGATTCTTGCGCATGCGGAGGCTCTCCGGATACCGCTGTCACAGGGAGTAGCGAGTGATCGGGATGTCATGGTCAGAAATCCTGAGCAAACCCCTCAGGTTTGACCGTGGCAAAGGAGGCGCGATTGTGCCAGTTCACCGGTGATTCCGCACTAATAATTAGCTATCTATGCATCGGCGCCGGGGAGAGCGAACCGGGAGGGATGCGCGTGGCGCCTGACGGGGCGATCATCGATCCGGACGACGGGACAGACGGCAAAATCGAACCCCGGCCCTGAGCGAACGTCTATGGTGAAGTGGTAATGATGGGAGCCGATACGTGATCCAGCCACTGCCGGGAACGAGACTGCTGCTCACCCTGATGGCCGCCGTGCTGCTTGCCGGCTGCGCGCTGCCCCCGGTAAAGGACCGGCCCGAGTCCAGCGCCATCACCACCGACCAGGCCCGCCTGACGCCGCTCGGCAACGCCCTGAAGTCTCAAACGGCCGCGCATCCGGGCCAGATGGGCATCTACCTGCTCGACGAACCGGCAAAAACGTTTGCCGCACTGACGCACCTTGCCCGCCGGGCGCAACGAACGCTCGATATCCAGTACTACATCTGGTACGGCGACCGCTCCGGCACGCTGTTGCTCCGCGAACTGCTGGACGCCGGGAGGCGAGGCGTGCGGGTCCGCCTGCTGCTCGACGACCAGGGCACCACCGAACTCGACACCGAGCTGGCCGCGCTGAATGCCCACCCGAACATCGAGGTGCGCCTGTTCAACCCGTTTCTCATGCGCGATGCCCGCTGGGTGGGGTTTCTCACCCGGTTCGAGCGGGCAAACCGTCGCATGCACAACAAGGTCATGATCGCGGACAACACCGCGTTGATCAGTGGCGGTCGCAATATCGGCGACAGTTATTTCGGCGCGACCGACGGCTTCCTGTTCTCCGATCTGGACATCCTCGCCATCGGCCCGGTGGTCGACGAGGTCTCCACCGGCTTCGACGACTACTGGCAGAGCCGGGCGGCCTACCCGGCCGAGCAGATCCTGCCGCCTGCACCCGACGAGGCCCTGGACCAACTCGACTGGAAGGCCGACACGCTTGCCCTGTCGAGCAACACCCGTGACCTGCTGGTGGCCGTACGGGAGAACTTCATCGTCGGCAGCCTGCTGCGTGGGGAGCTCGGACTGATCTGGGCGCCGACCGAACTGGTCATCGACCCGCCCAGAAAGGGCCTGGGGCCGATCGCCCTCGAGGATCTGCTGACCATCGACCTGCGCAACAAGCTGGGCGTGCCGCGGCAGTCCGTCGACATCATTTCCTCGTTCTTCGTCCCCACGCCGACCCTGACCGACGCCTTGAGCACGCTCGCCCGGCGTGGTGTGCGGGTCCGGGTGCTGACCAACTCCCTGGACGCCACCGACATGCCGCCCGCCCATTCGGGCTACGCCCGTTACCGCAAACCCCTGCTCAAGGCCGGCGTCGAGCTCTACGAAATGAAGCGGATCGGCGATGAGAATCCCCGACCCGAAGGGGCCGGACCGTTCGGCAGCCCGGCCACCACGCTGCATGCCAAGGCGGTGGTCATCGACGGGCAGCGGGTCTTCATCGGCTCCTACAACGTCGATCCGCGGTCGGTGCTGCTCAACACCGAGGTAGGTTTCGTCATCGAGAGCAGCGAGCTTGCGTCCGCCATCAGCCATACCTTCGACATGCATGTGCCCGAAAGCGCCTACCGACTGGAACTGGAAGACGGCGAGATCGTGTGGTTCGAGCGGCAGGACAGCGAAATCGTCCGCCACGATCGGGAGCCGGGCGCCGGGCTGATCAAGCGCGGCGCGGTCTGGCTGTTCTCCCTGATGCCGATCGAGTGGATGCTCTAGGCCCCACGCACCATCACCGTGCATGCGGGCCCATTCGGGTGCATCCGCGACCGCCCCGCACTCAACACGACGCAACAGGTTTCGATCCCAACGTGTTGTTTTGCATTACCTAGATCCATTCCTGCCCACGTTGGCACCATCCCTGCAACCAAGGTGATCGTGACGCGCAAGGAGTCTGGACGTGCGGTTCCGGACATCGTCTACAACATGGATTCAATGGGCGACTAGGGTTCCGGTCCGCACTGCGGATGACTGGTCCGAGAGTCGCCGACCTCTCCAACGAGGGGTTACACGGCGGGACAAAAGCCCGGGAGATCGCACGTGATGCTCCGGCGCGCCGTCTGTAAACCTCACAGGAGAGAACCATGTCCGGTTTCAAACGCCCGTTTCGTTCCTATCTGACCGCTGCGGCCCTGTCGGCCGCCACCCTCGCCGGCTCGTTCGCCGCTCCCCAGGCCCTCGCCGAGGAGCGCGACAGCTTCAAGATCGCCTGGAGCATCTACGTGGGCTGGATGCCCTGGGGCTATGGCGAGACCGAGGGCATCGTCGACAAGTGGGCCGACAAGTACGACATCGAGATCGACGTCGTCCAGATCAACGACTACATCGAGTCGATCAACCTCTACACCGCCGGTTCCTACGACGGCGTGACCGTCACCAACATGGACGCGCTGACCATCCCGGCCGCCGGTGGCGTCGATTCCACCGCCCTGGTCATGGGTGACTTCTCCAACGGCAACGACGGCGTCGTTTTGAAGGGCACGGACAAGCTCGAGGACATCGAAGGCAAGTCGGTCCACCTGGTCGAGCTGTCCGTCTCCCACTACCTGCTCGCCCGCGCCCTGGAATCGGTCGACATGAGCGAGCGCGACGTCAAGGTGGTCAACACCTCGGATGCCGACATCGTCGCCGCCTTCTCCTCGTCCGACGTCGAGGCCGTCGTGACCTGGAACCCGCAGCTCGGCGAGCTCAAGAAGCAGGACGGGGCCCACGTGGTGTTCGACTCCTCGAAGATTCCCGGCGAAATCATGGACCTGCTGGTCGTGAACACCGAGACCCTCGAGGACAACCCCAAGCTCGGCAAGGCCCTGACCGGCGCCTGGTACGAGATCATGAGCACCATGCGCGGTGACTCCGAGGCCGCCGTCGAGGCGCGCACCGCCATGGCCGAGGCCGCCGGCACCGATCTGGCCGGCTACGAGGCTCAGCTGGACTCCACCAGCATGTTCTACGACCCGGCCAACGCGGTCTCCTTCCTCGAGAGCGGCACGCCGAAAGAAACCATGGAAAGCGTCCGCCAGTTCGCGTTCAAGCACGGCCTGCTGGGCGAGCGTGCCGACAGCCCGGACTTCGTCGGTATCGAGTTCGCCGATGGCTCCGTGCTGGGCAGCGAATCCAACGTCAAGTTCCGCTTCAACGCCGACTACACTCGCATGGCGCGTGACGGCGAGCTCTGATCCGGGCCCGTCGATCCCCGGGCAGGCACCGAGTAAACCTTGGGCCGGCCCGGGACACCCACCGAGCCAAACGGACTGACCCATGAAGCGTTTGATCAACCAGGCACCGGCTGCCCCCTGGCGACTCGCCCTCGGCCTGCTGCCGTTCGTGCTGGTGCTGCTGGTCTACCTCTCGGCCTCCGCCAATCGGCTGGCCGAGAACCCGGACGACCCGCTGCTGCCGTCGATCGCAGCCATGGCCGACACCTTCGCCGATGTCGCCACCGAGCCCAACCGCCGCACCGGCGAGCTCACCCTCTGGGTGGACACGTCGGCCAGCCTGATCCGGCTGGGTCTCGGCGTCGGCATCGCCATGGCCATCGGCCTGGTGGTGGGCGTGCTGACCGGGTTGATCCCCTACGCGAATCGGACTTTCTCGCCGTTTGTCTCGGTCCTATCCATGATCCCGCCGCTCGCGGTGCTGCCGATCCTCTTCATCGCCCTGGGCGTTGGCGAGGTCGCCAAGATTGCACTGATCGTGTTCGGGATCGCCCCTTTCATCATGCGCGACATCCAGCAGCGCGTGGAGGAACTCCCCCGCGAGCTGCTGGTGAAGGCGCAGACCCTGGGCGCGAACACCTGGCAGATCATCCTGCGACTGGTGCTGCCCCAGGTCATGCCGCGCCTGCTCGACGCCACTCGCCTGGCGCTGGGCTCGGCCTGGCTGTTCCTGATCGCCTCGGAGGCCATCGCCGCCACCGAAGGGCTGGGCTACCGCATCTTCCTGGTGCGGCGCTACCTCGACATGGAACTGATCCTGCCGTACGTCATGTGGATCACCCTGCTGGCGTTTCTTGCCGACGTGATCCTGCGCCTGATCGTGCGCGTCGTCTTCCCCTGGTACCGGGCACGGAGGTCCTGATGAGCACCGTCACGCTCAAGAACGTCTGGAAGGAATACGGCCGCGACGTGGTACTGGAGAACATCGACCTGCACGTCGACTCCGGCGAGTTCGTCACCATCGTCGGCGCCTCCGGCTGCGGCAAGAGCACGTTCCTGCGGATGCTGCTCGGCCAGGAGAGCCCGACCCGCGGCGAGATGCAGCTCGACGGCCGACCGATGCCCGACGAGCCGGGCCCCGACCGCGGCGTGGTCTTCCAGAAGTACTCGGTCTTCCCGCACCTGACCGCGCTGGGCAATGTGCTGGTCGCCGAGGAACTGGGCCACACCCGTTTCACCGGGCGACTGTTCGGCCGGCACCGGCGCGAGGCCCGTGAGCGGGCGCGCAAGATGCTTGCCTCCGTCGGCCTGGAGCAGGCGGCGAACAAGTACCCCAGCGAGCTCTCCGGCGGCATGCAGCAGCGCCTGGCCATCGCCCAGGCCCTGATGAAGGATCCGAAGATCCTGCTCCTCGACGAGCCGTTCGGCGCGCTCGATCCGGGCATCCGCCAGGACATGCACGAGCTGGTGCGCGAGCTCTGGCAGCGCCAGGGCCTGACCATCTTCATGGTCACCCACGACCTCAAGGAGGCCTTCGAGCTCGGCAGCCGGCTGCTGGTGTTCGACAAGGTCCGCCACGACCCGCAGGCCCCCGGGGCCTACGGGGCCAACATCACCTACGACATCCCGCTGTCCCACGCGACCCCGCACCCGTCGGTCTATCGCGCAGTCGGCCAGCGCCTGGGCCTGGACGCCGATGTCGTCACCCATTCATCCACAGCCGAGGAGGAAGGATGAACACCACTTCCGAACTCAACACGCCGATCGTGTACCGGGACACCCTGCCCGGCGCGCGCTACTGGTCGCTGGTGATCAAGCGCGGCTTCACGCTGCGCCTGGTCGACCGTGACGGCCGTGCCAACGTCTCCACCCTGCTCTACAACCCGACCAATCCGTTGGAGCGCTACAACGCCCCGGACACGCTCAAGGGCCAGCACACCTCCAAGCTGACCAAGGGCAACATGCTCTACTCCGACATGGGCCGGGTGATGATGTCGATCGTCGACGACAGCGTCGGCTGGCACGACACCATCGGCGGCATCACCGACGATCGGATGATCCGCGACAAGTACGGCGAGCATAGCTACCAGGAGTACGGCAACGACTTCTACCGCAGCGGCCGCGAGCTGTTCCTGATCGAGCTGGAAAAGTGGAACCTCGGCCAGCGCGATCTGGTGCCCAACCTCAACTTCTTCAGCAAGGTGCACGCCGACGCGGACGGCGGGCTGCGATTCGACGAGGACAACAGCCAGCCCGGCGACTACATCGACCTGCGCGCCGAGATGGACACCCTGGTGGTGCTCAACACCGCACCGCATCCGATGGATCCCGCCCCGTCCTACCGCCCCGGTGACGTGGACCTGGTCATCTATCGCTCGGAGCCGGTGGTTCCCGCCTACGACTACTGCGTGAACTTCCGCCCCGAGAACGCGCGCGCCTACGCCAACACCGCGATCCACAACTGTCAGGAGGCCTACTCATGAGCAGCCAGACACTGGTCGAGAGCCCGCTCGACCCGGCCGACGCCATCTACCGCGAAGTGGTCCCGGCTGGCAAGCCGTGGATGCACGAGGTGAAGAAGGGCCAGACCCTGCGCATCCTCGATCTCGAGGGCAACCAGGCGGCCGACACGATCTTCTACAGCCTCGAACGTCCGACCGAGGAGCACTACAGCGCGATCGACACGATCCGTTCCCAGGTCAACGCCTACCTGACCGCCGGCTCGGAGCTGATGTCCAACGAGGGCAACGTGATGCTGACGATCACCGCCGACACCTGCGGCCGTCACGACACCCTGGGCGGCGCCTGCTCGGCCGAGTCCAACCAGGTGCGATACGCGCTCGACAAGAAGCCGATGCACAACTGCCGCGACAGCTTCCTGACCGCGATCGCCGAGAGCCATTACGGCCTGACCAAGCGCGACGTCGTGCCCAACATCAACTTCTTCATGAACGTGCCCCTGACGCCCGAGGGCGGCCTGACCTTCGAGGACGGCATCTCGGATGCGGGCAAGTACGTCGAGATGCGCGCCGAGATGGACGTGATCGTGCTGGTCTCCAACTGCCCGCAACTCAACAACCCCTGCAACGCCTACAACCCGACCCCGGTCGAGATGATCGTCTGGGACTGACAAAGGCATCGATCCGACCGCACCGGGGACGACCCCGGGCGAGAGTTTCCCCGGCGGGACGGCCCGCCTGACCGGGCCACTGGTTACCGGCCCCCTCTGGAATGCCCGACATGTTCGACAAGGTTCTCATCGCCAATCGCGGCGCGATCGCCTGCCGCATCATCCGAACGCTCAAGCGCCTCGGCGTGCGCTCGGTGGCCGTCTACAGCGAGCAGGATCGCCACGCCCTGCACGTCCGCCAGGCCGACGAGGCCGTCTGCATCGGTGAGGCGGCCGCCACCGCCTCGTACCTGAATGCCGATCGCATCCTCGAGGTCGCGCGCGAGACCGGCGCCCAGGCCGTGCATCCCGGCTACGGTTTTCTCTCGGAGAACGCCGCCTTCGCCGAGGCCTGCGAGGCGGCCGGGATCGCCTTCATCGGCCCGACCCCGCGCCAGATGCGCGAATTCGGCCTCAAGCACACCGCCCGGACACTCGCCGAGGCGGCCGACGTGCCCATGCTGCCGGGCACGGGCCTGCTGGACGACGTCGAGCAGGCCAAGGAGGAGGCCGAGCGCATCGGCTACCCGGTCATGCTCAAGAGCACCGCCGGGGGCGGCGGTATCGGCATGCGCCTGTGCGAGAACGCCGCGGAGCTCGAGGATGCCTTCGAGTCGGTACGTCGCCTGTCGCAGAGCAACTTCTCCGACAGCGGCATCTTCCTCGAGAAGTTCGTCCGCCACGCCCGCCACGTCGAGGTGCAGCTGTTCGGCGACGGCAAGGGCCAGGTGATCGCGCTGGGCGAGCGCGATTGCTCGCTGCAGCGACGCAACCAGAAGGTGGTCGAGGAGACCCCGGCGCCCAACCTCACCCCCGAGGTGCGCACGGAACTGCAGCGCGCCGCCGAGGCCCTTGGTCGCGGCGTGAACTATCGCTCGGCCGGCACCGTCGAGTACATCCTCGACGACGACACCGGCCGCTTCTACTTCCTCGAGGTCAACACCCGCCTGCAGGTCGAGCACGGCGTGACCGAGGAGGTCACCGGCGTGGACCTGGTCGAGTGGATGGTGCGCGGCGCGGCCGATAATCTGCCGGACCTGGAAACGCTGCGCCCGGCGCGCGTCGACGGCCACTCGATCCAGGTGCGCCTGTACGCCGAGGATCCGGGCAAGAACTTCCAGCCCTCCACCGGCCTGCTCACCGAGGTGCAGTGGCCCGAGGACAGCCGCATCGAGACCTGGGTGGAGAGCGGCACCGAGATCTCGCCGTTCTACGACCCGATGGTGGCCAAGCTGATCGTGCACGCCGCCGACCGGGAGGCCGCGATCGCCAAGCTGCGCGAGGCGCTCGATCAGACCGCCATCCACGGCCTGGAGACCAACCTGCTGTATCTCCGCCAGGTGGCCACCGACCCCGGCTTCGCCGGCGGCCACTACACCACCGCGCATCTGGCCGGCATCGAGTACCGCGCCCCGACCGTCGAGGTGATCAAGCCCGGCACGCAGACCACCATCCAGGACTACCCCGGCCGGGTCGGCTACTGGGACATCGGCGTGCCGCCCTCGGGCCCGATGGACATGCTCGCCTTCCGCCAGGCCAACCGCCTGGTCGGCAACCCCGAGGACGCCGCCGGGCTGGAGCTGACGGTCAACGGCCCGACGCTCAAGTTCAACACCGACGCCACCATCGCCCTGGCAGGCGCGGCCATGGCGGCCACGCTCGACGACGAGCCGGTGGCCTTCTGGGAGCCGGTCGCCGTCCGCCGCGGCCAGACACTCAAGATCGGCGCGGTCGAAGGCACCGGTGCGCGCGCCTATCTCGCCTTCCGCGGCGGGCTGGACGTGCCGCGGCACATGGGCAGCCGCTCGACCTTCACCCTCGGCCAGATGGGCGGTCACGGCGGCCGTGTGCTCTGGCCGGGCGATGTGCTCCACGTCGGCCAGCAGACCGAGGGTGCCCCCGAGGCCATGCCGGCGGACTCGGTCCCGGCCTACGGCAACGCCTGGGAAGTGCGCACCATCTACGGCCCGCACGGCGCCCCGGACTTCTTCACGCCCGATGACATCGAGATGTTCTTCGGCACGGACTGGGAGGTGCACTACAACTCCAGCCGCACCGGCGTGCGCCTGATCGGACCGAAGCCCGAGTGGGCGCGCGACGACGGCGGCGAGGCCGGCCTGCACCCGTCGAACATCCACGACAACGCCTACGCCATCGGCACCATCGACTTCACCGGCGACATGCCGGTGATCCTGGGCCCGGACGGCCCCAGCCTGGGCGGCTTCGTCTGCCCGGCGACCATCATCACCGCCGACCTGTGGAAGCTCGGCCAGTTCAAGCCCGGCGACACCATCCGCTTCGTCCCCACCACGCTCGCCGAGGCCAACCGCCTCGAGCGCGAGCAGACCGAAGCGATCCAGGGCCTCGAACCGGCCGAGCGCGAGGCCGAACCGGCACCGATCACCACCCCGGTGATCCGCGAACGTCGTGCCGAAGACGGCGAGCATGCCGTGGGCGTGACCTACCGCCCGGCCGGCGACAAGTACCTCCTCGTCGAGTACGGCCCGATCGTGCTCGACCTCTCCCTGCGCTTTCGCGTCCAGGCCCTGCTGGAATGGCTCAACGAGCAGGACATCGACGGCATCGTCGAGATGACGCCGGGCGTGCGCAGCCTGCAGATCCACTACGAGCCGCGGGAGCTGTCCACCGAGCGGCTGCTGGCGATCCTCGAACAGGCCGAAAGCGAGTTGAAGAGCCTTGAGGACGTCGAGCTGCCCTCGCGCATCATCCACCTGCCGCTGGCCTGGGATGACAGCCAGACCCAGCTGGCCACCGAGAAGTACATGCAGTCGGTGCGCAAGGACGCGCCCTGGTGCCCGCGCAACATCGAGTTCATCCGTCGCATCAACGGCCTGGAGAGCGAGGAGGAGGTCAAGCGCATCGTCTACGACGCCTCCTACCTCGTCATGGGCCTGGGCGACGTCTACCTGTCCGCGCCGCTGGCCACGCCGGTCGACCCGCGCCACCGCCTGGTGACCACCAAGTACAACCCGGCACGCACCTGGACGCCGGAGAACGCGGTGGGCATCGGCGGCTCGTACATGTGCATCTACGGCATGGAAGGCCCGGGCGGCTACCAGTTCGTCGGTCGGACCCTGCCGATCTGGAACCGCTACAAACAGACGCGCGAGTTCCAGCAGCCATGGCTGCTGCGCTTCTTCGACCAGATCCGCTACTACGAGGTCAGCGAGGAAGAGCTCCTGAAGATGCGCGATGCCTTCCCGCACGGCGGCATCGAGCTCGAGATCGAGGAGACCACCTTCTCGCTCGGGGGCTACAACCGCTTCATCGAGGAGAACGCCGAGGAGATCCGCGCCTTCAAGGAGCGCCAGCAGGCCGCCTTCGAGGCCGAGCGTCAGCACTGGATCGCCACCGGCCAGGCCAACTACGAGTCGGAGTCCGAGCCGGTCGACACCGGTATCGACACGATCGAGATCGGCGAGGGTCAGACGGCGATCGCCGAGCACGTCCACGGCGTGGTCTGGAAGCTCGAGGTCGACGAGGGCGACCGGGTCGAGGCCGGCCAGACGCTGATGGTGCTCGAGTCGATGAAGATGGAGATTCAGGTCGACAGCGAAACCGCCGGCACCGTGGCCAGCGTGCTCTGCAAGGAAGGCGACCAGGTCAAGCCCGGTCAGACCCTGATCGTACTTGACGACGCCGAGTGACGGGAGGAGACGCCATGAACACCATCACCGTCACCGATCTGCTCGCCGCCTACCGCGCGGGCCGGCTGGACGTCCGCACGCACCTCGGCGAGGTCATGCGGACCATCCGCGCCGCCGACGCGCACCATATCTGGATCAGCGTGCTCGACGATGCACAGCTCGAGCCCTACCTCGCCCGGCTCGAGGCCAGTGACCCGGCCGAGCTGCCGCTCTACGGGGTGCCGTTCGCGATCAAGGACAACATCGATCTCGCTGGCGTGCCTACCACCGCCGCCTGCCCCGACTACGCCTATACCCCCGACCGGTCCGCCTTCGTGGTGCAACAGCTGATCGACGCGGGCGCGGTGCCGGTGGGCAAGACCAACCTCGACCAGTTCGCCACCGGCCTGGTCGGCACCCGCTCCCCCTATGGGGCGTGCCGCAACGCCTTCGACCCCGACTACCTCTCCGGCGGCTCGAGCTCGGGCTCGGCGGTGGCCGCGGCCCTGGGCCAGGTGGCCTTCTCGCTCGGCACCGACACGGCGGGCTCCGGGCGGGTGCCGGCGATGTTCAACAACCTGGTCGGCGTGAAACCCACCCGCGGGCTGTTGAGTGCCAGCGGCGTGGTGCCGGCCTGCCGCACCCTCGATACCGTCTCGATCTTCGCCTTGACCGGCTTGGATGCCGAGCGCGTGCTCGATGTCGCCGCCGGCTTCGATCGCGAGGATGCCTATGCCCGCCCCGACCGGGTGCCCGAACTCGGCCACGGCGCCATCCCGGCGGAGGGCTTCCGCTTTGGCGTGCCGCGGCGCGAGCAACTCGCCTTCTTCGATGATGCGGAGAACCCCACGCACTTCGACACCACGATCGAGCGACTGGTCGAGCTGGGCGGCACGCCGGTGGAGATCGACTTCGCCCCGTTCCTCGAGGCCGCTCGCCTGCTCTACGAGGGCCCGTGGGTGGCCGAGCGCTATGCCGCGATCGAGGAATTCATCGAAAAATCGGCCGACAGCCTGCACCCGGTCACCCGGCAGATCATCGCCGGTGGCGCCACGCCCCGCGCGGCCGAGGCCTTCAAGGCACAGTATCGTCTCGCCGCGCTACGCCGGCAGACCGAAGCGGTCTGGGACGAGGTGGATCTGATCGTCACGCCCACCGCCGGGCGCCACTACCGCATCGACGAGGTCGAGGCCGACCCGGTGCAGAAGAACAGCGATCTGGGCTACTACACCAACTTCATGAACCTGCTGGACTTCGCCGCCCTGGCGGTACCGGCGGGGTTCCGCCGTGATGGTCTGCCGTTTGGCGTCACCCTGTTCGCCCCGGCCTTCACCGACCGCGACCTGCTCGCACTGGGCGACCGGCTGCAGCGGGCGAGTGTTGCCCGGCTCGGTGCCACGGAGCAGTCCCTGCCGGACGAGGCGGTGACCGTCGGCGGCGAGCACGTCATCCCGGTGGCCGTCTGCGGTGCCCACCTGAGCGGCCTGCCGCTCAACTGGCAGCTGACCGAGCGCCGCGCCCGGCTGGCCGAGGTGACCACCACGGCACCGGAATACCGCTTCTATGCCCTGCCCGGCGGTCCGCCGGAGCGCCCCGGGCTGGTTCGCGTCAGCCAGGGCGGTGCGGCGATCGACGTCGAGGTCTGGCACGTGCCGGCAAGCGAGTTTGGCTCGTTCGTCGCCGGCATCCCCGCCCCGCTGGGTATCGGCAAGCTCACCCTGGCCGACGGCCGCGAGGTGCCGGGCTTCATCGCCGAGCCCATTGCCATTGAAGGGGCCGTCGAGGGCGCGACCGACATCACCGAGCTCGGTTCCTGGCGCCGCCACCTCGACACGTCTCGCTGAGGATCGCCGACTGCACCACCGCAGTGCGCCCGCTTGGTGCAATGCACCGGCGCGCAGCTTCCTGCCGATGCACCGGCAGCGGGCAGCCGCGCGTTCGCGGCGCCCCATGGGCTGGCATGGGAGTTGCTCAATGTGCGGCAACCAGCGTCGACTCAAGATGCCCCGCCGGCACCTCTTGATGCGACGACACCATCCGAGGAACGACAGCAAATGCCCATCGAGCCATGCGCGTGATGCTCATCGATCAGGATCGCGGCCGCGCCGCGATCGTCGAACAGTCCCTGCAGGACGCCGGCCACGAGGTCGTCGCCCGACTCGCCAGCGTCGAGCGGCTCGCCCAGGAGGTCGAGGTACACCAGCCGGACGTGGTGATCATCGACATCGAGTCGCCCGATCGCGATGCCCTGGAAAACATGTCCGTGGTCTCGCGCGACAACCCCCGCCCCATCGTCCTGTTCTCCGAGGAGGACAGCGAGGAAAGCATCGCCCGGGCGATCAAGGCCGGGGTAAGTGCCTACGTCTCCGACGGCATGCGCGCCGAACGGGTCCGGCCGATCGTCGACGTGGCCGTGGCGCGTTTCCGCGAATTCCAGGCATTGCGCAACGAGCTCGACGAGACCCGTTCCCAGCTCGAGGATCGCAAGCTGATCGAGAAGGCCAAGGGCCTGCTGATGAAGCACCGCGACTTCGACGAGACCCAGGCCTATCACGCCATGCGCAAGATGGCGATGGACCGCAACCAGAGACTGGTCGAGACCGCGCGCAACGTGATCGCGGTCTTCGACCTGGTCGGCGACGACGGCATCTGAGAGGCACGGCATGCACCCGACCCACAAGACAACCTACCAGCCCGAGAAGCCCCGACTGGCACTCGGCTTCATTCCCCTCACCGACTGCGCCCCGCTGATCGTCGCCCGCGAGAAGGGCCTGTTCGAGAAATGGGGGCTCGAGGTGGAGCTCAAGCGCGAGGTCTCCTGGGCCAACATCCGTGACCGGGTGATCATCGGCGAGCTCGACGGCGCGCAGATGCTCGCCCCGATGCCGCTCGCCTGCACCGCCGGGCTAGGCTCGGTGACCAAGGCGATGCTCGCCCCGTTCGTGCTCAACCTCAACGGCAATGCCATCACGCTGTCGGCGGACCTGCATCGCGAACTGGTGGCACAGGCCGGCAGTGACGATGCCGATGCCCTCGGCGCGGCCCTCAAGCAGCTGGTGACCCGGGAACGCGCCGTGGGGCAACCCAAGCGCACATTCGCCACGGTCTTTCCCTACTCGATGCATACACTGCAGCTGCGGCTGTGGCTCAAGCATCACGGCATCGAACCCGACCGCGACGTGCGCGTCGTGGTAATCCCGCCGCCGCAGATGGTCGCCAACCTCGACCAGGGGCACGTCGACGGCTTCTGCGTCGGCGAGCCGTGGAACACCCTCGCCGTCCAGCAGGGTGCGGGGCACATCGCGATCACCGGCTACGAGATCTGGAACAACAGCCCCGAGAAGGTCCTCGGCGTGACGCGCGCCTGGGCCGAGGCGCATCCGCAGACGCTCAAGGCCCTGATGGCCGCCCTCTACGAGGCCTGTGCCTGGCTGGACGAGCCGGCAAACCGTCTCGAGGCGGCCCGGATGATCGCCGAGGCGCACGTGATCGACGCCCCCGAGGAGGCGATCACCCCGTCGCTTGCCGGCCGCCTGCGCATGGGCCGGGACGAACCGATCGTCGAATTGCCCGACTTCAACGTCTTCCATCGCTACGCGGCCAACTACCCCTGGTGGTCGCAGGCGCTGTGGATGCTCGAGCAGCTGCGCCTCGACGGCGATCTGGCCGGCGGCCAGAGCCCGGACACCGCCCGGCTCGCCGCCGAGGTGTTCGACGACCGTCCCTACCGCGAACTGATGCAGGATCTCGGTCAACCCCTGCCCGTCGCACGCAGCAAGCGCGAGGGCGTGCATGCGACCCGCTGGCAGGAAACGCCCGAGGGCATGACGCTGGGCGCCGACCGCTTTCTCAACGGCCAGACGTTCGATCCGACGGCCTGAACAGGGCATGCGCTGCACCACAATGGCGAGCGGCGTGACACCTCATGGGGCAGCCAACACTCCGCCGACGGGAATGGAAAACCGTAACATGTTGTTTTTTATGCATTAGAAAAAATGGCACGCCCCGTGCATTGAAAGGGGCACGCTCCGCCAACGGCGGTGGGAGCAACCAATCAGACCGAGCAACGGCGCTCACGCAACCGGGTAACGCCCCCGGTACGTGAGCGCTTTTTTTTATGCCCAACGGATCGTCCACAGGAGACATCTCATGACTCAGAAGACCCCGTCACGACGCCGCTTCCTCAAGCGTACCGCCATGAGCCTGGCCGCCGCGGCCTTCGCCGGCAGCGCCCTGACCGCCCTGCCCGCCCAGGCCGAAGTCGGTTACGCGGAAAAGGAGGCCCTGACCTTCGGCTTCATCAAGCTGACCGACATGGCGCCGCTCGCCATTGCCTACGAGAAGGGCTTCTTCGAGGACGAGGGTCTGTACGTGACCCTCGAGGCGCAGGCCAACTGGAAGGTGCTGCTCGACGGCGTGATCACCGGCGAACTCGACGGCGCGCACATGCTCGCCGGTCAGCCGCTGGCCGCCACCATCGGCTACGGCACCGAGGCCGAGATCATCACGCCGTTCTCCATGGACCTCAACGGCAACGGCATCACGCTCTCCAACGACGTCTGGGAGGAAATGCTCCCCAACCTGCCCAAGCGTGACGACGGCAAACCGGCCCACCCGATCAAGGCCGACTACCTCAAGCCGGTGGTCGATCGGCGCAACGCCGCCGGCGAGCCCTTCAAGATGGGCATGGTGTTCCCCGTCTCGACCCACAACTACGAACTGCGCTACTGGCTGGCCGCCGGCGGGATTCACCCGGGCTACTACGACCCGAGCAACGGCGATACCTCCGGGCTCATCGACGCCGACGCCCAGCTTTCGGTCACCCCGCCCCCGCAGATGCCCGCGACCCTCGAGGCCGGCACCATCAGCGGCTACTGCGTCGGCGAGCCCTGGAACCAGCAGGCCGTGTTCAAGGACATCGGCGTACCGGTGATCACCGACTACGAGATCTGGAAGAACAACCCGGAGAAGGTCTTCGGCATCACCCGCGAATTCGCCGAGAAGTACCCGAACACCACCGTGCGCCTGGTCAAGGCACTGATCCGCGCCGCCAAGTGGCTCGACGCCGATGGCAACGCCAACCGCCCCGAGGCGGTCGAGATCCTGTCGCGGCCGAACTACGTCGGCGCCGACGAGGAGGTGATTGCCAACTCCATGACCGGCACCTTCGAATACGAGAAGGGTGACGAGCGTCCGGTACCGGACTTCAACGTCTTCTTCCGCTACAACGCCACCTACCCCTACTACTCGGACGCCATCTGGTACCTGACCCAGATGCGCCGCTGGGGGCAGATCGCCGAGCACAAGTCCGACGACTGGTACATGCAGACCGCCAAGCAGGTCTACCGCCCGGACATCTACGCCCAGGCCGCGAAGGAGCTGATTGCCGAAGGAAAGATGAGCGCCGGTGACTTCCCGGATTTCGACAGCGAGACCGGCTTCAAGCCGCCGCAGAGCGAGTTCATCGACGGCATCACCTACGACGGCAGTAAGCCGAACGAGTACCTCGAGCAATTCCCCATCGGTCTCAAGGGCAAGGACCAGGTCTGATCGACCTGGCCTGCCCCAACACCCGGAGTTGAACCATGAACCCGAACCTGTCTTTGAAGACACCCCGGGCCGTCGCCCCGTTCGTCAAGCTGGCCCGGGGCGAAAGCCCCCGCGCCCAGCTCGACGTCCTGTTCCGCACCGTCGGCCTGCCGATCATCGGCCTGCTGGTCTTCCTGATGCTCTGGTCCGGCGTGGCCGCCAAGATCGACACCTCGCTGGGCCAGTTCCCCGGCCCGGCGCAGGTCTGGAACCAGGCCGAGGCGCTCTACGTCGAGCACGTCACCGAGCGTGACAAGGCCGCGGCCTTCTACGAGCGCCAGGAGGAGCGGATCGCCGAGCGACTGGCCAACGACCCGGACTATGAGCCGCGCATCCACGACTACCCCGGCAAGCCGACGTTCTTCGAC
The DNA here is from genome assembly GCF_001641825.1 of Guyparkeria sp. WRN-7. Lineage (GTDB taxonomy): Bacteria > Pseudomonadota > Gammaproteobacteria > Halothiobacillales > Halothiobacillaceae > Guyparkeria. Next base: position 201,595 of record NZ_LRFH01000016.1, on the reverse strand, counting down.
CAGATCGTCACCAGCCTGATCACGGTGCTGTCGGGCTTCGTGATCGCCTCGATCCTCGCCATCCCGCTGGGCATCGTCATCGGCCTGAGCAGCAACCTGTACTCGGCGGTCAACCCGCTGGTGCAGATCTTCAAACCGGTCTCGCCGCTGGCCTGGCTGCCGCTGGTCACCATCGTCGTCAGTGCGGTCTACGTCACCGACGATCCGATGTTCGAGAAGTCGTTCCTGACCTCGATGATCACGGTCGTCCTCTGCAGCCTGTGGCCGACGATGATCAACACCGCCGTGGGCGTGAACAGCATCAGCAGCGACCTGCTCAACGTCTCGAAGGTGCTGCGCCTGGGCTGGCTGACCCACGTGGTCAAGATAGTCCTGCCCTCCTCCATCCCGATGATCTTCACCGGCCTGCGCCTGTCGCTGGGCATCGCCTGGATGGTGCTGATCGCCGCCGAGATGCTCGCCCAGAGCCCCGGGCTCGGCAAGTTCGTCTGGGACGAGTTCCAGAACGGCTCGTCCGACTCGCTGGCCCGGATCATGGTCGCCGTGCTGGTGATCGGCCTGATCGGCTTCTTCCTCGACCGCGGCATGCTCGCGCTGCAACGCGCCGTGTCCTGGGACAAGACCGCCACCCTGCGTTAAGGAGACTTCGTCATGAGCGACTCACATCTCGAACTGACGGGCGTCGACATCGAGTTCCCCACGCCCAAGGGGCCGTTCCAGGCCCTCGACGACATCAACCTCAAGGTCGACGAAGGCGAGTTCATCTCGCTGATCGGCCACTCCGGCTGCGGCAAGTCGACCGTGCTCAACATCGTCGCCGGCCTGCACCAGGCCACCCGCGGCGGCGTGCTCCTCGACGGCCGCGAGGTCGACCAGCCGGGCCCCGAGCGGGCGGTGGTGTTCCAGAACCACTCGCTGCTGCCGTGGCTGACCGTCTACCAGAACGTCGAACTGGCGGTGAAGAAGGTCTTCAAGGGCCGCATGAGCCGCGCGGAAATGCGTGACTGGATCAACCACAACCTCGCCCTGGTCCACATGGACCACGCGGCGCACAAGCGCCCGGACGAGATCTCCGGCGGCATGAAGCAGCGCGTCGGCATCGCCCGGGCGCTGGCCATGCAGCCCAAGGTACTGCTGATGGACGAGCCGTTCGGCGCGCTCGACGCCCTGACCCGGGCCCATCTGCAGGATTCGCTGATGGAGATCCAGGCCGATCTCGGCAACACCGTGATCATGATCACCCACGACGTCGACGAGGCCGTGTTGCTCTCCGACCGCATCGTGATGATGACCAACGGCCCGGCGGCCACCGTCGGCGAGATCCTGCCGATCGATCTGCCGCGACCGCGCGACCGGCTGGCCCTGGCCGACGACCCGGCCTACAACCACTACCGCCACGAGGTGCTCACCTTCCTCTACGAGAAGCAGAAGAAGGTCGAGGAAATCGCCGGCTCGAGTGCGGAAACCGCCACGAGCCAGACCAAGGCCTCCGGCAAGGCCAAGGAACGGGTCGCGTGAAACCGCGACTGGTCGTGATCGGCAACGGCATGGCCGGTGCGCGCCTGCTGGAGGAACTGGTGGCGCGCGATGCCGGGCGGCATGCCATCACCGTGTTCGGCGCCGAACCGCACGGCAACTACAACCGGATCATGCTTTCGCCCGTGCTTGCCGGGGAGAAGACGGTCGCTGAGATCATGCTCAACCCGCGCGAGTGGTACGCCCGCCACGGCATCGAGCTGCACCTCGGCGACCCGGTGGTGAGCATCGATCGCGAACGACGCGAGGTGACCAGCCACGCCGGGGTGACCGTGCCCTACGACCGGCTGGTATTCGCCACCGGCTCGCGTCCGTGGCTGCCCGAGATTGCCGGCATCGACCTGCCCGGCGTCGGCGGCTTTCGCGATCTGGCCGATGTCGAGACCCTGCAGGCACGGCTTTCCGAGCCGGAACCTGTCGTGATCCTCGGCGGCGGTCTGCTGGGGCTGGAGGCGGCCGCGGGTCTCGCCGGCCACGGGATCGAGGTCACGGTCGTGCATCGCAATCCGGTGCTGATGAACCGGCAGCTCGACGACGAGGCCGCCGCCATCCTGAGAAGGGCACTGGAGGCCCGCGGCGTGCGCTTCGTTCTCGGCGCTCAGGCCGAAGCGATCGAAGGCAGCGAACGCGCCGAGGCCGTCCGTCTCGACGACGGCCGCCGCCTGCCGGCCGCCACCGTGCTGTTCACGATCGGCATCCAGCCGGCAATCGCGCTTGCCCGACAGGCCGGGCTCGACTGCGGCCGCGGCATTCGCGTCGACGCACAGTTGCGCAGCAGTGATCCGGCGATCCATGCGCTCGGCGAATGCGTGGAGCACGACGGGCGCACCTACGGCCTGGTCGCGCCGATCTGGGAACAGGCGCGCGTGCTGGCCGAGGTGCTCGACACCGGCCACGGCCGCTACCGCGACCAGCCCACCTCCACCCGGCTGAAGGTCACCGGCATCGACGTGTTCTCCGCCGGGCGCATCGACCCCGGCCCCGGCGAACACTGCCTGCGCCTGCGCGACCCCAAGCTGGGTATCTACAAGAAACTGATTCTCCGCGACGACAACGTGGTCGGCGTGGTGCTGGTCGGCGACGTGGCCGACGGGGGGTGGTTCTTCGACCTGCTCCAGGAACGGCGCGACATCAGCGCGTTCCGCGAGCGGTTGCTGTTCGGCGAGCGCTTCTGCGAGCCGGACGACACGAACCGCCCCGCCATCGACTCGCCCACCGAAAACGCCGCCTGACACGGCGGCCAGGAGCACAGCATGAGCAACCCGAACAACACCGACCGAGAAAAACTCATCGTGATCGGCAACGGCATGGTCGGTCATGCCTTCGTCGAGAAGCTGATCGAGGCCGACGGCCTGGCCCGCTTCGACGTGACCGTCTTCGGCGAGGAACCGCGCGCCGCCTACGATCGCGTCCACCTCTCCGAGTACTTCTCCGGGCGTAGCGCCGAGGACCTCGCGCTCACCACCGCCGAGGACTACCGCAGGGAGGGCATCGACCTGCACCTCGACGACCCCGTGGTCGAGATCGACACCGACAATCGCGAGGTGGTGACCCGTGCCGGGCAACGCTGCGGCTACGACCGGCTGATGCTGGCCACCGGCTCGTACGCCTTCGTCCCGCCGATCGAGGGTCGCGACCGGGACGGCTGCCTCGTCTACCGCACCATCGAGGACCTCGACGCGATCCGCGCCCATGCCGAGTCCGGCCGACGCGGCGTGGTGGTCGGCGGCGGCCTGCTGGGTCTCGAGGCGGCCAATGCGCTCAAGAACCTGGGGCTGGAGACCCACGTGGTCGAGTTCGCCCCGCAACTGATGCCCGCCCAGCTCGATCTCGCCGGTGGCGACATGCTTCGCCGCCAGATCGAGGCGCTCGACGTCCAGGTGCATACCGGCAAGGCCACGCAGCTGATCGATGCCGGCGAAAGCCACAAGCTGCGCATGAACTTCGCCGAGGGCGACCCGCTGGAGACAGATATCGTGCTGTTCTCCGCCGGCATCCGCCCGCGTGACGAGCTGGCCCGTTCCTCCGGCATCGCGGTCGGCGAGCGCGGCGGCATCGTCATCGACGACCAGTGCCGCACCTCCGACCCGGCCATCTTCGCCATCGGCGAATGCGCGCTGTGGAACAGCCAAGTCTTCGGCCTGGTCGGACCGGGCTACGCCATGGCCGACGTCGCAGTGAAGCAGCTCGTCGGGACAGACGAAAGCGCCGCTTTCACCGGCGCGGACATGAGCACCAAGCTCAAGCTGCTCGGCGTCGAGGTGGGGTCGATCGGCGATGCACACGCCCGCACGCCCGGCGCCCAGACCTACGCCACCATCAACGAGCCGGATGCCACCTACAAGCGGCTGGTGGTGCTCGACGACAAGCTGATCGGCGCGGTGCTGGTGGGCGACACCGCCGACTACGATACCCTGCTGCAGTACGCCCTCAACGGGCTGGACCTGCCCGAGCACCCCGAGTCGCTGATCGCGCCGGCCGGCGACGGCGCACCGGCCCTGGGCCCGGACGCCCTGCCGGAGACCGCCACGATCTGCTCCTGCCACAACGTCACCAAGGGCGGCATCATCGAGGCGATCGACGGTGGCTGCGTCAATCTCGCCGACGTCAAGGGCGTGACCAAGGCCTCTACCGGCTGCGGCGGCTGCGCGGCATTGCTCAAGTCGACCGTCGACAGCGAGCTGGGCAAGCGCGGCATGGAGGTCAACACCGACATCTGCGAGCACTTCCCGCACACCCGCGCCGAGCTCTACCACCTGGTGCGGGTCGAGGGCATCCGCAGCTTCGGCGAACTACTGGAGCGCCATGGCCGCGGCCACGGCTGCGACATCTGCAAACCGGCGGCCGCCTCGATCTTCGCCTCGGTGTGGAACGAGCACGTGCTCGAGCCGATGCACCAGCCGCTGCAGGACACCAACGACACCTATCTCGCCAACATGCAGAAGGACGGCACCTACTCGATCGTGCCGCGCGTGCCGGCCGGCGAGATCACCGCCGAGAAGCTGATCGTCCTCGGCAACGTCGCGCAGAAGTACGGCCTGTACACCAAGATCACCGGCGGCCAGCGCATCGACCTGTTCGGCGCGCGCAAGGAGCAGCTGCCGCCGATCTGGGAGGAACTGATCGCCGCGGGATTCGAGACCGGCCATGCCTACGGCAAGTCGGTGCGCACGGTGAAGTCCTGCGTCGGCTCGACCTGGTGCCGCTACGGCGTGCAGGACTCGGTCGGCATGGCGATCCACATCGAGAACCGCTACAAGGGCCTGCGCTCGCCGCACAAGCTCAAGTTCGCCGTCTCCGGCTGCACCCGCGAGTGCGCCGAGGCGCAGAGCAAGGACATCGGCGTGATCGCCACGGAGAACGGCTGGAACCTCTACGTCTGCGGCAACGGCGGCATGAAGCCGCGCCACGCGGACCTGTTCGCCACCGACCTCGACGACGAGCAGCTGATCCGCTACATCGACCGCGTGCTGATGTTCTATATCAAGACCGCCGACCGGCTGCAGCGCACCAGCGTCTGGCTGGAGAACCTCGAGGGCGGGCTCGACTATCTACGTGAGGTGGTCATCGACGACCGGCTCGGCATCGGCGCCGAACTGGAGGAGCAGATGCAGGCCGTGGTCGACAGCTACCAGTGCGAGTGGAAGAGCACCCTGGCCGACCCGGCCAAGCTCAAGCGCTTCCGCAGCTTCGTCAATTCCGATGCACCGGACGACAACGTGCTGTTCGTCGAGGAGCGCGGCCAGGTCCGCCCCGCGACACCGGAGGAGAAACGCGAACGAGCCGGGATCGAGACCCTGGCCGAGGAGGCATGACCATGACCGTGGCAGAACGTACCGAGACCACCTGGATCGATGTGTGTGGCCTGGACGACCTCGTCCCGCACTCCGGGGTCGCCGCCCTGGTCGGCAAGCGCCAGGTCGCCCTGTTCCTGGCCCCCTACGCCGAGCCAAGCGTGTACGCCATCGGCAACTGGGACCCGCTGGGACACGCCAACGTCCTCTCCCGAGGCATCGTCGGCGATCTCGGTGGCGAACTGGTGGTCGCCTCGCCGCTGCACAAGCAGCACTACCGGCTGACCGACGGCAGCTGCCTGGAGGAAGACGTCAACGCCGGCAGCTACCCCGTGCGCATCGTCGACGACCGGGTGCAGGTCGGTCTTTCCGGATCGTGACCCCCTGCACCAGGATGGAACGCCTGTCCACCGGTGACGATCACCGCTGGTGCATCGAGCCGACCATCAAGACACTCGGTCGACGCAACTCGTTGATTATTGGTATCAAGGTGAGTGGCACGAACCCTGCTTGAGTAGAGACAAGCGTCCCAACGGCGGGGCGAAACAAGATCGACCTGGACAAAGGCGTCCGTTCCGCGTGGCTTCACGGCCACGCCGGATCGGGCGCCTTTTTTGTTTGCGAGCGAAAAATGCACGAGACCGTCAAGACAACCTGTCCCTACTGCGGCGTCGGCTGCGGCGTCGATGCCCGCCTCGAGGACGGGCAACTGGTGGGTGTGACCGGCAGCCAGGAGCACCCGGCCAACCTCGGCCGCCTGTGCGTCAAGGGCTCGGCCCTGCACGAGACCGTCGACCCGGCCGGCCGGATGCTGGCGCCGCAGATCGACGGGGTCGCGGTGGACTGGGACACGGCGCTCGACACCGTTGCCTCCGGCTTTCGCACCGTCATCGAGGAACACGGCCCGGATGCCGTGGCGATGTACGTCTCCGGCCAGCTGCTTACCGAGGACTACTACGTTGCCAACAAGCTGATGAAGGGCTTCATCGGCACGGCCAACATCGACACCAATTCGCGCCTGTGCATGGCCTCGGCGGTGGTGGGCTACAAGCGGGCCTTCGGCACCGACACCGTGCCCACCTGCTACGAGGACATCGAGCTGGCCGACCTGGTGGTGCTGGTCGGCTCCAACGCGGCCTGGACCCACCCGGTCACCTACCAGCGCCTGGTCGCGGCCAAGCGCGCCCGCCCGGAGATGCGGGTGGTGGTGATCGACCCGCGCCGCACTGCCACCGCCGACATCGCCGACCTGCACCTGGCCATCGAGCCGGGCAGCGACGCCTTCCTCTTCAACGGCTTGCTCGCCGCGCTGGCCGACCGGGCCGCCATCGACCGGGACTATGTCGAGGCGCACACCGAGGGATTCGATCAGGCCATCGCCGCCGCCCGTGGCGAGGCCCCCGACATCGAGACGGTGGCCCGCACGACCGGGCTCGGCCTCGACGAGCTGCAGACGTTCTTCGACTGGTTCGTCCGCCACCAGCGCACCGTCACGGTCTACTCGCAGGGCGTGAACCAGTCGACGAGCGGCTCGGACAAGGCGAACGCCATCATCAACTGTCACCTGGCCACCGGTCGCATCGGCGTACCGGGCATGGGGCCGTTCTCGATCACCGGCCAGCCCAACGCCATGGGCGGGCGCGAGGTCGGCGGACTGGCCAACCAGCTGGCCGCCCACATGGACTTCGAGCAACCGGGCGCGGTCGAACGCGTCGGGCGCTTCTGGGGCTCGCCCGGCATGGCCACATCACCCGGCCTCAAGGCCACCGACCTGTTCGAGGCGGTCGAGTCCGGCCGGATCAAGGCGATCTGGATCATGGCCACCAACCCCGTGGTCAGCCTGCCGGACGCCGATCGGGTGCGCGAGGCATTGCGCCGCTGCCCCCTGGTGGTGGTCTCCGACTGCATGCAGGACACCGACACCACTGCCTGCGCCGACGTGCTCCTGCCGGCGACCAGCTGGGCGGAGAAGGATGGCACGGTCACCAACTCCGAGCGCTGCATCTCCCGCCAGCGCGGCTTTCTCGAGCCGCCGGGCCAGGCCCGTCACGACTGGTGGACCATTACCGAGGTGGCCCGCCGGCTGGGCTTCACCGAGGCCTTCCCGTACCGGGGGCCGGCCGATATCTTCCGCGAGCACGCCGCGCTATCCGGCTACGAGAACGACGGCAGCCGCGATTTCGACATTCACGCGCTCGCCCGGCTTAGCGACGCCGAATACGACCAGCTCGACCCGGTGCGCTGGCCGATCGACCCGGCCACCGGCCGCGGCCGCGAGCGACTGTTCGAGAACGGCCGCTTCTTCACGCCCTCGGGTCGGGCGCGCTTCGTCGCGATCACCTCCACCGCGCCGGCAAGCCGCGTGTCGGACGAGCGACCGCTGGTGATGAACACCGGCCGGATCCGCGATCAGTGGCACACGATGACCCGCACCGCGAAGGCGGCCCGCCTGATGCAGCACATCGACGAGCCGTTTCTCGAGATCCATCCCGACGATGCCGATCGCTTCGGGCTCACCGACGGCCGGCTGGCCGAGATCAGCGGCGAGCACGGCCGCTATGTCGGCCGGGTGCGTCTCTCCACGGGCCAGAAACCGGGCTCGCTGTTCGTGCCGATGCACTGGAACGGCCAGTACAGCCACACCGGCCGCGTCGGTGCGCTGATCCCCGCGCACGTCGACCCGTTCTCGGGCCAGCCGGAATCCAAGCACGCCACCGTCGCGGTTCGGCCCTTCGACGCCGCCTGGTTCGCCACGCTTCTCAGCCGCGAGCCCATCGCGTGGCCCACCGCCGACGGGAAGGCCGACCACATGGCCGACTACTGGGCCCGCATCCCGGTCGACGGCGGCGTACGTTACGAGATCGCCGGTCGCGAGCCGGTGGCCGACTGGTCGCAGTGGGCCCGTCATCTCCTCGGCGCGGACGGCGAATGGCAGGCCTACGAGGACAGCGCCGGCCCGTTCCGTGCCGCCCGCCTGGTCGACGGCCGGGTTGCTGCCGTGCTGTTCGTTGCCACCGACCCCGACCTGCCGTCACGCGAATGGCTCGCCGAGCTGATTCGCACCGACGAGCTCTCGCTCACCCAGCGGCTCGGCCTGCTCGCCGGCCGTCCCGCCGAACCGATGCCCGATACCGGGCCGATCGTCTGTTCCTGTTTCCAGGTCGGCGAAACCACCGTCCTGGAAGCGATCGACGCCGACGGCCTCGATACGCCGGAGGCACTGGGCAAGGCCCTGCGCTGCGGCACCAACTGCGGCTCCTGCATCCCGGAGCTCAAGCAACTCATCGCCCAGCGCCTTACCGAAACAAGCACCTGAGGGGACCGACCCATGGACCAGCTACCCATCTTCATGAACCTGCACGACAAGCCATGCCTGGTGGTCGGCGGCGGCGCGGTCGCCGCGCGCAAGGCCGACCTGATGCGCGCGGCCGGCGCCCGCGTGACGGTGGTCGCCCCGATGATCACCGGCGAAACCCGCCGCATGGTCGACGACGGACGTCTTTCCTGGCGCGAGGATGTGTTCGAGGAACCCATGGTCGCCGGCAACCGCCTGGTGATCGCCGCGACCGACGAGCCGGCCGTCAATCGCGCGGTGTACGCCGCCTGCGAGCGCCGCGGCATCCCGGTCAACGTCGCCGACGAACCCGAGCTGTGCAGCTTCATCCTGCCGGGGATCGTCAATCGCAGCCCGGTAACCATCGCCCTGTCGACGGGCGGGCGCTCGCCGGTGCTCGCCCGGCTGATGCGTGCCCGCCTCGAGACCCTGATTCCGTCCGGTTTCGGCCGGCTGGCCGACCTGCTGGGACGCTATCGCCAGGCGGCCAAGGACCGCATCCACGGCCTGGAGACCCGCAAACGCTTCTGGGAGAACGTGATCGACGGCCCGATCGGCAACCTGGTGCTCTCGGGCAAGGACCGCGAGGCGGAGGACAAGCTCGCCGGGCTGCTCGCCGACCAGGACGCACCGACCGACAGCGGCGAGGTCTACCTGATCGGCGCCGGCCCCGGCGACCCGGACCTGCTGACCTTCCGCGCCCTGCGCCTGCTGCAGAAGGCCGACGTGGTCGTCTACGACCGGCTGGTCGCCCCGGCGATCGTCGATCTGGCCCGCCGCGAGGCCGAGCGGATCTACGTCGGCAAGCGCGCCGGCCACCACAGTTGCTCGCAGGAGGACATCAGCAGCCTGCTGCGTGATCTGGCCGCCGAGGGCAAGCGCGTCGCCCGGCTCAAGGGCGGTGACCCGTTCATCTTCGGCCGCGGCGGCGAGGAGATCGAGGTGCTGGCCGAGGCCGGCCTGCCCTTCCAGGTGGTGCCCGGCATCACCGCCGCCAGCGGTTGCGCCGCCTATGCCGGCATTCCGCTCACCCACCGCGATCATGCCCAGTCGGTACGTTTCGTTACCGGTCATCGGCGTGGCGACGGGCTGGATCTCGACTGGCGGAACCTCGCCGAGGGCCGCGACACGCTGGTGTTCTACATGGGACTCGGCAGCGCCCGTCAGATCTGCGACCAGCTGATCGCCCACGGCATGCCCCGCCACCGCAAGGCCGCCCTGATCGAGCGCGGCACCACCGACAACCAGCGCGTCTACACCGGCACGCTCGCCTCCCTGCCCAACAAGATCACCGCGGCCGAGTCCCCCTCGTTGCTGGTGATCGGCGAGGTCACCGGACTGCACGATTCGCTCGGCTGGTTCCAGGGCCGCGGCGCGGCGACCGCCCTGTTCCCCGACAGCGAGCCGTGTCTCGCCGAGGGGGCGGCATGAGCCGCGTCCGCGAGATCCCCCAGGTATTCCACGGCTGCCGGGTCGCGCTGCCGGAATCGCGCCAGATCGACATCCTGGCCGGGCTGCTGGAACGCCGCGGCGCGACGGTGACACGCTGCCCGCTGGTCAGCATCCACGACTCGCCCGACCAGGACGGCGTGGTCGCATGGATCGACCGTTTCCTGGCCGACGGCAGCATGAGCGACCTGATCGTGCTCACCGGCGAGGGGATCGCCCGCCTGCACGCCGCCGCCGAGCGCAGCGGCCGGGAGACGGCGTTCCTGCGAAAACTCGAACGCATCCGCCTGATCGTGCGCGGGCCGAAGCCGGGGCGCGTGCTCAAGCGCTGGGGGATCAAGGCCGAGGTACAGGCCGAACGCCCCACCAGCGACGGGGTGATCGCCACCCTCCAGCAGCTCGACCGGCCGGCGGCGCGCACCGGCGTGGTGCTCTACGGTACCGAACCGAACATTCCGCTGATTCGCGCCGTCCACGAAGTCGGCAGCGAGCCGGTTCCCGTCGCCCCCTATGTCTACGCCAGCGAGAGCGAGACCGCGGCCGTGCTGGAGCTGGTCGAGCAACTGGCCGACGGGCGGACGGACGTGATCCTGTTCACCGCCCAGCCGCAGATCAACCGCCTGCGCCGGGTCGCGCAGAAGGCCGGGCGTCTCGACGCCCTGCACGCCGGCCTCGAACGCGCCGTGGTCGCCGCCATCGGCCCGGTGATGGCCGAACACCTGGAAAGCCTCGACATCGGGGTCGACGTGATGCCCGGGCGACGGTTTTTCATGCACCCGCTGGTCGACGCCCTGGCCGACCACCTTCAGCGCCGCGAGGCCGTCTCGTGAACGGTGTGTCACTGCCGGCCGGGACCAAACTGAGCGCACTGGTGCTCGCCGGCGGTGCGGGGCGGCGCATGGGCGGCCGCGACAAGGGGCTCGAACCGTTCCTCGGCCAGCCGATGGTCAGCCACGTCACAGAGGCGCTGGCTCCGTTGGTCGACGAACTGGTGATCGTCGCCAACCGACACCTTGACGCCTATCGCCGCCTCGGCCACACCGCGATCACCGATCCGGACGGCATCCGCCGCGGTCCGGCGGCGGCCGTGCACGCCGCGATCACGAGGCTGCGGCATGACTGGGTGCTGCTCGCGCCCTGCGACATGCCCCGCTACCGCGCCCAGTGGCCGGCCCGGCTGGTCGCCCGCCAGCGCGCCACCGGCGCCCCGGTGGTGATCGCCGACGACGGCGATCGCCTGCAACCCGGCGTGGCCCTGTTCCATGCCCCGACGCTACGCCGCCAGCGGGTCGGCCCGGTGCCCGCGCGCCTGACCGACCTGCTGACCGGCGGACCGCACGCCTGCTGCGATCTCTCCGACGACCGCGAGGCCTTCCTCAACGTCAACACGCCGACCGACCTGCTCCAAGCGCCGATGACCGCCAGCATGGGGAGGACAAGACCATGACCCGTTGCACCTGTGCCACCGCCAGCCCGAGCGTGGACGACGCGCTCGCGACCCTGATCGCCGCTGCTGCACCGCTCGACACCGTCGAGGTGCCGCTACGTGACGCGCTTGGTCGGCTGCTCGCCCGGACCCTCCGCGCCCCACGCGCCTACCCGCCGTTCAACCGCGCCATGATGGACGGCTATGCCGCCCGCCACGCCGACCTCGCCGGCAAGGCCGCGCTGCGGATCCGGCTGGCCACCGATGCGGATCAAAGTGCCCCGGCACCACTGCCGACCGGCCATTGCGCGCCCATCGCCACCGGCGCCCCGCTCCCCCCGGGCGCCGACGTGGTGCTGCGGCGCGAGCGTGTCAGCGTAGCGGCGAACACCCTTGTGGCGACCGAACCGGTCCGCCCCTGGGCCGACTGCGAGACCGTCGGTGCGGTCACCATGCCGGGTGCCCCCGTCCTGTCGGCCGGCACCGCCCTGCAACCGGGGCACCTCTCGCTCGCCGCCCGGCACGGGCTCGCCAGCCTGCCGGTGGTCCGAACCCCGCGCGTGGCCGCGCTGGTCACCGGCGACGAGCTGACGCCACCGGGTCAGTCCTGCCCGCCGGGCGGCATCCACGACAGCAACAGCATCCTCCTGCAGGCGACACTTTCCCAACTGGGCGCCGCGGTGATGGGTCCCGACGCGCCGATGGCCGACCACCTGCCCACGCTGGAAGCCACCGTGCGCCGGCAACTGCCTGATGCGGACATCGTCTGCATCGTCGGCGGCAGCTCGGTCGGCAACCGGGACTTCGGTCGCGAGATCCTCGCCCGCGTCGGCACCCCGCTGTTCGAAGGCATCGCCATGCGGCCCGGGCGCCCCACCAGTGCCGCCGTGACGCCCGACGGCAAGCTCGTGCTCGCCCTGCCCGGACGTCCCGCCGCCCTGCTCACCGCGCTGCATGCCCTGCTCCGTCCATTGCTCGACGCGATGCAGGGCAAGGCCGCGTTGAAGCCGCCCCCGAGCGCAAGGCTGACGGTCCCGCTGCCGGCAACGCCCGACACCCGTTATCTCCCCGTGCGGTTCGATTGCCGTGACGGTATCTGGTGGGCGCTCGCTCAGGAGGTCGAGATCGAACGGGCCGATGCACTCGCGGTGATTCCCGCCCACATGGAGATGGCTGCCAACGCTCCCGTCGAGGTGATTCCCCTGAGCTGACCGCTCCCGCACGCCCTGTCGGCAAGCGCAGCACAGCAACCCGCCCGCCGCTACACTCCGGGACGGACAGACCAACCCGTTCCAACACCTGATGGAGTCTCGGCATGGGGGACAGGCACTCGCAGCTCGATCAGGACGAAGAGAAACGACTGGAGCCATCGGCCATGCCCGACTGGGTCGCACCGATGCTCGCCACGCTCACCGACGCGCGTTTTTCCTCGCCCGACTGGCTCTACGAGCGCAAGCTCGACGGCGAGCGCTGCCTGGTGTTTCGAGACGACGATGGCGCGCGGATCCTTTCGCGCAACAAGAAGGCGTTGAACCGCACCTACCCCGAGCTGGTCGAGCCGCTCGAATCCGCCTGTGACCGGCCATTTATCGCCGATGGCGAGATCGTCGCCTTCGACGGCAATGTCACCAGCTTTTCTCGCCTGCAGCAGCGCATCGGCATCACCGACCCCGACAAGGCCCGCGAGAGCGGTGTGGCCGTGGTGCTCTATCTCTTCGATCTCATCTATCTCGAGGACAGCCGTCTCGATCAGCTGCCACTGCGTCGGCGCAAGGCCCTGCTGCGCTCGACCCTCGCCTTCGAGGATCCGCTGCGTTTCACCGCCCATCGCAACGAGGACGGCGAGACCTTCTTCGACGAGGCCTGTCGCAAGGGCTGGGAGGGGTTGATCGCCAAGCGGGCCGACGCCCCCTACCACCACAGCCGCTCGCGCGACTGGCTAAAGTTCAAGTGCGTCAACCAGCAGGAACTCGTCATCGTTGGCTTCACCGACCCCAAGGGCGAGCGCCACGGTTTCGGCGCGCTGCTGCTGGGCTACTACGAGGACGACGAACTCCGCTATGCCGGCAAGGTGGGCACCGGCTTCGACGACCGCACCCTCACCGAGCTGCATGCCGAACTGGCCAAACGCGAGCGACGCACCGCACCCGTCGAGAACGGCCCCGACCTGGACTCGGTGCACTGGGTAACGCCGGAGCTGGTCGCCGAGATCGGTTTTACCGAGTGGACCGAAGACGGCCGCCTGCGTCATCCGCGCTTTCTCGGCCTGCGCGATGACAAGCCCGCCACGGCCGTGCATCGCGAGCGGCCAAAGGTCTGATTTCCCTCACCCCGCCGGCAGGCCCGCCAGCACGTGGTAGGGGCCGGGCCGGCCATGGCTCCCCGATTCGATCAGCACGAGCCGGTCGGCGAACCAGTGAATCGGCTCGTCCAGAACCGGTTCGCGCGGGGCATGGGCATGCCGGCGCAGGCTGACATGCGGTGCGAACGGTCGGCCATCGGTTGCTATGCCGCAGGCAAGACACAGTCCCCGCGCCCGCTCGGCCAGCCGGTGCAGTTCCTCGGGGCACCGGCTCGGCCCGGCCCAGGCCACCCGGGCCCGGTCGAAGTGGCCGACTCGGTCGAGCAGGATCGGGATCGGGTCGAACCGCAGGCTGTCCAGCCGTTCGGCCAGGCAGGCGGCCCGTGCCGAGTCGATGGTGCCCGGAAAGGCGAGCGTCAGGTGCAGATGGCCGCGCGGCACCGGCCGTCCACCAAGATCGAGCCCGCGCGCCAGATGATGCAGCGCCCCGCGCGTGGCCTCGTCGGGCCACAGCGCCAGGAACACCCGTTGCTTCGGGCTCGTGTCCGGCCCGGCATCCCGGTTCACGACGTCTCGGCCTTCGCGGCGATGCGATTGCGCACGCCGGCCAGCAATTCGTAGGAGCGACAGCGGGCGGCGTGGTCGAAGCTCGAGTTGGTGACGATCAGCTCGTCGGCTTCGGTGGCCTTGAGAAATCGCTCGATCTCGCCCTCGACCGTCTCGGGCGAGCCGATGGCCGAGCAGGCCATGGTTCGCTCGACCACCATGCGCTCGAAGCGCCCGGCCCGCTCGCGGTAGTCGGCGACCGGCGGCGGGATCGGGCCGGGCCGGCCTTCTCGCAGGGCAACGAAGGATTGCTCCATGGAACTGGCGTGGAAACGGGCCTCATCGTCCGTGTCCGCGACGTAGGCGTTAAAGCCCACCATCGCGTAGGGCTTTTCCAGAAAGCGTGACGGCCGGAACTGCTCACGGTAGTCGGCCAGCGCGTTCATCAGCTCGCCCGGGGCGAAGTGCGAGGCGAAGGCGTACGGCAGACCCAGGGCGGCGGCCAGCTGGGCGCCGAAGCGGCTCGAGCCGAGGATCCACACCGGCACCCGGGTCCCCGCGCCGGGGATCGCGCTCACGGTCTGGCCGGGCGCGGGATCGTCCAGCAGGGCGATCACCTCGGCGACGTCGTCGGGGAAGCGGTTGGGGTCGCTGCCCTCGCGACGCAGGGCGCGAGCGGTAGTCTGATCGGTCCCCGGCGCGCGGCCGAGCCCCAGGTCGATCCGGCCCGGGAACAGCGTCTCGAGCGTGCCGAACTGTTCGGCCACCACCAGCGGCGAGTGGTTGGGCAGCATGATGCCGCCGGCGCCGACACGGATGCGCTGGGTGGCCGCGGCGACCTGGCTGATCACCAGCGCGGTGGCCGCGCTGGCGATGCCGGGCATGTTGTGGTGTTCGGCCAGCCAGTAGCGCCGGTAACCGAGGTCCTCGGCATGCCGGGCGAGATCGACGCTGTTCTCCAGCGCCCGACGCGCATTCGAGCCCTCGGTGATCGGGGCCAGATCGAGTATCGAGAAGGGAATCATGCCGGCGAGTGTAACGAATCCGCGCTCACCGACAGCCGATGCGACCTGCCGCGCGCGCCGCGCCGGGATTTGCCATACTGCCTTCAGCGGGCCCGACCGGGCGCGCACCGATCCGATCGACTTCACGGACGACTCCATGACTCGCAGCGATTCGCCACGTCACGACCGCGCCGACGAGGAACATCCCCCGGAAAGTCCGTCGTTCTGGAGCTTCGTCCCCATCGGCGAATACCAGCCACCGGGACTGCCCGCCAGCAGCGCCATCGCCGATGCCTGGGCGTCGTTCAAGCGGCTGTTGCGCAAGGTGGATCAGTCATCGCTGCAACCGGCCCGTGACGAGGCCAAGCTGCGCGCCCTGCCCGAGGTGCAGCTCGAGCATCTCGCCCCGCCGATCGATCCGACCGAACCGGCCGATGCCCTCGACACGGCCCTCTACGACTGGCTCGACAACAAGCCCGCCGACTGGCCAATCCGCTTCGTGATCGGCCAGCCGTATGCCCACCCCGAGCTGCTGCCCCTCTGGGCCGCCCGGCACGGCGCAGCGGTGATCGAACCACCCAGCGTCGAGCAGATCCTCGATGGTGACCTCGACTGGTTCGACCAGTGGCCCGTCGACGGCAATCCCGGCCGCCTGTGGGTTTTGCCACGCCTGGCGCACTGCTACCTGCGGCACACAGACGGCCTCAAGCTGGTACGCACGCTGCTTGCCCGGGCCGAGGCCGGCGAGCTGGGCCGCGGCGTGATCGGCTGCGACAGCTGGGCCTGGGCGTACCTGATGCACCTCTGGCCGGTACCGCACCCCGGCGCGCTCACCGCCCAGGCCTTCGACGGGCCGCGCCTGACCCGCCTGCTGACGCACCAGATCAAGCGCCGGCCGCATCGTCGGGTACGTTTTCGCAACGCCAGCACCGGCAACGATATCCTCAGCGTTCCATCGGACGACACCGAGGTGCATCCCGAGATCGTCCGGCTGGCCGCCCACACCCGCGGCAACCCCGGAACGGCACTGACCTACTGGCGTCGCTCCCTGCGCACCGAACCCCACGAGGATGTCGTCGAAACGTCCGACGAACCGATATCGGGCGAAGTCTTCGACGAGGAAGACGTGTGGGTCTCGGCACACCTGAACGAACCACTGCTGCCCAACGAGGCCGACGAGGACGTCGCGCTGGTGCTCCATGCCCTGCTGCTGCACGACGGCCTGCCGGCCGCCCTCCTGCCCACCCTGTTGCCGCTCACGCACGACGGCTGTCTGGCGATCCTGCTGCGGCTGCAACGGGCCCGGCTGATCGCCCAGCGCGACGAACGCTGGGCCGTCACCGCAACGGGATATTCGAGCGTGCGTTCGCTGCTTGCCGGGCGCGACTATCTCACCGACGGATTCTGAGGCCGGCCATGAACGAGAACCTCTCCAGCACCCAGATATTCCGCGAAATCGATCTCGTCATCATGCTAGAGATCGCCGCGATCCTAGCCGTGGCAGTGGTCCTGATCATGGCCATGCAACGCGCCATGAACTGGCTCGGTCAGCGCCTCTACGGCCAGCGTCGCCTGACCCTGCTCGCGCTGGTGCCGCTGCTGCGCCTGCTGATCGGCATCAGCGCGGTGATCCTGATCGTCCCGCTGGTGATCGAACCCTCGCTACAGAACATGGTCGCCGTGCTCGGCACCGTCGGCATCGCCCTGGGCTTTGCGTTGAAGGACTACGCCAGCAGCCTGATCGCCGGCGTGGTCGCCATCGGCGAGAAACCCTATCGCAACGGCGACTGGGTCCGTATCGGCGATCACTACGGCGAGGTCATCCACGTCGGCATGCGCACCGTCGAGCTGATCACCGCCGACGACGACCGCATCGTCATCCCACACAACCGGCTATGGAACGACTCCATCGTCAATTCCAACGACGGCAAGCCGCGGCTGCAGTGCGTGGCCGATTTCTACCTGCATCCCGAGCATGATGCCGATCTGGTCCGTTCAATGCTCAAGGACGTGGCGCTCACCAGCCCCTACCTGCACCTGGATTCGCCGGTGATGGTCATCATCGAGGAGCGCCCCTGGGGCACCCACTACCGCCTCAAGGCCTACCCGGTCGACAGCGGTCAGCAGTTCCGCTTCGTCACCGATCTCACCGTCCGCGGCAAGGAACTGCTCACCCGCCAGGGCATACGCTTTGCCGCCACCGCCGCCATTCCGGAATCCGGCGCCATGGCATAACCGACCGCATGGCCACGCCCCGCTTTCTCTGCGACGAAATGCTCGAGCGCCTCGGCCGCTGGCTGCGGGCCGCCGGCCACGATACGGCGATCGCCGCGCCCGGCAGCGACGACCGTGCCCTGGTCGAGCAGGCACGCGACCAGGGCCGCTGGCTGGTGACCCGCGACCGGCACATGGCCCACTTTCGCAACGGCGATGGGCGCATCGTGCTACTGGAGAGCAACGACACCACCTCGCTTGCCGCCGAGCTGAGCGAGCGTTTTCGCATCGACTGGCTGCACCGCCCGTTCTCGCGCTGCCTCGACTGCAACGCCCCGCTCCAGCCGGCAACCGCCGAGCAGGCCGAGCGCTTACCGCCGGGCAAGCGGGTGTTTGCCGCGGATGCCTGCTACTGCCCCACCTGCGACAAGGTGCTCTGGCGCGGCAGCCACGTGCGCCGGATGCGCCACACGCTGGAAAACTTCGCCCACCGACGCTGGGTCGTGGCAAGAAACTGAAAGCCGGCGCCGCAGCGGATGATTTGCTCTGCTAAGGTCCTGCTCGCAGCACACCTCGCTCCCAGGCCGAAGACCATGACAAACAAGCCTCTTGCTCGCCCCCTCGCCCGCTTTCTGACGGCGACGTGCCTTGTCATCAGTCCCATGGCACACGGGGAAACCCTGTTTTCGGTCCAGTCCGAGAACGATGCCTATGTGGGCGCGGGGGACGGCCACTACACCAACGGCTTCAAGCTATCCTGGGCGGTCGAAAACGAGGCGGACCACTGGAGCGGCAGCATTGCCCGCGCCGCACCCGGCTGGGCGGCCACCGAGGTGGTGGGGACGTCCTACCGGCTCGGTCACCGTATCTACACCCCGACCCGGATCACCCTCTCGACGCCGCAACCCGATGACCGCCCCTACGCCGGCGTGCTCTACGCCGGCGCCTCGATTCACGGGGTGACCCGGCACGACGGCTGGCACGAGACCCGCAGCATCCACCTGGATGCCGGCATGGTCGGGCCCAGCGCGCAGGCCGAGTGGATCCAGGAAACCTTTCACGAACACATCGCCGGGGCGGAGCCGCAAGGCTGGGACTACCAGCTCTCCGACGAGCCGTTTCTCAACCTCGGCTATGAACACGCCTGGATGGATCGTCGCGAACTCGGTTCGCTCGAATTCGAGTACGGCCCCACCGCCGGCTTTGCCGTCGGCAACCTCTACAGCTACGGCTCCGGCGGGTTCGCCCTGCGCATCGGCAAGGGGCTAGATCGCAGCTTCGGCATCCCGTCGATCGCCCCGGCACAAAGCCAGCGGGCGTTCTTCCGCCGCAGCGACACCCTCGGCTGGTACCTGTTCGCCGCCGCCGAAGGCCGCTACATGGCGCACAACATGCTGCTCGACGGCAATACCCGGAAAGACAGCCCGTCGGTGGATCGCAAGCCGTGGGTAGGCGACGCGCAGATCGGCGTTGCGGTGAACTGGGACCGCTGGCAGCTGGCCTATACCGTGGCCGTGCGCAGCAAGGAATTCGAGAGCCAGGACGGCACCGACAGCTTCGGCTCGCTCACCCTGTCGATGTGGCTGTAGCGCCGCCGCTCCCGGGCGGGCAATCGAGAAAAAGCCGTGGTCCCGGTCGAAGCGGGACCACGGCTTTTTGATACCCGACGGGCTGTCGGTTCGAAGCGGTTACTTCATGAACCGGTCGTGGGTGAAGACAAGGTCCTTGCCGGGGGCTGCCTTGTGGCAGGCAATGCATCCCTTGTTACTGCCCTTGCCGATACGACCGGCGAGCGACATGCCCTTGGGGTTCTTCTCCAGCTCGCCTTCGGGGCTGAATTTCGCCCAGTACCAGTTGTCGTGGTCAGGATCGTAGCCATCCGCACGCTGGAACATCACGGTAATGGAGGCGAGGTTCTTTTCGCGCTCGTTGAGCACACCGGCCTTCAACGTATCGAGATCACCCTCGCCGCCATAGTTCTTCTTCACCATGACCACGCCTTCGTGGTTGTCGACCGTGATCATGGTTTCGAGGTATTCCAGCGCCTGGCCGTGCGGGTGATTGCCCTGGTAGGGAAAGCTGCGAATCGATTCCGGCCCGACCAGCTTGTTGCCCTGCAGCCGATCCCAGAGCACCTTCGCGTACTCGATGTTCATGGGACCCCCGAAGGGCGGATCCGTCTCGAGTCGACTGTCGTCGGTGACACTGGCCTCGCCTGCAAGCGCACTGCCAGCGCCCGGTATCACAAACAATGCTCCGACCATCAGCGCCGGCAGCACACGCCCGGCGACTCGGTTCCACTCTTTCATCACACTCCCCCTCGCTGGCGCGCCAGCATCGGATGCTTCGCCAACCGCCTCGCAGCCACCCGACCGCCAAGCGACCCGACCGATATACCCGGCCGCCACCAGGGCAGCCCGAGGCGCGACCTGCACGGTCGATACCAGGAGAGTAGTTACAAATATCAGCGACTTGCCGAACGTTCGTGTCACCGAGCTAGCCATTACCCGGCTAACGGTTCCGCCACCCCGCGACTGACGCGCACCGGGCGAAGGCCGGTGGCTTCCGGACGACCGACGCCTAGGCCGGAAACGCCGCCCACCCGATCTAGCCGGTCTCGTCAGACCGGTCGACCGCTAC
The DNA here is from genome assembly GCF_001641825.1 of Guyparkeria sp. WRN-7. Lineage (GTDB taxonomy): Bacteria > Pseudomonadota > Gammaproteobacteria > Halothiobacillales > Halothiobacillaceae > Guyparkeria. The sequence goes on along the minus strand of NZ_LRFH01000016.1, from coordinate 181,350 downwards.
CGAGCGGCTCACCTCGAGCGCCTCGTAGGCACGCTGCAACGCGGCATCCGCATCCCCGTCCTCAACGCGGAAGGCATCCACGCCAACGCTCACGTCAAACTTCACCGATGCCGAGGCATCCTCGACCAGAAAATAGGCGGCCGCCAGGCGCAACTTGTCCGCCACCGCCGAGGCGCCAGCCAACGAGGTATCGGGCAGCACCACGGCGAACTCGTGCTCGGCGATGCGGAACGACATGTCCATGCCGCGCAGCGTCTCGCGCAGGCAGTCGGCGAACGCGCACAGGACCCGGTCGCCGGCCGCCTCCCCGTGGTGGTCGATGAACCGAACGATGTCCAGCAGGATCAGGCTCACCGGCAGGTCGTTGCGCTGGTGCTGGGCGAACAGGGTGTCGAGCTGGCGGACGAAATCGCGCCGATTCCCCAGACCGGTGAGCCCATCGATCAGCGACAGCTGGCTCTGGCGCCGCTGCTCGCGCTCATGGGCCTCGTCCAGCGCGGCGGCGACCTCCCGCACGCGGCCACGCAGTTGGTCGGCGTCGAGGGAATCGAGGTCCGCCAGCCAGGGTTCGGACGGCGGTGATGCGGAGTATTGGCTCACTGGGCGCTCCTAAATTCTCGTCAACCGGACCGCCACGATCGATAACGGCGGTTCGTGGCAACGATAGCAACTTCTCGAACGGCGCGTACGCGGATGGATTCGCCCGTCGCCATGAAACGGCATGAGCGCCTACCGGTCACCACCTCGCGCACCCACTCGCAGTTTCAGCAGCCGACCGACCAGCAGGTGCAGCAACGGCGCGCCCACGATTAAAAGACCGAAGGCCGAGACAAACGGGTCCACACCGGCGAGCACCAGTGCGGCATAGGCACTGGCCAGGACGATCAACTCGATAAGCAGGGCCCAGAACAGTCGCATCATTGCCTCGCCGTGACGCTGTGGCGAACGATCATTCCGCCAACCAGCGCAGCGCGGCGTCACGGGATTCGAAGAAGCGCGCGTCGCCGGAGATGAACCAGGAGCCGATCCTCGCCGCGACCTCCTGCCAACGCTTGTCCCCCCAGATGGCCACCCGGTCGAATGACGAGCCATGCCGCAGCCCCAGGCGGAAGTCGTCCCACAGGGCCCGCGGCTCCCAGCCCTCGAACTCGGTCGCCTCGACAAGGGCGCGCAACCGTGGCTCTTTCACGCCACTCAATGCCCCCTCGATGACAGGCGCGATCTGCTCATAGTCGGCATGAGTGAGTCGCCCGACGGCCTTCAGCACCAGAACGCTATGCGCCCCGCTGCGTTCAACACCGATGGAAAGTCCATGTCGATCGCTCGTCATGCCGACCACCTCGACGTGTGGATGGTGACTCTGCCGGGTACGGCGAACCGCCGCTCCCGCCAAGGACATTAGTCGCCAGACCGGGAAGGTGAAAGTCGATGGCCATCGCGCAACAAAATGCGATGATCGACTACGGAAGCTCCACTGTCCGGCTCACGTCATTCCCGTGAGGCACGAGCATTTCGCCCACGCTCAGATACCAAGACCAAGAACGTGCGAAGCCTAGAACAACGCATCGGTGAACTCGAAGCGGCCCTGGCAAGCGAGAAGGCGCGAGCCGACGGTCTTTTCGACGAAATGTTCGTCCGCAACGCGGCGCCGAAGTTGCTGATCGTCGCCGACTCCGGGCGGATTCTGGACGCCAACCCCGCCGCCGTGGCGTTCTATGGCTATGACCGCGATGCCCTGCTTTCGCTGAATATCAGCGACATCAACACCGCCAAGCGGGAAGAGATCGCGGAGGAACGACAACGTGCCAAGCGGGAGGAGCGGCGCTATTTCCGTTTCGAGCACCGGCTGGCGAACGGCGAGATTCGCGATGTGGAGGTCTACTCCGGGCCCGTGACCATCGACGGCATCGACTGCCTGCACTCGATCATCCACGATGTCACCGATACCCGTCGCTATCAGGAACGGCTGGAGCATTACCGGGACATCTTCCAGTCGCTGCCGGTGGGCGTATACGAAAACGCCCCCGGCCACCATGGCCACTTCTCGTCGATCAACCCGGCCATGGTCGAGCTGTTCGAGGCCGACAGCGCCGAGCAGCTGATGGCGACACCCACCGCTCGCCTCTACCCGGACCCGAGACACCGCAAGGCCTTCTCCGACAGGCTGCTCAAGGCCGGCCAGCTGCACGGCGAGATCCTGCATCTGCAGACGCTCAAGGGCACCCCGATCACCGTTTCCATCACGGCAATGGTGCGCCACTCCACCCGGGGCGATGTCGTCTTCGGCGGCGTGATGACCGACATCACCGAACAGCAGCGCACGCGGCAGCAGCTGATCGAAAGCGAAGCCCGTCACCGCCGCATCCTCGAGTCGATGGCCGAGGGCGTCATCCTGCAGAATCGCGACGGCGAGATCGTCGAGGCGAACCCGGCCGCACAACGCATCCTGGGACTCGACGACCCGGAGCTCCTCGGTCGGCGTTCCACCGATCCCGCCTGGCAGGCCATCCACACCGACGGCTCGCCCTACCCCGGCGAGGAGCATCCCGTGTCGGTGAGCCTGAAACAGGGCGCCTCGGTCCGGGAAGACGAGATGGGTCTGCCCCAGCCTGACGGCAGCATTCGCTGGCTGCGCATCAACAGCGAACCGCTGTACCTGAGTGACAGCGACACACCGGATGCGGCCGTGGCCACCTTCATCGACGTGACCGAACGCTTCGAAGCGCGCCGGCGGCTGGCCGACAACGAGGCCCGCTACCGCGACCTGGTCGAAAACCAGCCACAGATCGTCCACCGCTACCTGCCGGACACCACTATTACCTTCGCCAACGGGGTGCTGGCTCAGCTCGTGGGCCGGGAACCGGCAGAACTGATCGGCCACCGCTGGATCGAGTCGGTGAAACCGGAGTCCCGCGACGAAATCCTCGGCATACTCAACAGCCTCACACCCGAGGAGCCGGTCAACGACTACGAGAATGCGCTGACCGACGCCGAGGGACGGCAACGCTGGATCCACTGGACCAATCGCGCCTTCTTCGACGACTCGGGCAAGCCGGTCGAGTTTCAGGCCGTCGGCGTCGACCTGACCGACCGGCGCGAACTCGAGGAGCAACAGCAACAGCTCACCGAAATCATCGACAACCTCCCGGACCTGGTGGCGATCGCCACACCCGACGGCAAGCCGTTCTACTACAACCGGGCGGGCCTGAGCCTGCTGGGTATCGATTCGATCGATCAGCAGGCCGGGACCACCATCCGTGACCGCCACCCGCCCTGGGCCCTGTCGGTTCTCGAGGGCACCGCTTTGCCCACGGCCCGCGAGAACGGCTGGTGGCAGGGCGAGACGGCCTTCCTGGACTGGCACGGCAACGAGATCCCGGTCCTGCAGACGATCATCGCGCACCACGATGCCGACGGCGAGCTGACGCGCTATTCGACCATGATGCGCGATCTGACCGAGCAGAAGGCGCGCGAATCGCATCTGCGGCAGCTGACCGCCATCCTCGAGGCCACCCCGGACTTCATCTCGCTGGCCGATCCGGACGGCAAGGTGCTTTACGTCAACCGTGGCGGCCGCCGCCTGCTCGGCCTGCCGGAAAACAGCAGTCGGTCGGTCGAAGGGGAGGCACACCTCGGCATGCCGTTCCGGGCCGGCATCTGGGCGCACCCCGACTGGGCATCGACGCTGATACGGGAGAAAGGCATTCCCGCGGCGATCCGCGACGGCCAGTGGGAAGGCGAGACCGCGCTGGTGACCGCCTCGGGCGAGGAACTGCCGGTCTCGCAGGTGATCCTGTCGCATCGCGACGATGACGGCCGGCTGCAGCGGCTATCGACCATCATCCGCGACATCAGCCGGCACAAGGCGCTCGAGCATGCCCTGGAGCGCCGCCAGCGAACGCTCGCAGAGCTGCAGCGCATCACCGCCTCCAATGACGATCTCGACACGCGCCTGCACAACTTGCTCACCCTGGGCGCGGAGTCCTTCGAACTGCCCTTCGGCATCATCAGCCAGGTACAGGGCAACGATTACTGGGTGCGCAATGCCGTCTCGCCCGACGACGTGCTGGCACCCGGCACCCATTTCGATCTGCAGGACACCTTCTGCGTCCACACCCTGGCCGCGGACAAGGCCACCGGCTTCTACGAGGCCGGCAAGTCGTCGATCCGCAACCACCCCTGCTACGTCAAGCATCAGCTGGAGTCATACCTGGGTGCGCCGATCCACGTCGGCAACACCGTCTACGGCACACTGAACTTCTCGCGCCCGGAGCCGCGCCAGCCATACACGCGGTACGACTGGCAGCTGATCACGCTGATGGCCCAGTGGGTGAGCTACGAGCTTACCCAGGCGACCAACCGGCGCGCGCTGGAGACCGAGCGCAACCGGTTTATCGGCGGGCCGACCGTGGCCGTCGAATGGCGCTGGGAATCGGGGAGCCCGATCACCTACGTCTCGCCAAACGTGCGCTCGGTGTTCGGGTTCGAACAGGCTGACCTGATCGGGCAGCATTACCTCGACCTGGTCCACCCGGAGGACCGCAGCCGCTGCATCCGCCAACTCGACGCGTTCGAGTCAAACCAGATCGGCCAGACCGAGCGTGAATACCGCCTGCAGGCCGGCAACGGAGACTATCGCTGGGTGCATGATTTCGTCGTCGCCGCACGCGACGAGCAGGGTCGGGTCGATTCCCTCAGCGGCTATCTCCTCGACGCGACACAGCGCCGCATGATGGAGGCCGACCAGCGCCTGCTGGCCGTGGCCTTCCAGACCGGCCAGGCCCTGATGCTCCTGAATCCCGACTGGCGCATCGAGCGGGTCAACGATGCCTTCACCCGCCTCACCGGCTACACCTCCGCAGAAGTCGTCGACAGAAATCCCGACTTCCTCGACTCCGAACGGGCCCGCGACGACATCCTGCCCGGGATCTCGGAAGCCCTGTCCCGGCATGGCTGCTGGGAGGGCGAGGTCAACCGCCGCCACAAGGACGGCCACGAGGTGCCGCTGTGGGAATCGATCTGTGCGGTCTCCAACGCCGACGGCGAGATCGAGCACTACGTCTCCGTGTTCCATGACATCAGCGAGCAGAAGCGCGTCGAGCGCGAACTCGAGCACCTCGCCTCGCACGACCGCCTCACCGGGGCGTACAACCGTGGCCGGATCTACGAACTGCTCGAGGCCGCCGAGACCGCGCGCCAGCGCTACGGCACGCCCTTTTCCGTGCTGATGTTCGACATCGACCACTTCAAGCGGATCAACGACACCTATGGCCACCAGACCGGCGACGACGTGCTGGTGGAGCTCTCGCGGCGCGTCGACGACCTGCTGCGACTGCCCGACCACTTCGGCCGCTGGGGCGGCGAGGAATTCCTCATTATCGCCACCCACACGCCGCTGAACGGCGCGGTGAAGCTCGCCGAACGTATCCGCGAAGCCATCGGCAACGAGCCCTTCCCCGAACCGGGGCAGGTCACCATCAGCGTCGGCGTGGCCGAGATGCGCGACGGCCTGACCATCAAGGGCCTGGAGGCCGTGGCCGACCGCGCGCTCTACCAGGCCAAGAATGGCGGACGCAATCGCGTGCAGGTGGCGTCCGGGTAAGTACCGCCTCGTGAACCGTGATCGTCAGGCAGGCGCCGCGGCACACCGCTCGAGCGACGACATGCCCAGATGTCGCAATCCACATGTGACATCCCGGCCCCGAGTGCGCTATACCGGTTGGAAAAACGGGTAAACACCACGGCAGGCGACGTCGCGGCGATGTCGCCCCACGCAAGGCGGAGGTTCCACCATGCCGGTCAACCCGCACCGCTTGATGACCATCGTGGCTGCGCCGCTCGCCCTGGCCGCCTGTACCGCCACGGCCCCCGCACCGGCAGGCCAGTCGTATGGCACCCTCAACGGCGTGCTCGCCGCCAATGCACCGATCCTGTTCGTGCCGGTCGGCACCAATGAGCAGGGCTGCACCCAGTACACCAAGAAACCGCTGCGCGACGGCATCATGGTCGACACCGGCATCTGGTACCGCACGGCCGACGATCAGTTCGTGCTCGATGCCGGCCGTTGCGTGCCGGACGACCTCGCTCCGAGCAAGGACAGGCAGCGATGATCCCGCTCAGACGTGCCATCGGGGCCGGCATGGCGGCGGTCTCCCTCCTGCTGCTGACCGCCTGTGGCGGCGGGGGCGGCGGCGCGACCCCACCGCCGGGTGACTCGGATACCGGCAGCTACACCTTCACCCCGGTCCAGCCGGCGGCGACCATCACGGAAAGCAACTCCGGGGTCAGCAACCCCTCGGAAGTGGTCGCCCTGATCGACTCCGGCCTGGACCTGAACCACGACGAATTCCAGGGGGACAACCCGGTGGGCAAGCCGATCGTCACCACGACCACCGACTCGGCGTCCAACTGGTGCACGAACACGGGCGGGTCGGGCTGCTCCGACCCCAACGACGTCAGCGACGAGAGCAGCCACGGCACCGCGGTCGGCTCGCTGATTGCCGGCAAGACCCTCGCCTACTCCGGCAACTCGCAGCTCGCCGTCTACGACGTCTCCGACGCCGCCAGCGGCGACATCACCACCGTCGGCTGGATCACCCAAGCGATGAGTGACCTAGTCGACAACGGCAACCGGGTCGCCAACCTGAGCTATACCTTCGACGCGGTGACCGCCCGACAGGTTTATCCGACCACGTCCACCGAGCGACAGCAGATCGACAAGTTCGTCAACTCGGGCGCCGTGCTGATCTCGTCGGCCGGCAACGACGCCGAGAGCTATTCGGATAAGGTCGGCTCGACCTGGAACGCCGACGTGAACGAGGCCAACACCCTGGTCGACCAGTACCTGGTAGTCGGCGCCCTGGACGGTGACGAGCTGGCAAGCTATTCCAACTTCGCCGGCGACAACCCCCTGGTCCAGGACCGCTTCCTGGTCACGCAGGGCACGCACACCGTGGCTATCGCGAACAGCGCGCCGGATGCCTACGGCACCGGCACGGGCACCTCGTTCGCCGCCCCGATCGTCTCGGCGGCCATGGCGACGATCCTGTCGAAGTGGGACCACTTCACCCCCGTGCAGGCCGCGCAACGGCTGCTCGACACCACCGACCGGGAATTCGCCAATCGCAACGACGCCGGGGGCGACGACTACGGCGACACCTCCTGCGGCGCCTCCGACGACATCGACTGCGGGCTCTATACCTACGGCCAGGGCCGGCTGGACATCGAAGCCGCCCTGGCGCCCGAAGGTGTGCTCTCGGTGGCCACGACCGCCAGCGTTCCGGATGGCAGCGATCCCGATGCCGGCTCGTCGATCACCACCTCCGGACTGCTCCTGCCCGCCGGGCTCGGCGATACGGCCGATCAGATTGCCGCGGCCGCCTCGCGCGTCGAGGTGTTCGACGAGCTCGGGCGCAACTACACCGCCGATCTCTCCGGCATGGTTCAGGCGGCCAGCGACCCGACCCAGGGGCTCGGCTACCGGATGAGCGAATTCCTCGCGAACGGGCTGGCCAGGCGGGCGACCTCCCGCGACGAGGCCACCGGCGCCGTCCAGCGAGTGCATATCGATGGCTCGGGCCGGCTGAGCCTCGCGGCCGTGGGCACCGATGCCGGCAGCGGCCTGAACGTCGAGGCCTACCACTTCGGGCACGGCACCTCCGCACCCGGGACCGGTGCTTCGCCCGGCATGGCCATGGTTTCCTACGCCGGCAACACCCCCATGGCGAACCAGATCGACTCCGCCAACGGCATGAGCGTCGAACTGCCCCTTGCGCCCCTGCTCTCACTGACCTCGCGCTACTGGCAGGGCGAGAAACGCCTGTCGCTCGATCCGACGGGGGCGGCCAACCGGATCAGCAACGCCGCGGTGGGTCTCAGGGCCGAGCTGGCCGACGGACTCGACCTGACCGCCGGCTACGCGTGGCTCGACGAAAGCGCGGGCTTTCTCGGCATGAGCGGCATGGGCGGCTTTTCCACGCATTCGGGCTCGGCCATCGGCCTGATGCAACTGGGCCTGAACGCCCGCCTCGGTCCGTTCTCCGCGTTCGCCAGCTACCAGGCCGGCGAGGCGCAGGCGCAGTTCGACCGCAGCCTGATCACCCGCCTGGATGCCGACGTCGAGCAACTCGCCATCGGTGCGAGCTACGGCTTCGACGACGGCCGCAAGCAGATCGCCTTCGTCGCCAGCCAGCCGATGCACCTGACCAGCGGCGCCGCCGACTTGAAGCTGGCCGCCGACCGCAGCCGCGACGGCGACGTCATCTACCGCCACGAGACCGTTCCCCTTTCGGCCGCCGACACCCCGACAAACTACGAAATCGGCTACCGCCAGCGCCTCGGCAAGAAGACCCTGCTGGGCATCAACGCCATTCGCATGGAGAACGCCCCCAACCAGCCCGCGGGCAACGTCGACCACGGGGCAATGGCGATTCTCGGCTATCAGTTCTGAGCCAGGGGCTTCGAGCTGCCTCGGTGCTGTGAGGCGTCCGGTCGGCGCCGTCCGCGTCTGCCACAATGAACCGGACAGTCAGGCGATGCGGAGTGGCATCACGATGAATTACACGGCGTTACGCGAGGGCGAAGTCAGGCTGCTTGACGGCGCGACCGGCACCGAGCTGGAAAAGCGTGGCGTGCCGATGAGCACCAACGCGTGGTGCGGCCGGGCCTCGCTGGACCATGTCGAGACACTGGAGGCCATCCATCGGGACTACATCGAGGCCGGCGCGGACATCATCACGGCGAACACGTACTCGTCCTCGCGCGCGCTCCTCGCACTCGACGGCCTCGGCGATCGGTTCGAGGAGGTCAACCGCGCATCGGTCCGGGCCGCGCTTTGGGCCAGGGAGAGATGTGGCCGGCCCGAGGTGATGGTCGCCGGGTCACTCTCCCACCGCGGGCCGATCGCGACGGGCTCGGCCCGGCCGAACAGCGGCGCCATCAGCCTCGGCCAGATGGCCGAGGCGGTTCGCGAGCAGGCGCTGCTGCTCCGCGACGAGGGCTGCGACCTGCTCCTGCTCGAGATGATGTACGACCCGGAACGGATGCCGCTCATCTTCGAGGCGGCCGCGGAAACCGGCCTGCCCGTCTGGGCCGGGTTCTCGGCGCGGCGCAATGAGGCGGGCGAGCTGCTCGGCTTCGGGCCGGGGGAGGACATCCCGTTCGCGGATATCGTCTCGATCCTCGATAACTGGCAAATCGACGCGGCCGGCATCATGCACACGCCGTCGAACCTGATAGCCGATGGCCTGGAGATCCTGCGCAGTCGCTTTGACGGTCCCCTCATGGCCTACCCGGACTCCGGGTATTTCACCTCCCCACACTGGCAGTTCGAGGACGTGATCGCGCCCCGCGAGCTGCGCCGCTATGCCGAGGGATGGGTCGAACAGGGCGCGCAGATCATCGGAGGCTGTTGCGGCCTGTCCCCCGAGCACATCGCGGCACTCGCTCCCCTGAAGCGGGCACCCATCACAACGGCCGGGTAATCGACGCTCGGTGACACGCGAGCCAGTGAAGAAACGATCGCGCTCAGAAGAAACGATCGCGCTCACCGGGCCACCGCTTGTCGAATGCCATCGTCCGCAGAAGTGGTTCGCTGTTAACGTGCGCAAAACCACCCAGCGCCCACTCACCGGCGCCATTGCCCTAAGACCCAATTGCAACGACATGCCCAATCCATGCGAAACATAACGGCAAAAGAACTCGCCACCTGGCTCGACGACCGGGCAAGCACGGCCCCGGTGCTACTCGATGTGCGAGAACCGTGGGAGTACCAGCTCTGTCATATCGACGGCTCACGGACGATGCCGATGAACACCGTCCCGGCACATGTCGAACAATTGGAGCCAGATAGGCCGATCGTCTGCATTTGCCACCATGGCATGCGCAGCATGCAGGTTGCCTTGTTCCTGGAACAGCAGGGATTCTCCGACGTGATCAACCTCACCGGCGGCGTCGATGCCTGGGCCGCGCAAGTCGATAGCGGCATGCCCACGTATTGACGGTTACCTGCCTGTCGACACGGCACGCGTACCGACACCACCCCACCTGGCCGGCCAACAACAGCGATATCCCAACTCGCCCCAACGTAACCGACCGTTCGTCACCAGGTGCACCCGGGAACACCCATGAGCCAAGAACAGACCCAACAACAGAACCAGGCACACTCGCCCGAAACGCGCGCGCCCATCTCGAGCCTCGAGGAACTCGCCGACGTCGTCGACTACTCCCTGATGGAAACGCTCAACCGCGATCCGGACGCGACGAGCGATGGCATCGACCACGCACCGCGACAGGTTTTCTCCGGGCATTACGTCCCCGTCAAGCCGACCCCGATCGAGAACCCGGAGTACGTCGCTCACGGTCGAGCGCTTTTCCGCGACCTGGGCTTCGACGAGCATCTGGCCCGTTCCGACGGGTTCGTCCGCCTGTTTTCCGGCGACCTTTCCGTCGTCCCCGAGACGATGAGCCGTGTCGGCTGGGCCTCTGGCTACGCCCTGTCCATCTACGGCACGGAGTTCGACTGTCAGTGCCCGTTTCAGACCGGCAACGGTTACGGCGACGGCCGAGCCATTTCCGTACTCGAGGTCGTGACCCGCGGCAAACGATGGGAGATGCAACTGAAAGGTGCGGGTCGCACGCCCTACTGCCGGGGCGCGGATGGGCGCGCGGTATTGCGCTCCAGCGTTCGCGAGTTCCTCGCCCAGGAGCACATGCACGCCCTTGGGGTGCCGACATCGCGGTCATTGAGCCTGTACGTTTCGAAAACCGAAACCGTCGATCGGCCCTGGTACTCGGATGGCAGCAACGCCATGAACCCCGACACGCTGGTGAGGGAACCCGTTGCCATCTCCACCCGGGTGGCACCCTCGTTCATCCGGGTCGGCCAGCTCGAGCTCTTCAGTCGCCGCGTTCGCAAGCAGGCCCACCCGAAGGCCAGGGAAGAACTCGAAGCGCTCGTCTCGCACCTGATCGAGCGGGAATATCCGGATATCGTGGATCCAGAGACGGGGCTCGGCCAGCAGATCATCTCGCTTGCGTACGCGTTCCGAGACCGGCTCACCTCGCTGGTTGCCGACTGGATTCGGGTTGGCTACTGCCAGGGCAACTTCAACAGCGACAACTGCGCGGCCGGCGGCTTTACGCTCGACTACGGCCCATTCGGGTTTTGCGAGGTCTTCGACCTCTACTTTCAACCCTGGACCGGCGGCGGGCGTCATTTTTGTTTTTCCAACCAGCCCGCCGCCGCGGAACGCAATTTCCGCACATTCTGCACGGCACTGCGCCCCCTGCTGGATGACGATCCGGGAGCCATCGAGCGACTGGACGCGATTCAGGACGACTTCGCCAAGGTGATGGGCGAGAAACTGGAACGGATGTGGGCCAGCAAGCTGGGCCTGGCATCGGTCAACGCCGAGTTGTTCGTCGAACTGCAAACGCTGATGACCACCACCCCGGTGGACTACACGATCTTTTTCCGCGAGCTTTCGGCGATTCCCGAAAGCATCGAGCCGCTCAAGAAGAGCTTCTATGCCGATCTGGGGGGCTCAAACACCCCGTCGGCGGAAGATGCCCAGGCGACCGAAGAGCGCTGGTCCGAGTGGCTGACCAAGTGGAGAAGGCTCATCGGCGTCGACAATGACACCCAGTCGGCAACCGAGTTGGCTAGAAGGCGGGACGAGATCTCCAAGGCCATGAAAAAGGTCAACCCGAAATACACCTTGAGAGAATGGTTTCTCATGCCCGCGTATCGACAAGCGGCGGCCGGCGATTATTCGCAAATCAGGGAACTGCAGGACGTGATGACCAACCCATACGCGGAGCAGTCAAAAACGGTGCAGGAAAAATACTACCGCCTCAAGGCCTCATCCCTGTTCCACGTCGGTGGGATATCCCATTACAGCTGCTCGTCGTGACGACGACACCCTTGGCTCGGCAATGCGTCCTTTTCGCCGTTTCGGCTCCAGCAATCTCAGCGACTCACCACGGACGTGGAAACGAAATCGCTTAGCTCCTCGGCATCGATCTTGTCCGCCGTGCCCGCCGGCACCGAAGCGATCATTGTGGAGTTGATCACACGGGAACTCGTTTCGTCGGGTGTCAGAATCGTCGCTGTGTGAAGGACGCCTTGCCACGCCGATTGCGACTCGGAGTAGGCCGAACACGAGTTGTTGATGCAGACGATCTGATAGTCGGTTTTGGAAAAGCAGGGGATACTCGTTGTGTAGGGGCGCAACATGTCATAACCCGGCTTGAACATGGGGTTGTATTCGGCCATGAACGCCTTTGGCGAGATGCCAAGATCAAACGCGCATTTGGCGTAGTCAGAGATCTCGAGCTCGGAATCGATTTCCGAAGGCTCGTAGCCGAGCATCAGCAAGGACTCGTCCGGCCCGCCGTCCAGATGCGGCCGTGTTGTCTCTTGCTGATCGAAGCGGGCGGCCGAACGATACGCCAGGGTTTTGCCGGTGGTGGATTCGTGAATCGCCGCCATTTCGCGCTTGAGGTCCACCATCAACTGTCGGAACGCGACGGAATCGATCTCGTGACCGACATTGAGCACACAGAAGCCCGGCTCCTCGAAGCTGACGCGACACGCCCGGCGGTAGATGTCAGCAGCGATCGACCTTACGTCCACCGACACCGGGCGCATGCAAATCGTGGAGCGTGGCCAGACATATGGTTCGCTGTTCATAACCATCGTGTGGATTCGAACCGTCTTGTAACGAGAGGCATCGCGCGCAAGCGTAGCGCAGATCCCTCGCCTCCTCAGGCATCCCGCAGCGCATGTATGAATCGCCAACGAGGTGCAAGAGGAGAGCGACAAATCACGCTTGACAGCCCGCCGCGAGGCGGTAGAATGCGCTCCCACTGAACGACAGGCGCGTAGCTCAGTTGGTTAGAGCACCACCTTGACATGGTGGGGGTCGTTGGTTCGAATCCAATCGCGCCTACCAACACTGGAAGCCCGGCAGCAGCATGCTCGCCGGGCTTTTTCGTGTCCGGCTGCCAGTCGGATTTCTTCGCCATTATTCGCACACTCAGCGTCGGCACGGTCTAGGCTCATGTGGCGCATCGCCGGACGTTTACGAGGAGGCGCCATGGTCCGATCCCTTGAACAGACCGCTGCTTTCCACGCCCGTCTGGCCGGTTATGCCGGGCTGGCTCCCCTCGTCGTCCCGCTACTGGTGATGTGGTGGCAGCCGAGCGCGACCGAGGCGGCCCTCACGGTCCAGCACACCTATGCCGCCCTGATCCTGAGTTTTCTCGGCGGGATCTACTGGGGTATCGCGCTGGCCAAGCAGACCGGTGGCTGGATCTGGCTGAGCGCCCTGCCGTCGCTCTGGGCCTGGCCCGCACTGCTCATGGGACCGTTTTCCGCGACGTGGATGCTGATGATGGGCTATGCGCTGATGCTCCTGCTCGACTGGGAAGCCCGCCAACGCGGCTGGATCCGGCGGTGGTTCTACCAGCTACGCATCACGCTGAGTGTCGTAGCGATCATCTCCCTGCTGCTCGGCCTGGTCGGCTGAGCGCCCTCAATAACCGCCTCCTGAGCCGGGCGACCACCCTCCCCGTCGGCACCTCGCTCTGGTATTATCCCGGCCCTCAAATACCGTTAGCCGGGTGCGTCTCGACGGTCCATGCTGTCCGCACCCTTCTACCCACGCGGATGCATACGCGGGCTTTGGTAGGGCCCGCCACTGGCATCCCAAGTGCTTCTCAGGAGGGCACATGCCGACTATCACGCTACCCGACGGCAGTCAGCGCACGTTCGACCACCCGGTCTCGCTCGCGGAAATCGCATCCGACATCGGCCCGGGCCTGGCCAAGGCGGCCGTGGCCGGCAAGATCGACGGCAAGCTGGTCGATCTGTCGCGCACCGTCGAGGACGATGCCGACATCGCCATCGTCACGGCGAAGGACCAGGAGGGCGTCGAGATCATCCGCCACTCCACCGCGCACCTGATGGCGCAGGCGGTCAAGCAGCTGTTCCCCGAGGCGCAGGTCACCATCGGCCCGGTCATCGACCAGGGCTTCTACTACGACTTCGCCTTCAACCGCCCCTTCAACGACGAGGACCTGGAGAAGATCGAGACCCGCATGCGCGAGCTGGCCGCCGAGGGCGACGAGCTCGAACGCCGCGTGATCGAGCGCGACGACGCGGTGCGCTTCTTCAAGGACCTGGGCGAGGACTACAAGGTCGAGATCATCAAGGACATCCCGGGCGAGGAGCAGCTGACGCTCTACACCCAAGGTGATTTCACCGATCTCTGCCGCGGCCCGCACGTGCCGCACACCAACAAGCTCAAGGCCTTCAAGCTCTTGAAGGTGGCCGGCGCCTACTGGCGCGGCGACTCGGACAACGAGATGCTCACCCGCGTCTACGGCACCGCTTTCGCTTCCGAGAAGGAACTGAAGCGCTACTTGAAGCAGCGCGAGGAGGCCGAGAAGCGCGATCACCGTCGTCTCGGCAAGCAGCTCGACCTGTTCCACTTCCAGGACGAGGCGCCGGGTCTGGTGTTCTGGCACCCGCGCGGCTGGGCGATCTGGCAGGTGGTCGAGAGCTACATGCGCGACATGTACCGCCGCTCGGGCTACGCGGAGATCAAGTGCCCGCAGATTCTGGACGTGTCCCTGTGGAAGAAATCCGGCCACTGGGACAACTACCAGGAAAACATGTTCTTCACCGAGTCGGAGAAGCGCACCTACGCGGTCAAGCCGATGAACTGCCCGGGCCACGTCCAGGTGTTCAACCACGGCCTGCACTCCTACCGTGACCTGCCGATCCGCTACGGCGAGTTCGGTTCCTGCCACCGCAACGAGCCCTCGGGGGCGCTGCACGGCATCCTGCGCGTGCGCGGCTTCACCCAGGACGACGGCCACATCTTCTGCACCGAGAAGCAGATCGAGTCCGAGGTGCGCGCCTTCCACGGCCAGGCACTCGAGGTCTACGACACCTTCGGCTTCTCGGACGTGCAGGTGAAGATCGCCACCCGTCCGGTCAAGCGCATGGGCGCCGACGAGGTCTGGGACGAGGCCGAGGAGGCCCTGCGCGGCGCGCTGCGCGCGGCGAACGTCGAGTGGGAGGAACTGCCGGGCGAAGGCGCCTTCTACGGGCCGAAGATCGAGTACCACCTCTCGGATGCCATCGGCCGGACCTGGCAGCTGGGTACCATCCAGGTTGACTTCATGATGCCCGAGCGCCTCGGCGCGACCTACGTCGACGAGAACAGCGAGCGCAAGCACCCGGTCATGCTGCACCGGGCGATCGTCGGCTCCATGGAACGCTTCATCGGCATCCTGATCGAGCACCACGCCGGCCAGATGCCGCTGTGGCTCGCCCCGGTCCAGGCGGTCACCATGGGCATCACCGACAAGCACGCCGAGTACGTCGGCCAGGTCGCCGAGCGCCTCAAGGCCGCGGGCTTGCGCGCGGAAGCCGACCTGCGCAACGAGAAGGTCGGCTTCAAGATCCGCGAGCACACCCTCGAGCGGGTGCCGTACCTGCTGGTTGCCGGCGATCGCGAGATCGACGCCGACTCGGTGTCCGTGCGCACCCGGTCGGGCGAGGACCTCGGCTCGATCAAGGTCGATGAGCTGATCGAGCGCCTCAAGGGCGAGATCGCCGAGCACCAGTAAGCCCGGCCAGACAGGCCGCGGTTGGAAACCATCGCGGTTCGGGAAGGTCTGCGCGAATCCGATACCGCTCTGCGCGCCCCGAGCCGGTCAGATGCAAGGCGTTCGTCCGCCGCGGAAGAGCATTCTCTTTCCAAGGACGATAACGCAGCAGATGCCCGACTCGGGATGCGCCCGGCGGGGCCTGGCGAGTCGCCCGTGCCCCGCGTTGCGATGTCTTGACGTGGCCGCGGCCACGCCGGCAACATCGCGCCTTGATCACGCACGACTCGCGAGGCCAGAGTGGCATCGGATTCGTGCAGATCTTCCCTTATATGCTAATTTTTTGGCCAAACCTCCCGGAGCGGGTCGCTCTGGGGTACTATTCTCGTTCAAACCTGATTGGAGGGTACGAACATCGCTCAACAACGCGGAAAGGGTCCAGGCAAAAGCGACGACCCACGGATCAACGACCAGATCACTATTCGGGAAGTCCGGCTCGTCGACGAGAACGGCGAGCAGGTAGGCGTCATCGCAACCGATGAGGCGAAGGATCGCGCTGCCGAAGCCGGCATGGACCTCGTCGAGGTCTCGCCGACGGCCAAGCCGCCGGTCTGCAAGATCATGGACTTCGGCAAGTTCAAGTATCAGCAGAGCAAGAAGGCGGCCGAGGCGCGCAAGAAGCAGAAGCAGATCGAGGTCAAGGAAGTGAAGTTCCGTCCCGGGACGGAAGATCACGACTACCAGGTCAAGCTGCGCAACGCCCAGCGCTTCCTGAACGCCGGCGACAAGGTGAAGATCACCCTGCGCTTCCGCGGTCGAGAGATGGCCCACCGGGATCTGGGTGCCGAGCTGCTCGAACGCATCTCGGAGGACCTGGACGAACTGGCCACCGTGGAGCAGCGGCCGCGCATGGAAGGCCGCCAGGCCACCATGGTAATGGCGCCGCGTTCCGGCAAGTAACGCCCGGTTCGATACCGAGAGCCCGACAGACCCGCCCTCGCCGGCGGGTTTTTTCGTTGCGGCGTCGCACCATATCGGGTATCATCATGCGCCGTTTTGCCGCCCCGGCATTCCGCCCTGCGGAACCGGAAGGCTGGCAACGGCAAAGTCGCCCGCGCACGTTAAACACTCCGACGTGGCCGGGTATTCAAAAAACTAGCCAGAACTGGAGTCGATCATGCCCAAGATCAAGACCAATCGCGGGGCTGCCAAGCGGTTCAAGATCACCGCCGGTGGCGTCAAGCGTCGTCAGTCGCACCTGCGTCACATCCTCACCAAGAAGTCGTCCAAGCGGAAGCGTCAGCTGGGCTCGCCGGCCTACGTACACGAGGCCGACGTTCAGCTCGTCGATCGCATGATGCCCTACGGCAAGAAGTGAGGAGATAGACCATGGCACGAGTAAAGCGTGGCGTAACCGCCCATGCCAAGCACAAGAAGGTCCTGAACAAGGCCAAGGGCTACTACGGTGCCCGTTCGCGTACCTACCGCTCCGCGAAGCAGGCGGTCATCAAGGCGGGTCAGTACGCCTACCGTGACCGTCGCGCGAAGAAGCGCGTATTCCGCGGCCTGTGGATCGCCCGTATCAACGCCGAGGCGCGCAACAACGGCCTGTCCTACAGCCGGATGATCGACGGCCTGAACAAGGCCAACGTCGAGGTCGACCGCAAGGTCCTCGCCGACATCGCGGTGCACGACAAGCCGGGCTTTGCCGCCCTGGCCGAGAAGGCGAAGGCCGCCCTGGCCGGCTGATTTCGATCAGTCAGGGAACGGGGTGGTCCTGCACCACCCCACCCCCGTTCTTCTCGAAGGCGCCCCGTGGCGCCTTTTTTCGTTGAAGGCATTGATTTTACTGGCTTTTACGCCACAATAACGCCCTTTGCCGGACAGCCGTCCGACACGGATTTCCGGCAAAGGGTGGCAAAGAAAACCGAACCGATAGGAGCACGTAGGCGGTGAGCAACTCCCTGGACGCCCTGGAGAACGACGCACTCGCTCGCATCGAGGCGGCCGACAGCCTCGACGCGCTGGAAGCCCTGCGGGTGGAATACACCGGCAAGAAAGGCTCGATCACGGCCCAGATGAAGACCCTCGGCCAGCTCGACCCCGAGGAGCGCAAGACGCAGGGTGCGGCCATCAACGCGGTCAAGGATCGCGTCATCGGCGCGCTCAAGGGCCGTCGCGAGACGCTGCAGGCCGAGGCACTCAAGGCCAAGCTCAATGCCGAGACCATCGACGTCACCCTGCCCGGCCGTCGTCGTCCGCCCGGTGCCAAGCATCCGGTCACCCAGATCACCGAGCGGGTCTCCGCCATCTTCCAGGCGATGGGCTTCCGCGTCGCCGAAGGGCCGGAGATCGAGGACGACTGGCACAACTTCACCGCCCTGAACATCCCCGAGAGCCACCCGGCCCGGGCGATGCACGACACCTTCTACTTCGACGCCAACCACCTGCTGCGCACCCACACCTCGCCGGTGCAGATCCGCGCCATGCAGGAAACCAAGCCGCCGCTGAAGGTGATCGCCCCCGGTCGCGTCTACCGCTGCGACTCGGACATGACGCACTCGCCGATGTTCCACCAGATCGAGGTGCTCTACCTCGACGAGAACGTGCGCTTCACCGACCTGCGTGCCACGCTGGAAACCTTCCTCGCCGCCCTGTTCGAGCGCGAGGACCTGCCGATCCGCCTGCGCCCGTCGTTCTTCCCCTTCACCGAGCCGTCCGCGGAAGTCGACATCCAGTGCGTCCACTGCGGTGGCGACGGCTGCCGCGTATGCAAGAAGACCGGCTGGATCGAAGTGCTGGGCGCCGGCATGGTCCACCCCAACGTGCTGCGCTCGGTGGGCCACGACCCGGCCGAGGTGAGCGGTTTCGCCATCGGCATGGGCGTCGAGCGCCTGGCGATGCTGCGCTACGGGGTCGACGACCTGCGCGCGTTCTTCGAGAACGACCTGCGCTTCCTGCAGCAGTTCCAGTAAACCCGATTCCCGCCCGGCCGACCACGGCCGGGCATGAATGATTTGTGTGCCCGGCCGCCAGCAAGGACGGCCGACCGGACCAAGGCCCGAGGACCTGACACGCGATGCTTTTTTCCGAGAACTGGCTGAGAACCTGGATTGACCCCGAGGCCTCTACCGAGGAACTGGCCCACCGCCTGACGATGGCCGGCCTTGAGGTCGACGCGATCGAGCCGGCCGCCCCGGCCTTCGACAACGTCGTCGTCGGCGAGGTGAAGACCGTCCGCCCGCACCCGGACGCCGACAAGCTGCGCGTCACCGAGGTCTTCGACGGCGAGACC
This sequence comes from Guyparkeria sp. WRN-7, assembly GCF_001641825.1. Lineage (GTDB taxonomy): Bacteria > Pseudomonadota > Gammaproteobacteria > Halothiobacillales > Halothiobacillaceae > Guyparkeria. Next base: position 162,437 of record NZ_LRFH01000016.1, on the reverse strand, counting down.
ACCTGGCAGGTCGTCTGCGGTGCGCCTAACGTCCGCGAGGGCCTCAAGGCGCCACTGGCCCGCGTCGGCGCGACCCTGCCGAACGGGATGAAGATCAAGAAGGCCAAGCTGCGCGGCGAGCCGTCCCACGGCATGCTCTGCGGCGGCGACGAGATCGGGCTCGCCAGTGTCCGTGACGGCCTGCTGGAACTGCCGGACGATGCGCCGGTGGGCCGTGACCTGCGCGAGTGGCTGGATCTCGACGACGCGATCATCGAGCTGGGCATCACTCCCAACCGCGGCGATGTCCTGTCGATCGCGGGTCTCGCCCAGGAGTGCAGCGCCCTGTTCGACGCCACGCTGGCCGCCCCCGAGACCGGCGCCCCGGCGGCGACCATCGACTCGAGCCGCGCGGCGGCCATCGAGGCGAACGATGCCTGCCCGATCTACCTCACCCAGGTGATCGAGGACGTCCCGGCCCGCGGCGACACCGACATGCTGATCGCCGAGCGCCTGCGTCGTGCCGGCGTCTCGACGGTCGAGCCGATCGTCGATCTCCTCAACTACGTCATGCTCGAGACCGGCCAGCCGATGCACGCCTTCGACGCCGACCGGCTCGACGGTGACATCCGCGTGCGCTGGGCCAAGGCCGGCGAGAAAATGGTCGGCCTGAACGAGCAGGAACTGGCCCTCGAAGACGACTGCCTGGTGGTCGCCGATGCCAGCAACCCGATCGCGCTGGCCGGCATCATCGGCAGCCAGCCCTCGGGTGTCTCCGGCGAGACCCGCCGCATCGTGCTCGAATCGGCCCACTTCACCCCCGAGGCGGTCGCCGGCCGCGCGCGGCGCTTCGGCCTGACCACCGATGCCGCCTTCCGCTTCGAACGCGGCGTCGACCCGAGCCTGCCCCGTCAGGCGATCGACCGCGCCGCGCAGCTGATCACCGAGATGCTCGGCGGCAAGGCCGGCCCGGTGGTCGAGGCGGCCGGGGGGCGCGAGCTGCCCGCCCCGGCAGCCATCACTCTGGACATGGACTGGGCCGAACGTCGCCTGGGCCTGCCGGTGGCCACCGACCGCGCCGCCGACCTGCTGACCCGCCTGGGCTGCGAGGTCACGGCGGATGGCAACACGCTCACCGTGGTGCCGCCGACCCGCCGCTTCGATCTGGCCATCCCCGAGGATCTGCTCGAGGAGCTGGCGCGGCTGATCGGTTACGACAACTTCCGCGCACCGATCACCCGCATGACTCCGGAGATCGGTCTGCCGGCGGCCACCGACAACACCATCACGCGCATCGGCGACCTCCTGGCCGACCGCGGCTACTTCGAGGCGATCACCTACAGCTTCGTCGACCGCGATCTCGATGCCGTGATCACCCCGGACAGCCCGGCGATCGAGCTGGCCAACCCGATCGCCTCGCAGATGGCGGTCATGCGCCAGAGCCTCTGGCCGGGCCTTCTCGAGGCGGTCGCCCACAACCAGAAGCGCCAGCAGCCGGCGATTCGCCTGTTCGAGACCGGCCACCGCTTCGCCGGCTCCACCGCCGAGGCGGCACGCGAGACCGGCGAGCTGGCCTTCGTCGCCGCCGGTCTCGCCGCCCCCGAGCAGTGGGGCCAGGCCACCCGCTCGATGGATTTCTACGACATCAAGGGTGACCTCGAGGACCTGCTCGAAGGGCTGGGTCTGGGCGACGCACTGGCCTTCCGGACCTGCGAGCACCCGGCGCTGCACCCCGGCCAGGCCGCCGAGATCCTGATCGACGGCCACGCGGTCGGCGAGATCGGCGCCCTGCACCCCGACACGCTCAAGGCCTTCGACCTCAAGGGCCCGGTCTTTGCCGCGCGCCTGTCGCTGGCCGGCATCGACGAGCGGCCGCTGCCGCAGAGTGCGCCGCAGTCGAAGTTCCCGCGCATCCGCCGGGATCTCGCACTGGTCACCCCGACCACCCTGGCATTCAGCGATCTGGCTGCCGCCATCCGGTCGGCCGGCGGCGAATTCCTGCGGGATATCGAACCGTTCGACCGCTATGTCGGCGAGGGCGTGGCCGAGGGACACCAGTCGCTCGCGGTGAAGCTCGTGTTCCAGAATGACGAGCGCACCCTCACCGACGACGAAATTACCGATACAATCAACCACATACTCGAACACCTCCGCCAGCACGACGTCGAGCTGCGCGGTTGACTTGAACCCGGGAACCGATTTACATGGCTCTTACGAAAGCGGATCTGGTAGAAACGCTGCACAACGAACTTGGCCTCAACAAGCGCGAGGCCAAGGACTTCGTCGACCTGTTCTTCGAGGAGATGCGACAGGTGCTGGAATCGGGCGAGGACATCAAGCTCTCTGGCTTCGGCAACTTCCAGTTGCGGGACAAGAACGAGCGCCCCGGTCGCAATCCGCGTACCGGGGAGATGATCCCGGTCACCGCCCGCCGTGTGGTGACCTTCCGCGCCGGCCAGAAACTCAAGTCGCTGGTGGAAGCCTATGAAGGCCCAGAGCAAGACTGAATTCACGTTCCCGCCCATCCCCAGCAAGCGGTATTTCACCATCGGGGAAGTGGGCCAGTTGTGTGACGTCAAGTCGCACGTGCTGCGTTACTGGGAGCAGGAATTCCAACAGCTCAAGCCGATCAAGCGTCGCGGCAACCGCCGCTACTATCAGCGCCACGACATCGAACTGATCCGTCTGATCCGCACCCTGCTCTACGAACAGGGCTTCACGATCGCCGGCGCCCGTCAGCAACTCGCCGCCCTGCCCAAGGCCTCCTCGCGCGAGTCCTCCAGTGCGCTCGAGGCCGTACGCGACATGCGCGAACGCATCAGCCAGAGCGGCGGCAACCTGCTGCAGCTCGACCCGCACGCCGACCCCCGCTCCGACACCAACACGGTGCAGCAGAGCGAACTCCACCTCGAGGCCGTACCGGCCGCCCCCGCCGAAACCCCCGTCCCCACCGGTCGCCAGCTCGACCTGCGCGAGATACGCCTCGGCCTCGAGGCCCTGGCCGGCGAGCTTGCCCCCTACTGCGGCAAGGCCCAGCCCGAGGACTAGGGAACCTGCCCCTCAGGCCGCGATGTGACGGCGCCGGGGTTCGACATCGCGGCGTCGCTCGACGAAATGGCGCAGGTAGCGCGACTGCAGATCCCCGCTTTCCAGCGAGATGAACAGGTCCGCGCAGCCGAATGCCGGATCCCAGCAAGGCTCGCCCCCGATCTTCGCCCCCAGCCGCATGTAGGCCTTCAGCAGTGGCGGCAGCCGACCTGACGCGTCGGCCGCGCCGTCGACGAGGGCCGGTAGCGGCCGACGTGGACGGACCTGACGCCCGGCCGGGGCGAGGTGTTGCTCACGCAGATCGTCGGTGATCGCCCGGGCGGTCGCCCCGCCGTCGTCCATCGGAATCGAGGCGCAGCCGATCAGGTAACCGAAGCGATTGTCGGCCATGAAACGCGCCAACCCGGCCCAGAGTGCGGCGATGGTGCCGCCACGACGCCAGGCCGGATCGACACAGGTCCGCCCGATCTCCATCACCCGGCCCGGCAGGCCGCGGATGCCGGCGAGATTGAATTCCTGCTCGGAATAGAAACCGCCGGTCAGGCATGCTTGGGTATCGGTCAGCACGCGAGTGCAGGCGACCACCGCGCCGGAGGCCATGTTGCGCACCAACAGGTGGTGACAGTGCGCATCGAAGCGATCGCGCTCCAGCCCCCCGTGACCCGGAGGAATGCTCGCTCCCATTTCCTCGACGAACACCCGGTAACGCAGGCGGTAGCAGGCCTCGCGTTCGGCGGACGTGGTCGCGACGACCACCTCGAGCCCCCCGGTCTCCCTCGGCCGGCCCCGCCGGCTTGCCTCGTCTCGCTGCATGACTCGTCTCCTGGCGATGGCTTTCGATTGCCTGTTCGGGGCGAAAGCCTAGGGAGACGAGTTGGCAGTCTTGTGACCGGCGCGTGGCGTTTTGGTGACAGGATGACAGTCAGTCGAAGCGGGCCAGCAGATCGCTGGGATCGGATTCCGGCGGCAGACAGCTGGTGCCGCGGCAAATGTAGGCCAGACCACCCTCGCCCGCCGGCAGCGGCTTGTCGGCCAGCAGGTCGTCGTGGGTCAGCGCCAGCACGGCAATCCCTCGTCCGCGCAGCTGATCGATGGCCCCTTGCCAGTCGGCCATGTCATGCGCCTTGATCACCACCACCGTGGCCGGCTGGTGGAAGCGCCGCAGGGCGGCGAGCAGACGGGGATGGGCCTGCGGCGCCCGCTCGAGCGAGCCGGCTGCAGCCTTGAAGATGCCCTCGGCCGTGGCAAGCCAGTCGCTACGCCCCAGGGCATACCCGAGCCGGGCGAGCGCATCGGCGAGGATGGCGTTGCCGGAGGGCTGGGCATCGTCGGTGAACACCACCAGGCTGCCGACCGGTGCGCCGTGTCCGCTGTGACTGAGACGAAAGGCGCCGCTCTGGTCAGCGAAGCGCTCGCGGACAACATCGACGATCGACTCGATCAGATCCAGCCGGCCGGCATCGGGCGCGCGGAAGAACGCCTCGGCCTGGGCCTCCAGCAGCGCGGCATAATCGTCGAGGAACGCCGGCACCGACTCGCGCTCCCCCAGCCGCCCGGTGGGCAGGTCCGCCACGGCAACGTCGGCGGGGACCAGGCGGTCGAGCAGGTCGAGACCGGTCGCCAGCCAGTCGTCGCGCCCGAGAAGGCCGCCGGCACGCATCAGGCCGGTGGCCAGCAGGGCATTGAGCCCCAGCAACGACTTGTCATCCCGCTTGGGCTGGGGCCGGCGGTCGCGGTGCTCGAGCAGGGGCGCGCGCACGGCGGCATCGAGCGGCCGCACATCGGCGACGCGTTCGGCGCGGCGCACCGCGGCCAGATGCCAGCGGCCCTCGAAGTTCGCCGGCCGGTCGAGACCATAATCACTCAAGAACTGTTCGATCGTCTCGGCCTCGATACCGGCCTCCTCGAGAACGTGCCTTGCCTCGTCGGGCGTCCAGAGATAGGTCGCGCCCTCCTCGCCCTGGGTATCGGCATCGAGACTGGCGGCATAGGTGCCGTCGGGCAACTGCATCCGCGCCAGGAAATGGGCGATCGAGCGGTCGAGCAGCCGCTCGATCACCTCGCGCCGCCCGTCGTCGCCCATCACCGCAAAACGCGCCAAGGTGGCCGGCAGCTGGGCGTTGTCGACCAGCATCTTCTCGAAGTGCGGGATGGTCCAGTCGGCATCGACGCAATAGCGGAAGATGCCGCCGTCGAGATGATCGAACAGTCCCCCGTCGAGCAGGGCGGCCACGGCATGGTCCAGCCGCCCACTGCCATCGGCGCCGCGCGAGGCCGCCTCGTCGAGCAGGAAGTCGAGCAGCGGCAGCTGCGGGAACTTCGGCGCGCTACCAAGCCCGCCGTGCTCGTTATCGAGCGCCTCCTCGAGCCGCTCGCGGGCGGCATCGACGCTCGAAGTCGGCGGCAGCGAGTCGCTGCCCGGCGGCGACGAGGCGAGCGCCTGATGCACGGCCGCGCCCTGCTGGCGCGTCTGATCACCCTTCTCGCGGTAGACGCTGTGCACTCGTTCGAGCAGGTCGGCGAATCCCGGCATGCCGTAACGCGGCTCGGCCGGGAAATAGGTGCCGATGAAGAACGGGCTGAGGTCGTCCGGGTTGAGAAAGGCGGTCAGCGGCCAGCCACCGCCGCGCTGGTTCAGGAGCGCATGGGCGGTCTGAAACGTCTTGTCGAGATCGGGCCGCTCCTCGCGGTCGACCTTGATATTGACGAAGTGACGGTTCATCACCGCGGCGATGTCGAGATCCGAGAAGCTCTCGCGCGCCATCACGTGGCACCAGTGACAGGCGGCATAGCCGATCGACAGCAGGATCGGCCGATCCTGCTCGCGGGCGAACTCCAGCGTTTCCGGGTTCCACTCGCGCCACTCGACCGGGTTGCCGGCATGTGCCTGAAGGTAGGGACTGGTGGCGTTCTGCATGCGGGGATTGCTCATCGGCTTCGCTCCGCTCGCGGCAATGGATGAGCCGGGGGATTCCCGGCACGGTCGATGGATACTGGTAGACTCGGGTCCGTTTCACAACCGCCCCCACACAATCACGGCTGTGCCCATGGACTACCCCGCCATCGACCCCGTCGCCCTGCAGATCGGCCCGCTGGCCATCCACTGGTACGGCCTGATGTATCTGTTCGGCTTTGCCGGCGCCTGGGCACTGGCCCGACTGCGGGCCCGCCGCCCCGACTGGCCGATCAACCCGGTACAGGTCGACGACCTGCTGTTCTACAGCGCGCTGGGCGTGATCCTGGGCGGACGGATCGGCTACATGCTGTTCTACCAGCCGGGCATGCTGATCGACTCGCCATTGAGCCTGTTCGCCATATGGGACGGCGGCATGAGCTTCCATGGCGGGCTGCTCGGTGTGCTGGTGGCCATGGCCCTGTATGCCCGCGCCCAGGGGCTGGCGTTCTTCACCGTCACCGATTTCATCGCCCCGCTGGTGCCGATCGGGCTGTTCTTCGGCCGGATCGGCAACTTCATCAACGCCGAACTGTGGGGCAGCCCGACCACCCTGCCCTGGGGCATGGTCTTCCCGGGTGCGGGACCGGAACCGCGCCACCCGTCGATGCTCTACGAGGCATTTCTCGAAGGGCTGGTGCTATTCCTCCTGTTGTGGCTGTTCTCCATGAAGCCGAGGCCGCGCATGGCCGTCTCCGGGCTGTTCCTGCTCGGCTACGGCACGTTCCGCTTCGCGGTCGAATTCGTCCGCGAACCGGATGCCCACATCGGCTACCTTGCCGGCGGCTGGGTCACCATGGGTCACATCCTCTCCGCGCCCATGATCGTGGCCGGACTCGCCCTGCTGGCATGGGCGTACCGGCGCGGTATCATGGATCGCCCCGCTCACCACCAACCGACCGCGAGTTCCGAATGAAGGCCTATCTCGACCTGATGCAGCGTGTCCTCGACCATGGCGTGGACCGCGACGACCGCACCGGCACCGGCACGCGCAGCGTCTTCGGCCACCAGATGCGCTTCGACCTCTCGGAAGGTTTCCCGGCGCTGACCACCAAGAAGCTGCACCTGCGCTCGATCATCCACGAGCTGTTGTGGTTCATCAGCGGTGACACCAACGTCCGCTACCTGCAGGACAACGGCGTGCGCATCTGGAACGAGTGGGCCGACGAGAACGGCGATCTCGGCCCGGTCTACGGCGCGCAGTGGCGCTCCTGGCCGACGCGCGACGGCGGCACCATCGACCAGCTCGGCCAGGTGATCGAACAGATCAAGACCAACCCGGACTCGCGCCGGCTGATCGTCACCGCCTGGAACCCGGCGGACGTGCCCGAGATGGCCCTGCCGCCCTGCCACCTGCTGTTCCAGTTCTACGTCGCCAACGGCAAGCTTTCCTGCCAGCTCTACCAGCGCAGCGCGGACATCTTCCTCGGCGTGCCGTTCAACATCGCGAGCTACGCCCTGCTGACCATGATGGTCGCGCAGGTCTGCGATCTCGAGCCGGGCGAGTTCGTCCACACGCTCGGTGACGCGCACCTCTACCACAACCACCTCGAGCAGGCCCGCCTGCAGCTCACCCGCGAGCCGCGCGGTCTTCCGACCATGCGCATCAATCCCGAGCGGCGCGTGATCGACGACTTCGTCTTCGACGACTTCGAACTGGTCGACTACGACCCGCACCCGCACATCAAGGCCAAGGTCGCGGTCTAGCGGCCAAGCCCCCGACAGCGGCGAAAGCAGGTGAACTGGCCGGGGGATTCGGCTAGACTAGCCGGTTGATCCGAAGCCATTTTCAACCGTGCCGTCAGGCAGGAACCCCCATGCGCGTGAGTCTCATCGCCGCGATGGCCCGCAACCAGGTCATCGGTCGCAACAACCAGCTTCCCTGGCGGCTGCCGGCCGATCTCAAGCACTTCAAGCAGCTGACCATGGGCAAGCCCCTGATCATGGGGCGCAAGACCTACGAGTCGATCGGCAAGCCGCTGCCCGGGCGGACCAACATTGTGGTCACCCGCGACGAGGGTTTCACCGCCGAGGGCGCGATCATCGTGCATTCGCTCAACGCGGCACTGGCGGAGGCCGAGTCGCACCTCGACGAAAGCGAGGAGGCGATGGTGATGGGCGGGGCGAACATCTACTACCAGTACCTGCCCCGCGCCGACCGGATGTACCTGACGCTGGTGGAAGTCGAAGTCGCCGGCGACGCCCACTTCCCGGTCTACGTGCCGGACGAGTGGGAGCTCACGGAAGTCACCCGCCACGAGCCGGACAACACGAATCCCTACGCCTACCAGTTTCTGGTGTTCGACCGTATCCCGACCTGACGGGCCGGCCGCACTGCACTACCATCATGGACGAGGGTGGCGCGAACCGATGACGGTTGCGCCTGTCGCATCCGGCCGGGACATGAACCCAGGAGTCCGTGATGACCCAGCAGTCACTCGATCTGCGTGACGAATTCGACTACCAGCCCGAGCTCATTGCCCGGCTGGTGGACGTCTACCACATTACCCTGCGCTTTCGCTGGCTGTATGCCAGTGGCATCGCGCTGGCCGGCGCATTCTTCATGCTGCAGTGGTCGCTGCTGGCCAACACCACCGAATACGGCCATCCCTGGGTGGGCGTGCCGCTGATCGCGATGGCCGTCTGGCTGGCACTGGCCCCGGCGGCGACGATCGCCAAGTGGGTCGGCCTGCCGGCGCACTTCAGCAACGACTATCTGTCCTTCCGCGACCTGCACTGGATACGCCTGATGACCGAGCGCCACCCGGTCCTCGTCCCCGCCGCCGAGCCGTTCCTCAAGGCACGCGAACCGGTACCGGTCGGTGCGTTGCGCAACTTCTGGGCGCCGCTGGTGCGCGAGGAAGAGCGCCAGCAACGCTGAGCCTTCGCGCGCACGCGCGCTCACAAACGAAAGGCCCGCCTGTTACGGCGGGCCTTTTTCGCATCGGAACGATGGCGAGCGATCAGAGTGCGCCTACTCCCCGGCTGGCTGGCGCACCTGCTGCTCGGCCTGTTCGAGCACGTAATCGTGGAAGCTGCGCATGACCGGGGTATCCCGCTTGCCCTGGCGCTGGACCATGTACCAGTGACGGATGATCGGCAGACCCTCGACGTCGAGGACCACCAGCCGCCCGGTCTCCAGTTCCAGCTCGAGCGTGTGCTGGGAAACGATACCCACACCGAGACCCGCCTCGATTGCCTGCTTGATCGCCTCGTTGGAGCGCATCTCCAGGCCCGGCTTGACGGCGAAGCCGTGCTCCTCGAAGAAGCGCTCGATCGCCGCGCGGGTACCCGAGGCCGACTCGCGCTGCACGAAGCGGTGCTGCACCAACTCCTCCAGCGCAATGCCCTTGCGCTTGGCCAGCGGGTGGTCGGGCGCGGCGATGGCGACCAGCGGGTTCTCCAGGAACGCCTCGGAGACCAGGTCGGCATCGGTGGGCGGCTCGCCCATGATGACGATGTCGGCCTCGTTGTCTGCCAGCTGGCGCAGCAGACGTTGGCGGTTGGTCACGTCCAGGCTGATCGACACGCCCGGGTAGCGCTTGGAGAAATCGGCCAGCAGTCGGGCGACGAAGTAGTTCGCGGTACTGGCGACACTGACACGCAGGTGACCACGGTGGACGCCCTTCATGCCCTCAAGCACTTCCTCGGCCTCGGTGACCACCTCGAGGATACGCTGGGCGTAGCCATATAGTTCCCTTCCGGCGTCAGTCAGGTACAGTTGCCGTCCGGTCTGCTCGAACAGGGGCAGGTCGACGTTGTCTTCCAGCTGCCGAATCTGCATTGACACTGCAGGTTGAGTAAGATGCAGTTTCTCCGCTGCCTTGGTGTAGTTGAGAAGCTCGGCTGCGGCGCTGAAGACGCGGAGCTGATGGAATGTGAATCGGATCATCGTTTAATCCATAAGGCTTTCTTTATGGTGAACATCACTTATTTTGAATTGCTTTGATGGACGGTGGACGTATAGTATCGGCCGAGACGAAACGGGGCCTTCCCCAGGTCGATCCCAAACCCAATGCCAACCTTACCCTTCCGGAGGATCGCTATGGCGAATAAAAGTTACAGCGCGGGCGTAAAAGATTACCGCGAAACCTATTGGATGCCGGAGTACACGCCGCTGGACACTGACCTGCTGGCGTGCTTCAAGATCACCCCGCAGCCGGGCATCGATCGCGAAGAGGCAGCCGCTGCTGTTGCAGCCGAGTCCTCCACCGGCACCTGGACCACGGTCTGGACTGACCTCCTGACCGACATGGACTTCTACAAGGGTCGCGCATACCGCATCGAAGACGTCCCGGGTGACGATTCCGCGTTCTACGCGTTCATCGCCTACCCGATCGACCTGTTCGAGGAAGGCTCCGTTGTAAACGTCTTCACCTCGCTGGTCGGCAACGTGTTCGGCTTCAAGGCCATCCGTGGTCTGCGCCTGGAAGACGTTCGCTTCCCGCTGGCATACATCAAGACCTGTGGTGGTCCCCCGCACGGCATCCAGGTCGAGCGTGACAAGCTGTCCAAGTACGGCCGTCCGATGCTGGGCTGCACCATCAAGCCGAAGCTGGGTCTGTCCGCCAAGAACTACGGCCGTGCCGTTTACGAGTGCCTCCGTGGCGGTCTCGACTTCACCAAGGACGACGAGAACATTAACTCTCAGCCGTTCATGCGTTGGCGTGACCGCTTCCTGTTCGTCCAGGAGGCAACCGAGACCGCACAGGCTCAGACCGGCGAGCGCAAAGGTCACTACCTGAACGTTACCGCTCCGACCCCGGAAGAGATGTACAAGCGTGCCGAGTTCGCCAAGGAGATTGGCGCACCGATCATCATGCACGACTACATCACCGGCGGCTTCACCGCGAACACCGGTCTGGCCAAGTGGTGTCAGGAAAACGGCGTTCTGCTGCACATCCACCGCGCGATGCACGCAGTAATCGACCGTAGCCCGACTCACGGCATCCACTTCCGCGTACTGACCAAGATCCTGCGTCTGTCCGGCGGTGACCACCTGCACACCGGTACCGTCGTGGGCAAGCTGGAAGGCGACCGCGCTTCCACCCTCGGCTGGATCGACCTGCTGCGTGAATCCTTCATCCCGGAAGACCGCTCGCGCGGCATCTTCTTCGACCAGGACTGGGGCTCCATGCCGGGCGTCTTCGCCGTCGCTTCCGGTGGTATCCACGTCTGGCACATGCCGGCACTCGTCAACATCTTTGGCGACGACTCCGTCCTGCAGTTCGGCGGTGGCACCCTGGGTCACCCGTGGGGCAACGCCGCTGGCGCCGCTGCCAACCGTGTCGCTCTGGAAGCCTGTGTCGAGGCCCGCAACCAGGGTCGTGACGTAGAGCGGGAAGGCAAGGAGATCCTGACTCAGGCCGCGCAGCACAGCCCTGAGCTGAAGATCGCCATGGAAACCTGGAAAGAGATCAAGTTCGAGTTCGACACCGTCGACAAGCTCGACAACCAGAACCGCTGATCCAGGCCTTCTTAACCAGAACCAGACATAGGTAAGAAACCATGAACCAAATGCAGGACTACAAGACTACGGTCAAGTACGAGACTTTCTCCTACCTGCCGCAGATGACCCCGGACCAAATCCGCGCTCAGATCGAGTACGCGCTGGCGCAGGGCTGGGCCCCGAGCGTCGAGCACGTCGAGCCGGAAAACATGATGAACCACTACTGGTACATGTGGAAGCTGCCGTTCTTCGGTGAAGACAACGTCGAGAACGTTCTCACCGAGATCGAAGAGTGCCACCGCAAGTACCCGGGCCATCACGTCCGTCTGGTTGCCTACGACAACTTTACCCAGAGCCAGGGTACGTCCTTCGTGGTTTACCGCGCAGGCTAATAGTCGAGGCCCCGGCGCGTCTTCGGACGCGCCAGGCAATCCCATACACGAGGTACAACAGGCATGCCTGTACAATCTGGAAACAATGCAGCCAGAAATCGTGCAGCAGCTCGCGCCCGACAGGAAGCGGCTCGGCGTGGTGACACGTCCGCCTCTTCTGCAGGGGGCAGCCTGGCCGGTCTGACCGGCAAGGAACTTGCCCGCGCACGTCGTGCGCAGTTGTCCGCACACGGCAAAAACGCCAGCACCTCGGCCTGGAAATCGTCGGCATCCGCCGCTCGTCAGAACCCCGCTGCATCGCGGTCCTCTGGCAGCAACGGTGCCGCCGGCTCGCAATCCAACGCATCCGCGTCCACCGACGAATCCGTCGACCAGATGTGCTCGCTCGCCGAGTCCGATCCGGGTCAGTTCGGTTCCGAGGCGGACATGGTGCGTTCCGTCTGCCGTTCGCGTCGCCAGGCCATGGCGAAGTACGGCAAGTCGGCACTCCCGCCGAAGCCCGCCTCCCAGGGTGGCCCGGGTCGCAACCAGATGCCGTTCGCTGACGAGGCTCGCGCCCAGCAGCAACCGGCTCCGGTTCGCAACGACGCCCAGGCCGACTCCGAGGTAGAGGCTTCGTTCGAGTCGCTCTGCACGGTCGCCAAGAAGCGGCCGGCCCGTCTCGGCAAGCAGGCCAATTCCGTTCGCCAGATTTGCCAGGCCCGTCGTGAGGCCATGGCAAACAAGGGCAAGCGGGCCCTGCCGGCCAAGCCGGCGTCTCAGGGCGGCCCGGGGCGTGTGGGTTACCAGGTCCCTGGTTATCTGGACACGAGTGCCAGCGGACGCGAAGCGGCCATGCGCCATCGCGAGATGCTGTGCCACTACGGTCGGGGCAGCGCCCCTTCCTGCCGTCCCGTCGGACGTCGCAAGCCGAGCTCGACCGAAGAGGCGTCCGCGCCAAAAAAGGTGGAGACCGGTCACACGATTTCCGGCCATGAGGTGAAGGGCACCCAGGTGGAGCGCTCCAAGCGCGTTTCGGGTAACGAGTCCGGCAGCTGCCGGGTGATCTCGGGCACCGAGTACATCGGCAACGAGCAATACGAGCAGTTCTGCTCCACCCGCCCGCAGCCGAACGAGCCGAAGGTTCGCACGACGACGACCGCACGCGGTCATGGCGTCAGCGGCACCGCCGTAGGCCGAGCCGCCCAGGTTACCGGTGACGAGCGCGGGACTTGCGAGTCCGTGACCGGCACCGAGTACCTGAGCAGCGAAGACCTGCAGTCCTTCTGCGGCACCAAGGCCCGCCCCACCCACGCCGACAAGGTCGTGGCGGGTCGGACCGAGAAGCAGATGCGTGTGACCGGTAGCGACGAGTACCGTCCGGCCCGGGCCACTGGTGGCGAGGCGGGTGCAGCCCGTCCGATCACCGGTTCCGAGTACGCCGACGCTGGCGTGGCGCGGATGACCATCAACGGCGCACCGAAGAAGGTTGCGGAGACGCACACCTACACCGGTCGCACCGTTTCCGGCACCGCCGTCGGTCGTTCCAGCCACGTCACGGGTGACGAGCCGGGCTCCTGCAGCAGCGTCTCGGGTACCCAGTACCTGAGCTTCGAGCAGTACCAATCGTTCTGCAACGCTCAGCCGGAGCCGGGTTACGAGAAGGTCGGCATCGATCAGTCGCGTCACGGCCAGCGGATCACGGGCAATCTCGTGGACCGCAGCGAGCGCGTGACCGGCAACGAGCCGGGCTCCTGCTCCCGTGTCACGGGTTCTCAGTACGGCGAACCGCGTCTTTGCGGTGGCGGCGTCGACAAGGTTCAGTCCATGCACACCCTCGGTGGGCACGGTCTGACCGGTCAGCGCGTCGACCATCACCCAAAGATGTCCGGTGACGAGCAAGGGGGGTGCATGCCCGTCACCGGTACCGAGTATTACGGCGCTGAACACTACGGCTCGTACTGCTCGGCTTCGCCCGCACCCCGTGCTGAGAAGGTCGAGGAGTCGCTGACTTGCGAGGGGCAGACCGTCGGCGGTACGCCGATGGACCGCACCCAGCACGTGACCGGTAACGAATACGGTTACGAGCACTACGTCAGCGGTACCCCGTATGCGAACGCGATGCACACCGGTTGTGCGGCACCGAGCAGCTACCCGATGGCTGCGCCGACGCAACCGAGTGCTCGCTACGTGCCCCAGGCGGCACAGGCACCGGTCCAGGAGCCGATCACGGCCCCGCAGGACTTCAGTGTCGAACCGCCGGCACGCGCCGCTCGCGGCCGCATCACGGGCAGCTCGTTCGACCAAGGTGGTCGTATCACTGGCCCGAGCAACATGGCAATGGGACTGATCACCGGTACGCCGGAGTTCCGTCACCCTGAGCCGAGTGCCGCTCATCCGCGGATGGGTTCGGTCATGCCGACGCCGACGCCGACGCCTGCACCGCAGGCCCAGGCTCCGGCACCCGCGCCCGCCCCGGCTCAACCGGCACCGACGCAGAATGCGCCGGCCCAGCCGGTGGAAGCCGCCGAGCCGCAACCGGAAATCCCGGCTGTCGCTCCGGCTGACGCCGAACTGCAGTGTGCACCCGAGCCGGAAGCGCGCGAGCGCATCACCGGCGAAGGGGAAGATCGTTGCCGGATTACCGGTGACGACTGGTCCCGCAACGGAAAGGTTTCCGGCACCGAGGGTCAATGGGCCCAGGGCCGTAACCCGTCCCTGCGAGGCGAGGCACGCGGCGCTGTGCGCAATGCCTGGGTCAATCGTGAAGTACCGCGTCCGGAAATCCCGGCGTCCAAGATTACGGGCAGCAGCGGTAACGACATGAACAGCTCGGCGATCACCTACTCCGGTGGTGCTCGGGGCTAAGTGGACGACATGAGCGGCGTGATGACACAGCAACCGTTTCGACGCAGCAGTCTGGGTGCGCCCCGTCTGGGTCAGCGTCGGGCCCCGTTCGGGCTCGGCGCACCCAAGGGTCGTCGCAGCCCGCTGGGTTCGCCCCAGGTGGCGCACCCAGCCTGCCCGTCGCTTCCGGAGCGCAGCTGCCATCACCCGCTCACCGACCACGAAGGCAACCGGCAACTGGCGTACTGCGAGGATTCCGTCACGGAGCGGTTCGATCGCATCGTCCCGTTCCTGAAGGATGTCGCCGCCCTGCCCCGTGACGGGCAGCTGGGCGAGCGCATCCAGGAGATGGCCCAGGACCGGCTCGGCCACGGCTTCAACGAAGCCCTGGTCAATGACAGCTGGATCAACGGGCCGGATCTGCGGGGTCTGTTCGCAAGTGCCACCTTTGAAGCGCTCAATGCCGCTACCAAGCAGTTTGGGCGCAAACTGGAAGACCAAAAGAACGACGCGCTGTCCACGAGCAATTTCTTTCTCGACTGCGGTTTCCACGCAATCGACATCAGTCCTTGCTCGGACGGACGGCTCAAGGGCCTCATGCCGTTTATCCTGCGGCTGCCGGCCTGGTCGTTCACCTATCGCAAGGCGTATGCCGGCGCACTGTTCGACGTCGAGGAAGACCTCCAGCTGTGGAGCGAAGTCGAACTCCGCCGGTTTCGCGAGGGCGTGCCGAGCCGCGCTGACGAGGGGACCCGCTATCTGAAGATCGCGGTCTACCACGGCAGCTCCTCGGACCCCAATCATGAAGGCTGCGCCGCGCATGGCAGCGACGAGCGCAAGGCAGCCGAGGCCGCTTTGGATCGGCTGCAGGCCTTCCGCCAGGCAGTGGAGAACACCTACTGCTGCGGCGCGAGTACCGACATCCTGCTGGTGGGTGTTGATACGGACACGGACGCCATTCGCGTCCACGTCCCGGATGCCAACGGCGACCTGAGCGTGCATCGCTACGTCGACAACGCCTACCTGTACCAGGAGACGTTGAATCTCGACCGGGAAGCCGCACGTCGGGCCGTGTACGATGCGATCCGCTCGGTGAACGAGACGGATGACTGGGGACGCAGCACCGGTGGCGAACCGCATGACGGCATGCGACGTTTCATCGCCACCCTGCTGGTCAACAACCTGTCACAGATCGACTACGTGACAGAGCGGCATCAGGGCCGCTACCCGGCCGAGAGCATCGGCCATGCCGAGCGCTATATCAGCGTCGGCGACGGCTTCGAGGAAGTGCAGATGCGCAACATCGCGTATTACGCGCACCTGCACACCGTCGAAGAGAACACGAACGACCTGGACGTCGGGATCAAGATCTTCCGCAAGCTCAACGTGAGCCACGGACTGCCGATCCCGATTGCCATCCACTTCCGTTACGACGGACGGGTGCCGGGTGGACGAGACCGCGCGGTTGCGCGAGCGCAGCGGGTCTGCAACGCGATCCGCGAGCGCCACCACGCGCTGGACGAGCAGAACATGCTGTTCTTCCAGTTGACGGTGCAGGACCGTCCGTCCGGCAGCGAAATTGAAGAGGTTTCACAAGCATGAAGATCATGCGGGTCGAAAAGACCTTGGTCTCCACCAACCGGATCGGCGAGCTGGGCCACCGCCCGCTGCTCGTGGTCACGGACAAGCCGGGCGGCACGCCGCAGGTCGCGGTCGACGCGATCGGCTGCATCCCGGGGGACTGGGTCATCTGCGTCGGCTCCTCGGCGGCACGGGAAGCGGCGGGCAGCAAGTCCTACCCGTCCGACCTGACCATCGTGGGCATCATCGACCAATGGTCCGCTGAGTGACATGGAGATCATGCAGGTACGTTCCGACATGGTGGCCACGCGCCGGGTGCCGGGACTGAAACACACATCCTTGAGGGTGCTCGTCGATCAGTCGGGCAAGCTCAATGTCGCCGCCGACCCTGTCGGGGCGCCAGAAGGGAAATGGGTCGTCACCGTCAGCGGTTCTGCCGCCCGGTTGGCGCTCCCGGATCCCACGATCCAGACCGATCTCACGATCATCGGGATCATTGATAACTGGGATCCAAACTGAAATTAGGGTTTCTGTTTAAACAAGTCGTTCGAGAGGAGAAACGAGATGGCTGATGTATCCGGTATCGCACTGGGAATGATTGAGACGCGCGGCCTGGTGCCGGCAATCGAGGCGGCTGACGCCATGACCAAGGCTGCCGAGGTTCGCCTCGTTGGTCGTCAGTTCGTCGGTGGCGGCTACGTGACCGTACTGGTCCGTGGCGAGACCGGCGCTGTCAACGCTGCTGTTCGCGCTGGCGCCGACGCCTGTGAGCGTGTTGGTGACGGCCTGGTCGCTGCGCACATCATCGCGCGTGTCCATTCCGAAGTAGAAAACATCCTGCCGAAAGCCCCGGAAGCCTAAGGCGGATTCACGTAGCGTCGGCGGCCTGACGTCGCCGGCCGATTCAACTACAGCTTGGGAGTAACTCAAATGGCTGATGTATCCGGTATCGCACTGGGAATGATTGAGACGCGCGGCCTGGTGCCGGCAATCGAGGCGGCTGACGCCATGACCAAGGCTGCCGAGGTTCGCCTCGTTGGTCGTCAGTTCGTCGGTGGCGGCTACGTGACCGTACTGGTCCGTGGCGAGACCGGCGCTGTCAACGCTGCTGTTCGCGCTGGCGCTGACGCCTGTGAGCGCGTAGGCGACGGCCTGGTGGCTGCGCACATCATCGCGCGTGTCCACTCCGAGGTAGAGAACATTCTGCCGAAAGCCCCGGAAGCCTAATTCCGGGCAACTGCAAGCAGGTAGTTCCGACCGTGTCCACGGGCACGGTCTGCCTGCTGCCCTAATTCTTGTATCGGGAGCCGTTTAGACGTAAGTGCTGACGGCTCTTGTTGGATTGACTGACCTGAGGTTGCACGACATGGCTTCCACCACTGGTATCGCACTGGGTATGATCGAGACGCGCGGCCTCGTGCCGGCCATCGAGGCCGCCGACGCCATGACCAAGGCCTCCGAAGTGAGCCTGATCGGCCGCTCGTTCGTCGGCGGTGGCTACGTGACCGTGCTGGTCCGTGGCGAGACCGGTGCCGTGAACGCGGCCGTCCGTGCCGGCGCCGATGCCTGCGAGCGTGTCGGCGATGGCCTGGTCGCGGCGCACATCATTGCCCGCGTACACGGTGAGGTCGAGTCGATCCTGCCGGAGGATCCCGCCCACTGCGAATCCTCCTGGTGCGTCCCGTCCATCGCGTGACGCACGACTGACAATGGCTAATGCCTGAGACGAGGGATTGGCAATGAGCATGCGATCGAATTCGCGTGTGATCGGGCTGCTCGGACGCGCCCTGCAACTGGAAATGGAATCCGCCCAGCAGCACATGACCCGGGCGAGCCTGGTCTCGCTCTGGGGTGACCAGGCACTGGCCGACCACCTCACCCGCCTGTCGGACGAGGAAATGGGCCATGCCGACCTGATTACCCGACAGATGCTGCTGTTGGGCTACGCACCGCCGGGGTTGTCACTGAACCCGGTTCGCCCCGGGCGCAACCCGGACGAGATCCTGGCCTTGAGCCGGGCCCACGAATGGGAGACGGTGCGCTTCTACGAGGAGTCCGCCAACTGGTTCCGGCGCTTCCAGCCGGACGAGACCGGCGCCCTCTTCGCCCACCTCCTCGAGCAGGAGCTGGGCCACGTCCGTCAGCTCGGCGGCTAGACAACACGCGTTCTCAGGGAGAACCCACATGTCCGACACGACCGACATCAAGTTGGACGGCTGGCAGACACAGAAACGCCCGCCGATGCTCATTCGACGCTTCGAGTTCGAGGACTACGATCAGACGCGTGACTTCCTCGATCGCCTCGCCGAGGCCTCCGAGGAAATGGGCTACCACCCCAGCCTGCAATTCGACCGCACCACGGTGAGCGTCAACGTCTCGCCGCTGGAGGAAACGCTGGGGGATCTCGAGGTCAGCTTCGCACGCAAGGCAGACGAGCTGGCCGGGCAAACCCAGGAGGGGTAACGATTCCATGTCCGCACACGTCATCGCACTGGCCAATCTCAAGGGCGGCTGTGGCAAGACCACGCTTTCCATCAATCTCGCCTCGGGGCTGGCCAGGCGTGCGGAAGTCGGACTGATCGACGCCGATCCGCAGGGCGCCCTGCGCCACTGGTCCGGCTGGGGCGAGGCCAAGTCGGGTCTGCCGCGTCTGTTCGACGACCACGACGATGCCCACCGCAATCTCGAGCACGCCCGCGAGCACTGCGACTACGTGATCGTGGACTGCCCGCCGTCGCTCGACATGAACGTGACGATCGCTCTCCTCGAGCACAGTCACCAGGTGCTGATCCCGGTTCTCCCCTCCCCGCTCGACCTGTGGGCGAGTTCAGACACCGTCGAGGCGGTGACCAAGGCAAGGGAGAACGGCAACGCAGAGCTTTCGGCTTATCTGTTGCTCAATCAGACCGAACCGCGCAGCGCCATGACCCGAGCCATGCAGAATGCCGTCTCGGGCCTTGGCTTGCCCGTACTTCCCTCGGCCGTCCGCCGCCGCGCGGCCTTCCGCACGGCGGTGGTGGAGGGAGTCAGCGTCTACCAGCTCGGCGGCCGCGGCCGTGCGGCGGTAGACGAAATCGAGAACATCATTGACGAGGTTACGCCATCATGAGCAAGTTGGAAGACAAGCTGAGCGCCAGCGTGAAGTCCGAGTCCCAGCAGAAGCCGGCCGAAGCAAGCACGGAAAACAAGACCGCCGCCAAGCCGGCCGAGAGCAAGGCGTCCACCCCGGCGGCCAAGCCCGCCGCAAAGCCGGCCGCCAAGTCGACGGCCAAGCGCAGCACCACCACGCGCCGCGCCCCGGCCAAGAAGCCGGCTGCCAGCAAGCCCGCCGCCAAGAAGCCGGCCACCCGGTCGACCTCGACCGCCGCCAAGCCGGCCGAGAAGACCAAGGCCCCGGGTCAGGGTCAGCAGCCGCTGCACCCGCGCCGCGTCTGGCCGGACTGATTCGTCTCCCCGGGCCGGTCCCCCGCCGGCCCTTCCCGTTTCCCTTGTCACCCGCAGAACAGCGACCAACGCCATGAGCAGTGCACGGCTAGAAGACCAGGAACGCCTGGACGAGCTGGGTGAGAACGCGCGCGAGATCCTCGAGATCCACTGGGTGGATGCCTCGCGGGTATTCTCGCCGCGCGCACTCGAAGCCTATCTCGACGGGGCGATCAGCCTGCAGTCGCTGGGTCGTGGTGAAGAGCTGGTGCTCGCCTATATCGAGGCGACCCCGCAAGTGGCAAGGGAACTGGGCACCGATACCGCCTTCGAGCTGCTCTCGATGGCGATCAAGATGTTCTCCAAGACCAGTGCCGCGGTCCTCTCCCTGCTGTTCTCCACCGCCCCGGTGGCGGCGAACCGGCTGGGCGAGGCCTCGCTGTTCCATCAGTACCTGTCGCTGGTCAACTTCATCCTGGCACAGGCGCCGCGCGCCCTGCGCCCGATGCTCACGCAGCTCGACCACCTGCTCGAGGTGCTGACGCTCGGTGGCCTGCGTCGCTGGGCCACCTGGGGCATCAATGCCCACCGCAACGACTTCGACGCGCTGGAGGCCTACTTCAGCCTTGCCAGCCCCGATGCCGAGGCCGTGCTGCAGAAGGAGCGTCGCGGCACGCTGTTCGTCGACGTCCAGCGCCGCCTGGTGATGTACCTGCGGGCGCTGTGGGCACGCAACTTCCTGCTGCGTCCCACCTCCGGCGACTTCGAGAGCCGCGAGGGCTACCGACCGTTCATCGAGGGGCCGTTCATCAACCTGCCCGACGCCTTCGACGACTACGTCGATCGTGACGAGTCGATGGTCGACGGCGTGAACCTCTACCGCGCCTCGGCCGCCCACGCCGCCGCGCACATGATCTACTCGGCCTTCGACACGGAATCCGAGGATGCTTCCAAGCTCCAGCAGACCTTCATCGGCCTGATGGAGGATGCGCGCGTCGAGGCCCTGGCCGGTGCGGATTTCCCCGGCCTGGCGCCGCTGTGGACTCGCATCGCGCGGATTGCCGTCAATCGCCACGAGGAGACCGACCCCGAGCGCGTCGGCCCGCTGCTCGATCGCATCGCACTCGCCCTGCTCGACCCCGGGTACGCCGACGACCACCCGCTGGTCGTCGAGGCCCGCGAGGCCGTGATGACCATCCAGGAAGACCTCGAGGACTACGAGCGCGTCCGTAGCGCCGGGCTGGCGCTGGCCGAGCGGGTCGAGGCACTGGGCCTCTCCTTCAGTCCCAGCCAGGACGTGCCGAGCGTCCCCTACCGCGACGACAACCGCTTCCTGTTCGAGAAGCCCGAGTCGGCGATGGAGATCCAGCGCGAGGGCGACACCGACGACAAGCGCCGCTACG
This sequence comes from Guyparkeria sp. WRN-7, assembly GCF_001641825.1. Taxonomy (GTDB): domain Bacteria; phylum Pseudomonadota; class Gammaproteobacteria; order Halothiobacillales; family Halothiobacillaceae; genus Guyparkeria. Next base: position 141,383 of record NZ_LRFH01000016.1, on the reverse strand, counting down.
TCTCGCTGATGGAGATGCTCAACGAGCTCGACGTCGAGTACATCTCTGCCGAGGACGCCGACGAGGTCTGGGTGCTGGGCACCGAGCTCTACGACAATCACGGCCGCAAGTACTCGGACATCTTCGCCGAGGACCGCACGCTCTCGCCGGTGCACTACGCCGAGTGGGACTACATGACCCAGCTCGAGCGGCCGTACTGGACCACGATCAACGAGAAGCGCCCCGTCGACGGCGACCCCGAGTCGATCGACGCGATCCTCGACCGCCACAAGCCGCTGGTCCGTCGCCTGAAGTACCTGATCGAGGGCATCCAGCCGCAGGGCGTGGTCCGCGAAAAGAAGGTCGAGGACGGCGACCAGATCGACATCAACGCCGCGGTCAACGCGATGATCGACATGCGCATGGGCGAGACGCCCGACCCGCGCATCAACATCCGCACCCGCCTGCAGGTGCGCGACCTGTCGGTGATGCTCCTGATCGACCTGTCCGAGTCGACCAACGACATCATCGGCCGCGGTGACGAGGAGACCACGGTGCTCGACCTCTCCCGCGAGGCCGCCACCCTGCTGGCCGACGCCATCCACCGCGTGGGCGATCCGTTCGCCATCCACGGCTTCGACTCCAACGGCCGTCACGACGTCGAGTACTACCGCTTCAAGGACTTCGGCGAGCCCTACGGCGACAAGGCCAAGGCGCGCCTGGCCGGCATGACCGGCCAGCTGTCGACCCGCATGGGTGCGGCCCTGCGCCATGCCGGCTCGGTGATGAGCCGTCGGCCCAGCCAGCGCAAGCTGGTGCTGCTGCTCTCCGACGGCGAGCCCTCGGACAACGACGTTCGCGATCCGCAGTACCTGCGCCACGACACCAAGAAGGCGGTCGAGGAACTGCATCGCCAGGGCGTGGAAACCTTCTGCGTGACGCTCGATCCGCACGCCGACGACTACGTCTCGCGCGTGTTCGGCCCGAAGAACTACATGGTGCTGGATCACGTCTCGCGGCTGCCGGAGAAGCTCCCGGCGCTGTACCTGTCGATGACGCGCTGACGCGGTCGGGAACACCGCCCCGTTACTGCCGGGGCGCGCCGTTAATACCTAGCACGACGGTCGAGTAACCGGCCGACAAGCGACAACGAGATTTTTTTGCAGCGAGCTGGCACCGGCCAGCGAAAGATGGAGTAAGGACATGGTCAAACTGCAATGGCTGATCCCGTTATTGCCGGTGCTATCCGCCCTGCTGGTGCATCTGCTCGCCGGCAGGCTCGGCAAGCGGGTCGCCCAGTTGAGCGTGGGCATGGGGGTGGTGACCTTCCTCGTCGCCCTCTGGCAGATCGTGGTCTACATCGCGAGCGACCAGGGCCCGAGCTGGATGGGCATCGGCGCGAGCTGGGGCAGCGTCTACCTCGACCCGTTGAGCGCGATCATGGCGCTGGTGGTCGCGGGCTTCAGCCTGATCGTCCACATCTACTCCGTGCGCTACATGGCCGAGGAACCCGGCTACGCGCGCTTCTTCATGCTGCTGGACCTGATGACGGCGGCGATCCTGCTGTTCGTCACCGCAGGTGACCTGATCACCCTGCTTATTGCCTGGCACCTGGTCAGCGTGATGATGTACTTCCTGCTCGGCCAGAACACCGAGTCGCGGCCGGGCGAGCGCTACGCCTTCTGGACCTTCCTCACCTACCGCATCGGCGACCTGCCGATGGTCCTGGCGGCCGTGGTGCTGTTCCAGGCCTACGGCGCACTCGACTTCCCGACGCTGTTCGACCGCCTGATGGCCGACCCGGAGGCCGAGGTCTTCGGCATGCCGGCGGCCATCACAGCCGCCGGACTGATCGCGATCTCGGCCTTCGCCAAGTCCGCCCAGTTCCCGCTGCACACCTGGCTGCCCTACACCATGGACGGCCCGACGCCGGTGTCGGCGCTGATGCACGCGGGCATCGTCAATGCCGGCGGCATCATCATCAACCGCTTCGCCCCGGCGTTCGTCAATGCCGACGGCGTGCTGCACCTGCTGTTCGTGGTCGGCCTGCTGACGGCCGTGATCGGTTCGGTGCTGATGCTCACCCAGAACGACATCAAGAAGTCGCTGGGCTACTCCACCATGGGCCAGATGGGCTTCATGATCATGGAGTGCGGCGTGGGCGCCTTCTCGCTGGCCGTGTTCCACCTGATCGCCCACGGCATGTTCAAGGCGACCATGTTCCTCAGCTCGGGTGACCTGATCGGTGACGCGCGCCGTCACGACGACGTGCCGCAGAACCCGCTGTACACCTTCCTGGTCGACCGCAAGACCGGCAAGGCCACGCGCCTGCCCTGGATGGCCATCGGGCTGGTCACCCTGATCGTGCCGCTCGCCATCCTGCTGCTGGCGCACTGGGCGGTCTCCCCCGACTTCTTCCAGAAACAGGGCGCGATCGTGCTGCTGTTCTTCGGCTGGATCACCGGCGTGCAGGTGCTGTTCGCCACGCATCGCCTCGATGCCACCAACCCGGTGCGCATGATGCTGATGATCCTCCTGTCGTTCGCCCTGATCGTGATCGGCTACAGCATCATCGGCCACACCTTCGAGACCTTCCTCTACCCGGATGCGGCCTTCCGCGAGGCGCTGTATCACGCCGCCGGTCTCGACGCCGTGACCTTTGACGGCCTGGTGATCCTGCTGGGGCTGATCGTGCTGGTCGGCTGGATCGGCAGCTACCTCGCCAGCCGCGAGGAGTCGCTGTTCGGCAACCGCTTCACCGAGCTGCGACTGACGCTCTACTCGCTGATCTCGCGCGAGCTGTACATCGCCGATCTGTACACGCGTCTGAGCCAGTCCCTGCTCGAAGGCTCCAAGCGCATCAATGTCTGGATGAGGTGGCGCTGATATGAACACGCTGTTGCTGTTGCTGGCAGGGTTCTTCCTGCCGCTGTTCCCGCTGAGCATGGTCTTCAACTGGGTGCTGGCGCGGTTCACTCATCCGGTCATCCGCATCCTGGTGATCCTGGTCTGGCCGCAGATCGGCGTGCTGCTGTTGCTGGCCGCCGGCGCGCCGCTGACGGGCAGCGCCTTCCTCTGGTGGGGGCTGCTCACCGCCGCCTTCTACGCCTGGCGCCTGCTGACGGTCCGCGAGCTCGGCCAGTGGTCCGCCATGCTGGCCACCTCCGCCTTCGCCCTGACCTGGGTGATGGCCGCCGACAGCGGCCGGGCCATCGACCTGCATGCCTTCGTGCTCGGCTTTGCCGTCGCCCCGGCCCTGCTGGTGGCGGTGACCGCCCTGCTGGAAAGCCGCCTGGGCGCCGCCTACGCCGGCCTGGTGACCGGCATGGCGCGCGACATGCCCCGCCTGGCCGGGCTGATCGCGGTGTCTCTGCTCGCCGCCATGGCGCTGCCGATTTCCCCCGGCTTTTTCGCCATGGTGGGCCTGCTGCTCCACAGCGAGCTCGCGCCGGTCGTCATGGCCCTGCTCACCTGGCTGTTATGGAGCTGGGCCGGCACCCGGCTGCTGCGCAACACGGTCTTCGGCCCGCGCAGCGGCAAGAACGTCGCCGACCTCCAGCCCCTCCACGCCTGGGGCTTCGCGGTCGTGATCGTCGCCGCGGTCTTGATGAACCTGATCTGGACAGGAGCCTGAAGCCATGAGTCGACTCACGCTGGGCCGCCGCCTGAAAATCCGTTCCATGGTCCACATGGCCGCCGAACCGATCCCGTTCTTCTGGCCGATGCGGACCTTCATCCACCACAACCCGCTGCACGGTCTCGAGCACCTGCCGTTCGAGCAGGGTGTGCGCCAGGGCGAGCAGCTCTTCCACGGCCGCGCGTTCCTGCCGCGCACCGACTACCAGCGCTACCACGCCGAGGGCAAGGTCGACGACGCCACCCTCGGTGACGACATCCAGCGCTTCCTGGCCGAGCGCGATGCCATCGGTGAGCTCGATCTCCACGGCCTGCTGCAGACGCTGCTGTGCCGCACGCCGGAGACCGTCGGCGAGCGGCTCGACCTGGCGGATGCCGACGACATCAAGTGCGCGATCGACGGCGAGACGACCCCCTGCGGCGAGACGACCGCCGACATCGACGCACTCCAGGAGCGCCTCGCGCGGCAGTTCCCGCCCGAGCGACCGCTGTACGAGTCGATCGACCTGCTGTTCGGTACCGAGATCGGCACGACGCTCGACGAGCTGGTGATCAAGAGCTGCCTGGACTTCTTTGACGAAGGCCAGTCGACCCTGCAGATGCCTGGGCGCGAACACGGCTTCTTCACCGCCTGGAGCGCGCTGGCCAAGCGCAACCTGCGCCTGTTCCTGCGCGGCCTGCACATCAAGAAGATCCTCGCGCAGGACGCCTCCGCCGAGGGCGTTATCGCGTACGTGCTCGGTGAGCTGGGCATCGAGGAGTCGCACTGGGACGGCCTGATCACCCGCGAACTGACCCGCCTGCATGGCTGGGCCGGCTTCATCCGCTGGCGCTCGACAGCCAGTCGCTACCACTGGTCGCAGACCTACCCGGCCGACCTGATCGACTTCCTGGCCATCCGGCTGGTGCTGGGCCTGGCGCTGATCCGCGAGCACGCCCGTCGCAAGCGGCTGCCCGCCACCTACCCGGAACTGGCGACCTACCTCGAGCAGCACACCGCCGAGTGCTACCTGCGCCAGGCCTACCACGGCGGCACGGTCCAGCCGGAGTGGGCCCACCGCGTCGACGACGCTCTGGCGCACCGCCACCCCGGCCACATCAACCGTCTGCTGCCCGAGTACCTGCACGACGAGCGCAGCGCCGAGGCGCGCCGACAGAGCGAACGCCTGCTGGCGCTGGCCGAGACGGCCGGGCAGACCGAGGCGCTCAAGGCCCTCGACGTGGACCAGATCGACGCCTTGCTTACCCTGCTGGACGAGTTCGAGGATGGCGAGGGCATGATGTGGCTGCGCGCCATGGAAGCGGTCTACCGCAAGTCGCTCCTCAACGAGATCAAGCTGCTGCCGCCGCGCAAGCGCGAGAAGCGTCCCTTCGCGCAGGCACTGTTCTGCATCGACGTGCGCTCCGAGCGCATCCGTCGCCAGCTCGAGCACGTCGGCGACTACCAGACCTTCGGCATCGCCGGCTTCTTCGGTGTCCCGGTCAGCTTCATCGGACTGGGCAAGGGCACCGAGCTGGATCTCTGCCCGGTGCAGATCACGCCCAAGAACGTGGTGCTCGAGGTGCCGACCGGCGCGACGGAAATCGAGACCGACTTCTACTCCTCGGCCAGCCACGTCCTGCACGACGTGAAGAGCTCGGTGCTCTCGCCGTACTTCACCGTCGAGGCGATCGGCCTGCTGTTCGGCTTCGACATGATCGGCAAGACCGTCGCGCCGCGCGTCTACGACCGCTGGCGCAACCGGATCGAGCCCAAGGACGCCTCGACCCGTCTCTTGATCGACAAGCTCTCGCGCGAGCAGGCCGACTCGATCGTCCGCTCGCTCCAGCGGGTGACGATCGTGCAGGCCATCGGTCAGCAGCTCGGCATCGACCGCGACGCGATCACCGACTCGATGATCCGCGAGTTGCGCGAGATCGCGATGGGCAACCGCGAGGGCACCTCCGAGTTCGCCCGCCAGTTCGCCCTGAGCCCCGCCGCCGAGGCCGAGTTCATCGAGACCCTGCGCGACGAGTACCGCATCAACCCGTCGTTCGTCTCCATGCAGATGGAGCGGCTGGGCAAGATCGGCTTTTCCACCGACGAGCAGGTGTACTTCGTCGGCCAGGCGCTGCGGATGATGGGGATGAACGAGAACTTCTCCCGCTTCGTCATCCTCGCCGGTCACGCCAGCAAGTCGGACAACAACCCCTACGAGTCGGCGCTCGACTGCGGCGCCTGCGGCGGCGGCCACGGGCTGGTCTCCGCACGGGTACTCGCGCAGATGGCCAACAAGTCCGAGGTACGCCGTCGCCTGGCCGAACAGGGCATCCACATCCCGGATGACACCTGGTTCGTCCCGGCGCAGCACAACACCACCTCCGACGAGATCGCCCTGCACGACCTCGACCTGCTGCCGACCAGCCACCTGGTCTACATGGAGCGCCTGCGCAACGGCCTGCGCGCGGCCAGCCGCCTGTGCGCCGCCGAGCGCCTGCCGACGCTCGAGGAGAACGTCGACCCCAACCTCGACACCACCACGGCCTTCCGCCACATCCAGCGCAACACCAGCGACTGGACCCAGGTACGCCCCGAGTGGGGCCTGGCGCGCAACGCAGCGGTGGTCGTCGGTGGCCGGCACCTGACCGAGGACATGGACCTCGACGGGCGCAGCTTCCTGCTGTCGTACGACTACAAGCTCGACCCGAAAGGCCGCCTGCTCGACACCATCCTCTCCGGTCCGTTGATCATCGGCGAGTGGATCAACCTCGAGCACTACTTCTCCGCCGTCGACAACGAGGGCTTCGGCAGTGGCTCCAAGGCGTACCACAACGTCGCCGGCCGCTTCGGCGTGATGACCGGCAACCTGTCGGACATCCGTACCGGCCTGCCCTCGCAGACGGTGCTCAAGGACGGCCGCCCGTACCACGAGCCGCTGCGCCTGCTGGTGATCGTCGAGGCGCCGGTCCCGCACGTGCTGGCCGCCGCCGGCCGCGTGCCCAAGGCGCTGAGCCTGATCGTCAACGGCTGGGTCAACGTGGTGGTCGCCGACCCCGAGACCGGCCACATGCACTTCTTCGACCGCGGCGACTGGCACGACCTGGGGCCGGCGCCCCAGCGGGCCAAGCAACTGGAATCCATTGACGCAGAGGAGAGCCCTGCATGAGCAATCTCAAACTCAACCCGCTGAAGAAGCTCGAGATCATCATCGAGGGCGAGCACCAGGAATTCGCCACCGACCTCCTCGACCGTGCCGACGTGAAGGGCTACACCATCGTGGGCAACCTTTCCGGCAAGGGCAGCCAGGGCTTCCACGAAGGCCACCTGATGTTCAACGAGGACGAGGTGCTGATCATGATCATCGCCGCCGTCCCGGAAGAACTGGTCGAGCCGTTGCTCGAGGGCTTCGCCCCGTTCTTCGACAAGCACAGCGGCGTGGTCTTCGTCTCCGACATTCAGGTCAGCCGCCTGGTTAAGTTCAAGGGCTGATCGCGGTAGCATTGCGACCCAGACGTCGCCACCGACACCAAACACCGATTCGAGAGCGCAAACATGTTGTTTGATCAAAGCCCCCAGCAAGGGACCAGCAGCACGGACGCGGACCAGTACCGCATCCAGACCGAGCCCTACTACCGCCCGGTCCACGACGAGGTCGACCTCTACGAGGCCGCCTACAAGGCCCGCATGCCGATGATGCTCAAGGGCCCCACCGGCTCGGGCAAGACCCGCTTCATCGAGTACATGGCCTGGAAGCTGCAGCGCCCGCTGATCAGCGTGGCCTGTAACGAGGACATGACCGCCTCCGATCTGGTCGGCCGCTACCTGCTCGACAAGGACGGCACCCGCTGGCAGGACGGCCCGCTGACCACCGCCGCCCGCATGGGCGCGATCTGCTACCTCGACGAGGTGGTCGAGGCCCGCCAGGACACCACGGTCGTCATCCACCCGCTGACCGACCACCGTCGGGTCCTGCCGCTGGAGAAGAAGGGCGAGCTCGTCGAGGCGCACCCGGATTTCCAGATCGTCATCTCCTACAACCCGGGCTACCAGAACCTGATGAAGGATCTGAAGCAGTCAACCAAGCAGCGTTTCGGCGCGCTCGACTTCGACTACCCGGACCCGGACACCGAGACCGAGATCCTCGCCCACGAGACGGGCGTCGACCGCGACATCGCCGGCAAGCTGGTCGAGATCGCCCAGCGGGCGCGCAACCTCAAGGGCCACGGCCTCGACGAGGGTGTCTCCACCCGTCTGCTGGTCTACGCAGGCAGCCTGATCGCCAAGGGCATCGACCCGCGCGCCGCCTGCTCCATGACCCTGGTCCGTCCGATCACCGACGACCCGGACATGCGCGATACCCTCGACTCGGCAGTCAGCGCGTTCTTCCAGTAACAGGAAACGCCCGCCGAAACGACAAACGCCCAGCCATTCGGCTGGGCGTTTTGCTTTCTGCCTGTATCAACACAGGACATCGTCAGATGTCACGGTCGTAGCGCACCTCGATGTCGTCCTCGGTGATCGTTGCGATCACGGTCGTGCCGCGGGTGAAGTAGACGGGTTCGCAGGCCGCCTCCCTGCCATCAGGGTAACGGACGCGGAACGCCATCCCCGCCTCGTCTTCGACACTGAACTGGATCGTCGAGTCCGGGCCGATATTTGGAAACGCCCTCTCCTGCTCGCGCCACGCCGCCACCGCGGAAACGGGTTCCTCCGTTCGGTTCCGGATCTCGAACTGCGGGTCGAGGAACGACGGGGCGACGACCAGCACCATTACCGCGGCGATAAACAGCAGCGCGACGATCGTCAGGGCGTTGTAGATGCGGCGGAACACGCAACCAGCATACTACTCGAGCCAACACATCTCTTGGGCAACCTCAGCCAATCACCGCGCGGTCGGTCCTCGAGGCGTCAGTTTGGTTTCAAAAAGGGCCGTCTACAGCCGTGCCGTTACAGACCAACTCACACACCCTCCCCTAACAAACTCACCGGTCGCCTAAATCCGATACCGGTATGGGCTTTTCGGACCCCTTAATCGCAGAAGGCAAACGTAACAACGTCTCTCAGCGTTGACTCACACACGTCAATCAACATCCGGGTCAAATGTGTATTCAGGATAATATTTCAAAACTTTGTAAACCTTCGGCTTGCCACGAACCGTCTGAACCTCAACGTCAACTATGTACGCCAGCTCCTGCCAAGGCTTACCAAACCTTGGCTGCGATTGCAGCATTTCTTCTTTAACGGATTTATTCTCAAAAACAACCTTCAACGCCGACCTAGAAATATCATCAATAATCGCGCGATTGCCAGTATCAGAATTCGGGTCGAATTTGGTCTGATACCAATACATAACTTTTTTTCGATGAATATTCTCTTCCGGCTCATCCATATCGTCTACCAAGCGCTCAATCTGATTCTGCATAGCCTTGGCTTCTGTTGAGCTAACGACAATCTGGTTTATAACCTTACCACCCTCGGCCACATTGATATTCATCTGAGAGCCGCCATCCTTTGCAACCGGCTCGACAAACCTATTCCACTGTTGCAAATCTTGTTTCGAGTACTCTTTCGGAGCGTTATCAATCTTCCCAAGAAGCCATGCACAAAGATTTTGAACTACTTTAGACCACTCTAATAACGACCCGCCTTGCCAGAGGAGAGGAGCAATCGGCACAGATTGCGAGACCAATTCAACAACAATTGATCCACTACGCACCTCCTTAATTAACAATTCCGCGGAAACTTCGCTTCCATTTTCAACCTCAGCCTCGACAAACTTATGAAACTGCTGCCCAAAAGCCAGAAGGGAAAGCGACAAATCTTCAAGCGCGACGGGTTGTGTGTTCCTTATTTTTATTTCAAGACTGTTATCAAGATCTATCTCCATGACACTATCCATATGATCCAATCTCCCAAGGGCCGATTACAATCTCTCAAACACGACAACGATTACATTTCAATCACGATTGATCCTGTGAGAGGACCATCTGAACCACATCGCGCTCCACGCGCCGTCTCTCCAATACGCCGACAGTTTTTCCGTTTTCGTCGAGAACCGCTACAACCTCTAATCGATGAGTATGCATATGCCGGAGCGCCTCAATTAGCGGCATTTCAGCCTTGACATATTCGGTGATAGCAGAGCTAGCATATCTCGCCAATACAGCTCTATCCTGCAAAACAGAAAGAAACTCCTCTATTCGCGACGAATCACTATCATGCACCTTGTATTTTGTTATTGTCCTGCCAAGAAGTCTTCTTAACGGTATTAATGCAACAAAATCATCGCTGGAGTCGCGAACCTCCAAATACCGCAAATTCGGCAAATGGTACAAATACTCTTGAAAAGCATCGACCGAATAAAAGTTTGACCGCCCTTCGACAACCAAAAGGCGATCTATTATATTCCGACGGCGACCACTTATTCTATGCAGGTAAGAAATATCTCCCTTGATATCGCTTACGCTTGGCTCTATTGCATGTGTCGCTAGCAAAGCCGAAGCACCAACAGGCTTATGTAAATTTGCCTCAAGCTCTACGCCGAATCCTTTTAGCTTCTTCACGTACCCCCCAACCACGAGGGCAAGAATTAAAGGAACCGCTGCAACGATAAGCCATTTTCCATCAAGATCGAGAGTGCGAGGAAATAGTGACTGAAAAAACAGGAACACAATGAGGAGGACAGCAGAAACACCACTCGCAATCGATAAACCCTCATGAGCCAGGCAGAGAGTTTTTATCTTTTCCCAAATACGTGGAATGCCTTCCATACTTCCTTACCCGCATCTTAATTTTTCAACCAAAGAGCATATCAGGACTACATGCAAAAAAAGCCCGACTGGTGAGCCGGGCGTCTTGGTTCTGGGTGTGGTCGGCCGAAGCCGACGGGCTAGAGCTTAGCGGTTACCGCTACGGCCCCCACCACCACGGCGACCGCCGTTGCCACGACCGCCACCCGAGCGGCCACCGCCACCGGGGCCACGGCCCTGACCGCCACCGCGTCCGCCGCGGGGACCGCCTCGACCGCCGCCACCGGGTCGGCCACCGCCGCCGCGACGACCGCCGCCACCGTTCCGACCGTTCGGGATCGGCTCGGGCTTGGCGTTGGGGTCCGGCTCGAAGCCGGGCATGACGTGGCGGGTGAGCTTCTGCTTGGTCAGGCGCTCGATGTCGGCCAGCAGCTTGTGCTCGTCGACGCAGACCAGCGAGACCGCCTCGCCGGACTCCCCGGCCCGGCCGGTGCGGCCGATGCGGTGGACGTAGTCCTCGGCGACGTTCGGCAGCTCGAAGTTGACCACGTAGGGCAGCTGGGCGATGTCGATGCCGCGCGCGGCGATGTCGGTGGCCGCCAGCACGCGGATGGTGCCGTTCTTGAACGACTCCAGCGCCTTGGTGCGGGCCGACTGGCTCTTGTTGCCGTGGATGGCCATCGCGGGGATGTCGCGCTTGGAGAGGTACTCGGCCAGACGGTTCGCACCATGCTTGGTACGGGTGAACACCAGCACCTGCTGCCAGTCCTGGTCGATCAGCAGCTCGGCCAGCAGTTCGCGCTTCTTGTCGCGGTCGACCTCGTAGACCGACTGGCTGACCGCCTCGACGGTGGTGTTGCGCGGCGTGACCGAGATCTCGGCCGGGTTGTCGAGCAGGCCCTGGGCCAGCTTGCGGATATCGTCGGAGAAGGTCGCGGAGAACAGCAGGTTCTGGCGCTTGGCCGGGACGATCTTCAACACCTTCTTGATGTCGTGGATGAAGCCCATGTCGAGCATGCGGTCGGCTTCGTCCAGCACCAGGATCTCGACCTGCGACAGGTCGACGGTGCCCTGACCGTGGTGGTCGAGCAGGCGGCCCGGCGTGGCGACGAGGATGTCGACGCCGCGCTTGAGCTTGTCGATCTGCGGGTTGATGCCCACGCCGCCGAACATGACCATCGATTTCAGCGGCAGGTGGTGACCGTAATCGAGCACGCTCTGCTCGACCTGGGCGGCCAGCTCACGGGTCGGGGTGAGGATCAGCGCGCGGACCGGGCGCTTGCCGCCCTTGTGGCCGCCTTCCGGGTGCGTCGCCATCAGGCGCTCGAGCAGCGGCAGGGTGAAGCCGGCGGTCTTGCCGGTGCCGGTCTGCGCGGCGGCGAGCAGGTCGTTGCCGGAGAGAACCGCCGGGATGGCCTTGGCCTGGATCGGGGTCGGCTGGGTGTAGCCGCGCTCTTCGATGGCGCGCTGGATTTCCGGGCGAAGGCCCAGTTCAGAGAACAACATAGAGATGATTTTCCTCGGGAGACGCGCGGCGCATGGAGACCATGGCGGGCATGGCGTCTCGGATGGCGTGGCGTTTCCCGTCACACGGTCCCGGGGAGGGAGCGCACGCCAGTCGGCAAGGAAAACGCGGGGTGAGCGGACCGTCAGCTGACAGGCCGTCAATACTTGGCTCGGCAGGACTGGTCTGTCCGAGGCGGCGAATCCTAGCACGTTTGCGTGATGGCCATCGGTTTTTATCGCTGCAAAGGGGGTCTGCCATGTCGCCGTCACAAAGCGCTGGTATCGATGGGTTCCCAAGGCAGGAGGGACCGCCCCATGAAGACCGGCACTCACGACCACGGCACCGCCACCTCGATCGACTCTCTGCTCGGCGAGGTCACCGCCCTGCGAGACCGGGTGGTTGACCGGGCGACGCGTCGACTCGAAGACGCACTCGGCAAGGCCGACCGCGCCGGGCCGAGCAGCTGGAACCTGGCCTGCTATCTCGCCCTGCGGGCCGAGGACCTACGCGAACTGCAACCGCTGCTGGCCGCCCACGGCCTGTCGTCGCTCGGGCGAAGCGAATCCCACGTGCTGGCCACACTGGATGCCATCATCGACCTGTTGCGCCGGACCAGCGGGATGCCGCCGGGCACGACCGGCTGCTCGATCGAGGACTTCCTTGCCGGCGAGCGCATCCTGGCGGACAACACCGAACGCCTGTTCGGCAGCGAGGCGCCGCACGGAGTGCGCATCATGGTCACCCTGCCCACCGAGGCCGCCGACGACGCGGAGCTGGTCGAGGGGCTGATGCGCTCAGGCATGACTTGCGCACGCATCAACTGCGCCCACGACAGTGCGCGAGAGTGGAGCCGCATGGTCGGTAACCTGCAGGCCGCCCGACAGCGGATCGGGCGCCCCTGCCGGCTGTTCATGGACCTGGCCGGCCACAAGGTGCGCACCGGCGAAGTCCGTCGGCGGCACAAGGCCCTGGAGATCGACTGGGAAGGCAGTCGGGCGCCGGTGATCGAGATCAGCGACGGCTTCCTGCGCTCCGAGCCGGTCGGCAAGGGCCGCAAGCGCAACTGGCACCTGGCGCTGGACACGGCGGTGGTCGACCGGCTGCACGACCACCAGGAGCTGTACTTCGTCGACGCCCTCGGGCGTGAGCGCCGCATGCGCATCGCGGCCACCGGCACCGCCCGCTTCTTCCACGCCGCGCTCGACGGCCCAGCACACATCGACCAGACCACTGCCTTCCACGACCCAGGCACCGGTGAGAAATTCCTCGCCCGCGGTTTCGACACCCGCCCGGCAAAGATCCGCGTGTTCGAGGGTGACCGGCTCCGCCTCACCGCGGCCGACCGCCCGGGCGAACCCGCCCGCCTCGACCCGGCGGGCAACGTGATCGAGCCGGCCCGCGTGCCCTGCGCCGAGCCGCGGGTGTTCGAGCGGCTGGCCGCCGGCGATTCGGTGTGGATCGACGACGGCAAGATCGGCGCCCGGGTGCTTGAGCTTGACGCCGACGGTGCGCTGCTCGCCATCGAGCACGCCGGCCCGCAGGGCAAGACCATCAAGCCCGACAAGGGGCTCAACTTCCCCGATACCCCGCTGGATCTTCCTGCCCTGAGCGATAAGGATCTCAAGGACCTCGACTTTGTGGTCGCTCATGCGGACATGGTGGGCTTCTCGTTCGTCGAGTCCGGCGACGATATGCGCGCCTTGATGGCGGAGCTGGACACGCGCGGCGCCCAGCGCATGCCGATCGTCGCCAAGATCGAAACGCGCCGGGCGGTGGCCAATTTGCCCGAGATCATGCTCGCCGCACTCGACCGTCGACCGCTGGGCATCATGATCGCTCGCGGTGATCTCGCGGTGGAGCTGGGCCCGGAGGCAATGATCGAGGCGCAGGAGACCCTGCTGTGGCTTACCGAAGCGGCGCACGTACCGGTCATCTGGGCCACTCAGGTGCTGGAGACGCTGGCGAAGAAGGGCACCATCTCGCGCCCGGAGCTCACGGATGCGGCCATGGCCGAGCGCGCCGAGTGCGTGATGCTCAACAAGGGTCCCTACATCGAGCGGGCCGTGCACATCCTGGTCGAGATCGTCCAGCGCATGCACCGCCACCAGCACAAGAAGACGGCACAGCTCGCGCCGCTGGCATGCGCCGCCACCCCGGCGGGAATGACTGCGCGCGCCGACTCCTGATCCTCGTCGGCCACGTCTTGCTGGTAGACTGCCGGACCCGCAAACCAATCGGCGTCACGACACACCATGAGCAAGGGATCTCTCCAGGATCAGCTTCTTCAGGCCGGCCTCGCCAAGAAGGGTGACAAGAAAGGCGGCAAGAAACCCAAGAAGAAATCCGCCTGGGGCCGGGTGAGCCGGCACGACCAGGAGGCGAACACCAAGCCGCCCAGGGAGATCGAGGCGGCCAAGAAGGCGGCCGCCGAGAAGCTCGAGCGCGAGCGCCAACAGGCCCGCGAGGCCGGAGCCCGCCAGCGCGAGGACGAGCAGCGCCGCGCCCAGCGCGCCGAGATCCGCCAGCTGATTCTCGACCACGCCGAAAAGCTGCCCAGCCACGGCGAGCCGTTCCACTTCGCCGACGACGGCCGCGTGCGGAGCCTGCCGGTCAACCCGCGCCTGCGCCGGGGGCTTGCCACCCGCAAGCTGCGCCTGGCGGTATGGAACAAGCGCTACCACATCATCTCCGCGCAGACGGCCGAGAAGATCGCGAAGCGCGACCCGGCCTTCCTGGTCGCCCTGCCCAGCGGCGGCGAGATCCGCGACGAGGCCTACGCCGACTTCGCGGTACCGGACGACCTGGTCTGGTAAACCCGCCCCCGTTCCGGGGGCCTTCCTGTCAGCCGCCGCCCGGCGGACTATTCTTCCGATAACGACATGAACCGTCGTGCCACCCCGCCTGTCGAATCAGGTGGGGCAACGCGCGCCGGCACGCGCCAGGCGTCCCGCCGTCCCGACCGGCACTCCGGGGAGGTTCGTCATGAAGGGCATCAAGACCGGAAGCGTGGCCCTGGGCCTGATCGCGATCATCGCCACCCTGCTGCTCGCAGGGCGCCTGTACCTGCCCTACTGGGTCACCGACTACCTCAACGCCCGCATCGCCGAGCTCGACGGCTACGACGGCTCGCTTGAGGACGTCGACATCCACCTCTGGCGCGGCGCCTATGCCGTCCACGGGCTGGAGATCCACAAGGTCGAGGGCGGACTGAAGGAACCGTTCGTCGCCGCGGAAACCATCGACCTGTCGGTGGAGTGGAGCGCGCTGCTCGACGGTGCGGTGGTCGCCGAGATCGACATCCACGACGCGGATTTCAACTTCTCCCGTCGCCAGCGCGGTGAAGGCGCGGGCTGGGAACGCCTGGTGGATGCCTGGTCGCCGTTCGACATCAACCGGCTCGCCCTACATGGCGGCCGGGTGGCGTACATCGACTACAGCACCGAGCCGAACGTTCACCTGTATGTCGACGGCATCGACGCCGAGGTGACCAACCTGCGCAACGTCGAGGACCGCGATCAGACCCTGCCCTCCGACCTGCGGGTCACCGGCCGTTCGCTGGGCGGCGGCGCGCTCACGGTGGAAGGCAAACTGAACGTGATCCAGGCGATTCCGGACTTCGATCTCGCCGCGGAATTGCGGCAGGCCTCCCTGCCCGCCTTCAACGACTACGCCAACGCGTTCGCCGCCGTCGACTTCGAGCGCGGAAACCTCGGCCTGTTCACCGAGCTGGCCGCCGCGGACGGCCGCATGAGCGGCTACGTCAAGGCCGTGGCCACGGACATCTCACTAGTCGACTTGCGCGAGCAGGACCAGAACCCGTTCAATGTCCTGTGGGAATCGGTCGTCTCGGGGTTCATGGAAATCTTCGAGAACCAGCCCGAGGACCAGTTCGCCTTCCGCATCCCGATCGAGGGGAATCTGGACGACCCGGACCGGGACGGCTGGGCCGCGTTCCTCAGCATTTTCGACAATGCCTTCGGCAAGGCCTTCACGCGTGACACGGACGGCAATATCCGCTTCGAGGAACTGCTGGAGGAGTGAGGCGTCGAGGCGAGGCAGAAGCCCTCAGCCCTTGTCCGCGGCATCCTCGGGAATCAGGTCGGAGCCCTGCAACGCCCGGTGCGCCGCCTCGTAGCCGGCCTTGATGGCCTCCTCGGCACGCTCGAACTCCAGCAGGCCGACGCGGGCGAGCTTGGGCGAGATCAGCAACTCCGGCGGGTCGCCGGCCATCCGGCTTCTCGTGATCCGGTCCTGCATGATGTTGATCGAGCCGGCCATCACGTCGAGCATGCCCGGCGGCTCGTCGGCATGCTCGCGCTCCTCGAGCCACTTGCCGACCCGGCCGTCGAGGAAGCGCTCGTCGACATCGTCGAACCATTTGCGCAGGCCGCTCTCGTTGTGGGTGTCGCGGCGCGCCGCC
Source organism: Guyparkeria sp. WRN-7 (assembly GCF_001641825.1). Lineage (GTDB taxonomy): Bacteria > Pseudomonadota > Gammaproteobacteria > Halothiobacillales > Halothiobacillaceae > Guyparkeria. The sequence goes on along the minus strand of NZ_LRFH01000016.1, from coordinate 125,112 downwards.
CCGCGCACATCGCGGATGTGCCGACCGACCAGGTCGCTGTTGAGATTGACCGCGATCACGATGTCGGCGCCCAGCGCGCGGCACAACGACACCGGCACGGGATCGGTCAGACCGCCGTCGACCAGCCAGCGATCCTCGTGGCGCACCGGCGACATCAGCCCCGGCACGGCGATCGAGGCGCGCACCGCCTGCATCAGGCTGCCGTCGCGCAACCATACCTCGCGACCGGCCTCGAGATCGGTGGCCACAGCGGCAAAGGGGACGTCGAGCGACTCGATGTCGACGGGCTCGACCTGCTTCTCCAGCGATTTCATCAGGCTGTCGCCTTCGATCAGCCCGCCACCGAAGCGCACGTCCAGCAGCCGCATCACGTCAAGCGAGCGGATGCCGCGCACCCATTTCTCCAGTCGGTCGAGCGAGCCGCTGGCATAGCCCGAGCCGACCAGCGCACCGATCGAGCAGCCGGCGACCATGGATGGCCGGATGCCGACCTCCTCCAGTGCGTGAATCACGCCGATATGCGCCCAGCCGCGGGCCGCGCCGCTGCCCAGCGCCAGGCCGATCATTGGTTGCTTGCCGCTCATCGTCGCTCCCTGTCGCGGTTAATCGAGAAACCCGCCGGCCCGGCCGGTTGGCGCGCCACGGCGGCTGGTTCCAATCCTACACCGGCAGCCACCATCCGGGTCAGTCGGCCATCGCCTCAGCGCGGCGGGCAATCGTCCGGCTCACGCTCCAGCTCGGCCCGGCGCATCGGCATGCGATCGATCAGCGCCAGGATCGGCTCGAGCGATGACGGCTGGCCGACGTATTTGCGCTCGCCGTCCAGCCCGAACAGCAGCAGCCGCGCCGACCCGTCGGGCTTGCGCCGGACACGCTGGCGCACGACCGCCTCGGCGGCATCGGTGAGCCGGGTGCGCTCGAACTGTGCCTCCTCGTCCCCGGCGAAACGCCGCCAGACACCGCCGGGGCGCACCTCCAGCCAGTGGATGCGTCGCTCGGCCAGCGCGCAGCGACTGGCCAGCAGGCGATCCTCCCACTGGCGGCCTCGCGCCGCGGCCCGGTTACCGGTGCCGATCACCATCAGCAACGGGCGATGCTGCCACTCGAGGGCCTGCCAGTAGCCCGGATTCCCGGCCGGCTCGGCGTTGGCCGGAGCGTTGCCCGAGAACAGGGCCACGGCGAGAAACAGGGGAGCGGGAACAGGCATGGTCGCCTCCGGAACAGCGGAACCTCCTCTGGAGACTAGACCGGATCACCGATCCCGACCGGCAACGATGAACGCCACGGCTTTGTGGCAATCACGGTGTAACGGCGATTCATCTACTACGGTTGAACCAGCGCGTTGTGCAATGCGTCACGTGAACGCTTGCGCCATTCCCATCGATTCCAACCAAAGGTTTCCCATGCAAAAGAATCCGGATAAAGGATATGTCGCCCTGCTCGGCTGGTCCCTGAACGCGGTCGAGGCCGCCGAGACCTTCGATCGCCGTTACGTCGTGGTGGCGCCCGACTGGGCCGAGGAATACTGCGAGCAGCACAACATCCCCTATATCCCCTGGAACTTCGAGCGGCTCAACGACCGCTCGATGGAAATCGCCCACACCCTCCAGGAAAAGGGGGTCGACGTGGCCATCCCGCTCTACGAGGAGACGGTCGAATGGGCCGGGGCGATCAACTCCGTGCTGCTGGACAAGCCCAAGCTGTTCGGCCAGGCCATGCTGCTGCGCGACAAGGCGCTGATGAAGCGCCGGGCCCAGCTGGGCGGCATCCGCGTGGGTATTTTCGAGGAGGCGCACGACAAGGAGGACGTGGTCCGCTTTCTCAAGCGGGTCAACCAGACGCTGCTCAAGCTCGACGGTGACCCCAACGACCCGATCCACCTCAAGGCGTTCGACAAGGCCGGCTGTCTGGGCCACCGCGTGATCCGCACGCCGGACGAGGTCGACACCATTCCCGAGGAGGAATTCCCGGTACTGATGGAGTCGCACCTCGACGGCTGGGAGTTCGCGGTCGAGGCCTGGGTGCACAACGGCAAGATCCGCTTTCTCAACATCTCCGAGTACGTGACGCTCGGCTACTCGGTATTCGTGCCGGCCACGCCGGAACTGGAGAAGTACCGCGAACAGATCCGGGCCCAGATCGAGAAGCTGATCAAGACCTTCGACATCGAGTTCGGCTTCGTCCACCCCGAGTACTTCGTCACCAATGACGGCGAGATGTACTTCGGCGAGGTGGCCTATCGCCCGCCGGGCTTCAAGGTGTTCGAACTGCTCGAGCGCGCCTACGGCTTCAACGCCTATCAGGGCCTGATCCTCTCCTTCGACCCCAAGACCACCGAGGAGGAGATCACCGAGTTCTTCCCCAAGGAAGTGGTCGATGCCAAGGGCGTGGCCGGCTGCTTCGGCGTCTACCCGCGCCGCCGCGTGGTCAGCCGCCTGGAGATTCCCGAGGAGACCGAGAACCACCCCTACTTCGAGTCGCACGAACTCACTGCGCCGCTGGAAGAGACGGTCACCAAGCGCACCGCTTTCGGCACGCACTGGGGGCTGGTGTACTTCTTCGGCGACGATCCGCACACCATGCGCGATCTGCTCAAGCACCAGGAGGATCTGGACTTCTATGTATAATCCGGCGCATTCCCCCGGGCACAAGGAGCCCACGTGACCAGCGAAGCCGGCGACCAATCGGGCGGGGACCTCCTGCCCGGCCTCCTGCAACGGTTCGATGATGCGCTTTCGGCGCTCGATGCCGCCCCCGAGTTCTCCAAGCCGACGCGACTGCGCCGGGTACTGGACGGTGCCAAGCGGGTGCTGCTTCAGGACGGCGGACCGGCGGCGCTCGAGGCCCGTGCCGAAGCGATCGAGACGGCAGGCACCTTCCTCGGTTCGGACTGGAACTACCCCGAGATCCTGGTGCCCTCGCTGTCGGCGCATTCGCTGGCCAGCAGCGATGCCGATGCCGTCGTCATCGAGGCCCTGAGCGATCTGCGAATGCTCGCCGTCGCGCGCGGCGACTATCCGCACCCGAGGCTCTCGGCAGAAAATGCCCACCACCATCTGACCCAGGTGCTGGCCGTCAACCTGCAACGCCTGTTCATGCCGCCCACGGAGGCAGAACGGGAAAGCCAGGGACGGCTGGCCGATCTGGCGCGCGGGCTGCTTTCCCACCTGGCCGAGCGGATCGGTTACGAGCACATCGTCGACGAGCTGATCGACGAGATCTGGCGCATCCTGCAGCAGCGCCCGATCCAGACCGGTCCGGTCAAGCAGATGGTGACGCAGATCGCCATCTGCCAGGGGGATCCGAACATCGACCTCGGCGCCAGTGGCCAGGGAGCCGACCGCCTGGTCAGCAGCCTGTTCGGCCCGACCCAGGCCTGTCGCGAAGACCCGGGCGTGGCCGTCTACCAGGAACGGCTGGACAGCATGGATGCCGGCGCCCTGCAGAACGAGGCGACCGGGTTTGCCCGCGCCATGCACGACACCGGGCTCGTCTCGCCCTACCACGCGACGCTGGTACGGCATCTCGTGGACCAGGGCGATCACCTGCTAGCCGAAGCGATGGGGCTCTCCGCCACGGGCCGGGACTGCCTGCTGTGCTATCGCGACCTGGCCCATGCCCTGATCGACCAGGCGGTGCTGCCCGAAACCGCTCAGGCGATCTACGGTCTCGCGCTGATGCTCGAGCGCGGCATCCTGTACCAGTCGCCGGTCGCCCCGGCGCTGTGGCGCCAGCTGAGCCTGCCGCTATCGGCCTGGTCACGGGAACGCCTGGCGCTGGCCTTCGGCGAGGCGATCCCGCCGCGCACCCGGCTGCTGGAGGGCGTGCTCTGCATGCTGGGCCAGCCGCTGGGCGTCGGCCAGGGCAACAACCCGACTTGCCAGTCGGCGCGTGCCCTGTCGATGTGGGCCTACAACGATCCGGACTACCTGCTGCAGATGGTTGCCTGGGCGGCGCGCGACGACGAGATCATCATGCACTTCGAGGGCCAGCCGATCTCGTCGATGGCCTCGCTCAGTGGTGTGGCGCAGAGCCTGCCGATCGACCTGGATGCCGTCTCGTTGCTGGTCGTCCCGCACCTGGACCGCATCTACGCCGAGATGGGCCGCCGCTGCATCGGCCGCGAAGGCGACCCGCACCGCTGGGTCAATCCGGAATTCCACGGCTGGTGGGCCGGCCGCGGCTTTCGCATCAACGTCGACGTCGCCACCGGCCAGCTCGACGCGGTGGAGGACTTCCTGCGCCACTTCTATGCGAGCTATCACCCCTACTACAACGGCAACCAGCCGCTGATCCATCCGCAGCCGATCGGCATCGCGGCCACCGACACCGCCGCGCGTTTCATCGGCTGGCACGCGATCACGCTGCTGCGCGTCTCGCTCGATCCGCAGGAGGTGATGCGGGCGTACTTCTACAACCCGAACAACGACAGCGGGCAGAACTGGGGGGATGGTGTCGAGGTCAGCACGGCGGGCAACGGAGAACGCTTCGGCGAGTCCTCACTGCCCTTCGAGCAGTTCGCCTCGCGCCTGTACATCTTCCACTACGACCCGCTCGAGTACGGCGAGCTGGCCGACGTGCCGCAGGAGGCACTCGACCGCGTGATCGACATGGTGCACCGCACCTGGGGCGCCGATCGCATCCCGTCCGAGCACCTGACCCTCAACGTCGACAGCCCGACCGGCACCGAGGCCTGAGGCCTCGAGCACCGTCAGGCCGGCAGGTAGCAGTCGAAGCGCAGCCGGCCCGAGCGGTACTCGATGTCCGGGGTCGTCGCGTCGATGGTCGGCGCACCCGGCGGACGCTTGACCACCCAGCGCGCACCCTCCTGCCGGCGTGCCCAGACAAACAGCGCGGAGGCATCCGCGTCCTCGCCCACCAGCTGGTGGAATATCCGCATCGGCTTTTTCACCAGCGCGGACTTCTTGCGTTCGGGGAACATCGGATCGAGATACCAGACGGTCTCGGCCGAAACCGGCAGGCCCGGCGGTGAACCGGAGAGCACGTCGCCACCGACCAGGGTAATGCGCGAAGCCGCGTCCGCCAGGGCCGGGTCGGCGGCGGCGCGTGCCAGCGCATCCGCCAGCAGGCAATGGACCACCGGGTGGCGCTCGACCGCGGTCACCCGGCAGCCGCCGGCGGCCAACGCCCAGGCATCGCGCCCCAGTCCGGCGGTGAGATCGACCACCGGCGGGCGGTAACCGCCCTTCCAGCCGGTCGCCCGTGCCAGGGCATCCTTGCGCGCCAGCGGGCGGGCATAGGCGCGGTCGGCAAAGTCGATCACCAGCGGCAGGTGCCCGAGATCGGGCCGGTCGGCGGGAGGGAACAGCGCCACGCCGCCGGCCTCGATGGCCAGGGCGAAATGCTCGGCCGGCACCGCCTCGCGATCCTCAACACAGGCCAGGCCGTGCTCGCCGGCAAAGGCCGCCAAGCCGCCGGCGTCGTCCGATGCGGCGACCACCGTCACCGGCAAGCTCAAAGCCACTTGCGGAAGATGCGCGAGTTGCGCTTGAGGTTGTAGAGCGCCCGGCGCTGGGAGGGCAGGTTCTCGAGGCTCTCGTCGGCGAAACCCTTCTCACGGAAGAAGGCCATGGTCTGGGTCGAGAGCAGAAAAACGGATTTGAGCCCCAGCGAACGGGCACGGCTTTCCATGAACGCAAGCAGCCGCGCGGCACGTCCACCGCCCTGGTAGGCCGGGTGGACCACCAGGGCGGCGAGCTCCGCGGTGCCGGCCTCGGGGAACGGATAGAGCGCGGCACAGGCGATGATGTCGCCGTCGCGGTCGATCACGACGAAGCGGTCGGTCTCCAGTTCCAGCTGCTCGCGCGAGCGGCGCACCAGCACGCCGGCCTGCTCCATCGGCTCGATCAGGGCCAGTATCCCGCCGATGTCGTCGAGGGTGGCCGGACGGATGCGCTCGTAGGGTTCGCTGGTGATCAGCGTGCCGCAGCCGTCACGGGTGTAGAGCTCGACCAGCAGCGCCCCGTCCACCTCGCGGTCGACCAGGTGGATACGGTCGACACCCTTTGAGCAGGCGCGCACGGCGCTGTGCAGGTGCAGCTGGAATTCGGTCGACAGCCGCCCGCCTTCGCGGTCGAGCAGCCCCTCGACCTCGGCCAGACTCATCGCGGTCGGCAGGTCGTCGAGCGGGTCGGTGAGGAAGATCAGCTTGTCGGCACCGAGTGCGACGGCCATGCTCTCGGCCACGTCCTCGGCGCGCAGGTTGAACAGCTCGCCGGTGGGCGAGTAGCCGATGTTCGACTGGACCACGATCGAGCCGTCGCCAAGCGCGTCACGCACGCCGTCGACGTCCACCCGCCGCACCGCGCCGGTGTGGCCGAGATCCACGCCGTCGATCACGCCCATGGGACGCGCGGTGACGAAGTTGCCGGTCAGTACGCGCTGGGCCAGCCCCGACCCCGAGGCCAGGCTCAGACGCGCCGACAACCAGGAGATCACGTCGAACTGCACCGCGCCGACCGCCTCGGTCAGCGGGTCGATCATGGCAGGCTCGGTAACGCGCAGCCCGCCGTGGAAGTGCTCGTCGAAGCCGGCTGCCTGGAAGCGACGGTTGATCTGCGGGCGGGCGCCCGGCACCAGCACCAGCCGCACGCCCAGATCGGCGATCAGGACGATGTCGCGGATCAGCCGCTCGAAGCTCGCCGGTTCGTCGAGGGCCTCGCCACCGAAAGCGACCACGAAGACGTGGTCCTCGTGCTCGCGGATGTAGGGCACCGCATCCCGCAGGCCACGCACCAGCACCTGCGCCTCGCCTGTCGGCTGACAGGTAACGTTCGGCGCTTGATCCTTGCTGTCACTCACGAATGCTCTCCAAAGCCGCTTCCGGGCGGGGTTGACGATGCGATCAGGATACCGGTCGCGGCGGCGAACATGAAATGGCCCCGCCCCACGACCGCAGTCCGCCGGGCGGGGCCTGACGAGGCCGGCCGGTCAGGCGCCGACCTGCCTGGCGACGTGCTCGATCACGCGGCCATGTTCGTGCTGCGGGCTGAACATCACGATGTCGGTGTCTTCCTCGGCCCGGACGCTGTGGCCCGGCGGCCAGTAGAACAGGTCACCGGTATGCGAGGTCTCCTCCTCGCCGTCGTCGTACAGCGCGGTGATCGCCCCGTCGACGACATAGCCCCAGTGCGGGCACTGGCAAAGGTCCCCCTCCAGTCCGTGCAGCAACTCGGTGATGTCGGTGCCCGCCCCGAAGGAAAAATACTCCGCGCCCATGGTCCCGTAGCCGCTCACGTCACCGAAGTTCGTCTGCTGGCGCACCGTGGCGCCGGGCACGTCGAACCGGACCGGAACGTCCGCTTTGGCAATATGCATGGCTCTGCCCTCCCCTAGTGATCGCCGGCCGCACGACCGGCCGATGCCCGCTACACGGGCCCCGTCCCCGCTACCCGATCTCGCGGGCCAGGGGATACAAGAGAAGAATAGTCCGAAAAAAAGACCGGTCCCCGACAAGGGAACCGGTCTTCGGAACGTCGCGGGCAGCTGCCCGCGGTTCAGGAGGCGTTCGGGAATTCGCCGAGGATCAGGAATTCGACCAGCGCCTGCTGGGTGAACATGCGCGCCTCGGCCTCGTCCCAGACCACGCTCTGCGCCCCGTCGATGACGTCGGCCGTGACTTCCTCGCCGCGATGGGCCGGCAGGCAGTGCATGAACAGCGCGTCGTCGTTGGCGCGGGCCATCAGCTCGCCGTTGATCTGGTAGTCGTGGAAGTCGCGCAGGCGACGCAGGCGCTCCTCTTCCTGGCCCATCGAGGCCCAGACATCGGTGACCACCAGGTCGGCGCCCTCGACGGCCGCCGCGGCACTGTCGACCAGCTCGACGCGGTCGCCGGCGGGAGCGACCACGTCCGGGTCCGGCTCGTAGCCCTTGGGTGCGGCGACGACCAGGTCGAAGTCAAAGGTGCGCGCGGCGTTGATGTAGGAGTGGCACATGTTGAAGCCGTCACCCACCCAGGCAACGCGCTTGCCGGCAATCGACCCGCGATGGCGCTGGTAGGTGTAGATGTCGGCCAGCAGCTGGCAGGGATGGCTGCGGTCAGTGAGCGCGTTGATCACCGGCACCCGGCTGTTGGCGGCAAACGTCTCGACCATGGCGTGGTCGTTGGCGCGGATCATGATCGCGTCGACCATGCGCGACATCACGCGGGCCGAGTCCTCGACCGGCTCGCCGCGGCCCAGCTGGGTGTCGCGCGGCGAGAGAAAGATGGCCGAGCCGCCCAGCTGGGCCATGCCCGATTCGAACGACAGCCGGGTGCGGGTCGAGGCCTTCTCGAAGATCATGCCCAGCACGCGACGGGCCAGGGTCTCGGGACGCTCGCCGCGCTCTCGGGCAGCCTGCAGCTGTCCCGCGCGCTCGAACAGGCCGCGGTATTCCTCGGGCGTGAGGTCGAACAGGCTCAGAAAGTGACGTGTGGACATAGCGATATCAATTCAGTCGGTTGGGGAGCCGCCCGACGGGCCGCCCCGGAAACTCAGTTGGCCGCGTACCAGTCGCGGATGACGCCGACGACGCGGTCGGCGATCAGGTCGGCCTGAGACGCGCTCAGGATCAGCGGCGGCAGCAGCCGCACCACCGAACCGGCGGTGACGTTGATCAGCAGGCCTTCCTTGAGGGCACGCGCCACCAGTTCGCCGGCCGGGCGGTCGAGCTCGATGCCGATCATCAGCCCGCGCCCACGCACCTCGCGGCAGCCGGACTCGTCGGCCAGCCCCTCGCGGATGCGCCTGGCGATCTTCTCTCCCAGCTGTTCGGCACGCGCGACCAGCCCGTCACGCTCGATCACGTCGAGCACGGTGGCCGCAGCGCGACAGACCAGCGGGTTGCCGCCGAAGGTCGACCCGTGGCTGCCCGGACCGAAGAGGTCGGTGGCCCGCCCGGCCGTCAGGCAGGCGCCGATCGGCACGCCGTTGCCCAGCCCCTTGGCCAGGCTCATCACGTCGGGCAGCACACCCGCCTCGTGCTGGAAGCCGAACCAGCGGCCGGTACGGGCAATGCCGGTCTGCACCTCGTCGACCATCATCAGCCAGTCCTGCGCATCGCACAGCTCGCGCACGGCAGCGAGATAGCCCTCGGGCGCCGGGCGCACGCCACCCTCGCCCTGTACCGGCTCGAGCAGTACCGCGGCAATCGCCGGGTCGTCGGCCAGCGCCTTGAGGGCGTCGATATCGCCGTAGGGCACGCGCTCGAAACCGTCGAGCAGCGGCTCGAAGCCCTGCTGGATGGCCGTGTTGCCGGTGGCCGACAGTGCCGCCAGCGTGCGGCCGTGGAAGCTGTGTTCCATCACCGCGATCTTCGGGCGGTCGATCTCGCGGCGACGGGCGTGCAGGCGGGCGAGCTTGATCGCCGCCTCGTTCGCCTCCGAACCGGAATTGCCGAAGAACACCTTCTCCATGCCGGACAGGGCGGCCAGCCGCTCGCCGAGCTTTTCCTGCCACGGGATGCCGTAGAGGTTGGAGGTGTGGATCAGCGTCTTGGCCTGATCGCAGATCGCCTCGGCCAGGTCCGGGTGGGCATGCCCCAGACCGGTCACGGCAATGCCGCTGACCGCGTCGAGGTGCTGGACCCCGCGCTCGTCCCAGAGATACGGCCCCTCGCCGCGGACGAAACGAACGGTTTGACGGTTGTAGGTGGGCAGCAGAGAGTCGCTCACGTTTGTCCTCGATCCGCCGCCCGCTCTTTCCGGACGGCACAAAACCAAAAAAGCGCTCCCCGGGACGACGAGCGCATTGAATCCATAGTGTTTTTTTGCCCGGCTCGACGAACGCCGTTTCACAATCGGGTTCGGAGGGGCAAGTCCGCGAGGATAGCATGAAAGCCGTCAAATCCGACAATGGCCGGATGGGCGCGACATGGAGGGAATCTCTACACGAATGCCATACCTCTCTGCGCGCCTTGATCACGAACGGCTCGACAGGCCAGAGTGGCATGGCATTCGTGTAGAGTTTCCCTTCCTTTGCGGCACTCCGTGCCACCCGTTACACACCCCGGCAGGCGCCGCTCCGACATGGCAAACGACCACCCCACTATCCAGATTTTCGCCCCTCGCTGGCTGATCCCCGTCGCCCCGCGCGACGAGGTGCTCGAAGACCACGCCGTCTGGGTGGCCGACGGGCAGATCGAGGCAATCCTGCCCCGCGAGGAGGCACGGCGGCGCCAGCAGGCGAGCGAGCATCCGGTCGACTGGATCGACCTGCCCGAGCACGCCCTGATCCCGGGGCTGGTCAACGGTCACACCCATGCGGCGATGAGCCTGATGCGCGGCCTGGCCGACGACCTGCCGCTGATGACCTGGCTCGAGGAACACATCTGGCCGGTCGAAGGGCAGATGCTCGGTCACGACTTCGTCCACGACGGCACCATGCTCGCCGCCCTGGAGATGATCCGCGGCGGCACCACGACGCTCTCGGACATGTACTTCTTCCCCGAGGCGGCGATCGAGGCGGTCCAGACCGCCGGCCTGCGCGGCGTGTTCGGCATCGTGGTGATCGACAATCCCAACCCCTGGTCGGCCGATCCCGAGGAGGCACTGGCCAAGGGCATCGACCTGGTCAACGACTGGCGCCGTCATCCGCGGATCGAGTTCACCCTCGCCCCGCACGCCCCCTACACGGTCGGCGATGCGGCGCTCGAGCGGGTGCGCACCATGAGCGACCAGCTCGAACTGCCGGTACACATGCACGTCCACGAGACCGCTCACGAGGTAGAAACCGCCGTCGCCACCTACGGCGAACGACCGCTGGCACGGCTCGACCGCCTGGGACTGCTGAACGAACGCGTGGTCGCCGTGCACATGACCCAGCTGACCGACGCGGAGATCGCGCGGCTCGCGGTTACCGGCAGCCACGTGATGCACTCGCCGCAGTCCAACCTCAAGCTCGCCTCGGGCTTCTGCCCGGTGGCCAGACTGCTCGAGGCCGGCATCAACGTCGGGCTGGGCACCGACGGTGCGGCGAGCAACAACGATCTCGACATGTTCGACGAGATGCGTACCGCCGCCCTGATCGCCAAGCCGGTCGCCAATGACGCCGCGGCGGTCAGCGCCCACCAGGCCCTGCACATGGCGACTCTTGGCGGGGCACGCGCCTTCGGCCTCGACGACCGCATCGGCTCGATCGAGCCGGGCAAGCGCGCCGACCTCGTCGCGGTCAGCCTCGACGAGCCGGAAACCCAGCCGGTATACGATCCGGTCTCGACGCTGGTCTACAGCGCCTCGCGCCGGCAGGTCAGCGACGTCTGGGTCGACGGACGGGCGTTGCTGCGCGGTGGCCGGTTGCGCCATCTCGACTCCCGCGCGATCATCGATCGGGCCAATTCCTGGCGCGAGCCGATCCGGCAGGCCAAGCCCGCCGGCTGACGCGACGTTTCCCCATCGGCGGACCCCGCAATGACCTCGACCACCGACACCACCGAGACACCCTCGAGCGCCTCGCCCGACGAACTGGCCCACTTCAACCGCCTGGCACGGCAGTGGTGGGACAGCGACGGGCCGTTCGCCTCGCTGCACGCGATCAACCCGCTGCGCATGGCCTTCGTCGAGACGCACAGCGACGCCGGCGACAGCCGCGTGCTCGATGTCGGTTGCGGCGGCGGCATTCTCGCCGAGGCACTCGCCCGCAGCGGCGCAAAGGTGACCGCCCTCGACCTGGCCGAAGACGTGATCGCCGTGGCCCGCGACCATGCCCCGGACTATCTCGACATCGACTACCGCGTTGCCGACATCACCCGCTTCGCCCCCGAACATGCCGGCACGTACGACGTCGTCACCTGCATGGAAATGCTCGAGCACGTCGAGGACCCGGCAGGCATCATCGCGGCTCTGGCCGAGGCGGTGCGCCCCGGCGGCCACGTCTTCCTCTCGACGCTCAACCGCAACGCCAAGTCATGGCTGCTGGGCATCGTCGCTGCGGAATACCTGCTCAACATGGTGCCGCGCGGCACGCACGACCATCGCCAGTTCATCCGCCCGGGCGAGCTGGCCCGGATGGGCCGGGCGGCCGGACTGCGACCGATCGCCTCGACCGGCATCGTCTACAACCCGCTCACGCGCGAGTTCTCGCTCAACGACCGCGACCTGGACGTCAACTACCTGATGGCGTTCGTAAAGGAAACTCTGCATGATTCGATGACGTCTCTGCGGGACTCCAAGGGTCCAGATGCAAGGCGCAGTCCGCCATGAAGGGCCGTCGCCCTTTACAAGGGCTGCAACGCCGCAGATGGGCCCTTGGAGGCCCGCCCGGACGGGGATCGCGGGTTTGCCCGCACTCGGCGTTGCCGCCCCTCGGCGGGCACCAAGCCCGCCTTCGAGCCGGCGCCTTGATTGCGAACAAACCCGCGAGCCAGAGATGCCATCGAATCATGCAGAGTTTCCTAAAGGAGTCATGATGCTGCCCGCCCCGCAAGCGATCCTGTTCGACCTCGACGGCACCCTGCTCGACACCGCCCCCGACATGGCCGCCGCTCTCAACCGCCTGCGCGCCGAGCAGGGCCGCGGACCGATGCCCTTCGACGACATCCGCCCGCATGTCTCCAATGGCGCGCGCGGGCTGCTGGGCATCGGCCTGGAGATCACACCCGAGGCCGCGGACTATGCGCGGCTGCGCCAGCGCTTTCTCGACCTGTATGCCGCGGACCTGGCCGTGCACACCTGCCTGTTCCCGGGACTGGAAGCATTGGTGGAATCGCTCGAGGGGCGCGACATGCCCTGGGGCGTGGTGACCAACAAGCCCGGCGGGCTGACCCACCGGCTGCTCGATGCACTCGAGCTCGTCCCGGCGGTGGTGGTCTGCGGGGACGAACTCAAGCGGGCCAAGCCGCACCCCGACCCGCTGCTGTTCGCCGCGGGCAAGCTGCGGCTGGCGCCAAAGGACATCTGGTACATCGGCGACCACGAACGCGACATCATCGCCGGCAATGCCGCCCGGATGCCGACCATCGCCGGACGCTGGGGTTACCTGGACGGCGAGCGCCCGATCGAGGACTGGGGCGCGACCATGGTGATCGACCGCCCCGAGGACATCGCCGGCCTGCTCCAAACCGACAACCCGACCGAGGCGAACGCCTGAGATGATCCCCCGCGTCACCGCCCTGCTCGCCTGGCCCGTGGAAGTGAAACTGCGGGAAGCCCCGTTGGTGCCGGTGACCGAGCCGGCCAACCTTGGCGACCTGATCGCGCACTACCGCGCCCGCCTGCCGGCCTTCCGGCCCGCCTGGTTCAAGCGTCTCGGCAAGGCCGACCAGGCCCGGGTGGACGGACTGATCACGGCGGTGCTGATGCTCGACGGCTGGCTGGATGCGCATGCCGACTGGGCAGCGGGGCATGCCATGCGCCTGCCGGCCGACACGCTCGCCGAGATGCGGGTCACCGACTCGCACTGGCGGGAAAAGCGGGTCGACTTCGCCTTCCGGCGATTCAACGAACACTTCGCCGGGCAGATTCGCGGCGTGCTGCAGGGGGCAGCCGCCCTGGGCCAGCCCTGGCTGGGCGGCTGGCGTTACCGGCTGACGATCGCCCGGGTCGAGCAGATCCTGCGCGAACGGCAGGTCGACCCGTCGCTGTGGTTCACCGACCGGACCGAACGCCACGGGATGGCCAGGCCGATGGCCGCCGCGCGGGTCGCCTGGCGAGTGTTGACCGGCCGCGGCTGACGCGGCCCGCCGAGTACCGGATCAGAGCCGGAAGCGCGACACCTGATCGGCCAGCCGGCCGGCCTCGCGATTGACCGAATCGACGGCGGTGCTCGCCGACTGCATTACCTCGCCGTTGCGCTCGACCACCTCGATCAGGGTATTGAGATCCTCGGTCAGCCGCTCGATGGCCGCCTGATGCTGATGACCGTGACCGGCCGCCTCTCCGGTCAGCGACACGGTCTGCGACACCGACTCGAGCATGCGGGCCAGCCCGCCGGAGGCCGTCTGCAGCGACCGCTCGGCATCCGACGAGTAGCGGCTGGCCTCCTGCATCTTCGTGTCGGCGGCCGTGACGTCGTCGCCGAGCGACTCCATCACCAGCCCGATCTCACGTGCGGCCTCGGCACTGCGGCCGGCCAGCTTGCGCACCTCGTCGGCGACCACCGCAAAACCGCGGCCGTGCTCGCCGGCGCGGGCGGACTCGATCGCCGCGTTCAGGGCGAGCAGATTGGTCTGCTCGGCGACCGCGTCGATAGTGGCGGTCATGCCGCTGATGCGGTCGCGGGCGGCAACCAGCGAGGTGATGATGTCGGCGGTCTCGCGGACACGTTCCTGCGAACGGCTGATCGACGTGACGCTCTCGCCGACCTGGTCACGCGTCTGCTCGGCGCGCGACTGCATTTCGCTCGCCTGCTGCCCCGCCTCGACGATCGCGTCGACCAGTCGGTCCCCGCCGTCGGCCACCTCGCGCGCCTCGCCGATGGTGCGCTCCCGCTGCGCCTGGACCCGACCCTGGGCGGCCATGACACTCGACACGCTCTCGTCGAGACTGCCCGCCGCGGAGGAAAGCGAATCGGAGCTCTGGTTGAGATCGCCGATCTGGCCGTGCAGCTGGTCGATCATGGCGTTGACGCTGGCGACGATATCGCCCAGCGAGTCGTCGCTCGCAATGGTGCACTTGTGGGTCAGGTTGCCGTCCCGAACCGCCGCGGCGATCCGTGCCAGCGATCCCATGCGCCGCAGCAGGATCAGGTTCGCCAGCCCATAATTGACGAACCCCACCGTCAGTCCCGCGCCGAGACAACCGACCACGAACCAGCCCAGCATGCCGTCACGGAATTCGACGAAGAACGAGGCGAACACCGGAAAAATGGCCCCCATGACAACGCCCATGCCGACAAACGACCACTTGAGACGGCGCAGAATGCTGGGTTGCTTCATTGTTGGGGATACCTATTTCGACGGAACGGCGGAAAATACTAGACGCTCTGTTTGCCGTTGTATCGGTCGCGCGACGGATTTCTTGAGCGCAGGGCCGAGCCGGCGGGCTCCCGGGAACTGATATGATCCGCGCCCATGAGCAGTGAACCCGTCAACCCCAGCGTCGACCCGCATCTGGCCCACGCCGAATGCGAGCGGCTCGCCCGCCCGGTCGGCAGCCCGTTCCGGCTCGCCAGCCTCAAGCTGCCCGCCGATCGACAGCAGGCGATCACCGCACTGCGGGCGCTGGACGTGTCGCTGGCCGAGATCCCCGAGACGGTCAGCGAGCCGCAGGTCGCGATGGCCAAGCTCGACTGGTGGCGCGAGGCGCTGCTGGGCATGACCCGGGGGCGCAGCGAACACCCGGTCATCCAGTCGCTGCTGGCCGGCCTGGATGCGCTCGGCCTGGGCGAGGAAGCCCGTCGCGAGGACTCGCCGTTGATCGCCCGGCTCGAGGAACGACTGGGCGGCGCGCGCATCGAGCTCGAATACGAGGGTTTCGCCGCGGAAGCCGACCTCGAGGCCTACCTCGATGCCCGCTACGCAAGCCTGTTCGCCCTTTACGCCCGGCTGCTGGATGCCTCCGACGAACAGGTCGACGCGGCGGCACGCCTGGGCCGCTGGCATGGCCGACTGGACCGGGCGCGCCTGCTCGGCCGTCACGCGCGCAGCGGGCGGGTCTATGTGCCGCAGGAGACCCTCGCCCGCCACGGTCTGGACGAGGCGGACCTGTATCGCGAGACCGCCCCGGACAGCCGCGAGGCGCTGTTCCGCGAGGAGCTCGAACACATTGCCGCCGGCCTGGACGACTGGCAGGCCACCGGACGGCCGCCGCGCCTGTTTCGCATCCTCAATGCCATCGACCGCGAACACCTGCGCCTGATGCGCAGCGCACCGGCCGAGCTGACGGCCGGGCGGGTGGAGATCAGCCCGCTGCGCTGCTGGTGGCTTGCCTGGCGTGCGGCCTGGTAGTCCCGTTCACCTCGAAGGAAAACCGATGACCGATTCGTCCCGCCCCGACACCTCCTTCGCCGGCCAGATCGTGCTGATCAACGGCGCCAGCGGCGCGCTCGGCACGGCCACGGCACAGACCCTGGCCGCGCGCGGCGCGACGCTGATCCTGCTGGGGCGCAAGCTCGATCAGCTCGAACGACTGGCCGACGACATCAGCGAGCGCGTGCTGCCCGAGGTGCCGGCCGACGCGCGTGGCGAGGCACCGGTGATCCAGCCGGTCGACTTCTCCGGCGCCGCTCCCGAGGACTACGAACAGCTGGTCACGGGCATCGAACAGGCCTTCGGCCGACTCGACCTGCTGGTCCATGCCATGGGAACGGCCGGCGAACTCGCGCCGCTCGCCCATGCCGACCTGATGAAGTTCCAGGAAAGCCTGCACGTCAATCTGACCGCACCCTTCGCCCTGACCCGCGCCTGCTGGCCGTTGCTGGAACGCGCCGACCGCCCCCGGGTGCTGTTCTTCACCGACCGCGGCACCGAGGCCTTCGGCAGCGCGCATGACATCGCTCACGCCGGGCTCGAGCGCATGATCCGCCAGTGGGCGGCCGAATCGCCGGAGGTCTGGATCGGCGGTTTCGACCCGGGCGCGGTGAACAGTCGCCTGCGACACGCCCGGTTTCCCGGCGAGCTCACCGAAGACCGGCAGCCCCCCTGCGCCGTGATGCCGGCCCTGCTCGAGTGGCTGGCGCAAGGCGAGTCCGGGGAGGTCCGCCGCCTGCCCCGCGAGCCCGGCTGATCAACCGCCGAGACGCAGGCGCATGACGCGAAAGCGCTCGCCCATCTCGGTAGGCATCACCAGCTCGCGGAACTCCTGCGCCAGCTGCGCCTGATCGGTCAGCGAATCGCGCGCCTGGAGTTCGCGTTCGACCTGTTGCGGGACGTCGGTCCCCAGCAACCACTGCGCCTGGCTGCGCTCGCCGTCAATCGCGAATCCCGCCTTCCGGGCTGCCTGCTCGACGGCCTGGAAATCGACCCAGGCCGTGATGTCCTGCAGCCCCGGGTAGACGAAGGGGTCCTCGTGGGCCAGGTGGCGGTAGTGGCACTTGAGCGTGCCCTCGTCACGGTCGGCGCGGTAGATGTCGGCAGTGTGGCTGCCGTAATCGAACAGGTAGACCCAGCTTTCGTCCCCCGCGCCGAGGGCGCCCGCCATCTCCGCGAGCCACTGGCCCAGCTCCGGGTTGTATTCGGCCAGCACCGTCTCGCGCGGGGTCACGATCGGCTGCTCGATGCGCGCACCGATCGCCTCGACCGCCGCCCGCAACCCCGCATCCGCCGACCGCGTCTCCCAGACGAAGCGCTGGCCGCCGAACCCCACCAGCATCCGCTCGGCCGTCTCCGGCTTGCCCGGCCACCAGCGAAAGCGCTCGACCGGCATGGCGTCGAGGACCTCGTTGGCGATCACGACCCCGCCGGACCAGTCCAGTGCCGACCAGGCATCGATCCAGCGCACCCGCTCGACCACCTCGGGGGGCAGCGACTCTTGCAGGTTGTCTGCCTGGCGGGTGGCCAGGGCGGGCGAGATCTCGAGGATGGTATAGCGCTCCGGGAGGGCATCGGCCGCAGCCAGCTGCTCGAGCAGGTCGATGGCCAGGCGCCCGGAACCGGCGCCGACCTCGAGGATCTCCTGCCCCAGCCCCGACTCGCGGGCCTGGCGCCACTCGTAGGCCAGCCCGGCGGTGAAGAAGCGGGAACGCTCGGGGGCGGTGATGAAGTCGCCTCCGGCGCCGAAGGCCACCTGGCCACTGCCGTAGTAACCCAGCGTCGGGTGGTAGAGCACCGTCGCCATGTAATCGGCAAACGGGATCGGCCCGTCGCGCATCTGTTCGACCAGCAGCTCGATCAGCTCGAGGCTCTTGGCCTGATCGGCCTGGCCCGGCGCGGGCAGCTCGAAGCCTTCCTGGCGGGACTCGGCGTTCATGCGCCCTCCCCGGCGGCGGCCTCCCGCGTGATCTCGACGCCGACCCCGGCCGCCTCGGCCAGCGCGTGCGGTTTCATCGCTCGCAGCGTGATCCGCCGGATGGGGAATTCCGCGAGCAGGGCTTCGCACGTCCGCTCGGCCAGGGTCTCGACCAGCTGGAAGCGCCCTTCGCGGGCAATTTCGGTCACCCGCCGCGACACGGCCGCATAATCGACCGTCCGATCGATCTGCTCACTGGCCGCCGCCTCGCGAAACGAATCGACCTCGAGCACCAGATCGATACGCAGTGGCTGCGGGATCTCGCGCTCCTGCGGCAGGATGCCGATGATGGTCTCGAACTCGAGCCCCTGCACCAGGATGCGATCGGTGGCGGGGGCGGTCGACAACGGGGGAGCGAGTGGTTGGTCGGCGTCGGTCACGGCGTCGGCTCTCGGGGGTGGGCGATGGACCCCGGGGTGCCCGGGGAGCCGCCCATTTTAGCCCGGATACACGCCGCTGTGCAGCGCGCGCCGGCGATCAGAACTGGGCGAAATCGAACTCGAGGGTTTCCTGCGGCGCCTGGATGAAGTCGCCCTGCACGAAGTCGACCCCCATTGGCCACAGGATCTGCAGGCTGGCCGCGTTCTCCACGTTGGGCACGATCACGGCCATCTCCGACTGCTTGGCGTGCTGCACCACCTCGCCGACACGCTCCTGGTTGGCCGCTTCCTGGGAGAAGCTCTCCAGCAGCGGACGGGCGATCTTGATGGTCGAGACCGGCAGGTGATCGAGGATACGGAAGCCGTCGTCGCCCGAGCCGAAGCCGTCGAGGATCAACTCGCCGCCCAGCGGCCGCAGCGTGTCCTGCAGATCGGCGAGGTGACGCAGGGCGTGACCGGCCTTGTCGACCGAGACCTGCATCGCGAGCAGCGTGTCCGGCAGACGCGTCATCTGCAGGCGCTGGGCCACCCACTTGCCGAACTCGGGGTCGTGCAGCGAGGCATCGCTGATACGAATGTAGAGCTTGGGTTTCTCGCCGGCCTTGACGCCGTTGTGGATCTGCTTGATCGCCGAGAGCACCACCCAGCGGTCGATCGACTGGATCAGATCGCCGCGTTCGGCCTGGGAGAGGAATTCCGCCGGCGAGATCAGGCTGCCGTCCTCGTCGACCATGCGGACGAAAACCTCGTAGCGGCTGATCTCGCGATCGCCGGTCAGCGAAACGATCGGCTGGAATACCAGCGAGAAGCGGCTCTCGCGCAGGGCATTCTTGATCTTGCGCGCCCATGCCTCGTCCTGTTCGCGCTCGGAGGCCGTCTTGATATCCGGCTCGTACAGCCGGGAGAGGTAATCGCCCTCCTGCGCTGCCCGGTTGGACGCGCGCTCGACCCGGTCGACCAGCTCCGCGGCCTTGGACGGCGAATTCTCGTCGAGCACGAGATAGCCTGCCGAGGTGATCACCGTCACCGACGTGGTCCCCTGGGTATAGACGTACTCGCGGGCCAGCTCGTTGAGCGCGTCGGCCAGCTCGGCGGTGCGCTGAGGGTCAAGGCGACCCAGCAGCGTCAGGAAAGAGAAGGCGCCATGCCGGGCCACCAGACCCTGACCGCCGACACGCTCCTCGATCTCCTTGCCGAATTCGGTCAGGAGATTGTCCATGCCGGTGGTGCCGATGTGCTTCTTGATCTCGTCGTGATTGAGGATCTCGAGCAGCAGCAGGGAACCGCTACCTTCCTCCTCGGCATCGATTTCCGCTCGACGAGCCTCGATCTGCTCGAACAGGTAGTTGCGGTTGTACAGGCCGGTGAGCAGGTCGCGACGGGCGAAGTATTCGAGCTGTTCGGAGATGTCGCCGACATCTTCCTTCACCTGATTGGCGAAGATCTGCAGGCAGGGCTCGCCGTCAAAGGAGGCGGCGGTGCTGCTCACCTTGACGTCGATCTCGTGGCCGCCGCTGGTGCGCAGCGTGAAGGTGTCCTCGGCATCCTCGGTCTTGAGGAACGCCTTGAGCCGCTGGGCCGAGTCCCCGCCCGCCAGGTCGAGGATGGGCTCCTCGAGCAGATCGTCGATGCTCTCGAAACCGAGCAGGTCGAGATACGCCCGGTTGGCGTAGATGTGCAGACCGTCCTGGATGTAGGCGACCGCCTCGGCCGACCCGTCGATCAGTTTCTGGCAGCGCAGCTCGGACTTCGCCAGCTGGGCGGCCTTGCTCTCGCGATCCTTGTGCATCAGGCCGGTGGCCACCGCGCGCATCAACAGCGGCTCGACCAGCGCCTCATCGCCGATGACCAGAAACGCCCCGGCCTCGAGGAATCCCTCGACCTCCTCGGTGCCGGCCATGTCGTCGTACACGACAACCGGCACGCCGTTGAGGGCCGGCTCCTTGGCAGCCAGCTCGCTCAATGCCGTCAGCATTTCCCGGGCATTGGCACCGAATTCGATGTAGATCACATCGACCGGCGTCTTGGCAAGCTCCTTGCGGACGGCATCGAAATCGGCAGCGTTGTGCACGCTGGCCTGCAGGCCGGCATTGCGCAACTCGCCCCTCAGCGCGATCGAGTCATTGACCGAGCCGGTGATGTGCAGAATGGAAAACGGGGTGTTTTCGATGGATTCGACGAGGGTCACGCGTTGCTTGCCTCCATGACCACCAAGTGGGAACCGACCATCACGATTCGCTCCAGTTTGAGATGAATGTCGCCGCCCTGCTCGCGGATCACGGTCACCCGGTCACTACGACCGGCAAGCTCCGGCGGCAGGATCAGGCGGTCGACCTGTCTGCCGGCCAGGCGGGCCAGCACGGGCCATGTGCCCGACGCCTGCGCAGAATCCTCGCTGGGATGGGCGAAATAGGCCATCCAGTTGCCGGCCAGTCGCTCCACGCCCATGTCGATGGTGCGGTTCGCCTCATCGAGGTGGCGCACCCAGCGAACGATGCCAAGCCCGATGACGGCATCGAGCCCGCCGAATTCTTCGTCCGGATCCTGTTCGATCAGGATCAGCTCGTCGACGGCTGCCCGGCTGTTATCGGCCAGACGCCAGTGAAGCCTTAGCCCTCGCTCGGACAGATTGACCACGTCCCAGGTGGCCGGCTCGTTCAGTCGCGGCCCCCTGCGCCGCCTTTCGGCGTCCGGCCTGGCTTCCCAGTCGATGTCGTCCTTGGCGCCGCCTTCGAGCTCGAGCTTGAAGTCGTGAATGCTGGGCGCTTTCTTGACCTGCCCGTGCACCGGGCGCTCCAGCCCCTCCCAGTCCAGCCCGGAAAAGGTCAGGTGCTGCGAGGCGCGCATGGTGTAAAGCATCTCATCGAGCAGGCGATGATGCACGCTGTGAAAGCCGATGGTGATCAGCGAACGCTCACCGACCGGCGCTTCGTGATGCTCTCGGTGACGCGTTTCCCGCGGCGTCAGGAAAAAGTTCAGCCGCTGCAGAAAGCCACGCAGGGCCTCGCGACATTCGCCATCAAGCTCGGCGGCCACCTCTCGCTCGTAGAGCGGATCCACAGCCACGTAGACGGCACCATCGGCAGCCGCCTGGCCACCGCGGACGGCGATATGCGGGGCCAGGCGGCCGGTCACGTCGACGAACCGCGCCGATCCCGGCGGCCGCTCAGCCGTAATCTCGACCCGGTCGGCGACCTCGCGAAGACAGGGGTAGAGCCCCACCATCTCGTCAACCGTCAGGGCGTAGGGGTTGACCATGCCAAGCAACAGGATCGCCACGTAAGCGGACCGGACCCGCTCCCAGTCGCTCGGGCGGGTCTCGGCGAGATCCCGATGCGCGGCGCGAGCGAACTGGTGCAGATCCGTGAACAGTGGCCGAGGCACACTGACGTAGAGCTGATAGCAGTCGAGGATCAGCTGCGCCGACCACTCGACCCGGTGGCGATGGGCATCGATTCTCGCGTCGACCGCTGACGCGGTATCGGCCGGGGCCAGTCCGAGTTGCAGATTGGCGAGCGCCTGGGCGGCGCGATACAGCGTGAACAAGGCCGCCAGCTGGTTGCGCGCCCTGTCCGTCATGGGCAGGGGGCTCTGTCGCACGGCCCGTCTCAAAGCGGTCGCCGTCCGCTCCAGCCGCGGCTCGACGGCGGCGATGAGGTCGGCAAGCGCCTCGTCGCTCATTTCCTCCAGGTCAGCCCGACCGAGGAAGCCCGCCAGCAGGCTCGCCGCCTGGGTCGGCTCGACCACCGCGACACGTTCCAAGAGCGCCTGCAGGTCCTCTGCGGCATCCATCTGTACTGATTCCGGCATTGACGAAACTCCTTTTCCCGCCCCTACCGGGACGCGCCCACCGTCTGTTGACCCTCGCCGTCCGGGCGAAGAACCGAATGATACTGTATTCAAGCGCCTGCCCGAATCCAAGCGACGGCGCGCCCGCGGGGCGTTGCCCGGGTCAAAGCGGCGTCTTGTTCGGCTCGCCGGCCTCCTCGACCACGAAGCGGGGCACGAGGTAGCCCGGCAGCCGTGCCCGCAGGGCATCCACCAGCGCACGGCCGGTATCGGCATCGACGGCAAAGTGCGCCGCCCCGGCCACCGGATCGAGGTGGTGCAGGTAATAGGGCAGCACGCCCTGCTCGAACAGTGACTCGGAGAGCGCCGCCAGCACCTCGACCTCGTCGTTCACCTCGCGCAGGAGCACCGACTGGTTGAGCAGCGTCACACCGGCACGCCGCAGACGCTCGAATGCCTCCCGGCTGGCCGGGCCCAGTTCGCGCGGGTGGTTGACGTGAGCGACCAGCACCACCGGCACGGGAAAGGCGGCCAGGGCATCACACAGGCGCTCGTCGATACGCTCGGGCGCCACCGTGGGTATGCGGCTGTGGATACGCAGACGGCGCAGATGGGGAAGTTCGGCCAGGCGGCCGAGAACCCCGGCGAGGCGACGCGAACTGAGTACCAGCGGGTCACCACCGGAGAGGATCACCTCGGTCATGTCCGGATCGTAGGCAAGGTAATCCAGCGCCCGATCGAGGGCCGGCTCGTCGAGCCGCTGGTCGCCATAGGGGAAGTGGCGCCGGAAACAGTAGCGGCAGTGCACGGCACAGGCCCCGGTCAGCACCAGCAGCGCCCGGCCGTGATACTTGTGCAGCACCCCGGGCACGGCATTGGCGGCCAGATCGCCGACCGGGTCGGCATCGAATCCGGGCACATCGAGGGACTCGCGCGGATCGATCCGGAACTGACGGGCAATCGGGTCGTCGGGGTCGCCGGCGTCGATCTGCGAATCGACCAGTGACGTGGTCAGCTCGACGAATGCCTCGTCGGCACGATCGGCGCGGCGCTGGGATGTAGAGGGGTTATCGGGTATGATCGCGGCCATTTCCAACGACTTTCGATTGACTGACAGGTTTCCATGGCTACTTACAGCACCAACGAATTCCGCTCCGGCCTCAAGGTCATGCTCGACGGCGACCCGGCCAACATCGTCGAGAACGAGTTCGTCAAGCCCGGCAAGGGCCAGGCTTTCAACCGGGTCAAGCTGAAGAACCTCAAGACGGGCAAGACGATCGAGCGCACCTTCAAGTCGGGCGAGTCGATCGAGGCGGCCGACGTGCTCGAGCTGGAGATGCAGTATCTCTTCTCCGACGGCGAGGAGTGGCACTTTATGGACCCCGAGTCCTTCGAGCAAGTTGTCGCCACCAAGGAGGCCGTCGGCGATTCGTCGCAGTGGCTCAAGGAGCAGGACATGTGCCAGATCGTCCTGTTCAACGGCAACCCGATCCAGGTGCTGCCGCCGAACCACGTCGAGCTGAAGGTGGTCGAGACCGACCCGGGTATCCGTGGCGACACCGCCACCGGCGGCACCAAGCCGGCCACCCTCGAGACCGGCGCCGTGGTCAAGGTGCCGCTGTTCATCGAGGAAGGCGAGGTGCTGCGCTGCGACACCCGCACCGGCGAATACCTCTCGCGCGTCAAGAACTGACGCGCCCGAACCATCGGTTCACCCCCCTTCCCTGACCCGAACTGGCGCCCTGGCGCCAGCCGCGACATGCTCGTCCGGCGGGCACGCCTCAAGCGCTGCCTGCGCGCCGCCCTCGACGAGCGTGACTGGCTGGAGATCGATGCCCCGAGCGTGATCGACAGCCCGGACTTCGAGCCCAACATCGCGCTGTTCCGGGTCACCCTGCCCGACGGCACGCCCGCCGGCAGCCTGCACAGCTCGCCCGAGCTTGCGATGAAGCGCGTGCTCGCCGCCTATCCCGATCTGCCCGGCATCTACTCGCTCGCCCCGGTGTTCCGTGCCGGGGAGTCCGGCCCGCGCCACAATCCCGAATTCGGCATGCTGGAATGGTACGAGAGCGGAGCGGACCTCGAGGGCGGCATTGAGACCAGCCTCGCGCTGATTCACGAGGCATGCCGGGCACTGGACCATCCCGCCCCGCGCATCGAACGCCGCGATTACGGCGCGCTGTTCCGCGAGCATTGCGACCTCGATCCCTACACCGCCGATGACGAGGCGCTCCGGAAGGCCGCCACGGCCGCCGGCGTCACGCTCAACGCCCCCGACGACATGGAACGGGACGACTGGCTGAATCTCCTGATGAGCGTGGTGATCGAGCCCCGCTTCGACCGTGACACGCTGACGGTGGTGACCGGCTATCCGGCCAGTCAGGCGGCCATGGCCCGCCTGGAGACAAACGAGTTCGAGGGACGGGAAGTCGTCGTGGCCAATCGCTTCGAGATCTACGGCGGCACGCTGGAACTGGCGAACGGCTATCACGAGCTCAGCGATCCGGACGAGCAGGCACAACGCCTCGATGCCACGGCGGACGGTGCCGAGGTCAGCCCCTCGCAGCATCGCTTCCTTGCCGCCCTGCAGCACGGTTTGCCCGACTGCAGCGGGGTGGCACTGGGGATGGACCGGCTGCTGATGTGGCTGACCGGCAGCGACGAGATCGATCAGGTCATGCCGTTTACCACCAGCCGGGCCTGAGCTGGCCCGCCATCGACCGCCCCGATGCCGGGCAGCGGATCAGGCCTCGGCGCCAGCCGCCTGCAACCGCTCACCCAGCTTGACCGGCACCTCGGCCTGCCAGCGGGAATCGAAGTCCACGCCGGGCGCGGTCAGCAGGATCACGGTCGAACCCATGTTGAAGCGCCCCATTTCGGCGCCGCGCTTCAGGCGGATCGACAGCCCCTCCTCGTCGCGATACGTCCAGCGCCCCACCTGACGCTGCGGTGACGGCGTGACCAGCCCCGCCCAGACCGTCTCGATCGCCGAGACGTTGATCGCACCGACCAGCACCATCGCCATCGGTCCGTCGGCCGTGTCGAACAGGCAGACAACGCGCTCGTTGCGGGCGAACAGGCGCGGCACCTCGGCCACCGTGCCGGTCGAGACCGAGAACAGCCGCCCCGGCACGTGGATCATCTCGCGCAGCGTGCCGCCGATCGGCATGTGGATGCGGTGATAATCCGACGGCGAGAGATACAGCGTCGCGAACGAGCCGTCCTTGAACTGTTCGGCCAGTTCGGCATCGCCGCCCAGCAGTTCCGTGGCGGTGTAGGCATGCCCCTTGGCCTGGAAGATGTTGCCCGACTGGATGTGGCCGATCTGGCTGATCCGGCCGTCGACCGGGCTGACCCACTCGCCGGCATCACCCTCGAGCGGCCGTGCCCCGTCGGCAAGCGCGCGGGTAAAGAACGCGTTGAAGGTCTCGTAGGCGGCCGGGTCGGTCTGTGCCGCCTCGTCGAGATTGACGCCGAAGGCACGCACGAAACGCCGGATCAGCCAGGTGGTCCAGGGGGCCCGCCAGCGAGTGACGCGAAACACCACGCCCGAGATCAGGTGATGAGGCAGGACGTACTGCAGACGCGCCCAGAGACGCGATTGCCATTTCACGGTATTCGATCGGGATGCCATGTTGCCTCGCTGTGGCGTGAAGAGTGCCAGTGGAAAGGTAGTATTGTGCCAGAGTCACCGCCGCCCAACGGCCCAACCCACCTACGCATACACGATCCGTCACGACATGATGCCAGCCGAATCACAGGACCCGAGGCCGGACGCACTCGGCAACCACGACCATCTCGAGACCATCCTCGACTTCGTGCGCTGGGCAGCCAGTCGCATGGACGAGCATGGCGTGTTCCTCGGACACGGCACCACCAATTACCTCGACGAGGCCGCCTGGCTGGTGCTCGAAGGCCTGCGACTGCCGCCGGACCTGGGTCGCGACTGGTGGGACGCACGGCTGACCGGCGAGGAACGTTCGTACCTGGCCGAACTGATTCGTCGCCGCTGTCTCGAGCACATCCCCACGGCCTACCTGCTCAACCGGGCCTGGTTTCTCGGCCAGCCCTACTTCGTCGACGAGCGCGTCCTGATCCCGCGCTCGCCCTTCGGCGACCTGATCCGCGACGACTTCAAGGGCGTGCTGCACCACGGCCGGCGCATCAAGCGGGCACTGGACATCGGCACCGGCTCCGGCTGTATCGCCATCGCCCTGGCCGAACATTTCCCCGATGCCTGGGTGGTGGGTAGCGACATCGATTTCGGGGCGCTGGCCGTCGCCGCCCAGAACGTGGCCGACTACCAGCTCGAGGACCGGGTCGAGCTGATGCAGTCCGACGGCTTCGACCAGTTGCGTGACGAGCAAGACGACCCGCTGGTCTTCGACCTGATCGTCAGCAACCCGCCCTATGTGCATCCCGACGAGGCCCAGGACCTGCCGGCCGAGTACGGCCACGAGCCGGCCGATGCGCTGTTCGCGCCCGACCAGGGACTGGCGCTCGTCGAACGCCTGCTCGACCAGGCCGCGACCCACCTCGAGCCGGGTGGCTGGATCTTCGTCGAGATGGGCAATGGCCGCCACTGGTTCGACGAACGCTGGCCCGATCATCGCGGCCTGTGGGTGGACCTGTCTCCGGCACCGTCATCGATCATCGGCTTCCCCCGGGAACACCTCCACGACTGGCGCGGAGCCGGCGCCCGATAGCGCCATTTATTGTTTACTAATATTCTCAGGAACCACGTGCAAGGCTTGTATTTCAAGCCGTTACGGAACGACCGAGATCAGTAATTGCATTCCTTCTGAACGATCCTTGATTTTTCCCGCCTCCTGGGTGAACAATCGGTAACGACGCATTAACAAAGGGTCATATCCGCAAGGGCCGCAACGGCCCGCGGGGCACCGACAACAGGGGGAACACGTCATGGCACATATCGTCATTCTGGGCGCCGGCATCGGCGGCCTGCCGGCCGCCTACGAGGCACGGGAGGCATTGGGCGACGAACACCGGATCACGGTGATCAATGCCGAGCCCTATTTCCAGTTCGTTCCCTCCAACCCCTGGGTGGCCGTTGGCTGGCGCAACCGCGACGACATCACCTTCCCGATCGAGCCCTACCTCAAGCGCAAGCAGATCGACTTCATCGCACAGAAGGTCGATCGCATCGATGCAAAGGAAAACCGCCTGGATCTCGCGGACGGCGAGTCGGTGGATTACGACTATCTGATCATCACCACCGGTGCGAAGCTGATGTTCGACGAGGTCGAAGGTGCCGGCCCGCACGGCGGTTATACCGAGTCGGTCTGCACCATCGACCACGCCGAACAGGCCTACGACGACTTCAAGAAGCTGGTGGAAAACCCGGGCCCGGTGATCGTCGGCGCCATGCCGGGGGCCAGCTGCTACGGCCCGGCCTACGAGTACGCCTTCATTCTCGACTCGGCGCTGCGCAAGAAGAAGCTTCGCCACAAGGTGCCGATCACCTTCGTCACCGCCGAGCCCTACATCGGCCACCTCGGCCTGGGCGGCGTCGGTGACTCCAAGGGCATGCTCGAGTCCGAGATGCGCAGCCACGACATCAAGTGGGTCACCAATGCGCGCACCACCAAGGTCGAGGACGGCACCATGCACGTCGAGGAGCTGAACAGCGATGGCGAGGTCAAGCAGACCCACGAGCTGCCGTTCAACCATTCGATGATGCTGCCGGCGTTCAAGGGCGTGGACTGCGTCGCCGAGGTGGAGGATCTCTGCAACCCGCGCGGCTTCGTCAAGGTCGACGACTACCAGCGCAACCCGACCTACAAGAACATCTTCGCCGCCGGCGTGGCCATCGCGATCCCGCCGATCGAGAAGACCCCCGTACCCACCGGTGCACCGAAGACTGGCTACATGATCGAGTCGATGGTCACCGCGATCGTCCACAACATCCAGGCCGAGCTGACCGGCGAGGGCGAGCCGACGTCGAAGGGGTCCTGGCAGGCTATCTGCCTGGCCGATTTCGGCGACCGCGGCGCGGCGTTCATCGCCCTGCCGCAGATCCCGCCGCGCAACGTCAACTGGTTCGCGGCCGGCCGCTGGGTACACCTGGCCAAGATCGCCTTCGAGAAGTACTTCATCCGCAAGATGAAGAAGGGCACCTCCGAGCCGCTGTACGAGAAGTACATCATGCGGGCGATCGGCCTGAACCGACTGGAGAAGTAACGACTGCTGCCCCGCTCGGGCATCGAACGGCGCACCCACGGGTGCGCCGTTTTTTGTTGGCGCCCCAAGACGGATTGCCTCGCCTCGCGACGCATCAGGTAGACTCGGGGCCCGAGGATTCACCGCCGGACGAGACCACCCATGACAGATCATGCGCCCATCCCGACCCACGTGCTCGGCGACCTGTCGGTCGACACCTTTCTTCGCGACTACTGGCAGAAACAGCCGGTGCTGATCCGGGGGGCGATCCCCGGTTTCGAGAGCCCGCTGGCGCCCGAGGAACTGGCCGGTCTCGCCTGTGAGGCCGACGCCCCGTCGCGCCTTATCCTCGAGCACGGCGAGGAGCGCGACTGGCAGCTGAAGATGGGCCCGTTCCGCGAGGACGACTTCCGCGCCCTGCCGGAAGACGGCTATTCCCTGCTGGTCACAGACGTCGAGAAGCTGATCCCCGAGCTGATGGAGCTGGTCGAGCGCTTCCGCTTCATCCCCGACTGGCGCATCGACGACCTGATGATCTCCTACGCCCCGCCGGGCGGCTCGGTCGGCGCCCACATCGACGAGTACGACGTCTTCCTGCTGCAGGCGCACGGCCGGCGCCGCTGGCAGATCGAGAACCCGCCGGTGCACACCGCCTATCGTGAAGGGCTCGACGTGCGCATCCTGACCGAGTTCACCCCAAGCGATGAGTGGGTGCTCGAGCCGGGCGACATGCTCTACCTGCCGCCCGGCATCCCGCACCACGGCGTGGCGCTGGACGACTGCATGACCTACTCGATCGGCTTTCGTGCGCCCACCCAGATGGACCTGGTGGGCGGCGTCTGCGACCGGCTGGCCACGATGGCCACGGAAACCCGTTACGGCGACCCCGACCTGACGGAAAGCGCGAACCCGGGCGAACTCGAACCGGCCACGCGCGAACGCCTGCGCCAGTGGGTACGTGAGGCCATGCGCAGCGACGACGGCCTGATCGACCGCCTGATTGGCGAGACGCTGACCGAACGCCCCGTCGATCATGCCGCCCTCTACCCGCGCTATCACGAGGAGGAGATCGGCGGCATCCTCGACCACCTCAACGAACTGCCCGAATTCCAGCGCACACCGGCATCACGCTGGCTGCTACTGGAACCGACCGGCAACACCCCGGGCTACCTGTGCATCGATGGCCAGAGCCACGAACTGGATAGCGAGAGCCTGCCGCTGGCGCGTTTTCTTAGCCAGCGCATTGTTGTCGACGGCGAGGCGCTGGCCGAACGGGCCAGCAATGCCAGCGCGCGCATCCTGCTCGAGAAGATCCTGACCGCGGGGCAGTTGCTGATCCCCGACGAAGACGAACAAGACTGAGGAGACACCCATGACCCAGCCGTTTGCCACCGAATGGGGCCTGATCGGCGCCGGCGAGATCGGCGGCGTGCTCGCCCACGGCCTGCTCAAGACCGGCCACCCGGTCTTCCCCATCGGCCGTGACACCGACATCGCGACCGCCCTGGCCGCGAAGCCCGACCTAGACGGGCTGCTGGTCGCCGTGGGCGAGAAGGACCTCCAGCCGGTGCTCGAGCAGATACCGAGCGTCTGGTTCAATCGGCTGGTGCTGATCCAGAACGAGCTGCTGCCGGAGGACTGGCGCAAGCACGGCATCGAGACACCGACGGTCGCCTCCATCTGGTTCGAGAAAAAACCCGGCAAGCCGGTCAAGCCGCTGGTCTCCTCGCCGGTGCACGGCCCCAAGGCCGACGGCCTGGTCGCGGCGATGCAGTCGCTCGACATCCCCGCGCATCGGGTGACCGATAGCGATGCGATGCTCGAGGAGCTGGTGATCAAGAACGTCTACATCCTGACCACCAACATTGCCGGCCTCGAGACCGGCGGTGACGTCGAGGATCTTTGGAACAACCACCAGCAACTGGCTCGCAACATCGCGGCAGACGTCATTTCCCTGCAGGAAGCGAAAGTCGGCAAGGCATTCGACCACCAGCGCCTCATCGACGGCATGGTGAAAGGCTTCGACGGCGACCCGCAGCATCAGTGCATGGGCCGTTCGGCGCCGCAGCGGATGGCACGAGCGCTGTCGCAGGCCGAGGAGCTAAACGTGGACATGCCGCACATTGCCGACGTGGCAGCGAAACAGGCCGGCTGAATCGCAGCGATCGCCTGGCGGGAGTCACAGAGAGCGGGATTACCCTGGCCGCCCGTCTCCATCCAGCACGGCCCAGTCCACCGGCGTGGCCCGCCGCACGTCCCGCGTCACCCGGCAGCCGACCACCCGGTGGAGATGCTTCGGCGCCAGGCCGAATCCGGGGCGCACGCTGGCGACGGCATCGGCTGACACCGTATCACCGGCGCGCAGATCCCGCGTGAAGTACAGCGACCGACGGAACTGGGCGTTGCCCTGCTCGCTCGACTTCCTGCCGTAGTCGACTTCTCCCAGCGCCTCCCACGCCGTGTGGGCGCCCTTGCACAGGGCGGCAAGCTCGGCCGGCTCGAGCGAGAAACTATCGTCCGGCCCGCCGCCGTTCCTGTCGAGGGTGAAGTGCTTTTCGATGATCGAGGCTCCCAGCGCCACGCTGGTGACCGCGGTGGTGTTATCGATGGTGTGATCGGACAGGCCGGTGACCAGACCAAAACGCCCGATCATGTCGGCGATGGTGCACAGGTTGTAATCTCCCGGCGGGGCGGGATAACCGCTCACGCAGTGCAGGATGGCAAGCTGGTCGCAACCGGCATCACGGGCGGTGTCGACCGCCTCCTGGATCTCCTCGGCGTCCGCCATACCCGTGGAAATGATCATCGGTTTGCCGGTGCGGGCGACGTAGTCGATCAAGGGCAGGTCCACGGCCTCGAACGAAGCGATCTTGTAGGCCGGCGCGCCCAGCTCTTCCAGCAGATCGACTGCCGTGGCATCGAACGGCGAGCTGAAAATGGTCATGCCGAGCTTGCGGGCGTGCTCGAACAGCGGCTGGTGCCACTCCCAGGGCATGTGGGCCTCTTCGTACAACTCGTAGAGGGTGCGTCCGTCCCACAGGCCTCCCTCGATGCAAAAGTCGGCACTGTCGCTGTCGAGCGTGATGGTATCCGGGCGGTAGGTCTGCAACTTGACCGCATCGGCTCCGGCCGCCTTGGCCTCGTCGATGATCCGGAGCGCCGTCTCGAGGCGACCGTTGTGGTTCGCCGACAGCTCGGCAATGACATACGGCGGCTCGTCTGCCGCAATGCGGCGACCGGCGATTTCGATACTTGGCATTCTCATCGGACCTCAGATCCTGATTCCCGTGACCATTCCGTTGCCAGCAGCCCGAAACCGATGACATCGTGATAGCCACTGCCGTCGAAATGGTGATCACGCAGCCGGGCCTCCTGCCGGAAACCGAGGCGTTCGTGAAAGCGAACCGAGCGCTCATTGTAGGCCAGCGCCTCGCCACAGAGTTTGTGTAGCGTCAGGTCGCGGAACACGTAAGCCAACGTCTGTTCTCCGAGCTGACGACCGCTGCCCCGGGGAGCGTCCGGCGCCAGGTAGAAACCCCATTCCGCCCGCCGGGCGACCTCGTCCACGATCGTCACGTTGACGAACCCGTCGGGCCGCCCCTCTCGTTCGAAGACCAGCAGATGCCTGGCCGGATCGGCGTGAGCACGCTCGAACCACGCCTGGTGCTCGTCCCGGCCGATGACATGCTGGGTGTACATGTATCGACGGACCTCGGGGTGATTCCTCCACGCGAGGACCCGATCCAGATCCCCGGCATGCATGGGCCTCAGACCACTACCCGATTCGCTCGCCATCACGCCTCCTGATTCAGCTGCTGACACACTCTTGCCGCCCCCTGGCCGTCGGTAATCGAGGCACTGGCCCGGGACATGGCGCGCAACGTGCCCGGCCGGGTCCATTCGTTCCAGCGCTCAGGTAGCTCCGCCAGCCCGTCGGCATCATCGAGGCAGATGCAGGCGTCGGCTACGGCCAAGGCCGCGGCGATACCCCGCTGATTTTCGGCCAGCACCACCATCACGGCTGGCAGGCCAAGACAACATCGTTCCCAGGAAGTGCTGCCCGCCGCACCGATGGCAAAGTCCGCCTCGGCCATCCGCTGCGCCATGTCGGGGATATCGACCATCACCCGTGTCGGTCTCGGCATGGCGGCGGCCTGATCCTGGACCTGTCGCAACCACGGGGCGTTACCGCCCATCACCACATCGATCTGGAGATCGGACGGCAGGGGCGCGGCACGAAGCGCGTCAAGAACCTTGCCGGTGACGTTGTCCTTGTCCATGCCGCCCATGCTGACCAGCAACCGCTTCAGGCGGGGCGACCGCCGGCGGCGGCGCAGGCTGTCCTCGCGCAGTTGGGCGAACTCCGGGCGCAACAACGCATGTCGCGGTCCG
This sequence comes from Guyparkeria sp. WRN-7, assembly GCF_001641825.1. GTDB lineage: Bacteria > Pseudomonadota > Gammaproteobacteria > Halothiobacillales > Halothiobacillaceae > Guyparkeria. Next base: position 92,490 of record NZ_LRFH01000016.1, on the reverse strand, counting down.
ATCAGGAGCCGGCAGTCCTCGGGCACCAGACCGCCGTAGTCGCCCGCCTGGCGACCCAGGTTCTGGTCGAGCAGGACGTCGGCCTGGTGAGAGCGATCGGCCAGGTCGTCCAGCACCATCAACCCGGTGCCCTGTGGCCTCACGGTGGCTTCCCAGCGGGCGTCGAGCGCGTAATGATCGACCACCACCCAGCTCGGATGGAGCCCCTGCAACACCTCGGCCGTCTGCCTGGCATCGGTCTCCCATGAGGCACCCAGCCACGGGGCATGAGCCGGCCCCGCCGCGCTCTGGCCGCCCTGCTCCTCGGAGACCGGCAGGACATGAACCGGAAACCCACGCTCCCGGATGGCATCGACCAGGTGACCGGGATGCTCCCGACAGATGAAGTGGCATTCTCGCCCCTGCCCGCGAAGGGCATCGGCCAGCGTGAGGCAGCGCATCACGTGTCCGGTACCGATCTGTAACGAGGCATCGGTGCGAAAGACGATGGTCTCCCCGTCGGTCATCGACTCTCGCCCGCCTCGGCCTGCATGGCATTGAACAGCCATTCGGCCCGACGCCAGTCCTCGGGGGTATCGATGTCCTGCACGCGCTCGCGCGGCAGAACGACCGGGACGGCATCCGAGGTCATCACCGGCCGATTCCCGAGCCACGCCTCGCTTTGCCCCCAGTAGAACTGGCCGGCATCGTGCCACGCCTCCTCCAGGTCCTGGGAGCGGGTCGTCGCGTATTCGGGCTGGAACATGGCGACCCGACCATCTTCGGTGAGCCGCAGGGCACGCTGGATGGGAAAGGCGTAGCTGGTCACGGAGAAGGCGTAATCACAGCCGGTGCGCTCCAGCGCCTCCAACCCACGCCGAAGATCGGCGGCACGAACGAAGGGGGCGGTCGCATACAGGCAACAGACGGAATCGGGCGCCGCGCCGTGCTCCCCGAGCCATTCGATCGCATGGGCGACCACCGGGACCGTGCCGGCATAGTCGTCGGCCAGAGCCTGTGGGCGCCGGAACGGCACCTCGGCCCCGAGGCGCTCGGCCGCCGTGGCGATCTCGTCATCGTCGGTGGAGACGATCACCCGATCGAAACAGCCGCTTGTGCAGGCGGCCTCGATCGACCAGGCGATCATCGGCCTGCCGCAGAACGGCCGGATGTTCTTGCGCGGAATGCGCTTGCTGCCGCCGCGCGCGGGTATGACGGCCACTCTCATGCGGCGAGCGCCCCCGCGAGCGCGGCGACCACCTGGTCCTGCTGCGCCTCGGTCAGGGTCGGGAAAAGCGGCAGACTGATCGCTTCGGCGTAATAGCGCTCCGCTTGCGGGAAGTCACCCGGCTCGAAGCCGAACTGCCGATACCACGGCTGCAGGTGGATCGGGATGTAGTGCAGGTTGACGCCGACGCCCTGCTCCCGCAGCGAGTCGAACACCGCCCGATGACCGGGTTCAATGCGGTCGAGCTCCAAGCGGATGACGTACAGGTGCCGACCCGAATAACCCTCCGGATGCTGCCATGGCGTGATCACAGGCAAGTCAGCAAGCAAGCGGTCGTAGCGCTCGGCCAGCTCGTGACGACGGGCCACGTACGAGTCCAGTCGCTCGAGCTGAGACAACCCCAGCGCCGCCTGCATTTCGGTCATGCGGTAGTTGAAGCCCAGGTCGACCTGCTGGTAGTACCACGGCCCGTCCGGCGCGTGCGTCATGCGATCCGGGTCCCGGGTCACGCCGTGGCTGCGCAGCAGGGCCATGCGCTCGGCAAGTGCCTCGTCGTTGGTGACGGCCATACCGCCCTCGCCGGTGGTGACAATCTTCACCGGGTGGAAACTGAACACGGTGACATCGCTGTAACGGCCGTTACCGATCGGTTCGTCCCGATACCGGCCGCCGATGGCATGCGAGGCATCCTCGATGATGCGGAAACCGTACTGCCGGGACAGCTCGTGAATTGCCGCCATGTCGCATGGCTGGCCGCTCAGATGCACGGCCACCAGCACCTTCGGCAGGCAGTCGTCACGCTCGGCCTGCTCCAGCTTCGCCGCCAGCGCTTGCGGACAGAGGTTATGGGTCCTCGGGTCGATGTCGACAAAGTCGACCTTCGCGCCACAGTAGAGACCGCAGTTGGCCGAGGCCACGAACGTCACGGGCGTGGTCCACAGCCAGTCGCCCTCGCCCAGCCCGATTGCCAGACAGGCGAGATGCAACGCGGAGGTGGCGCTATTGACTGCCAGCCCGTAACGGGCGTCCACCCGCCGGGCCACCGCCTCTTCGAAGCACGGCACCACCGGCCCTTGGGTGAGAAAATCCGAGTGGAGCACCTCCACGACCGCGTCGACGTCCTCCTGGCGGATGTCCTGACGGCCGTAGGGGATCACACGCCCGCCCTCTCGTTGAAAGCGAGGATTTCATCCTCGTCGAGAAAGTGATCGTTGCTGCCCGAGTTGTACTCGAACCCGATCTCGACCGGGCGGCCGGTCTCGCCCAACGAATTGGTCTCGAAGTCATTGTTCCGACCGGTAAAAGTGATCGTCGGCCGGATGACGAAGTGGTCGTCGAATTCCAGGGTCAGGTGGGAGTCGTCCGCCGGGCACATGATCTCGTGGAGTTTCTCGCCGGGGCGGATACCCACGATCCGCTGAGGCAGGTCTGGCGCCAACGCCCGGGCCAGGTCGGTAATGCGCACCGACGGCAGCTTGGGCACGTAGATCTCCCCGCCGTGCATGCGCTGGAACGCGCTGATGACCAGGTCGACTCCTTCCTGCAGCGTGATCCAGAAGCGGGTCATGTCCTCGTGCGTGATCGGCAGGTGGTCCGCCCCCTCGGCAATCAGACGACGGAAGAACGGCACCACCGAGCCGCGGGATCCCACGACGTTGCCGTACCGCACCACGGAGAACCGCGTCGGGTGCCCGCCGGCCATGTTGTTCGCCGCGACGAACAGCTTGTCCGAGGCCAGCTTGGTCGCCCCGTAGAGATTGATCGGATTGGCCGCCTTATCGGTGGATAACGCGACCACCCGGGCGACGTCGTTCTGCAGGGCGGCCTGGATAACGTTCTCGGCCCCGTGCACGTTGGTCTTGATGCACTCGGTCGGGTTGTACTCCGCCGCCGGAACTTGCTTGAGAGCCGCGGCGTGAATGACGTAGTCCACCCCCTGCATCGCCTGCTGCAGGCGCTCGCGATCCCTCACGTCACCGAGGAAGAAGCGCATGCGCGAATCGGTAAAGCGCTGCTGCATCTCGAACTGCTTGAGTTCGTCCCGCGAATAGACGATCACACGACGCGGACTGTGCTGCTCCAGCAGCGTGGAGACCATGAGCTGGCCGAAGGAGCCGGTGCCCCCGGTGATCAGAATCGATTTATCCTCAAACATCGCTCGTCGTGTTCCTTAAGTGTTCCCTTGCTCAACGGCGGGTTATGTATCCTTGACCTCGGACCGGGCCGCGGACATGGCCCGTCCCGGCCGGTGTCCGGCCGCACCGAACGATCAGCACAGGGACAACCATACATGACGACCGCCGAACGCTCGTCGACTACCGCCCCAGAGCACCGGGAGAGCTTGGAATCCCCCCGCGAATGGCTCCAGACGCAGCAGGGCGACTGGATACTGCCATCCATCAATGCGCGCCATTTCGGGGCGCAGCCAGGCAGCGCTCCGGAGACCGATCAACAGGAAAGCAAGAGCCATGCCCAGACGGTCCTTGCGGAGCACTTCGGCGACCGGTTACACCGGGAAGATAGGCTTTACGTCATCATCGGCAGCGATTCCGGCCAACTGCTGCGCTACATACGCGAACATGCCCCGATGCCGCGGGGCAGCCGCTGGCTCGTCATCGAGCCCGAGGACATCCTCCAGACGCTGCGGCAGAACCCCGCCATCGGCGCACTCTGTGACGAGTTCGTCCAGCTGGTGGGTTTCGACGAATGGCAGGAGCAAGCCGCCCTGCTGCAGCTGCCGGCCTACTTCAGAATCGATGGAGTGATACTGGAACGCTCGCTTGGCGCGCTCGACGGCACCGACCCGCAATACGTCGAGCTCACAGCCCACTTCGATGCACACCTGACGGCAGAACGTTTCCGCACCACCGCCCAGCTCAACGTGGCGCCGTTCATTGAGCCCCACATCCTCTCAGCACCCAATTTCCAAGGTGGCATTGACTCCTTTGAAAAGCTCTTCGTCGGACGACGGGCGGTCATTATCGCCGGCGGTCCGTCACTTGACAGCCAAATCGACTGGCTCCTCGAAAACCGAGACGCCCTATTCTTGATCGCGGTTTCGCGAGTGAGCGCGCGGCTGCTCGAGGCAGGCATCAACCCGGATCTCGTGGTCACCGTTGACCCATTCCCGATAAGCCTGACAGTCAGTCGTCAAATGTTTGACTTCACCGAACGCACGATCCTTGTCACCAGCAGCCATCCATACCCAGCCATAGCCAATCGCTGGCCTCACAGCCTTTTTTGCGTCGGCCCGATCGTCCCTTGGGCGGACGACTCCATCAACACCGGGCGGTCGATCTCGATGAGCGGCCCGACCGTAACCCACATGGCAGCTCAGCTCGCCGTCTTCATGGGGTTCAGCGAGTTGATCTTTTGTGGACTCGATCTGTGTCACGCGCCAGACGGACAGACACATGCCAGCGGCAGCAGTGAAGCGGCCGCCGGCCCGCTGATGGAATTCAGCGCCGTGCCGGTAACGACCAATTCCGGAGAGGCCACCTGGACCACCCCAGATTACTATGCCGGCATTCGAGCAATGGCCGAAATAGCCCGGCAAGCCACCTCCGTGGACTTCATCAATCCAAGTCCAAATGCAGCGGTCATCAAAGACGTCAATCATCAACCGCTCGATACCATCGCGATTCCCGAGCAGACCTTCGACCGAAAACCGCTTGATCGGATACGTGAAAGCGTGACAAAAGAGGCTCGCGAGGCGACGCTCCAGGCTCTTAACCACAGCCTGTCCAATATCCGCGATGAATTGCAAAAGGTGGGTAACCTCGCGCAACTAGGTCTGGAATCCAACCAGGCATATTTCAATTTAATTCACCCCGGCCGTCAGAAGCGTCACAAGCGCCGCATGCAGGCCATCGACCGGCTGTTCAAAGGACGCTTTAAAAGGGCGGCGCGCTTGGCCCAACGAGCTGCGACTCGGGCCATCATGCGGACCGATCTACCGCACGATTTCTTTGCACTCGACCGACAGCAGGCAGAGGAACTAGCCAGTCGCTATTACGACGCCATTCGCGAAGAGGCGCGACGCCTGATCATCCCATTGGAGCTGGCCCAAGAACGGGTAATTACCCGGGAACTCGAACTATCCGATTTAGCGAATGCAGATGAAATAGCACAACGCTACATCGAACATGGCGAACCAGAGCGCATCAGGTGGCTGGAATGCCGTCACGATGGCGCCGATACCTCGGCCATGTGGGAAGCCCGGAGCGCCTATGACGACCGCATCGAGCATCTGCTCGAGAAAGACCGGGAGCGAAACCGACAGAAGCGCTCCCCACGCGTCTCGCTGAGGCAGATTGAACGCCACTTCTCGACCAACAACTCGGAGGCTCTCAGCTCTCTCGCACAGGCTTTGGAACACCATCGAGAGAGCGACATCGCCCGTCCTTACGCCAGTTATGCAAGAGGGCTTGCGGCAGAACTCAGCCAAGATTTGCTCACAGCTGCAGACATGCATGCCGCTGCACTCGAGTGGGCCGATCCGGAACATGATGCGGTACTAATCGAACACACGCTGTTGCGCCTTACACATATCAACATCGAAGCACACAGACCGTCTGATGCTTTAGCGACCTTACAGACCGCTGCAACCATCAACCCCACCCACTGGCGAATGGCCGCGCGGCTAGCACTACTGGAGAATGACGCGGAAGCCGGCATTACCGCCCTGACCCGCCACCTTGAGCAGTTCCCTGGTGATGTCAAACGCATCAAACAAATGGTACGGCTGTTCGTGGCACTGAAGATCCCGGACGGCATCCCGTTCTGCGAGCAATACCTGAACTACTGTGCCCCGGCGGCCCGGAACGAGCTCGAGGCGTTTCTTCAGGAAGCGCGGCTAGCCCTCGACACCCCTGCCGCCCCAACCTAATACAAAAAAAAAGGCCGCCGTCCTCGATGGACAGCGGCCCTTTCCGTGTTCTGAACAGTGTGGCGTCTCTGCAGATCAGGATACCTGATTCTTCAAGTAGGCATCCGAGGCCCGATGGCGTGACAGGCGCAATTCCGCCTCACCGTTCAACTGGCGGCGCGCACGCTCGACAAGCCCGAAAAAACGCTCGAACCGGTTTAGCCAGTCTGATTTGAGTGCCACCAGCCTAGGGTCCCCGAGCTGCTGACGCGACTCCGCTTCGACCACGAGCTCCGCGATCTGCGCCTCAGCCTGATCGAGGCCCTCGGCCATCTCGCTCAGCGTCTCGTCCTGATCACCCGCCTCAATCCGCGAGGCAATCTGGTCCAGGGAGAGAGCCAACCCATCGAGCTCTTCGATTGAAGCTTCGATCGACGATACGTCCGTCATCAGTTGCCTTCCTCCGGTCACCACGGATCCAGACGTTAATATGCATCTGTCGGGAGTCAGATCCGACTAGTCGGCACAGTCCTTTCAGCTCGCCTGGGCCATCTGAGCGACTTCCGGCTCGATGGCGTCCCAGGCCTCCTTGACCTCGCGGATCAGCGAAGCCACCTCGTCGAAGCCCTCGGCATCACGCTGTGCGCTGGCATCAAGCAGACGACGCTGGCAGTAATCGTACAGCTCGCCCAGACGCTCAGACAATTCCGGGCTTTGCTCTGGGTTCAGGCCATCCTTCAGTCCGCCAAGGATGTTGTGCGCCTTGGTCACGTTGATGCCCTTCTGCTCGAAGTTGCCGGCGAGCATGGCCGCCTTGGCCTGAGCCACCCGCGTGAGAAAGCCCTCGTACAGCATGCCGATCAGACCGTGCGGCGATGCCGACTCGACCTTCGCCTCAAGGTCGATGGACTGGTACTGCGCGTAAGGATTCGCTCGCATGGTTGTCTCCTGAAATCTCTTTTATCTGGCTTGTCGTTCTGAGCGGGAGAAGCGTTGATCCGCGCTCTTCGCTCTACTCAAGTTGATCGGCCAGTCGAGTAAAAACTTGAGGCCTTCACTCCCCCGGATTTTCTCGGGATCAGGAGCCCACATCGATGCCAATCCGGCTGAGATAGCTTGCGGAGGACTGAATGTTCTGCACGATCTTGTCCATGGCGGTGAACTGCTTGGTCAGGCTTTCCTGGTAATTCTCCATCCGCCGATCCAGCGCCGCCCGCTGGTCATCGATGCGGTCGATCGAGCGGTTCAAGCTGTCCGTGCGGTTGTCAAAGATACCGTCGAAGCTCAGGTACGGCTTGAGCAGCTCGTCCACCTGTTGCGAGACCCCGTCGGCCGGGTCCGTAAGAAAGTCTTTCACGGCCTGACTGTCGCTGTTGAGGGCGTTCTCGGTCACCGACTCGTCCAGGGTCATCTTGCCCTCGGAATCGATCTGGATGCCGATCTCGGACAGGTTGTCGATGGTGCCGGTGCCCATATTGTCACCGAGGAGCGATCGCAACCCGCGGTTGATGCCGTTCGCCGTCGCGTCGCCCTGGAGCACCCCGCCCTGCTCGGTCTCCGCGTCATAGGAGGTCAGGCCCCGATAGGTGCTGTTCAACGCGTTGTACTTCTCGACGAAATTGTTAAGCGCCTCGAGTACAGGTGCGTTATCGCTCTCGACGGCCACTTCCACCTGGGTGCCCGGTTCGGCCTGGTTGAGATTGAGGGTCATCCCCTCGACAACCCCTTCGACCACGTTAGTGGAACTGGTGACGGCCATGCCATCCACGGTCAGTTGGGCATCCTGCGCGGCCGTGAGCTCGGTCAGGTTGGCGCTGGCAAGCTGGGAGAGGCCGGCGGCATCGGTGTTGTTGCCATCGTCATCGGTCGCCGTCACGGTCACGGCGTTGGCCGTCCCCGTTTCGCTGGCAGAAAACACCAATCGTGCCTCGGTGCCGCCGGCGCCATCATCCACGTTCAGGATCGAGGCGCGCACCGAGTCATTTGTACTCGCGTTATTGACCTTGTCACGGATATCGGCCAGCGAATCACCCGCGGCCACGGCGACGCTGAACGAGCTGCTGCTGGTGTCGAACGTCAGCTGCCCGGACCCGACGGTCGCGGTCGAATCCGCAAAACCAGTCGAAGCCTGCTTCTGAGCGGTAGCCAACTGACCGACTTCGACTTGGTACTTCCCCAGCGCCGTGCCGGGCGAGGCCGTGGCTGTGAGGATGTCCTCGTTGCTCGACGATACTGAGCGCGTGCGAAATGTGTCCAGACTGCGCAGATCGAATGCCGCCGAACTCAGCTCGGATGCGGCGCTCTTCAATTTCGAAAGGCCCGACAAGGTCGCCTCGTAGGAGGCTTCACGACTGTTTAGAAGATTCAGTCGCGGGGAGCTCTCCGCACGGACGAGCTGGCTGACAATGCCTTGAATGTCGAGGCCGCTGCCTACGCCGGAAATGGAAAGTCCACTGGAACTGGCCATGGTTACCCTCTCTGCTCAAGATTCGTCGGAAAGGAGGCTGCCCGCAGGAAGCACATCGGACCAGCGAAGCTCATCGAACTCTCTTAGCCGCTCCCGCATGGCAATGATCTCTTCGGGAGGTATTTCCCGAATAACCTGTTTGTTTGACGGATCAACGACCTTGACGACCACGTCTCCCAGCTTATCGTTCACGGAAAAGTCCAATGCCCTGGGACCAGGCTTCAACTTCTCCTGAATCGCCTCGATAGCCTCCCTTAGCTTGTCTCTTCCACCCTCGAACTGGGAACTGGCGCTCTCAGTTTGCGCGAGCTCGACAGGTCGCGAGCCGGACGAAGGCTTTGGCGGCTGCTCCGCTGGAGCGGCCGTCGAAACCTTCGATTCCACAGGGCGCAATTTGCCCTTTTCTGAAGACAAAAAGGCATCCTGTCCGCTGGCTGCGGACGGGATGCCCATCATGGAAATCAGATTGATCGAACTCATGGGTTCGTCCTCAAGCATCAAGCGGTCACAGCATACACAAACTCAAATTTTAACGACTTGGGTTCAGGTGTGTGACTGTCGGGGTCCGTCCCCACCGCTCTACTGATAAGCCGGGACCTCCTCAGGTCACCGGCTTATCCATTTCCTTTTGGGGTATTAGCCCAGGAGGCCCAGTACCGACTGCGGCGCCTGGTTGGCCTGCGTCAGGACCGAAGTGCCAGCCTGCTGCAGGATCTGCGCCTTGGACAGTTGAGCCGTTTCCTTGGCGAAGTCCGCATCCTGGATGCGCGAGCGGGCAGCCGATTCGTTGACGATGAAGTTGTTCAGGTTGTCGATCGTCACTTCGAAGCGGTTCTGGACGGCACCCAGCTTTGCTCGAGTCGTATCTACCGTGGTGATCGAGCTATCCAGGATATTGACGGCACTCATGATGTCGCCAAAGGAGGCGTTGCTACCGATTGATACAGCTGCGTTCAAGGCTGAACCAATACCCGTGCTGGCAGCGGCGCCGAGGCTAGCCAGGGAGAAGGTAATCTGGTTGTCAGCCGTCGTGTTGGCACCAACCTGGAACTTAGCACCATCGCCGATGGACCCAGCAAGGATCTTCTGACCGTTGAACTCGGTGTTGTTGATGATGCGACCCAGCTCGTCCTGCAACTCTACGAATTCGGTCTGAAGGTTCTGACGATCACTGGAGCTGTTCGAGGCGTTCGCTGCCTGGATCGCCAGATCACGCATGCGCTGCATGGTGTCGGTGAGTGCGCCCATTGCGCCCTCAGCGGTCTGTGCCATGGAGATGCCATCGTTGGCGTTGCGAGCAGCGACTTCGGAGCCACGGATCTGGGTGGTCAGGCGGTTGGTAATTGCCAGACCAGCCGCATCGTCCTTGGCGCTGTTGATGCGCAGGCCGGTGGACAGACGCTCCAGGGAGGTCTGCAGCTGGTTGTTGGTCTGACGCAGTGCGTTCTGACCCTGCAGCGAGAAAATGTTGGTGTTGATGACACTTGCCATGATGAAAAACCCCTTACGACGTTGCGTAAATTCCGGCCCTTGGCCTTTGTTGGACAAGACGCCTTTCAGGTCGCCTTGCTGAGCTTATCGGCTGAGTCTCGAAGAACTTTAATCCCGATTTTCATCCGATTTTCGCTGGATGCCCTTTCGGCTTTTCTCGGGCTTCGGGCCGGTTGGTCACGACTCCCGGATCTGGCATCCGAGAAGGTTGTCGGTCCCGCTCCGTAAAACTTTAGCCCCCTGGCAAAAAAATCCGCTGATACTCGAGATGGCGGGATCACGGGGAACGCCGCGGCCGTTATCCAGGCGCAACAAAAGCCCCCTACACTCGACCGTCAGCCACCCATGGACGAGCAGACGCCGTGTCGCATACCACCTATCACCTTGAAATCCGCCCCACCCTGCCGCCGGCTCTCGCTCGGCTCAACGATCTGGCCAGCAACCTGTATTACAGCTGGTCGCGGCGCACCCGGGACCTGTTCCAGGCGATCGACCCGGCGACCTGGGCGATGGTGGAGGGCAATCCGGTGCGCTTTCTGCAGCTCGTTGCACAGCCCCGACTCGATGCCATGGCGGACGACCCGGCCTTTCTCGCCGAGGTTCGGGCCGTCTGGCAGGAATTCGAACGCTACCTGGGCACCACCCAGCCGGGGCCATTGACGCCGGATGGCAACGACCATCATGTCATCGCCTATTTCTGTGCCGAGTTCGGCTTCCACGAGTCGCTGCCGATCTACTCGGGGGGGCTTGGCATCCTGGCGGGCGATCACTGCAAGGCCGCCTCCGACCTCGGCTTGCCGCTGGTGGGCATGGGGCTGCTGTACCGGCAGGGCTATTTCCAGCAGTACATCGATGCCGAGGGCCGCCAGCAGGCGCGCTACGCGGATCTGGACTTCGAGCATCTGCCCATCCGGCCGCTTTACCGTGACGGGCAACCGGTGCGGGTGTCGGTGGGGCTGCCCGGGCGGCAGGTGCGGCTGCAGGTCTGGGAAGCCCGCGTCGGCCGGGTGTCGGTCTATCTGCTCGATGCCGACGTCGAAGACAACGAACCGGCCGATCGCAAGATCACGTACCGTCTCTACGACAGCGACCCGCGCCGTCGGCTGGAACAGGAAATCCTGCTAGGGGTCGGCGGGGTAAGAGCCTTGAGCGCTCTCGAGATCGAACCCGGTGCCTGGCACATCAACGAGGGACACGCCGCGTTCTCGATACTCGAACGGGTAGCGACTCTGACCGCCGAGGGACTGGGCTTCGATACCGCCCTCCAGGCCGTCGCCGCATCAACGGTATTCACCACCCACACGCCGGTTCCGGCCGGTCACGATCGATTCGCCGCGGACCTGATCAGCGAGTATTGGGATGCGTGGCTGCCGGGATTGGGCATCGACCGAGCGGCGCTGCTGGCCCTGGGTCACGATCCCGCCAACGACGGCCATCACTTCAACATGACCGCGCTCGCCATCCGCGGCTCGCGCCAGTGCAACGGCGTCTCTCGCATCCACGGCGGTGTGGCCGCCCGGGTGGCGCGGGGTTTCTGGCCCGAAATCGAGCCTGAGGAAAACCCCATCACCCACGTGACCAACGGCGTGCACGTCGAGACCTTTCTCTATCGCGATCTGGCACGCCTGTTCGATGCCACGCGTCTGGATTGGCGCGACCATCTCCACGAGGCCGGCATCGGTTCGCTGGTGGAAAAGACCGAGCCGGCACGCCTGTGGTCGCTGCACCTGTCGGCCAAGGCCGAACTGGTGGACGACCTCAAGCGACGTCTCCAACGACAGGCGGAACGCTGGACTCAGAGCGACGTACGGCTCAGGCAGCGCGAACAAGTGCTCGAGCGGCCGCTCGACGAGTTTCTTCTGGTGGGCTTTGCCCGACGGTTCGCCACCTACAAGCGGGCCACCTTGCTATTCGAGGATCGCGACCGACTGGCCCGACTGATCGCCAGCTCGTCACGCCCCGTGCTGTTCGTCTTCGCCGGCAAGGCCCACCCGGCCGACGAACCGGGCCAGGCCATGATGCGCACCATTCACGAACTGGCCGACGACCCCCGCTTCACCGGACACGTGCTGCTGATCGAGGGCTACGACATGGGACTGGCGCGCCGCCTGGTGGCCGGCTGCGACATCTGGCTCAACACGCCCGAATACCCCATGGAGGCATCAGGCACCTCGGGTCAGAAGGCAGGCATCAACGGCGTACTCAACCTGTCGATCGCCGACGGCTGGTGGGCGGAAGGCCACGAGCAGGACGAGAGGGCGGCCAACGGCTGGTCGGTGGCACCCTACCCGTCCACCCCCGACCGCCTGCAGGCCGAAGCCTGGGATCTGCTTACCGTGCTGGAACACGAGGCGATCCCGCTGTTTGACCGCCGGGACGATCAGGGCCTGCCGCGCGACTGGATCGAATGGCAACGTCTGGCCATCGCCACGATCCTGCCGCGATTCAATGCCGCGCGGATGGTCCGCGACTATGCCGAGCGTCACTACCATCCCGCCGCCCGTGCCGGCCGGATGATGGCGGCCGACGCATTCGCATCGGCACGGGAGCGTGTCGTCTTCGAGAAAGCTCTCGCCGATCACTGGAACGACGTGGAGGCCCGAATCGTCCGCGTGCCGGACGCCGTCATCGAAAGCGGGGCCGCGGCGGTGATCGAGATCGAGCTCGTCAGTCCCGGCCTGCTACCGGAAGGGCTTCGCTGCGAAGCGGTGCTCGACACCATCGAGACACGCCGCGTCATTGCCGGCGAACGGGTCGAACAGGCAGCAGATCGGTGGCTGGGTCGCCACCGGATCACCCTGCCCGCCGATCTGGGCGGGGAAATCGACTATCGCCTGCGGATCGTGCCGACCCACGAGACGCTGCTGCATCCCTACGAGCTGGGACGCATGCGCTGGCTGTGATCCGACCGCCCCGGTCAGTCCACGGTGAGTCCGTGACGACAGCCGGCCCGCAGTGAGCAGTCATGGCAGGCCGGCCGGGCCCGGCAGTGGGCCTTGGCGTGCTCGACGATCAGGCCGTGCCACTGCGCCAGTCGCTCGGCGTCCGGAGCGGGGGTCGCGTCCAGCAGTTCGGCGGCCAGTGCGTCGTAGGGCATGTCGGCAAGGGCAGGGAAGCCCAGCCGGGCGAACAGACGGCGGGTGTAGCTGTCGATCACCCAGACCGGCCGCTGGAAACCGTACAGGAGAATGTCGTCGGCCGTCTCCCGGCCGATCCCGTGGATGTCGAGCAACCAGAGACGCAAGGCCGACGTCTCCATGCGCTCGAGGTCTTCGTAGCCGCCGGCCGCCAGCCACGCCTCGGTGAACGCGCGCAACCGGCGGGTCTTGATGCGATAGAAGCCCGAGGGGCGGATCAGATCGGCAAGTTCGTCGTCCGCCAGCGCAGCGATCGCATCGGCACCGAGGGCATCGGCACCGTCCAGATTGGCCAGCGCCCGCTCGACGTTCTTCCAGTTGGTGTTCTGCGTCAGCACCGCCCCCACGGCGATCTCGAACACCCGCTCGGGGCGTTGACGCGCGTAGCCCGCCGGCCACCACGGCATGTCCTCCGCGTGCGTCTCGTCGAGCCGATGGGCGTGCGCTGCCAGCAACCGCGCTTCGACCCATGGCAGGCAGTCACGCAGAGAGGCGAACGGGCGTTCCGACGGGGTGGTGGCAGCAGTGGAATCTGTCATCGTTCGGCGAGTCCCAACATCGGATTATCTGAACTATGGTCGTGCACGGGCCGGGCATTGTCGGCCCGACGCGATCACACACCAAGTGGGGATTAGAAACGCATGAGCCAAGCCACCGAGGCCACCACGACCAACAGGGCCACCTTCGCCGCCGGCTGCTTCTGGGGCGTGGAGGATCGCTTCCGCCAGCTGCCCGGCGTGATCGAGGCCATCTCGGGCTACACCGGCGGGCATGTCGATCATCCCGACTACCGCCAGGTCTGCACCGGCACCACCGGCCATGCCGAGGCCGTCGAGGTGCGGTTCGACCCGGCCGAAATCGACTACGAAGACCTGGTGCGTGCGTTTTTCGCCATGCACGACCCCACCACCCCGAACCGCCAGGGACCGGACGTCGGCACGCAGTACCGTTCGGCCATCTTCGTCCATGACCGGACCCAACGCGAAACCGCCGAGCGGGTCCGGTCCGAGCAGGAAAACCAGATGTCGCGACCAATCGTCACGGAGATCACCGATGCCGGCACGTTCTGGCCGGCGGAGGACTACCATCAGCGCTATCTCGAGAAGCGCCGGGCCGGCGTGCTCTGAAACCGCCGACTTCCGCTCTTGGGCTGACACAAGGAGACCACGATGCTCGAACTACCGTATGGCGGCCTGCTGGGCCTGATCGTCCTGATCCTCGACATCTACGCGATCGTCAAGATCGCGCAGAGCACGGCCACCACCGGCATGAAGGTGCTCTGGATCGTCCTGGTCGTGCTCCTGCCGGTACTCGGCCTGATCATCTGGGCGCTGTTCGGCCCCAAGGGATGACCGATGGTCGAGGTGCGCACGAAACGGGTTCATGACCCGGTCGAGCGCGAGGACGGCTACCGCGTGCTCGTCGACCGGCTGTGGCCACGCGGTGTGAAAAAACAGGACCTCGTCCACGACGAGTGGATGAAGAAGGTTGCCCCGTCGGGAGCCCTGCGCCGCTGGTTCGGGCACGACCCGGAGCGGTTCGAGACGTTCGCGGAGCGCTATCGGCACGAGCTCGAAGGCAACGAGGAATTCGGTCACCTGGCCGAGATCGCCGCCGAACGCCCCGTCACTCTGCTCTACGCCGCCAAGGACCGCGAGCACAACCACGCGGTCGTGCTGGCCGACTGCCTCGGCCGACGATGACTGTCCCGTGGATCAGCCGCGCAGGCCGATCCCCTTGCGGAACAGGCGCAGCGCGTACAGGTAGGCCGCCAGGATGCCCACGGCGAGGATCCCGTAGGTGCTCCACACGGGCACGTCCGTGATCCCCAGCATCGCGTAGCGGAAACCGTTGATGATGTAGAGCACCGGGTTGTAGAGCGACGCCTGCTGCCAGAACTCGGACAGCATGTTGATCGAGTAGAACACCCCGCCCAGGTACGTCAGCGGCATCAGCACGAAGGTCGGCACGATCGAGATGTGGTCGAAGTGGGTCGCGTAGACACCGTTGATCAGCCCGAGCAGGGCGAACAGGGTCGAGGTCATCAGCGCCACGCCAAAGAGATTGAGCACGCTGTAGACCGACAGCTCGGCGAACAGCAGCGCGACCAGGGTGACCGCCCCGCCGACGGTCAACCCGCGGGCCACCCCGCCGGCGACGTAGCCGATGATGATCAGCCAGTTGGGCATCGGCGAGACCAGCAGTTCCTCGACGTGACGGGCGAACTTGGCACCGAAGAACGAGGAGACCGAGTTGGCATAGCTCTGCGTGATCACCGACATCAGGATCAATCCCGGCACCAGGTACTGGATGTAGGGCACGCCGTCGATCACGCCGATACGGGGGCCGATCAGGTGGCCGAAGACCACGAAGTACAGCGCGGTCATGATCATCGGCGGCAGCACGGTCTGCACCCAGATGCGGCCAAAACGCAGGATCTCGCGTGTCAGCAGCATGACGAAGGCATTCCATGCCCCCCGCGCGGTCAGGCCGACGGCCCGCTCGCCCGGCCCTTGATGATCGAATGCCTCGGTCTCGGAACGGATGCTCATGAGCGCCCCTCGGTGGATTCCTGCTTCGCCGCCTCGTCGTCCTGCACCAGACGCAGGAACAGTTCCTCGAGGCGATTGGTCTTGTTCTTCATGCGTTCGATCACGATGCCGTGCCCGCGCAACACGTCAAACACGCCGGTCAGCTCCTGCCCGCGGGTCAGGTCGACCTCGATGGTCTCCTCGTCGACCAGCCGGGAGCCGACCACCGGCATCTCCGGCAGCGACTCGACCGGCTCGCGGGCGTAGAGAACGAAGGTCTCCTGCGACAGCTTGGCCAGCAGGTTACGCATCGAGCTATGCTCGACGATCCGTCCCTCGTTGATGATCGCGATATTGCGGCACAGCGCCTCGGCTTCCTCAAGGTAGTGCGTGGTCAGGATGATCGTGGTTCCCTGCCGGTTGATCTGGGTGAGGAAGTCCCACATGCCGCGGCGCAGCTCGATGTCCACGCCGGCGGTCGGCTCGTCGAGGATCAGCATGCGCGGGCTGTGCACCAGGGCACGGGCGATCATCAGCCGGCGCTTCATGCCGCCCGAGAGCGCGCGGGCCATGCCTTCGCGTTTCTCGTACAACCCCAGCTGCTTCAACAGCTCGTGGGCGCGCTTCTTCGCCGCCTTGCGGGTCATGCCGTAGAAGCCGCCCTGGTTGATGACGACTTCCTCGACCGGCTCGAACTGGTTGAAGTTGAATTCCTGCGGCACCACGCCGATCTGCGACTTCACCCAGGCCCGATCGCGATCGAGGTCGTGGCCGAACACCCGCACGGTGCCGTGACTCTTGTTCACCAGCGAACAGAGGATGCCGATGGTGGTCGACTTGCCCGCCCCGTTGGGGCCCAGCAGGGCGAAGAAGTCGCCCTCGTCGATGGTCAGTTCGATGCCCTTGAGGGCACGGGTGCCCCCTTCATAAGTCTTCTCGAGCTCGTAGATCTCGACGGCCTTGTTCGTGGCGTTGCTCATGGAATGGCTCGCGACTCCGTGAATACGAATGGGCCGTCAGCCGTTGGCCGACGGCAGGTGCCAGTGATAGCGGATGCCCAGACCGCGCACGACCAGGGTGACGGTAAATCCGAGGATCAGCGCGGCGATCGGCCACTCCAGCCAGTGGGCGAACAGAACATAGACGATCCCGCCGGCCAGAGCGGCCGAAGCGTAGATCTCGCGATGCAGCAGCAATGGTGGCTCGCCTGCCAGCACGTCGCGGATCAGCCCGCCGAAGGCGGCCGTCATGATGCCCATCATCACCGCAATCATCGGATTGGCTTCCATCGACAGGGCGATCTGCGCGCCGATCACGCAGAAGGCTGCCAGCCCGATGGCGTCGGCCCACGGAAGCCAATTGGCCCGCTGGTGGAACGGCTTGCTGGCATAGAAGAAGACGATCGCCATCACGGCCGCGATCACCAGGTATTCCCACTGCGTGAGCCAGAAGACCGGCCGGTCGAGCAGCAGGTCCCGCAAGGTACCACCACCGATGCCGGTGACCGTGGCCAGGATCAGGAAACCCATCAGATCCATGCGCTTGCGATCGGCCACCAGGGCGCCGGTAACGGCGAACACCGCCGTTCCGAAATAATCCAGCCACTGCAGCAACTCGCCGATCATGCCCGCCTCCACTGACTCACCTGCCCGCCCGGGGCCGAAGGAGCGTGGAGGATAGCCATTCAGCCGCTCGGGGAAAAGTCACTCCCCCGGGATTTCCCAGCATTCTACTCGGACGACGAGAACAGCGGGAGGCGCTAGACTCCTGCGACCGTCCATCCATTTCCGTTGACCGACCGCCGCCCATGAGCCAGACCGAGATTCCGTTCGACGCCGACCTGATCCGCCGCTACGACACCAGCGGGCCGCGTTATACCTCCTACCCGACCGCCGTGCAGTTCCACGACGGTTTTTCCGAGGACGACTACCGCGCGGCGGCCGCACGCTCGAACGCCGCCGGCGGGCCGCTGTCGCTGTACGTGCACATCCCGTTCTGCGACACGGTCTGCTACTACTGCGCCTGCAACAAGGTCGTCACCAAGGATCGCGCCAAGGCCCGTCCGTATCTCGAGGATGTCTACCGGGAGATGGCATTGCAGGCGGCGCTGTTCGACGACGGCCGCCCGGTCGATCAGCTCCACTGGGGCGGCGGCACGCCCACCTTCCTCTCGCACGACGAGATGCGCGAGCTGATGGCGAAGACCGCCGAGCACTTCGCCCTCAAGACGGACGATACCGGCGAGTACTCGATCGAGATCGACCCGCGCGAGGCCGACGCAGCGACCATCCGCGTCCTGCGGGAGATCGGCTTCAACCGCATCAGCCTCGGGGTGCAGGACTTCGACCCCGACGTGCAGAAGGCGGTCAACCGGATCCAGAGCTTCGAGGAGACCCGCGAGGTGGTCGAGACCGCCCGCGAGCAGAACTTCCACGGCGTGAGCATCGACCTGATCTACGGTCTGCCGCACCAGTCGCGCGAGCGGTTCATGAAGACGCTCGACCGGGTGATCGAGCTCGATCCCGACCGGCTGTCGATCTTCAACTACGCCCACCTGCCGCAGCGCTTCAAGCCGCAGCGGCGCATTGCAGGCACGGACCTGCCCAGCCCGGCGGAGAAGCTCGACATCCTTGGCTCGACCATCCGCTATCTGCAGCAGGCCGGCTACGTGCTGATCGGCATGGACCACTTCGCCAAGCCGGACGATCCGCTGGCGATTGCCCAGCGCGAGGGGACGCTGCAGCGCAACTTCCAGGGCTATTCGACGCACGCCGAGTGCGACATGGTGGCCATGGGCGCCTCGTCGATCAGCCAGGTGGGCGGCGCGTTCAGCCAGAACGTCAAGGATCTCACCGCCTATCACGAGGCACTGGTCGCCGGTCACCTGCCGATCGAGAAAGGCGTGGTGATCACCGAGGAGGACGTGCTGCGCCGTCACGTGATCACCGAACTGATCTGTCATTTCCGGCTGTCCATCCCGGAGGTCGAGGCCCGCTTCGGCATTGACTTTGCCGAGCACTTCGCCGACGCCCTGGCCGAGCTTTCCGACATGGCGGCCGACGAGCTGGTCACCATCACTCCTGACGAGATCGTGGTCCAGCCGCGCGGTCGCCTGCTGATCCGCAATGTCTGCATGGCCTTCGACGAGTACCACGGCACCCACAACGGCCAGCGCTTCTCGAAGGTGATCTGACGACGGCACGGCCTCCGGCAGAGCCTCGGCCCACCCGGGTCGTGGCAAAGCGTCTTCCATATATGCATACTGCGTGCATATTTGAGACTCGAGTCCCCATGCCGTGCAACTCAATCAGCAGACCGATTTCGCTTTCCGGATCCTGATGTACCTGGCCGATCACGCCGCCAGCACGACGGGCGACGATACCGTTGCCCGCCCCAAGATCCGCGAGATCGCCGACTTCTACCGTGTCTCCTACAACCATCTGATGAAGGTGGCCAACGCACTGGCCACGCACGGCTACGTGCAGTCAAGGCGGGGCAAGAACGGCGGCCTGGCACTGGCGCGCGAACCGGAGGCCATCTCGCTGGGCGTGGTGGCGCGGGATATCGAGGGTCACTGGGAAGTGGCCGAGTGCTTCGGCACGACCACCGACTGCCCCCTGGCGAACGGCTGTCGGCTGGCACCGATCCTGAGCGAGGCCCTGGAAGAGTTCTGGGCCATTCTCGACCGATACACCCTGGCCGACATTGCCCACCTGCCGGTGGCCGAATCGCCGGTGACCTTCCGCCGCCCCACGCCGGGCGCCCTTGCCTGAAGTCGGCCGGACGCAACCGCAAAACCCGCATGACAGCGCCGTTACAGCGCCATTCCTCCCGCCCGGGGTGGCGCAACCAAGGTTGAGCTTTCCACCTCATGCCCTATAATGACGGCTCACTTATACGGACCTGAACGCGGCTGGAAACGAACGCGAGCAGGCAGATAAAGCATGACGATTCATTTTCGTGAACCGCGCCTCGAGGACGGGGGTCGGATTCACCAGCTGATCGAGCGAGCGGGCACGCTCGACTTGAACTCGGCTTACCTCTACTTCCTTCTGGCGGATCACTTCCGCTCGACCTGCGCCATCGCGGAAAACGGCGATGACCTGGTGGGCTTCGTCACGGCCTACCGCCTGCCGGACAACCCGGACACCCTGTTCGTCTGGCAGATCGGCGTCGACGCCTCCGCCCGCGGCCAGGGTGTGGCCTCCCGCCTTCTCAACACGCTGCAAGAGCGCGACTGGTTCGGTGACATCAAGCGCATCGAACTGACCATCGCCCCGGACAACCCGGCCTCCCAGGCCCTGTTCACCCGCTGGGCGGAAAAGCTGGGTCGTTCGATCCGGCACGAACCCTACCTCTCCAGCGAGCTTCTCGGCGATGGCCATCAGCCGGAAGATCTCTACGTCATCGATCTCTGATCATCGACACCGCCGGCCGGCTCCGAAAGGGCCGGCCGCGCAGCTTTTGTTTCGCACCCGATTCCCCTTTCACGTTTCAAACGAGGACCTGTGATGAACATCGATCTGTTCGAGAAATACGAGTCCAACGTCCGCGGTTACATCCGCTCGTTCCCGACCATTTTCGTCAAATCCAAGAACGCCACGATGTGGGACAACGAGGGCAAGGCCTACATCGACTTCTTCGGTGGCGCCGGCTCCCTCAACTACGGCCACAACGACCCGGCGATCAAGCGCGCCATCATCGACTTCATCGAGCGTGACGGCGTCACCAACGCGCTCGACAAGGCGACCGACGCCAAGTACCTGTTCATCAAGAAGCTGCAGGAGACCATCCTTCAGCCGCGCGGCCTGGACTACAAGGTCCAGTTCGTCGGCCCGACCGGCACCAACGCCGTCGAGACGGCCCTGAAGCTCGCGCGCAAGGTCAAGGAGCGCTCCAAGATCGTCTCCTTCACCAACGCCTACCACGGTCACACCCTGGGCGCGCTGGCGGTCACCGGCAACGAGTTCTACCACGACGACTTCTACGGCGTGCCGCTGAACGTCACCAAGATGCCGTACGACAATTACTTCGACCCGACCGGCGAAGGCCAGATGGACAGCATCGACATGATGCGCCAGTACTACGAGGACGCCAGCTCGGGCTACGAGCTGCCGGCCGGCATCGTGGTCGAGACCATCCAGGGCGAAGGCGGCATCAACGTCGCATCCGTCGAGTGGCTCAAGAAGCTCGACAAGATGTGCAAGGACCTCGACATCCTGCTGATCGTCGACGACATCCAGGTGGGCAACGGCCGTACGGGCAACTTCTTCAGCTTCGAGCGTGCCGGTATCAAGCCGGACATCGTCACCATCTCCAAGTCGATCGGCACCGGCCTGCCGATGGCGATCGTGCTGATGCGTCCGGACATCGACCAGTGGTCCCCGGGCGAGCACACCGGCACCTTCCGCGGCAACTCGCTGGCCTTCATCGCCGGTGCCACCGCACTGGAGCGCTGGGAGACCGACGAGTTCTCCAAGGAAGTCGTGGAGAAGGGCAAGAAGGTCGAGGCACGCTTCAAGGCCATCGCCGAACGTCACAAGGACCTGATCTCCGACGTTCGCGGCCTGGGCATGATCTGGGGCCTGCAGTCCGACGAAGAGGACTTCTGTAACGAAGTCTCCGCGGAAGCGTTCAAGCGCGGCCTGCTGGCAGAGACCGCCGGCGCCGACGACCAGGTAATCAAGTTCCTCGCCCCGCTGACCATCAGCGAGGACGAGCTGAACAAGGGCCTGGACCTGCTCGACGAGTCCGTCGACGCCGCGGCCGCCGCTCGCAAGGGCTGATCACCGACCGGACCGCCCCCCGCTTACCGCGGGGCGGTCTTTCACCAGTTACGGAGACAACCATGCTCGTACGTTATCTCGACCGGGACATTCTCGGTACCGAACGCGAAGTCGAGGCGGAGAACGGCAACTGGGTCAGCCGTCGCCTGATCCTGGCCGACGATCGCGTCGGCTTCTCGTTCAACGACACCATCATCCGTGCCGGCACGGAGACCTTCATCCACTACCAGAACCACATCGAGGCGGTTTACTGCGTCGCCGGTAACGGGGAGATCCACGACATCAACAACGATGTCACCTACCCGATCCGCGACGGGATGATGTATCTCCTCAACGACCCGGATGCCGACAAGCACTACCTGCGTGGTGGCAGCGAGGACATGCGCCTGATCTGCGTGTTCAACCCGCCGCTCACCGGCCGCGAAGTGCACGACGAGAACGGTGTCTACCCGGCCCTGAGCATCGACGACTGATCGCTGCCGCATCGGTAGACAGAGAGAAACCCGGCCTCCGCAAGGAGCGCCGGGTTTCTTTTTTTGTCAGGCCACTCGCTCGGCACGCTCAGGGATAGGCGGCATCCCGGCCGAAGTGCCGGGTCAGCAGGTAGTAGATCACCGCGCGATACTTGTGCCGATTCTCCCGCCCGTAGCGATCGATTGCCTTGTCGATCGCGGCATCCAGATCGGGCCCATCGGTCAGGCCGAGCTTGTCGATCAGAAAGTGTTTCTTGATGTACTCGATCTCGCGGGGATCGTCGCCGGCGACCACCGAGGCATCGCGGTTGTAGACCGCCGGCCCCAGACCGACGACCACGCGGGTCAGCAGGTCCCGGTCGGCCGTCACGCCGCATTTCTCGGCGAGCTCGGCCGCATATTTGTCGATCAACTCGTCCCGATGGCTCATTGCCTTCCCTCCCCTGGCTGGCCGGGCAACGGGTTCGCCCGCGCCGTTTGGTTGACCGGACCGTCAACCGCCCATCCATCTGCAACGGGCGGACACCACCCGCCGCCACTCAACCGGGATGCTCGCCCGGTTCGAATTCACGCTGGCGACTGACCTGAATGATCAAGACCAGCGCCTGATCCGGGTCGTCGCCGCGTTGCGCCTCGGCGGCCTTGGTCACCAGTCCTTCGAGGATCTGGCGAACACCCAGTTCCTCGTCGGCAAACCGCCGCATCACGACGATACGAAAGCCGGGCCGCGTCCATCCCAACGGCAGCTGCCGGGTGTAATGAGGCACGACCAGCGCCAGGCGATCCTTGGCGAAGAAATCCATGCGTGCGTCCTTGAGGACGCGAATGCCACGCTCTTCCGGATTGAGGACACGCAGGCTCTCCGGGCGGGAGGTTCGCCCATGGCGGCTGTCGAGGCTCAGATCGTCCGCACCCACCTCCTTGAGGTACTTCTCGGCTGCGCGAATCTGCTCCTCGGAATACAGACTGGTTGACTTCATCGGGTTGGTGCCCACCTCTCGGCTCGCGCGTCCCTTCCCGTTGTTGCATCGCCAATCCATGGCCCTTTGCGGCACTCTACGTCAATATGACGACCGAGTGCATCCCTTCGCCCACCTGCCCTGCCTTACGCATGCACCACTCCCCCTGCTATCGATCAGGCCGTTCGAAGGCCGGATGACGCCAGGCGAACGGCCACGCGACCCGTCTGGCAGACGTGACCTGGCCGTCGACCACCTGCAAGGCGCCGTGACGGTCGGTCCGCCATACGGTGGCGCCAGCGGCCTGCCACCGGGAGACGACCGCCGGACGCGGATGTGACCAGCGATTGAGAAACCCGGCGCTGACCAGCGCATGTCGCGCTCCGGTCGCCCGGATGAATGCAGCGGTCGACGAGCTCGACGAGCCATGGTGCCCAACCAGCACAACGTCTGACCGCACATCGCCCTGCCGCGCCAGCCATTGCTCGCCGGCCGCCTCGATATCGCCGGTCAGCAGCAGCGTCCCGGCGGCACTCACCACCCGCAACACGCAGGAACGATCGTTTGCCGAGCCGAACGGCGGTCGAGCCAGTTCGAATCGCACCCCATCCCATTGCCACGCCTCGCCGTGACGGCAAGGCCCACCCTCGCCGGCCGCCAATCCGTGTCCCGGCCCCTCCAACCCGATCACGCCCGCATCGGGAAAGGCCGCACGGATGGACGCCAGCCCGCCGGCATGATCGCGTGCCGCATGACTGATGACGATTCGATCCAGCCCGACCACCCCCATCGACCGTAGTGCGGGGAGGACGACGGCCTCGCCGGTATCGAACTGGCCGAAGCGCGGTCCGGCATCGTAAAGCAACGCGTGGTCGGCCGTGCGCAGGACCACCGCGAGCCCCTGGCCGACGTCGAGCACCGTCGCCTCCAACCGTCCGGGCGACGGCCCGGACGAACTGAGCAGCAAGGCCGGACCAATCAACACGACGGCCACCAGCCGCCCCGGGAAACGGCGCGGCAGCATCAACCAGGCAAGCCCCGGCACCAGAAACGCCAGCGCCAGCCAGGGTGGCGGAGGCCGGATGGAGTCGGGAAACGCCGCGACCAGCCAGTCGAGGACCGCGAACAGGCCCGCGCCCAGCCAGCCGATCAACCAGGCAACACCCCCGCCGGGCATCGGGCCGATCATCGATGCCACCAGCCCCGCCAACGCCAGTGGCGTGATCAGTACCGACACCAGCGGCACGGCAACCAGGTTGGCCGGCAGCGAAGCGAACGCAACCCGGTCGAACAGCACCCAGGTCAGGGGCAGCAGCCCCAAGGTGAGCAGCCATTGCAGCCGCAGCAATTCGAACGGTCGCCAAAGCGTCTCGCGGCCCCGCACGAACAGCAGAATCAGCAACACGGCGGCGAACGAAAGCCAGAACCCCATGTCGAGGGGAGCGAAGGGATCGAGCGCCAGCACCAGCACGAAGGCCAGCAGCCAGAGATCCACCAACCGCCAGCGCCGCTGCACGAGCACTCCGAGCAGAAGCACGCTGAGCATCAGCGCCGCGCGCAGGGTGGGAATGGAAAGCCCCGCGATCACCGCATAGCCCCAGCCGGCAATGACCGCAGTCAGGGCCGCCACACGCTGGGCAGGAATGCCGCGACTGACGCCCAGCCGCCCCCAGAGCGCACGCACCAGCAAGGCGGCCAGCGCGGCGATCATGCCGACGTGCAGGCCGGAGATCGCGAGCAGATGATTCGTGCCCGAAGCCAGCAACGTCTCCCACTGCCCGTCGGTCAACTCGCCCCGGTCTCCCAGGGCCAGGCCGTGCGACAGCGCGGCCGCCGAACCCCGGGCGACATCGGGCAGACCGAAATCGTCGGCCTGTTGCAGACTGGCCGCGAGCTGTACGCGAGCCCGGCTGCGCAGCCGATCCACGACGGCAGACCAGCCCCAGGCAGCACCGAGGTCGACCGGTGGCTCGCGCAGATAGCCGGTGGCCACAACCCGATGACGGAACAACCAACGCCGATAATCGAAACCGCCGGGATTGACGTGGCCATGCAGCGGCTTGAGTCGTGCGACCAACCGATAGCGATGACCAGCGGCCAAACGGAGCCGGTCGTCGCCCCGGTGATAGTCGCTCAGCCGCAGTCGGCTGCCGGCCAGGCCCTCGCCGCAGACAGCAGCGGCGGCCTGGTCGTCGCGAGCCACCGGGGCGGCATGACTCACCACCAGTCGAAAGCGACGCCGATCCGGCCCCACATCGACCAGGCCGGCAACACGCCCCTCGAGTCGACAGTCGATGCGCTGATCGAAACTCGGGGTCTGGGCGATCAATGCCCCCGCCGCGCCGAGGGTGTGCAGCACGCCGGCCAGGATCAGCATTGCCACGGCGAGTCGCGGGCGCAGGAGCCGCCAGGCGATTACCGCGGACAATGCCAGCGCCCATGGCGCGACAGGCGTGATAGCCGCCAGCCAAGCCGTCATTGCCGGCCCGATGCCCACCGCCTGCGGCCCCGTTCGCCACGGGACGAACCACGCCGCCAGCACGGCGAGCGCCCAGACAAGCAATAGCCAGCGCAGCGACGGGCAGCGGCGCCCGACGACCCCCTGGCCGGGGGTGAAAGCAGAGTCTTTATCCATGCAGCCGCGTCCTTGCAGCAGGAATGGGTTCGGGGGCAGGCAGACCCTTCGGTCGATCATGCGATCGCGGGCATTCCTTGCCCCGGACCGACTGCGTTACCATGCCGCCATGAGCACTGTAACCGCGCCGACCATCCATTGCATTCCCGTCCTGTCGGACAACTACGTCTGGCTGATCGAAGGCCTCGATGGCGCCACCGTCATCGTCGATGCCGGCGAGTCCGGGCCGGTAATCGAGGCGATCGAATCACGCGGCCTGCGACCGGTGGCCACCCTGGTTACCCACCACCACGGGGATCACGTCCAGGGCCTGGCGGATCTCGTGGCACGCTACTCGATGCCGATCTACGGACCGGACAGCTGCCGGCGAGTCGGGGTCGATCACGTCGTCGGCGACAACGATGCCTTCGAGATCCCCGGCATCGGCGACTTCAGTGTGCTGGCCACGCCCGGCCACACCCAGGATCACCTCTCCTACGTGCTGGGCGAGCATGTCTTCTGCGGCGACACGCTGTTCACGGCCGGATGTGGCCGGCTGTTCGAGGGCACGGCAGCGCAGATGCTCCACTCGCTCGACCGCCTCGCCGGCCTGGGCGACGACAAGACGATCCACTGCGGACACGAGTACACCACCGACAGCCTGCGTTTCGCCGCCCATGCCGAGCCGGACAATGCCGACATCGCTGCGCGGGTGAAGGACGTCGAAGCCAAGCGCGCGGCGAACGAACCCACCGCCAGCGCCTCGATGGTGCTGGAGAAGAAAACCAACCCGTTCCTGCGTGTCCGCGAGCCGGTACTGCGTCGCGCGATCGAGGATTACGTCGGCGAACGCATCGACGACGACATCGAGGCCTTCGCCCAATTGCGTCACTGGAAAGACGACTTCGACGGCCTCGCCCGTCTGTAACCCCGAATCAGGACCGACAAGGAAGCCCGCCATGCACCAGCCGACCCGACCGCCTTTCGCCATCTCGTCCCGGCCCGGTCGCGCGGGCTGGGCTCGCGGGCTGCTCCTGTCACTGACGGTCCTGATGCTGCATGGCTGCGCGTCCCTGGTACCGCCACCGGATTCCGGTTCGGGCGGCGAAGACCAGAGCCGCACCCCGACCTACTCGACCCTGCCGGCCATCAGCCGCCCGGATGCCGACGGCACGCGGGCGGAGGACCACGAGCACGACCTCTGGCGCGCCGTGGCCACGCGCTTCACGCTGCCGGTACCGGACAACGCCCGCATCGACGCCGAGTTGCGTCGCTACACACGTCATCCCGACTACCTGCGCAAGGTCAGCGAGCGTGCCGAGCCCTATCTGTACATGATCGTGGAGAAGCTCGAGGCGGCGAACCTGCCTCTCGAGCTGACCCTGCTGCCGATCGTCGAGAGCGCCTACCTGCCACAGGCGCTTTCGTCGAGTTCGGCGGCCGGCATCTGGCAGTTCATCCCCTCGACCGGCACCTATTTCGGGCTGGAACGGGACGCCTTCTACGACGGTCGACGTGACATCGAGGCCTCCACCGAAGCCGCAGTGACCTACTTCACCCAGCTGCGCGGCATATTCGACGGGGACTGGCCCACCGCCATCGCCGCCTACAACGGCGGCCAGGGCACCCTGCTCAACGCCATCCGCGAAAACGAGCGCCGCGGACGGCCCACCGACTTCTGGAGCCTTGGTCAGCTGCGCAAGGAAACGCGCGACTACCCGGCTCGCTTCTATGCGCTGGTGAAGATCTTCTCCAACCCGGAAAAGTACGGTTTCACCCCGCACCCGATCGAGAACCGGCCGGCACTGGCACAGGTCGATCTCGATCGGTCGGTCAACCTGGTGAAGCTGGCCGATCTGACCGGGATGGACCACGAGGCGCTCTACCGGCTCAATCCCGGGTTCGGTCGTTCGATCACCGGCGACAAGCCGCGTCAGTTGCTGGTCCCGCACGAGACACGCGGACGGTTCGACGTGCAGACCCTGACCTCGGCGGCCAGCGCGGCGGAAGCCTGGCAGCGCTATACCTTCGTGCGCGGCGACAGTTTCTACCGCGTCGCACGACGTTATGGCAGCTCCGTGGACGAGCTCCTGGCCATCAACCGGCGCCAGTCGGCACTCGCCCGTCCCGGCGAGGTGATCCTGGTGCCAGCCGGCCGCGTCGACCGGGCGGTGGCTGCCGGCAATGCCGAGACCTATACCGTCCAGCCCGGCGATTCGCTCTGGGCCATCTCGCGCAAGCACGACATCAAGCTCGCCGAGCTGCGCCGCATGAACCACTATGCCGACAACCCGGTACTGCGCCCGGGGGACAAGGTGGTCATTGGCGTGAAGAACGAAACCGGTCCGGCGGGCGGCTCGAAGTACGTGGTCCAGCCGGGCGATACCCTGTGGCAACTGGCGCGGCGCTTCTCGATGACGGTCGACCAACTGACCGACCTGAACCAGATCGGACGGAACGCCCCCCTCAAGCCAGGACAGGAGCTGGTGATCGCCAGCAACTGAGCAAGAAAAACGGGGCCGAAGGGCCCCGTTCTCGTTTCCGCCGCCCAGCGTCCGGCCGGTGTCAGATCCCCAGCCAGCGCACCGCGTTTTCCTGCGTGCGTGCCGCCATCTCCGGCAGGCTCTCGCCACGCACGTCGGCAAGCACCTCGGCGACGTGACGCACGCGGATCGGGTTGTTGGGCTTGCCGCGGTAGGGCACCGGGGAGAGATACGGCGAATCGGTCTCGATCAGCAGCCGGTCACCGGGGACCTTCTGCGCCACCTCACGCAGCGAGGCGGCATTCTTGAAGGTCACGATCCCGGAGAAGGAGATATAGAAACCGAGATCGAGCGCCCGACGGGCCGTCTCCCAGTCCTCGGCAAAGCAGTGCATTACCCCGCCGCACCGCTCGGCATGCTCGCGCTCGAGCACGTCCATGGTGTCGTTGGGCGCCCCGCGCGTGTGGATAATTACCGGCTTGTTGACGGCCTTCGCCGCCTCGATGTGCTCGACGAAGCGATCGTGCTGCCAGCGCTCACCCTCCTCACAGTGGAAGTAGTCCAGGCCGGTCTCGCCCACCGCGACGATCGAGTCCGCGTGCCGATCCTCGTTGATGGCGCGCACCAGTTCCTCGGCGGGGACCACCGTCCCGGCATCGTCGGTCGGGTGAAGACCGTAGGAGAGAAATACCTCGGGGCGCTCGGCACGACGCTCCGGGTTGCCGGCCAGGTAGGGCGAGACAAGGTCGGTCATCGCCGGCCAGGTCGAGGGCTTGATCGAGACGCAGAGCATCCTGGTGACCGACTCGAGCCAGGCGGTGTGCATGAAGTGGTCGAAGTCGTTGTCGAAGGCGTCGAGTTCCACCCGGTCGAGGTGGCAGTGCGAATCGAACAGTTGCATGTCGCTCCGGTGCTTGCAGTAGATCGCCCCGTCGCGGCCCATGGCCGCCACGGAGCATTCACATGGTGTAGGTCGGCGTTTCCTTCTCGAGCGCCCCGGCGAGATAGGTCTCGATCTGCTTGCGCGTGCGCCCCTGGTCCATGCGGCCGAACTGCACGCCGATGCCGGCCGTCTTGCCGCTTTGTGCACCTTGCGGGGTCACCCAGACGACCTTCGAGGCGACGGCGAGGCGCTCGGCACTCCCCATCAGGGTCAAGGTGAGGAAGATCTCCTTCCCCATCGGGATGTGCGTATGCCCGGGAATGAACAGCCCGCCATTCTTCACGAACGGCATGTAGGACTTATAGAGCGTGTCCTTGTCCGGAATGTTGTGGTGGATCATGCCTCCACCCAGGCCGCCTCCTGCTGCCATGGCACGCTACCTCGTGACGGTTTGCCGAAGAAGATGCAATCCGGCCCTCGGGACACGAGACGACCCGGATGCACACGTAGTCTAACGGGATTGGGCGCCGCGTCGAAGCGCCGCTGCTCAGACGGCCGAATCGAGGCGTCGCGGCAGGCGGGGGTCGACCAGGTCCAGCGCCAGCTGCTCGACCGACAGCTCCGGATGCAGGGGGTGACCGGCTTCGCGTGCAAAGCGGATCAGTCGTGTCTGCACCGCAAGCCACTGCTCGGTGCCGTGGGCCGCGGCGAGACGTTTGACCGATGGCTCGAGTCCAGCCGGCAGTCCTTCGGCTGACAGGCCCGCCTGATGTCGGGCGACCGCCGGCCACAGCCGCAGCAGCCAGCGGGCCAGCACCGGGCGTGGCGTGGCCAGCCATGGCGCAAGCGGGGCCAGCGGGGAGCCGCGCCCCTCGGCCAGAGTCACCCAGGCCTCGGTCACCGCCTGCCAGTCGAAGGTCGGCTCATGGCCATCGACCAGGGTGGGATCGTCGATGAAGGCGAGCAGTTCGGCCTGCTCCGGGGAACAGCCGGTGGTCTGCCGCCACCAGCGGGCCTGCTCCTCGGGTCTGGGTTCGCGCAGACGCAACCGCTGCAGCCGCGACCGGATGGTGGGCAGCAGCCGGTCGACCTGCTCGACGGTGCAGAGGAACTGCATCGACTCCGGCGGTTCCTCGAGAAGCTTGAGGAGCGCGTTGCCCGAGGCCCGATTCAATCGCTCGATCCGCTCGACCAGGACCAGGCGCATCCGCCCGTAACGGGTGAGGAACGCCCCCTCGATCAGGCCGCGGATCGCATCCACCGGAATGTCCCGGTGCTCGGGGTCGTCGGCCAGTCGCTGGATGTCCGGGAAACTGCCCTGCTCCGCCTGCCGGCACGCCGGGCAGTGCCCGCAGGGCCAGCCCTGCTCGGGGGCGTGGCAGATCAAACGCCGGGCCAGCGTCTCGAGGAGCGCGGTCATGGGCGCACCGAGACGGCCGTGCAGCAACAGACCGTGCGGCAGCCGCCCGCCCTCGATCATCTGGTCGAGCCGCCCCCAGGCATCAAAGAGCCAGCCGGCCTCGCGGATGGTGGCCGGGTCGCTGACCAGGCGTTGCTCGGCCAGTCCGGCGATCGCCTGATCCTGCACGTCATTCGCCATGACGGGCCTCCAGTGCGGATTCGACCGCTGCCTGCACCTCGGCCAGCGGCCGGGTGGCGTCAATGCGCTGCACGCGTTCCGGCTCGCGTCGAGCGAGTGTCTCGAATCCGCCGCGCACCCGCTCGAAGAAGTCGAGCGTCTCCTGCTCGAAACGATCGGCCGCCTCCCGTGCCGCGGCCCGCTCGAGTCCCAGTGCCACCGGTACGTCGAGCCACAGGGTCAGGCCGGGATTGCTGTCAGGGTGGGCGACGTCCGCGA
This sequence comes from Guyparkeria sp. WRN-7, assembly GCF_001641825.1. Classification (GTDB taxonomy): domain Bacteria; phylum Pseudomonadota; class Gammaproteobacteria; order Halothiobacillales; family Halothiobacillaceae; genus Guyparkeria. The sequence goes on along the minus strand of NZ_LRFH01000016.1, from coordinate 61,734 downwards.
GTTGTTCGATCACGTCCATGGACAATCCCCGACCGGCGCCCTGATAGGCACGGGTCGAATCGGTGAAGCGGTCGCAGATCACCACCTTGCCCTCGGCCAGGGCCGGGCGGATGACCCGCTCGACGTGCTGGGCACGCGCCGCGAACATCAGCAACAACTCGGTCGACGGCGCGACTGGCTCGTCACGCACCGCCTTGAGCACGCCGCGCAATTCCTCGGCCAGCGGCGTGCCGCCCGGCTCGCGGGTGCAGACCACGCTCTCGCCGCGGGCCTCGAACCAGTCCCGGGCGAAGGCCATCGCGGTCGACTTGCCGGCCCCCTCGAGCCCTTCCAGGGTGATGAAGCGTGCATTGGTGGCGGCCATCAGTTCGCCTCCGATTCTCGCTTGTGTTCGCGCCAGCGAGAGACCGCCCGGTTGTGTTCCCTGAGCGTACGGGAAAACGCGTGACCGCCGCTGCCGTCGGCGACGAAGTACAACGCATCGGTCGCTTCGGGCCGGGTGGCCGCCCGCAGGGAAGCGGCCGACGGCAGGGCGATCGGTGTCGGTGGCAGACCGTCGCGCGTGTAGGTGTTGTACGGCGTGTCCTCGCGCAGGTGCCGCCTGTACAGACGACCCTCGTAGGCATCACCCATGCCGTAGATCACGGTCGGATCGGTCTGCAGCCGCATGCCTCGTTTCAGGCGATTGACGAACACCCCGGCGATGCGACCACGCTCATCCGGTACGGCGGTTTCCTTCTCGATCAGCGAGGCGAGGATCAGGGCCTCGTAGGCCGAATCGATCGGCAGGTCGTCGTCCCGGTCGGCCCAGGCCGCATCCAGCTCCTCGCGCATCAGGCGATGGGCGCGCCGCAGCAGCGCCACATCGGTGGTGCCGGCCGGATAGTGATAGGTGGTGGGAAACAGCCAGCCCTCGAGGTGGTCGAGCGGCAGGTCCAGGGCCTCGATCACCGCCTCGGGCGTGAGCGGATCGAGGGTTCGTCGCACCTTCGGCGCCCGGGACACCTCGGCCAGAAACTCGTTTGCCGTCACGCCCTCCGGGACGGTGAAGCGGTACTCGATCACGTCACCGGCCACCATCCGGTCAAGCAGCGCGGGCAGGCGTTCGCCGGCGCGGATCTGGTATTCGCCCGCCTGGATCTGCCGGGACTGGCCACGAAAACGCGCCGTCCAGTAGGTCACCCGTGCCGGCAGGGCCGGCCGGATGTCGTTCAGGGTGGCAGCGACATCACGCATCGATTGCCCGGGCTCGACCTCAACGGTCGTGGGTTCGTCGACCAGCGGCATCTGCCAGTAGTGATACGCCAGGGCGGCCGCTGCCAGCAGCGCGGCCACCAACCCCATGCTCATCACCCAGACCAGGAAGACTCCGATCGCTCGCCGCATCCGCCACTCCAAGACATGATGGAACCCCTGAGGGCGTCGGGGCAGTCGCCCGATACCCTCAGCGGGTTTCCTGAATTCCTTCGCGCCGGGCCACCCGGCCCCAACGGGTATTGCCCATCGCCTCCGACAGCGAGGCCGGCCAGGGGTTCGCCGCCGGCAGGTCGGGCTGCCAGAAGCCCTCGATCGATTCCAGCGCCGCGGTCGGCGGCACTCCGGCTTCCAGCCGCCGACCCAGCAAGCGGACAATCGGCCGCCATGCCGAAACTGCATTACCGAGAAACGCCGCCTCGGCCAGCGCCAGACGACCGACGGCGCACGGTGTCACCTCGGCCCCCAGCACCTCGATTAGCCAGGCGCGCCGGGTGCCGGCGATGGCCCCGTCCGTCAACGGCGGGGTATGCCAGCGACCACGCTCGCACCAGAACAGGTTGCTCATGGTACCGGAAACCACCCGGCCGGCGCCGTCGGTCATCAGTGCTTCGCCGTGATCGGCCGGCAGCGCCTCCTGGGCCAGCACCTGCACCAGACGATTGAGGTGTTTCAGTCCTCGCAAGGCGGCGGCGCCCGACAGGGGCACCGGCGACAACGCCACCGCCTGACCGCTGGGCGGGGCTGCCGGCAACGGGCCGAAGCTGGCACGAATGGTCGGTTCCGGGCGCGCCGGGCGACGATAACCACGCGGCCCCGTGCCGGCGGTAACAGTCAACTTGCAGACGCCGGTGGGCGCGCCCTCGCCGATCGCGGCGTCGATTGCCGCCATGACCGAATCGAAGGGCGGCTCGGGCAACCCCAGACGTGCAAGACCGCAACGCAGGCGTGTCAGGTGCTCGGCGAGCGCCACCGGCCGGCCACGATGAACGAACAGCGTCTCGAACAGGCCGTCGCCGAAGGCGAAGCCACGATCGCCTAGCGCCACCTCCGCGTTCATTCTCTGGGCACCCCGACTGCGAGCGCCGCCTCGCCACCCAGGGCGTCGAGTACGCCGCGAGCCTTCTGGTAGGTTTCGTCGAGCTCCCGGGCCGGATCGGAATCCGCGACGATACCGCCGCCGGTACGGAACTGGCCGCGTCCGTCGGGCGAGAGATACACGCTGCGAATCAGGATGTTGCTGTCCAGCGGGCCATGATTGCTCAGGTAGCCGAGGCTGCCGGTGTACGGCCCGCGACCGGTCTGCTCGAGCTCGGCGAGTATCTCCATGCAGCGCACCTTCGGGCAACCGGTGATGGTGCCGCCGGGAAAGCATGCGGCGAGCGCTTCGAGCGGCGATGTCGTCGCCGGCAGTTGCCCACCGATGTTCGAAACCAGGTGGTGCACATGCGCGTAGGACTCGACCACCATCAGCTCGTCGACCGCCACCGAGCCCGGCTCGCACACCCGGCCGAGATCGTTGCGCTCCAGGTCGATCAGCATGACGTGCTCGGCGCGCTCCTTCGGGTGGCCGCGCAGCTGCTCGACCAGATCGCGGTCGCGCTCCGGATCGACATCGCGCCGCCGGGTACCGGCGATCGGGCGTGTCTCGGCCCGACCGTCCGCCACGCGCAGCAGGCGTTCGGGCGAGGAACTGAGGATCTCGCCCTCCGGCTGGCGATACCAGGCGGCAAACGGCGCCGGGTTGCGCCGACACAGTGACTGGTAGACCGCGCTCGAGGGCACGTCGTCGGCGAGACGGAAATCCCAGGCATGCGAGAGATTGGCCTGAAAGATATCGCCGGCGAACAGGTAATCGCGTACCCGCTGGACACGCTCACGGTGCGGCGCGCCCATCGGGGCATCGAGCGTCTCGAGCTCGACCGAGCGGGGCTCGCCGGTGGTTGCCGACTCACGGGCCAGCAGCAGACGCCGGGCCAGTCGCCGCCCTTCATCCGAGCCGTCGTGCACCACGACATCCTCGCCCCGCTCGTGATCGCGCACCAAGGCCGCCGGATGGTACTCGGCCACCGCCTGCGGAAAGCCGCTCGCCTGCCCGAGCGCAAAGGCCGGCAGGTCGAGGGTCGGCTCGATCTCCCCGGCCATCTCGTAGGCAAGGAAAAAGCTCCAGCCGCCGACGAACGGGAAATCCGCCGGCAGGTCGTGCTCGGCCAGCAACCGCGTCCATTCGCCGCGCTCGTCGGGGCGACGGGATATGGCCGCCTGCCAACGTGGCAGAAAGGCGGCCTGGTCGTCGATTGCCTTGGTCAGCCGCTCGGTGGGCGCGGCGAACAGGATCGACCAGCGGCTCAGCGGCCCGCCGGCGGTGACACTCTCGAACAGGTGACTGCCTGCCGGCCCGGCAGCCAGCAGCAAGTCCGCCAGTGCCGGTCCGGCACCCGGCAATCGCGTGATGGCGGGCAACTCGCTCACCGGGACTCGTGCCGGTCGACAGGCCGGCGTGTCGCGCGCGGCCCGGCCGTCATCAGTCGACCGAACGGCCGAAGACAAGCGTACCGTTGGTGCCGCCGAAGCCGAAGGAGTTGGACATCGCGACCTCGAATCCTTCGACGCGCCGCGCCTCATGCGGCACGAAGTCGAGATCGCAGTCCTCGGAGGGGTTGTCCAGGTTGATGGTCGGCGGCAGCACCTGGTCGCGCAGCGCCAGCACCGAGAACACCGCCTCGATACCGCCGGCCGCACCCAGCAGGTGCCCGGTCATCGACTTGGTCGAGCTGACCGGGCAGTTGACCGGCTGGTCGCCGAACAGCGTCTTGATCGCGTGCACCTCGGTGCCGTCGCCGGCCGGCGTGGAGGTGCCGTGGGCGTTGATGTAGTCGATGTCGGCAGGCGCCAGGTCGGCATCCTTGAGCGCGGCCTCCATGCAACGGCGGGCACCATTGCCGTCGGTGGCCGGCAGCGTCATGTGGTAGGCATCCGAGCTCATGCCGAAGCCCTTGACCTCGCCGTAGATGCGCGCCCCGCGGGCCTGGGCGTGTTCGAGCGACTCGAGCACCATCACGCCGGCACCCTCGCCAAGGACGAAGCCATCGCGGTCGCGGTCCCAGGGACGCGAGGCGGCTTGCGGATCGTCGTTGCGGGTCGAGAGCGCGCGGGCCGAGGCGAAGCCGGCCACGCCCAGCGGCGAGATCGCCCCTTCGGTGCCGCCGGCGATCATCACGTCGGCATCGCCGTAGGCGATCAGGCGGGCGGCCTGGCCGATGCTGTGCGTGCCCGAGGTGCAGGCGGTCACCGTGGCGAGGTTCGGGCCACGGAAGCCATATCGGATCGACAGCTGACCGGAGGCCATGTTGATGATCGCGCCGGGGACGAAGAACGGCGAGACGCGCCGCGGCCCCTGGGCCTCGAGGGCGAGCGCGTTGCGCTCGATGCCGCCCAGGCCGCCGATGCCCGAGCCGATGAAGGTACCCACCCGGTCGAGGTCGAGCGAATCGCTCATCAGGTCGGCATCCTCGATCGCCTCGATGGAGGCACCCAGCGCGTAGTGGATGAACGGCTCCATCTTCTTGACGTCCTTGGCGGGCAGGAACGTCGTCGGGTCGAAGTCCTTGACGGTGGCGGCGAACTTGACCGCCATCTTGTCGGTGTCGAAACGATCGATGGGGGCAGCGCCCGACCGGCCGGCCAGAATGCCGTCCCACGACTCCTTGACGTTATTCCCCAGCGGGGTCACCAGCCCGAGGCCGGTGATCACGACGCGACGTTTGCTCATGATGCTCTTTTCCAGTTCGGTTGGTGGCGACCACCAAGTAAAAAACCGCGATCGACCCCCGATACGAAGGCCGAAACACGGTTTTCAGTTCACAAGCCCGGACATCCGTTCAGGGCCTGCGAAATGCACAAGGGCCGAATTAGGCGTCCTTGTGGTTGTTGACGTAGTCGATGGCCTGCTGAACGGTGGTGATCTTCTCGGCTTCTTCGTCCGGGATCTCGCACTCGAACTCTTCTTCCAGGGCCATGACCAGCTCTACGGTATCCAGGGAATCCGCGCCGAGGTCGTCAACGAATGAAGCTTCATTGGTGACTTCTTCTTCCTTGACGCCCAGTTGCTCAACAACAATCTTCTTGACGCGTTCTTCAACGGTGCTCATTCGTATCGAACCTCTTCTGGTACAAACACTGTTCAATTAAACGTTTTGGCCCGGTGAGTTCCGGGCCAACACTGACCGGCATTCTATTGAAAACCGTCCGGCAGGCCAAATAAAAATGCCCTGCCCGCAATAGCCCGCCCAAAGGCGCTTGGGCCGGGGTTCATTAACCCATGTACATGCCGCCGTTGACGTGGATCGTCTGGCCGTTGATATAACCGGCCTCCGGGGCGGCGAGGAAACGCACCGCCGAGGCGATTTCCTCGGGCTGACCCAGGCGACCGTTGGGGATGTTGCCCAGCAGCGCATCCTTCTGCTTCTCCGGCAGGTCGCGGGTCATGTCGGTCTCGATGAAGCCCGGGGCGACCACGTTGACGGTCACGCCACGCGGGCCGAGCTCGCGGGCCAGCGACTTGGAAAAGCCCATGATGCCGGCCTTGGCCGCGGCGTAGTTGGTCTGCCCGGCGTTGCCCATCGCACCGACCACCGAGGCGATCGAGATGATCCGCCCCCAGCGCGCCTTGGCCATCGAACGCATCACCTTCTGCGACAGGCGGAACACGGAGGTGAGATTGGTCTCGAGGATCGCGTCCCAGTCGTCCTCCTTCATCCGCATCAGCAGCGTGTCGCGGGTGATGCCGGCGTTATTGACCAGCACGGCGATCGCGCCGAAACGCGACTCGATCTCCTTGATCACCGCATCAACCTGGTCGGCCTGAGTGACGTCCAGCGCCATGCCGGCACCGTTGTCGCCCAGCCGCTCGTCGATGGCGGCCGCGCCCTTCTCCGAGGTGGCCGTACCGATGACGGTCGCGCCGGCGGCGACCAGCGCATCGGCAATGGCCGCGCCGATACCACGGGAGGCACCGGTAACCAGCGCAACGCGCCCTTCCAGGTTGGCAAATTGGCTTGCTTGTTCGGACATGGGGAAATTCCTCGAGATGATTCGTCGTTGTTCCTTGTGACTTATTCGGTGCCGAGCGCCTTCTCCAGGGTCGCCTGGTCGAAGACGGGCTTGGCGCCCATGCGGCGGTCGATACGACGGGCCAGACCAGTCAGCACCTTGCCCGGGCCGAATTCGACCTGGTCGCCGGCACCCATGGCCTGCATCGCCTGGACGCAGGCGACCCACTGCACCGGCCGGAACAGCTGCTCGACCAGCGCGGTGGCGATGGCCTCGGGGTTCTCGTGGGTCAGCGCGTCGACATTGTGGATCACCGGCACGCGCGGCGGGCGGATCGATACCTGCGCGATCTCGGCGCGCAGCTGCTCGCCCGCCTCGCGCATCAGCGAGGAGTGCGACGGCACGCTTACCGGCAGCAGCACGAAGCGCTTGGCGCCCTCGTCGCCGGCAATGGCCTCGGCCCGCTCGACGGCCGAGCGGTCGCCGGCGATCACCACCTGACCCGGAGCGTTGAAGTTCACGGCCTCGCAGACCTCGCCGTCGGCAGCCTTCTCGCAGACACCGCGCACGGCCTCGTCGTCGAGGCCCAGCACGGCGGCCATCGCGCCCTGCCCCTCGGCCACGGCCGACTGCATCAGCTGGCCACGCCGCGCGACCAGTGCCACGGCCGCCTCGAAATCGATCGACTCGGCGGCGACCAGCGCGGCGTACTCGCCGAGGCTGTGCCCGGCGAGCGCCGCCGGCGTGGCGCCGTCGTTGTGACGCCAGATCTGCCAGGCGGCGACGTCGGCGGCCAGCATGGCCGGCTGGGTGCGCTCGGTCTGATTGAGCTGGGCGGCATCGCCTTCGGCGACCAACGCCCAGAGGTCGTAACCGAGCACGTCGCTGGCGCGATCGAAGACCGCCTGCGCGATATCCTCGTGTTCGCCCCAGCCGCTGGCCATGCCGATGGACTGGGAACCCTGCCCCGGAAACACCCCTGCAATCATGTTCACGCCTCGCCGATTAAAAACGGCCGCGATCGTACCACAGCCGGCCTGACGCTCCGGCACCGGCCACCCGGACTGGGAAACAGGAGATCGGAAATCGAGGCAGGGAGGATCCGGCCGATGCGCGCTAGCGGCGATCGGCGGGAAGGGTCGGCAAGGGAAACGCGACAAGGCCCGGGGCGCGAGGCATCCCGGCCTTCAAGCATCGCGACAGCGTTCGAGAGAGGGTAACTGTCGCTTAGATGCTGTTGAACAGCGAGAGCTGCTGGATCTTGGCCATGCTCTGCTGCGTGGCCTGCAGCGTGAGGTAATTCTCGTTGAGGCGCGTGATCGCCTCGGCCAGATCGGTGTCCCGCAGCTTGGAGATCGATTCCTTGTTGCTCAGGCTCCAGGCGTTCTGGTCGTCGCGCAGGCGCTCGAGCTTGCTGAGATCATTGCCCATCTCGCCCCGCGAGGTGATCACTCGGTCGAGCACCTGGTCCACCTCGTTCTGCAGCCCTTCATAGGCGGCCTTGTCGTCGGCACGCACGGCCGCCTCGAGATCATCGATCACCTGCATGGCCGACCGGCCCGACGTCGGGGTGGTATTGAAAATGTCGCTGGCAACCCGGTTGACCGTGACCGAATCGCTCTCGCCGACCTGCAGATCGACCGGCTGCGCCGCGCCCAGCTGGTCGACGCCGGCAGCATCGTAGGGCACCTGCCCGGCACGCGTGCCGGAAAACAGGTATTCGCCCCGCTCGTCCTTGGCGTTGGCCTGCCCGGCCAGCGCCTCGCGCAGGGAAGCCAGCTCGTCGGCCAGCGCACCGCGCGAGACCGAGTCGTTGATGTCGTTGTTGGCCTGGATGGCGATCTCGCGTACCCGTTGCAGGATGTCCTCGCTGCCGGCAAGGCGGGTCTCCTGGGACTCGATCTTGCCGGTCGCCATGTCGTTGCTGCGCAGGAACTGGTCGACGCGAGCCTGCTGGCTGGTCAGCTGGCTGGCCTGACCGAAGGCCACCGGGTCCTGATCCGCGCTGCGCAGCTTGACGCCCGTGGAGATGTCGGTCTGCGCCCGGACCATCTCGGACTGCTGTCGCTGCAGACTCTGCAGCCCCTGCTGGAACATCAATGACGTGGAAACGCGCATCGCTTTACCCCCACCCCGGCCTTAGCCCAGGGCATTGAGAACGGACTGGAACAGATTGCCGGAGATCGAGATCGTCCGGGCCAGCGCCTGATACTGCTGCTGATACTTGAGGAGGTTGGCCGCCTCCTCGTCCAGATTGACCCCGGAGACCGACTGCTGCCGGGCGACCAGGCTGTCGAGGGCGGCCTGCGACGACTCGCCCTGCAACTGGGCCGTGGCAGCCACCGAGCCGGCATTGCTGACCGCCGAGGACAGCGCCCCGCCGATGGTCTGACCATCAAGGGCGTCGGTGCCGTCCTGACCCGGGCCGCCGGAAGCGGTCTGACCGACCAGACGCTGATTGGCCAGCGCGGCCATCGCCTCGATCTGGGTGTTGTCGCGGCTACCCAGCGAGCTGCCCGTGCCGTCGTCACCGGCGGCGGCGACGTCACGCGGGTCGCTCAGCGTGGTCTCGATCCGCCCTGCGGCACCGGCTGCCGGATCGATATACAGCACGTCCCCTTCCTGAGGAGTGCCGTTGAACGTCAGGTCCATGCCGGGCAGGCCCGAGGTGGTGCCGGCCGGACCGACGGTCGCCAGGATCGTGCCCGGGTCGTCCTGGCTGCTGATCTGCCACTCGTTAGCGCCGGCGTCGAACCGAGCCTCGTAGCGCGTGTCCTCGAGCAACGTGGCATCGGTGATCGCCCCGGAGGCCGAGCCGTCACCATCGTTGCGCGAATCGACGCTGACATTCGGCTCGAAGGTCCCGAGCGTGCTGAACAGCGGGCTGCCGGCATTGCCGTCGAGATCAAAGCCGCTGGTCTGGATCGCGTTGGCTTCCTGGGCCATCACCATGGCCGCCCGGCCCAGCTCGTTGCGCAGCGGCGTGATCAGCTCATTCTGGGTCTCGATCATGCCGCCCAGCGTGCCGCCGGTGACCCGTTCGGTGATCACCTTGTCGCCGATCTTCACGGTCAGGCCGGACGCGCCGTTGATCGCCTGGAACTGGGTCGCGGTGTTGTTGGTTACCAGCGACTGGCCGGTACCCACAGCCAGGTTCAGCGAGCCGGCGCCGTCGTCGGTCACGCGGATGTTGACCCGCTCGGCGATGTCACGGATCAGCTGGTCGCGACGATCGAGGAGATCGTTGGGCAGCGCGTTCGGATCCTGTCGATAGGCCTTGCTGATCTTGTCGTTGAGATTGGCGATCTCCTCGGCAAAGACGTTCACCTCGCGGGAAATCGCGTTCGCCTCCATGCCGATGCGCGCGTTCATGTCCGCCAACCGGCCATCGAGCTGGTTGAAGCGGTCGGTCAGCGCGGAGGCCTCGTTGAGATAGGCCTGGCGGGCGGTGATGTCGGTCGGATTGGCGGCCACGTCGCTCGCGGCGTTGAAGAAGGCCTGCGTGCTCTGCGCGATGCCGGTCTCCGTGTCGCCCAGCACGCCGGTGATCTGGCTGGCGAATTCGTTGACGAACTGCAGCCGGCTGTTGTCACTGGTGGCATCGCGCAGCTGGGCCTCGACGAACTCGTCGAAGCGGCGCGTGATCGATTGCACCTGGGTGCCGTTACCGACGTAACCGTTGCCCTGGAACTCCGGCGGACGGGCACTGAGGTTGACCACCTGACGGGAGTAGCCCTCGGTGTTCGCATTCGAGACGTTATGTCCCGTGGTGGTCAGTGCCCGCTGAACGGCGAGCAGGCCACTGGTTGCATTGCTGAGGAGATCCGCCATGGTGAGGCCTCGAAGGGTTTACTGCAGACTGTATCGGTCGGGAATCGGAAAACTTTAGCGCCACGTGTCGATCAGACCGCATCCCTCACGGCGGGCGAATTCATGATCGAAATCAGCTTGTCGGCATATTGCGGGTCGGTGGCATAGCCGGCCTGCTGCAACTCGCGCGCGAACTGTTCGGGATCGTGACGGGCCTCCAGGGCCTGACCGTAGCGCGGATTGTCCTGGATGAAGCGTGCGAAGTCATTGAACGAGGCGGCCATGGAATCGTACTCGCGGAATGCCGCCTGCTTCCTCACCAGGCTGCCGGATTCGAACTCGAGCGTCCCGTGGACCTGACGATCGCCGTCCCAGCCCCGGTCGGCCTTGATGCCGAAGAAGTTGTGGCTCGCCCGGCCATTGCCGTCATGCGGGACATGCTTGCCCCAGCCCGTCTCGAGCGCCGACTGGGCCACCAGCACCTTCGGCGAGACGCCCAGCTTGTCCGCCGCCTCGCGGGCATGCGGCAGGATCGCCTCGACGAACTGCTCGGGCGATTCCCAGTAGGCCGGCTGGCGCGACGTCGGCTCGGTGGAGGCTGACTGGCCTGTCGACTGGATGGCCGCCAGACGTTCCTTGGTCGGCCCCGGCTGTTCGAGCTTGTTCTCCGCGGCCTTGGCGGCTTCCTTGTCGTCGTCCTGCTTCATCCAGGCGTGTGGACGCAGGGTCCATTCGGAGGGATCCGGCAGCGGATAGGCGCGTGCCTCGCCCGCCGTGGTCATGCCCTCGGCCTGCCGTTCGAGCGGATAGCCGCCCTCCGGAGCGGGCCTCGCCTCTGCGCTCGTCTTCGACAGCTGACGCTCGATCATGTCGGCCAGGCCGATGCCGCCGGCCCGGCCGGAGAGCTTCTGCGCGATCTCCTGATCGAACATGCCCTCGAAGGTCTTCATCTGGTCGCTGTTGAACAGGCCGTCACGCGGCGTGGCCTCCCGCATCGACTGCAGCATCATCTTGACGAACTGCGTCTCGAACTGGGAGGCGACCTGCTTGAGCGCCTGCCCCGGGTCCTTGCCGGCTTGCGACTTGAGCTGGTTCAGCCCCTGGAAGTCGGTGTAGGAACGGATTTGTGCGGGATCGACCATCACATCACCTCAGATCACGATCAGCTCGGCCTTGAGGGCACCGGCACGCTTGAGGGCCTGCAGGATGGCCACCAGATCCGACGGCGAGGCGCCCACGGCATTGACGGCCTGAACGATGTCGTTGAGCTTCACGCCCGGGTCGAACAGGAAGGCGCGACTGGATTCCTCCTGAACGGCGACGTCGGACTCCGGCGTGACGACGGTCTCGCCCTCGCTGAACGGCGCGGGCTGCGAGACGTTGAGGCTCTCGTCGACGGTGACCGTCAGATTGCCGTGCGAAACGGCCGCCGCCTCGATGGTGACGTTCTGGCCGATCACGACCGTACCGCTGCGCGAGTTGACCACCACGCGAGCCGGTCCGTCGCCGGGCTCGACAGTCACGTTCTCGAGCACCGACATGAATCCGACCCGCTGGTCCGGCGCATCCGGGGCTCGCACCTTGACCGTGCCGCCGTCGACCGCCTGGGCCACGCCACCACCGAGTGCGTCGTTGATTGCCTTCTCCATGCGCCGAGCGGTGGTGAAGTCCGGCTCGCGCAGGTTGAGGAATACCGCGCCGGCGCCGCCCATCTTGCTCGGCACGCTGCGCTCGACCGTCGCGCCGTTGGGAATACGACCGGCCGTGGGAATGTTGACGGTCACCCGCGAGCCGTCACGGCCGGAGGCATCCAGTCCGCCGACGACCAGGCTGCCCTGGGCGACGGCGTAGATGTTGTCGTCGGCGCCTTTCAGCGGCGTCATCAGCAGTTCGCCACCACGCAGGCTGTCGGCATTGCCCATCGAGGAGACGGTCACGTCGATGGTCTGCCCGGGCTTGGCGAACGGCGGCAGGGTCGCGGTGACCATCACGGCCGCCACATTCGACAGCTGGACGTTGCCGCCATCCGGCGACAATCCCTGACGCTCGAGCATGTTCTGGATGCTCTGGCGGGTGAACGGCACCTGCGTGGTCTGGTCACCGGTGCCGGCAAGACCGACCACGATGCCGTAGCCCACCAGCTGGTTGTCGCGCACCCCGGCGAAACTGGCGACATCCTTGATGCGCTCGGCCCCGGCCTGCGGAGCCCAGCCGATGCTGACCGCCAGCAGTGCCAGCGGCAGCAGGCCGGCGAGGAACGCGCGTACGTGTTTGATCGAGTTCATGCCACCCACCTCAGAACGGGAATACCGGGCTGTTGAAGAAGCGGGCCAGCCAGCCCATGTTGTTCGACTCGTTGATCACGCCCTCGCCGCCATAGGCGATCTTGGCGTTGGCCACCCGGGTGGACATGACCGTGTTGTCCGGCGCGATGTCCTGCGGGCGCACCATGCCGGCGAGCTTGATGAACTCGCTGCCCTGATTGATGCCGATCCACTTCTGGCCACGGATGACCAGGTTGCCGTTGGAGAGCACCCGCGAGACGGTGACCGTGATCTGTCCGTTGAGCGTGTTCTGCTGGCTGCTTTCGCCGTCGCCGGCAAAATCGCGTTCCCCGGCCATCTGGGCATTGAGCCGATCGACCAGCGGCCCGCTCAAGCCCAGGACGTTCGGCGGCGTGATTCCCACCTCCTGGCTCTTGCCGGTCGAGGTCTGGGCGCTCTTCGAGGCCTGCATGCGCTCCTCGAGAATGACCGTCAGGATGTCGCCCACCCGGTACGGCCGGGCATCGGCGAACATGTTGTCCACCTGGCCGGTCTGGAAGATCGCGCCGTTGCTCTGCACCGGGTTGTGCTGGGACGGCTCCGGCGGCATGGCGGCATTGAACTGCGGATCCGGCTTGATCGGCGGCTGACTGGCGCAACCGGCCAGCAGCGCGACGCCCAACAGGATCGATGCCCGGGAAAGCCAGTGGATTGACGGTTTCATGGTGTGCCTCCGGCGGTGGCCGCGCTGACGATACGGGCCGTTACACGTTCTGGTTGAGGTACTGGAGCATGCCGTCGGTGGTCGAGATGGCCTTGGAATTCATCTCGTAGGACCGCTGGGTCTCGATCATGCTGACCAGCTCCTCGACCACGTTGACGTTCGAGCTTTCCAGCGCACCCTGCTGGATTGCCCCCATGCCGTTGAGGCCCGGCGTGTCCAGCTGCGGCGCGCCACTGGCACCCGACTCGACGAACAGGTTGTTGCCGACCGGCTGCAGGCCCGCCGGGTTGACGAAGTCCGCCAGCTGGATCGTGCCCAGCTGCACCGGCTCGGCCTGCCCGGCCAGCTGCGCACTGACGGTGCCGTCCGAACCGATGGTGATCGACTGGGCGCCCTGCGGCACGTTGATCGCCGGCTGCACCGGCTGGCCGTTGGCGGTCACGAGCTGGCCGTCGCTGTTGAGCGAGAAGTCGCCGTCACGCGTATAGGCGATGTTGCCGTCCGGCTGCAGTACCTGGAAGAAGCCGCGGCCGTTGACCGCCATGTCCAGGGCATTGTCGGTCTGCTGGATGTTGCCCTGGCTGTGCTGCTTCTCGGTGGCGACGACGCGGACACCCGTGCCGACATTCAGGCCGGTCGGCACCTCGTCCTGCTGGTTGTTCGCCGCGCCGACCTGACGGTAGTTCTGGTAGATCAGGTCCTCGAACACCGCCCGATCACGCTTGAAGCCGGTGGTGTTGACGTTGGCGAGGTTGTTGGAAATCACCGACATGCGCGTCTGCTGCGCGTCCAGGCCGGTCTTTGCTGTCCAGAGTGCGGGTGTGGTCATGGTATTTCTCCCCTAACTGGTTTAACCGAGGCGCATGAGGCGGTCGGCAAGTTCGCCGTTCTCGTCCGCCGTGCGGAGCATGCGGCTCTGTGTCTCGAACATGCGGCCGTACTCGATCATGTTGACCATGGCCTCGACGGCATTGACGTTGCTGCCCTCGAGCACGCCACTGGCGACCTGCACGGCGGCATCGGCCGGCGGCTCCTCGGCGCCGGGGCGCAGCGAGAAGCGGCCGTCTGGCGCCTTCTGCAGATCGGCCTGATCCGGGTTGACCAGCCGGATGCGATCGACCATCGCCGGGGCGTTGGCCTGCCCGCCGACCGGGATGATGCTGATGCTGCCGTCGGCATGGATGTCGATCTTCTCGGCCGGCGGAATGGCGATCGGGCCCTCGTTGCCCATCACGGGATCGCCCTGACCGGTCTGCAGCTGGCCGTTGGCCGTCAGGTGCAGGTCGCCGCGCCGCGTGTAGGCCACTCGCCCGTCCGGGGCCTCGACGGCGATGAAGCCGTCGCCCTTGACGGCAATGTCGAGCCCGCGCCCGGTGGTCTGCAGCGGGCCGGGCGAGAAATCGGCCCCCTTGCCCTGGGCCTCGGTGTAGGCCCGCGAGGCCTGCCCCGGGCCATAGACCGGCAGGCTGGCAAACGCGTCGATATCCGCCTTGAAGCCCTGGGTATTCACGTTCGCCAAATTATTGGCGTTGGTAGCCTGGGCCCGTAGGGTCTGCGAGGCACCGCTCATGGCGATATAGGCCAGACGATCCATCACGCACCTCCAACAATTCACTGATCAGGATGGGGAAAGTCCCCGATGCCCTGACTAATGCAGAAGGTGTGCCAAGTAGGGAAAACGCGCCGGCCGGTCGCGTCGGCGGGCCGACACCCGAGCCGCACGGCACAAAAAAAGCGGGCCGACTGGCCCGCTTTTCCGATCGAGCGCTATCGCGCGTTACCGGATGCCGATGATCGTGTCGCTCAGGGTCTTGTTGGCCTCGATCGCCCGCGAGTTGGCCTGGAAGTTCCGCTGCGCGGTGATCAGGTTGACCAGCTCGGCGGTCAGATCGACGTTGGAGGCTTCGAGCGCCCCGCCCTGGATCGCGCCGAAAGTGCCGCTACCGGCCTCGCCACCCAGCGGCTCGCCCGAATCGATCGACTCGATCCAGGAATTGTCGCCCACCTGCTTCAGGCCCTGCGGGTTGCGGAAGTCGACCAGCGCCACCTTGCCCAGCGGGATCGTTTCACCATTGGTATAGCTGGCCCGGATCAGGCCGTCGGTCCCCACCGAAATACCGGTCAGCTGGCCGGTGGTGTTGCCGTCCGCCGACTGATCGGCCACGTTGAACGGCCCGTTGTACTGGGTCGAATCGGTGCGGAACGTCATGGCGATACTGAGATCACCTGCGCCGGTCCCCAGGTTCGCCCCCGTCTCGCTGACCGTCACCGGGTTGGCGTCGGCCGTACTAAACGAGCCATCGGTATTGAACTCAACCGTCTGCTGAGTCATGTCGGCCACCGGCTGGTCATCGATCTGGTAGTAAACGCTCCATTGGTTGTCCACACCCGTTACCGCGGGATCGTTCTTGACGAAATAGCTCGTCAGGGTGTGCGGGTTACCCAGCGAGTCGTAGATCCGCTGCGAGTTCGCCTGGTTGTAGGAGTCCGGGTCGTCCGGATCGAAGGTGGTCACCGGCGGCGTGTCGGCGCCTGCCGGCAGGTTGACCGAGATGGCCGCCTCGGTGGTCGCCTGCGGGGCACCGGCCGCGACCGGCAGCTGCACCGGGCTGGCGGTCGCCAGGGAGGTCGACTGCAACGTGCCGTTCTCGTTGACCGGCAGTGCCTGCAGGTACTCGCCCGACTGGTTGACCAGGTAGCCGTTCTTGTTCACGCCCAACGCACCGGCCCGCGTGAACACCGCCTCGGAGTTGTCGAGCGCCTTCTGAAAGGCAAAGAAGCCCTGCCCCGAGATGGCGAGATCGAGCGAGTTGTCCGTGAACTCAAGGTTGCCCTGCGAGAACTGCTGGGTAACCGCCTGGTTGAGCACACCCTGGCCCACGGCGGTCTTGCTGTTGCCGAACGCGCTGACCGCATAGATATCGCCGAACTCGGCCCGCGACTTCTTGAAGCCGGTGGACTTGGCATTGGCAATGTTGTTGCTCGTCACGTTCAGGTCTTTCTGAGCGGCGTTCAGGCCGCTGATGGAGGTATTGAACGACATGCTGCGTCCTCCGGTTTAATTAATGATTTCAACGATATCCGACAGCTTGACCGAGGACAAACCGTCGAGATTCAGTTCCGGACCATTCTTGGTCACGCCCACACTGCTGATGACCGCCCCGACATAGGTCTGGGGCGCCTGCCCCTTGCCGTCCACCGTGGCGTTTGCACTCACCGTGTAATTTCCCTCGGGCGCCATGCGCCCGTCATTGAGCCGACCATCCCAGGAAAAGGACGGCCGATCCGATCCGTTCACCGGCACGTCGATGGTTCTGACGACCTGGCCGCTGGCATCAGCGATATCGACCGTCAGATCCGTTGCCCCCGTCGGCACGTCGACCGCACCCAGAATCCCCGAGGGCGCCTTGCTGCCGTCGGCCTGGGTCATGTGATACATCTGCGCGGTATCGCCCTTGACGATCGCCGCCTTGCCCACGAGTGACGAGGCCTGCATCACCTGGTTGGACTGCACCGACGACTCGAAGCCGGATACCGTCTCGTTCAGGTCCTGGATGCCCTGCAGCGAACTGAACTGGGCCATCTGCGCGACGAACTGGGTGTTGTCCATCGGCTTCATCGGATCCTGGTTCTGCATCTGTGTCGTCAGCAGCTTGAGAAAATCCGTCTGATCCAGGCTCTTCTTGTTCTCGCCCTTGCTGCCCTGCGAGGCGGCAAGCCCGAGATCAGAGTAGATGTCGCTGTTTACGGAACTGGTCATGTCATGCTCCCTGCCGTGCTACGGCCTTATTGCCCCTGACCCAACTGCAGGGTGCGCATGGCCAGCTGCTTGGTGGTATCCATCACCTGCACGTTGGTCTGGTAGGTCCGCGAGGCCGACATCATGTTGACCATCTCCTCGACCGGATTGACGTTCGAGCCGTAGACATAGCCGTTCTCGTCGGCGAGCGGATTGCCCGGATCGTGCTTCTGCACCGGCTGGGCCTGTGATTCGGTGATCCCGGCAACCCGCACGCCACGCCCGCCCTGCGCCTCCAGCACCGTCTGGAAGACCGGCTGGCGCGCCTTGTAGGCCTCCTCGGGAGACGAGGCGTCCACGTTGGCGTTGGCCAGGTTGGAGGCGGTCGTGTTCAGCCGGGTGGACTGCGCCGCCATGGCGGAGGACGAAATGCTGAAAACGTCATACAAGCTCATGGTTCACCTGCCTTGACTGGAAAATGGTCGTTCGGCCCGCGGATCACTGTCCGCCCAGGGCCTTCTTGATGCCGGAAATCCGGCTGCTGAGAAACGAAAGCGTGGTCTGGTAGCCGATGGCATCCTGCGTGTAACCGACACGCTCCTGGTCCAGGTCGACCGTGTTGCCGTCCAGCGCCGGCTGGTCCGGCACCGAGAACCCCTCACGAATCCCCGAAGACGACATGCCCTGAAGCTGGCGCGAGTCGCTGGTCGCCAGCCGGCTAGCCGAGCCCGGCGACGACTTGGACTGCAAGGCTGCCTCCATCGCCTGGTCGAACGACATCACACGGGCCTTGTAGCCCGGGGTATCCGCGTTGGCGATGTTCTCGGCACGCAACTTGAGGCTGCGCTCCTGGAGCTGCAGCGCATCGTCGTGGATGCCAAACAGGCGGTCATTGATGATCGACATCGAAAAAACCCTCGACACGTGGTCAGTGCCGAGGGCTTATGCGATAAGCGTGCCAGTTTTCGGAAGGGAGGGTGCCGGAGCGCTCGGGAAGGCCCGGGGTCAGTCCTTGAGACGATAGGCCGTGCCGCCGGTCGGCAGGCGCTCGGCCGTAAAGCGATCGCTGAGCTGCGTGAGTGATTCCGAGGCACCGAGAATCAGGTAGCCGCCCGGCACCAGCGTGTTTGCGATGCGGTCGATGATCTTCGTCTTGGTCTCGCGGGAGAAGTAGATCAGGACGTTCCGGCAGAACACCAGATCGTAGCGACGCGCCTCGGGCCGCAGCTCGAGCAGGTTGCCCACCCGGAACTGCACCCGGCGGCTGATCGCCGGAGCGATTTTCCAACCGTCGGTCGTCTTGACGAAATATTGACGCTTTCGCTCCGGCGAGAGACCACGGCCCAGCGAAAGATCGTCGAACACCCCGCGGCGCGCCTTTTCCACCACCTCTTCGGAAATGTCGGTACCGACGATCTCGACGCTGAAGGGCACCCGCTGTTCTTCGGCCGTGATGCTGATCGAGAAGGCCTCCTGGCCGGTCGAGCAGGCCGCCGACCAGATGCGCAGGCTCGACTTCTTCGCGGCGACCGCCTCGGGGAAGAACTTCTTCTCCAGCGCGGCAAAGGGATAGCCATCACGAAACCACAGGGTCTCGTTGGTGGTCATCGCGTCGACCACGTCACGCGCCAGGGTGCGATCACGACGCGACAGCAGCGTCTCGATCAGGCCCTCAACCGAGGCATGCCCCTGGGAACGGGCCACGCGGGACAGCCGCGTTTCCACCAGGTACTGCTTGTCCGTACTCAGCAGAATCCCGCTGTGCTGCTCGAGAAAGGCGGTGAACCGGGCGAAGGTTTCGGCCTTCATGCCCGCGGTCAAGCCTCGCCCACGGCGTGGTGCACCTCATGGCGCGCGAGCGCCTCGCCCACGACCCGCGCCAGGTCGTCCGGATGGAATTTCGGGATGAAGCGATCGGCGCCGACCTGCTTGACCATGTTCTCGTTGAACACACCGGAAAGCGACGAGTGCAGGATGACGTAGACGCTCTTGAGGGCCGAATCCTGACGGATCAACGAGGTCAGCGTGTAACCATCCATGGTCGGCATCTCGATATCCGAGACCACCATGGCGAGCCGCTCCAACTGCTCCGGCTGCTTTTCCTTCCAGCGCCGCAGCGTGTCGATCGCCTCCTGGCCGTTCTTCGTCACCACCGTGTGCAGATGCATCTGCTCGAGCGTGCTCTCGACCTGCTTGCGGGCGACGACCGAGTCGTCCACCACCAGCACCAGGTCACTCTCCTTGCTGATCTCCCCGAACTCGCCGATCACGTCATCCGAGACCGTCTCGGCGACACCGACCACACGGGCGAAGATCTGCTCGACATCGATGATCTCCACCAGCTGCTTGTCGATCCGGGCCACCGCGGTCAGGAAGTTCGAGTTGTTGGTGCCGCTCGGCGGCGTGAGGACCTCTTTCCACGACAGGTTGACGATCCGGTCGACCGAATGCACCAGAAAGCCCTGCACCGCGCGGTTGTACTCCGTGATGATCACGAACGCGTCCTGCACCTGCTCCTCCGTCATCCGCCCCTTGCCGATAGCTTCCGACAGATCGATGACGGTGATGGTGTGACCGCGCACGTCGGCAATGCCGCGAATCGAGCTGTCCGAATGCGGCACATCCGTCAGCTTGGGACAACGGATCACCTCGCGCACCTTGAAGACGTTGATCCCGAAACGCTGATCGGTGCCCAAACCGAAGACCAGAAGCTCGAGCCGGTTGCGACCGGCCAGTTGGGTGCGGGAATCGACTGATGACATCACGTTGCTTTTCACGACTGGTCCTGCCTCGGTGGCACTTGTTGGCTGGGTGATTCACGTTTTCCAGACGAGGTATCGGCCCCGGAAGGACAATCTTTAGTCCGCCGGCCAAGCCGGACACACGGCGATGACCCCGCGCTTTATCAGGGGTGGCGGCCGATTCTCAGGGCATGGTAGCGCAGTCGCTTCACCCTTGCGTGACGGGTCGCCACAGGCGCGAGCGTGGCATGGTAAATGCTAGTTCTGACAATGCAATTCAAACCGTGCCTGCAGCCACTCTCGCTCATGAGCCACATCTCTTCGTCATTCGGCATGTTGCCCCGCGGGTCACTCCGGCGTCGGCCGACGGGCCTCGCCGTGGTGCTGACGGCATTCACCATGCTGCTCGCCGCTTCACAGGCCGGGGCCGCCACACCGGCCTCGCCGGACAGTGTTCAGGCACAGGTGGCCACGGCAATGGACCGCTTCCTGAAACAACAGGGCGGTGCCCGCGGCGACCTGACGCTGCGCGCCGATCGGCTGGATCCCCGGTTGCGGCTGAGCATCTGTGACCAGGCGCTGGAGATCAACGAAGGACGCCCGCTCAATCTCAATCGCGGCCGACAGACCGTCAAGGTGAGCTGTCACGGCAGTTCACCCTGGCGCATCTACGTGCCTGTCGAACTGACCCGCCGTCAGCAGGCCGTGGTCGCCGCCCGGCCGCTCGCGTCCGGCGACGTGATCACGGCAGCCGATCTCAGCCTCGCGACGGTCGATGCGAACCGCGCTCGCCAGCGCTATTACACCGACCCGAGGGAACTTATTGGCATGATGGCGACTCAACCGCTGCAATCGGGGCAACTGATTACCGCGCGCAACCTGGGCGTGAACGCCGTCGTCGACCGGGGCGATGTGGTCTCGATTCAGGCTGGCAAGGGTGGTTTCATTGTCGGTTCGACCGGCGAGGTTCAGGGCCGCGCCGGCGTCGGGCAGCGCGTCCGGGTCAAGAACACCCATTCCGGCAAGATAATCGAAGCGGTGGTCGTCGACAGTCGGACCGTGGAGGCCATCGGCGGATGAGAGCCCGACTCCCCGAAGAAAAGTATTTCAGTCGGCGCTAAAGTTTTCCCGAAAGCGGCCGATGGTTTAAGAGCGAAGGGACATTTACGTTAACCTAGACGCCTGTTTGCCGGGGCGGAGCCGCGGCACGGACAGACCGTCCGAGACAGGAAGGATCAAACACCATGGCAAACGAAATCAACGGCTTCGGCCCGCGCAATCTGGGCCAGAACTCGTCGGTGGACTCAGCCCGCAGCCGCACCGAGGCCAAGGGCGAGTCGCAGCGCGCTTCTGGCGATGCGTCGGCGTCCATCCGAGAAGACGACGCCCTGACGTTGTCCAGCGGGGCATCGGAGATGCAGGAGCTGGGTCGTTCGCTGGCCGAATCCGCGCCGTTCGATCAGACCAAGGTCGACCGGATCAAGGATCTGATCAGCCAGGGCGAGTACCAGGTCGACTCCGCCAAGATTGCCGAGCGGCTGCGCCAGTTCGAGAACCTCTAAGGTCTCTCCTCCAGCCACCGCACCAGCGGACCCGACACCTGCCCACCCCGGCCGGCAATTGCTGACCGGGGTGCTTCGTTCGTCCCGGCGATTGGCGTATGCTCCACCGGGACCCGCCTTGAGACCTTATCCGCCGAGTGCCTAGCCACGATGAGCGAACACGTCCCTTCCGATCTCCCCACCTGGTTGACGACGATGCAGGCGCATGCCGACGCCCTGCTCGATCAGCACGAACGCCTTGCCGAACTGCTCAGGCGCAGCGACACACCCTCACTGGACGAATTCGATGCCGTCTTCGAATCGATTCGCCAGCACAACGAGGGGCTGGCCGATGCCGAACAGGCTCGCCTGGAGTGGGTTGCCGCCGCGGGGGCGAATGAAACGGAGGCCGCACTGGCCGGGCAGCCCGAAGCGGCGCGGATGGCCTGGGAGGCGCTCAAGAAGACGGCCCAACGTTTCCGTGAGCTCTCGCAGAGCAATCTGATGGCTCTGCGTCGGATCGACCAGTTTCTCGGCGAACGCATCGACTTCCTGCTGCAGCGCGACGAATCGGGCGGGTCGCTGTACACCGCTCAGGGCGCCGAGAGCCAGGCCGGCGGGCGCGGGCGCACGCTGGGCGACGCCTGATCCCGGAACGTTCCCACAGGCCTGCCCCGGCTCACCCCCTCGCCAGCAGGACCGACCGACTCTCGCCGGCTCGCGTCTCCCGACTGACGACGAACCCCGCCGGCAGTCGCAACGCGTCGAGGTCCGCGGCCTCGATGAACAGCCGCGCATCCTCGGCCAGCCACGGGGCCTCGGCCAGCCGGTCCAGCGACTGCTGCAGCAAGGCCGGCTGACGAAACGGCGGGTCGAGGAAGACCAGGTCGATGGCCCGACCCTCCAAGGGCGACTGATCCAGCCACTTCAGCGCATCGCGCGTCCAGACGCTGTAGCGCAATGGCTCGGCGCCGAGTTGCTCGAGATTGGCCGCGACCGCCCGGGCAACACGCGGCGACTGCTCGACAAACCCAACCCAGGCCGCCCCGCGCGACAGTGCCTCGAAGCCGAGCACACCGCTGCCGGCGAACAAGTCCAACACGCGCCAGCCGGTCACTGTCTGCCCCAGCCAGTTGAACAGGGTCTCCCGGACCCGGTCGGGCGTGGGACGCAGATCGCGGGCTGCCGGGAAGCGCAACCGGCGGGAACGCCACTCGCCGCCGATGATACGGATTTGCTCGCCGCGCGACGGGCGGCGCCCCTTGGGGGTGCTGGGCATCGACGATTCCTCCCTCGGACGCGTCACTGATCGTTTCGGGAAAATCCTGCACGAACCGGATATTGCCCTGCGGGGGTTGGCCAGAATGCCGCCCGAGTTCGTGCCGCGTTTCCCCAGAGCCTGCATGATAAACTTCGTCGGCGTCTCGCGGGGGCCGCCACCTCGGAACGCCCTCTCCCGTCGCCAACCCAGGTACCATCACGCTTCATGTTCGGATTTCTCAGACGCAAGAAACGCAAGACAGACGTCGCCGAGACCACGGAAGAGTCCGCGGCCGGATTGACCGACAGCGAGGCGGCACCCGGCGAAGCCGACGCCGAGCCGGCCGGCCAACAGACCGAATCTGCCGATACACCGACCAGCGAACCACCCCGGGAGACGGACACCACGGAGTCGGCCGCCCCGACTTCCGAGGAGACCGACACCCAGCGTCAGGAATCCGACACCACCGTGGCGGCCACGCCGGCCGCCTCGAGTGACGACTCGGGCTCCCTGTTCAGCCGGCTGGCCAAGACCCGCTCCGGGCTGACCGAGGGGCTCGGCGATCTCTTCCTCGGCAAGAAGAAGATCGACGACGACATGCTCGAGGAACTCGAGACGAGGCTGATCATGGCCGATGTCGGCCAGCAGACCACCATGGCGCTGATCGACGAGCTCACCGACGAGATCAGCCGCAAGCACGTCGACGACCCCGAACGCCTGTTCGAGACCCTGCACCGCCTGATGGTGGAGCGCCTGACGTCAGTCCAGCCGGCCACCCCGCCGAGTCGGCGCCAGTCCGGCCGACCGCACGTGATGGTGGTCTGCGGCATCAATGGCGGCGGCAAGACCACGAGCATCGGCAAGCTGGCCCACCGCTTCAAGGGGGAGGGCCGCAACGTCACCTTGGCCGCCGCCGATACCTTCCGGGCGGCGGCCGTCGAGCAGCTGATCGCCTGGGGCGAACGCAACGACGTCCGCGTTATCGGCGAACCCGGCCGAGGCGACCCCGCCTCGGTGGCCTTCGACGCCGTCAGCTCGGCCAAGGCCCGGGGCAGCGACATGCTGATCGTCGATACGGCCGGACGCCTGCACACGCAGTCGGGCCTGATGGATGAACTCGGCAAGCTGATCCGTGTCATCGGCAAGGCCGAACCCGAGGCACCCGACGAGGTGCTGCTGGTCATCGATGCCAGCATCGGCCAGAACGCGCTGATCCAGGCACGACAATTCAATGATGCGGTCAAACTGACCGGACTGATCGTCACCAAGCTCGATGGCACGGCCAAGGGCGGTATCGTGTTCGCCATCGCCGAGGAGCTGGGCCTGCCGATCCACTTCATCGGTGTGGGCGAGAAATCCGAGGACCTGCGGCCGTTCGAACCGCGGGCATTCGTCGATGCACTGCTGGATCATCGCCCGGACTGACCACCGCCACCTCGAGAACCGTCACACGCCAGTTCGAGTGCAAGGAGCCGCGCAGTGAGCGACGCGAGACACCAACAAAGCCGGCAGGGAACGACGCCTTCGGCCATGCAGCCGTCGGACGGCACACCCGGTCGATCGAGGAGCCCGTCCCGATGATCGAGTTCGCCAACGTCTCGCGCCGTTACGCCAACGGCCAGTTCGGCCTCCAGGACATCAGCTTCCGGCTCCCGGCCGGACGGATGGCCTTCCTCACCGGCCACTCCGGGGCGGGCAAGTCGACGCTGCTGCGCATGATCCCGGCCCTCGACCGCCCCACTTCCGGGCAGGTGCTGATCGGCGGCTACGATCTCGGCAAGATGGGGCGACACCAGTACCCGAAGCTGCGCCGGCAGATCGGCGTGGTCTTCCAGGACCACCACCTGCTGCCGGACCGGCGCGTATTCGACAACGTCGCCCTGCCCCTGCAGGTCTCGGGCTATCTGCCCGGCGACACGCGTCGTCGCGTCGACGCGGCGCTCGACAAGGTCGGCCTGCTGGGACGCCAGCGTGCCCGGATCGAGGAACTTTCCGGCGGTGAGCAGCAGCGGGTCAACATCGCCCGCGCCCTGGTCAACCGACCGCGCATCCTGCTCGCGGACGAACCGACCGGTAACCTCGACCCGGAGCTCTCGCGCGACATCTTCGACCGCTTCTTCGAATTCCATGCCGTCGGCGTGACTGTGCTGATCGCCAGTCACGACGTCGACCTGCTCAAGCAGTACCCGGTCCCGCGGATCGCGCTGAACGAGGGGCGCATCAGCGCCTTCGAGGAGGCCGAGACATGAGCCCGCAGGCCGAGGCACCCGCAACGCGCGAAAAGAGCCGCCATCCACTCGCCGCGTGGCGTCGCCATCATCGCCAGTGCCTGCGCGGCGCGTTCGCGCGACTGATTCATCGCCCCCTCGGCGCCTGGGCCACCATCCTGGTCCTCGGTGTCATGCTCAGCCTGCCCGCCCTGGTCATGACTCTCGGCCATCAGGTCGAGCGGGTGGGCGAGATCTGGATGACCGATGCCGCTCGCATGGACCTCTACCTCAAGCCGAACACCAGCGAGGAGGAGCGCCAGGCCCTGCGCGACTGGCTCGACCGGCAGGCCAGCGTTGACGAGCAGCGCGTCGTCCCGCCAGAGGCCGGGCTGGCCGCCCTCACGGAAAGGCTTCGCATCGAGGGCCTCGATACCCTCGATGACAACCCGTTGCCCTGGGTGGTGGAGCTGACACTGACCGACGCGCGTCAGGACACGCGCCTGGCCCTGACTGAGGCCCTGCGCGAGCAGCCCGCGGTCGCCGAGTTCTCCACCGGCGGCGACTGGGTCGAACGCCTCGAGCAGATTCGTCGCTTCTTCGACGAGCTGGGCTGGTGGCTGCTGCTGTTGCTCGGACTGACCGTGGTGTTCGTCGTCGGCAATACCCTGCGACTGGAGCTGCACGAACGCCGTCGCGAGATCGCGTTGATTGCCCTGATCGGCGGCACCGAACGCTACATGCTGCGCCCACTGCTCTACGACGGCACCCTGACCGGGCTGCTGGGCGGAGCGATCGCGTCCCTGCTGGTCTCCACCGCGGTCTCGGTCACCGCCGGGCCGATCGAACGCTTCGCCGCCTCGTACGGGGCGTCGATCTCGCCGCAAATCGATGCCGCCGTCATCGGCCTGCTGCTCGTCTCCGGCGCTTTTCTCGGCTGGCTGTCGGCCCAGGTGATCGGCCGCTTCTATATCGGTCGTCTGAGCACCCCGTGAATTACCCCTGCCCCTGCATTAATCTCTAGGACTCCACCGTCTCCCGGTGGAACTATTCACCCCTTTAGCACTCCCACCCAACGAGTGCTAAAATGCGTGAGGTGATAGATACATTGGGATACTTGCAACGAGGCGAGCTGATGCACAAAGCAGGCAACCAGATGACCAACTCCGAGTCGCGGGCGATGACCCCGGCCGTCGGCATGACCATGCCGGTGATGGGGGATTCGTTGTCGCAGTACCTCAGCGAGGTACGTCGTCTCCCTGTGATCTCCGTCGAGGAGGAGCAGGCCCTGGCGCGCCGGCTGAAGGAATCCGGCGACATCGAGGCGGCCCAAAAGCTGGTGCTTGGTCACCTGCGCTTCGTGGTGCACGTGGCACGCGGCTATCGCGGCTATGGCCTGCCGCTCGCCGACCTGATCCAGGAAGGCAACATCGGCCTGATGAAGGCGGTCAAGCGCTTCGACCCGGACCAGAAGGTCCGTCTGGTCACCTTCGCCGTCCACTGGATCCGCGCCGAGATTCACGAGTACATCCTCAAGAACTGGCGCATCGTCAAGGTGGCGACCACCAAGGCGCAGCGCAAGCTGTTCTTCAAGATGCGCCAGATGAAGAACTCGATCGGCTGGCTCTCCAAGTCGGAAGCCGAGTCGGTCGCCGAGGAACTGGACGTGCCCGAGCGCGAGGTCATGACCATGGAGGCGCGCCTCTACGGGCGTGACATGGGGCTCGACACGCCGGCCTACGACGGCTCGGAAGACGGCGACGGTCCGTCCTACGAACAAATCCTGGTCGACCAGGACGCGCTCTCGGTCGAGGACATCGCCGCCCAGCGCGACGAGGACGATCGGGTCTCCGCGATGAACGAGGCCCTGTCGATGCTCGACGATCGCAGCCGCGACATTCTCAGCCGCCGCTGGCTGGACGAGCCCAAGGCCACGCTGCAGACGCTTGCCGACGAGTACGGCGTGTCCGCCGAGCGGATCCGCCAGATCGAGACGGCAGCACTGAAGAAGCTGCGCACCGCCCTGCCCCAGCCGGCCTGAGGACACCTGCCGCAGTCGGGCAGCCTCCGCTGATCCGGGCCAACCGGGCAACAAAAAAAGCCACCGCTTTTGCGGTGGCTTTTTTAATGGCCGAACTCAACGCGCCGCGCGCATCGTGATCAGCCGAAGAAGATCACGCTCAGGAAGCTCAGCCAGGAAAAGACGATCAGGCCGATGGTGAACGTGAACGCGAAATTATCGAAGTTGAACATTTCTTTCATGTGAGGCTCCTCCGGTTTCTGCGGCTATCCTAAACCAGCCTCGGGGCAATGTCACTAGTCCCGACGGGGTTATTGACGACGGCGATCATCCTCGCTGGCCGGTTCGTCCCGCCCCGGCTCCCCGCCGGGATCGGAGGCCTCGTCCCCGGTCGGAATCTTGGGGTCGTCATCGTCCATCAGGATGCGATGGGCCGGCCCCTCCAGATCCTCGAACTGGTTGTTGCGAATAGCCCAGAAGGCCGCCCAGACAAGCCCGGCGACCACGAGCATGCTCAGCGGAACGAACAGGTAGAGGACTTCCATCGCGATTCTCCGTCAGGCTGTCGCTTGGTCGAACGAAAAAGGCCCGCTCGATGGCGGGCCTCCCACACCGGCCCACCGGGACCGGCATTGTCCCCCGCCCCCGGCGGGGTTTCAAACCAGATCGCGACCGAGTCAGGCGGTTCGGGCGTGGCCGGCGGCCGCTCGCAGGGCGGCGATCCGCTCGTCCAGCGGCGGGTGCGACATGAACAGCCGGCCGAAATTGCCGGTGCGGCCGAAGATGCCAAAAGCAGTCATCTGGGCCGGCATGTCGGACGGCCGGTCGTAGTTCACCTTCAGGCGCTCGAGGGCGGCGATCATCTTCTCGCGGCCGGCAAATCGGGCCCCGGCGTCATCGGCACGGAATTCCCGCTGACGGGAGAACCACATCACGATGGTGCTCGCCAGGATGCCGAAGACAATCTCCGCGACGATAGTGGTAACGAAGAAACCGATACCCGGCCCTTCCTCGTTCTTCAGCAGCACGCGGTCGACGAAAAAGCCGACGATGCGCGCGAAGAAGATCACGAAGGTGTTCACCACGCCCTGGATCAGGGTCAGGGTGATCATGTCGCCATTGGCGATGTGGCCGACCTCGTGGCCGAGGACCGCCTCGGCCTCGTCGCGGGTCATGCTCGAAAGCAGTCCCGTGGACACCGCGACCAGTGCCTTGTTGCGGCTCGCGCCGGTGGCGAAGGCGTTGATCTCGGGCGAATCGTAGATCGCCACCTCGGGCATGCCGATGCCGGCCTCGCGCGCCTGGCGCTGCACCGTCTCGACCAGCCAGCGCTCGGACTCGTTGCGCGGCGTCTCGATCACCTGCGCACCGACGCTCTTCTTGGCCATCCACTTGGAGATCAGCAGCGAGATCAGCGAGCCGCCGAAGCCGAACACGGCAGCCAGCACCAGGGTGCTGGTCAGGTTGATGGTGCCCGCCTGGTAATCCATCGTCCGGCCGAGACCGAATACGCTGGAAAGCACGAACCAGACGATCATCAGCACGACGATCACGGCCAGGTTGGTCAACAGGAACAAGCCGATGCGTTTCATCTCTACCTCGGAGTGAAGTTGGCGAAGTCCGGCGGGTCGGAAATACCCGACCCGCCCGGTGGGAAGATTACCCCAATCTGGGGCGCCACGGCGGTTTTTCAAGACGCCGCGCTAATCAGCCGTCGGTGGGAGCGGCGGCCAGGCTATCGACGCGGGTCAGGCCGCGCGGCAGACGCCGGCCTCGGGCGGCCCGCTTGCCGTGGTAGAGGGCCAGATCGGCGGGCTTGATGGTCATGGTGCGCGCACCGGCCGTGACCCGCAGGCCATCGGTCTCGCCGAGTGCCGTCACGGCGACCACCTCGACCCCGCTCTTCAGGGCCACGAGCTTGTTGCCCTTGCCCTTGGCGAGTTCGGGCAGTTCGTCGGCGTCCATCACCAGCACGTGCCCGTCGCTGGTGGCCACCGCCAGGTAACCGAATGCCTTGCCTGGCAGCACCGGCCGTCCCGGCGCCACGCCCTTGGGCAGGGTGAACACCTTCTTGCCCGCGCGCTGACGACCGACAAGGTCCGTCATCGAGGTGACGAACCCGAAGCCGGCCGGCGACCAGAGGAACACCTTCTGCGCCGGCTCGCCCATCGCCAGGGCGACGAAGCGCGCGCCGGACGGCGGCGTCACCCGACCGGTAACCGGCTCGCCCTGCCCGCGTGCCGACGGCAACGTATGGGTGGCAAGCGTGTAGGCCCGTCCGGTGTCGTCAAAGACCACCACCGATTGGGTCGACCGTCCGGCGACATGGGCCTGGTAGCCATCACCGGCCTTGTAGGAAAGCGACTCGGGATCGACATCGTGGCCCTTGGCCGCGCGGATCCAGCCGTTCTGGCTGAGGACCACGGTGACCGGCTCGGCGGTCATCAGGCGGGTCTCGTCGAGCGGCTGGGCCGATTCGCGCGTCACCAGCCGCGAGCGGCGCGCATCGCCGTACGCCTCGGCATCCGCAACGAGCTCGTCGCGCATCTGCCCGCGCAGCGCCGACTCGTCGGCGAGCAGCGTGCGGATGCCCTCGGCCTCCTCGGACAGTTCGGCCTGTTCCTTCTTGACCGCGATCTCCTCGATCTTGGCCAGCTGGCGCAGGCGGATCTCGAGGATCGAGTCGGCCTGCAGCTCGGTCAGCTCGAAGCGGGCGATCAGCTCGGCCTTGGGATCCTCGGCCTCGCGGATGATCGCGATCACCTCGTCGATATTGAGGAAGGCGATCAGCAGGCCGGCGAGCACTTCGAGGCGGCGCTCGATCTTGGCCAGACGCCATTCGAGCCGGCGGCGCAGGGTCGCCTGGCGGAAGGCAAGCCATTCGGCCAGCAGATCCTTGAGATTGAGCACCTGCGGCCGGCCGTCGGCCGTGATCACGTTCATGTTGATCCGGTAGCTCTTCTCCAGATCCGTGGTCGCGAACAGGTGGGCCATCAGCGCGTCGATGTCGACCTGGCGGCTTCTGGGCACGATCACCAGCCGGGTGGGCGACTCGTGGTCCGATTCGTCACGGAGATCGGTGACCAGCGGCAGCTTCTTGGCGTGCATCTGGCCGGCGATCTGCTCGAGCACCTTGGACCCGGAGACCTGGAACGGCAACGCGGTGATCACGATCTGGCCCGACTCCATCTCGTAGCGGGCCCGCTGGCGCACGTTGCCGGTACCGGTCTCGTACATCTTGCGGATGTCTTCCGGCGGCGTGATGATCTCGCCCTCGGTCGGGAAATCCGGTCCCTTGACGTGCTTGCACAGCGCGGCGACGTCTGCCTCCGGGTTCT
Organism: Guyparkeria sp. WRN-7; assembly: GCF_001641825.1. Classification (GTDB taxonomy): domain Bacteria; phylum Pseudomonadota; class Gammaproteobacteria; order Halothiobacillales; family Halothiobacillaceae; genus Guyparkeria. Next base: position 31,783 of record NZ_LRFH01000016.1, on the reverse strand, counting down.
CGATCAGCGCCACGCAGGCGTTGACCACCTCCTTGAGGTTGTGCGGCGGGATGTCGGTCGACAGACCGACGGCGATGCCGGTCGAGCCGTTCAGCAGCACGTTGGGCAGGCGCGCCGGCAGCAGCGCCGGCTCCTTGAGCGAGCCGTCGAAGTTGTCGACCCAGTCGACCGTGCCCTGGTCGGCCTCGGCCAGCAGCGTCTGGGCATAGCGGGTCAGGCGCGACTCGGTGTAGCGCATCGCGGCGAACGACTTGGGGTCGTCGGGCGAGCCGAAGTTGCCCTGCCCGTCGATCAGCGGATAACGGTAGGAGAACGGCTGGGCCATCAGCACCATGGCCTCGTAGCAGGCCGAATCGCCGTGCGGGTGATACTTGCCGAGCACGTCACCCACCGTCCGGGCGGACTTCTTGTGCTTGGCCAGCGCCGAAAGTCCCAGCTCGCTCATCGCGTAGACGATGCGCCGCTGCACGGGCTTGAGGCCGTCGGCGACGTGCGGCAACGCCCGGTCGAGGATGACGTACATGGCGTAGTTCAAGTACGCCTTTTCCGTGAAGGCGCCGATCGACTGGCGCTCGTATTCGTTGCTGCTTGGCTCTTCGAACATGCGGTTCCCTTGAGTTCGCTTGAAGGCTACCGGTAAGCGTCAGGCCGCCTGTCGGCGCGTGCGCGGCGTGGCCCGGTAGAGGGCCACCACCCCGGCCGCCGAGAACAGGGCTGGTGGCAAGATGGTACTCAGGATCGGCGAAATACCGTAGGCCGGCGCCAGCGCCGAGACGATCTGCGTCAGCGTCATGTAGGCCACGCCCAGCAGGATGGCGATGAACAGCCAGCGTCCGGCCGACCCGCCCCGCTGGGCGACGAAGACGAACGGCAGCGTCACCAGGAGCATTGCCAGCACCGAGATCGGCTGGACCACCCGGGACCACATCGCCGTGGCGTAGACCGAGGCGTCGAGCTGGTTGCGCTCCAGATAGGCGACATACTCGGACAGCTGGGCGACGTTCATGTAGCGCGGATTGAGCGCGGCGATCTCGATCACCTGCTGGTCGAACAGCGTCATCTCTTGGCTGCGGGCGCGCTCGACCGTCACCTTGCCCTCGGGCTCGGCGATCGGCAGGCGCGTATCGACCACGCCCCGAAGCCGCCAGCGATCCTCGCCCAGGCTCGTGGCGCGCGCCGCCTGGATCACCCGCTGCGGCCGGCCGTCGGCCGACAGCTCGAACACGTGCAGGCCGATCAGATGGCCGTCGACCAGCGCCCGCTCGACATTGACGATCCGGTCGCCTTCACGCAGCCAGAAGCCGCTGGCCAGATCCGTGCTCACCTGGCTTTCGGTCGCCGCGGCCCGCATCGTGTTCGCCTTCGCCTGGCCCCAGGAGCCGATGGTCTCGCCCATCACCGTGCCCAGGGCGGCCAGGATCACCCCGGCGACCAGCACCGGCCGGGCCAGACGCAACAACGACATGCCGGTCGCGCGCATCACGGTCAGTTCGGAGTGCGCCGCCAGCGCGCCCAGGCTCAACAGCCCGCCGACCAGCACGGTGACCGGAAACAGCTCGTAGAGATAGCCGGGCGTGGTCAGCACGACGAACCATACCGCCTGCAGCGTGCTGTAGTCCGCCCCGATCTTGCTCGCCTCGTCGATCATGCCGAAAACGAGGATCAGCACGGCGAAGGCGGCCGAGGCCCCCAGGCCACCGGCGACCACGCTGCGGATCAGATAGCGGTCAAGCGTATTCACGGCGTCCCTTCCAGAGTCGACGGAAGCGGCCCCAGCCGCCGCGCGCGGACCAGAACAGTGCCGCCCACAACAGCACGAAGCCCCCGTGCGCGGCCACCAAAGCACCTCCCAGGCCGTACTGGCCGGCCTCGATGCCGTCGGCGGCCAGCGGCACGGCGTTGAAGTACAGCGCGTAGATCAGGAAGGCCCAGAACAGGCGCCCGTAACGTCCGCTGCGCGGCGGCGCCTGCGCCAGCGGGATGGCTATGAGCATCAGCACCAGCGCCACCAGTCCCTGGGAGAGGCGCTCGAACAGCTCCGCCCGATCGTTGGGCGAGCCCGAGGCCCAGAGCGCCGCGGACGAGCGCACGTGGGCCTGCACCTCGTCCTCGTCGGACTGTCCGGGCAGGCGCATCAGGTGACGTTCGTAGTCGAGCCGGTTCCAGTCGGCCTCACCGACCTGCCCCGCGATCCGTCGGCCGTCCTCGAGCGCGATGTAACGACGTCCGTCCTCCTCGACCATCACCCCGCTCGGGGCACTTTCGATGGCGATGGAGCCATCCTCGGAACGGTCGTACAGGAAGATGCGTCGATAACCGCCGTTCTCGGTCGCACCGACGTAGGCCACCAGGCGGCCGTCGTTCGCCTCGATGAAGCGGCCCACCGGCACCTGCTGGCCGATGTAGTCGGTCTGGGCACCCTTGACCATGCTGTCGCGTGCCTGCTCGGCCATCGGCCAGCCATACACGGAAATCCAGGCGGTAAGCGCCGCGAGGATCACGCCGATCGGCAACAACGCCGCGGTGATCCGCCACAGACCGAAGCCGCTGGCGCGCATGATGGTCTGCTCGCTGTCGCGGTTGAGCCGGCCGAGCGCGAACATCAGGCCGATGAACAATGCCACCGGCATGACGTACATGGTCATCTTGACCAGGTTGAATCCCAGCAGTTTCGGCACCAGTGCCGCCGGCAGCGTGCCGTCCGCGGCCAGCGACAGTGCGCGAGCCAGGAGGTTGGTCGCCATGATCAGCATCAGGACGGTCGCGACCGCCCCGATGGAGATCAGCGCCTCACGGCGCAGGTAACCGCCCAGCCGCACGCCGTCAGTCGGCCAGGTTGCGGGCGATCAGCCCGTAGCGCAGGCGGTCGCCGAAGGCCTCGGCCCCTTCCGGCAGGCGCAGGCGCACACGCCAGCCGCCACCGGGTGCCTCGTCCAACGGCTCGCCTTCCAGCGTCTGCATCTCGGCGAGCTTATCGACGCGGTTGCCGTCGGGGAGCAGGAAGGTGACCTGGTCGCCGACCTTGAGCTTGTTCTTGACCTCGACCCGCGCCCACGGCCCCTCGACCTCGCTGATCTCGCCGACGAACTGCTGCTGACGGCTCTTGGACACACCCTCGATGTAGTTCTGGTATTCCTGGGTGTGGTGGCGCTTGTAGAAGCCGTCCGTGTAGCCGCGGTTGGCGAGGTTGTCGAGATCCGCGATCAGCGACTCGTCGAACGGCCGGCCGGCGACGGCATCGTCGATCGCCTGGCGGTAGACCTGCGCGGTGCGGGCGACATAGTAGTGCGACTTGGTGCGCCCCTCGATCTTGAGGCAGTCGACGCCGATGTCGACCAGCGCCTGGACGTGCTCCACGGCCCGCAGGTCGCGCGAGTTGAGGATGTAGGTGCCGTGCTCGTCTTCCTCGATGGGCATCTGCTCGCCGGGACGGCTCTTCTCCTCGAGCAAGTAGACCTGGTCGGCCAGCGGGTGGCGTTCCTGCTCGCCCATCGCGCCGTCGCGCATCGGGTTGGCCGCATTGAGCGCATCGAGCGAGATGGGCTTCTCGTCGGCCGGTTCCGGGCGCACCACGCCGGAGATGTCCTCGGAGGCGTTCTGCGGGGTGTATTCCCATCGACAGGCGTTGGTGCAGGTGCCCTGGTTCGGATCACGGTGATTGAAGTAGCCCGAGAGCAGGCAGCGCCCCGAGTAGGCGATGCACAGGGCACCGTGGACGAACACCTCCAGCTCCATGTTCGGGCACTTTTCGCGGATCTCGCGGATCTCGTCGAGCGACAGCTCGCGCGACAGGATCACGCGGGTCACGCCCACGGATTCCCAGAACTTCACCGTGGCCCAGTTGACCGTGTTGGCCTGCACCGACAGATGGATCGGCATCTCCGGGAAGGCCTCGCGCACCATCATGATCAGGCCCGGGTCGGCCATGATGAAGGCATCCGGTTTCATCGCGACGATCGGCTCCATGTCGCGGATGAAGGTCTTGAGCTTGCTGTTGTGCGGCGAGAGATTGACCGTGACGAAGAACTGCTTGCCGGCGGCATGCGCCTCCTCGATACCGATGCGCAGGTTGTCCTCGAGGAAGTCGTTGTTACGCGCCCGCAGCGAGTAGCGCGGCAGGCCGGCATAGACGGCATCCGCGCCATAGGCGAAGGCATAGCGCATCGACTTGAGCGTCCCCGCCGGGGAAAGCAACTCGGGCGCCTTGCGGGTGGTGCCGGTTTGGGAGGCCTGGGTCATAAGAGGGGGCTCCGGATCGATCTGGTGCGTGTGTGGCGCGCGATTCTAACAGGTTGACCGAAAAGGCCCCGCGTCATCCCCCATCCGCGATGGCCTCAATAGAGGGTGCGCTCCTGGCGCTCGTCCAGACCATCGTCGTAGGCCGCCCCGTCGATGTCGGACTCGGGCACGCCGGCAAGCATCTCGCCGGCCGTCGGCGTGTCGTCCGCCAGCGCCCGGCTCTCGGCATCCCACAACCGGGCACGCAGCAGGGCCCGGGCGCACTGGAAGAAGACGGTTTCGATCTCGACCACGATCACGCATTGCGGCGGCCTTCCCCGCATCGCCGCCTGTTCCATCAGGGCCGGATCGGTGGTGATGCGCGCCCGGCCGTTGACCCGCAGCGTTTCGCCCTTGCCCGGGATCAGGAACAACAGGCCGATCCGCGGATCCTCGACCAGGTTCCTGAGGCTGTCGATGCGGTTGTTGCCGCGCCGTTCGGGGAGCGCGATATGGCGCTCGTCGAGCACCTTGACGAAACCGGCCGGATCGCCGCGCGGCGAGCAGTCGAGACCGCCGGCGCCCTCGGTGGCCATGACGTAGAACGGCGAGGCCTCGATCAGGCGCCGGTAGACCGGCACGAGGTGATCGACCTCCTTGCGGATGGCCGCCTCGCCGGGCGCGTCGAACAGGGCGTCGAGCTGGTCGATCGACTGGATCTGGTGCGGGTCCAAACCGGGCTCCTCGGGACGGATGGGCGTGCCCCAAGGATACGGCAAAACCCGGCGAGGACGACTGTCAGCGCATCGACTCGATCGATTGCGTGCGCACGAACACCTCGGGCTTGATCACGGCATAGCCCTGCTGCTGGTAGTGAACCAGGTCGGTAAAGGCCGACGGGACCATGGTGATGAAGTCCTGGAAGTCCTCGCGGTCGTAGTCGTAGTCCTCGGCGGCCAGCCCGCAGACGTGGAAATCCACCCCGAGATTGGCGTAGTAGCGCATCCGCGCCACGGCGGTCGCGTACTTCTCCTCGTTCTTCTTCGCCACGGTGACGATCTCGGTGCCATGGATGATCACCACGATGTCCATGTCCAGCATCGGATCCATGTTGTAGGGCGCCGCCTGCAGCGGGTTGACCAGCGAGCGGATCCAGTAGAGCGCCGCGCCGATCTTCTGCGGGTCATCCAGGTAGAAGTCGTAGACGACCTTCGGCGGCTGGTAGTCGGGAGTGATCTCCTTGGCCTGCGCCCAGACCGAACCGGATCCGAAGGCAAAGCAGAGTGCGAATACCAGGACGGCCTGGCGCCAATACGAACGGGTGGGAATCGGGCATGTCATGATCAGCACCTCTCGCCGGGCCGGATCGGCTTTGCCGATGGGGCGCCTTGCGGCGACGGGCCCACATCGGGCCGGGGTGATCCGGTTGCCCTACCCTGAGCGTAGGCGATTCGAACGGCGAGAGCGCGGCAAAAACAGCGCCTTGCCAACTACCGCCCGGCTACCGCGAGGGTCAATCGCCCGCAGGCCGGCGGCAGATCGGGGTGTCGTCAGGGTGCTCGACGGCGTTGGCGATCCGGGAGACGAAGTCACCCAGTTCGTCGGCGCTCAACACCGACAGCATCCGGCTGACCATGTCCGGCGGCACCGGGGCGAAGCTGGAACGACCGTCGCTCAACTGCACCCAGACCCCGGCTGAGACATCCGCCTCGGCATCGCCACTGGCAAACAGCTCGGCCTCGGCCGCCTGGGTCTCCTCTTCGTACCATTCCTCGATCCGGTCAGCGAGCGACTCGTCGATGTCGTCCGGGATCGACACCGTGGTCGCCTCCTCGGCGATCGGGTCGCTGGTCACGGTGACCTCGAGCCCCTCGGCCTCAAGCCGCTTGATGAAGCCCGCCCCGCCGTCCGGCGTGAGAAACGTGAATTCGTACATGCCCCCTCCGTCTGATTGCGCCCGAGCCGTCACGGGCGTATGTGACGGGCGCGTTCGTATTGCTATCCTACCGACCCTTCGCTCACAAACGCCAACCGGAGCCCGACATGCCGTTCTCGCGCTCGTATCCCGCCTACCGTCCTCGCCGCATGCGTCGCGACGCGTTCAGTCGCCGCCTGATGCAGGAACACACGGTCACCGCCAACGACCTGATCCTGCCGGTGTTCGTGCTCGAGGATCCCAACGGGCGCGAGGCGGTCGAGTCGATGCCGGGCGTCGAGCGCCTCGGGATCGAGAACCTGTCGAAACTGGCCGAAGAGGCCCTGGCACTGGGTATCCCGGTACTGGCGCTGTTCCCGGTCACCCCGCCGCAAGCCAAGTCCGAACACGCCGAGGCGGCCTACGACCCGGACGGGCTGGTCCAGCGCACCGTGCGCACCCTCAAGGAGCGTTTCCCGGAGCTGGGCATCATGACCGACGTCGCCCTCGACCCCTACACCACCCACGGGCAGGACGGCATCATCGACGAGAGCGGCTACGTCCTGAACGACGAGACCGTCGAGGTGCTGATCCGTCAGGCCGAGTCCCACGCCGAGGCCGGTGCGGACATCGTCGCCCCGTCGGACATGATGGACGGTCGCATCGGCGCGATCCGCGAGAACCTCGAGGCCAAGGGCCACATCCATACCCGCATCATGGCCTACAGCGCCAAGTACGCCTCGGCGTTCTACGGTCCGTTCCGCGACGCGGTCGGCTCGGCCACCAACCTCGGCAAGGCGGACAAGACCACCTACCAGATGGACCCGGCCAACGGCAGCGAGGCCATCCACGAGGTGGCCGCCGATCTCGCCGAGGGCGCGGACATGGTGATGGTCAAGCCGGGCATGCCGTACCTGGACGTCATCTACCGGGTGAAGCAGCGCCTCGAGGTGCCGACCTTCGCCTACCACGTCTCCGGCGAGTACGCGATGCTCAAGGCCGCCGCCGAGCGCGGCTGGCTCGACTGGGACAAGTGCATCATGGAAACCATGACCGGCTTCAAGCGCGCCGGCGCCGACGGCATCCTCACCTACGCCGCACTCGATATCGCCCGTCAGCTCTGACGTTCCGACGTCAGAAGGGCTTTCACCGGGGGGCAGGGAATCAACGGCATGGCGGAAATCGAGGAAAACGCGGACCAGTACGGCGACGACAGCGACACGCGACAGCAGCAGAGACGTGCGGGACTGTCGCGATTCTTCCTTGGCGTGATAGCCGCCATCGCACTGACGTATGCCCTGATCAACGCGATCCACTTCCAGGCCTACTCGCTCGCGGCCATGGAGCTGATCGTGTTCCTTGTGGCCGCCGCTTCCCTGCTCGATCTGCGCCTCAACGGCAATGCCGATCGGGCCGCCTGGGTGACCGTTCTGATCACCGGGCTGCTGATCATCTTCTACTTCATTTATGTGCAGGCGCGATTCTCCGCCCTGGCCTGGGTGGTCTTCTTCGCGTTGATCGCCTTCTACTTGCTCGGCACCCGTCGCGGCACCGCGATCTATCTGACCTACTCCGTCGTCATTACCCTGCTGGTGATTTTCCAGCGGGATGACTGGCCGGCGCTGCAACCGGTGGCCACCCTGATCAACCTGTTTGGCGCCCTGGCTGGCTTCGGGCTGATCGCCTACTACCAGGAGCGATCACGGGAGAATGCCCACCGACAGGTCGAGACGCTGGCTAACCGTGACGCGCTGACCGGCGTGGCAAACCGACGCCACTTCGTCGAGTACTTCAATCGGATGCGAGAAACCCTGCGGGCGCAGGAACGCCCCTATGCCCTGGTCCTGCTGGACATCGACCACTTCAAGCGCATCAACGATAGCTGCGGTCATGTCGTCGGCGACCGGGTGATCTCGGTGGTGTCGCAACGGTTGCAGGCGAACGTGCGCCAGAACGACCTCGTCGGCCGCCTCGGCGGGGACGAATTCGCCATCCTGCTGCTCGATTGCGACCAGGCCCAGGCACGACAGCGTGCCGAATCACTCCGGCAGGCCGTGGCCTCCACCCCGATATCCGCGGCCGGCCACTCCATATCGGTAACTATCAGCCTCGGAGCGATCGGTGCCGACCCGGAGACCGAGGACGTCAACACGGTGCTCGCCGAAGCAGATCGGCTCCTGTACGCGGCCAAGGCAGACGGTAGGAATACCGTAGGATCCGGCACGACCGCGTGACACTGCCGAGACTGGTGCTTCCCGTTCACGCACTTTCGCTATAAATTGCCCTGCAAGGGGCATCGGCATCCCGCCCTGAAGAGGCAGGCTTGTCGGTGGGCGTTCGCCCACCTCGCACCCCGGACTTCACCGGCTGAAGGGAGACGGCACCGTGACACGCCCCGAACACACCATGGAACCCGACCACGAGGTCTACCGGACCCTGCTCGAATCCACCAAGGCGATCCCCTGGAAGATCGACTGGGAGACGCTGACCTTCTCCTACATCGGTCCGCAGATCGAGGCACTGCTCGGCTGGAGCCCGGAAAGCTGGGTCGGCATCGACGACTGGGCCGAGCGCATGCATCCCGACGACCGCGAGCGGGTGGTCAATTTCTGCGTCGCCCAGTCCAAGGCCGGCGCCGACCACGAGGCCGACTACCGCGCCCTCACCCGGGACGGCGACTACGTCTGGATCCGCGACGTGGTGCACGTGATGCGCGACGCCGACGGTCGGGTCGACAGTCTGGTCGGCTTCATGTTCGACATCAGCGAGCGCAAGGCCAGCGAAGAGAAGCTGCTGCGCCTGCAGCAGGAGCTGGAGGACCTGTCGCTGCGGGACGGGCTGACCGGGGTGGCCAACCGGCGCATGTTCGACTCGATCCTCGAGGTCGAATGGGCCAACGCCAAGCGCCACGGCCAGCCGATCTCGCTGGTGATGCTCGATATCGACTACTTCAAGCAGTACAACGACGAGTACGGCCACCTGGCCGGCGACGACTGCCTCAAGGCCGTCGCCCGGGTGCTGGAGTCATCCGGTGCGCGCGCCGGCGACCTGCTGGCCCGCTTCGGCGGCGAGGAATTCCTGCTCCTGCTGCCGAACACCGACGAGACGGCCGCCCACGCGGTGGCCGACCGCTGCCGCCAGCTGATCCTCGACCAGCGCATCCTCCACGCCACCTCGCCCATCGGGCCGCACCTGTCCGCGAGCTTCGGTGTGGCCACCGCCATTCCCACCGATGCGATGGACGCGCTGGAACTGCTCGAGACCGCCGACTGCCACCTCTACCGGGCCAAGGACGGCGGCCGCAACTGCGTCCATTCGCTCGCGTGAGCGGACTAGCGCTACCGGGACAACCGACGGATCTGGCGATCCTGCCATCGTGACAGCGTGACCAGCGCGGCGAGTGCGCCCACCAACGCGAGGAACATGTCCGACTGCGTGTCCCAGGGGTCGCCTTGGGTGCCGAGGAAGGCCACGGCACCGTCGGCGGCGAATACCGCCACGCCCCACTCGATCAACTCGTAGCTCGCACTGATGGCCAGCACCACGCAAACGACCAGGAAGTCGCGCATCCATCGCCCGCGGACGAACGCCCCCCGGATGAGGATCTCGCGGGCGATCAGCGCGGGCACGAACCCCTGGAAGAAATGCCCGATGCGGTCGTAGGGGTTGCGCGCCAGATCGAACCAGTCCTGCAACTCGAACCCCAGCGGCACCCGCGCATAGGTGTAGGCACCGCCGTAGATCAGCACCAGCGCGTGCAGGAAGATGCCGACGTAGACGATTGCCGTCAGCGGGAAGCGATGGCGAGTCAACCACAGGGTCGGCAGGGCGATGACCGCCGGGGCCACCTCGAGCATCCAGGTGGCGCGGTCGTACGGGTCGATGCCGGAGGCGATCAGCGCGGCGAGGACCAGCAACGTCCCGCCGGTCAAAAGCCAGGGCCGCTCGCCCACGCGGGTCGTCATCCGGTCTGGTCCCCGAGTTCGGCGTCCAGCCAGATCGTGCCGTCCGGATCGAGCGTCCAGAACGGGTTGTAGGCCACCTCCCAGAGATGCCCGTCCGGATCGGCGAAATAGCCGGAATACCCACCCCAGAATGCCTTTGCCGCGGCCTTGACGATGCGGCCACCTGATCGCTCGGCCTGCGCGAGCACTTCGTCGACCGCCGCCGGCGAACGCACGTTGTGAGCCAGGGTGATGCCCGCAAAGCCGCTGCCCGTGGCCGGCACACCGACATCCTCTCCCAAAGCATCCCGGGCCAGCGCCTCACGCGGGTAGAGCGCCAGCACCATGCCATTGAGCTGGAAGAACACGATCTGGGCGGCGCTGTCGCCGACGACCCAACCCATGCCCTGTTCGTAGAACCCCCGCGAACGGGCTAGGTCCGTCACGCCCAGGGTGATGACACTCACACGCTGTTCCATCCCCTGCCCTCCCGGCATGACTCGCTAACGGTTGTCGGCGGACCGCTCGCGGATCGCGCTGAGGATCAGGCGGGCCAGATTGCGGTCGACCAGCGGCCGGTGCTCCGGGGCGATCCGCGAGGCGCGCATCGCCTGCCGACCGATACGCAGGGAATATAGCGCCACGGCCACGCCCTGCCCGGCGCGGGCACCCAGATTGACCAGCAGGTTGCTCGCCCAGCCTTCACTGGCCGAATCGAGCACGGTCTCGGTGGCCGAGGCAAAGGCCATGTTCTGCACGATCATCCGGTACAGCCGCCAGCGCGCCGGAAACGACAGCGTCAGCCCGTAGATCCTCGCGATGGCATTGACCATGCGCGCGTTGCGCCAGGCCACCAGCAGAAGGTCCAGCGCCGGATAGGGGCTTGCGGCGATGAAGAGCCCGGTGCGCACCACCTCGCGCTGGATCAGGGCCCGGGCGCGTGCATCCGGTTCGGCATAGCCGCGTTCGAGGGCGACCACCAGCTCGGTGGCGTGACTGCCGGCGTCGATGCCGAGCAGGTTGTCCTCGAAGGTCTTGCGGTAGGGGTTGTCCGCGAGCAGGTGTTCGGCGGCCTCGCGCAGCTCGACCACCGAATGCCCCACCTCGCCGTCGCTCTCGGCCCGGGCCAACCGGCGGTTCAGTCGCGTGATCGCGTCGATCTGGTGACGCTGCCGCCAGGCCCGCCCGACCAGCACCAGCCCGGCAGCACCGACGAACACCCCGATGGCGAACACCACCCAGCCCAGCGCCGGATGTGTCGCGTGCGCCCAGTAGATGGCCTGCAGCCAGTTGATCGCGATCCAGGTGACCGCCACCACAGCCAGCAATGTCGACAGCCAGGGAAAGCCGCGGCGCGGCTCGAGCAGGCTCTCGCCGTCATCGCCCAGCTCCGCCGTGTCGTAGAGTGCCTCGGGATCGATATCGGGCACGCCCTCGCCCTGGGCATGAATCCGCGTGGCCAGATGGCCGTCGCGAGAGGATCGAGCGTCAGTCATGCCGGTTCTCCAAGTGCATCTCAGTGTTCCCCGATCAGGAAGTCGAGCAGGCTGTCCACGCGTCGGCCGGGGAACGGCCGGGCCCGGTCCAGTCCGGCCGGTGGCGCCAGCGTGGGCAGATCGTCGATGGCCAGATCGAGATCGTGCGGCATCTGCTCGGGAATGCTCGGCGGGGTGAAGGCGATCTTCTGCCGCGAGCTCTTTTCGGTCCCCACCAGCATCGGCTCACCGCGGCCATCCTCGCGCGACTGGGCGGCCGTCACCGCCGAGACGGCAAACAGGCGCAGCTCGACATCCTTGCCCGCCAGCGACTGGGTCAGCTCGAACAGGTAGCTGTCGAGCAGCCGGGTCAACCGGGCCTGGTCCGCCGGCAACAGGTGATCGATCTGCGTGGCGACGATCGCGACCCGGCGAATGCGCCGGCCGAACAGGTTCGCCAGCCAGTGACCGTCGCGATAGCGAAACGGCTCGAGAATCGATTCGAGGGCCGCGCGCATGTCCGCCAGCGCGTCGCGCCCACTGCGCAACGCGCCGAGCAGGTCGACCAGGATCACCTGGGCATCCAGCCGGCCGAAGTGCGACTCGAAGAACGGCCGGGCGACCCGGTCGCGGTAATACGTGAAGTGGTCGCGGCAGACCTGCCCCCAGGACCCGTCGGGCCAGTCGGCGTCATCGGCCTCGAGTGCCCGTGGCAACGGCAGGAACGGCATGGCGTCCGGGTCGAACCCCTCGCCGGGCATCAGCCAGCGCCCGGGCAGGTTGCGCGACAGGCGGTGTGGCGGCAGGCGGCTGTCGGCCAGCATCATCGACCAGCGCTGCGACAGTGCCGCCATCCGCTCCGCATCGAGCGGTGCGGCCGGATCGATCGCCGCCAGCTCGTCGAGAAGGCCCGGGGCGATCTCGCGACGCGGGCGATGCGCCAGCCAGTCGCGCCAGTGGGCCGTGTAATCGGCGTAGGACCAGTCGAGCAGCGACAGGTCCAGCAGCCATTCGCCCGGGTAGTCGAACAGTTCCAGGCAACGTCGCCGTGGGCGCAGCGAGTACCAGCGTCGCTGGTAGTCGAGCGTCAGGCGTGCAATCGACCAGTCGCGGGTCGACTCGGGCCAGCTGGGCGGCTGGCTGGTCAGGGCCGTCAGGGCGTGGTCGTAGTCGAATGCCCGCTCGATCTCGCGATGCCAGCGGCCGTGGCGAATGGCCGCCAGCCCGGGCTGGTCGGTCAGAGCGCCCCGGCGGGCATTCTCCAGATGATTGATGATCGCCGTTATCAGCGTCGACTTGCCGGCCCCGGACAGGCCCGTGATGCCGATGCGGGTGACCGGGCAGCCGGCGAGCGGGGAGGTGGACGAGTCAGAGGCCATTGAATGCAGTGATTCCCGCGTAAGAACTAAGGTGTGCCGATGGTAGTCGAGCCAGTCACGGCGCCCAAGCCCTGTCCGCCGTTCGGCGCGTTGCGGGCGCCATTCGAACGCGCGGGCTGGCGCTCGCGATCCGGCTGCATTAAAATGGGACTAATCTAGTTCGGTATTAGTCTTGCCTAACTTTCCCGACGGCGCATGGCGGCCTCGCACGTGCGCCCGGGGCCGGCACCGACTCTGACGAGGCGACCATCACATCATGGCCCATCAACACGCCAAATTGCTGCGCATGGTCACCACCGCCTCGGTGACCCTTGCCCTGACGCTCATCGCGCTCAAGCTCGCGGCGACGATCACCACCAATTCGGTGAGCATGCTCGCCTCGCTGATCGACTCCACCATGGACCTGCTGGCCTCGCTGGTCACGCTGGTCGCCGTGCGCATCGCCCTGCAACCACCCGACGAGGACCACCGCTACGGCCATGGCAAGGCCGAACCGCTGGCCGCACTGGCGCAGGCGACGTTCATCGCCGGCTCGGGCGTCTTTCTCATGGTCGAGGCACTCAATCGACTGATCCGCCCGCAGGCGATCGACGCGGTCAACTGGGGCGTGGCGGTGATGCTGTTCTCCATGATCGCCACACTCGCGCTGATCACCTTCCAGCGCTACGTGATCCACAAGACCCGCTCGCCCGCCATCAAGGCGGACGCCTCGCATTACAGCATGGATTTCCTGGTCAACGCTTCGACCATCGCCGTCCTGATCCTTGCCGGCTACGGGCTGAGCTGGATCGATCCGGTCTTCGCGGTGGCTGTCGGCTCGTTCGTCCTCTACAGCGCCTGGAAAGTGGGCAGCGAGGCACTCGACCACCTGATGGACCGCGAAGTGCTCGACGGCACGGAAAACCGTGTCGCCCAGATCGCCACCGCCCATCCGTCCGTGCATGCAGTCGACCAGATCCGCACCCGGCTGGCCGGACGTACCATGATCATCCAGCTCTACCTCTACCTGGACAATCACATCGACCTCAATCACGCCCACCGGGTCGGCGATGAGGTCGAGGCGCGGCTGCTGCGCACCTTCCCGGGCGCCGACGTGATGATCCACGAGGAGCCGCTGTCGGCCTGGAAGCCGGGCAACGGCCCGTCACCGATGCGCATCGAACCGCTGACCACGCGTCGCCCCCGCGCCGGGCAGTGCGAAACCTGCCGCGACCTGACCGACACGAAAACCAGCCTGTGGCGCCGCCTGCCGCTGGTCCGCGGACTGCGCCGCTAGGCCGGCCACGACCGGACCGCCGGGCACACGGGTGCATCCCGGCGATTCGGGGCGTACACTTGACCCACAACACTTTGCCCGGCCGGCTGGCCGGGCGACCAAAGCCACACGCAACACCGGGAGAGGCGACATGGCCGACCCAGTAGCCGCCGGCGGCATCCAGGCCGCCATGCCGAACGTACAGCTGGCACAGGAAGTCGGCGTACGCGTCCAGAAAGAGGCGATGGAAACGCAGGAAAAGGCGATGGCCCCGCTGATCGAATCGATCGATCAGGGCGGCGAGGCGGACACACCGTCGAGTGACGGCCCGGTCGGCGGTCAGATCAACACCTACGCCTGACCTGGCCCCACCGGCCTAACCGCTGCGGCGGTCTCCCGATCCCCGGCCCGGCCGGGGATTTTTCGTTCCGGTCAGCGCCATCCACCCTGGGGTTAATCCGCTTGGACGACGTCACCCTCCTCCAGCTCGTGCTCGCCAATCTCGCGATCTTCGCCGGCGCCCTGTTGCAGGGACTGGCCGGCTACGGCATCGGCACGCTTTCGGCCCCACTGCTGTTCCTGATCAGCCCGCTGTTCCTGCCCGGCCCACTGATCCTAAACGCGGTGCTGCTGACCGTCCTGATCCTGTGGCGCAGCCGCGCCAACCTCGCCTTCCGCCAGGTGCGTTACGCCATTGGCGGCGACATCGTCGGCACGCTGGCTGCAGTGGCCACGCTGGCCGTGCTCACGCCGAGAGGATTCGAGCTGGCCTTCGGCATCCTGATCCTGCTCGCCGTGCTGCTGTCCGTGGTCGGACTGCAACCACGACTCAACGATCGCAACAGCGTGATCGCCGGCGGCGCCTCGGGTTACATGGGCACCATCACTGCCGTGGGCGGCCCGCCGATCGCCCTGATCTACCAGAACGAGCGCGGCCCGCTGGTGCGCGCCAACATGTCGGCCTTCTTCCTGTTCGCCAGTTTCGCCAGCGCCGTGGCACTGTTCTTCTCCGGCTTCATCGGTCCGCGGGAATGGTGGCTGTTCGCCGCGATCTTCCCGGGCACGCTGCTCGGCTTTCTCGCCTCCGGTCACCTGGTCCACCGGGTGCCGTTCGCCGCCCTGCGCCCGGTGATCCTCGGTATCGCGGCGATCGCGGGGGTCAGCGCGATCGTGAAGGGGCTGATGCCCTGACGCCTCCCTGCCCTGCCGTTACAATGCCCGACCGTTCGCCACCGAGCCGCTCGCGATGACCATCGACCGCGCCGACAACCTGCCCGTCACCGCAACCGCCAACCCGTGGCGGTTCTGCGTGGCGCCGATGCTCGACTGGACCGACCGCCACTACCGCTTCCTCGCCCGGCAGCTGAGCCGGCATGCGCGCCTGTACACCGAGATGGTGACCACCGGCGCCCTGCTGCACGGCGACGTCGAGCGCCACCTGCGCTTCGATGCCAGCGAGCACCCGGTCGCCCTGCAACTGGGTGGCTCGGACCCCGAGGCGCTGGCCGAGGCGGCACGCATCGGCGCCGAGTGGGGTTACGACGAGATCAACCTCAATGTCGGCTGCCCCAGTGACCGGGTACAGAACGGTGCCTTTGGCGCCTGCCTGATGGCCCAGCCCTCCCTGGTGGCCGAGTGCATCGCCGCCATGCGTGCGGCGGTCGACGTGCCGGTAACGGTCAAAAGCCGGATTGGCATCGATCACCAGGAAACATACGAGGAATTCCGCGAATTCGTCGACATCGTCGCCGACAAGGGCGGCGCCGAGGTGTTCATCGTGCACAGCCGCAAGGCGTGGCTGAAGGGGCTCTCGCCGAAACAGAACCGGGACGTGCCGCCACTTCGACCGGAGTTCGCCACCCGGCTCAAGCAGGAGCGACCGGACCTGACCGTGGTATTGAACGGCGGACTGACCGGAATCGATGCGATGCGATCGGTGCTCGACGAGCTCGACGGGGTGATGGTGGGCCGGGCGGCCTATCAGAATGTCGGCCTGCTCGCCGAGATCGACGCCGCCCTGTTCGGCGACGAGCGGCGGGTCGACCGGCTCGCGGCTGTGCAGGCCTATCGCGACTACGTTGCCGCCGAGATCGAGCGCGGCACCCGCCTGCCCACCCTGATCAAGCCCATCCTCACGCTGTTCCAGGGCAAGCCGGGAGCACGTGCCTACCGACGCCACCTCAGCGAGCAGTCACCGAAACGGGCCGACGATCCGGCCGTCATCGACGAGGCGATCGAACTGCTGCGCTGGCGCTAGTGGGGATCAGCCGCGTCGCGGCGAGACGACCGCGAAACGGTCAAGCACGAAGGCGCTGCCAAAGCCGTTGACGTAGCTGCCCGCACCGGGATGGAAACCCAGCAGGTGGAAGTCACCCAGACCGCAGAGAAGGTCGACGGTCTTGCCGTGGCGCCCGCGCAGTGCCGTGGTGATACCGGCAAACCGATCGTCGTCCCGCCCGACGGACTCGACGCTCGCGGTCCACTGGGCTCGCTCGCGGGCGAACGGATTGCGGGTCACCGCCTGGTCGGCGAGCAGCGCGACACTGGCCTCGCGCCCCGCCAGCAGGGGCCGGGTGTGCGGCGCCAGCTCGCTCGCCAGCACCCAGAAGGCGCCATCAAGGCAGGCGAACGGCAAGGTGCCGATCACCGGCACGCCGTCCGCGAGCGGCGAGACGGCGAGCACCAGGCTCGTCTGCTCGTTCAGGAACCTCACCAGCCGATCCGCCTCGGCAGCCAGATCGGGGGAATCCTCGCGACTCTGTGGCGAGACCATGCGCTCGCTCAGCCTGCTCCGGCGTAGGCCGCCTGCAGCTGCATGACGCGGCGCACGTAGGTCTTCGTCTCCCGGTACGGCGGGATGCCGCCATAGCGCTTGACGGCATTCTCCCCGGCGTTGTACGCCGCCACCGCCAGTTCACGGTCGCCACGGAACATCTTCAGCAGCAGCGCCAGGTAGGCGACCCCGCCGGCAATGTTCTGTTCGGGGTTGAAGCGGTCGACGACGTTGAAGCGCTTGGCGGTGCCAGGCATCAATTGCATCAATCCGCCCGCGCCCTTGGGCGAGACGGCATCGGGTCGGAAGGCACTCTCGGCGTGAATCACCGCGCGTACGAGCGACGGGTCGACCCCGTGACGAACGGAGAAACGATTGACCACGTCGGCAAACCGGTCACGGTCGAGCTTCGGCAGCACCCGATAGCCGTCCTGCCATCCCTTGGGCTTGGTGGCCTCGCCCTTGCGCCAGAGCTTGTAGGGCTCGTTGGCCGACTGCTGCGGCACGTTGGTCAGGTGGACCACGCCCTGGGCATCACGGTACTTGTAGACATCGGCCATCGCCGCCGGCACGGCGAGCAGTGGGGAAAGGCACAGGGCAACGGCCGCTGCCCGAAATCGCGCCCACGCCCCGGCCGTCGTCCGGACTGTCTGTCCGTGACGTTTCCGATTCATGCGGAGGTTCCCTAAACTGGCGGGCATGAACGTCAACACCGGCATCCCTCATTACACCGAACACGATCCATTCGATCAGTTGATGGATCTCTATGAGCAGAACTATATCCTGATCCGTCGACTGCTCGGCGACCTGCGGCGACTGACCCCGGGCGACGAGTTCACTCTCGGCTTTCAGGTGATCGCCCGGGTGACCGAGCGCGGCCGCTTCACCCTCGAACTGGCCTTCACCGACCACGCCGCGCTCGACTCCCAGCAGCAGCCGGTCACCCTGCGGGTGCGCATCTACCTCGACGCACGCTCGGCGGAACTGCACGACCCGCGCCATCCGGCTGCCTGCCTCAAGGCCGACCGTACCGAGTGTAACCGTGCACGCCAGTCACGCAACCGCCTGTTACAGCGCTGGCTTCTCGCCCGTCTGCGCCGGCATTGACGACGTGGCCGGGCCAGAATCGCCCCAACCGGCAAAAAGCGACTTGACAAGGGGGCGCTTCCTGATGAAAATTGCGCCCCCTCAAGCGGGAATAGCTCAGCTGGTAGAGCACAACCTTGCCAAGGTTGGGGTCGCCGGTTCGAATCCGGTTTCCCGCTCCAGATTGCGGCTGGATGGCAGAGTGGCTATGCACCGGATTGCAAATCCGTTTACCCCGGTTCGACTCCGGGTCCAGCCTCCAAAACCGTTTGCAGAGAACCCGCCTCGTGCGGGTTTTTCTGTGTCTGGCGCCCTGGCATCCCCCTCGGGTGGCCGGCGCCGGCGTGACGGGCGAGCCCCTCGAGACGCATGACCGACCCGCACCAACATCCCGAACGCTTCGAGCTCCAGGACGAACCCGCCTTCCGCGGCCATCGCCTGTTCTGGTTCGCGATGCTGTTCATCGGCCTGAGCGCCGCCGGCATCTACGCCGTCTACTCGCAGGTCGCCGGTCATACCATCACCTGGGACAGCCGCCTGCTCTCCCCGTCACTGATCCTGGCGAGCCTCGGCCTGTTGCTGGTCTATTTCGCCGCCGACGGGCTGCGCCTGTGGTTCACCTTGCGCGCGCTCGGCCAGACGGTCCCGCTGACCGCCATGGCCCGGCTGGTGTTCCTCAACATCTTCGTCTCCAACATCACGCCGCTGGCGACCGGCGGGGGCGTGGCCCAGGTCTGGTTCATGCGCCGTCGCGGCGTGCCGGTGGGCACCGGCCTGACAGCCACCACCATTCGCACCGCGCTGGCCGTGCTGTTCATCTTCGGCGCGACGCCGGTCCTGGTCCTCACCCTGCCCGGGGCCGAACAGGCGACGCAGAGCCAGTCCCTGGTGGCCACCCTGATCGTCTCGGTGTTTCTCTACCTGGGCTTTTTCACCGTGCTGGTGCTGCGGTCAAACTGGCTGTTGCGACCGCTGCTGGGCCTGCTCAAGCTGCTGCGGACCATGCACCTGATCAACGCCCGCCGGCACCACCGCTGGCGCCACCGACTGGTCCGGGAACTGCAGCGCTTCGCCCACGGCTTCGTGCGCTATTTCCAGGGGCGCTGGTTCGACATCGCCGCCTCGTTCGTCTTCACGGCGCTCTTCCTGCTGGCGCTGTTCTCGTTCCCCGCCCTGCTGTTCTGGGCGCTGGGCTACGGTTTCGATTACTGGGTGGTCATCGGCCGGATGGTGATGACCACCTTCGTCATGTACTTCTCGCCCACGCCGGGGGCCTCGGGCATAGCCGAGGGCGTGTTCGGCCACTTCTTCCGTGACATGGTGACCGCCTCGCACCTGGTGCTGGTCACGGTCGCCTGGCGGGCACTGACGATCTACCTGGGCATGCTGATCGGGCTGTTCATCACCCAGCGCGAGATCGCGGCCAGCCGGCGGGGCGACCAGTGAGCCGGCTGTCGCAAAAACTCACCCCGCGCCGGCTCAAGGTCGCCTTCTACCTGACGCTGACGGCCATCCTGCTGCTGGTCGGCTACCGCATCTACCTGCCGTTCTTCGAACAGACCTACCACGCCGTACACGCCGAGCAGATCGAACGGATCCAGTCACGCGCCGCCGACGGCCTGCACTTCGCCGTGGTCGGCAACATCAACAACTCGGTGGGCCTGTTCGAGCGCAAGATGATCCCGATGCTCAACCGGGCCGATCTCGACTTCGTCGTCTCGGCCGGCAACGCGGTCAGCGGCGGCGGCGAGGACAAGTACCGGGCGCTCTACCGCACGCTGTCCCACCTGGAGATGCCCTACCTGCTCACGGTGGGCGAAAAGGAGAGCGGCGCCTTCGGCTCGTTCAACTACTACGAGCACTTCGGCCCCTACTTCTTCGGTTTTCGTGCCGGCGGCAGCCAGTTCCTGTTCCTCGACAGCACCGATCCGGACACCTATCCCTTCCAGCTTCACTGGCTCAGGGAGCAGTTGCGCGACCCGTCGGCAGCGCATCGCTTCGTGTTCATCGGCCACCCGATGTTCCGGGCGGTCAAGGAAAGCCCGCTCGACTTCGACGACCAGTATCTCGACGACATCGAGTTCCGCGACCGCCTGCACCAGCTGTTCCGCGAGCACGGCGTCGATGCGGTGTTCTCCAGCAACCTGCACCTGTTCGACCACCAGGTCCGCGACGGCGTCGATTACGTGGTCACCGGCGGGGCCGGCGGACTGGTGCTCAACGACGAGACCAGCTTCTACCACTACGTCGACGTGAGCACCGCGGGCGACGAGATATCCATCAGCGTCGAGCGGCTAGACATCGGCCAGCACCAGGTCTTCAAGACGCTGGAAAGCCTGTGGTTCTTCATCCACTCGCTGTTCTACGTCGGCCACCTCAACTTCCTGCTGGTGCTCGGCCTGCTGACGCTGCTGGCGATCAAGCTCTACAGCGCGATCTTCGTCGAGCGCGACTACTACCGGAACTACGATCTGGATACCTCGCCGTGGCGTGACCGCCCCTTGCGGGTGGCAATGATGACCAACAACTTCCTGCCGTTCATCGGCGGGGTGCCGATCTCGATCGACCGGCTGCGCCGGGGGCTGGAACAGCTGACCCACCGCGTGCGCATCGTCGCGCCCAGCTACGCCGGCCAGGACGATCACGACATGGACGTAACCCGGATCCCGTCGCTGTTCAGCATGGGCCGCCACGACGAGTTCCGCCTGGCCAACCCGCTCTCGCCGCGCATCCGCCACGGCCTGAAGGATTTCGCCCCGGACCTCATTCACATCCATCACCCCTTCTGGCTGGGCTGGAGCGCGCTGTGGCGGGCCCGTCGCCTGAAGGTGCCGACGGTGTTCACCTATCACACCCGTCTCGAGCACTACTCGCACTTCGTGCCGCTGCCCGGCCCGCTGTTCCGCAACCTGATCGCGCACACGGCGATCCGGCGCTTCGCCAACCGTTGCACCGGCGTGATCGTGCCGACCGAGTCGGCCGAGGAGTATCTGCGGGTGATCGGCGTGACCTCACCGATCTACGTCCACCCGACCGGTATCGATTTCGACCGCTTCCGCTCGGTCGACACGGCGGCGGTCGAGGCACTGCGCGAGGCGCACGGTATCGGCGAGGACGAACGGGTGCTGGTGAGCGTGTCGCGGCTGAGCCAGGAGAAGAACATCGACTTCCTGGTCGCCGCGCTCGACGAACTCAACCGCCGCTCGGCGCGGGCGTTCCGCTGCCTGATCATCGGCGAGGGCGAGGAGCACCAACGCCTGCAGGAGCGCATCGAGGCGCTCGGGCTGGCCGACACCATCACGCTGGTCGGCAGCGTCCCGCCCGACGAGATGGCGCGCTACTACCGGTTAGGGGATGCGTTCGTCTTCGCCTCGAAGTCCGAGACCCAGGGCATGGTGATCCTCGAGGCGATGGCGGCCGGTCTGCCGGTGGTGGCCGTGCGATCCAGCGGCATCGACGACGTGGTCAGGAACGAGACCAACGGCTTCAAGACCGCCGAGGACATCGACCGCTGGACGACCGCCGCGCAGCGGCTGATCGAGGACGACGAGCTACGTGCGGCCATGGCCGAGCAGGCCGTGACCACCGCGCGCCGCCATGCCATCGATCACTTCGCCCGTGACGTGGCCGACACCTACCGCCAGGTCCTGGCGCTGTATCACTGGCGAGAGCGCCCCGACGACTAGCCCTGCCTCAGAGGGGGTGGCGCCATTCGCTCAGCGCCTGCTGGGCCGAGGCGTTCAGTTTCGCCAGCAGGCCACGCTTCTTGATCGGCTGGCTGATCTCGAAGACATCGCCGCGATCGACGGCATCGAGAATCAGGTCGTCGCTGGTGCCGATGGCGTCGATCAGGCCGAGCTCGAGCGCATCCTCGCCGTACCAGTGCTCACCGGTCGCCAGGCGCTCGAGATCGAGAGACGGGCGGTAACGTGACAGGAACTGCTTGAACAGCAGGTGCGCCTGCTCGAGCTCCTCGCGGAATTTCTCCCGACCGGCCTCGGTGTTCTCGCCCAGCAGGGTCAGGGTGCGCTTGTACTGCCCCGCGGTGTGCAGCTCGACATCGATGTCGTTGCGCTTCAGGAGCCGGTGGATGTTGGGCAGCTGGGCGACCACGCCGATCGAGCCGATGATCGCGAAGGGGGCGGCGACGATGCGGTCGGCCACCGCCGCCATCATGTAACCGCCGCTGGCGGCGACCCGATCGACGATCGCCACCAGCTCGACCTCGGCGGCGCGCAGGCGAGCCAGCTGGGCGGCCGCCAGGCCGTAGCCCGGAACCACCCCGCCAGGGCTGTCGAGCACCAGCAGCACCCGGTCGACGCCCGGACGGGCGACCTGCAACACGGCCGAGACTTCCTCGCGCAGGGCATCAACTGCCGAGGCGCGAATATCCCCTGCAAAGTGGAGCACGTAGTGTCGCGGGGCCTCGCCGCCCTTTTCGCCCTCTTCCGCCGGAGCCGCGGCCGAAACCTGCGTCGATGCCTCCTGCTCGCCGCCCTCGTCGGCTCCCTTGTCCTTGTCGCCGCGACCCGGCAGGCGATCACGCAGCCTGGCCCACGCCCCCTTCAGGCCGCCGGCGGGCTTCTCGATCGCCTGGCGAAGCTGCTTAGTTCGGGACTCGATCTCGTCGTTCAGCCGACGAATCTTGAGCGGCTTGAGCGGCGACTCGCCGGACTGGGCGTTACGCGCCTGGGCCACGACCGAGACCACCGCTGCCACGACGAAGACAACCGCCACCACCAGGGTCACGGTCTTGAGCAGAAACAGGAAATACTCGTGCCACATGAACAGATCACTCCGGGCAAAGACGCCGAGTATAGACGTGCCGGTGCAGCCCGGGAAAAGGGGCTAGACTTTCGTCAGGACACCGGAAAATCCATCATCAACGTGAACAGCAACCTGAGCATGTACCACCCGGAGGAGACCGCATGCAGGCACCGTTTCACCCGCTGAGTGAACTGTTCGAGCAACTGGGGCTGGATGCCTCGGAAGAGGCGATCGAGGCGTTCATCGAACGCCACCACCCCCTGCCCAGTGACGTCGCCCTTGCCGATGCGCCGTTCTGGAGCGAGAACCAGAAGCGCTTCCTGCGCGAGTCACTCGCCGAGGATGCCGACTGGGCCGAGGCGGTGGACCATCTCGACGCGCGGCTGCGCGCCCACCCGGCCACCTGACCGCCGGGCCGGCCCTCGCAGGTCGTCTCAGGCGTCGCCCGGCGACGCGCGACCGGCGAAGGCCTGACGCAACTGCGCCATGGCGCGATCGATCACCCGCGTGGGCGTGGCCAGATTGATACGCATGTAACCCCGGCCGGGCTCGCCGAAGATGATGCCCTGGCTGAGTCCCAATCCCGCCTCGTCAATGAAGAAGCGCTGCAGGGCCCGGTCCTCGGGATCGCTTGCGGCATCCGAAAGTCCCATCCCGCGGCAATCGAGCCACAGCAGGTAGGTCGCCTCGGGAGCCATCGCCTCGATCGGCAGGTCCGCGACCGCCTCGATCACCCGGTCGCGATTGACGGCGATATGCCTCATCAGCTCGTCGGGCCAGTTGGCCCCGCGCGCATAGGCGGCCTTGAGCGCGGTCAGACCGAACACCGACCCCTCGCCCAGGTGCATGCCGCGACGCTCGCGGTCGAAGCGCTCACGGATGGCGGCATCGGGGATCACGGCGTAGCCGCCGCCGATGCCGGCGGTGTTGAAGGTCTTGCCCGGCGCGGTGACCGTGAACCAGCGGCACCCGGCCGCATCCCCCACCCGGGCGAACGGCGTGTGCCGAACCCCCGGGTAGGTGAGATCCATGTGGATCTCGTCGCTGATCACCATGACGTCGTGGCGAGCGCAGATCGCGGCGACCTGCCCCAGCTCTTCCTCGGTCCAGACCCGGCCGCCGGGGTTGTGCGGATTGCACAGCAACAGCATCTGGGCCTCGCGCGCCTCGGCCTCCAGCGCCTCGAAATCCATCACGTAGCGCGTGCCGCCGGCCTCGTCCGGCTGCTCCACCAGCGGATTCTCGACCAATGTCCGGCCCTGGTCGCGCACTACCTGGAAGAACGGGAAGTACACCGGCGGCTGGATGATCACCCGCGCACCGGGGCTCGTGAAGGCGCGAATGGCCATCGCCATGGCCGGCACCACACCCGGCACGGGCACGATGGCCTCTGCATCGACGTGCCAGTCGTGCTGGCCGGCCAGCCAGCCGGTGATCGCCTCGAAATGCCCGGCATCCGGCTTGGCGTAGCCGAAGGCGCCGTCGGCCAGCCGGTCGGCCAGTGCCTCGGTGACGAAGTCAGGCGCGGGAAAGTCCATGTCCGCCACCCACAGCGGGATGACGTCCTCGCGACCGAAGATCTCGCCGCGCCGGTCGTACTTCTCGCAACCGGATCCCGGGTACTGGGCCAGCCGGGTGAAATCGGTCTGGCTCATCCCTACTTCGCTCATGCTTTCCTCGCCCAGACCGTCACCTGACTGACCGTGTGCTGAAAGCGCCGGGCGGTGTCGCGGATGACGAACGGGATGTCCGCCGGTTCGCCCACCAGCTCGAAGTGCGGCTCGAGGCGCTTGATCAGCGTGTCGAGCGTCGTCACCGGTCGCCCGTCCTCGTCGACGTAGCCCCCCAGCCAGCGCTCGCGCGGCGTGACCTCCTCGAGCCAGGTATACGGCGAGGCCAACACCAGGAGGCCGCCTTCGTTGATGCGCCCGGCAATGTCGTCGAGGAACTTGCCCGGATCGTAGAGGCGGTCGATCAGATTGCCTGCCAGCACAAGGTCGTAGCCGGTGAAATGCGGCTTCATGTTGCAGGCATCCTGCTGCCAGAAATCGATGTTGTCGCGCGCCTCGAGGCCCAGCCCCGCCAGCGAGGCGGCGCGGTCCTCGGTCAGCTCCCCCTCGGTGGGCAGGGCGTAGGCGATCTGGCCGTCGTCGAGCATCGCCTGGGCGATCTGGATGAAACGCGCCGAGAAATCGAGCCCGGTGACCGACTCGAAGTGCGGGGCCAACTCGAAGGTCGCCCGCCCGGTGGCGCAACCGACGTCGAGGGCTGCGCCGCGGTTGCGCCCTTCCATCTGGCGCAGGGCGTACTCGGCCAGCGCCCGGGGGAAGTTGGCCACGCCGAAGTACGAGCGGCCGTAGTGGAAGTCGCAGTACTGCGCCAGCTGGGCGTCGGTCTCGTAGTAGCTCTCGTCCCGGGAGGCCGGCGGCCGCACCGGCTCGCCCTCGACGTAGCGGAACCCGGCGTGCTGGAAGAAGTGCCGGCGGAAGGCGTAACGCGCGTCGCGGGTCGCCTCGTTGCCGGTCGAGATCCACGAGCCGCCCTTGATCAGGTTGTGCTGGTTGTCGAAGGTTGGCACCGAGAAGTCGTCGTAGATCGGGTGCGGCTCGAAGCCCTCGAAGGCATCGATGGGCGTCTCGCTCCACTGCCAGACGTTGCCGATCACGTCATAGAAATCACCCTGGGAGAAACGGTCGACCGGACAGGCCGAGGCCCAGTACTCGAGGTTGATGTTGCCCGGCGCCCGCTCGCCCCACTCCGGCTCGTCCGGCACGCCGGCGACCTGGCGCAGGCGCTCGTACTCCGGTTCGGTCGGCAGGCGGATGGACTTGCCCGTGGTCTCGGAAAGCCAGTTGCAGAAGGCCTTGGCCTCGAGATAGTTGACGTCCACCGGCCAGTCCCACGGCATGTCGATCTCGCGGGTCATGGTCCGGTAGCCCCAAGAAGAGCGACCTTGGGAATCCCCGCGCGGCACCCAGAAGATCGGGTGGGCCGCACCGCGGAAGTCGAGCCAGCGCCGCCCCTCCTCGGTCCACCACTCGGGCGTCTCGTAGCCGCCGGCCTCGACGAAGGCAAGGAACTCGGCGTTGGAGACCTGCATGCGGCTGGCACGGAAGGTGTCCACGCGGGTGGTCAGCCGGCCGTATTCGTTGTCCCAGCCGTACAGGGGTGCGTCGGACGACTTGCCCTGCTCGACCGTGCCGCCGGCCACCTCGAGCAGTTCGTTGACGGGTGCCTCTGCCGGAGTGGCCGCGGCGGCATCGCAGATCGGCCAGTCATCGTTCGGGCGTACCCATTCGAGATCGAGCTGGCGGATCAGCACCGAGGAGGTCTCCAGATGGATGCGCTCGTGCTCGATGCCCATGAAGATCGACCAGGTGGGGTGGTCCTCCCAGCGCACCGGCGGGGTCCAGTCGAGCTCGGTGATCAGCTGGTCGACGCGTTCGCGCACCGCACGGCGGTACTCGCGCACCCGGTCGACCGAGGGCCAGTCGTAGTGGTCGTCGTTAAGGTCGTCCCAGGACATCTCGTCGACGCCGATGGCGAACATGCCCTCGAGCTGCGGGTCGATGCGCGTGGTCGCCTTCGCCGTGACCAGCTTGTTGATATAGAAGGTCGCGGTGTGGCCGAAGTAGAAGATCAGGGGGTGGCGCAGCGGTTCCGGCCGCTCGTAGAAGGC
The DNA here is from genome assembly GCF_001641825.1 of Guyparkeria sp. WRN-7. GTDB lineage: Bacteria > Pseudomonadota > Gammaproteobacteria > Halothiobacillales > Halothiobacillaceae > Guyparkeria. The sequence goes on along the minus strand of NZ_LRFH01000016.1, from coordinate 5,292 downwards.
CTGATCGTCGGTGATGACCTCGAAGAGCTTCTCGTAGATGTCCATCGTGCGATGGAAGTAGGCCCGCACGGCCTCCCGCTTGGTTTCGGCATCCTGCCCGGTCAGCAATACCGAGCGGCTCTTGAGTCTGGACAGCATCACGACACTCCTTATGGCAAGAATCGAACGAATGCATCTGGCGACGCATGTTTCGATGACTGACTTTAGGCCATCGCCCTGTAGGGATAAACCGGGTGCCGACGCGTCTGCCGGGACCCCCACCCCCATGTCATTCCGTCGGCAAGCCGACTAGACTGGCCCGCAATCAAGAAAAACAACGATGGACCGCCCCGCATGCTCACCCGACTGATCCCGCCCCCCGTTGCCCTGCTGATCGGCATCGGCCTGATGTACGGACTTTCCCACCTCTGGCCGACGACCACAGTCGAATGGTCCGGACTGCCCTGGGTGGCCGGTGTCTTTTTCGCCGCCGGGGTCGGGCTGATGCTGGCGGCCGTCTGGTCACTCTGGCGAGCGCATACCACCATCGACCCCTTTCGCCCGGAACGGGCCTCCCACCTCGTCACCACCGGCATCTACCGGCTCAGCCGCAATCCCATCTACCTGGGTGATGCACTGCTGCTGACAGGCGCCGCCTTCTGGCTGGGCCAACCTCTTGGCCTGATCGTCGTGGTCCTGTTCGTCCTGTTCATCGACCGCTTTCAGGTCCGTGGCGAGGAAGCGGCGCTGGAGCGGCATTTCGGCGAGCGATTCGGTCGGTATCGCGACCAGACGCGCCGGTGGCTGTGAGCGCCGGACCGACATGGCAACGGGCCATCGACCAATGGGCGAGCAAAAAAGATTGATTTGTCCCTAGCGGAGAAAACGATTAGCTTGACTCATAATCACGCACTCGGCGCAACTCGCGCCATGGCCGGGCACACATGAAAGCCACGACCGACACACCCATCCTGATCAAGTCCTACCTGCTGATGGTGGCCGCCGCCTGCGTCACCATCGGCGCCGTTGGACTGGTCGCGCCCTTGCTGATCCCCGAGCCGGGCCCACTTGGACTGCCGCTGACGAGGGAAAGCGCCGTGGCCGCGCTGCTCGCGGGTCTGGGCCTGGGCGGCCATCTGCAGCGCTGGCGCCCGCTCCACTACACCGCCGGGATGGGGCTGCTGTTCCTGATCGGGTTCAGCGCCGCGACCAACGGCATCCACCTGCCAGGCTCGCTGGACCCAAGCCACATCGCACACGACCACCTGTCGATCGAGGCGGCCCTGCTGCTCGCCGCGATCGCCTTCTGCCTGATGATCCCCGGCGATTCGCCGCTGGTGCGCCGCCCCTGGCAATGGGTAGGCGGATTGATGCTGTTCCTCGGCGGCGTCTCGGCGCTGTGGATGCTGCTGGGCAACGCACCGTGGCTGCAGTTTCACTCCACCGCCGCCTGGGTAGCCATCCTGTTCATTCTGCTGTTCGGCGGGGCGATGTGGCTCGCCAGCCGACGGAACATCCAACGGCTGGATGAGCTGGGCGGGCTGGCAGTAGCGGCCGCCATTGTCGGCTCACTGCTCAGCGCCCTGGCCTGGTACCAGTTCTCGCTTGATCACAACCGCCAACTTCAGGCCATCGGCGAATCCGAGCTGGACCGGGTCGAGATCCTCAGCCAACAGGCACTGACCAGCCGCGTCGAGGCACTGCGCCGCCTCTCGACCCGCTGGCGGATGTTCAATCAGTTACCCACGGCCGACTTCATTCGCGAGCGGGAATCGCAAAGCTACTTCGCGGACCTGGAAAGCCTGCAGTTGCTGGCTACCCTCGACCGCGACAAGAATGTCGTCTGGCACAGAAGCCGTGGCCCCGGCGGCGAGCGATTGATGCGGCAGCTGCTCGGTGACGAAGGCACACGGACCTGGCTGCAGGCGGCCGATCCCGCTCCCCGCCTGATGCTGCTGCCCGGCCTGCCCTCGCGCGGTCAGAACACGAGCATGGTGGCGATCCCCATGCCCATCCCCGGGCGAGACGAGCAGCAGATGCTGGCCCTGCTCGACTTCGATCGGCTTGCCGCCAAGGCCCTGCCACCCAACACGGGCCCCGTCGCCGTGCAGTTCTCCCTGGGCGACAGAGGCACCATCGAGCTCTACGGTGATCAGATGGGTCTTGGGTACAAGGCCCTGCTGGCCGAACGCGAACTCGCTTTGCCGTTCGGCACGACCCTGCTGGCCCGGGGCTATCTCGAGGAGGGCACCCGGGTCGGGGTCGGCGCACTCCTGCCCGCTGCCGCCGCCCTGGTCGGGCTGGCGATCACCCAGCTGGTCGTGCTGCTGCTGGCGACCGGCCGCAGCCGCCTGGCCCACGCACGACGGCTGACGATGACGCGCCGGGAGCTCGAATCGCAGCAGGCGATCCAGCAGATGATCCTGCATTCCGACTCGCTGGAACACACCCTGCGCTCGATATGCGAACTGCTCGAGGAACACCAGCCTTCTTCGCACTGCTCGATCATGCTTGCGGACGCCGATGGCACCACCCTGAAACTCGCCGCGGCGCCCAGCCTGTCCGCCAGCTATCGAGATGCCATCGCCTCCATACCGCTGACCGAAGTCGGCTCCTGCGGCACCGCCGCCTGCCGGAGGGAACCGGTGTTCAGCGAGGACATCGCCACCGATCCCAGATGGTCCGGCTTCCACGAGATCACGCGGGAAAACGGCCTGCGTTCATGCTGGTCCTACCCGTTGCTGGACTCCGACGGCGAGGTGCTGGGTACGTTCGCCAGCTATCGGGAGACACCGGGTCGGCCCTCGCCCAGCCATCAGCGACAGATCGCGCGTGCCGCCGACCTGGTTTCCCTGGCGATCGAACGGCATCGCGACCGCAGCGCGCTGGAAGAGAACGAGCAACGCTATCGCTCGTTGTTCACCTACAACCCGGACGCGGTGTTCTCGCTGACGGCCGGCGGACGCCTCAAGGGGTTCAATCATGCCACCGAGGCCATGTTCGACCGCCCGGCGCGCGAGCTTGAAGGCCACTCCCTGATCGAGCTGATCGACCCGGCCGACCAGTCACGCGTGACCCGCGCGATCGAACGCACCATCCGCGGCCGCACCCAGAGCTCGGAACTGACGGTCAACCACGGCGACGGCAGCCGCCACGACTTCGACGTCAGCTACCTGCCGATGGTGATCAACGGTCGCATCGAGGCGGTCTTCGGCATCGCCAAGGACATCACCGTGCGCAAGCGCCAGGAGCGTCGCCTGCGCACGCTCGAACGCAGTGTCGAGGCGAGCATCCACGGCGTGGTGATCGCCGATGCACGCCGCCCGGGCCTGCCGATCGTCTACACCAACGCCGCCTTCACCCGCATCACCGGCTACAGCGCCGAGGAAGTCCTGGGGCACAACTGCCGTTTCCTGCAGGGCGAGCGGACCGACCCCGAGGCGGTCGACGAGATCCGCGAGGCACTGGTCGAACAAAGGCCGGTCCGGGTGCTGCTGCGCAACTACCGCAAGGACGGCAGCCAGTTCTGGAACGAGCTGCACATCGCGCCGGTTGAGGACGAATCGGGCGAGGTGAGCCACTTCGTCGGGTTGCAGAACGACGTCTCGGCACACAAGTCCTACGAGGCCCAGCTGGCCTTCAACGCCACGCACGACAGCCTGACCGGGCTCGCGAACCGCTCACTGTTCGAGGACCGGCTGCAGCACACCGTCGAGCTGTCGAAACGACGCGGCAACCGAGTCGCGGTCCTCTTCATCGACCTCGACGAATTCAAGCCGATCAACGACAGCCTGGGCCATGCGGTCGGCGACAAGATCCTGATCGAGGTCTCGCGCCGCCTGGCTGCGCAGATGCGGGCCGAGGACACCCTGGCGCGCTTTGGTGGTGACGAATTCGTCGCCCTGCTGGCGGACATCGACGGCGAGGACGAGGCACTGCTGGTGGCAGAGCGTCTGCTGCCGGACATCAGCCGGCCCTACCACGTCGACGAACACGAACTCTATCTGAGCGCGAGCATCGGCATCACGATCAGCGAGCCGGACACGAAAAAGCCGCAGTCGCTGATCCAGCAGGCCGACATGGCGATGTATCGGGCCAAGCAGCAGGGACGCAATACCTGCCAGATCTTCAACGAGGAGATCAACAAGCAGGTGCGCCGCCGCGTGGGTCTGCGCAACGACCTGCAGGAAGCACTCGAGCACCACGACTTTCACGTCTTCTACCAGCCGCTGGTACGCGGCTCGGATCGCGAGATCACCGGCTTCGAGGCCCTGTTGCGCTGGCACCACCCCGAACACGGCTGGGTCTCGCCGGCCACCTTCATCCCGCTGGCCGAGGAGACCGGGCAGATCATCCCCTTGAGCGAATGGGTGCTCGAACGGGCCTGCCGGGACATGAAGACCTTGGTCGACCACGGGCTCGAAGAAGGTCGAATGGCGATCAACCTCTCGCCGGTGCAGTTCCACCGGCCCAATTTCCTCGCCACCATCCACCGCATGCTCGAACTCACCGGCCTGCCCGCCAGCCGTCTGGAACTGGAACTGACCGAGGGCATCCTGATGAGCGAGACCGACTCGGCGATCGAGACCCTGCACCAGCTGCGCGACAGCACCGTCAGCGTCTCGATCGACGATTTCGGCACCGGTTTCTCCAGCCTGAGCTATCTGAAGCACCTGCCCATCGACAAGATCAAGATCGATCGCAGCTTCATCCAAGGGGTCGAGGACAGCGCCGACGATGCGGCGATCGTCCAGGGCATCATCTCGATGGCGCATCACCTCGGCATCACGGTGATCGCCGAGGGCATCGAAACCGAGGCACAGCGGGACATTCTGGTCAATTGGGGCTGCGACAGCCTGCAGGGCTACCTGTTCGCCCGCCCCATGCCGCTGACGGATCTGGTCGGCTGCCTGGAGGACAACCGCAACATCATCACGGTCTCGGACAGCCACTGAGCCCCGGCCCTGACCCACCATGCAAAAAGCCCCCGGCGGACACGCTCGGGGGCTTTTCTCGCAAGGCGCATGCACGCCCTTCTGTCTGGTGCGCCCGACAGGATTCGAACCTGTGACCTTCGGCTTCGGAGGCCGACACTCTATCCAGCTGAGCTACGGGCGCGATGAGCGGGGCATGATAGCGATTTGCCCGCGCCGCGTCCATGGCGGACGCGGATTCGACGGCGCGATCAGTCGCCCAGCGCCTCACCGACGACGCCCTGCGCCTGCTCGAGGATCTGCTCGAGGTGTGCGGCATCGTGGAAGCTCTCGGCGTAGATCTTGTAGATCGGCTCGGTGCCCGACGGGCGCGCCGCGA
>NZ_LRFH01000015.1 GCF_001641825.1 Guyparkeria sp. WRN-7 | reverse complement strand
CCAGCCGTTGGCGGTCTCGACCTTGAGCCCGCCGATCGGCTCGTCGTTGCCCGGCGCCCGGGTGCGCACGCCGGTGACCGGCTCGCCGGCCAGTTCGGTGATGCCGAGCGAATCGGGGTTGAGCGCCTTGAAGCGCGCCTTCTGCTCCGGGGCGAGCGCGGCGTCGCGGCGGGCATAGAACGGCTGGCCGTAGGCATCGATGAGGCGGTTGAAGCGGGCCCAGACGTCCTCGCCGGTCACCGCAAGGATCTCGGCGGCCAGCAGGCCCATGGTCAGGCCGTCCTTGTCGGTGTTCCAGACCTCGCCGTTGCGTGACAGGAACGTGGCGCCGGCGGACTCCTCGCCACCGAAGCCCAGCCAGCCGTCGGTCAGCCCCGGCTGGAACCACTTGATGCCCACCGGCGTCTCGTACACGTCACGCCCGAGCCCGCCGGCCACCCGGTCGATCATCGAGCTGGACACTGCCGTCTTGCCGACCTTGAGGTCACCACCCCATTCCTTGCGGTGACCGAAGAGGTAGTCGATCGACACCGACAGGAAGTGGTTGGGATTGATCAGGCCGCCCTCGGGGCTGACGATCCCGTGACGATCGGCGTCGGTGTCGTTGCCGAAGGCGACGTCGAAGCGGTCCTTGATCTTCAAGAGCCCCGCCATCGCGTACGGCGAGGAGCAGTCCATGCGGATCTTGCCGTCGTGATCGAGCGGAATGAAGCGGAAGTCCGGCTCGACCTGGCGATTGACCACCGTCAGGTCCAGGCCATAGTGCTCGGCGATCGGCTCCCAGTACGGCAGCCCCGCCCCACCCATCGGATCGACGCCGATCGACACCCCGGCCTTCGCGATCGCCTGCATGTCGATCACCCGGTCGAGCGCCTCGACATAGGGGCGGATGAAGTCGACACCCTCGGCCACATCGCTCTTGATCGCCCGATCGAACGGCTGACGACGGATCGCCCGCCAGTCGGAGAGCAGCTCGTTGGCACGTCGCTCGATCCAGCCGGTCGCCCCGGTGTCCGCCGGACCGCCGTGTGGCGGGTTGTACTTGAATCCACCATCGGCCGGCGGGTTGTGCGACGGCGTCAGGACGATGCCGTCGCAGCGCGCGCCACCGACCCGGTTCGCGGCGATGATCGCCTGCGAGATCACCGGCGTCGGCGTGGGCGCGTTGTCGTGCTGGAAGCGGAACGGCACGCCGGCGGCGGCGAGCACCTCGACGGTGGTCATGAACGCCGGCCAGGCGAGCGCATGGGTGTCGAAGCCGATCAGGATCGGGCCGTCGAACCCTTGCGCCTTGCGATACTCGACCAGGGCCGCGGTGACCGCGGCAATATGCGCCTCGTTGAAGGAGGCGTTGAGACTCGACCCGCGGTGCCCCGAGGTGCCGAAGGTGATGCCTTGCGAGGAGTCTTCGGCATCAGGTTCCGTCTGGTAATAGGCACTGATCAGGCGCGGGACGTCGACGAGAAAATCACGCGGCGGAGTCTGACCGGCGAGTTCGTGCAGTGGCATGGGCAGCAGTCCTTGGACTTTGGTGTTAACGGGTAGGGCCGGGGCGTCAGGGCATCAGTGCGGCGGATGGCCACCGCTGCCGGCCTCGAACGGCGGCAGCGATTCGACCCGCGCCTGGCGGTGCTCGGCGACACGCGCCAGTGCGATGGAGGCCAGGCGCACCTCCTCGGGATCGGCTCGCGAGGTGAGCACCACGGGTACACAGGCACCCAGCACGATGCCGGCAAATCGCGCTCCGGCAAGGTATTCGAGATCCTTGTAGAGAATATTGCCTGAGACCAGATCGGGAACCAACAGGATGTCGGCGTGGCCGGCCACCGGGCTGATGATGCCCTTGATGCGGGCCGACTCGGCGGAAACGGCGCTATCGAAGGCCAGCGGCCCGTCGATCTGGGCATGCGCGATCTGGCCGCGCTCGCCCATCTTGGCCAGGCAGGCGGCGTCCAGCGTCGAGGGAATGGCCGGATTGACCATCTCGGTTGCCGACAGGGCGGCCACCCGAGCCCGCTCGTTGCCCAGCCACCAGGTGAAGTTGACCGCGTTCTGCACGATCTCGGCCTTGGCACGCACGTCCGGCTCGATGTTGATGGCGGCGTCGGTGATAAACAACAGCTTGTGATAGCTGGCCAGCTCGGCGACGAACACGTGCGAGATACGCGGTCCACGGCGCAGATGGCGAATGATCGGCCGCAGGAACACGTCGCTGTGGATCTGCCCCTTCATCAGTAGGCGCGCCTCGCCCGACTCGACTGCCTCCACCGCCAGCCGAGCGCTTTCCTCGGCACTGACCGCGTCGATTACGGGAAAGTCGACGCCGAACTCCGTCATCAGCCCCTCGATGCGGCTGGCCCGCCCGACCAGTATCGGCTCGATCAGGCCGGCGGCGGCCGCGTCGCGCGCCGCCTCGACGATATGGTCCGCCTCGGCGCCGACCACCGCAGTGGGCACCGGCGGCAAGTTGCGCGCCTCATCCATCAGCTGATCGAGGCTGCGGATCTCGTCCTTGGCATGCTGGCTCATGGTCTCTCCCGTCCCTTGCCCCTGAGAATCACACGTCGATGTCGTCCTGCCCGGCAAAACGCTCGAAGTCCGGCAGCTCGTCGAGCGAATCGATACCGAAGTCGCTCAGGAACTGCCGGGTCGTGCCCAGCATTTCCGGCCGCCCCGGGCTGTCCTTCACCCCGAGACTGCGCACCCAGCCGCGCTCGGTCAAAAGCTTGAGGATCTGCGGATTGACCGCCACGCCCCGGGCCGCCTCGATCTCGCCGCGGGTGATCGGCTGGCGCCACGCGATCAGGGCCAGGGTCTCCAGCGCCGCCCGGCTCAGACGCGGAGCGCGACCCGGGTCGGCCGCCTTGAGGTACGGCGCGACCGCGGCGCCAGCCACCAGCTGCCAGACCGGCCGGCCATCGAGACGGCGCGAGGTCAGCTCGACGAAGCGGTGCGACTCCCAGCGGGCGGCAATGCGATCTAGCGTCGCCTCGATAAGCGCCGGCGAGGTCTCCTGACCGATCATCACGCCCAGCGTCTCGACCGACAAAGGCTCGTCGCTCGCCAGCAGCAGCGCCTCGACCAGCTCGATCAGTCCCTCGGGCGGCTCACTCGCCGGTTGGTCGCTCATCGCCTTCCTCCATCGTGTCCTCTGCGTCCTCATGCTCTCCCACCACGCGGAAGAGCGTCACCGGGCCGAAGGGAGACTCCTGCGACCAGTCGATCGCGCGAGTACGCGTCAATTCCAGTATCGCCACCGTGGTGACCGCCACGCCCATGCGCCCCTCCTCGGCCCGGAAGATATCGGCCAGTTCGCAACGCGGCCGCTCGATCAGCGCATCGAGGATCTCGGTCATCCGCTGGCGGATGGAAAGCGGCTCGGCGCGCACGTGGTGAGCGCGGCGCACGCTGCCCTCCCGCAGCAGGCCCTGCATCGCCGCGATCAGTCCGGCGAGGTCCGCGGGCACCGGTGGGGCCGGCAACCGCTCGGGCGGCTCGACGGACAGGTCGAACCAGTCGCGTTCGCGGCGCGGGCGTTCATCGAGGTTGGCCGCCGCGCGCGTGGTGCGCTCGTACTCCAGCAGCCGTTCGACCAGTTCGGCGCGCGGATCGAGCGGCTCCTCCTCGTCGTCCTCGCGCGGTTCGGGCGGCAGCAGCATGCGTGACTTGATCTCGGCCAGCCACGCCGCCATCAGCAAATACTCCGCCGCCAGCTCGATCGCCATCGACTTCATCAGGGCAAGGTACTCGAGGTACTGCTCGGTGACCCGCGCGACCGGGATCTCGAGGATATCGAGATTGTGCTTGCGGATCAGGTACAGCAACAGGTCGAGCGGCCCCTCGAACTGTTCCAGCCAGATCGCGAGCGCGTCGGCCGGGATGTAGAGATCCAGCGGCAACTGCTCCATCGGCTCGCCCGACACCCGTGGCGTGGCATCGACCCAGCGCAGCTCGGCGTTGTCGCGGGACTCAGAAGACATGGATCAGCGCGTTGAACCAGTTGAGCAGCGTACCCATGACGGGCAGCAGGATATCGGCCAGCACCCCGCTGATCAGCAACACCACCACGATCGGCAGCCCCCAGGGCTCGAGGTGCGACAGGCGATCACCCCAGGACGCCGGCAGCACGGCCACCAGCATGCGTCCGCCATCGAGCGGCAGGATCGGCAACAGGTTGAACACCGCCAGGATCAGGTTGATGAAGATGCCCACCTGCCCCATCAGGGCCAGCGGCTCGGCCAGCATCCAGCCCCCGTCGAGTCCCTTGAGCGCCAGCCCGGTCAGCAGGGCCCAACCCACGGCCATCAGCACGTTCACGCCCGGGCCAGCGGCCGCCACCAGGAACATGTCCCGGCGCGGGTTGCGCAACCGCGCGGCATTGATCGGCACCGGCTTGGCCCAGCCGAACACGAACTGGGTGAACAGGTACATCAGCAGCGGCACGATGATGGTGCCCAGCAGATCGACATGACGGATCGGGTTGAGGGTCAGACGGCCGGCACGCTTGGCGGTGGGGTCGCCGAACGCGTTGGCGACATAGCCGTGGGCGGCTTCATGGACGGTCACCGCCAGCAGGATCGGCACGATGCCGATCGCGATCTTCTGCAGTAGCGAGAGCTCCAGCACGCCCGCTCAGTCGGCCAGTTCGGGCGGGATGCCGCCCAGGCCTTCGCGCAGGATCTCCACGCCCTCGCCGGTCAGGTCGATGATCGTGCCGGGCTGCTGCTCCAGGAAGCCGGTCGACACGACCAGGTCGACCTGGTTGTTGACCGCGGCCGGGAACAGCTCGGGATCGTCCAGCGGCTCGTCAAGATCGGGGATCGCCAGCGAGGCGCTGAGGATGGGCGCATCCAGTGCCTCGAGAACCGCCCGCAGCACCGGGTGCGACGGCACACGCAGGCCCAGCGAACGCTTCTTCTCGTGCTGCAGGCGGCGCGGCACCTCCCGGGTGGCCGGCAGAATGAAGGTATAGGGGCCGGGGATGTGACTCTTCAAAAAGCGGAACTGGACGTTGTCGACCTTCGCGTAGACCCCCAGCTCGGATAGATCGCGCACCGAGAGCGTCATATGGTGAGGTCCGTCGTCGCGCCGGATCCGCGCGATCCGTTCGAGCGCGTTCTTGTCCTCCAGCCGGCAGGCGAGCGCATAGCCCGAATCCGTCGGCAGGACGACGATCTCTCCGGCGGCGATCGCCTGCGCGGCCTGCTTGACCAGGCGCGGCTGGGGTGTCTCGGGATGAATCTCGAGCTGTCGGCTCATGGGCATGGGCCCCTCGTTTGAATGTCGGCGACGACGCCCCGGGACAACCGGCCCGAACGACCGCTCCCTCGGGCTCGCAGCCCCATGTTAGTGTACTGCAAGCACCCCGGGATGCCTTCCCGCCACCACGGTACCGACCGGAAAACGAAACGCGATGAAATTCCTGTTCGACTTCTTCCCCATCCTGCTGTTCTTCGGCGCCTACCACCTCGAGGGCATCTATGTCGCCACGGGCGTGGCCATGGTGGCCTCGGTGGTCCAGATCGCCGCCGGCTGGCTCATGTGGCGCAAGGTCGAGCGGATGCACTGGATCTCGGCCGGCCTGATCGTGCTGTTCGGCGGCATGACGCTGATATTGCAGAACCCGCTGTTCATCATGTGGAAGCCGACCATCCTCAACTGGCTGTTTGCCCTGGTCTTCCTGGGTAGCGCCTTCGTCGGCAGCAAGCCGCTGGTACAGCGGATGATGGAACACGTCATCCAGGTGCCGCGCGCGATCTGGCACCGGGTCAACTGGGCCTGGGTGGGCTTCTTCGTCCTCTCCGGCGTGGTCAACATCTGGGTGGCCTACCAGTTCTCCGAAGAGGTATGGGTCAACTTCAAGCTGTTCGGCTTGATGGGCATGACCTTCGTGTTCATGATCCTCCAGGGGCTGTACCTGGGCCTTTACGCCGAACGGCCGATCGAGGCCGAGGCCGACTCGGGCCCGTCGCAGGACGACGAGCGGCAGTGACTCACGCAATAGCAGGGAGAGGACCGTCCGATGCAATGGTTTATGATCTTGGCCAAAGACGTCGCCAACAGCGCCGAGCTGCGCGCCAAGCACCGCGACGAGCACCGTGAACGGCTCGAGGCGATGCAGGCCGACGGGCGCATCCTGATCGCCGGCCCGCTGCCGGTCGACCCGGCGCGGCCCGACCTCGGGGTCGCGGGCAGCCTGATCGTCGCCCGCTTCGAGGACATCGACGCGGCCTGGCGCTGGGCGGACGATGACCCCTTCAGCCATGGCGGGGTCTACGAAACGGTCGAAGTCCGCCATTACAAGCCGATCTTCGGTGCGACCGGCTGACACCCTCGCGGCGGCAAGAACAGACAACAAACGACAACCACCGACAACAGGACCACTTCATGGATAGCAAGCTGATCACCGAACGACGCCCTGCTCACCGCCGTCGCCCGCTGGCGATTGCCGTTGGCGCAAGCCTTCTGCTGAGCGCCGGCCTGATGAGCGGCTGCGACAACAATGGCGCCGAGACGGCCAGCAAGACCCCGCTCGGCCAGAGCGCGACCGGCAGCGACTACGCCACCATTGCCGGTGGCGAGGTGATCGCGCGGATCAACGGTAGCCCGCTGTACCGTGAGAACCTCGAGGTCGTGAAGGAAAACCTCGGCGCCGGCGTCCCCGAGAGCCGCCTGGTCAGCCGGATGGTCGAACTGCGTCTGCTCGCCAACCAGGCACGCGAGCAGGGCCTGCATAACGACCCCAGCACCCAGGCCCGCATCCAGAACGCGATCGACAACCAGCTGGCCAACACCTACCTGACCGAGTACCTCGCCAGCGTCGAAATCAGCGAGGCCGAGCTCGAGGCGGCCTACGAGAAGGCGGTCGAGAACCTGGGTGGCGAGGAGCAGCACCGCGCCTGGCACATCCTGGTCAAGGACGAGGACAAGGCACGCGAACTGCTCGAGGAACTCCAGAACGGCGCGGACTTCGCCGAGCTGGCCCAGGAGCACTCCACCGATACGGTATCCGGCGAGGCCGGTGGCGATCTGGGCTGGTTCAGCCTGGAGCAGATGGTCGAGCCGTTCGCCAATGCGGTCGCGGAACTCGCGCCGGGCGAGCTGGGCGAGGAGCCGGTCGAGAGTCAGTTCGGCTGGCATATCATCAAGCTCGAGGGCGTGCGCAAGAGCCCGCCGCCGAGCTTCGAGCAGATGCGCCCGGAGCTTGAGGACCGCATCCGCCGTCAGGCCATCAGCGACAAGATCGAGGCGCTGCGCAGCGAGGCCAACGTCGAGATCCTGACCAACGAGGTCCGCTCCATGGTCGACCGGGACGAAGATGCCGAGCAAAGCGGCGCGGACGACACCGAAGCGATGGCCGAACCGACCGAGGCCGATGCTGCGGACGACGGCGACCGTTCCGACATGGGCGGCCTGCCGGCCGAACCGCTCAAGGCCATGCCCTGATCCGGGCCGACGCCATTCCGTCACGAGGCAACAGGAAAGACCATGACGCAACAAGTCGTAACCGGCGAGGAACTCAAGCAGACCGCGCTGGGCCAGGAACTCAGTGATGACCAGTGCCGACTGCTGGCCGGTGTCTGCCAGCGGCGGGCCGTGACCAACGGCGAGATCCTCTTCGAGGAGGGCACGCCGAGCGACACGCTGTTCGTGATCATCAGCGGACGCTTCGCGGTCAGCCGCGATACCGGTCGCGGGTTCTCCGACACGCTGTCACTGCTCGAGGCAGGGCAACTCGCCGGCGAGTCCGGCTTTCTCGACGGCTCCCCCCACAGCGCCACCCTGCGCGCCGTGGGCGATGCCCAGGTGGTGACCCTCGACCGGGCCCATCTCGAGTCCCTGCTGGTCGACCATCCGATCCTGGTCTACAAGGTGATGCGATCGATCGTGCACAGCATCCGCGAGATCATCCGGCGCATGAACCGCCAGCACAGCGAGATGCTGAGCTACATCAATCCCAGCATCGGCCGGTTCTGACTCATCCGAGTCACCGAAACGGCAAAGGGCCGTGATCGTTTCGATCACGGCCCTTTTTCTTGCCCGGCGGCACGGTCACGACACCGGAATCAGGGTCCGCCCAGCGATTCCCGCAATGCCTCGTCCCAGCGCACGGCATCCAGGTAGCAGTGGGGCGCCACCTCGTTGAGCGAGTCCACCCCGCTCTCGCCGTCTCCCTCGAGCCATTGGCCCTTCTCGTAGAAACGCACGTACTCGAGCAGTTCGCCCAGGGCGCCCTGCCCCTCCAGCAATGCCTTGCCGACATCCTCGGTCAGCGGCAGCTCCTCGATCAACTGGGCGAGCGGCTGGTTGTAGAACGCATCGAGATTGGAGAACAGCCCGACCAGAAAGGCGGTCGGCGGGTTGGCCATGCGACTCTGGGCCGCCAGCAACTCGGCGAAGCGCGCCCGGATCATGGTGTTGTGGATCAGGGCCGGCGGCTTGCCGTCGACCCCGGTCAGCGCGGATAGGTACACCAGACTGCGCACGGCATTGAGCCCCAGCAGGCGCACGGCCTCCTCGACCGAATCGACCCGACGGCGCAACCCGATCGCCGCGGAATTGACCAGGCGCAGCAGGCGATAGCTCAGGGCGAGATCGGTATTGATCCGCTCGACGATTTCGCCGAGAGAGGCCTCGTCGTCCTGCAGCAGGATCAGCAACCCCATCAGGTTGGCCTTGGAGGCCCGTACGGTCGGGCGTACCACCGTTTCGGGCTTGGAGACGAAGTGTCCCTGGAAGAAGTCGACGCCGGCGGCACGCAGGCGGTCGTAGGCGTCCCAGTCCTCGACCTTCTCGGCGATGACCTTGAGACCGGCCCGGTGGGCAGCGGGAACCGCCGCGGCGGCCGCATCGACACCCACGGCGAACACGTCGAACTTCACGTAGTGGCTGTGGGCCACGCAGGGCTTGTCGATCCAGTCGGGCGGAAAGTCGTCGAGCGCGAGGCGGTAGCCGGCCTGCTTGATCCGCTGCATGGCCTCGCCGGTACGCTGGTCGCAATCGACCGTCTCCAGCACCTCGAGCACCACGGAGCGGGCGCCGATGTCCTCCAGCACACCGCTGAAGAGCAGCTTGCTGGGCACGTTGATGAAGGCCTGCTTTCCTCCCACCAGACTTTCCAGCCCGATCTCGCTCAGGGCATTGAGCACGGTCGAGGCGGTGGCCTGGTTGGAATTGCCGATACGTGCCACCTGGTCGGCATCCGCCGCCCGGTAGAGCAGCTCGTAGCCGATGGTCTTGAGATCCGCGTCGACGATTGGCTGGCGCGCCAGTCGAACGGACTGCACGATGCGTTCGGCCGCTTCGTCGCGACCAGGATTATGTTCGGCCTGTCCCATGAACGTCTACTGCTCGTCCCTCGGTTATTCGGGGCGGCCGACGGTGGAACCCGCCTGACCGATTCTGTTCGCGGCGTGCTGGCACACCCGACCCGAATCAATCATACGCCCAACCGCATCAACGCGTGAATCGCAACGTCAACCGCAGTCGACCCTGCCGATCGATCTCGAGCAGCTTGACGTCGATCTCGTCGCCTTCGTTGACGATATCGGTCACCTTCTCGACGCGCCCCTCGGCCATCTCCGAGATGTGCAGCAGCCCGTCCTTGCCGGGTGCGATGGTGACGAAGGCGCCGAAGTCGACCACCCGCGCGACCTTGCCGTGGTAGATCTTGCCGACCTCCAGTTCCGCGGTCAGCTCTTCGACCCGGCGACGCGCCTCCTCTGCGGCCTCGCCGTTGGGCGCGGCAATGGTCACCACGCCCTCCTCGCCGATGTCGATCTGCGCCCCGGTCTCCTTGGTCAGCGCCTGGATGGTCGAACCGCCCTTGCCGATCAGATCGCCCTTGCGCTCGGGGTTGATGCGCATGGTGATGAAGCGCGGTGCGTGCGCCGAGAGGTCCGTGCGTGCCTCGGAGAGCGCCTCGTTCATCAGGCCAAGGATGTAGCTGCGACCGGCGAGTGCCTCGTCGAGCGCCTGGGCCATGATTTCGCGATTGATACCCTCGATCTTGATGTCCATCTGCAGGGCGTTGACGCCGTCGGCGGTGCCGGCGACCTTGAAATCCATGTCGCCGAGGTGGTCCTCGTCACCGAGGATGTCGGTCAGGACCACGAATTCGTCGCCTTCCTTGATCAGGCCCATGGCGATACCGGCCACCGGCGCCTTCATCGGCACGCCGGCATCCATCATCGCCAGCGACGCCCCGCAGACGGAGGCCATCGAGGACGAACCGTTCGACTCGGTGATCTCCGATACCACCCGGATCGTGTAGGGAAACTCCTCGGCCGGCGGCAGCGCGGCGATCACGCCACGGCGGGCGAGGTTGCCATGGCCGATCTCGCGGCGCTTGGGCGCACCGAAGCGCCCGGTCTCGCCGACACAGAACGGCGGGAAGTTGTAGTGGAACAGGAACGGCTCCTTTCGCTCGCCGCCGACCGCGTCGATCAGCTGGGCATCCCGCGCGGTACCCAGGGTGGTAACCACCATCGCCTGCGTCTCGCCACGGGTGAACAGTGCCGAGCCGTGTGCACGCGGCAGCATGCCGGTACGAATGCTGATCGGGCGCACCGTGCGCGTGTCGCGCCCGTCGATGCGCGGTTTGCCGGCGAGGATGTTGCCGCGCACCACGTCGGATTCGATGCCCTTGGTCAGCCCGTCGACCACCTTCTCGGTCACCGGCTCCTCGGCCGACTCGTCGACGAACCGTTCGCGGATCTCGCCCCGGATCTGTCCCAGGCGGCTGCCACGCTCGGCCTTGTCGGCAATCTGATAGGCAGCCTCGATCTCGGCGCGGAAGGCCTGCTCGATCCGGCCAGACAGTTCGCTGTTGTCCGCCGGCGGGGTCCACTCGATCGGCGGGCGGCCGGCCTCGGCGGCCAGTGCCTCGATCGCGCGGATGGCCACCTGCATCTGCTCGTGGCCGAACATCACCGCATCGAGCATGACGTTCTCGGGCAGCTGGTCGGCCTCGGATTCCACCATCAGCACGGCCTTGTCGGTACCCGCGACCACCAGGTCGAGGCGGGATTCGGTCAGCTGCGCGCGGCTGGGATTGAGGACGAATTCGCCGTCGACGTGGCCGATGCGCGCCGCACCGATCGGCCCGGCAAACGGTGCGCCCGAGAGCGCCAGTGCGGCAGAGGCACCGATCAGCGCCGGGATCTCGGAGTCCACTTCCGGATCGAGCGACAGTACCTGAGCGATCACCTGGGTCTCGTGAGTGAAGCCCTTGGCGAACAGCGGACGCACCGGCCGGTCGATCAGGCGGGCGACCAGGGTCTCGGCCTCGCTCGAACGCCCCTCGCGGCGGAAGAAGCTGCCCGGCACCCGCCCGGCGGCGTAGAACTTCTCCTGGTACTCCACCGTCAGCGGCAGGAAGTCCTTGCCCGGATCGGCGGTCGGCGCGACCACCGCGGTGACCAGCACCACGGTCTCGCCCATGGTGACCATGACGGCACCGCTGGCTTGCCGGGCGATCTCGCCGGTCTCCAGGGTGACCGTGTGTTGACCGTACTCGAAGGACTGCTTGCTGACTGCCACGCTTGGCTCCTGCACTGATTGGATGACGGGGCCTGCCGCGCATGGCCGACCCACAAACAAAAAACCCGCCGGCTTGCGGCGGGTTCCTAGTGTAACGGCAAGCGCTTACTTACGCAGGCCGAGCTTCTTGATCAGGTCGTGATAGCGGTCGAGGCTGTTCGACTTGAGGTAGTCGAGCATCTTGCGACGCTGGTTGACCAGCTTGAGCAGGCCACGGCGGGAATGGTGATCCTGCTTGTGGGTGGCGAAGTGCTCGGTCAGGTGCTGGATGCGCTGAGTCAGCAGGGCGACCTGGACTTCCGGGGAACCGGTGTCGTTCGCGTCCTTGCCGAACTCGGCAACGATATCGGCCTTGGTCTTTTCGTTCAGTGACATGGAAATTCTCCTCGTCTGCCTGGGTGAAGCTTTCAAAGTCCATCGCGGGTCAGTGGCGACCAAGCCACCGTCCCGCAATGCCGTGAGGCCCGCAGGCCTCCGTCATAGCGCCGCGAACAACCGTCGCGGCGCCGTTCGCCCGTCATCCAGCACTTCCCCCATACCCAGGAAGAGGTCGTCGGGTGCGTAGAGTCGAAACCACCCGGTTTGTGGCGCGTTGGGCACAAACACCGGATGACCGTGGCGAATCGGTGTGACGCTGGTCGCATCCAGCACGACGGCCGGATAGGCGCCCAGCGCCGAATCGATCGGGAGGATAACACGATCAAGCGCCTCGAGCCCGCCCTCCTCACTGAGGGCCTCGAGATCCTCGAAGGTATACGCCCGCTGGCCGTCGTCGGCGTCGATCGACCAGGGCCCCAGTCCGACGCGGCGCAGCTCTGTGACCACCGCGCCGCAGCCGATGGCCTCGCCGACATCCTCGACCAGCGTGCGGATATAGGCCCCCTTGCTCGAGTGCACCCGCAGGGTGAACTCGGTCTCGGAGAGGCCTTCGAGCGTGATCTCGTGGAAGTCGATCGTGCGCGCCTTGCGTTCGACGGTCTTGCCTTCGCGGGCGAGCTCGTAAAGGCGCTTGCCCTCGTGCTTGAGCGCCGAATACATCGGCGGCACCTGCTCGACGCGGCCGCGGAAGCGCGCCAGCACCGTTTCCATCGTCTCGACATCGAGCGGCGGGACTTCGCGGGTCTCGATCACTTCGCCCTCGAGATCGCCACTGTCGGTACGGGTACCCAGTCGGCCGGTGACGCGGTAGGTCTTGTCGGCGTCGAGCAAAAGACCGGAAATGCGGGTGGCCTGGCCGAAGCAGACCGGCAACAGGCCGCTCGCGGCCGGATCGAGGCTGCCGGTATGACCTGCCTTGGCAGCGTTGAACAGCCGGCGGACACGCTGCAGCGCCCGGTTCGAACTCAGCCCCAGGGACTTGTCGAACAGGACGATGCCGTTGATCTCGCGACCGCGACGCTTGCGTGCCATCAGGAAACGGGGGACTTAGCGCGACTCGGACGAGTCGTCGGACTCGCTGTCCTCGTCGACGTCGCCGTCCTGTTCGCGAACGGCGCGAATCAGGGCATCCATCTGCATGCCCTGCTCGATCGAGTTGTCGAAGACGAAGGTCAGCTGCGGCACGATGCGCAGGCGCATGCGATGCCCCAGCTCGCCGCGCAGGTAGCCGGCGGCCTCGCCAAGCCATTGCTCGGCTACCGGCTGCTCGTCGGCGTTGAGCACGCTGTAGAAGATCTTGGCATGGGCGAGATCACGCGAGACCTCGCAGTCCGTGATCGTCAGCATGGTCAGCGGCGCATTCGGCCCGCTGTCCACGCCGGAGTCACGAATCAGTTCGGCGATCTCGCGCTTGATCTGGCCGGCGACGCGTTGATGACGCTGGAATCCCTGTGCCATCTCAGAGCGTCCGCTGGACCTCGATCCGCTCGAAGACCTCGATCTGGTCGCCGACCTTGACGTCGTTGTAGTTCTTCACGCCGATGCCGCACTCCATGCCGGAGCGGACTTCCTGGACGTCGTCCTTGAAGCGGCGCAGCGACTCGAGCTCGCCCTCGTAGATGACGACGTTGTCGCGCAGGACGCGGATCGGGTTGTTCCGCTTGACCTGGCCTTCGGTGACCATGCAGCCGGCGATCGCGCCCAGCTTCGGCGAGCGGAACACGTCGCGCACCTCGGCCAGACCGACGAACTGTTCCTTGGTCTCCGTGCCCAGCAGGCCGCTCATGGCCTGCTTGATCTCGTCGATCATCTCGTAGATGACCGAGTAGTAGCGGATCTCGACGTCCTGCTCGCCGGCGGCCTTGCGTGCCGCCGCGTCGGCGCGGACGTTGAAGCCGATCACGATCGCACTCGAGGTGGCCGCGAGGTTGACGTCGGACTCGTTGATGCCGCCGACGCCACTCATCAGGACGTTGACCTTGACCTCGTCGGTCGACAGCTTCTGCAGGCTGTCGCGGATGGCTTCGGCGGAGCCCTGCACGTCGGCCTTGACCAAGACGTTCAGCGACTCGACCTCGCCTTCCTTCATCTGTTCGAAGAGGTTCTCGAGCTTGGCGGCCTGCTGGGCGGCCAGGCGCGAATCACGCTGCTTCGCCTCGCGGAACTCGGCGATCTCGCGCGCCTTCTTCTCGTCTTCGATCACGACCAGCTCGTCGCCGGCCTCCGGGGTGCCGGAGAGACCGAGCAGGACCACCGGGATCGACGGGCCGGCCGACTTGACCTGCTTGCCGGTCTCGTCGAGGAGCGCACGGACGCGGCCGTACTCCTTGCCGACCACTACGGTGTCGCCCTTCTTGAGCGTGCCGCTCTGGACCAGGATGGTCGCGACCGGACCACGGCCCTTCTCCAGCGAGGACTCGACCACCGTACCGATGGCATGACCCTCGGCCGGCGCCTTGAGCTCCTGCAGTTCGGCCTGCAGCAGGATGGCCTCGAGCAGCTGGTCGATTCCTTCCCCGGTGTGGGCAGACACGTGCACAAACTGCGTGTCGCCGCCCCACTCCTCGGAGATCACCTCTTCCTGGGAGAGCTCGGCACGGACCCGCTCGGGGTCGGCGCCGTCCTTGTCGATCTTGTTGACTGCCACGACCATCGGCACGTTGCCGGCACGGGCGTGGTGGATCGCTTCCTTGGTCTGCGGCATGACGCCGTCATCGGCCGCCACGACCAGCACCACGACGTCGGTGGCGCTCGCCCCACGGGCACGCATGGCGGTGAACGCCTCGTGCCCCGGGGTATCGAGGAAGGTGACCGTGCCGCGCGGCGTATCCACGTGGTAGGCACCGACGTGCTGGGTGATGCCGCCGGCCTCGCCCGCGGTGACCTTGGCACGGCGAATGTAGTCGAGCAGCGAGGTCTTGCCGTGGTCGACGTGACCCATGACGGTGACGACCGGCGGACGCGCCTTCTCCTCGCCCTGCTGGACCTGCTCGAGTGCCTCGTCCTCGATCGCGGTCTCGGACTCGGCGTGCGGGTTATGGCCCATCTCCTCGACGACCAGGATCGCGGTGTCCTGATCGAGCACCTGGTTGATGGTGGCCATCACGCCCATGTTGAACAGGGCCTTGACCACGTCGACGCCCTTGACCGCCATGCGCTGGGCCAGGTCCTCGACCGAGATCGACTCGGGGACGTTGACGTCGCGCACGACCGGGGCAGTCGGCTTCTCGAAGGTATGGCGGGTCGCCACGGCCGTCTTGGACGCGATGCCTTTCTTGCCCTTCTTGCGACGACGGCCGGCACCGGCGCCCAGATGCAGTTCTTCGCGAGCATTCTCGCGGGCATGACGGCCCTTGCCACCGTGCTTGCCGCGCTTGGGCTTGCCTTCGTCGGCGGAGACCGGGATGCCCGGCGCCTCTTCCGGCATCGCGACGATGCGCAGGCGGGACTTCTTCTTGCGCTCGGCGCTTTCCTCGGACTCGCCCGCTTCGGACTCGCCCTTGTCGGCGTCCGCTTCAGCAGCCTCCGGCTCCTCGGCAGGGGCATCTTCCTCGGCCGGCTTGGATTCTTCGGCCGCTTCCGCCTTTTCCTCGGTCTCGGCCGGGGCCTCGCTCGTCTCGGCCGCGGCTTCCTCGGACGGGGCCTCTTCCGCAGCGGCTTCTTCCGCCGGGGCCGCTTCAGCCTCGGCCGGCGCCTCGGGCTGCTTCTCCTCGACCGGCTCGGCCGGGGCCTCGCTCACCGGCTGCTCTTCGGCTGCCTGCTCCGCGACCTCTTCGGCCTCCTCGCCCTGCTCGACTTCGTCGCGCGGGACGTAGGTCTTGCGCCGGCGGTACTCGACCGCGACGGTCTTGCCGCTACGGCCACCGCCGACCTTGATTTCCGACTGTGAGCGACGCTTGAGGGTAATGCGCGAGGACGGCTTCTTCGCCTCGCCTTCACCACCGGATGCGCGTGACTTGCGCAGATGGGCCAGCAGCTTCATCTTGTCGTCGTCACTGATACTGGCATCCACGGAGGCGACCGTCACGCCCGCTTCAGCCAGTTGCTCAAGCAGCCGTTCAGGGGTGGCGCCTACCACTTTTGCCAATTCTTTAACCGTGACCTCGGACATTAACGACTCCTGTGGTCCTGCAAACTATCAAACATTGATTACACGCCGTCGGCACATGCCGGTGGCGGCTGGTCGAACGGGTCGACCGTTCAGGCGAACCAGGGCGCTCGGGCGGCCATGATCAGCCGGCCGGCAAGCTCCTCGTCCACGCCTTCGTATTCCGTCAGTTCATCGATCGAGAGCTCGGCGACGTCCTCCGAGTCCGTGATGTTGTTCTCGCGGAAGTTGGCGGCCAGCTCGGCCGTCATTCCGTCGAGCTCCTCGAGGGCCAGCGCCTCGCCGGCCGACTCGGTTTCTTCCTCGGCTTCACCGCCACCCGAGATGGCCATGGTGAGCAGGGCGTCACGGGCGCGGTTACGCAGCTCCTCGACGATGTTCTCGTCGAAGCCCTCGACCTCGAGCAGTTCCTCGGTCGGCACGTAGGCGATTTCCTCGATGGTGGTGAAGCCGGCCTCGACCAGCACTTCACCCACCTCCTGGTCGACGTCCAGCGCCTCCATGAACTGCTCGACGATGCGCTGCGTCTCCGCCTCGCCCTTCTCGATCGCCTGCTCCTCGCTCATGACATTGATCTGCCAGTTGGTGAGCTGGCTGGCGAGACGGACGTTCTGACCGCCGCGGCCGATCGCCTTGGAGAGGTTCTCCTCGCTGACCGCGACGTCCATGCTGCCGGCGTCCTCGTCGACGACGATCGAGACCACCTCGGCCGGCGACATCGCGTTGATGACGAACTGGGCCGGGTTCTCGTCCCAGATGATGATATCAATCCGCTCACCGGAGAGCTCGTTGGTCACCGACTGGACCCGCGAGCCGCGCATACCGACGCAGGTACCGACCGGATCGATACGCGGGTCGTTGGACAGCACGGCGATCTTGGCGCGCAGACCCGGGTCGCGAGCGGCGCTGACGATCTCGATCAAGCCCTGCGAGATCTCCGGCACCTCGAGCTTGAACAGCTCGATCAGGAATTCCGGCGCGGTGCGCGAGACGAAGATCTGCGGGCCGCGCGGCTCGTGGCGCACGTCGGTGACGAAGCCACGCAGGCGGTCGCCCGGACGAACGGCCTCGCGACCGATCATCTGGTCGCGCGGGATGATCGCCTCGGCGTTGCCGCCCAGGTCGAGAATGACGTTGCCGCGGTCGATGCGCTTGACCAGCCCCATGATGAGCTCGCCCTTGCGATCCTGGTACGCCTCGACCACCTGGCGGCGCTCGGCCTCGCGGACCTTCTGCACGATCACCTGCTTGGCGGCCTGCGCGGCGATGCGGCCGAACTCGACCGACTCGATCTCTTCCTCGACGTAGTCGCCGACCTGGATCTCCGGCTCGTCCATCTGGGCGGCCTCGAGGATGATCTCGCGCTCCGGGTGCTCGGAGGTTTCGCCCTCGACCACTTCCCAGCGACGGAAGGTGCGGTAGCTGCCGTTCTCCTGGTCGATCTCGACGCGCGTCTCGATATCGCCACCGTGGCGCTTGCGCGCCGCCTGGGCGAGTGCGGCCTCGATCGCCTCGAAGATCACGTCACGCTCGACGCCCTTCTCGTTGGAAACCGAATCGACGACAAAAAGGATTTCTTTGTTCATGTTGCTAGCCAGATCGCTCTATTTCCGCGCCGTGCGCCGCTTGGTGCCCTTCTTCTTGCCCTTCTTGCGGCCACGCTTGCTGTTGTCGGCAAATTCATAGACCAGGTTGGCCTTTTCGACTTCCTCGAAACGGAAGACCAGCTCGCCCACCTCGTCGACCAGGACGGTAATGTCCTCGCCTTCGACGCCCTGAATGACGCCCTCGAACTTCTTCTGCTTCGCCACCGGCTTGTACAGCCGCAGGCGTACGCGGTGCCCGACGAAACGGGCGAAATCCTCGGTACGGAACATCGGCCGTTCCACGCCCGGCGAGGAGATCTCCAGCCGGTACGCGCCGGGGAACGGATCCTCGACATCGAGCACACCGGACAGCTCGTTGCTGATCTCGGCGCAGTGGTCGAGGGTCATGCCGTCCGCGTGATCGACGTAGACGCGCAGCAGGCCGGAAGGGCCGCCGCGGAACTCGCCGCCAACCCATTCGAAGCCGAGGTCCTCGACCACCGGCTTGAGCATGTCCTCGATCGCCGCCGGAATTCGTTGCACGTCTGCCGCTACCCTCTGCTGGAAACGTCATGGCCGCCCGTCGGGGTGGCCGCCGGGTCCGCACCCGGGAAAATAAAAAAGCCCCAAATGGGGCCCGGCATCACTCTATAAGCCAATGTTCGCGGGAACCGGAATATAAAGACAACGCCCGGCAAAGTCAATTGACGGGGGCATCATCCGCCGAGGCACCGAGCCCCGGCAGACGGTGACCGTCGGGGCATCAGTCGCCCCGCAGATCGTCGAAGAATCGCTTCACCGAATCGAGGAACGAATGCTGCCGCGGCCGGTGCTTTTCGGCCACGCTGTCGTCCCCGGCGGTGCCCAGCGAACGCTCGAATGCCTCGAGCAGCTCGCGCTGCTCCTTGTTGAGCTTCACCGGCGTCTCGACATGGACGTTCACCAGCAGGTCGCCCTGGGCACCACCCCGGACCGGACGCACGCCCTTGCCGCGCATGCGGAAGGTCTTGCCGGTCTGGGTCTCCTCGGGAATCTTGAGCTTGACCTTGCCGTCGAGCGTCGGCACCTCGATCTCGCCGCCCAGTGCCGCGGTGGCGAAGCTGATCGGCATGTCGCACAACAGATCGGCATCGTCTCGCCGGAACAGCGGGTGCGGCTTGATGTCGATCAGGATGTACAGATCCCCCGGCGGACCACCCTTCTCGCCCGGCGCGCCCTCGCCGGTATGGCGGATCCGATCGCCGGTATCGACGCCGGCCGGGATCTTGACCGATAGGGTCTTCTGCGTCTCGACCCGGCCGGTGCCGCCGCAATCGGTGCAGGGATCCTCGATCTTCTCGCCTTCGCCGCCGCAGTCCGGGCAAGGCTGCTGGATGGAGAAGAAGCCCTGCTGGATGCGCACCGCGCCCTGGCCGCCGCAGGTGGTACAGGTGGTCTTGCCGGTACCCGGCTTGGCACCGCTGCCGTCACAGGTCTCGCAGGGCTCGGTGGTCGGGATGCGGATCTCGACGGTGGTACCGCGCACGGCCTCCTCGAGCGACAGCTTGAGGTTGTACTGCAGGTCGGCACCGCGCGAGGCACCGCCGCGGGCACGACCGCCGCCGAAGATGTCGCCGAAGACGTCGCCGAAGATGTCGGCGAACCCGGCGCCACCGCCGAAGCCGCCGCCACCGAAACCGCCGGCACCCTGGCCGTCGACCCCGGCGTGACCGAACTGGTCGTAGGCCGAACGCTTCTGCGGGTCGGAGAGTACCTCGTAGGCCTCCTTGGCCTCCTTGAACAGGGTCTCGGCCTCCTCGTCGCCCGGATTGCGGTCCGGGTGATGCTTCATCGCCAGACGGCGATAGGCCTTCTTCAGTTCGTCGGCCGAGGCATTCTTGCTGACCCCCAGCACCTCGTAGTAGTCACGTTTTGCCATGGTCGATCTCTGCGGCTGTCTGTTTGTCCCGGCCCGCCAACGGCGCACCGGGTTGCATACGTTGACGGGCCGCACCGTGTACCGGCCGACCCGTCTTGAGAATCGGGTGTCGCCCGACGCGCGGCCGGGTGACACGAAAAATCATCCGCCCCGGAGGACGGATGATCTCGGCTCGGGAAGCCGACGACTTACTTCTTGTCGTCGTCCTTGACTTCCTCGAACTCGGCATCGACGACGTCGTCGTCCTGCTTGGCCTGCTCGTCACCGGCCTCGGCACCGCCTTCGGCGCCCTGGCCGGCCGCCTGGGCCTTCTGCATGACCGTGGCGGAGGCCTGGGACAGGGCCTCGACCTTGGCGTCGATCTCGGCCTTGTCGTCGCCCTTCATGGCTTCACGCAGCGCCTCGATGGCCTCGTTGACCGGCTTCTTGTCGTCGTCGGTCAGCGCATCGCCGGCATCGGTCATCGCCTTCTCGACGGTGTGGATGATGCCGTCGCCCTGGTTGCGCGCCTCGACCAGCTCCTTCTGCTTCTTGTCCTCGTCGGCGTGCGCGGCGGCATCGTCGACCATGCGCTGGACTTCTTCCTCGGACAGACCGGAGCTCGCCTTGATCTCGATCTTCTGCTCGCGACCGGTGCCCTTGTCCTTCGCCGAGACGTTCAGGATGCCGTTGGCGTCGATGTCGAAGGTGACCTCGATCTGCGGCTGACCGCGCGGCGCCGGCGGGATCTCGGTCAGATCGAAGCGACCCAGCGACTTGTTGCCGCTCGCCATCTCGCGCTCGCCCTGCAGGACGTGGACGGTCACGGCCGTCTGGTTGTCCTCGGCGGTCGAGAAGGTCTGGCTCGCCTTGGTCGGGATGGTGGTGTTCTTCTCGATCAGCTTGGTCATGACACCGCCCATGGTCTCGATACCGAGCGACAGCGGAGTGACGTCAAGCAGCAGCACGTCGTTGACGCCGCCGGAGAGCACGCCGCCCTGGATCGCCGCACCGATGGCCACGGCCTCGTCCGGGTTGACGTCCTTGCGCGGGTCCTTGCCGAAGAACTCGGCGACCGTGTCGCGCACCTTCGGCATGCGGGTCTGACCGCCGACCAGGATCACATCGTCGATGTCGGAGGCCGAGACGCCGGCATCCTTGAGTGCCATCTTGCACGGATCGATGGTGCGCTTGATCAGCTCCTCGACCAAGGATTCGAGCTTGGCGCGGGTGATCTTGATGTTCATGTGCTTCGGACCGCTCTGATCCGCCGTGATATACGGCAGGTTCACGTCGGTCTGCTCGGTCGAAGACAGCTCGATCTTCGCCTTCTCGGCCGCTTCCTTCAGACGCTGCATGGCGAGCGCGTCCTGGGACAGGTCGACGCCCTGCTCGTTCTTGAACTCGTCGACCAGATGGTCGATCAGGCGGTTGTCGAAGTCCTCGCCACCCAGGAAGGTGTCACCGTTGGTGGACATGACCTCGAACTGCTTCTCGCCGTCGATGTCGGCCACCTCGATGATCGAGATGTCGAAGGTACCGCCACCCAGGTCGTAGACCGCGATCTTGCGATCGCCGCCTTCCTTCTTGTCCATGCCGTAGGCAAGTGCCGCCGCGGTCGGCTCGTTGATGATGCGCTTGACCTCGAGGCCGGCGATCTTGCCGGCATCCTTGGTGGCCTGGCGCTGGTTGTCGTTGAAGTAGGCCGGCACGGTGATGACCGCCTCGGTCACCTCTTCACCGAGGTACGCCTCGACGTCCTTCTTGATCTTCATCAGGACGCGGGCGGACACCTCCGGCGGCGCCATCTTCTTGCCATTGGCCTCGACCCAGGCATCGCCGTTGTCGGCCTTGACGATCTTGTAGGGCATCAGCTTGATGTCCTTCTGGACCGCCTTCTCGTCGAAGCTGCGGCCGATCAGGCGCTTGACGGCGTAGAGGGTGTTTTCCGGGTTGGTGACGGCCTGGCGCTTGGCCGGCTGACCGACGAGGATCTCGCCGTCATTGGCGTAGGCGACCACCGACGGGGTGGTGCGCGCGCCTTCAGCGTTCTCGATTACCTTGCCGGACTTGCCGTCCATGATCGCGACACAGGAGTTGGTCGTCCCCAGGTCGATACCGATTACCTTGCCCATAATGCGTATCTCCAGCGTTCTTTGTGTATGCGTTGAATCTGTTGGCAGCTCGCAGCGGGTGTCGCCTGCGAACCGCCCTTGGCTTTCGAGGTGCGGCCGCTGACCGATTTTTCAAGCCGGCCGCCCAAAATCCGCGTCAATCAGTCGTTGTTCGGCTTGGACACGACCACCATGGCCGGGCGCACGACGCGGTCCTTCAGCAGGTAGCCCTTCTGCATCACGTCGACGACGTGATCCGGCTCGCCGTCGTGCGGCTGCATGCTGATGGCCTGGTGGTGTTCCGGGTTGAAGCGCTCGCCGATCGGGTGAACGGGCTTGACGCCGAACTTCTCCAGCGTCTGGATCAGCATCTTGAGGGTCATCTCGTCGCCCTCCTTGATCTTCTCCAGCGTGGCGTTCTCCTTCTCGGTCGCCTCGATACCCAGTTCGAGCGAGTCGACCACCGGCAGCAGGCCCTCGACGAAGCGCTCGAGGGCGAACTTGCGCGCCGACTCGACGTCACGCTCGGCCCGGTGACGCACGTTCTGCATCTCCGCGGCCATGCGCAGGACCTCTTCCTCCTTCTCGGCGAGCTTCGCCTTGAGCTCCTCGACCTCGCTCGTCTCTCCGCCCTGGGCGCCCTGCTCGACCTCGCCTTCGGCGGGCTGCTCCGGGTTTTCCTCGTTCATGCCCTGGGTCATGTCGTCTTGATCGACCGGCTTGTCCGTCATCGAAGCTCTCCTGAAAAACGGATGGATGTCTGGATTGGAAATCGCTGATGCCCGGATACTTGGGGCATCGGAAATCTTTTCAAGGGGGGCAGGCGCGATCCGGGACGGGACGCGCCGGATTACTGGCGCGAGAGGGCGCTCGAGAGCAGTCGCGAGGTGACGTCGACGATCGAGATCACGCGGTCGTACGGCATGCGCTTCGGACCGACCACCCCGAGCACGCCCACCACCTCGTCGTCGACGCCGTAGGAGGCACCGACCACACCACACTCGTCGAAGCTCGGCGAGCCCGATTCGCGGCCGATGAAGATCTTCACGCCCTGGGCGCGTTCGCACTGGTCCAGCAAGGAGACCAGCTCGCGCTTCTCGGCGAAGGCGTTGAACAGCCGGCGCATGCGGTCGACATCGCCGAGTTCGTCGATGCCGAGCAGATTGGTCTGCCCGGCCACCGCCACCCCGGCCTCGTCCTCGACCGCCTCGACGGCGGCCTCCGCCAGCACGATCGCTTCGTTGAGATTGCCCTCGATCTGCTCGCGGGTGTGCTTGAGTTCGGCAACCAGGGTCTCGCGCAGGGCCTGGATCGACTGGCCGTTGAGCCGCTCGTTGAGGAAGTTGGCAAAACGGGTCAGTTCGTCCTGACTGTAGGGCTTTTCCGGATGGATGATGCGGTTCTGCACCCCGCCGTCGTCGGTCACCAGCACCATCAGCACCCGTCCGGGCGACAGCGAGACGAAGTCGATCTGACGGAACAGCGCCCGGGCCCGTGACGGGATGGAGACCACCCCGGCAAACTGGGTCAGGCTGGACAGCAGGTTCGAGGCGGTGTCGGCCAGGTGTTGCGGGTCGTCCTCGACCGCCTCGCGCAGGACACGCTCGAGCCGGCGGGCGTCCACCGGCGCCCTGGAAGGGCTGACCAGAAGCGAGTCGACGAACAGCCGATAGGCCAGCTCCGTGGGCACTCGCCCGGAGGAGGTATGCGGCGCGCGCACCAGGCCGAGATCCTCGAGATCGGCCATGACGTTGCGCACGGTGGCCGGGCTGAGATTCAGGTCCGACATGCGCGCCAGCGCACGCGAGCCGACCGGCGCACCTTCGTCGGTGTAGCGATCGATCAGCACCCGAAGCAGGGTCTGCGCCCGCTCGGGCAGTTCACTCCAGGCGTCTGTCATACGCAAGACCTTGATGGCTGGTTGGCAACGTCCTTCACGGGCGACCCACGGTGGTACGTGGACATGCCCGTCGGGCGGCTAAATTAGCACTCGGCCGCAAAGAGTGCCAAGCCCGCCTGCCGACGACGCTTATCGACCGCATGCGGCGGCCGTGCCTTTTGCTAGACTGGGCCGAATTCTATGCCCGCGCGGTTCGGAACCGTTCCGCCCCGGCGGGCATCGCACCACCCTGCGAGGACTACGATCACGCCATGAATGCCTGGCTCATCCTGCTCGCGGCCGGCCTGCTGGAAATCGCCTGGGCGACCGGTCTGCGGTTTACCGACGGCTTCGCCCGCCTGGTTCCCACGGTCGTCGTGCTGGCGATCGCCCTGCTGAGCTTCTACCTGCTGGCCGTGGCGATGCGCACCATCCCGATGGGGACCGCCTACGCAGTCTGGAGCGGCATTGGCGCGACCGGCGTGGCCATTCTCGGCATCCTGTGGTTCAAGGAGCCCGCCTCGCTGGTGCGCCTGGCGTTTATCGCGATGATCGTGGCCGGCATCATCGGGCTGAAATGGTCCGCCGGCAACCACTGACGAACTACCGAGTGGCCGACAGGAGCAACTCACTGACACCATGAACTCGACCTCTCCGTCACGTCGCGAATCCCCCGCCGAGCCGCCGGCATTCACCCGGCTGGGGATCATCATCAAGCCCAACGGCGGCGACGCGCTCGCCGAGGTGTACCGGCACCTCGTCGCCGCGGCCGAACGGCACGGCGCGCACTGGGCCCTCGACGAGGGAGCCGAGAACCCGGTGCCGTCGATCCAGGCCGAGCGATTCTCGCGCGACCGCATCGACCGCGATCTGATCGTGGTGATCGGCGGCGACGGCACCATGCTCAACGCGGCGCGCTCGCTGTGCTCCCACGAGGTGCCGATCCTGGGCGTGAACCTGGGCCGGCTCGGCTTTCTCGCCGACGTGAGCCCGCGCGAAGTCGAACGGCACCTGTCGGCCATCCTGGAAGGGAAATACGCCGAGGAACGTCGCTTCCTGCTGCAGGGCAGCCTGATGCGCAACGACACGCGCATCATGGAATCGGTCGCCCTGAACGACATCACCTTCAAGATGCGCGACCCGGCCCGCATGGTCGAGTTCGAGATGAGCATCGACGGCACGCTGGTCAACCAGCAACGCTCGGACGGCGTGGTGGTGTGCACGCCCACCGGGTCGACCGCCTACGCCCTGTCCGCGGGCGGCCCATTGATCGCCCCGGACCTGCACGCGGTCGGCAT
This sequence comes from Guyparkeria sp. WRN-7, assembly GCF_001641825.1. GTDB lineage: Bacteria > Pseudomonadota > Gammaproteobacteria > Halothiobacillales > Halothiobacillaceae > Guyparkeria. The sequence goes on along the minus strand of NZ_LRFH01000015.1, from coordinate 201,020 downwards.
CGTCTCGATCTGCCCGCACACGCTGAGCTACCGGCCGATCGTGGTCGACGCCCGCCACCTGATCGAGATCCGCCCGGTGGAAGGCTCGCGCGGCGGCGGCGTGGTCAGCTTCGACGGCCAGCTCAACCAGCCGCTGGAACACGGCGACGTGCTCGCGATCTCGAAGTACGAACACGAGATCCGTCTGATCCATCCCGACGGCCACGACCACTACTCGCTGCTGCGAGACAAGCTCTGCTGGAGCGAACAACGGTTCTGATCGCCCCGGACCACGGAGCCACGGTAAAAGGAAGCGCCTGCCATCATGCTGACCACCCTCTCGATTCGCCGGATCGCCCTGATCGATCAGCTCGAACTCGACTTCGCCGCCGGCATGACCGCCCTCACCGGCGAGACCGGCGCGGGCAAGTCGATCCTGATCGACGCGATCGGCCTGTTGTTGGGGGACCGGGCCAACATGAACCTGCTGCGCGCCGGCTGCGACCAGGGCGAGGTGACCGGTGAATTCCTGTTGCCCGCCGACGGTCCGGCCGCCCTGTGGCTCGACGAACAGGAACTGGGCGAGGAACCGGAAGGCGAACTGATGCCGCTGATCGTTCGCCGCCTGCTCTCGCGCGACGGCCGCTCCAAGGCATGGATCAACGGCCGCCCCGTACCGGGGCAGGCCCTCAAGGGCATCGGCCGGCACCTGATCGACATCCACGGCCAGCACCAGAACCAGCGGCTGATGCAGGCCAAGACGCAGCTCGCCCTGCTCGATCACTTCTGCGACCTCAAGGCTCAGGTCGACGAACTCGGGCGCCTGAGCCGAGAAATTCACGCCGACGAGGAACAGCTCGCCGCTCATCGCTCCGAGCAGGATTCCCGCGCCGACCGCCTGGCCTTCCTCGACTTCCAGCTCGAGGAAATAGAGCGCGTCGATCCCCAACCGGACGAATTCAACCAGCTGCATGCCGAGCTCAAGCGCCTGTCGCGACTGGACGAGTGGCGCCAGGTGCTGGCCGATCAGATGGCTTCGTTGTTCGACGAGGACGGCAACGCGCACGATCGGGTGGGCGCCGCCGAGCAGGCCCTCTCCCGTATCGCCGACCTGGACGAGTCGCTCGGCCCGGTCATCGAGACCCTTCAGTCCGCCGAGATCCAGATCGCCGAGGCGGTCGATACCCTGCGCAACCGACTCGACTCGGCCGAAGCCGACCCGGAGCGCCTCGCCACCGTCGAATCGCGGCTGGATACCCTGCATGAACTGGCCCGCAAGCATCGGGTCGCCCCGGAGATGTTCGAGCAGCACATCGCGGATCTGCGCGAGGAACACGAGCAGCTCAACCAGGTCGGCGGTTCGCTTGGCGAGATCGAGACCCGCCTGGAAAAGAACCGCGTCGCCTACGACAAGCTGGCCGCCGAGGTGAGCAAGAAACGACAGGCCGGTGCGAAGAAGCTGGCCGAGCGTCTCAAGGCGTCGATCCGCGAGCTGGGGATGCCCAACGGCGAGTTCGAGGTGAAGCTCACCCAACCGGCGGCCCTGGCCGAGCGGCGCGGCGAACGCGGCATCGACGAGGTCGTCTTCCTGATCAGCGCCAACCGCGGCCAGCCGGTCGCCCCGCTCGACCAGATCGCCTCGGGCGGCGAACTCGCCCGCGTGAGCCTGGCACTGAAGACGCTCACCGCCGGCGACGACCCGGTGGGCACCTTCATCTTCGACGAGGTCGACACCGGCATCGGCGGGGCCACAGCGGCAATCGTCGGTGCGCACCTGCGCGCGCTGGGAGAGTCCCGCCAAGTGCTGTGCGTCACCCACCTGCCGCAGGTCGCCGCCCACGGTCACCACCAGGCACGCATCGAGAAGGAGGAGCTCTCCGATGCGACCCGCACCTGGGTGCGCGGGCTGGATGCCGATCAACGCATCGACGAACTCGCGCGCATGCTCGGTGGCCGCGAGGTCACCGAGCAGAGTCGGGCGCATGCCCGCGAGCTTCTCGACAGTTCGATCTGAATCCCGAAACGAAAACGCCCGCCCGTGAGTCACGGGCGGGCGTTTTTCAGCGGGCTGTTGCCGGTTATTTCCGGCCAGCCGCCTTGCGACTGATGCCGTAGATCACCAGCGAGTAGTCGGTGAGATCGAAATCGAACTCGTCGGCGATCTTGGCGATCCGCTCCTGGATGATCGGATCGTGGAATTCCTCGACCTGGCCGGTCTTCACGCACACCAGGTGGTCGTGATCGCCCTTGGAGATCAGCTCGAACACGGCCTTGCCGCCCTCGAACTGGTGGCGCTTGAGGATGTCGGCGGTCTCGAACTGGGTCAGCACCCGGTAGACCGTGGCCAGACCGATCTCTTCGCCCCGCGCGAGCAGCTCCTTGTAGACGTCCTCGGCGCTCATGTGCCAGTCCGGATTCGCCTCGATGATCTCGAGAATCTTCACCCGCGGCAGGGTGACCTTCAGGCCGGCCTTCTTGAGTTCGCTGGGTTCCAAAACTTCTGCCCTCGATTGCATTCGGTTGAGTTGCTGAGGAAGCCCTAATTGAATCCGATGCCACTCTGTTCCGGTGAGCCGTTCGTGATCAAGGCGCGTCGTCGCCGGCGTGCCGGTGGCCACGTCAAGACGACGCAACACCGAGCACGGGCGGCTCGCCGGAACCCACAGGGCGCGCCTTGAGCCGGTCACCTGCTGCGTTGCCGTCCTTGAAAAGGGAACAACCCTTCCCCTCGGACGGTCGCCTTGCATCTGCCCGGCTTAAGGCGCGCAGAGTGACATTGGATTCAATAAGGGCTTCCTTTCCGGGATTGTAACCGAAGATGCCGCCATTCCCGGAACCGCGCTCCATCGCGCGCGCCACCTTGCTCAGGCATGCTGGCATCACCGGTCAGACGGCGTATGATTGGTGCGCAGTCGTAAAGCCATCCAGACCACAGGAAAGGGTTTTCCAGGATCATGCAGCGCCATCTTCTTACACTTCCGCTCCTCGCCACCCTGCTCGCGGGCTGCTCGTCGGTCTACGTCCCGAGCTTTATCCAGGTCTATCAGCCCGATATCCAGCAGGGAAACATCATCGAGGAGGAGCAGGTCGAGCGCCTTCATGAGGGCATGTCGCAGGCACAGGTGCGCAGCCTGCTGGGCACACCCAGCCTCAACGACATCTTCCACGCCGGGCAGCGCGACACCTATCTCTACTACGACAAGCGCGGCAAGGAGAAGGCATTCCAGCACACGCTGGTGGTCGAGTACGGTGCCTCCGGCCGGGTCACGGCGATCACGCAGGACGGCATGGACCTCGCCAAGGCACCATCGATGAACAGCGCCGAACTGCCGGAAGAAGAACGGCAAGGCGGCGAGGACGACCCCGCGCCGGCCACCGCCCCGGAAGAAGATCCCTACGAGCTGGGCACCGAGGACCAGCCGACCACGCCGCCGGGCAGCGACCCGCTCTAAGCGGAAAGCGCGTCAGGAAAACGAAAAGCCGGCCGGGTGCTACTCGGCCGGCTTTTTCGTGTCCGCCGCCTTATTGCCGCCCTTACCCCCCGCCGAGGAGGCTTTCGCCGCCGCATCGGACGCGCCGGCGGCCTTGGCGGCACCTTTCTTGTCGCCCTGCTTGTCCTTCTGCGCGCGCTGGCGCCGCGCGGCCTTGGGGTCGGCGATCAGTGCCCGGTAGATCTCGACCCGATCCCACTCGCTCAGCTCCTTCGACAGCGGCGCCACCTTGGAGAAGATCCCCACCTTCTGCTTGGTTAGATCGATCTCAGGGAAGCGCTCTAGGATGCCGCTGGCGCGGATCGCCTCCTCGGCGGTCGCCCCTTCGGGCACATCCACCTCGAGAATGACCTGGACGTCCGGCCTGGCGTAGGCCACCTCCACCTTCATGCCTCGTCCTCGCGCGGATAGACCTGGAAAGCGCGCTTGCGGAAGGCACCCACCAGGCTCTTGACGATCTCGCGAAATACCGGACCGATGGCCCGTTCGAGAAAGCGGTTGGAGAATTCAAAGCGCATGTCGAGCGTCACCCGGGAACCGCCTTCGGGCAGATCCTCGAACCCCCAGTAACCATCGAGATGGCGGAAGGGGCCGTCGACCAGGGTAACCACGATGCGCGAGCCCGGCTCGTTGTGATTGCGGGTAACGAAGGTCTTGCGGATCGCGCCCTTTCGCAGGGTGATACTGGCCTCGACCTCGTCACCGGAAGCCGCCAGCACGCGGGTCTGCTCGCACCAGGGGAGGAATTCGGGGTAGGCGTCGATGTCGTTGACCAGCGCGTACATCTGCAGCGCGGAAAACGGCACGTCGACCTGTCGCTCGATGGTGGTACTCATGCCGGGAGGAAGTCGCCCTTGCGTTTTATGCCCCACTGCCGGCCAAGGCGGTGGGCGATCGTTTCGGAACGCGGAGTCTAGCAGAGTGCCCGTTCGATCAGTCGCGTCCTAGCCCAGCCAACCGAGGCCGTTGGCGAACACCAGCGCGACCCCCGCCGGCGCAACCAAAGCAGCCAGCCACCACCACAGCCGATAGCGCCAGCCATCGAGACCGAGTTCGGCGCGTGAATCGGCCCGGCGCATGCGCCAGGCGGCGAACAGGGCGATCAGCAGGCCGCCGGCGGGCAACAGGATATTGGCGGTGGCGAACTCGAGCACGCCGAAGATCGTCTTGCCGAACAGAGTGACGTCACCCAGCAGGTTGAACGACAGCGCGGCGAGCACGCCCAGCGACCAGGTCGCCACACCCACCGCCACGGCCGAGTGCAGCCGACGGATACCGTAGCGCTCCCACAGATAGGAGACCGCCGGTTCGACCAGCGAGATCGCCGAGGTCCAGGCCGCGATCGACACCAGCACGAACAGCACGATCGCGAGCCAGTAGCCCCACTCCATCTGCCCCAGTGCCAGCGGCAGGGTCTGGAACACCAGGCCCGCGCCCTGCTCCGGGCTCATGCCGTTGGAGAAGACGATCGGGAAGATCACCATGCCCGCCAGCAGCGCAATGCCGGTATCCAGGACGATGATCCACAGCCCGGCGCGGACGATCGAGGTGCCCTTCGGCATGTAGGAGCCGTACACCATGATCGCGCCCATGCCGAGACTGAGGGTGAAGAACGCGTGCCCCAGTGCGACCAGCACCGTCTGACCGCTGACCTGGGAGAAGTCCGGGGAGAACATGAACGCCATGGCCGGCGCGAACCCCGAGGTGCCGATGTTGTAGCCGAACAGTAGCACCAGGATCACGATCAGCAGCGGCATCATCACGCGAGTGGCCAGCTCGAGCCCGCCGCGCACACCGCGGGCGACCACCGTGACGGTCATGATCATCGCCACGGTGTGCCAGAACAGCAGCGTGCCGGGATTGGCGACCATGTTGTCGAACAGTCCCGAAATGGTATCGGCACTCGCGCCGACGAACGCCCCGTCGGCGGCCTTCTCGACATACGCCAATGCCCAGCCCATCACCACCGAATAGAAGCTCAGAATGAGAAAGCCGGTGAGCACGCCCATCCAGCCGATCACCTGCCAGCCGGGGTGGACGCCGGCCTCGCGGCTGAGCTTGGCCATGCCGGTAATCGGGTTGGACCGCGCCCGCCGCCCCAGCATGACCTCGCTGATCAGGATCGGCGTGGCCACGATCAGCAGGCAGGCGAGGTAGATCATGACGAACGCCCCGCCGCCGTTCTCGCCCATGATGTAGGGGAACTTCCAGATGTTGCCAAGGCCGACGGCCGAGCCGGCCGACGCCAGGATAAAGGCCAGCCGGCCACTCCATTCCGGGTGGTTCTCGAGATGCTGTGCGGACACCGGACTTCCTCTTCGGTTTGGACGGACGGGGCTCCTGCCCCGATCGGTTCGAATGGCTTGAAAGCTACCACCATGGCGCCATGGCGGCCAAGCCGCGCCGGCGGGAAGATCGCGTCTCGACAGGCGGCGGGAAGAAGCGCACATGCTGCTAGAATGCGCGCATGAGCAAGAACAAGAAGCCCACCACCGGACAGTCGACCATCGCCCTGAACAAGAAGGCGAAGTTCGACTATTTCCTTGGCGACCGCATCGAGGCCGGCCTGGTACTCGAGGGCTGGGAAGTGAAGGCCCTGCGCGCCGGCAAGGCCCAGATCGCCGATGCGCACGTGATCATCAAGGACGGCGAGGCCTGGCTGCTGGGTGCGGTAATCACGCCGCTCCTGCAGGCCTCCAGTCACGTCCGGCCGGACCCGACGCGTACCCGAAAGCTCCTGCTGCACGACCACGAACTGGCCCGGCTGATCGGCCAGGTCGAACGCAAGGGCTTCACCATCGTGCCCACTGCGCTTTACTTCAAGCGCGGCATGGTCAAGCTCGAGATCGCCCTCGGCCAGGGCAAGAAGTCGCACGACAAGCGCGCCACCATCAAGGATCGCGACTGGCAGCGCGACAAGGCACGCATCGTCCGTCACACGATCTGACGAATCGCGCCTCGCGCTCAGTCGGCCTCGACCAGCACCTCGCGCACGAAGGGGATGGTCAGGCGCCGCTTGGCGATCATCGACTGGCGGTCGAGCCGGTCGAGCGCGTCGAGCAACGTGCCGACATCGCGCGGCAGATGCCCGAGCATCCACTGCGCCGTGGCATGCGGCATCTCCAGCCCGCGACTCTGGGCGCGGGCACGCAGCAACTCGATCTTCTCGCCGTCACCGGGCAGGTGCACGGCCATCACCGCCCCCCAGCTCAATCGTGAGGCCAGATCCGCCAGCCTGACCGGCAGGTCGGCCGGCGGACGCGAAGCCGTCAGCAGCAGCGGCACCTCGGCCTCGCGCGCCCGGTTGATCAGGTCGAACAGCAGGAATTCGCCCTCGTCCTGGCCGATCAGTGCATCGACATCGTCGATCACCGCCAGCGCAAAGGCATCGATCTGTTCGCTGGCCGCCGCCAGCTGCCCGCCGATCTGGCGCAGGGGCCAGTAGGCCGCCGGCCGCCCCATCGAACCGGCGTGATAGCAGGCCGCCTGGGCCAGGTGCGACTTGCCCGAGCCGGCCGGACCGTGGATGAACACCTGCGCCTCGCCATGGCCGGCGGCCTGCTCGGCGAGCGTCGCCTTGAGCAGCAGGTTCTCGTTGCCGATGAACCCCTCGAAGCTCGTCGGCGTGACCAGGTCCAACGCCAGCGGGATCTGCTGCATGGGCAAATCAGCCCTCCGCCGGCTCGTCGCCGTCGCCCGGCGGCAAGGCGCGCTCGTCGCGCCCCCGGTAATAACGGCTTTGCTGGTAGGCCGCCAGGGCGTGGTCGCCCAGCACGATCAGCACCGCCGAGACCGGCAGCGCCAGCAGGATGCCGAAGAAACCGAACAGCTGGCCGCCGGCCATCACGGCGAAGATAACGGCGACCGGGTGCATGCCCATCTCGTTGCCGACGAAGCGCGGCTGCCAGGCAACCGTCTCGAGCACCTGCCCCACGCCGAACACGCCCAGGACCAGCAGCAGCGGCCAGAGGCTGTCGGCCTGGATGTACATCGCGATCAGGGCCAGCCCGACCCCGGTGATGGTGCCGAGATACGGCACGAAACTGACCAGCCCGGCGAACATGCCGATCGCCACACCGGTTTCCAGACCGATCACCGTCAGGCCGACCGAGTAGGTCACGCCGTTGGCGATCATGACCGCCAGCTGACCGCGCAGGAAGTTGCCCAGCATGCTGTCGGACTCGCGCGCCATCAGGGCGATCGAATCGACACGGTGTCGCGGCAGCATCCGCTCGATGCGGTCGATCACCTTCGGCCAGTCGCGCAGCAGGTAGAAGGCGATCACCGGGATCAAAAGCAGGTTCATCAGGGCGATGAACGCGGCGGTCCCGGTTGCCGAGACGTTGGACAACCCGCCGGCCACCATCTTGGCGATGGTCTCGCCGTGGGAGACCACCAGGGCGCGCAGTTGATCGACATGCAGCTCCAGCCCCGTGGTCTGGGTCACCCAGGGAATGATCCGCTGCTGGACGATGTCGAGCAGCTGCGGGAACACACGCACCAGGCGGACGGTCTGCTCGATCAGAACCGGAATAAGCGCCACCAGCGCGACCAGCAGCAATAGCGCGCCGACCAGGAAGATCAGCGAGGTGCCCCAAGTACGGGCCACGCCGTGTCGCTCCAGCCGCGTGACCACCGGATTGAACAGGTAGGCAATGATGAAGCCGACCACGAAAGGGCTGAGGATCGGCAGCAGAAAATAGGCCACCACCAGCAGGCCAGCCAGCCCGATCCCGATCATCCAGCGCATTGCTCCCCCTCCCTTGGTCATGACATGCGTAGCCGCATGGGTATCCGCCTTGTTCCGGCCGTCAGTCTAGCCTTTGGCGGGTCAGATCCGTTCGATATCCAGGCCGAGCTCGGCCAGATCGTCCTCGCGCGACGGACCCGCCAGCACGCCGACCGAGGCAGACTCTGGCTTGAGATAGGTCTCTGCCACCCGCTTGAGGTCGTCCTGGCTGACGTCCAGCACGCGGGCGCGCATCTCGCGCAGATCCTCGGGCGTGCGGCCGTGCAGTTCGTCCATGAAGGCCTTCTTGGCCTCGCCCGCCGGCGAGCCCGGCTTGTCGATCGAGGCGATCACGCCGAAGATCGCCTCGTCGACGGTGCGATCTTCATGGGCGTTGTCGACCACCCAGTCGACCGCATGGCCGAAGTCCTTGAGCGTTTCACCCAGCCGCGGGTCACGGTAGGAGAAGAAGCGGAAACTGCCGGACTCGGCGTCATAACCGGCACCGCCGCCGTAGGCCCCGCCCTTCTCGCGGATGGCGGTGTGCAGGAAGCCGTTGCGCATGAAGCCGCCGAGCACCGCCAGTGCGGCGGCATCCGGATGCTTGGGCGGCACGCAGGCGTGTGCCTGGGCGCAGTAGTTCACCGCCAGGTTGCCGACCCAACCCTCGCGCACCCGTGCCTCGTGGTGGCCAAGGCGGAACGGCCGCTCGGTGTCGCCCTGGTGCATGTGCGGGCGCAGTGCCTGGGCCATCTCGGCGAAGTGACGCTGCTCGGTGACCACGTTGTAGTGGCGCAAGCCGCCCTTGAGCTTGTCGTGCAGGCGGGCGAGCCGCTCGGCCAGGTCGTAGCGCGACTCGGCCTGCTCCAGGCCATCATCCATCGCCTTGATGCGCCGCACCGCGGCCACCCCAGCGGTGTCGTGGCGCAGCGCGGCACGCGCGGACATGCCGCTCGAGGCGAGCAGCATCGCGTGGATGTGGCCGCGACCGGCGACACCCTGCTCGGTGCCGAAGCGCATCTGGCTGACCAGATCGCAGATGCGATCGATCTCGTCGAAGCGCGCGGCATCCAGGTGCTGATGGAACAGGTCGACCATGGCGTCGGCATTGCGCATCAACGACTTGCCCGAGAGCAGCCAGAAACCGCTCGTTGCATGGATGTCGTTGATGCCGGCACGTACCGAGGCACCCGATGCAAACCCGCCGGTCTTGGCCGCGACGGCCTCGGCCATCTGCAGGTAATCCCGGTCACCCGCCCCCAGCTCGGTCAACAGGCCGGTATAGACCGGCATCAGCTCGATCTCGTCGCGGGTCAGCTCCGGCAGGTCGATCGCCAGTTGCAGATAAGCCAGACCATTGGTGCTGCGGTTGTACCAGCGCTGACTCGACGGCTGGTGGACGAACTGCGCGGGCTGCGGGATATCGATGTCCGCCGGGATGTCTTCGCGGGTCACCGTCGGCAGGATGGAGAGGTCCCCCTCCTCGGCCTGGCGCTCGGCCAGCGCCCGGGCCTGCTCGACGATCTCGCGCTTGTCGTCCTCGCCGAGGGTGTCCTGCATCGCCGCCAGCCGAGCCTTCTCTTCGGCCTGCTGGCGTGCGGACAGTTCGGTGTCCGGCTTCAGGACCAGCCGCACGCGGTGCGGGTTGTCCAGCAGCAGCCGGCGGACGAGGTTGGGAATGAACTGCGGATCGTCGGCCTTCGCGCGCAGGCGTTCGAGCGCCGGCTCCAGATCCAGGAGGTTGATCGGGTCACTGTCGTGGACCGCAGCCGGCAGGGCCTGGACGATCAGGTGCAGACCGTAGGGGAAACCATCACCGGTCACTTCACGCTGCGAGAGCTCGAGTTGATGGAGCACCGAGTCGACCATGTCGGCATCGACGCCCTTTTCGGCCACCTCGGTCAGGGTGTCGAGGATCAGCTTTTCCACGTCTTGCGCGCGGTCGGCCTCGCTGCCCTCGAGTCCTGCAACGAACACCATCTGTCGTTGCGAGTCTTCCAGCCCCATCACCGACGACGGTGCGGCACCCAGTTCCGTGGTTTCCAGTACACGCAGCAGTGGCGAGGCGCTGTTCTCCAGCAGCACGCCCTCGAGCAGCTGCGCCTCGAGGCGCGCATCCAGATCGGCGCTCTCGCCCAGCATCCAGCCGACGTTGAGGTGGGTCTTTTCGCTGGTGTCGTCATCGTCGAGCGGGTAGACGTCCTCGACCTGCTTCGGCCCGGCGAAGATCGGTTGCAGCGGCACGGCCGAATCCGGGTCGATTTCCTCGAAGCGAGCCAGTGCGCGCTCCTCGAATTCTTTCTGCAGGCGCTCGACCGGCTGGTTGCCGTAGGTCATGAACACCGCGTTCGACGGATGGTAGAAGCGCTTGTAGAACGCCACCATCTGCTCGTAGGTGAGGTCCGGAATCCGGGCCGGGTCGCCACCGGAGTTGTGGTGATAGGTGGTGTCCGGGAACAGCTCGCGCGACATCGTCTGCCACAGCACCGAGGTCGGGTCGCTCATCGCGCCCTTCATCTCGTTGAAGACCACGCCCTTGAAGGTCAGCGGGGTACTCGGATCGTCCCACTGCTCGAACTCGACCCGGTGGCCTTCCTGGCGGAAATCCAGTTCGTCGATGCGCGAGAAGAAGGTCGCGTCCAGGTACACGTCGAGCAGGTTGTAGAAGTCCTTCTCGTTGCAGGAGGCGAACGGATAGGCGGTCCAGTCGCTCGACGTGAACGCGTTCATGAAGGTATTCAGCGACCGGCGGATCATCATGAAGAACGGGTCGCGTACCGGATAGCGCTCCGAGCCGCACAGCGCGGTGTGCTCGAGGATGTGCGCCACGCCGGTGGAGTCCTCCGGCACCGTGCGCAGGCCGACCAGGAAGACGTTCTGCTCGTCGTCGGTCGCCAGGTGGTAGTGCCGGGCGCCGGTCTTGTCGTGCCGGTACTCCTCGACGGTCAGGTTGAGCGCCTCGATGGGAACCGAGCGCACCAGGGTGAACGCGGGATGATGACCGTTGGCTTTTGACATGCTTGCGCGTGACTCCGGATGAACATCGCTGAATGGATTAAAGCCGCTCAGTGTAACGTACATCCCCCGGCTTGCATGCCGGTCGCGGGGTGGCCGAAAAGGCGATAGAATGCCCGCCCCGCCGGGCCTACCGCCCGACGTGCTCCCACCGCGGGTGTGGTGGAATTGGTAGACACAGCAGACTTAAAATCTGCAGGCCGAAAGGCCGTGCCGGTTCAAGTCCGGCCACCCGCACCAGACCCCGATTCGGTCGCCGCCGCGCGGCCGATCTCCCCCGGCACCGCCCAATCCGACGCGATCTTTCCTACAGTTGGGGGGACCGTTGGCACCCATCACGGTGCCTTGATCGTCTCACCCCCATTTTTTTCGTCCAGATAAAGCCGAGCCATGAAGATCGCCATCCTGTCGCGCAACCCCAAGCTCTACTCCACTCGTCGCCTGATCGAGGCGGCCGAGGAACGCGGTCACGAGGTCCGCGTGCTCGACGTGTTGCGCTGCTACATGAACATCGCCTCGAACAATCCCGAGGTGCACTACAAGGGCGAGGAACTCGAGGGATTCGACGCGGTGATCCCGCGCATCGGCGCCTCGATCACCTTCTACGGCACGGCGGTGCTGCGGCAGTTCGAGATGATGGGCACCGCCCCGCTGAACGAATCGGTCGCCATCAGTCGCTCGCGGGACAAGCTGCGCTCGCTGCAGCTGCTCTCGCGCAAGGGCATCGGCCTGCCGGTGACCGGCTTCGCCCACCGACCCGACGACGTCGAGGACCTGATCAAGATGGTCGGCGGCGCCCCGCTGGTGATCAAGCTGCTCGAGGGCACGCAGGGGATCGGCGTGGTGCTGGCCGAAACCAAGCAGGCCGCGGAAAGCGTCATCGAGGCCTTCATGGGCACCAAGACCAACATCCTGGTGCAGGAATACATCCGCGAGGCCAACGGTGCCGACATCCGCTGCTTCGTCATCGGCGACAAGGTGGTCGCGGCGATGAAGCGCCAGGGCGCCGAGGGCGAGTTCCGCTCCAACCTGCACCGCGGCGGCTCGGCCAGCCTGATCCGCATCACCCCCGAGGAGCGCTCCACCGCCGTGCGAGCGGCCAAGACCATGGGCCTCAATGTCGCCGGTGTCGACCTGCTGCGCTCCAATCACGGGGCGGTGGTCATGGAAGTGAACTCCTCGCCCGGCCTCGAGGGCATCGAGAAGGCCACCGGCAAGGACATCGCCGGCATGCAGATCCAGTTCATCGAGAAACGGCTGGCCGAACGGCGCACAAAGCGCGGCCTGACCCGCACCCGCGGTCACGGCTGAGGACATGCGCGCACCGTTCGAGATCGCCGGCCGCAAGATCGCTCCCGGCAGCCGGGCCCTGGTCGACCTGCAGATGCCGCGACTGAGCTCGCACACCGAGCTCTCCATGCCGGTGCACGTCATCCACGGCCGTCGTGACGGCCCCACCCTGTTCGTCTGCGCGGCCGTGCACGGCGACGAGCTCAATGGGGTCGAGATCATCCGCCGGGTGCTCAAGACCCGCGCCCTCTCTCGTTTGCGAGGCACGCTGATCGCCGTGCCGGTGGTCAACGCCTACGGCCTGATTCATGAGAGCCGCTACCTGCCGGACCGGCGCGATCTCAATCGTTCGTTCCCCGGCTCCGACGAGGGCTCGCTGGCCGCGCGCCTGGCGAACCTGTTTCTCGAGGAGATCGTCACGCGCTGCACGCATGGCATCGACCTGCACACCGGCGCGATGCACCGCACCAACCTGCCGCAGATCCGCGGCAATCTCGATGACCCGGAGACCCTGCGACTGGCGAAGGCCTTCGGCGTGCCGGTGCTGCTCAATGCCTCGCTGCGCGACGGCTCGCTACGGGCGGCCGCCGGCGAACTGGGCATCCCGATGCTGCTCTACGAAGCGGGCGAAGCACTGCGATTCGACGAGGTCTCCATCCGCGCCGGCACCCAGGGGGTGCTTAGCGTCATGCGCACGCTCGGCATGCTGGCACCCTCGCGACGCAAGACCGCGCGGCCGGAACCGTTCATCTCCCGGCGCAGCCTGTGGGTGCGCGCCCCGGAGAGCGGCATGCTGGCCACGGCGGTGCGCCTGGGCGCCGAGGTGGCGCGCGGCGAGACCCTGGGGTACGTCGACGATGCCTACAGCGGCCGACGCGAGGCAATCATCTCCACCAGCAGCGGCGTGGTGATCGGGCGCCTCGAGCGACCACTGGTTCACGAGGGGGACGCGGTCTATCACATCGCCCGCTTCAAGGGCGATGTCAGCGAGATCGCCGGCTCGGTGGAGGATTTCCAGGCCAACCACTCAGAGGAAGAGGACGTCTCCGAGGACTGACGCGCATGACTGAACTCGAGGACATGAACGAGCGGCTCTCCCGGCTGGGCTGGCGCGAATGGGTCGCGCTGCCGGATCTCGGCATCGACCGGATCAAGGCGAAGGTGGATACCGGCGCAAAGACCTCGGCGCTGCACGCCTTCGCCGTCGAGCCGTTTCGCCGCAACGGGCGGGACATGGTCCGCATCGGGGTGCACCCGATCCAGCAGGACAACGACACCATCATCCGTTGCGAGGCCGAACTGCTCGATCGTCGCCTGGTCTCCGACTCCGGCGGCCACCGCGAGAACCGTTACGTGATCAGCACGCGCATGGTGATCGGGGAGATGGAGGGGGCCGTCGAACTGACGCTGACCGACCGCGACACGATGCGCTTTCGCATGCTGCTCGGCCGCCGGGCGATGGAAGGGCGTTTCCTGGTCGATCCCGCGGCCTCCTATCTGGCCGGCGAACCGGGCGGCTGAGGATCAGCCGATGCTGTCGTCCGACGGCTCGATCGCCGCACGAACCAGGTCCACCAGCCGGATCACGCCCGCCAGTCGCCCCTCCCCGTCCAGCACCGGGATATCCTCGACCCGCCGCTCCATGTGCGGGTGCAGGACATGGTGAACACTCTCGTCCAGCCGGGCCGAGATGAAGCGCCGATCCATGAACTCGTGCACCGGTCCACGCGCCACGCGCTCCAGCATCTGCCGCCGGCTGTGCGTCGGCCGATGGGCCGAGAGCAGCACACCGGCCAGGCGACGGAAACCCAGGTGACCGACGACTCGCCCCTCTGCGTCGGTGACGTAGATATCCCGGCACTCCGGCTCGCCCAGCAGCGCGTCGGCCGCCTCCTCGAGCGAGGCGTCACGCCCGACTGTCACGCCGGTCACGGGATGCAGATCCAGCCAGTCGGCAATCTTCATTTCGCCTCTCCTCCGGCCTGTTCCAGGCCCAGCTCACCGGCCCGACGCAGGCCGTAGCGCACCGAAATCGCACCGACCGCCTCGGTCAGTAGCGTGGTGGTGGTGATCAGGTTGACGATGACCTCGCCTGCCTTCGAGAACCCCGGGTAGTGCAACAGCAGCAGGGCCAGACCGATGGCCACACCGCCCTGCGGAAACAGCCCGAAACCGACATTCGACCAGACCGGCCTGGAGGCACCGGCCAGTCGCGCGCCGCTGCCGCCACCGACGAACAACCCGACGGCGCGGGCGACGAAGTACACCAGCATCAGCGGCCAGTAGTCGATCACGGCCGACGGATCGAAGTGCAGCCCGGCGAAGGTGAAGAACAGCACGAAGACGGTCTCCTCGAGATCCTCGACCGGCTCGAACAGTCGCTCGGCATGTGGGCCGCAGAACCAGCGCACCGAGAAACCCAGCACCATCGCCGCGAGCAACGCCGAGAATTCCGCCCACTCCGCCAGCCCGACGGTAAGGAAAATCCCGCCCAGGAGCATGGGCAGCAGCATGCTTTGTTCGTGGAACCGGCGCGAGAGACGCTCGATCAGAAAACCGCCCATCCCGCCAACAAGCAGGGCCACACCGATCTCCCAGAAGGCCGTTCCCAACGCGCTGCCGATCGAGCCGCTGCCAACGAGGGCCAACACCAGGGCAAAGATGAAAATGCCGAGTGCATCGTCGATTGCCACCATGCCCAGCAGCGTGGTGGTCAGTTGGCCGCGGGCACGGTATTGATGCACCACCGCCACGATGGCGGCGGGCGCCGTGGCAGGCGCGACGGCGGCAAGCACCAGCGCGAACGACCACAACGGCAGGTCGGCCACCGTCATGCCCAGCAGCAGCACGCCGCCGAGCACCGCCAGGAAGGCGCCCGAGACCTCGCCCAGCGTCGCCCCGACAATGCTCCAGCCCAGACGACGCAACTGCCCGGGGGAAATGGCCCCGCCGATGACGTAGGCGATGATGCCGAGGGCGACGGACACCAGCGGCTGGGTCCAGTCGGTGCTCTCCATGCCCAGATGCCCGCCGAGGAGATCCGGTGCGAACAGCATGCCCAGCAGGATGTACCCCGCCACGCGAGGCACTCCCAGCAGGTGACTACCCAGCGACCCGACAGCCAGCCCGCTCAGCAACAGCACCCCGATCAGCAGTATCTCCAAAGCATCTCCTCTCCTGCGGCCGAAGCCAATGCCGACCGCCGCAGGAACCTTTCCGTTTAGCGTCTATCCTAGACACTGACACTTGCGCAAAAAACGAAAAGGTGAAGCGATATGACGATTTCCGTACTCAAGCGCATGAGCCTGATCGCTCTTCTGACGGCCCCGCTGGCCTTCCTTGCCGGCTGCAACACCGTGGAAGGCCTGGGTGAGGACACCGAGGAGCTCGGTGAGTCCATCGAAGGCGAGGCCGAAGAGCACGATTGACACCACGCCACCCTCCGGCGGAAACGAAGCCACGCCGAGACGGCGTGGTTTTTTTTGGCACCGCTGGCCGAACCCGGCGCGGCAAGGCAAAATGCGATCGAGCCGCCAGCGATCGGCTGCCTGACAAACAACATGGAGAACCCCGCATGATCCACCGACTCATCACCGCCACCCTGCTTGCCGGCCTGCTGGCCGTGACCGCCGGCTGCAACACCATGGAAGGCCTCGGCGAGGATCTCCAGAGCCTCGGCGGCTCGGTCGAAGGCGCGGCCAGCAAAAACAAGAACGGCGAGTAACCCGTTTCAAGGGGCCTTCGCGTCCGTCAGCTCTGCCGGCCCGGGCACGAGGCGCATCAGGGCCTCGCCGAATGCCCTGGGCACCTCCTCCCAGGGGAAGTGCACGCACCCCTCTAGCACCTCGACCCCCGCCAGCGAGACGTTGGCCTCCAACGCGTCGAGGTTCTCGGGCATCAGCAGGTCCTGCCGACAGCCGATGAAACCGATCGGCACATCCCAGTCGCGCATGGTCGCGTAGTCGACCGGATCGGCACGATACGCCTGCCAGCCGCGGACGTTGAGACCGGGTTCAAAATCCCGTTCGCTGAACTGCCGGGCATATCGCTGCCCCTGCCGGTAGTCGAGGAAATAGGCAGGCAGCGCGTTTTCGATCTGGCGTCGGGCATGTACGGCCATGTCACCGGCCACCGCCACGCTGTTGTCCCAGTCCGATTCGCTCGGCCAGTCATCACCGACCGCAGCCTCGCGCCGGTTGTCGATCTCCACGGTCAGATCACGCAAGGCCCGGCGTTCGGGGTCGACCGGGTTGAGCATGACGATGCGGCTGACCGCATCGGGACGGGATCGCGTGTAGACCAGCGCCATCAGCGCACCCCAGGAATGCCCCACCAGCAGCACCGGCTCATCGCCGGCCACCTCGGCATGGACGCCCGCGACCTGCCGTTTCCAGGCGGCCAACGGCGACTCGAGCACATCCCGCTCGTTCTCGCCCACCCCGAGCATGTCCATCAGCACCACGCGATAGCCGATCTCGGCCAGCCGCCGCTGCACCGGTTCGAGATTCCAGCTGGAAAATCCCGGCCCACCGCCAAGCAGAATCGCCACGGGTGCGCCGGACTCACCCATCAGGTGGTACTGCACCGGTCGATCGTCGAGATCGAACGTTCTCGCCGGGGTGGAATAGTCCGCCCGGGCCTGCGTGACGGCAAGACTGGCGACCATCACCGCAAACAGGCAGGAAAGACACTTTCGGAAAACGCGCATGGCGGCAGACTCGTTGCACGGATCGTCATGAAGGATAGCCCGGCGGTCGATGCCACGTCGGCCACGCGACCGACAGGCTCATTCTTCCTGGACGCAACAACCTTCCTGCTTCTTGGCGCCGTACATGCGCTCGTCGGCAATGTCGATCAGCGCTTCCCATTCATAGCAGTCGTCGTGCCGCGTCTCGGCCACACCGACACTGAGCGAGACTTCCGGATTGGGCTTTCGGAACGAGTCGATGACCTTGTCGCAGATGGCGCGGGCATCGGCAATCCCGCAATCGGGCAACAGGGCGCAGAACTCGTCACCTCCATAGCGAAACGGGATATCCGTCGAGCGCAGGCATTCGCTCAATGCCCACCCGAGATCCTTGAGCACGTCGTCGCCGTGCAGATGGCCGTACTGGTCGTTGATCTGCTTGAAATCGTCGATGTCGATGTAGACCACCGACGTCATTCCCCGGCGCCGGCGCGCCAGCTCCATTTCCCGGACCAGCACGTCCTGCATCGCGCGCAGGTTGTAGACACCGGTCAGCGGGTCGAGCTTGGCCTGCTCCTCGAGCTGGGCGGTACGCCGGGCCACCTTCTCCTCGAGGCTGGTGGCGTAGTCTTCCATACGTCGCTTGGCCGCCTCGATCTCGCCGACGAGCGAATCGATGTAGGTGTCGAAAACGAGAGTGGTATCGAAGTAGAGCAGCTTGTCGAGGGCACGCAGGGTCGCGGCAAGATCGTCCGCATCGCGGATCGAGGCCGTCAGGGCCTGAATGATGAGTTCTTTGAGCGTGCGCAGGGCGGAGAGATAGAGCTTGGGCTCCACGCCGATGCGCTTGTGGACCATGCCGATCCGCAAGCGGTTGTTGACGTATTCCGGGCCGTAATCGCCGGCAAACAGGTCGAGCACGTAACGACGCTGGGCGCGTCGCAGGCGATGGAGCGTGTCGGCATCGCCGATCAGCAAGGCGATCTCGTCGATGTCGGTCTGCCGGTCGTAGAACTCCCCCACCACCCCATCGACGAGCCCCTCGATAAGCTGCTTCTTGCTGGTCAGACAACGCAGGTCCTGATCGGTGAGGCCCAGCAATTCCATGCGCCGTGAGATCTCGGCGTCACTCATCTGCATCTGTTCAAGCAGCGTCTTGTTCACGTGTCTCACGGTTCGCCTCCCTGGCCACCGCGCCGGGCGGCACAAGCCTGCAACTTAGTCCACGACCATGGGGTTCCACCAGCCGGAATCGAAACGACACCTTGGACGATATACCCAAGATAAATAGTCGGGCAAACCGTTCAACCCTGAAATTTCAACCATTCGTCCAGCTGAAGGCAGCCCCGGCATCTTCTATCCTCCAGGGAGGTTCACTGACATCGACGACCCAAGGAGGTCCCGCATGGTCGAGAGACTTCATGGCAAACGCGTCGCCCTGCTGGTGGCCGACGGTTTCGAGCAGATCGAGCTGACCGAGCCCAAACGCGCGCTCGAGGAAGCCGGCGCGTCCGCCGAGATCGTCTCCCCGGCCGACGGCAAAGTGAAGGGCTGGAAGCACACCCACTGGGGCGACGAGTTCGACGTCGACGTCGCACTGGATTCCGCCAGCGAGTCGGACTTCGATGCACTGGTACTGCCCGGTGGCGTGATGAACCCCGATGCACTGCGCCAGAACGAGAAGGCCGTGACCTTCGTGCAGGGCTTCTTCGATCACCACAAGCCCGTGGCGGCGATCTGCCACGGCGGCTGGACGCTGGCCGAGGCGGACGTGCTGCAGGGGCGGCGCGTCACCTCCTACCCGAGCATCCAGACCGACCTGAAGAATGCCGGGGCGGTCTGGGTCGACGAGGAAGTGGTGGTCGACGATGGCCTGGTGACCAGCCGCAACCCGCACGACCTGCCGGCGTTCACCACCAAGCTGGTCGAGGAAATCGCCGAAAGCCGGCCATGACCTGCTCACCGAATCGATAAGGGGCCCGGCACACCGCCGGGCTTTTTCGTACCCTCAGTGCATTCCGAATTCCGAATCTGAACAACCAAGGAGAGCGTGCATGAGCGACCAGCCGACCGACCCGCGCCGCCGCCATTCCGCCCCGGTGGTCGATGGCATCAACAAGTCCGCCAGCCGCGCGATGCTGCGCGCGGTGGGCTTCCAGGACGAGGACTTCAAGAAGCCGCAGGTCGGTATCGCCTCGACCTGGAGCCAGGTCACGCCCTGCAACGCCCATATCGACAAGCTCGCCGATGCCGCCCGCACGGGCGCCGACACGGCCGGCGGCAAGGGCGTGATCTTCAACACCATCACCATCTCCGACGGGATTGCCAACGGCACCGAGGGGATGAAGTATTCGCTGGTCTCGCGCGAGGTGATCGCCGACTCGATCGAGACGGTCGCCGGCTGCGAGGGCTTCGACGGGCTGGTCGCCATCGGCGGCTGCGACAAGAACATGCCCGGCTGCCTGATCGGCATGGCGCGCCTCAACCGCCCGTCGGTGTTCGTCTACGGCGGCACCATCATGCCGGGCAAGTGCCACACCGACATCGTCTCGGTGTTCGAGGCAGTCGGCGCCTACACCAAGGGCGAGATCGACCTGCCGCGCCTGGAAGACATCGAGAAGACCGCCATCCCGGGGCCCGGATCCTGCGGCGGCATGTACACCGCCAACACCATGGCCTCGGCGATCGAGGCGCTCGGCATGAGCCTGCCGGGCAGCTCGGCGCAGAACGCGGTTTCCGAGGAGAAGCGCGCCGACAGCGAGGCGGCCGGCCAGGCGGTGCTCGATCTGCTGGACAAGGACATCCGGCCTCGCGACATCATGACCCGCGAGGCCTTCGAGAACGCCATCACGGTCACGATCGCCCTGGGCGGCTCGACCAACGCGGTACTGCACCTGCTGGCGATGGCCAACGTGGTCGACGTACCGCTCACGCTCGATGATTTCACCGAGATCGGCCGACGCGTGCCGGTGCTCGCCGACCTGCGCCCCTCCGGGCACTACATGATGAGCGAGCTGGTCGAGATCGGCGGCATCCTGCCGCTGATGAAGAACCTGCTCGACGCGGGCCTGCTGCACGGCGACTGCCTCACGGTGACCGGCAAAACGCTCGCGGAAAACCTGGCGAACGTGGCACCGTATCCCGACGACCAGCAGATCATCGCCCCGCTCGATGCGCCGAAGAAGGCCGACAGCCACCTGCGCGTGCTCAAGGGCAATCTCGCCCCCGAAGGGGCTGTGGCCAAGATCACCGGCAAGGAGGGCACGCGCTTTTCCGGCACCGCGAGGGTGTTTGGCTCCGAGGAAGAAGCCCAGGACCGCATCTTGGATGGCACCGTCACCGCCGGCGACGTCGTGGTGATCCGCTACGAGGGCCCGCGCGGCGGGCCGGGCATGCGCGAGATGCTCTCGCCCACCTCGGCGATCATGGGCCGGGGGCTCGGCAAGGAAGTCGCGCTGATCACCGACGGGCGCTTCTCCGGCGGCAGCCACGGCTTCGTCGTCGGCCACATCACCCCCGAGGCCTTCGACGGCGGCCCGATCGCACTGGTCGAGGACGGCGACACCATCACCATCGATGCGGTAGCCGACACCATCGAGCTTGCCGTGGACAAGGACGAACTCGAGCGCCGCCGCGCGAAATGGCAGCGCCCGGCACCCAACTACCCGCGCGGCGTGCTGGCAAAATATGCCAAGACCGTGAGCTCGGCCTCCACCGGCGCGGTCACCGATCTGCCCGAATAACGCGCATCAACAAGGAGCATTCCGATGAGCCTGACCGTCTATCTTTCCGGCGAGATCCACACCGACTGGCGCGAACAGATCGAGGAAGGCGCAAAGAACGCCTGCCTCGACATCAACTTCACCCGCCCGGTCACCGACCACGCCGCCAGCGATGCGGCCGGCGACCTGCTCGGCGAGGAAGACAAGCCGTTCTGGCGCGACCACAAGTCCGCCAAGGTCAACGCCATTCGCATCAAGACCCTGATCGAGCAGGCCGACATCGCCGTGGTGCGCTTCGGCGACAAGTACAAGCAGTGGAACGCCGCCTTCGATGCCGGCTACTGCGCGGCGATGGGCACGCCCTACATCACCCTGCACGACGAGGGACTGATCCACCCGCTCAAGGAAGTCGACGCCGCCGCCATGGCCTGGGCGACCACGCCGGAGCAGGTGGTCGGCATCCTCAAGCACGTGATGCGCGACTGACGCGACCGGCACCGGAAGCCGGCAAAAGAAAACCCCGCACGAGGCGGGGCAACAAGGAGTGAGAAAAATCACCAAGCGAGAGCGGCCTCGATGGAGCACCTGAAGGAGGCAGGCATCCGCTCATGGTTGGCGCTGGAATCGAGAAACGCTCAGCGGCCAGCCACGTGGCTACGATGCCAGAGCCATGTGACATGGCTATGTCTCACCTCTTCGCTTTCTCAGAGGCAAATGCCGCCGACCCACGGGCATCATCGCCCCTTCTCGTTTATTGAATCTTGGCGCTCTTAGCCAAATTATGGCGGGCACATAACAGCTGCACATTCTCCGCCGTTAATGACGTACCCCCTTTGGAGTACGGGACGATGTGGTCGAAGTGAAGCTCATCGGTCGCGCCACACTCCACGCACTTACCACCGTCACGCTTCCAAACTTCCAATTTCACCGCACTTGGAATGACTCGCCGCCGCGGCTGCTGATCCGAGTGTTGTGAGGCCAACTCGGCACCCAAATCCTCATGGTCCGTCTCAACGGCCAACAACTTGAACTTGAAGACATCCCTGTGCCCGTCGTGTTCTTTCCAAGAATCAACCAATTGGAAATAGCCGTTGTCTGACCAAATACCCTTTTTGATCTTCTCGTAGACACGAACCATATCCGGTGGCTTCAAACCGTTCTTGTACTCTTGAGCAGCCCGATGAAACTTCCCGTTTTCCGTCAGTCGCCCTGACGGGAGCCTCTCTGGCTGGTCTAGTAGCTTGGGGTACTCCGACCCAGCCGAGTTGGGCGCGTCATGGCCTTCGTAGACAAGTACAGACCCATCCTCTTCGAGCCGATCTTGGTAGGGCGCATTTGCGCGAACAGACATTAGGACAACCGAATGCCGGCCTCGAATCCGAAAATTCATGCCCCGCTGCAGGCTCATGCCTTCACGCGAACACATCTCGAAATATGAAATGACGTTGTCGTGCATCGCCGCCCCTAAGCACTAGTGAGTTAGGAACAGTCTACGTGCGGCGCGACGGAAGTCGCGACCCGGAGGGCTGACTCGAAATCTGGCGCCCAAGGCAGGATTCGAACCTGCGACCTACCGCTTAGGAGGCGGTTGCTCTATCCAGCTGAGCTACATGGGCAGTCGGAAGGCGGCGAGGATGGTAACACGCGCGCCGAACGGCCCTCCACAGGGAACCTCTGCACGATTCGACGGCATCTCTGGCTTGCGGGTTTGTTCGCAATCAAGGCGCCGGACCGAAGACGGGCTTGTTGCCCGTCGAGGGACGGCAACGCCGAGTGCGGGCAAACCCGCAAGCCCCTTCGGGCGAGCCGCCAAGGACCCATTTGCGGCGTTGCACTCCTTGTGAAGGACCCCGCCATTCACGGCGGACTGCGTCTTGCAACTGAGCCCTTGGCGGCCCGCAGAGACGCCGTCGAATCGTGCAGAGGTTCCCTCCTACTCGTTCTCGCGATGCAGCTCCAGCGTGGGGCCTTCGGCGGTCCACTTGATGGTCACCACGATCGGCTGGCAGCAGACGCTGCAGTCTTCGACGAAGGTCTGCTCGCCGGCACTGGTGTCGATCGAGAAGTCGACCGGCTCGCCGCAGTAGGGGCAGACGGCGCTGGCCTCGATGAGTGGTTCCATGGCGCGTCTCCTGGAAACGACGCAGGACCATTTGCCTGCCCCATAAACGTAGCAGGCGCGCCCGGAATCACCCGGACGCGCCTGCTCGTTTTCTTCGCCTGGCGGCAAGACGCCGCGCAGAAGATCAGCCCATCTGGCGGACCAGCTCCTCGCCGAAGGCCTTGCAGCCGACCTGGTTGGGCTTGTCCATCAGGCGGGCGAGATCGCCGGTGACATTGCCGCTGGCGATCGCACCTTCCATCGCCTTGATGACGGCATCGGCCGCCTCGGTCCAGCCGAGGTGGCGCAGCATCATCTCGGCCGAGAGGATGACCGACGACGGGTTGGCCAGGTCCTTGCCGGCGATGTCCGGCGCGGTGCCGTGGGTGGCCTCGAACATGGCGACCGTATCGGAGAGGTTCGCGCCCGGGGCGATGCCGATGCCGCCGACCTGCGCGGCCAGCGCGTCGGAGACGTAGTCACCGTTGAGGTTGAGGGTGGCGACCACGTCGTACTCTTCCGGCACCAGCAGGATCTGCTGCAGGAAGGCGTCGGCGATCGAGTCCTTGATGACGATGTCGCGGCCGGTGTTGGGGTTCTTCAGTTTCATCCACGGACCGCCGTCGAGCGGCTCGGCACCGAACTCTTCCTTGGCCAGCTCGTAGCCCCAGTTCTTGAAGGCGCCTTCGGTGAATTTCATGATGTTGCCCTTGTGCACCAGGGTGACCGACTCACGGTCGTTGGCGATCGCGTACTCGATCGCGCGGCGCACCAGGCGCTTGGTGCCGTCCTCGGAGACCGGCTTGACGCCGATGCCGGAGCTTTCCGGGAAACGGATGTTCTCTACGCCCATCTCCTGGGTCAGGAAGTCGACCACCTTCTTCACTTCCGGGGTGCCCGCGGCCCATTCGATGCCGGCGTAGATGTCCTCGGAGTTCTCGCGGAAGATGACCATGTCAGTCTTCTCCGGGTGCTTGACCGGGCTCGGCGTGCCGGTGAAGTAGCGCACCGGGCGCAGGCAGACGTACAGGTCGAGCTTCTGGCGCAGGGCGACGTTCAGCGAACGGAAGCCGCCGCCGACCGGCGTGGTCAGCGGGCCCTTGATGGAGACGACGTAGTCGCGCACCGCCTCCATGGTCTCGGCCGGCAGGCCGCTGCCGTCCGGGTAGACCTCGGTGGACTTCTCGCCGGCGTAGACCTCCATCCAGGCGATCTGGCGCTTGCCGTCGTAGGCCTTCTCGACCGCCGCGTCGATGACCTTCTTCATCACCGGCGTGACGTCGATGCCGATGCCGTCACCCTCGATGAACGGGATGATCGGCCGGTCCGGGACGGTCAGCTTGCCGTCGGCATCGACCGTGATCTTGTCGCCTTCGGGGATGGTGATCTTCTCGAAGCCCATGTGTTCTCTCCTGGCTGGATTTCGTGTGTCGCGGGCGGCGTGGCACCCGTCGGCTCGGTTGCGCGCATTATACCGATTCCATCCCGCCCACCGAGGCACAGCGGCAGGCCGCATGCGACGGGCCTTCCCGCCACCGACCGGATGCTGAAATTTTTTTGCTCCCCACCTCTTGAAATCACCGGGGCCGTTCCTAATATTGGCACTCGAGTCGGGCGAGTGCTAACAGCGACCCGGCGCGATCAAACTTGTCGAAACCCCTTTTTCTGTGTCAACGCATGGAGTAACCGCATGAAAATCCGTCCTTTGCATGATCGTGTGCTGGTAAAGCGCGAAGAAGAAGAACGCAAGACCGCCGCTGGCATCGTCCTGCCGGACTCGGCCACCGAGAAGCCCAACCGTGGCGAGATCGTCGCCGCCGGCCCGGGCAAGTCCAATGACAAGGGCGAAGTCCGCCAGATTGGTGTGAAGGTCGGCGACAAGGTGCTGTTCAGCCAGTACGCCGGCACCAAGGTGAAGGTCGAAGACGAAGAACTGCTGATGATGGGCGAAGACGACATCCTCGCCGTCATCGAAGACTAAATCCCGCGGAAAGTCCTAAGCCTTTCCATCGGAACCGAATAATCCAAGGAGCATATCGAGTATGTCTGCCAAAGAAGTTCGCTTTTCCACCAGCGCCCGCGATCGCATGCTGCGTGGCGTCAACACCCTGGCCGACGCGGTCAAGGTCACCCTGGGCCCGAAGGGTCGTAACGTCGTCATCGAGAAGAGCTTCGGTGCACCGGCCGTGACCAAGGACGGCGTCTCCGTCGCCCGCGAAATCGAACTGGAAGACAAGTTCGAGAACATGGGCGCGCAGATGGTCAAGGAAGTCTCTTCCCAGACCGCCGACGTCGCCGGTGACGGCACCACCACCGCAACCGTTCTGGCCGCCGCCATCGTGCGCGAAGGCGTGAAGGCCGTCGCTGCGGGCATGAACCCGATGGACCTCAAGCGCGGCATCGACCGTGCCGTCGAGGCAGCGGTTACCGAGCTCAAGGAGCTCTCCAAGCCGTGCACCGACAACAAGGCGATCGCCCAGGTTGCCACCATCTCCGCGAACTCCGACAAGAAGGTCGGCGAGATCATCGCCGAGGCCATGGAGCGCGTGGGCAAGGACGGCGTCATCACCGTCGAGGAAGGCTCGGGCTTCGAGGACGAGCTGGACGTGGTCGAGGGCATGCAGTTCGACCGTGGCTACCTCTCGCCGTACTTCGTCAACAACCAGAAGCAGATGCTGGTCGAGCTCGAGGATCCGTACATCCTCATGCACGACAAGAAGATCTCGAACATCCGTGATCTGCTGCCGGCACTGGAAGGCGCGGCCAAGGCCAACAAGCCGCTGCTGATCATCGCCGAGGACATCGAGGGCGAAGCCCTGGCCACGCTGGTCATCAACGCCATGCGCGGCATCGTCAAGGTCGCGGCCGTCAAGGCACCGGGCTTCGGTGACCGCCGCAAGGCCATGCTGCAGGATCTGGCCATCGTCACCGGCGGCCAGGTGATCTCCGACGAAGTCGGCCTGACGCTCGAGAAGGCGACCATGGAAGACATGGGCACCGCCAAGCGCGTCGTGGTCTCCAAGGAGAACACCACGATCATCAACGGCTCGGGCACCAAGGAAGACATCGACGATCGCGTGGCGCAGATCCGCACCCAGATCGAGAACACCTCCTCAGACTACGACAAGGAGAAGCTCCAGGAGCGTATCGCGAAGCTGGCCGGCGGCGTTGCCGTCATCAAGGTCGGCGCCGCGACCGAAGTCGAGATGAAGGAGAAGAAGGACCGCGTCGACGACGCCCTGCACGCAACCCGTGCCGCCGTCGAGGAAGGCATCGTCCCGGGTGGCGGCGTCGCCCTGATCCGTGCGCTGACCAGCCTCGGCGAGCTCAAGGGCGAGAACGTCGACCAGCAGACCGGTATCTCCATCGCCCTGCGCGCCATGGAAGACCCGCTGCGCTTCATCGTCGCCAACTCCGGTGGCGAGCCGTCGGTCGTCGTCCAGGGCGTACGCCAGGGCTCCGGCAACTACGGCTACAACGCCTCCAACGGCGAGTACGGCGACATGGTCGAGATGGGCATCCTGGACCCGACCAAGGTCACCCGTTCCGCCCTGCAGAACGCCGCCTCGGTCGCCGGTCTGATGATCACCACCGAGTGCATGATCGCAGAGATTCCGAGCAAGGACGACGGCGGCGCGCCCCCGGCCGACATGAGCGGCATGGGCGGCATGCCCGGCATGATGTAAGAAACGGGCGACATCTCCGACCACGGTCGGAGACCGCACCGAGAAAACCCCGCTTCGGCGGGGTTTTTTATGCCTGAAAAAAAAGCCCACCGGACCGTGATCGATCCCGACGGGCTTCTCCGGCGCGACGGCGGGCTTACTCGCCCATGCCGTCACCCATCTCGTCGTGGCCCATTTCGCCACCGTCCATGCCATCACGCTCCATCTCGTCGTCCATTGCATCGTCGCCCATTTCGCCCTGGCCCATTTCACCGCCGGACATCTCGTCGCCCATTTCCTCGCGGGACATCTCGCCGCCACCCATCTCGTCGTGGCCCATCTCGCCCATTTCGCCATCCTCGTGGGACATGGCCAGGGTGGTGTAGACGTCGTGTGGCATGGACTCGGCCGCGATGGCGGCGCTGCCCATGGTCATCAGGCCGGCACAGATCATCGATACAGTCATCGTCTTCATGGGAATACCCTCTTTGTCGATTGCTCAATGGCGCATGGCGGAAATGCCATGCCTCAGCGCAGCCGAGCCGGATGCTCAGCTGCCGCCGAACCAGTTGTAGCCCCGGTCCTCCCAGTAGCCGCCGGGGTACGTGTTGGTGACGAAGAGCGCCTCGACGTGCTTGGGGTTCTTGTAGCCAAGCTTGGTCGGCATGCGCAGCTTCAGGGGAAAGCCGTAGCGGGCAGGTAACGTCTGCCCGTCGAAAGTCAGTGCCAGCAGCGTCTGCGGGTGCAGCGCGGTCGGCATGTCGATGCTGGTGTAGTAGCCATCGCCGCAACGGAAGCCGACATACTTGGCCTCCAGATCGGCACCGATGCGTTCCAGGAAGTCCGAGAAGCGCACCCCGCCCCACTTGCCGATCGCGCTCCAGCCCTCGACGCAGATCAGCCGGGTCACCTGGTCGGTCTGCGGCATGGCGCGCAGGTCGGCCAGTGACCACGGGCGCTGGTCGGCGACCAGTCCTCCCACCTGCAACCGGAAGCGCTCGCCGTCGATCTGCGGCACCTCGTGCAGGCGGTAGTAAGCGTTGAACGGAAACGGCCGGGTAATCATCGACTCGGGATAGGTCGGTGCAAGTTGCTCGGGGTCGAACAACCAGGCCTGGACGAGGTCGTTGAAACGCGAGGTCTGCAGCAGGGCCTTTTCCACCAGCGGCTCATCGCTGATCGAGCACCCGCCGAGCAGCGGCAACGCACCCAGCGCCAGCGAGCTGCGCAGGAAACGTCGCCGTTCCGGTTGCTCCGGGCCGGTCCGTGCCCGGCGCATTCGTGTCTGTCGGTCGTTCATGCCGGCTCCTCCCTTATCGGCCACGGATCATGCGCCAGAGCGAACTCGGCACCAGCAGCGCCATCGCCACGTGAATCACCACGAAACCGACCAGCGCGGCCATGGTGAAAAAGTGCACGTAGCGCGCCGCCTCGTAGCCCCCCATCAGCTCGCGAAGCAGCGGGAACTGCACCGATTTCCACAGCACCAGCCCGGAGACCACCAGCAGCACCAGGTCGAGAATCACGAACAGATAGGCCGCCCGCTGCACCGTGTTGTATCGGCGCGGATCGGCATGCGACAGCCGGCCATGAAAGGCGGCCTTCAGATCGGTGGCGAACCCGCGCGGCGAGATCGGGAAGAAGCGGTGCCACAGCCGGCCGGTGCCCGTGTTGACGGCGAGATAGATCAGCCCGTTCGCCACCAGCAGCCACATGGCCGCGAAGTGCCACAGGATGGCGCCGGCCAGCCAGCCACCCAGCGTGATCTCGTCGGGAAAGCGGAAGTCGAACAGCGGCGAGGCGTTGTAGATGCGCCAGCCGCTCATGACCATCAGCACCACCGCCAGCGCATTGAGCCAGTGGGTCAGCCGCAGCCACAACGGATGTACCGGCGGCGGGCGACGCTCGACCTTGCCGGGCCGGATCGATCCGGCCGAGACGCGCGATGCATCCATGGGCGACCTCCTCTGAACGCGGTGACCGAACAATGCCCGACCCTTCACCGCGATGGGCTTACCCTTTCATTCGCCGCCGGGCGACGTTTGGTTACACCGCCCCTCGATGGACCTCGTCTCGCCTAGCCACGGGCCGGCCTACAATGGTTGTCTGACCGAAAGGCGTGTAACCAAACCCATGGTGCGGGCGAATGAATGGGCATGGTGGACGGCAAATGAGCGAGGAAGAGCTGCGAGGGCACCTGCTGGACGGGCTGTCCGGGGATGCTCGTGCCTACCGCGCCTTCCTGCAGGCCACCGGCGACCTGCTGCGGATCTACTTTCGTCGCCGGCTGGGTAGCCTGCCGGACGAGGTGGAAGACCTGGTGCAGGAGTCGCTGCTGGCAATCCACGCCAAGCGCCAGACCTACGACCCGGACCTGCCGGTCACCGCCTGGTGCTACGCAATCGCCCGCTACAAGCTCGCGGACCTGTTACGGCGACGAAACCGGCGCGAGCAGCGCACCGACTCGCTGGACGAGGACACCGCCCGGGAGCCCTGTGCCCCCGAGCACGACGAGATGGCGGGACGGGATCTGGACCAGCTACTGGCGCAATTGCCGCCCCGCCAGCAGGTGGCAATCCGGCACATGAAGCTGGAGGGGATGTCGGTGGCCGAGACGGCCCAACGCACCGGCATGTCCGAATCGGCCGTCAAGGTGGGCGTCCACCGCGGGCTCAAGGCACTGACCCGACTGATCCAGGGATAGGCAACCCCAGGGGAAACCGCATGAAGACCGACGAACTGGTATCACTACTCTCAACCGGCGACGTGGCCGTGCCGCGCCGCGCGCTACCGACCCGGCTGGCATTGGCCACCGCCACCGGCCTGCTGGCAAGCGTGATGCTGATGCTGGGGCTGCTCGGTGTCCGCTCCGACCTCCCCCGGGTGGTCACGGACCCGATGTTCTGGGTCAAGGTCGGCTTTGCCGGCCTGCTGATCGTCGCGGGCCTCGTTGCCACCTGGCGACTGGGCCGCCCGGGCGTGCGCTTGGGACGGCTGCCGCCCTCGACCACCGCCATGCCGGTGCTGCTGCTGTGGCTGCTGGCGATCGCCTCGCTCAGTCAGGCGACGCCAGCGCAGCGCGCCACCCTGCTCCTGGGCGAAACCTGGAGCAGCTGCGCCTTCCTGATCGCCCTGCTGTCCGCGCCGTTATTGGCGAGCACCCTGTGGGCCATGCGCGGCATGGCGCCGACCCGGCTGCGTCTGGCCGGTGCCGCCGCCGGGCTGTTCGCCGGCTCGTTCGCCGCCCTGGTCTACTCGTTGCACTGCCCGGAAATGGCCGCGCCGTTCATCGCCCTGTGGTACCTGCTCGGCGTGAGCATCCCCACGGTCCTGGGTGCCTGGCTGGGACCGCGGCTGTTGCGCTGGTGACGAGCCACGGCATACGCCGCCCTGACGAAAAAACCCCGCCATCCGGCGGGGTTTTCTGTTCGGCACAGGACGCGAGCGGTCAGTGCCCCTTGCCCTGCAGCCGGTCCATCACGGCGTAGAGCACGCCGGAGACGACGAACGTCAGGTGGATGCCCACCATCCAGGCCATGTCGCGGTTGGTGAGGTTCTCGACGTTCATGAACGACTTCAACAGCTCGATACCCGAGATGGCGACGATCGAGCCGATCACCTTGATCTTGAGATCGGTGAAGCCGATGTGGCCCATCCACTCCGGGCGGTCGTGGTGGCTGTGCAGGTCCTCCATCTTCGAGACGAAATTCTCGTAGCCCGAGAAGATGATGATGATCAGCAGGTTCATGATCAGCGCCACGTCCACCAGCGTCAGCACGCCGATGATGATCTCCGACTCGCTCAGCGAGAAGGCATGGCTGAGCAGATGCCAGAGTTCGGAGCCGAACTTCACCAGCAGGATCAGCATCGCGCCGACCAGCCCCAGGTAGACCGGCGCCATGATCCAGCGGCTGCCGAACAGGAAGTGCTCGAAATAGTGCTCGGCGTTGCTCGAACGCCTCTCGGGAGGAGTGGGGGTTTCCGATTCCACGGGGGACCTCGATTCAGACATCAGACGGATGGCATCCCGTCGGCCCGGTCATCCGGGGCCGGTCGGGAGCGCCTATCCTACCACCGCGCCGATCAGGCGTCCGTGGAGAGATAGCCCGGCGCGATGTCCTCGAGGCGGCTGGGTTCGCGCCGGCAGTCGGGCTCGCAGATATTGGGCCGCTGCAGCGAGGCGAGATTGTCGCGACTGAAGGGCTTGCCGGGCAGCCACTCCATCACGCGCGCCTGCAGTCGCGACAGCCAGCCGGGCAGACCGATCACCCAGCGCGGGTGACCGCTGGTCGAAGCCGCGTAGCTGGCCAGCTCACCCAGCGAGTAGTCGTGTGGGCCACAGAGGTCGTAGCGCTCGCCGAACGTGGCCGGATCATCGATCGCCTCGACGTAGCGGCGGGTAACATCGCCGACGTATACCGGCGAGAAACGGGCGCCCGCGCAGGCCAGCGGGAAGACGCCCGGCATCAGCCTCGCCAGGCCGGCGAAGCGATTGAGGAACGAGTCGCCCGGGCCGAAAATCACAGACGGGCGGAAGCTGGTCACCGCGATATCGTGCTTACGGCCGAAACGGTGCACCCAGTTCTCCGCCTTGCCCTTGGTCCGCTGGTAGTGACTGGCACCGTCGTCCTCGTCGGCACCCAGCGCGCTCATGTGCAGGTAGCGCGGCACGCCGGCGTCGGCCGCCGCGCGCAGGGCTGCCTTGGCAAGCTTGATGTGGACGCGTTTGAACCCCTGGCCGTCATTCCCGCTCTCGTTGAGGATGCCGACCAGATTGACCAGCAGGTCGGCCCCTTCGAGCAGTTCAGCCAGCTCCGGCGCCTCGCGGTGGGTGGCAAGGTCCGACTGGGCCGGTCCGTTCATGTCGACCAGCACCACGCTCGGCCACAAGCCCATGTCGCGGTGACGAGCGGCATGGCGACTCGGCACCACGATCTCCCAGCCCATATTGGAAAGCCTCTGGACCAGGTGACGGCCGACAAAGCCGGTCCCGCCCAGCACGACCGCGCGGCGTTGTCCACGCGGGTCGGAGGTCCCACCAACGGCGTGTGATTCGTCCATAACGTCCCTGACAGTCCGACTGCCGAAAATGAGCGAACCGGTAGAGTACACTCGACCCCGCAAACAGACATAGCATTCCCCACCACGGCCATGCCACGAGATGCCATGACAGCAAGCGACCAGCCCGAATCCACCGGGACGCACTCCACGGACACACTGGTAGTCGGCGCCGGCGCCAGCGGACTGGCCACCGCCTTCGCCCTGGCCCGCGAAGGCAAGCGGGTGACCGTCCTCGAGGCCGGCGACCAGCCCGGCGGCAATATCCGCACGCACCGCGACGGCGACTGGCAGATCGAGATCGGCCCCAACACGCTCATGGTCAAGCCGGCGCTGTTCGAGCTCCTGCAGGAGCTCGACCTGACCGACGAGGCCATCTTTGCCGGCGAGGCCGGGAAAAAGCGCTACATTGCCCAGGGCAAGCAGCTGATCTCCCTGCCCACCAATCCGCTGAGCGCACCGTTCAACCCGCTGCTCGGTCCGGGCACGTGGGGGCGTCTGCTGCGCGAACCCTGGGTGCGTCGCGGCCAGCACGAAGAGAGCCTGGCGGATTTCATCCAGCGGCGACTCGGCCGCCACGTGCTCGACAACCTGGTCGACCCGTTCGTCTCGGGTGTCTACGCCGGCGATCCCGCACGCCTGTCCGTGCAGGCCGCCATGCCCAAGCTCGCCGCCATGGAACGCGAGCATGGCTCACTCGTACGCGGCGGGATCGCCGCCATGAAGGCCGCCCGGCGACGCCGCCGCGAAGGCACCGAGACAGTGCCGCGCGAATGGCGCGGCAAGCTGGTGAGCTTCCCCGACGGCATCCAGACCCTGACCGACCGACTCACCGAGCGCATCGAAGCCTCGTCCGGGGGCGAGATCGTCCGCGGTCGGCGGATCGAGTCAGTCAGCCCGTCTGCCGACGGCTGGAAGGCGACCGATGCCGAGGGGCAGCACTGGCAGGCACGCCATCTGGTGCTGGCCACCCCCGCGCACGTCAGTGCCGAACTGCTGCGCCCGCTCGACGCACTGCTGGCCGAGCCGCTCGACGAGATCGTCTACCCGCCGGTCGCCTCGGTCGCGCTGGGCTTCCCCACCGGCATGCTGGCCCATGCCCTGGACGGCTTCGGCGTACTCGTGCCGCGCAACCAGAACCGCCGCACGCTGGGCGCGCTGTTTTCCTCGACCCTGTTCCCGCATCGCGCGCCGGCGGGCCACAAGCTGATCACCGCCTTCATCGGCGGGCGACAGGACCCCGAGGCGACGGAAATGACGGATGGCGAACTGGTGCGGCAGGTATGCCGGGATCTGGGCGACCTGCTCGGCATCGAGGGCGAGCCGGTCTGGCAGCGTGTCAGCCGCTGGCCGAAGGCGATCCCGCAGTACGAACTGGGGCACGAGGCACGCATCCAGCGGCTGGATCAGGCACTGGCCCACCACCCGCAGCTGTCGCTGATCGGTAACTGGCGCGGCGGCATTGCGGTGGGGGATTGCCTGGAGAATGGCCGGACCCTCGCGAAAAGGATCCTGGCCGAGAGCTAGGAATCAGTCACGGTCGTCGTGGTCGAGGTGCCTCGAGGTGCGCGGATCACGGCGAGTGATGTCGTCGGGATCGGCGTCGTAGACATGACCGTCGCCACCGGGGCCATCCGGGCCGAACGGTCCGCGGCCCGGGCCACCCCCCGGGCCGAAACCACCGCGCTCGACCACCACCTGCTGCAGCCGGCCGGCCAGCCAGGCACCGAATGCCAGCCGCCGCAAAAACGGCGTCACCAGCACCAGGCCCAGCACGTCGGTCATGGGCCCCGGCAACAGCAGCATCAGCCCGCCGACGAAATTCGCCGCCACGCCCAGACTGTCGATCTCGCCCCGGCCGGTCTCGGCCATCTCGCGCTGCGCGCGCGCCATGGCATTGGGCCCGGCTGTTCGCATCAGCCATGCACCCCAGATGCCGGTGGCCACGATCCACAGCAGCGTGGCGAGAAAGCCCATGGCGGCGCCCATCGCGATCAGCAGCACCAGCTCGACCAGCGGCAGGAACAGGATGAATCCGGACAGTTTTCGCATGGCGACTCTTGTTGAGAATGGATTTGTTTGCCGACTAACGATCAGAGCGCTAGTCTCTCGGCGGAACTAAACAACGCGCGAGCAACACAAAAGGTGCTCGCGACTTCACCTCCCGCCCGACAGACAGTAATGACGATCGAGCAAAGCACAATAGCACTGGTGATCACCACGCTGGACGACCCGCGCGCCGCCGACGAGCTCAGCGCACGACTGCTGGCCGACGGGCTGATCGCCTGCGTCAACCAGGTCGGCCCGGTCCGCTCTTCCTATCACTGGCAGGGCGAGCTGTGTCACGACGAGGAATACCAGCTCCACATGAAGACCAGTCTCGAGCGCATCGATGATCTCAAGGACGCCATCGAGCGCTACCACCCCTATGACTGCCCCGAAGTGGTCATCCTTTCTGCCGAAAGCAGCCAGTCCTATTCAGAATGGGTCCAACAATGCGTTCAAGCCGCTCAATGATCGCCTCCCCGGCGCGCCTCGCCGCCCTCCTGTTCGCAGCCTTCACCCTGCTCTGGCAGGCCACGGCCATCGCCCAGCCGGAACTGCTGTCGGCCGACGAGGCCTTCGGCGTCGAGGCCAGCGCCGACGACGGTGACATCCGACTCGATTTCCGGGTCACCGAGGGGTATCACCTCTATCAGGACAAGCTCGCGATCCGCGGCGGCGACGGCATCACCCTGGGCGAGCCGGCCCTCCCCGAGGCGGTCATCGACGACGACCCCGTCTTCGGCAAGACACCGGTCTACAAGCAGGACTTTTCCGCCACCGTCCCGGTCACCCAGGGCGGCGAGGCAACCGTCACGGTGGAATACCAGGGCTGCTCGGACATCCACGGCGTCTGCTATCCGCCGGAAACCCGCGAGCTGACCGTCAAGCTGGCCAGCGCGGCTGCCTCCACGCCGGCAAGCGCCGCCGATCGGGACGGCGGAATCAGTCTCGGCGGCTTCGGCGGTCTGGGTGGCAGCAACGAGCCACTCGACCCGGAAAAGGCGTTCCGCCCGGAGGTCACCGCCGATGGGAGTGCGGTGTTCGTCCGTTTCGACATCGTGCCCGAGTACTACCTCTACCGCGGCCGGCTCAAGGCCGCGGTCAGTGACGGCGCCACCATCACGGGCGCCGAGCTGGCCGAGGGCGAGCGCAAGGACGACCCCAACTTCGGCACCGTCTGGGTATTCCACGACCAGCTCGACAGCCGCCTGAACGTCGAGGCCGACGCCCCCTACACGCTGGTGATCGGCTATCAGGGCTGCGCCGACATGGGCCTTTGCTACCCGCCGATGGAGAAGGCCTGGCGCATCGACCCGACCGCGGGCACCGCCGAGCGCCTCGACGCGGTCCCGGACGGCATTGGCGAACCGACCGCCGTCGAGGACCTGCCGCAACTGGCGACGACCGGCACCGCCGACGACACGGCAACCCCGACGGACAGCGGCGAGGCTGCGGTGCCCGCAAGCGGCGGCTCGGAAACCGACCTGATCACCCAGCGTCTGATCGAGGGCACGCCCTGGGCGATCGTGCTGGGCTTCCTGGTCTTCGGCCTGCTGCTGGCCTTCACGCCCTGCGTGTTCCCGATGATCCCGATCCTGTCGGGCATCATCGCCGGCCAGGGCGAGCACCTGACCACGCGCAAGGCCTTCGTCCTCTCGCTGGTCTACGTGCTGGCCATGGCGCTGACCTACACCGTCGCCGGTGTGCTCGCCGGCCTGTTCGGCGCCAACCTGCAGGCGGCCTTCCAGGACCCGTGGGTCCTGACCGCCTTCGCCGCGATCTTCGTCGCGCTGGCCCTGTCGATGTTCGGCTTCTACGAACTGCAGCTGCCCTCGTCGATCCAGTCTCGCATCATGCAGGCGCAGAACCGCCAGCAGGGCGGCACCCTCACCGGGGTGGCGGTAATGGGCTTCCTCTCGGCGCTGATCGTCGGCCCCTGCATGGCCCCGCCGCTGGCCGGCGCCCTGATCTACATCGGCCAGACCGGCGATGCCGTGATCGGCGGCCTGGCGCTGTTCGCGCTCTCGATCGGCATGGGCCTGCCGCTGATCCTCGTGGGCACCGTCGGCGGCAAATACCTGCCCAAGGCCGGCGGCTGGATGGATGCCGTCAAGGCCGTCTTCGGCGTCCTGCTGCTGGGCGTGGCCGTCTGGATGCTGGAGCGCTTCCTGCCGGCGGCGGTGACCCAGCTGATGTGGGCCGTGCTTCTGATCGCCTCGGCGGTCTACATGGGGGCGACCGAATCGCTCAGGGAAGGCGCCTCCGGCTGGCTGCGCCTGTGGAAGTCACTTGGGCTGGTCCTGCTCCTCTGGGGCGTACTGGTCCTGATCGGTGTCGCCGGTGGCGGCAAGGGCACCGTGCTTGCCCCGCTCGCCGGCCTGTCGATCGGCGGCGGCTCGAGCGCGCAGGCCGAGCTGACCTTCCGCCAGATCGACAACGAGGCCGAGCTCGACCAGGCACTGGCCCAGGCGAAGGCCGCCGGCCAGCCGGTAATGCTCGACTTCTACGCCGACTGGTGCATCTCCTGCAAGGAGATGGAGCACAACACCTTCAGCGACCCGCGCGTCATCGAGGCACTCGACGGCTTTCTGGTCCTGCAGGCGGATGTCACCGCCAACAATCAGGAGCACAAGGCCCTGCTGAAGCGCTTCGACCTCTACGGCCCGCCGGGCATCATTTTCTGGGATGACCAGGGCGAGCGGGTCCGCGAGCACTGGGTGGTGGGCTACCAGCCTCCGGAGGAATTCCTGACTCACGTCAGGGCCACCAGCCAGCGCTGACCCGATTGGACGCCCCGCCTACGCGGGGCGTTTTTCGTTGCCCCACCCGCCACGAGCACCCGACACTCGGCCCGAAAGACAAGTTCGTGAAAAATCGGCCAATGGGCAGCGATTGGCAAAAAAATGCGGGGGAAAACGTGACTTCGCGCGCCCCAGCCGGCACAATGCCGGAAAACCAACGCCCCAGCCGGGACAAGGCAGTCCCGACCGGCGACAAGCAGCGAGTTCCCATGAAACGGATCCTGGTACTCAACGGCCCCAATCTCAATCGCCTCGGCTCTCGCGAGCCCGAGCGCTACGGCCGGCTGACCCTTGCCGACATCGGCAGCCGACTCGATCAGGCCGCCCACGGGCGCGGCGTCGCGCTGGAACATTTCCAGAGCAAT
Source organism: Guyparkeria sp. WRN-7 (assembly GCF_001641825.1). Lineage (GTDB taxonomy): Bacteria > Pseudomonadota > Gammaproteobacteria > Halothiobacillales > Halothiobacillaceae > Guyparkeria. Next base: position 164,071 of record NZ_LRFH01000015.1, on the reverse strand, counting down.
CACGAGGGCGAAGCCATCGACCGGCTGCATCGCGCCGCCGATGAAGGCATCGACGGAGTGCTGATCAACCCGGGTGCCTGGACCCACACCAGCGTCGCGCTGCGTGACGCGCTGCTAGCGATCGATCGACCCTTTGTCGAGATCCACCTTTCCAACATTCACGCCCGCGAGGCGTTCCGGCAGCACTCCTATTTCTCGGATATCGCCGTCGGCAGCATCGTCGGGCTGGGCGCACTGGGCTACGAACTGGCCCTGACCGCCCTGATCGAACACCTGGACGCCGCGTCCGTCTGACAGACACGAAAAACGCAAGAGACACGCTCATGGATATCCGCAAGGTAAAGAAGCTGATTGAACTGCTCGAGGAATCGGGCGTCGCCGAGATCGAGATCAAGGAAGGCGAAGAGTCGGTGCGCATCTCGCGCAACTCCCAGCAGCCGGCCCAGCAACCGCCGATGATGCCGGCCGCCGCACCGGCGGCCCCGCAGGCCCCAGCCGCACCGGCCGCGGACGCGGGTGGCGAGGCACCTGCCGAGCCGGCCGGCGAGACCATCAACTCGCCGATGGTCGGCACCTTCTACCGTGCATCCTCTCCGGAGGCCAGCCCGTTCGTCGACGTCGGCACCACGGTGAAGAAGGGCGATACGCTCTGCATCATCGAGGCGATGAAGATGTTCAACCAGATCGAGGCCGAGGTCGACGGCACCATCAAGTCCGTCCTGGTGGAAAACGGCCAGCCGGTGGAATACGACCAGCCGCTGTTCGTGATCGAGTAAGGCGCTGCCTGCTCGCGACACGCCCAGCCGCTTTCGTCTTCCCAGGAGTTTTCCCAAGATGCTGAACAAGGTTCTGATCGCCAACCGCGGCGAAATCGCGCTGCGGATCCTGCGCGCCTGCCGTGAACTCGACATCGGCACGGTGGCGGTCCATTCCACCGCCGACCGCGATCTCAAGCATGTCCGCCTCGCCGACGAGTCCGTCTGCATTGGCGGCGCGCGCTCCAACGAGTCCTACCTCAACGTGCCGGCGCTGATCGCCGCCGCGGAGCTGACCGACTCGTCGGCCATCCATCCCGGCTACGGCTTTCTCTCCGAGAACCCCGACTTCGCCGAGCGCGTCGAGGAGTCCGGCTTCATCTTCATCGGCCCCACCGCCGAGTCGATCCGCCTGATGGGCGACAAGGTCACCGCCAAGGAGACCATGCGGGCCGCCGGCGTACCCTGCGTGCCCGGCTCCGAGGGCGCGCTGACTGATGACCCGGACGAGAACCACCGCCTGGCGCGCGAGGTCGGCTACCCGGTGATCATCAAGGCCGCCGGCGGCGGTGGCGGGCGCGGCATGCGCGTGGTGCACACCGAGGCCCATCTCCACCACGCCATCGAGATGACCAAGAGCGAGGCGGGCGCGGCCTTCGGCAACCCCGAGGTCTACATGGAGAAGTTCCTCGAGCACCCGCGCCACATCGAGGTGCAGATTCTCTCCGACGGCCAGGGCAACGCCATCCACCTGGGCGAGCGCGACTGCTCGATGCAGCGCCGCCACCAGAAGGTGATCGAGGAGGCCCCGGCCCCGGGCATCACACCCGAACAGCGCGCCCAGATCGGCGCGGTCTGCGTCGAGGCCTGCAAGCGGATGAACTACCGCGGCGCGGGCACCTTCGAGTTCCTGTACGAGAAGGGCGAGTTCTACTTCATCGAGATGAACACCCGCCTGCAGGTCGAACACCCGGTCACCGAGATGATCACCGGCATCGATCTGGTCAAGGAACAGCTGGCGATCGCCGCCGGCATCCCGCTCACGCTCACCCAGGAAGACGTCGAATTCCGTGGCCATGCCGTCGAGTGCCGCATCAATGCCGAGGACCCGGCCACCTTCGCCCCCAGCCCCGGCAAGATCAGCAACCTGCATATCCCTGGCGGCCTGGGCGTACGCGTCGATACGCATGTCTACAACGGCTACTCCGTCCCGCCGTTCTACGACTCGATGATCGGCAAGCTGATCACGCACGCCGGCGATCGTGACGCGGCCATCCGCCGCATGCGCGGCGCGCTCGAGGAAATGCTGGTCGACGGCATCAAGACCAATATCCCGTTGCATCGTGACCTGATGGCCGACTCCGGCTTCGTCCAGGGCGGCATGGACATCCACTTCCTGCACAAACGCCTCGGGATCTCCTGATGGCGGCAGAATGGCAGCACCTCTGGCTGGAGGTGCCGCGCGACGACGTCGAGGCGGTCGAGGATGCCCTGCTCGGCGCCGGCGCCCTGTCGGTCACGCTGGAGGAACTGGGCGACGAACCGGTGCTGGAACCGCAGCCGGGCGAGTCGCCGCTGTGGGCCGAGACCCGCGTGGTCGGCCTGTTCGAAGGCAGCGTGTCGCCGGCGACGATCGTCGGCACCCTGCACAGCCTGCTGCGCCCCGCCCTGCTCGACCGGCTGGGCCATTCGGTGTTCGACGAGGACGACTGGGTGCGCCGCACGCAGGCGGACTTCCAGGCCATGCCGATCGGCGAGCGCCTGGTGATCGAGCCGGCCTGGGATGACAACGAGACGCCTGCCGGGCGACTGCCCATCCGGCTCGATCCGGGCCTTGCCTTCGGCACCGGCAAGCACGAGACCACCCGGCTGTGCCTGGAGTGGCTGGAATCACAGGAGATTACCGGTCAGCACTGGCTGGACGCCGGCTGCGGCTCGGGCATTCTGGCCATCGCCGCCCTGCGACTCGGCGCCGGCCAGGTCGACGGCACGGACATCGATCCACAGGCGCTGACGGCCAGCCGCGGCAATGCCGATCTCAACGACATCGACCCCGCACGCCTGTCGTTGTATCTGGCCGATGACTACCCCGCCGGCCGACAGGTCGACGGCCTGCTGGCGAACATCCTCGCGCCAACACTGATCGAGCTGGCTCCCGTCCTAAGCCGCCACCTCAAGCCGGGCGCACGCTTCGCCCTCTCCGGCATCCTGACCCACCAGGCGGACGCCGTGGCGGCCGCGTGGCAGGCAGCCGGCTGTCGGGTCGACGCCTTCCGCGAACTGGGGGACTGGGCCCTGGTCGCCGGACACCGCCCGACCTGAACCGCACCCCGGTTATCGGCCGGGCGGCTCCCGCTCACCGGCGGGCTCGTCCCGTCGCCGGTCCTCCTCACCCCGACGCGCATCCTGCTCGCGCTCCAGCAACGCCTCGATCCGGTCCAGCCGGTGCAGGATCTGGGTATCGAGACGTTCCTCGTCCTCGCTGCTGGCCTCCATCTTGAGGCCGACCAGGAAGGCGGCAATCGATGCACTGATCAGGCTCAGCCAGACCACCGCGATCATCACGTAGGCCAGCCCCATGGCCCGCCCCGCCTCGGTCTGCGGCACCATGTCGCCGTAACCGACCGTCGACAGGGTCACCAGCGCCCACCACACCCCGTCGTCGAAGTCCGCGTACGTGTCCGGATCGAGCAGCGGCATCAGCGAACCGCCGAGCACCAGCAGGAAGGCGGTCATCAGGCCGATGGCGAAGAACACGTGTCGACCGAGTTCGCGGAAGTAGCGTCGCCCCAGCCGCAGCGCGGTGATCAGCACCAGCAGCCCGCGCAGCAGCCGCAGTCCGAGCAGGAATTCCACTGCTTGAACGAGGATCAACGGCAGGCCGATGGCGACCACGCTCACCAGCAACCAGTTGGTCTTGAGGTAGAAGGCCTTGTCCTTGACCAGCGCGAGCAGAATCAACTGCTCGACCAGGAAGAACCCCCAGATCAGCTGGTCGATCCAGAACCCCTGACCGAATTCGATCTGACCGGTATGCGCCAGGTACCACTGGAAGGGGATCCAGAGCGTGATCAGCAGCAGCGGCAGTTCCAGCCGGGTGGCCCAGCGCTGCGCGGCCCGTTCCTCGTAATCGGCCACCCCGGCAATGCCGAGTACGCGGGTGAGCTTCACCCCCCAGTAGATCAGCAGGCGGGCGGTGTGCTTCTCGGGCGGATCGGTGAAAGGCTTATCCGCCAAATCGCTGCCCTCCGGCCATCCGTGTCATCCAGCGCCGCAACGGCGGCACGCCGGCAACCAGCTGCGTCGCGGCGGTGCGGGCGGCGACCGTCAGCGGGTCGCGACGGCGATACCCCCAGTCAAAGCCGTCCATCAGCGATTGCACCAGCTGGTTGTCCGCCCGCCGACGGCGCTCGTAGGCACGGGCCAGACGGGTTGAGCCGGGGTCGCCGACAGCATTTTCCGCCACCAGGGCATCCAGCGCGTCGACGTCGGCAAAGCCGAGGTTTGCGCCCTGCCCGGCCAGCGGGTGGATCGCATGGGCGGCATCGCCCACCAGCAGGACGCGCTCGGCCCAGTAGCGGTGGGCATGCAGGCGGCGGATCGGGAACCAGGCCTGCCCGGCCACCCGCTCGATCTCGCCCAGTTCCGCGGGGAAGTGCGCGCAGGCCTCGTCGCGCAGGGCGGTCGGTGACAGGGCGTGACGGGCCCGCACCCGCTCCGGGGCGTCGTACCAGACCAGCGAGCCACGCGGGCCGGCCAGCGGCAGGAACGCCTGCGGACCGTCGGGCGTGAAGCGCTGCCAGGTGATGTCCTGCTGCGGATAGGCGGTCTCCACCGACAGGATCTGCGCGGCGACCGCGTAGTCGCGACTGCTCGCGCCGATACCCGCCGCCTCGCGCACCCAGGAGCGCTGGCCGTCGGCGCCGATGACCAGCTCGGCCGTCACGACCCGATCGTCGGCCAGCGTCACCCGCGCGTTGCGCTCGCCGATCTCAAGCCGCTGCGGCACGCTGCCGGTGAGAACCTCGACGTTGTCGCAGCCGGCCAGCTGCTCCCACAGCGCCAGCTGCACGCGTCGGTTCTCGACGATGTAACCGAGATACGGCCGGCCGATCTCGGCGGCATCGAAGGTCAGGTCGCCCGGGGCGACGGCATCGAAGACCCGCATGCGCCGGTAAAGGGCAGCGCGCTCGGCACGGATGGCGTCCCAGGCGCCGAGCCTGTCGAGCAGTGCGATGCTCGCCGGCGCCAGCGCCGAGACCCGCAGATCGAAGGGATCCTCGCCGCCCAGCGGGGTGGGCGGCTCCCGCTCGACCAGCATCACCTCGAGATCGCGCCGCGCCAGAGCCAGCGCCGCGGCAGCACCCACCATGCCGCCACCGACCACGATCACGTCCGCATGGCGCGCCGTACTCATCAGGCGATCCCCCGCGTGGCACGCACCAGACGATTCTTCAGCGGCAGCAGACCGTCGAACAGCGACAGCGTGCCGCCGCGCAGATGCCCCAGCCCGGGCAGATCGAGCGAAAAGCCGCGGACCAGACCGTCGGTCAGGCCGATGGTGCGCCGATAGTCCGCCATACGCAGCGAGCGGTAGCGGGCCAGGCGCTCCGGGTCGCCGGGGTCGACGGCCGCACCGCGATCGGCACGCAGCACCCGTGCAAGATCGCGGATATCGCGCAGACAGAGATTGAAGCCCTGCCCGGCCACCGGGTGCAGCGCGTGGGCCGCGTTGCCCAGCACCACCAGGCGGTCGTCGACCGGTTCGTCGGCCGTCACCAGGCTCAGGGGGTACTGCGCCCGCGGGCTGACCGCCGAGAAGCCGCCCAGACGATGACCGAAGGCCTCGTCGACCGCGCCGGCGAAGGCCGCATCGTCGAGCTCGCCCAGGCGTTCGGCCTCGCCGCGGCGCGCGACCCACACCAGGGAGACACGGCCGTCGGCGGCGGGCAGCACGGCCAGCGGCCCGCCGGTGGTGAAACACTCGAAGGCGACGCCATCATGGGCACGGCCCGGCATGGCGGTGGCGACGGTCGCGACCTGCTCGTATTCGCGACGCCGCACGGTCATGTCGGCCTGCTCGCGCACGGCGGACTCGGCCCCGTCGGCGGCGACCACCAGCCGTGCCCGCCGCGTGACGCGCTCTTCGTCCGGCCCCTCGAGCAGGGTGACGGTCACCCCGTCGGCATCGGTGTCGTGATGCGTGTATCGCGCCGGGCGACGGTAGGTCACCTGGCCAGGCTCTTCCGGGGGCTGTTGCTGCAACGCCTCGAGGCGATCGCCCAGTGCCCGGTTGGGCATGACGTAGCCGAGCGCCTCGACGCCGGCTGAACGGGCGGTGATGCGCGTCAAGCCAAAATGGCCACGGTCGAAGACACGCACTTCGCGGATGCGCTCGGCGGCAGCCGCCATTGATGCATCCACCAGTCCGAGCGTATCGAGGTACTGCCAGCCGGCATCGGCCACGGCGGTAAGCCGGCGATCGAAGCTGGCCGACTGACCGGCTGGCCGTGGCTCGACCACCTCCACGCACCAGCCATCGACCGCCAGTGCGCGAGCGAGCACGCCACCGACCATGCCGCCGCCGACGATCATCACGTCGGTATCGAATCCTGCCTGGCTGACCTCGCATGCTCGGCTCATGGACGGCATCACTCCAGTGGCTGGCTGACCGGATCGCGCCGGCCGGCGAACAGCGCCTCGATCTCGTCGACGCGTTTGGGCACCTCGCGGGTGAGCACCTCGAAGCCCTCCTCGGTGACCAGCACGTCGTCCTCGATCCGGATACCGATGCCGCGATAGGCCTCGGGGGCATTCGACTGCGGGTCGACGTAGATACCCGGCTCGACGGTCATCACCATGCCGGGTTCGAGCTCGCGCCACTCGCCGTCGACGCGGTAGCGGCCGACATCATGCACGTCGGAGCCCAGCCAGTGACCGGTGCGATGCATGAAGAACGTCCGGTAGCGCCCTTCCTCGATCGCTTCCTCGACCGGACCCTCGATCAGTCCCAGCGAGACCAGGCCTTCGGTGATGGTGCGCACGGCCGCCTGGTGGGGCGCATCGAACGACACGCCGGGGCCGATCGTCTCGATCGCCACCACCTGGGCATCGAGCACCAGCTGGTAGAGCTCGCGCTGCGGCTCGGAAAAATGACCGCTGACCGGCCAGGTGCGGGTGATGTCGCCGGCGTAATAGTCGACCTCGGCGCCGGCGTCGATCAGCACCAGGTCGCCGTCCTTGAGTTCGGCGGCGTTGGCCCGGTAATGCAGCACGCAGGCGTTCGATCCGCCGGCCACGATCGGCGCGAAAGACGGCTCGCCATGGGCGCTGGCGAACACCTTTTGCAGGATCGCGGCGATCTCGTATTCGAACAGCCCGGCATGCACGCCACGGGCCGCGGCCAGGTGCGCCTCGCCCGAGACCACGGCGGCACGACGCAGCCGGTCGATCTCGTGGGACGACTTGATCAGGCGAAGCTCGTGCAGCGGTACGGTGACGTCCTTGAGCGTCTGCGGCGGCTGGACACCGGCCCTTGCTCCGCGACGCAACTCGTCGAACCAGCCCAGCGCCTGCATCACCAGGTCGTGCTCGGCGAACGGCAGGTAGCACTTGGCATAACCGCGCAGAAGCTCGGGCAGTCGTTCGTCGATTTCGTCGATGGGGAATGCCTGGTCCACGCCCAGCACCGACGGGGCCTGCTCCACGCCCAGCTGCGGACCTTCCCAGCGCTCGCGCTCCGGATCACGCGGGCTGACGAAGGCGATCACCTCGCCGGCCTCGCGCTTGGGACAGAGCACCAGCAGCGCGTCCGGCTCGGCCAGCCCGGTGAGGTAATAGAAGTCGCTCGACTGGCGGAACGGCCAGGGGTTGTCGTGGTTGCGCTGCTGCTCGCACGCGGCGGGCACAATCGCCGCGCCACGTTTGCCGATCCGCTTGATCAGGCGCTTGCGACGACGCTCGTACTCGCGCCGCTCGGTAGCTGAGGGACCGATCGTCTGCATATCGTCTCTCGTGTCGAAATCGTTGGTCGCGGGTTCAGTCGGTCTACTGCAGCCGCTGCGAGCCGGCGCTCTCCGGCAGCGGCGGATGCAGCTGCAGGTACATCACCAGCAGTGCCGAGCTGAGGTACTCCTCGATCTGGTGGATGTCGAAGGCATCGTCATCGCTCTCACCCACCGAGTCGGGATCGAGCTGGGCAATGTCACCGAGATCGTCGAACACTTCGCGCGCCTCGTCGCTCAAGGCGCGGCGCGCCGGGCCGTTCTCGATCGCGTAGCCGTAGAGGACGCCCTGAGCGAAATCGATCAGCGCCTCCACCTGCGTCGTCATGGGCGCATCGTCGCCGGGCAGGACCAGGTTCAGGCCGAGGTTGTCGGCGGTGGTCACCTGCTCGGCGAAATCGCGGTACAGGCCGGAAAGCTCCGCCGGAACCGCCTGCGGCGACTCGTCGTCCTCGACCAGTTCGGCCAGCCAGCGCGACTGCTCGGCCGGCCCGCCGCCGATCCACATGCCGATCAGCACGCCGTGTGCTTCGGCGGGATTGGCCAGCGCCCCGATCGAGTCGAGCGCCTGCTGGAGTCGTTGGTAGTCGGTCATTGGCTCCCCGTTGGCATTCTGCATGGATCGTTGCAACCCACATTGTCACCGCTATCCCGGGCAAATGATAGACTCCAGCGGGTCGGGCGCCGCCCCGCCCGTGACCACCAGGGGCCCACACGCGGAGATTCGCAACCATGGCCGAACGGCTTGCCGACAAGATCGAACGACTGATCGCCGCCGCCGAGCGGGCTCACCAGGAACGCAATAACCTGCGTAAAACGGTGGATGCCCTGGCCGAGGAGAATCGCGAGCTGCGCCGGCTGATTGATCACAGCCACACCCGCGTCGAGGAACTGGCCGGCCAGTTGCGGCGTCTGGAAGACGAGGCCGTCCAATCCCAACCCGAGGACTGATCCATGAGCCAGCCGACGCATCCCGTCACCGTGCGGGTGATGGAAAAGGACTACCGCATCGTCTGCCCGCCCGAGGAGCAGGGCATGCTGCTGCGCACGGCGGAGTACCTGAACGACGAGATGGCGGAGATCCGGCAGACCAGCAAGGTGCTGAGCACCGAGCGCATCGCCGTGCTCGCCGCACTCAACATCACCCGCCAGCTCCTCGAGGGGCGAGAGCTCGAACTGCCGGACGATCTCGAGAACGGCGAGCTGGCCGATCGGATCGACCGACTGCTCACGGCCATGGAGCAGCAATAAGCCGGCGAACAGATCGCCAGGCGACGCAAGACGGCTTGAAAGCACCGGCAAGCGGACCTAGCATGAAGACAGTCTTCTGGGACGTGCGCCAGGCGGCGCTCAATCCCTTGAGCCTTAATTTGCGACACAGGGGGCGACAAAACGGTTCTGTGTGCATGTCCGCGACTCGGCGGAAAGCCTGATGAGCCGGGCGTGGCCCCCGACTTGAACCCTATCGGTTCAAGGTCGTAGCGCCGCCAGCGGCGTCCTGGAAGACACCTCATTCCCGACGGCCTGCAGGGCGATATCGCCTTGCAGGCCGTTATCGTGGGCGCCGCCCAAGAGGCGTCGTCCGCTCCCTGCCGCCCTCCCCCGATCGAACTCATGCTCAAGCCCGACAAAGCCACCCTGAGAAAGGCGCTGCGCGCACGCCGCAAGGCACTCGGCGGCTTTAAACGCTTCCAGGCCATCCGACGGCTGGAGGCCCGCCTCGAACGGCTCAGCCGTGGGCTCTCGTTGCAGACCGTGGCCGCCTACTGCGCCTTCGATGGCGAACCCGAACTCGACGGATGGCTCAAGCGCCACCGCGGCCAGATCTGGTTGCCGCGGGTGCTGCCGGACTACCGACTGGCCTTTCATCACGCCGACCCGACCACCGCCTGCTCGAACCGGCGCATGCCACGAGGGCGCACCAACCGCTTCGGCATCATCGAGTCCAGCGATCCGCGCCAGCGGGGCATCAACAGCCTCGATGCGCTCCTTATCCCGCTGGTGGGCTTCGATGCGCAGGGCAACCGCCTGGGCATGGGCGCCGGCTTCTACGACCGGGCACTGACCAAGCGCCATGGCCGACGGCCGCTGGCCATCGGCGTGGCCTTCGGCTGCCAACAGGTCGACGCGCTGCCGGTCGACCCCTGGGACCAGCCGCTCGACTACATCGTCACCGACAGCGGTATCATCGACGCCCGCCGCTCGGCCGGCCACCTAGGCCGTCATTCCGGCCATCCGGACTGATTCCCACTTCACGACGCACAGGAGACTGTCATGGCCTACTGGCTGATGAAATCCGAGCCCGACGCCTTCTCGATCGACGACCTCGAACGGGTCGGCACCGAGCCATGGGACGGCATCCGCAACTACCAGGTACGCAACATGATCCGGGACGAGATGAAGCCGGGCGACCGCGCCTTCTTCTACCACTCCAACACCAAGGTGCCGGGCATCGTCGGCATCATGGACATCGTCAGCGAGGCGCGGCCGGACCCCACCGCCTTCGACCCGGACGAGAAGTACTACGACCCGAAATCCGATCCGGACAAGCCGCGCTGGCTGCTGGTAGACGTCAAGTACGTCCGCCACACCAAGCGCGTGATCCCGCTGCCCGAGCTCAAGGCCGACCCGGCCCTCGAGGAGATGCCGCTGGTGCGCCGCGGCAACCGCCTGTCGATCATGCCGGTGAGCGAGGACCAGTGGGAGCACATCCTCTCGCTCGAGGATCAGGGCTGAGACCGCCCGTCCCACGATATAAAAAAACCGCGCCGAGGCGCGGTTTTTTAAAGCGGCAAGCCCAAATTGTCTTACGCCAGGAAGAGCGGGTAGACCGGGTTATCGCTCTCGGCCCAGTAGGGGTAGCGCAAGTGTTCGAGGTAATCGGTCAGCTCGGAGACCTCGCCCTCCGGCACCTGGATGCCGACCAGCACCCGGCCGTAGTCGGCGCCGTGGTTGCGGTAGTGGAACAGGCTGATGTTCCAGCGCGCGCCCAGGTGGGAGAGGAACTTCAGCAAGGCGCCGGGACGCTCGGGGAATTCGAAGCGGAACAGGCGCTCGTCACGGATGTCGCCGGCGTGCCCGCCGACCATGTGGCGGCCGTGCAGCTTGGCCATCTCGTTGTCGGTCAAATCGATCACGGGATAGTCGGCCGCCTCGAGCTGTTCGAGCACCCGCTTGCGGTCGGCCTGCTCGGCGAGCTTGATGCCGACGAAGATATGGGCCCGCTCGGCATCCGCGTAACGGTAGTTGAACTCGGTGATCTGGCGGCGGCCCAGCAGTTCGCAGAAGGCGAGAAACGCGCCCGGGCGTTCCGGGATGGTCACGGCGTAGAGCGCCTCGCGGTGCTCGCCGATCTCGGCGCGCTCGGCGACGAAACGCAGCCGGTCAAAGTTCATGTTCGCCCCGGAGGCGATCGCCACCAGGGTCTCGTCGGTCAGGCCCCGCTCGCGGGCATAGCGCTTGAGGCCGGCGGTCGCCAACGCCCCGGCGGCCTCGTTGATGCTGCGGGTGTCGTCGAAGATGTCCTTGATCGCCGCCGCCATCTCGTCGGTATCGACGGTAACCACCTCGTCGACGGCCTCGCGGGCAACCTTGAACGAATGCTCGCCGATCTGGCGCACGGCCACGCCATCGGCGAACAGCCCGACCTGCTCGAGCATCACCCGCTCGTCGGCCGCCATGGCCGCGGCCAGACAGGCGGCATCCTCGGGTTCGACGCCGATCACGCGGATCTCCGGGCGCAGGGCCTTGACGTAGGCGGCCACGCCGGCGATCAGCCCACCGCCACCGACCGGAACGAAGATGGCATGGATGGGGTCGGGGTGGTGACGCAGGATCTCGGCACCCACCGTGCCCTGCCCGGCGATGATGTCGGGATCGTCGTAGGGCGGGATGTAGGTAAGCCCCTCGGACTCGATCAGGGTGGTGGCGTGGGCGAAGGCGTCGTCGAAGGCATCCCCCACCAGCACCGCCTCGGCACCGCGGCGGCGTACGGCATCGACCTTGATCGCCGGCGTGGTCTCGGGCATGACGATCACCGCGCGCAGGCCGAGGGTCTGGGCGGCCAGCGCCACGCCCTGGGCGTGGTTTCCCGCCGAGGCGGCGATCACGCCGCCGCCGATGCGTCCCTCGCGCCAGAGCTTGTGGATCTTGTGGTAGGCGCCGCGCAGCTTGAAGGAGAACACCGGCTGCATGTCCTCGCGCTTCAAGAGCACCCGGTTGCCGATGCGTTCGGAAAGCTGGACGGCCGGCTCGAGCGGCGACTCGATGGCCACGTCGTAGACCCGGGCCTTGAGGATTTCCTCGAGATAGTCGCGCAGCAGGGGCGTCAAGTCCGCACCTCGTAATGAGTGATTTACGGGCGATGTTGCCCGCCAAACCGTGGTAGTGATATAGGATAGAAGGTTACCAGAAACCCGGGAAAACCCGTGGCCCCGCGGCATCGAGCAGCCTCGGCGGGGCCTTTCGAAGTAAAGAGCGAGACAAGAATGAGCAACACGGAACAAGGCAAGAAGCTGGCCGCCCAGGCCGCCATCGAATACGTACCGGCCGGCAGCGTCGTCGGCGTGGGCACGGGCTCGACGGTCAACTACTTCATCGACGAGCTGGCCAAGATCAAGAACCGCATCGAGGGCGCGGTCTCGAGCTCCGAGGCCAGCACCCAGCGCCTCAAGGACCACGGTATCGAGGTCTTCGACCTCAACAGCGTCGACTCGGTCCCCGTCTACATTGACGGCGCGGACGAATCCAACGAGAACCTGCAGCTGATCAAGGGCGGCGGCGGTGCGCTGACCCGCGAGAAGATCATCGCCCAGATGGCCGACAAGTTCGTCTGCATCGCCGACGAAACCAAGCTCGTGGACGTACTCGGCGCCTTCCCGCTGCCGGTCGAGGTGATCCCGATGGCGCGCAGCATGATCGCCCGCGAACTGGTCAAGCACGGCGGCCAGCCGGTCTACCGCGACGGCTTTGTCACCGACAACGGCAACCAGATCCTCGACGTGCATAATCTGCGCATCATGGAACCGGCTAAACTCGAAGCGGAACTCAACGACCTTCCCGGCGTCGTAACCGTCGGTATTTTCGCCCTGCGTCCGGCGGACGTGCTGATACTGGGCACCGCGGACGGCGACATTCGCAAAATCGACGGGTAATCCTTCCTGTATGCACCACAGCAATCGTTTCACTCGCGTTGGTCACTTCCTTTCGGCTGCGCTGATGACCTTGGCCCTCGTCGCGCCGGCACAGGCCGACGACAAGGAGATCTTCGGCTACGTCGAGGACGTCAAGGTCATGGAGCTCGACTGGGTGATGGAGGCCAAGCTCGATACGGGCGCGACCACCTCCTCGATCGACGCGCGCGAAATCGAGCCCTTCGAGAAGGACGAGGAAGACTGGGTGCGCTTCAAGGTGGTCGACCGGGATACCGGGACCGAGGCCTGGCTGGAACGTCCGGTCGAGCGCGACGTCAAGATCAAGCGCCACGAGGGGAAATCGGATCACCGCTACGTCGTCAGTCTGACCTTCTGCGTCGACAACATGGAGATCAAGGAAGAGGTCACCCTCAACAACCGCGACGGGTTCAACTACCCGGTACTGGTTGGTCGCAACCACATGGCAGGACGGATCATCGTCGACCCGGAAGAACGGTTTACCGACGACCCGGACTGCAAGTAAGACGCAACCACGCGGCCGGCTCCACGCCGGCCGTTTCCTTCTCGGGCATCTTCTGAACGCCCGGCCTGTCGCCGCCCACCGGAGACCAGCACGCCATCATGAGACGTTTCCACCTGCTGTTCGTCGTTCTGCTGCTGACCCTGGTGGGCCTGTCGGTGGCGTACTACAAGCACAGTTCCCTGGGCTTCCCGCTCACGCCGGACCGGGAAACCGAGACCTGGACCGTCGAGGCGCAGATCGCCATGGATACCGGCGCGGGGCCGGTGTCGGTGCGTTTTGCCCTGCCGACCGCCCCACCGCATTACTCGGTGCTCGACGAGAGCTTCGTCTCGCGTGGCTGGGGACTGACCACCCAGTCCACCGACCGCCAGCAGGAAGCGGTCTGGACCAAGCGCAACCCGGAAGGCGACCAGACGCTCTACTACCAGGCGACGGTGTATCGGGACCAGGAGGAGATCGAGTCCTCGCCCTACCCCGGTCCGGCCGACCCGCCCAAGCTCGAGGAGCCGCTCAAGTCGGCGGCCGAAGCCTTCATCGAGGAAATCCGTGCCGAATCGGCGGACATCCAGACCTTCGCCACGCTGCTGGTCAAGGAGGTCAATGCCGCCCGCCCGCACGAGAACATTGCCGCGTTCCTCAAGCCCGATGCCACCGAGGCCGAGCGCACGCGCCTGGCGATCCGGCTGCTGGCGATCGCGCGCATCCCCGCCCGCATGAGCCATGGCGTCACTCTCAAGGACGAGGGGCGCAATCTGCGTTCGACCACCTGGCTGGAGGTGCACAACTCGCGCCGCTGGGTGCCGATCGATCCCCGCACGGGCAAGGTCGGCTATCCGCGCAATTTCCTCGTCTGGTGGTACGGCGACCGTCCGCCGATCGAGGCATCCGGGCTGGATGAGTCGGAGCTGACCTTCGCCACCACCCGGACGCTGCGCGATGCCGTCGAGACCGCCCAGCTGCTGTCGACGATCGCCCAGTCGCGGCTGATCGACTTCTCGCTCCTCGAATTGCCGATCGACGTGCAGAACACCTACCGGGTGCTGCTGCTCGTCCCGCTGGGCGCCCTGATCATCGTGCTGTTGCGCAACATCATCGGCATTCGCACCTTCGGCACCTTCATGCCGGTGCTGATCGCCCTGTCCTTCCGCGAGACCGAACTGGTCGGCGGCGTGGTGATGTTCACCCTGATCGTGGCGCTCGGCCTGGCGATCCGCTTCTACCTCGAGCACCTCAAACTGCTGCTCGTGCCGAGACTGGCCGCGGTGGTGATCGTGGTGATCCTGCTCATGGCGCTGATCAGCATCGTCTCGCACCAGCTCGGCCTGCAGGTCGGCCTGTCGGTGGGACTGTTCCCGATGGTAATCCTGGCGATGACCATCGAACGGGTCTCGATCGTCTGGGAAGAGCATGGCCCGGCCGACGCCCTCACCCAGGGCGCGGGCTCGCTGGCGGTGGCCGCACTCGCCTACCTGGTGATGGTCAATACCTACGTCACGCACCTGTTCTTCGTCTTCCCGGAGCTGCTGCTCGTCGTGCTGGCGCTGACCCTGCTGCTGGGCCGCTACACCGGCTACCGTCTGACCGAGCTGTTCCGCTTCCGGGCCTTCAAGACGCTGGCGCATGCCAAGCGTCCGCCGGCGCCCGAGGATTCGCGCTGATGGCAATCAACTGGCCCATCTCGCCGCGCCGGCTGCGCGAGCTCGGGGTGCTGGGCATGAACCAGCGCAACGGCGAGTTCATCGCCGAGATGAACTCGCGGCGCTACTACCCGCTGGTGGACGACAAGCTCCTGAGCAAGGAGCTGGCCGAGGAAGCCGGCCTGACCGTGCCGCAACTCTACGGCGTGATCCGCACCACACACGAGATCAAGGGGCTATCGACCCTGGTCGGTCAGCACGAGGAGTTCGTGATCAAGCCGGCCAACGGCGCCGGCGGTGACGGCATCCTCGTGATCGAGGGCAAGCAGTCGGACAAGCCGCTGGTCTATCGGCGCAGCTCCGGGCGCCCGATCGACATCGACAGCATTGGCCTGCACATCTCCAACATCCTCGCCGGGGCCTACAGTCTCGGCGGCCGTCCCGACGTGGCGTTGATCGAATACCGCGTCAAATTCTCGCCGCTGTTCGCCAAGATCAGCTTCCAGGGCGTCCCGGATATCCGCACCGTCGTCTACCGTGGCCACCCGGTAATGGCCATGGTGCGCCTGCCGACCAGTCAGTCCGACGGCAAGGCGAACCTGCACCAGGGGGCGATCGGGGCGGGAGTCGACATGGCCAGCGGCCGGACGCTCGGCGGTGTCGCCCATAATGCCCACGTCACCCATCACCCGGACACGCACGAACCCATCAGCAACATCGCGATTCCGGAATGGCAGTCACTGCTGGAGATGGCGGCGAAATGCAGCGACATCACCGGGCTGGGTTACATCGGCGTGGACGTGGTCCTCGACCGTGACCTGGGCCCGCTCATCCTCGAACTCAATGCCCGCCCGGGGCTCTCCATCCAGGTTGCAAACGGTGAGGGTTTGCGTCACCGTATCGACCGCGTCGACCGGCATCTGGCGCACCTCGACGGCCACGAAACCGCCGCGGAACGCGCCGCCTGGTCGCGCGAGAATCTCGCCCCCATGAACCTGTGACCCACGCCATGCCCCAGCGCTACGCCGTCATCGGCAATCCGATCGAGCACTCCCGGTCCCCCCTGATTCATCAGGCCTTCGCCCGTCAACTGGGCATCGACCTGAGCTACGAGAAGCTGTGGGCGCCGATCGACGGCTTCGAGGAGGCGGTCAACGCGTTCCGCGAGGCGGGCGGTCGCGGCATGAATGTCACGGTCCCGTTCAAGCTGGAGGCATACGATCTCGCCGCCCGACGCAGCGAGCGCGCCGAGCGGGCACTCGCCGCCAACACGCTGGTATTCCCCGAATCGACGGACGAGCCGATCTTCGCCGACAACACCGATGGTGTCGGACTGGTCAACGACCTGGCCTTTCACGGTCTCAAGCTCGAGGGCAAACGGGTCCTGATACTGGGCGCCGGCGGCGCAACGCGAGGCGTGCTGGCCCCGCTGCTCGGCCAGAATCCCCAAGAAATCCTGGTCGCCAATCGCAACCCCGAGCGGGCCTACGGCCTGGTCGAGGAATTCAGTGACGCGGCCGGTGAATGCCGGTTGTCCGGCTGCCCGCTGGAAGGTATCGAGGACAGCCTGTTCGACCTGATCATCAACGCGACGCCCGCGAGCCTGACGGCCCAGCTGCCACCGCTTCCGGACACCCTCGTCGGGGCGCGCACCGTCGCCTACGACATGGCCTACGGCGCCGAGGCGACCATCTTCATGCAATGGGCCGAGGAGCGTGGCGCCCGCCAGACGCTCGACGGACTGGGCATGCTGGTCGAGCAAGCCGCCGAGAGCTTCTCCCTCTGGCATGGCCAGCGCCCGGACACCGCACCGGTGCGCGACCTGCTGCGCGACGACATCCAGCAAGCCGCCGCCGAGACAGACTGATCACCGCCGCCCGAACGAGAAGAGGCCCGCGCCATCGGACGCGGGCCTCTTTCGTTTCCAGCCGAGCTCTCGGGATTACAGGGTCGGCCGGGGATCCTCGTCCGGGCGATTGACCCGCATCAGCAGTCGGGCCTCGCTCTCGGAAAGGCCGAAATCCTCGATCAGCTCGTCCACGCTCACCCGCCCCTGAGAGGCCAGACGCAGCGCATGACCGAATCCAGGCTGGTCGTCGTCCGCAGCCACCGCGTCGATGCGGGCATTGACCTGGGTCAGCCGGTCGAGTGTCTCCCGGCCCTGCTCGTCGAGCTGGTCGATGTGCCGGCCGAAACCGGCCAGAGCCGATTCGAGACCGCGATGCTCGCGCTCCAGGCGCTCCATCTGGGTCTGAAACCAGCGCTCGCGGGTCAACTGGGCCTGCTTGAGGCCACGATGGAGCGACAGGCTGACCAGCAAGGCGACCAGGGCCAGGATCAGGGCAGCAGCGGCAAGCCAGAGCGGCGGTATCGTCATGGGGTCGCGAGGTCGGAAAGGCTTTTCATGTCGACAAGGATAATCAGTTTCTCGTCCTGAGGCACGATCCCGAGGATGTGGCGCGCTCGGTCGTCCGACACCGACATCATGGCCTGGTCGACCACCGACTCCGGCAAGGCGATCACCTCGGCGACGCTGTCGACCACCAGGCCCACGATCTCGCCCGAGGCGACCTCGATCACCATGATGCGGCTGTTCTCGTCCCAGGCCTTGCGCTCCAGGCCGAAAAAGGTACGCGCATCGACCACGGTGACGACATTGCCGCGCAGGTTGATGATGCCGAGAATCGCATCCGGCGCCCCGGGGATCGGCGTGATCTCGGCGTCGCGCAGCACTTCCTGGACGTCGAGCACGTTCAGGGCATAGGTCTCGTCATCGACGGTAAAGTTGACCCAGCGCGACAGGGGGCCCTTGTCCTGCCCCTCCAGCTCTTCGTCGTACTGTTCGGGCGCGTGCGTCATATCCATCGCTTGGTTCGTCATCTCTCACCTCGTCTCCGGCCCATCGGGCACGGACCTTATCGGGATCCTTTCAGGGCCGCCCGCAGGCCGGGCACGTCGAGCACCGCCACGCCAGCCGCGGGATGGGTGCCCGCCAGCCAGCCGCGCCGCTCGGCCTTCTGCGACTCGCTGCGCCACTGGACGGCGTCGGCATCGAACGCCGCGGGCGGATCGGCCGGCTCGCCGAGCACGCCCCACAGGCCACCCGGCCCGAGCAGCAATACCTCCGCGTCATCCCCTCGCGGTCGCGCCCCGGTCACGTTCGCCAGCGACAGGATCAGCCGTGGCCGACCGTCGACTGTCAGCGCACCGGCCACCTGTGCCGGCGCGCCCGGCAACGGGTCGAGCGCGGCATCGACATGGCGCGAGACCACCGCCTCGGCCGGGACCGCCAGAGTCATGCCGCCGACACGCAACCACGCCCACGGCGACGGCTCGGCCTCCTCGACCGGGGCCTCGGGTTCGGCCGACATGGCCGCCATCATCTCGTCGGCGGCCTCCGGGGCCGCGTCAGACGGTTCGTCCACGACGTCATCCCGCACCGGCTCGGGCTCGACCATCGACTCGTCGATCGCCGTCGCAGCCGTCTCGTCCGGTGCCGAAACCATTTCCTCGACGAGTGCCGCCGACGCCGCGACGTCCTGCGCTTCCGGATTGTCCGACTCGGCCGTCGGCTCGTCGGCCGTATCAAACACCTCCGGCGAGGGCATCTCGTCGCTCTCGTCCCGCGGCACCGCCGCTTCGGCCTCGGCGTCTCCTGCATCGACCGGCACCGGAACCTCGTCTTTCGCTGCCTCGTCCGCCTCGGTCTCGACGGCGGCCGATTCGCTCGTTTCGGCGGCAATCACCTTGAGCCCCGGGGTCTTGCGCGAGCGCGACGAGGGGGTCGGCTCGTCCTGCTCGGGATCACGGAGCAGACCATCGAGGTAGGCGGTGATCGCCGCGTCCTGATCGACGATCGACTGATTGCCGGACTGACTGCGCTGTTTCTCGGCTGCCATCAGCGTGACTCCTTGACGCGGGCCCCACTGGAGGCCACATCGGGGGCCGGTGCCATCGACTGGCCACCCACATGGGTCTCGAGCCATTGCAGGAACTGGCGGTAGGCCTCGCTGCCACGCGCATCGGCATGGATCATCGGCAGCGGCTTGCCCTGGCGGCTGGCCTCGCGGAACTGGGTGTCGATCGGGATCACGTCCGTCCAGACGTCGTCGTCATAGCGGTCGTGCAGGATGCGCAGGGTGTCGTGCGAGGCCCGTGTCCGGCGATCGAACATCGTCGGCAGAATGACGTATTCGAGCCGCTCGTGGCGCGAGCGTTGCACCATTGCCAGGGTACGCAGCATCCGTTCGAGGCCCTTGAGGGCCAGGAATTCGGTCTGCACCGGCACGATCAGGAACTCGGCCAGCGCCAGGGCATTGACCATGGTGACGCCGAGGATCGGCGGGCAGTCGATCAGTACGTAGTCGTAATCTTCGCGAATGCGCTCGACCGCGCGCTTGAGCACCAACCCCATGCCGTCGCGCATGCCCAGCTGGCGATCGAGCGTCGCGAGCGCGGTGGAGGCCGGCATCAGGCTGATGCCGTCGAAGGCGGTCGGATGAACTACCCGCGCCGGGTCGAGCGGCTGGCCCTCGGCGGCCGACTTGAACAGCGAGTAGACGCTGGCGCCGGGTGCCTCGGGCTCCATGCCGAAGTAGACCGTCATCGACCCGTGCGGATCGAGATCGACCAGCAGCACGCGCTTGCCGTCGCGCGCCAGGTGACCGGCAAGGCTGACACTGGTGGTGGTCTTGCCCACCCCGCCCTTCTGATTGGCAACGGCCCAGATCTTCATCGCAACGCTCCTCCGATCGCCGCACCGATCTGCCCCAGCGGCAGGATCGATTCGGCCAGGTTGGCCTTGGCCACCGCGGCCGGCATGCCGTAGATCACGCTACTGGCCTGGTCCTGCGCCCAGACGTGACCGCGCCCCGAAACGATTTGTTTGGCACCTTCGGCACCGTCATCGCCCATACCGGTCAGGACCACCGCCAAAAGGTCGTCGCCGGCCACGCGGGCCGCCGAGGAAAAGGCCAGGCTGACGCTGGGCCGGTAGTGCTCGTCGGTCACGGGGGCACGCAGGTTCAGCTTGTACGCTCCCGGCCGGCCCGCGATCTCGCCGTGCTTGCCGCCGGGAATCACGTAGGCCGTACCCGGACGCAGGAGCTCGCCGTCACCGGCCTCGACCACCCGGATGGGCATGGAATCGTTCAGGCGCTGGGCGAACGGCCCGGTGAACGCGCCCGGCATGTGCTGGGCAATGACGATCGGCACGGAAAATTCGGACGGCAACTTGCCGAGCACGGCCGGGACTGCGGCAGGGCCACCGGTCGACGCCCCGATCACCACCAGACCCTGCCGGGACAGAAACCCCGCCGCAACGCCGTGGCTGGCGCGAGCACCACCCGACGGTCTCGCTGCCGGCTCGGCACGCGTGGTCGCCAGCGTGCTGCCGTTCTCACGCTGGGCGCGCAGCGCCAGCATGCGCACGCGCGAGCACAGTCGCCGACCGGATCGCGCCAGCGTGTCCTCGGGGTCGTCACCGTTTTTGGGAAAGAAATCGACCGCGCCGGCATCCAGCGCGTCCAGGGTCGCCTCGGCGCCGGCCTTGGTCAGGGCCGAGAGCATCAGGATCGGCGTCGGGCAGCGCTCGGCGATGCGCCGTACCGCCGAGATGCCGTCCATGATCGGCATCTCGACATCCATCGTGATGATGTCCGGCTTGAGCTCGCAGGCCTTGAGTACAGCCTGCCGGCCGTTGGAGGCCTCACCGATCACCTCCAGACGCTCATCGCTCGCGAACACCTCACGCAGTGCGCGGCGGAAGAACAGCGAATCGTCGACGATCAGAACGCGAATGGGCATCGATCAGGCCACCGAACGCAGACGGTTGCGACCCCGGCCGCCGGCGTTGCGGCGCACCATACCCGGCAGGTCGAGGATCAGGGCAATGTGACCGTCGCCGGTGATGGTCGCGCCGGCAAAGCCCTCGACCACGCGCAGCAGCTCGCCCAGCGGCTTGATCACCACTTCCTCCTGGCCGATCACCGAATCCACCACCAGCGCCATCAGCTGGGCGCCGTGCTGGACCATGACGACCTGGTCGGTTTCGCTTCGCTCGCCCGGCCCCTCGCCACGCAGCGCCAGCCAGTCGGTCATGCGGAACAGCGGGACTGCCCGGTCGCGGACGGTGATCGTCGCCTGACCGTCGACGACGTTCACCTCCTTGTCGGCCATCTCGAAGATCTCGTTGACCACCGACAGCGGAATGGCGTACTTGCGGCCGCTGACGATCACCATCAGCGTCGGCAGGATCGCCAGCGTCAGCGGCACCTTGATGTTGATCTGGGTGCCCTCACCCGGCTCGGAGTCGATGCTGATCGTCCCGGACAGCCGGGTGATCGCGGTCTTGACCACGTCCATGCCCACGCCACGGCCGGAGATGTCCGAGATCTCCTCCTTGGTGGAGAAGCCGGGCTGGAGGATCAGCTCGAAGCACTCCTGGTCGGTCAGGCGCTCGGCGCTCTCCGGGTCGACGACACCCTTTTCCACGCCCTTGCGGCGCAGCACCTCGGCATCCATGCCCGAACCGTCGTCCTGGATCGCCAGACGGATGTGATCCCCTTCCTGGGCCGCCGACAGCAGCACGGTGCCGGCCCGCGGCTTGCCCTTGGCCTCGCGGTCGTCGGGCATCTCGATACCGTGGTCGACGGAGTTGCGCACCAGGTGGATCAGCGGATCGGCGAGCGCCTCGACCAGGTTCTTGTCCAGATCGGTGTCCTCGCCCTCGAGCTCCAGATTGACCTCCTTGCCGAGGGTGCGGGCGGTGTCCCGCACCACGCGCGGGAAGCGGCCGAAGACCTTCTTCACCGGCTGCATGCGGGTCTTCATCACCGCGCCCTGCAGATCGGAGGTGACCATGTCGAGCGTGGCGATCACCGACGCGATCTCCTCGTTCTCGAAAGTGGCCTTGAGCGTGTTCATGCGGTTGCGCACCAGTACCAGCTCCCCGACCAGGTTCATGATGCTGTCGAGGCGTTCGGTATCCACCCGCACGGTCGTCTCGGCCGGCGCCTTGGGCGGGTCGGCCGGCTTGGGCTTGGCAGAGCCGGAGGCACTCTTGCCGGCGGCTGCCGGCGAGGGTTGCTGCGGCTTGGTTTCGGACTTGGGCGCGGGCGACGGTTCGGCGGATGCCTCGGCAGCCGGCTGGGCGGCCGCGGTGGGGCCCTTGCCCTTGCCGTAGAGTTCGTCGAGAACGGCCTCGAATTCCTCGTCGGTGATCTCGTCGGAGTCGGCCGCCGAAGCCGCCTTGGACTCGGCTTCGGGGGCGGCGGCAGGCGCCGGTGCCTGGAACTGGCCCTTGCCGTGCAGTTCGTCGAGCAGGTTCTCGAACTCGTCGTCGGTGATCAGATCATCGTCGGCAGTCTCCGCCGCGGCGGCCGGAGCCTGTTCCGACTCGGCGGCATCCAGATCGGCCAGCATGCGGTCGAAGGCATCGTCCTCCTCCGCGACGGCCGGCTCAGGCTCCTCGGCGGGAGCGGGTGCTTCGGCCGGCGCGTCGGCAGCGGCCGGCTCGCCGGCCTGGTGGGCCAGCCCTTCGATCTCCTCGAGGAAGGCGGGGGACACGGCGTCGGGATACTGTCCGGCCCGCAGATCGTCGAACATGCCGTTGAGCACGTCGATCACCTGCAGCATCACGTCCATGATGCGGCTGTTCATGGCGATCTCGTGATTGCGCAGCAGGTTGAAGATATCTTCGGCGCGGTGGCAGACCTCCACCAGCGGGTGCACCTCGAGGAAGCCTGCACCGCCCTTGACCGTGTGGAAGGCGCGGAACACCGAATTGAGCCTGTCCGCGTCGTCGGGCGACTGCTCGAGTTCGATCAGTTGCTGATCCAGCCCGTTGAGCAGCTCGCCGGCCTCAATCAGGAAATCCTGCAACAGCTCATTGTCGGGTTCGAATGCCATGCTTGCCTCTCATTCGCTCTGTGACGCCACCGCCGGCCGCGTCACCTGTCATGCCCGACCGCGCTCGGCGGGCCATACCCCCACCCGCCGGACTCAGAATCCCAGGCTGGCAAGAAGGTCGTCGACGTCGTCCTGGTTCTTGACCACGTTTTCACCGGCATTGGGCAACTGCGGCCCGACACCGTCCTCGGCACTCTCGACCTTGGCGCTGTCTGCCTTGCTGCCACGCACCGGGGCCGTGATCTGCAACAGTCCCACCAGCTTCTCTTCCAGCTGCTCGAGCAGGTCGATCACCCGCATCAGCAGCTGACCGGAGAGATCCTGGAATTCCTGGGCCATCATGATCTCGGTCAACTGTCCCTTGAGACGCTCACCGCTGCCGGTGGTCGCCTCCAGGTATCGCGTCATCGACTCGACCACGCTTCCCAGTCGGGAGTTATCGGCCTCGCTCGCGGCGACTTTAGCCAGCTCGTCCTTCAGCCGCGTTGACCGGTCGACGATCTTCTCGGCCATCGGGGTGGCCTCTTCCGTGATCGAGAGCGTGCGGGTGGCGGCCTGTTCGGTCAGCGTGATCACGTAATGCAATCGGTCGCGCGCGTCGGGCATCTCGTCCTGCGTCAATGATCCGAGGCGCTCGTCCTCGGCGAAACTCCGCAGGGTGTCATGCACCTCGCGGGTCATGCGCCCGACCTCGTCGAAGATGGTTCCGGAGTAGGCGGCAGTCAGTTCACCGATCAGACGCGCCTCGCCGGCATCGTCCTCGTTCTCGATCGCTGCCACCAGGGCCCGGGCGTCAGCCAGCCGCTTGTCGCGGTCGACCAGCGGCTGGAAGTCCTGCTCGTCAGATTCACTCATGCCGCGCCCCTATGACTCGACGCGCTCGAAGATCTTGTCGATCTTCTCCTTGAGAGTGGCCCCGTTGAATGGCTTGACGATATAGCCGTTGACGCCCTCCTGGGCGGCCAGGACGATCTGCTCGCGCTTTGCCTCGGCGGTCACCATCAACACCGGCAGGCTTGCCAGCCCCGGGTCGGCGCGCACGTTGCGCAGCAGGTCGATGCCGGTCATGCCCGGCATGTTCCAGTCGGTGACCAGAAAGTCGAAGTTGCCCTGCTTGAGCAGCGGCAGCGCCGTCTGGCCGTCGTCGGCCTCCTCGATGTTGGTGAAGCCGAGCTCCTTGAGGAGGTTCTTGATGATCCGGCGCATCGTGGAGAAGTCGTCCACCACGAGGATCTTCATGTTTCGGTCCATTTTCGCCCCTGGGATCGTTGGTCAGTACCAGGCAAGTTGCCTTGTTAAAACGTGAGTATGTGGATCTATCGGCGCCGGACGGGAAAGATTGAGCCCTTTATCGCCCCCGTTTGCCGCCGGCTGATTCATTGCCAGGCGTTCATGGCGGTCTTCAGCCGCATGATCGCCTTGTTGTGGATCTGGCAGACGCGCGACTCGCTGACGCCGAGCACGGCCCCGATCTCCTTCTGGTTCAGTTCGTCGACATAGTACAGCGACATCACGAGTCTTTCCCGTTCGGGCAGCTCGTCGATGCAATCGGCCAGATCACGCTGGAAGTGATTCTCGGCCAGCGCCTCGTCGGGCTGCTGGCTGTTGGGGTCGGCCACGTCGAAGGTTTCGTTCTCGCCCTCGCCGGCATGGTCCAGCGAGGTGACATGCACGGAGGAGGCATCGCTGATCGCGGCATGATACTCGTCGAGCGTGATGCCCATGCGCTCGCAGACCTCGGCATCCCGTGCCTCGCGACCGGTCTCCGACTCGATTTCCGCCACCGTCTGGGCGATCTCGCGCTGCCGGCGGTAGACCGAACGCGGCGCCCAGTCGTTGCGACGCACCTCGTCGAGCATCGCCCCGCGGATGCGCAGGCCGGCGTAGGTCTCGAAGGAGGCGCCCTTCTCGCCATCGAACAGGCGCGCCGCGTCGAGCAGGCCCACCATCCCCGCCTGGATCAGGTCCTCGGCCTGGACGTGGGAAGGCAGCCGACCGAGCAGATGAAAGGCGACCCGCTTGACCAGACCGGCATGCTTGGCGACCAGCGCCTCGGTCGATCCGGCCTGCACATTCTGATACATGGCACGAGCGTTCATAGCAGATTCTCGGGATCCAGCTCCACGTTGTTCACCAGGCGTTCGACGAAGAACTGCAGCTGACCTTGCGGGCCGCGCGGTGCCGGCCACTGATTGACCTTGTCCGCCATCGCCGTGAAGGCACGGGTCGACTTCGCGCCGCCGTAGAGCTGCACGACGGTCTTCTGACGCTGCACGGCTCGGCGCAGATAGTCGTCGAACGGCACCGACCCCATGTGCGTCAGGGTGACGTCGAGGAATCGCTTGGCCGCCACCGAGAGCTTCTCGAACAGCCGCCGTCCCTCCGCGGCATCACGCACCATGTTTGCCACCACGTGGAAACGGGTCACGTCATGCTCGCGCGACAGCACCTTGATCACGGCGTAGGCATCGGTGATCGAGGCCGGCTCGTCGCAGACCACGACCACCACCTCGTTGGCTGCCTCGGCGAAACGCACCACCGAGTCGGCGATGCCGGCGGCCGAGTCCACCACCAGGGTGTCCACCGGCCAGCGCATCTCGGAGAAGGCCGAGATCAGGCCGGCATTCTCGGCCGGTGTCAGTGCGGCCATGTGGGCCACGCCGCTGGATGCCGGCAGGATGCCGATCCCTTCCGGCCCCTCGAGCATGATCTCGTCCAGGGTTGCCGAGCCTTCCAGCACATGGGACAGATTGCCTCGGGACTGTAGACCAAGCAGGACATCGACATTGCCCAGCCCCAGGTCGGCATCCATCAGCACCACCCGGTCGCCGCTGCGCGCGAGGGCCACCGACAGGTTGAGCGAGACGTTGGTCTTGCCCACGCCCCCCTTGCCGCTGGTCACGGCAATCACGCGCACCGGGCGGTTGGACGTCGCGTGGCGGGCGCCGTCGGCCTGGTCGTGCCCGCCTCGGGGCTCGGTTGTCATCCGGCTTGCTTGAGCATCCACAGCGGATCATCCCTGTCGGTATGTTCGAGTTGCGACTGCCCCATCTCGAGGGCCTGCTTGATCAGGTCGGCGGCCTTGGGGAACCAGAGATCCTCGGGCACCCGCTGCCCCACCCCGGCGCAGACCAGCGGCAGGCGGCGCGGCTCGCCGTCGGCACCCGCCAGCGGGCGAACCAGCGCGGCCAGCCCGCCGCCAAGCAGCACGGTCTCGTCGAGCTTGGTCAACACCGTGCCATGCAGCGGCAGGCCGGCGAAACGTTTCTTGACGTCCTCGAGCGCCGGATACTGGGCGTTCGCGGACAACACCAGCAGCAGCTTGACCGCTTCGCCCGCCCCCATCAGGGCCTCGAGCTTCTGCATCATGCGGAAGTCGCGCTGCGACATCCCCGAGGTATCGATCAGCACCAGGTGGCGGTCGGCAACCGCCTCCAGCAACTGCGCCAGATGCGTCTCGTCGCGAGCAATATGCAGCGGCACATTAAGGATACGCGCGTAGTTGCGCAACTGCTCCTGAGCGCCGATACGGAAGCGGTCGGTGCTGATCAGCGCCACCGAGTCACGGCCGCGGTGCAGGACCGCCCGGGCCGCCAGCTTGGCAAGCGTGGTGGTCTTGCCGACACCGGTCGGGCCGACGAAGGCGTAGGTGCCGCCGGCCTCGACCGGATCCTCGGCGCGCTGCTCGAGCTGATCGCCAAGCATCTTGAGTGCCTCGACGAAGGCCCGTTCCGGCTGCTTGGCGGCCGCGGCCCGACCCAGCTCCCGGGCCAGGCCGGTCGGCAGGCCCATGTCCTGCAGACGCTGGACCGTCGACACCTCGGCCGGGTGAGCCTGGCTGAAACGGTGCCACTCCATCACGGAAAGCTGGCGCTCGAACAGGTCACGCAGCTGCGCGACCTCTTCGGTCAGGGTCGACAGGCGCCCCTCGGCGGCACCCTGGTCCTCGACCAGCCAGTCCCAGTGCGAGGGCGTGCGGTCGGACGAACGGGCGATCGGCTCGTCGGCCACCGGCGCGACCGATTCGGTCGCCCCGTCGGCCAGCTGTTCGCTCCAGGCGGCCAGTGCCTCGGAAAACGCGGCCCGGTCCTCTTCCGTCTCTTCCGCAGTCGCCGTGGGCTCGGTCGTCTCCTCGGACTCGGCCCGACGACTGCGCTCGGCCAGCATCTCGGCGGTGGTCTTCGGCGCTTCGTCATCCTTCTTCGCGCCCGCCTGCTCCTTCGGCTCGGGCTCGGCCATCGCCGGACGGGGCGATTCAGGCTGTGCCGCTTGCGCAGGGCGCTCGCTCGGTGCCGCCGGTCGCTCCGAGGCGCCAGCAATACGGGAGGCCGACTGCTGGGCCGCCGCCAGTTGGATGGCCTTCTCGTCGAAGTCCATCGCGGCAATCACCTCGACCCCGCCGGAGACCGGCTTGTTGGAGAGGATGACCGCGTCGTCTCCGAACACGCGCCGTACCTGGCGCATGGCCTCGCGCATGTCACTGGCGATGATTCGTTTGATTTTCATGTGTCACCAGACCCTTGAGCGGTTGGGTTGTCCGGTCGAGTCGTCAGCCCTCGTTCTGGTTGCCGACGCTCGCCACCACGCGTATTTCCTTGTTGTCCGGTATCTCGTGATAACTCAGCACGCTGAGCGTCGGGATCGAGTGCCGGACCATGCGCGAGAGCCAGCTGCGAATCTGCGGAGCCACCAGGAGGATGGCCGGCTTGCCACTCTGCTCCTGACGCTCGGCCGCATCCCGAAGCGACTTGTGCAGTCGCTCGGCCAGGCCGGGCTCGATTCCGGGGGCCTGATTCCCGCGCTGGGTACTGTTTAGCAAGAGCTGTTCCAACTGCGGATCGAGCGTGATGACGGGCACGGTCGGCGCCAAGCCGTTGATGTGCTGGACAATCATCCGCCCCAGCGCCATGCGCACGCTCTCCGTCAATTCCCCGACGTCCTGGGTGCGCTGCCCCTGGATCGTCAAGGTTTCGGCAATCGTGCGGATGTCGCGGATCGGAATCCGCTCGGCCAGCAGCTGGCTCAGGACCTCGACGATGGTGGTCATCGGCAGGGTCTTCGGCACCAGATCCTCGACCAGCTTCGGACTGTTCTGCTTGAGGGTGTCGAGCAGCTGCTGCGCCTGCTCGTAGCCGAACAGGTCGGCGGCGTTGTCGCCGAGGATCTGCGACAGGTGTGTGGCGACCACGGTGGCCGGGTCGACCACGGTGTAGCCCAACGCCTGCGCTTCCTCCTTCTGGCCGCGGTCGATCCAGTAGGCCTTCAGCCCGAAGGCCGGGTCGGTGGTCTGGATGCCCTTGATGTCGCCGGAAACCTGACCCGGATTGATGGCCATGTCGCGGTCGGGGAAGATCTCGGCGTTGCCGATCGGCACGCCGTTGAGGCTGATGCGGTACTCGTTAGGCTTCAAGTCGAGGTTGTCGCGGATGTGCACCGTCGAGATCAGGAAACCGAGATCCTGCGAGAGCTTCTTGCGCACGCCCTTGATCCGCGGCATCAGCTGGCCGCCCTGATTGCGGTCGACCAGCGGGATCAGGCCGTAGCCGACCTCCAGCCCGATCAGGTCGACCGGCGGCACGTCGTCCCAGGTCAGCTCCTTGACCTCAGGCTTGGCCTCGGCCGGGGCGGCTTCGGCGGCCGCCTTTTCCTCGGCCTCGACGGCATTGCGACGGGAAATCAGCCAGGCACCACTGCCGGCCAGCGCCGCCAGCCCCAGAAACGCCACGTTGGGCATCCCGGGCACCAGACCCAGGCCGGCCATCAGCCCCGCCGCGACCCCCAGCACACGCGGGTCGGAGAACATCTGCCGGTGGACCTGCTTGCCCATGTCCTCCTTCGAGGCGGTGACGCGGGTGACGATGATCGCGGTGGCCGTGGAGATCAAAAGCGACGGGATGGTCGCGACCAGGCCGTCGCCGATGGTCAGCAGCACGTAGGTCTCGGCGGCCGTGCCGAAGGGCATGCCGTGCTGGGCAACACCGATCAAGAGCCCGCCGATGACGTTGATGAACACGATCAGGATGCCGGCGATCGCATCGCCGCGGACGAACTTCGAGGCACCGTCCATCGAGCCGTAGAAGTCGGCCTCCGAGGCGATCTCCTCGCGACGATCGCGTGCCTGCTCCTGGTTGAGGATGCCGGCATTGAGGTCGGCGTCGATCGCCATCTGCTTGCCGGGCAGCGAGTCGAGGGTGAAGCGGGCCGAAACCTCGGAGACACGCCCGGCGCCCTTCGTGATCACCACGAAGTTGATCACCATCAGGATGATGAACACCACCAGACCGACGGCGTAGTTGCCGCCGATGACGAAGTTGCCGAAGGCCTCGATCACGTTGCCGGCCGCGCCGGTGCCCTCGTGGCCGTTGAGCAGCACCACCCGGGTCGAGGCGACGTTGAGCGCCAGACGCAGCAACGTGGCGACCAGGATCACCGTCGGGAAGATGGCGAAATCCAGCGGCTTGCCCACGTAGAGCACCACCATCAGGATCACCAGCGACAGGGTGATGTTGAAGGTGAACAGCGCATCGAGCCCCAGGGGCGGCAACGGCACGATCACCATCGCCAGCAGCAGGACGATCATGATCGGCGGGCCGAGCCCCTGCCCGCGATATTGACGCAGGCTGTCGCCGAGGCGCGACAGGCTGAGATTGTTGAGGCTGGATTTCATCGCTATCCGTTCTTCTCGTTATCGGTTGCGCTCGAGGCGTCAGGTGTTTGGCGGCACGGCAAAGTCGTCCGGCACCTCGGGTTCCGGACGGCCCGGGGACGGCCCGGCGCCGCGGGCGGCCTCCTTGAGCTGGTAGACGTAGGCAAGCACCTGGGCCACCGCGGTATAGAGGGCGGCCGGGATCACCTCGTCGATCTCGACATGGGTATACAAGGCCCGTGCCAACGGCGGCGCCTCGAACAGTTCGACGCCATTGGCCTGGGCGATCTTGCGCAGGTTCAGCGCCATCTCGTCGACACCCTTGGCGACCACCATCGGCGCGCCGATACCCTCGGCGTCGTACTTCAGGGCCACCGCGTAGTGGGTCGGGTTGGTGACCACCACATCGGCCTCGGGCACGGCCTCCATCATGCGCCTCTGCGACATCTGCATCTGCGTCTGGCGGATACGCTGCTTGATCTCGGGCCGGCCCTCGGTGTCCTTGTGCTCGTCCTTGACCTCCTGGAGGGTCATGCGCTGCTGCTTGTGGTGTTGCCAGATCTGGAACGGCACGTCGATCAGCGCGACCAGCAGCAGGCCGAGCGAGACGGCGAGAAAGCCCCAGGCGATCAGCGAGCCGGCGTGGGCGAGCGCTGAGTCGAACGGCTGCAGGCCGAGGCTGAGGAATTCCGCATCGAAGGCGAAGAACACGGCGATACCGATAGCGGTGATCAAGGTGAACTTGGCGAAGGTCTTGCCGAGCTCCATCAGCGCCTGGACGCCGAAGATGCGCTTGAGCCCGGAGAGCGGGTTCATCTTGGAGAGTTTCGGCGCCATCGCCTGGGTGGAGAAGTTCCACCCGCCGACCATCAGGGTGGCGACCACCGCCAGCACGATGGTGGCGAAGAACAACGGCACGAAGGCGAGAAAGCCGTTGGCGAACGCATTGGCCAGACGGCTGAACATGGCGGCCTGATCGAAGATGTCGGCCCGCGAGATGATGAACGAGTCACGCACCACCTCCGCGAGCCCCAGCATCATCTGGCCACCGAAGACCAGGAACACCACCGCCGACCCCGTGGTCAGCAGGAAGGAGTTGAGTTCCCGCGACCGCGCGACCTGGCCCTTCTCGCGGGCATCGCGCAGGCGCTTCTCGGTCGGTTCTTCGGTTTTTTCCTGACCGTTCTCGTTCTCGGCCACCAGCTCACCTCAGGATTTCCGTGATCAGGACGAATGCCTGTTGCACGAACTGTTCCACGTTCGGGAACCAGAGGGGAGCGGCGAGAAAGAGCAGGAAGAAGCCGATCATCAGCGTGGCCGGAAAGCCGACCGAGAAGATGTTCATCTGCGGCGCGGCGCGCGTGATGACGCCCATGGCGAGGTTCACCATCAACAGCGTGGTGACGATCGGCAAGGCGACGAGCACCGCGTTGATGTACATCTGCTGGCCGAACCAGGCGATGGCGCGGAAGTCCTCGGCGGTCAGTCCGATCGGCGAGATCGGCAGAATGGTGAACGAGTCCGCCAGCATCTTGACGATCATGCCGGGGACGTTGAGCGTGACCATCAAGAGGGTCACCACGATGGTCAGGAACTGGGACACCAGCGGGACGCTGACGCCGTTCTGCGGGTCGACCGTCTGGGCAAAGCCCAGGCCCATGCTCATGGCGATCGATTCGCCGGCGATGACGAAGGCCGACAGCACCAGGTTGAGCACGAAGCCCATCGCCACGCCGATCAGGATCTGCTGGACGATCATGACGAACCCCGCAACCGACAGCGGATCGACGCTGGGAATGTCGGGCACCATCGGCGTGATCACCACCGAGACCACCAGGGCGATCAGCAGCCGAACGCGCGTCGGCAGCGTCTGCGAGCCGAAGATCGGCGCGACCATCAGCATCGCCCCGACCCGAATCAGCACCCACAGGTAGCTGATGGCCCAGGTGAGGATCTGGTCGATCGCCAGCTCCATTCAGGCCCGGCCTAGGAGATCAGCGAGGGGATGTTATGGAACAGCCGCTCGGTGAAATCGACGATCACCTGCAGCATCCAGGGCGCGGCCAGCAGGATGGCGAACACCACCGCGATCATCTTGGGGATGAAGCTCAGCGTCATCTCGTTGATCTGCGTGGCCGCCTGGAACATGCCGATCAGCAGGCCGACGGCCAGCGCGGTGAGCAGGATCGGCATCGAGAGATACAGGATCACCGTCAGGGCCTGGCGGGTCAGCTCGATTACGGTATCCGGACTCATGGCCTAGCCCCCCATGTAGAAGCTGGAAGCAAGCGTGCCCATCAGCAACGCCCAGCCGTCCACCAGCACGAACAGCATGATCTTGAACGGCAGCGAGACGATCATCGGCGAGAGCATCATCATGCCCATCGACATCAGCACCGAGGCGACCACCAGGTCGATGATCAGGAACGGGATGAAGATCATGAAACCGATCTGGAAGGCCGTCTTGAGCTCCGAGGTAACGAACGCCGCCATCAGCACGGTCAGCGGCACGTCCGCGGGTGTCTCGAAGTCCGGATAGTCGCCGATCTCCTGGTACAGGGCGATGTCGGCCTCGCGCGTCTGGTTGAGCATGAAGGTCCGAATCGGCTGCGAGGCGCGGTCGATCGCCTCGGTCACGCCGATCTCCTCGGCCATGTAGGGCCCGATGCCCTCGTCGTAGGCCTTCTGGAACACCGGCGCCATGATGAACAGCGTCAGGAACAGTGCCAGGCCGAGCAGGATCTGGTTCGAGGGTGTCTGCACGGTGCCGAGCGCCTGGCGCAGCAGGGCCAGCACGATGATGATTCGCGTGAACGAGGTCATCATCAGCAGCATCGACGGCAGCAGCGTCAGCACCGTCATCAGGGCGAGGATCTGCAGCGTCAGGCTGTACTGCGTCTCGCCGTTCTCGCCCTCGGTCAGGGTCACCGCCGGCAGGCCCGGCTCGGCCAGGACGGGCAGGCTTACCGAGAACAGGCCGA
The DNA here is from genome assembly GCF_001641825.1 of Guyparkeria sp. WRN-7. Taxonomy (GTDB): domain Bacteria; phylum Pseudomonadota; class Gammaproteobacteria; order Halothiobacillales; family Halothiobacillaceae; genus Guyparkeria. The sequence goes on along the minus strand of NZ_LRFH01000015.1, from coordinate 131,464 downwards.
GGACCAGCAGCAGGGCGGAAAGCAGGCGTCTAGCCGTCATCCGAGCCTCCCTTGCCACGGCGGCCGAAGCGGGCGGCGAGCTGCTCCTGGAAGGCCTCGCCGAAGCTCGGATGACCGCCCTCGCGCTTGACCGGATCGAGCGGCGGGTCGACCCAACCGAGCGACTCGATCGCCCCCTGGCTGACCCCGACCAGCATCTGCCGGTCACCGACGGCCACCAGCAGGATACGCTCGCGCGGGCCGATCGACATCTGCGTGAGCACCTGCATGGGGTAGTTGCCGGCGCGGGCATCCAGACGGCCGAAACGCTTGATCGCCCAGACCAGGGCGAACATCAGGATCAGCACCAGCAGCAGGCTGATGACCAGCTTGACCAGGTAGCTCGGCGCCAGCGGGTCGATCGCCTCGGCGGCGGCGACCGGGTTCGCCAGCGGCAGGAGAAAGAGAAAGCCCAGTGCCCGCATGATCATCAGCGCAACTTGCGCAGGCGCTCGGCCGGGCTGATCACGTCGGTCAGACGGATGCCGAACTTCTCGTTGACCACCACGACCTCGCCGCGGGCGATCAGCGTGCCGTTGACCAGCACGTCCAGCGGCTCGCCGGCCAGGCGGTCGAGCTCGACGATCGAGCCCTGGTTGAGCTGCAGCAGGTTGCGGATGTTGATCGAGGTGCGACCGATCTCCATCGAGATGGTGACCGGCACGTCCATGATGACGTCGAAGTTGACCGGGCTCTCGTCATCGTCCGGCTGTGCTCCGTCCTGGAACTGCTCCATCTGCACCTGTGCGCCACCGTCGTCGGCGTCACCGCCAGCCTCGGTGTCGGCCTGTTCGGCCATGGCCGCCGCCCAATCGTCCTCGACCGACTTGTCGGATTCATCAGCCATCGTCGTCTTCTCCTGATTGCTTCAACCCGGGGATCTGCGCCCGCAGGATCTCGTTGGGGTGGGCGGCCCGCTCCAGTCGCTCCGGAACGGCCTCCTCGACCCGAATGGCCTTGTTGCCCTTGTAGTTGCCCATCTTGCCGCGGAACAGCGGCAGATCGTCGCTCGCCAGCGTCGTGTACTCCGGCATCTCGAAGGGGATCACCTGGCCCACCTCGAGGTTGGCGACGTCCTTGAGCGACATGCGCACATCGGCCAGATGCGCGGTCAGATCGATCTCGGCAAACCCGAGTTCGCGCTTGAGGGCCTTGGTCCAGCGCTCGTCGACCTCGAGACGGTCGCCCTGCATGCCGCCGTCGAGCAGGTCGCGGATCGGCTCGATCATCGAGTACGGCACGACGAAGTCGAACTTCCCGGAGCCGCCCTCGACCTCGATGCGGAAGCTCGAGACCACCACCACCTCGGTCGCCGAGACGATGTTGGCCAGCTGCGGGTTCATCTCGTGGCTGACGGTCTCGAACATGATCGGGTAGATCGGCGACCAGGAGTTCTGCATCTCCTCGACCGCCTGCTCGAGCACCCGCTTGATCACGCGCAGCTCGGTAGGCGTGAAGTCGCGCCCCTCGATCTTGGCGTGCATCCCGAAGCCGCCGAAGAAGTTGTCGACCAGCGAGAACACCAGCCGCGACTCCATCATGAACATCCCCAGCCCCTTGAGCGGACGCACGTGCATCAGCGTCATCGAGGTGGGCACGAACAGGGTGTGGATGTAGTCCGAGAACTTGCTCATCTCCACGCCCTCGATCGAGATCTCGACCGAGCGGCGCAGCATCGACACCAGACGGATGCGCAGGCTGCGAGCGAAACGCTCGTTGAGCATCTCCAGGGTCGGCAGGCGCCCCCGGACGATGCGCTCCTGCGTCGTGAGGTCGTAGGAGACGGCCTTGTCGGGTTCGCCGACACCCTGCTCGGTCTCGACGTCGCCCTCGTCCACGCCATTGAGCAGCGCGTCGATTTCGTCCTGGGAGAGGATGTCTGCGTCAGTCATAGCTCGCTCGAGCCCCCGTTTGCACCGAACCCGGTTTCCGTCGGCGTCACTGCATCAAGAGCCGGGTGAAATAGACGTTCTCGACCGGCTGCTCCAGCTCGGTCCCGTCTCCGAGGATGCGATTGATGTCCTCGGTCAGCGTCTGCTGCAGCGCCTCCTTGCCCTCGCGGGTACGCAGCTCGGCGGCGTTGACCTCGCTCAGCGAGAGCATGACGTCGTTGATGATCCGCGAGCGCTGCGTCTTGACCAGCTTCTCGACCTCCGGCTCACGGGTCACCATGTCCAGCTGCACCTGCAGCACGTTGGCATCGTTGGGCTTGCTGAGGTTGACCGTGATCGGCTCGCCGAGCGGGATGGTGATCGGCGGACCCTTGGGGGCCTCGGCCTCCTCCTCGGTCTGCTCGGTCGCACCTTCCTCGCCGGCCGGCTTGTCGTCACCTCCGGTCAGCAGGAGCGTGGCCACGACCGCCCCGACGGCGAGAATGACCACGATCAGCACCACGAGCAGGATCACGACCAGCTTGTTGCCGCCTTTCTTCTTCTCTTCAGTCGCCTCTTCCGCTTCGGCCATTACCGACTCCTCGTCAATTCGTCCAGATTGCCTGCCCCGGCGGACCGGGAACGCAAATGTCCGCGATTCTCACGTGTTTGCGCCCGTTTTACCACTCCCGAGCGGCATTCTCGCGTCTCAGGCCAGCCGGCCCAGTCGCTGACGACCCGGCCGTTCCTCGTTGTTTCCATACAGTGCCTGGTCGGCGCGACGGAACCATTCGTCGCTCGCTTCGCCGTGGCGCCACTGCGCCATGCCGATGTTCGCGTGCAGCTGGATCAGCTCGCCACCCGCCTCGCGCATCGGGTGCTCATGAAGCCACTCGAGCAGCCGCGTACCCAGCCGGCGGGCGCCGTGGTAGGGGGTTTCCGGCAGGATCACCACGAACTCGTCCCCACCGAGACGGTAAGCACTGTCGGTCTGCCGCAGGCAGCGGTCCAGCCCCTCGGCAACCCAGGTGAGTGCCCGGTCGCCGACATCGTGACCGTAGGTGTCGTTGATCGCCTTGAATCGGGACATGTCCAGGATCAGCAGACTGGCCTGGCCGTCATAGCGGGCCAGACGCGCGTGCAGGTCGTGCAGCGCCAGATCGAAGGCGCGGCGATTCTTCAGACCGGTGAGCGCATCGTGCTCGGCGGCGACCAGGGCGTGTTCGAGCATGCGCAGGTTGCGCAGTGGGTAGGCCACGATCGCCAGCATCTGGCGCAGTTCGGCCAGCTCGACCTCGTCGATCGGAAGACGGGTATGGACCAGCAGCCGCCCGAACGGATAGTCGTCAAGCGACAGGGCGACCGGGATGGCATGGTCCGACGGACTGGCAGCATTGCAGTTGTAGCGTTCGTCGCCCACCTGCCAGCAAATTGACGTTACTGTCAGAAAATCATCCAGTTGGTCGCGGATCACGTCGAGCGCCGCCCTGACGTTCACGCAGCGAAGCAGGGCCTGCAGCAATGCCGATTCGCGGGCCGCCCATTCCTCGGCCGGCGTGATCGCTGCACGCGACCCGAGGCTTGTCGGGGCCTGGCCGCAAAGAGATTCGTCAGTGGTGAGGTAGTAAGCCATGCTGCAACCCTCTTGGGTAGTGGTCGACGCGACAGGAACCCGTTATTTGTCGCGACGATGCCCGGGGTAATGCAGCATGCGTGCCAATCAGGATTTTTCGCCACCCTCCCGGCGCGCCAGCACCTCGGCGTAAACGGCATTGCGCGAGCGCGACGTGGTTCGCGACACGACGCGGGCGATGGTCTTGGGCGCCACACCCTCGGCGACCAGCAGGCCGATCAGGGTGTCCGCGTCAACGGCATCCTCGGCCGGGCCGGCCTCCCCGGGGCCCACCAGCACGACGAATTCGCCGCGTGCCGGGATCTCGCCGGCGGCCAGCTGGTCGGCCAGTGTCGCCAACGAGCCATGCGCGATCTGTTCGAACCGCTTGGTCAACTCGCGCGCCAGGACCGCCGGGCGCTCGCCGCCCAGCGAGTCGGCGCATGCCGCCACGCTTTTGACGATGCGGTGTGGCGCCTCGTAGAAGGCCAGCGTCGCCTCGACCTCCGCCAACTCGGCAAGCCGGTCGCGGCGTGCCTTGTCCTGCGGCGGCAGGAAGCCCTCGAACCAGAACGGCCGCCCCGGCAGACCCGATGCCGACAGGGCCGCGATCACCGCCGAAGCCCCGGGGACGGGAACGACGGGCAAGCCCGCCTCGGCCAGCACCCGCACCAGCACCTCGCCCGGATCGCTGATGGCCGGCGTGCCGGCGTCGCTGATCAGCGCGACCGACTCGCCCGCCTCCAGCCGGCGACGGGTCGACTCGCTCGCCCCGCGTTCGTTGTGCTCGTGCAGCGCCACCAGCTCCTTCTGCACCCCGAGGTGATTCAACAGGGTCCGCGCGTGACGCGTGTCCTCGCAGGCGATCACGTCCACGCCGCGCAACACCGCAGTGGCCCGCTCGCTGATGTCTGCCAGGTTCCCGATCGGGGTGGCCACCACATAGCAGTGGCCCGCCTCGACCCAGCGGCTGGCGCTCACCCGTTCCGACCCCGCATTCGAACTGGACATTTGGTTATACTCACTCACGGTTTTTTCATTCTTCGGCTGCCTGGCGACGAAACCATCCGCCACCCGGCGGGTCCATGTCGGCCCGGCTGAAGAACCTCAGCTCCCGCGACCGGGACTGCCATTTTGCCCACGTTACCGGAGACGGACCGCATGCCGACCAGCCAACGCCCGCTCACCCGCCGGCGCCAGCAGGCCTTTTACCGCACCGCCTCTCGCCTTGGCCTGGGGGCAATTGCCGCCGCCCTGCTGACACTCGGCGGCTGCGCCCAGATGCCAAGCTCGGAACAGAAAGCCCCGAGCACAGCGGCACAGAAGGAATTGTCGCAGGCGGTTCAGGCCTCGGACCCGGCCGGCATCGCCCGGGCTCGGCTGGCAATGTCCCAGGACCTCACCGGCAGCCGTCGGGCCGAACAGCAACTGCTGGCACTGGAAACGGCCATCGATGCCCACGATTTCCAGCTGGCACGCGAACTCTACCAGCAGGTCGACACCCAGCCGCTGTGGAATCGCATCGACCCGCGCCGTGCGGCCATCGCGCGCGGCCTGGGCCAGTGGGCCGAGGGCGACCGCGATCGCGCCATGCGCACCATCCACCGCATCCCGCTGCCGCTGGCGCCCGAGATCGAAGGCCGACGCCTGTTCCTGCTCGGCGCGATGGAGGCCGAAGCCGGCAACCCGCTGCGCGCGGCCCGCTACTATCACGCCGTCGATGACCGCCTGCCCGCCGAGCAGCGGGAGGCCAATCATGCGCGCCTGTGGAATCTGCTGATCGAGGTCCCGAACGAACAACTCCGGGACGCGGCGGCCGAGAACGCCGGCACGCGCTTTGCCGACTGGCTGGACCTAGCATTGACCTACCGCCAGCGCCCCGGCGACATGGAAAGCTGGACTGCCAGCCACCCGAACCACCCGGCGGTAAAGAGCGGCTTCGTGAAGATGCTCGGCACGAGCGGCGCACTGGAATCGCTGCGCGCTCCGAGCCGGCAGGGACCGGTCGCCGTGCTCCTGCCTCAATCCGAGCAGTACGCCGGCATCAGCCAGGAAATCCGCGCGGGGATCGAGTACGCGGCAAACAACGGCGCACTGGCCGGCCGCACGCTGCAATTCATCGACTCGGGCAGCGGCCGTCTCGGTGTGCGCGCCGCGCTCGAGGAGGCGCAACGTGTCGACGCGGCCATCATCATCGGCCCACTCCTCAAGAGCCAGCTGCCCGCGCTCGGCGCGATCGGTCCCAACGGCCCGCTTCCCATCGCGCTCAACTCGCCGGCGGAAGGCGAATCGCTGCCCATGGGCGCGGTGAGCTTTTCGCTTTCGCCGGAACAGGATGCGCAGGCAGTCGCCCGTCGCATGTGGGATACAGGTCATCGGCGCGTGGCGATTTTCTCCGCGGGGCAGAAGCTGGGCGAGCGCACTCGACGCGCCTTCGCCGAGGAGTTCACCCTGATGGGTGGCGAGGTGGTCGACCAGGCCAGCTTCGCCCCCGACCAGACCGACTTCTCCAACGAGCTGCGCACCCTGTTGCGCGTGGAGGATGAAGGCGAAGCCGAGGAAGAAGGCGAGGAAGACGGCCCCTTCCAGCCGGTGATCCGCGAGGACATCGATGCGATCTTCCTGGCCGCCAGTAGCAGCAAGCTGGCCCTGATCGTGCCGCAACTCGACTACTTCGGTGCCGAGGAGCTGCCGCGCTTTGGTCTGGGACTGGCCTACTCCGGCAACGTCGACAAGCAGGCCGATGCCGACAAGGACAAGGTGATCATTCCGGTCGCGCCGATGCTGCTGGCCGGCCCGGCCGGGCCTGAGCACCCGATGCGCCCGGCCTGGGAGCAGGCACAACTCGCCGGCTCGCTGCCGCGGCTGTTCGCCTTCGGCGCCGACGCCGCCCGCATCGCCGGGCGCATCGACATCCTGCTCGAAGGCAGTTCGGTCGACGGCCTGACCGGCACGCTGTCTCTGACCCCCACGGGGGTCGTCCAGCGGCAACCGAGCTGGGGCCAGTTCCAAGACGGGGTGCTCGAACCGCTACCGGAGCTCGTCGACACCAGGCAACCCGGGACGGGTTCGGATTCGACGGAAGGCATGTCGACCGACACCACACCGGCGACCGGTCTCTAGGCGGCCACGGGGAGACGCACGGCATGGACGCCCTGCGACGCTGGTGGCCCGTCCGACGCCGGCCGGACCCTGAACCGACCGACCGCCGCGAACGAGGCCAGCAGGCCGAGGCGCTGGCGCTGGCCCATCTGGAACGGGCGGGACTGACGCGGCTGGAGACAAACGCACGGGCCGGGCGCGGCGAGATCGACCTGATCCTTCGTGACGGCGACACGCTTGTGTTCGTCGAGGTGCGCGCCCGAAAGGGGGGCGCCCTGGTATCGGCGGCCGAAAGCCTGTCCACGCGCAAGTGCGCCAAGGTGCGCGAAACCGCCGAACGACTGATTGCCCGACGGCCGGAGTGGCAGGCCCTTTACTGTCGCTTCGACGTGGTCGCGGTCACGCTCGCGGCAAACCGGACACCCGAGATACAGTGGCTGCCCGACGCCTTCTAAGGCGCCCGGCAACGAACCCGAGAGACACGAATGAGCGACATTCTGGATGGACTGAGACAACGGCTCGATCGGGATCTGGCCGAGATGGGCCAGCTGTTCGAGGCCACCGCCCCGCAGGCGCTGGAAGCCGCCGGGGTGATCCTCACGGCGGTGCTCAACGGCCAGCGCGTCCTGAGCTGCGGCGCCCGCGAGCGCAGCGATCTCGCCCATTATTTCGCCCGCCTGATGACCGGCCAGCTCGAGCACCCGCGCCCCGGCCTGCCGGTGATGGCGCTGTCCGAATACCCTGGCGGCAAGGAGCCGTTCGCCCGATCGATCCGGGCGCTCGGCGCACAACACGACGTGCTGTTCGCCGTGAGTTGCAATGCCGTCGACGGGGTCCTGCCCGCCATCCGGGCCGCTCACGAGCGCGACATGCAGGTGGTACTGCTGTCCGCCGGTTCCGAAGACGTCGTCGCCCCGCACCTGGAAAGCCAGGACCGTCTGATCTGCATCACCACCGAGCGGCCCGGGCTTGCCTACGAGGCACAGGTACGCTGTCTGCATATCCTGGTCGACCTGGTCGACCGCCAGCTCCTCGGCCTGACCGACTGAGCGCGATGACCGCCCTGGCGACTTTCATCCAGCAACTGAGCGCTGCACTGCCGGACGACCGGATCATGACCGACGCCGGCTCGACCTGGGCCTACGGCATGGACAACAGCCGCGTGCACCATGCCGCCGACGTGGTGGTCTTCCCGGAAAGCCACGACGAGGTGGTCGAGATCATGCGGCTGGCCGCCGAGCACCGTCTGCCCGTGACCACCCGCGGCCGGGGGACGGGAACAGCCGGCGGCTCGGTGCCGGTCGAGGGTGGCGTGGTGCTGGTCACCGACCGCATGACCCGGGTGCTCGATTTCCGACCCGAGGACCGCCTGATCGTGGTCGAGGCCGGTCTGATCAATGCCGAGCTGCAGGGTCTCGTCGCCGAGAAGGGGTTCTTCTGGCCACCGGACCCGACCAGCAATGCCCTGTGTACCGTCGGCGGCAACCTGGGCTGCAATGCCGCCGGCCCGCATGCGGTCAAATACGGCACGACGCGCGAGAACGTCCTCGGCCTGCGCGCCGTCGACGGCCGGGGCCAGACCATCAAGGCCGGCTCGCAGACCACCAAGGGGGTGGTCGGCCACGACCTCACCCGGTTGATGATCGGCTCGGAGGGCACGCTCGGCGTGATCACCGAGGCGACGCTCAAGCTCACCCCCCTTCCCGAAACCCGGCGCCTGCTGCGGGCCTTCTATCCGGACATGCATGCCGCATCCGAAGCGGTCTCGCGCGTGATGGCCCAGCCGGCGACACCGGCGGCGATCGAATTCATCGACGGCAACGCGCTGAACCTGCTGCGCCGCAATTCGCAGGCAACCATCCCCGATGCGGCCGGGGCCATGCTGATGATCGAGATCGACGGCGACGAGACCGGTATCGGCGGGCTGGTCGAGCGGGTGCTGGCCGCCGCCCAAGGCGAAGGCGCCGACATTGCCGTGGCCGAGACGACCGAGGAGCAGAAGGCGCTCTGGGCCGCGCGCAAGGCCCTGTCGCCCACCCTGCGCCAGGTCGCGCCGAAGAAGATCAACGAGGACGTGGTGGTCCCGGTCTCGCGCATCCCGCGCCTGATCGAGACGCTCGATGCCATTGCCGAGCGCCACGCGATCACCATCGTCAGCTTCGGTCATGCCGGCAACGGCAACATCCACGTCAACCTGCTGGTCGACCCCGACGACCCGGCACAGATGACCGGCGCCGAGCAGGCCCTCGACGAGGTGTTCTCGGCGGTGCTGGCACTGGACGGGACGCTGTCGGGCGAGCACGGCATCGGCTACGTCAAACGCGGCTTCATCGACCGCGAGATCCCGCCCGAGTCGCTCGCGCTGATGCGCGGCATCAAGTCGGTGTTCGACCCGCTCGGCATCCTCAACCCGCACAAGAAACTGCCGGACCCGCCGGCGGCCAATCCGCCGCACTGAGTCTGTGGCAGACTGTGCCATCGAGTCGACACGTCCGGTCGACATACCGTGAATCAGCGAGACCCATTCCAGGAGGAGCGTCCCAGGTGGACCACAGCGTGACCTTTCTCGCCAGCGCGACCATCACCGGCTTTGTTCTGGCCACCATCCTGTTGCTGGTTGATCAGTGGCAACGCCTGGAGCGGGTCTCGTTCCGTCTGCCCGGCTTGCTGATCGCGGTTGCCGCCCTCATCGGCCAGGGCGCCCTGCTCTACCAGCTGGGCGTGCGCACCGATCCGCCGGCGCTGAACCTGTCCGTGCTCAACGCACTGGCCACGGTCTTCTGGCTGGCCAGCGCGATCACGGTGGTCAGCACCTTCCGCGAACGACTCGAGGGCATCGCGGTAGTGCTGCTGCCGATCACGGCCCTGACTGTCTTCCTCACCGTGTTCGTGCCGGAATCGAACGTGCCGATCCGCACCGGCGAACTGGCGCTGGACGGGCATATCCTGATCTCGCTGTCCGCCTACGCCTTGCTGACGCTCGCCGCGCTGCAGGGCGTGATGCTGCTGATCCAGCACCAGGCCCTGCACGGCCACCATCCGGCCGGCTGGATCCGCCGGCTGCCACCGATGGAATCGGTCGAGCAGCTGATGTTCCGCTTCATCGTGATCGGTTTTCTGCTGCTCACCCTGGCACTGGTCACCGGCTTTCTGTTCCTGGAGAACATCTTCGCCCAGCACCTGGTACACAAGACCGTGCTGTCGGTGATCGCCTGGCTGGTCTTCGCCGTGCTGCTGATCGGCCGCCACGTGGCCGGCTGGCGCGGTCGGACCGCGGTGCAGTGGACACTCGCCGGCTTCATCATCATGGGCCTGGCCTACTTCGGCACGAAGATCGTTCTCGAGTGGGTGCTCGACCTCGGCTAGCAGCCTGCTGCCGAGCCGAGGCCACCCGACTCGAAATAACCGGGGCTTGGCCGTACACTTCCCGCTGGTTCAATCGCAAGCACCTTACTCTTGAACGAAATCCCTCTCGGCTTTCTGTTCACGGCCCTGGCCGTGCTCATCGTCCTGTCCGCGTTCTTCTCCAGCTCGGAGACCGCCCTGATGGCGCTCAACCGCTATCGGTTGCGTCACCTGGCCAAACAGGGGCACCGCGGGGCGCTCCGTGCGACCCGGCTACTGGACACGCCCGATCGCCTGATCGGCCTGATCCTGCTGGGCAACAACTTCATCAACATCCTGGCCTCGTCGATCGCCACGGTGATCGGCCTGCGCCTGTTCGGCGATTCGGGGATCGCGATCGCCACCGGCGCGATGACCTTCCTGCTGCTGATCTTCGGCGAGGTCGCCCCCAAGACGGCCGCGGCGGTCTACCCGGAGCGCTTCGCCTTTCCGGCCTCGTTCGTCTACACGCTGCTGATCCGCCCGCTGCGGCCGGTGGTGTGGCTGATCAACTGGATGGCCAACGGCCTCTTGTCACTGTTCGGCCTGCACCCGAAGGACCGTGGCTCGAATGCGCTGACCCGCGCCGAGCTGCATACGGTGGTGCGCGAATCGGGCCAGCGCCTGCCCGACCTCGACCAGACCATGCTGCTGTCAGTGCTCGAACTCGGCCAGGCCAATGTCGAGGACATCATGATCCCGCGGGCGGAGATCGTCGGCATCGACATCACCCAGGACTGGGACGACATCCTCGACCAGCTGATCCACGCGCAGTACTCCCGCCTGCCGGTCTTCGAGGGCTCGGTGGAACACACCGTCGGCATCATCAACGTCCGCCGCCTGATCGGACCGCTGATCGACCAGAGCCTGACGCTGAGCCGGCTCAAGCGGCGCCTGGCCGAGCCGTACTACACCCCGGAAGGCACACCGCTGACCACCCAGCTGTTGAACTTCCAACGCCAGCAACGTCGCTCCGCGCTGGTGGTCGACGAGTACGGCGACATCCAAGGGCTGGTCACGCTCGAGGACATCCTCGAGGAGATCGTGGGCGAATTCACCACTTCGCCGGAGTCCGACCACGAGGGCATCACGCTGCAGGACGACGGGCGCTACATCGTCCGCGGCAATCTGCCCATCCGCGAGATCAACCGCGAGCTCAAGATCGACCTGCCCACTCACGAGGTCAGCACGCTCAACGGCCTGGTGATCGAACAGCTCGAATCCCTGCCCACGGTCGGCGCGACCGTGGAGCTTCCCGAGGCGCACATCGAGGTACGCACGGTGAGAAAACGGGCGGTCGATACCGCCCTGATCACCACCTTCCCGGCCGAGGAAGCCGAAGTCTAGGCCATGGCGAAGAAGAGCCAGACCGCCTTCGTCTGCCGCGAGTGCGGCGCCGATCACCCCAAGTGGGCCGGACGCTGCAACGAGTGCGGCGCCTGGAACAGCCTGGCCGAGATGCGCCTGCCCGGCGGCAAGTCACCCGCCCGTGACGTGGCGGGTTACGCCGGCGAGGCGCCGCAGATCACCGCGATCGGCGAGGTCGAGGTTTCCGACACCCCGCGCGAGTCGAGCGGCTTGGGCGAGCTCGACCGCGTGCTCGGCGGCGGCCTGGTGCCGGGCTCTGTCGTGCTCCTGGGCGGCGACCCGGGCATCGGCAAGTCCACCCTGCTGCTGCAGACCGTGCTCGGCCTGCAGGATCGTCTCGAGTGCCTGTATGTCACCGGCGAGGAATCCCTGCAGCAGGTGGCCCTGCGCGGCCGGCGACTGGGCACGGATCTGGACGGCCGGGCCGGCGAACTGACGCTGCTCTCCGAGACGCGCATCGAGTCGATCCTGGCCGCCTGCTCGAAGTCGCTGCCGGGGCTGATGGTGGTCGACTCGATCCAGACGCTCTACACCGAGGAACTCTCGGCCGCGCCCGGGTCCGTGTCGCAACTGCGCGAGGCGACCGCCCAGCTGGTGCGCTTCGCCAAGCGCCATGACGTGATCGTGCTGATCGTCGGCCACGTCACCAAGGAGGGCGCGCTGGCCGGGCCGCGTGTACTCGAACACATGGTCGACACGGTGCTCTACTTCGAGGGCGACCCCGGCGCACGCTTCCGCGTGATCCGGGCGGTCAAGAACCGCTTCGGCGCGGCCAACGAGGTGGGCGTGTTCGGCATGACCGACCATGGCCTCAAGCCCGTCTCCAACCCCTCGGCCATCTTCCTGTCCCGCCACGAAAAGCCGGTGCCGGGCAGCGTGGTGATGGTCACCCGCGAGGGCACCCGGCCGATGCTGGTCGAGGTCCAGGCACTGGTGGCCGACCACCCCGGCGGCGGCTCGCGCCGCCTGACCGTGGGGCTCGACCAGAACCGCCTGGCGATGCTGCTGGCCGTACTGCACCGACACGGCCAGGTCGCCCTGTTCGACCAGGACGTGTTCCTCAACGTGGTCGGCGGCGTGCGCGTCGCCGAGACGGCCGCCGATCTCGCCAGCCTGATCGCGATGCTCTCGAGCTTCCGCGACCGTCCCTTGCCGCAGGGGCTGGTGATCTTCGGCGAGGTGGGTCTCGCCGGCGAGATCCGGCCGGTACCCGGTGGCCCCGAACGGCTGGCCGAGGCGGCCAAGCACGGCTTTACCCGTGCAATCGTGCCGCGGGGCAACAAGCCGCCCAGGCCAGTCGAAGGCCTGGAGGTGATCGGTGTCGGCCATCTCGACGAGGCGATCGAGGCCGTCGACACCTTCTGATCGACGCCAGATGCCCCGGATCCGAGACGACAGCTTTGGCTGCCTTCGCCTCGCGACGATATAATCGGTGCCACTTATCCAAGAGGCCTCCCATGGATTCTTCGACCCCGTCCCAGCCCATTCCGGCCCAGACCGTCGACGCCGGCGATCCCTCCGCGATCGCCCGTTACGAAAAGGCACTGGCCGAACTCGAGCAGATCGTCGCCCGGCTGGAAAGCGGCGAGCAGAGCCTCGAGCAGTCGCTCAAGGACTACGAACGCGGGGTGGAGCTCGAACGCCAGTGCCAGCGCGCCCTCGACGAGGCCGAACGCCGTGTCGCCGCCATCAACGAGCCGCCCAGCGAGGCGGGCGACAACGGCGACGCCCCCGCCTGAGCTCGTGACCATCAGCGCGCCCAAGACCCCGCTCGCCACCCCGCCCGGATTCGACGACTGGCTGCAGTCCTTCCGCCGGCAGGTGGAATCCCGGCTGGCCACCGTGCTCGATCGCCAGCTGGCCGACGCCCCTCCGCAGCTGGCCGACGCCCTGCGCTACGCCACTCTCGATGGCGGCAAGCGCCTGCGCCCGGCACTGGTCTTTATCGGCAGCCTGGTCGGCCACCCCTGGCCGGACAGCGAGAACGAACGCTTCGACAGCCTCTGGTCCGCCGCGATCGCCGTCGAACTGATCCATGTCTATTCGCTGGTCCACGACGATCTGCCAAGCATGGACGACGACGAGCTGCGCCGCGGCCGCCCGACCGTTCACCGGGCCTTCGACGAGGCAACCGCCATTCTCGCGGGCGATGCCCTGCAGTCGCTCGCCTTCGGTGAGATGGCCGGCTCGTCCGCCGAACCGGCCGTCCGCCTCGACTGGAGTCGGCGACTGGCCGAGGCCGCCGGTCCGACGGGCATGGTGGGCGGCCAGGCGATCGATCTGTCGCTCGCCGGGCAGACGGACGAGGCCGGCCAGCGTCCCGATCTGGCCACGCTGGCCGACCTGCACGACCGCAAGACCGGGGCCCTGATCCGCGCCTCGCTCGCCCTCGGGGCGCGCTGGGCGGGCCTGCCCGCCCGACAGACCCGGCTGGTCGAGGAATTCGGTCGACTGCTTGGCCGCGCCTTCCAGATCCAGGACGACATCCTCGATGTCACCGGCTCGGCCGAGTCTCTGGGCAAGACCCCGGGCAAGGACGCCGCCGCCGACAAGTGTTCCTACGTCACGGTCGCCGGGCTCGACGGCGCCCGTCGCGAACTGGACGACACGGTGCGCCACGCGCATGCCGCGCTGTGGGAGCTGGCCACGCTCGGCGCCGACCCGCAGGCCCTGAGCGCCTGCCTCGAATTCGTCACCCAGCGTCAGCACTGATGTCGCTGAGTCCACAGCAGACCCATCTGCTCGACCTGATCGAGCAGCCGGCCGATCTTCGGGCCCTGTCGCGCGGCTCGCTGCCGGCGCTGGTGGAGGAGATGCGCCACGCACTTCTGGCGCAGGTGGAAGAGACCGGCGGTCATCTCTCCGCCAATCTCGGCGTGGTGGAACTCACCCTGGCCCTGCACCGCGTGTTCGATACGCCCTACGACCGCCTGGTCTGGGACGTCGGCCACCAGGCCTACCTGCACAAGATGCTGACCGGCCGACGCAGCTGGATGGCCAAGCTGCGCCAGCGGGGCGGGCCGGCCGGCTTCACCCGTCGCGAGGAGAGCGAACACGACCCGTTCGGCGCCGGCCATTCCAGCACCTCGGTCAGCGCCGCGCTCGGCATGGCACTGGCCGCCGAGCAGCGAGGCGAGGATCGCCAGGCGGTGGCAATCATCGGCGACGGCGCCATGACCGCCGGCCAGGCGTTCGAGGCGCTCAACCACGCCGGCGACCGCCAGGCCAACCTGCTTGTGATCCTCAACGACAACGAGATGAGCATCTCGCCCAACGTCGGCGCGCTCAATCAGCACTTCACCCGCCTGCGCAGCAATCCCCTGGTCGAGCGTTTCCGCCACTCCGGCGAAGAGCTCCTGGCGCAGGCCGGGCCGCTGGGGGAACTGCTGGAATCGACCCGTGCCGGCCTGCGCGACGGCGTGCGCCACCTGTTGGGCACCTCGAGCCTGTTCGAGGAGCTGGGGTTTCGCTACTACGGTCCGATCGACGGCCACGATCTCGATACCCTGCTGGACACGCTCACCAACCTGCGCGAGCAGAGCGGACCGCGCCTGCTGCATGTCGTGACGCAGAAAGGCCGCGGCCTGGCGCCGGCCGAGCGCGACCCGGTCGGCTTTCACGGTGTGGCCCGCAATGGCGTCAGCCAGGCCGTCGACACTGCCAGGCCACCGGCCAAGGCGCCCAAGCCGCCCAGCTGGACCGAGGCGGCTGCCGACTACCTCTGCAAGAAGGCCGCAGCGGACGACCGCGTGGTCGCGATCACGCCGGCGATGGTCGAGGGGTCCGGGCTCAAGGGCTTCCAGTCACGCTTTCCGAAACGACTCTTCGACGTCGGCATCGCCGAGCAGCATGCGGTGACGCTGGCCGGGGGACTGGCCGCCGAGGGCCTGCGGCCGGTGGTCGCGATCTACTCGACCTTCCTGCAGCGCGCCTGGGATCAGGTCATCCACGACATCGCCCTGCAGCACCTGCCGGTCACCTTCCTGGTCGACCGGGCCGGGCTGGTCGGCCCGGACGGTCCCACCCATGCCGGCAGCTTTGACCTGGCACTGGGCATGAGCGTGCCCAACCTGGCCGTCGCCGTTCCCGCCGATCGTCGCGATCTCGAGACGGCAATGGACTGGGCGCTCGCCCACGACGGGCCGGTGCTGATCCGCTATCCGCGCGACCGCTGTCCGCAGGATCTCGGCGGCGAGACGCTGGGTGACGAACCGACGTCACCCCGGCTGCTGAGGCGTGGGCGCACGGTACTGGTGGTCGGGATCGGCGCGATGGTCGAGCGGCTGGTGGCCGTATGCGAGGAACTCGATGCCACTCTGCTCGACCTGCGCTGGGCAAAGCCGTCGTCGATCGACTCGCTCGCCGAGCTCGCCCGCGAGCACGACGCGGTGGTCACCGTCGAGGAAGGCAGCCGCATCGGCGGGGTCGGCAGCGAGCTGCTGCACGCCCTGTCGGAACAGGGCCTCGGCCGCCCCGGACTGAGGCTTGGACTGGACGACCGCTTCATCGAACACGGCACGCGCGAGGAATGCCTCGCCGACAGCGGGCTTGATTCTCGATCGATCAGGGATAATATCGCCGCATTTCTGGACAAGGTGAGCGCCACATGAGCACCCCGTCTTCCCTGCCTTCAGGGGGCAGCTACACCCTGACCACCGAGGTGGAATTCGCCGCGGCGCACCAGCTCCACGGCTACGAGGGCAATTGCGCCCGCCTGCACGGCCACAACTGGCGTGTGGTGATCGAGGTCACCGGTCAGAAACTGGACGACGTCGGCATGGTGGTCGACTTCAAGGTCATCCGTGCCCGGGCCCGCGAGATTGCCAAGCGGCTCGATCACGCCTACCTCAACGAGGTGCCGCCGTTCGACACGGTCAACCCGACCGCCGAACACATCGCGGCCCATTTCCACCATGCCCTGGCCACCACCTTCGACACCGAGACCTATCACGTCTCCGCGGTCACGGTGTGGGAGAACGCCCGCTCGGCGGTCACCTTCCGCCCCTGATGCCACCGGCGTGACCGGCGGCAACATGCTAGAGTCGGGCCCCGAGCCCGAACGGCCCCTCACCCAACACTGCGTTTGAATTGCCCATGAACAGCCACGAAATGCCCGATGTCCAGTCCAGCCACGATGCGCGTGATATCGCCATCGACCAGGTGGGCATCAAGGCGATTCGTCACCCAGTGACCCTTCGCGACGACGGCCTGGAGCAGGCGAGTGTCGCCGAGTGCCAGCTGACCGTCGGCCTGCCGGCGGACAAGAAGGGCACCCACATGTCGCGCTTCGTCGCGCTGCTCAACGAGGGGCCGCTGACCCTGTCGGTCGACACGCTGGCCGAGTGGACCCAGACGATGATCGACCGGCTCGAGGCACAGTCCGGTGAGGCGCATTTCACCTTCCCCTACTTCGTCGCCAAGGATGCCCCGGTCAGCGGCCAGGGGGCGATGATGGACTACGACGTCACCCTCAGCGGGCGCGTCGAGCACGGTCGGGCACATATCGGCATCAAGCTGGTGATCCCGGTCACCAGCCTCTGCCCCTGTTCGAAGGAGATCTCGGCCTACGGTGCCCACAACCAGCGCTCGCACATCACCGTCGAGGGCGAGATCAGCGATCCGTCCCTGTCATTGCGGGCGCTGATCGGTGCAGTCGAGGCTCAGGGGTCCTGCCCGCTGTGGGGACTCCTGAAGCGCCCGGACGAGAAGTACATCACCGAATATGCCTTCGACAATCCGAAATTCGTCGAGGACATGGTGCGCGATGTCGCCAACGCCCTGGAGGACTATCCGGGCCTGAACGGCTTCTCGATCAGCGTCGAGAACTTCGAATCGATCCACAACCACTCGGCCTGGGCCGTGATCCACCGCCCCGGGCGTTGAGGCCCAACGAGCCAGGCTTGACCAGAAAAAAGGCCCCGTCATCCCGACGGGGCCTTTTTCATGTGCGCCTGCCCGTGACGAAACACGGGCGGCGAGGCAGGATCACTCCAGCTCGGCGTTGATCCGCGAGAGGATCACGGCGCGGTCCTTCGGCAACGTGCCGCCGGCCACGTTGATCTTTTCGATGCGCACGTCGGTGCCGCCGTCACGGCGCGGCATAACCTCCAGCGACAGATGCAGCGTCATCTCGGCGTCGCGATCGACGGTCACGCCACGCATCACGATGCCCTCGTAGAGCGCCTGCGGGTAGCTGTGCTTGACCTCGATCTCGCCGTCCTCGCGATCACGCGAGACCGGGTCGAAGCCGAGGCGATCGAGCGCCAGCCCCAGACGGTTCCAGGCGCGCGGATAGGACTGGGCAACCTCGATATAGCGATCTTCCGGCTCGTCACCGCTGATCACCTTGGAGCGGGCCTGGAACTTCGCGCCCACCATGGCCCGCGACTCCTCGGCCGAACCACCGGAGAGGTAGGCCGCCAGCCGCGACATGGTCTCGGCGGTCAGTGCCGACGAATCCGCCGACTTGCTGTACTCGAAGGTGGTGCTCTCGTCGCCGGGTACCAGCGGCTCGTCGCCAGTCAGCTCGCGCTTCTGGCCGGTAACGAACACCAGGGTCTCGTTCTCGCCCTCGCCCTGCTCGATGCGCAGGCGCACCTTCTCGATCGAGTCGGGCTTGAACAGCGTGTCCTGCGCGATCTTGAGGATGCGCATGATCGAGAAACCCGGGCCCTCGTTGCTCGCCACGCCGGTCCAGTCGGTCTCGATCAGGCCGACGTTCGGCTCCAGGCGGCGGATGCTGTAACCCTCGTCGCGCAGGAAGCCCTGCAGCTTCGGCCACACGGTGTCGGGGTCGGTGCCCACCACCAGGTAGCGGCTGCCCGGCTCCCCGGCCACCTCGATGTCGGTGCCGGTCGCCAGCACGCCGGACTCTTCCTCGCGCGCCATCGCCTCGGCCCGTGCCGAGGCGATTTCGGGCAGCGCCACCGAGCCACCAGCGGCCGGACCGGAGAAGGCCGGAGGCACTTCAAGCTGAGCGGCGCGGTTCACCTCGCGATCGTCGTCACCGACGAAGGGCAGGCTGGAGCAACCGCTGATCAGGCCCGCGGCCGCCACCGCGGCGAAGGTCAACATCCGTGAGGGGGTGGGGTTTCGCATGCCGGTTTGGTTCCAGTGTCTTGAATGAATGGGGATGCCGTCAGGCCGACTTGAGACAGCCGGCCGCGTCGAGCGCCTCCTCGAGACCGGCGTGACAGTAGCTGTCCAGCTCGGTCAGAGGCAGGCGCAGGGTTGGCCCGATCAGGCCCATGCGCTGCAGGGCCCACTTGACCGGGATCGGATTGGTCTGACAGAAGAGTTCGCGATGCAGCGGTGCGAGCTGGCCGTCGAGCGTCTCGGTGGCCGCCTCATCGCCCGCCAGCGCCGCCTCGGCCATACGCGCCATCAGGTTGGGCGCGACATTGGCGGTCACGGAAATGCTTCCCTGACCACCGGCCAGCATGCAGGCCGCGCCCAGGTTGTCCTCGCCGCTGTAGACGGCGAAGCCCTCCGGACCACGCGTGATCAGGTCGCGCATCCGCTCGATCGAGCCGGCCGCCTCCTTGACGCCGACGATGCGCGGGTGCTCGGCGAGGCTCAAAGTGGTGTCCGGGGCCATGTCCACGGCGGTACGCCCGGGCACGTTGTAGAGGATCATCGGCAGGTCGACGGCATCGGCAATCGCCCGGAAATGCTGCTTCAAGCCTTCCTGGGTGGGCTTGTTGTAGTAGGGCGTGACCGAAAGGTGGGCATCCGCGCCGGCCGAACGGGCGCCGCGCGCCAGCGCCAGCGCCTCGCGGGTGGAATTCGCGCCGGTGCCCGCGATAACCGGCAGCCGACCGGCAACCAGATCCACCGTCGCCCGGATCACGGCAATGTGCTCCTCGTAGTCGAGGGTGGCGGATTCACCGGTCGTGCCGACGGCAACGATCGCGTGTGACCCGGAGGCAACGTGCCACTCGATCAGGCGTTTGAGACCGACATAATCCACTGCGCCGTCGTCGTGCAATGGGGTGACCAGGGCCACCATGCTGCCGGTAATCGTGTTCGCCGCCATGTCGCCTCGCGTGTAACTGTCGCCAAAGGGTGATCGTGACCGTCCCGTGCCTGCGCGGTCGAAGCGGGACCAAACTCGCATAGTACCGGCAGTTATCCGCCAGTGACAAGCCGCGCCATGCCCGGTTCCACAAAGCACCGACGCGTGGTCGCACGGCCTTCGCCGGCTGCTATATTGAGTCGAGGATCGCGTGGACTGACACGGATTTCATCAGGGTTAAACACACGAGGAGTCACATAGTCAGCAATGAGCAAGCAGAGTACCGCGAAGCCGGCCGTCGAACCGACCGAGAACCAGGCCGCCCCCGCATTCAGCGGCACCACTACCGACGGCCAGCACCTCTCGATGGCCGATCTCAAGGGCACGCCCCTGGTGCTCTACTTCTACCCCCGCGACAACACCCCCGGCTGCACCACCGAGGCACGTGACTTCCAGGCGCACCTGACCGACTTCGAGTCGGCCGGGGCGCGCGTGATCGGCGTATCGAACGACGATGCGGCCAGCCATCGCAAGTTCTGCGACAAGCAGGGGCTCACCTTCCCGCTGATCGCGGATACGGATCGATCGGTCAGCGAGGCGTTCAACGTCCTGCGCATGAAGAACATGTTCGGCAAGCGTTTCGAGGGCATCGAGCGCAGCACCTTCCTGATCGACGCCGATGGCGTGATCCGGCGCGCCTGGCGCAAGGTCAAGGTCCCCGGTCACGTCGACGAGGTACTCGAGGCCGTCAAGGCGCTCTGACCATCCGTTGCCCGGCAACGGCCACCCCAACTGACTGGGAATCCTGCATCGATGATCGACACGACCCGCAAGACCCGCTGCCTGTTCGTTCTGGACACCAACGTGCTGATGCACGATCCCACCGCCCTCTACCGCTTCATGGAGCACGACATCTACCTGCCGATGATCGTGCTCGAGGAGCTCGATGGCGGCAAGAAGGGACAGTCGGAAACGGCCCGCAACGTCCGCCAGGTGAGCCGTTTTCTCGACGAGATGCTGGCCGACGTGGACATCAGCACCCTCGACGAAGGACTGCCGATCCACACCACCCTCCACGGCAAGGCCGAACACGCCGCCACGCCAACGGGCAAACTATTCCTGCAGACCCACGAGGAAACGAGCGACCTGCCGGTCAACCTGCCGGGCAACCGGGCGGACAACCAGATACTGGGCATCACCCTGGCTCTCAAGGAACAGATCACCGATCGCGAGGTGATCCTGGTTTCCAAGGACATCAACCTGCGCATCAAGGCCACGGCAGTCGGCCTGAAGGCGGAGGACTATCACAACGACCAGGTGCTCGACGACGTCTCGTTGCTGCATACCGGCTACGAGATCCTGGGGCCCGACTTCTGGGAGGCACATGGCCAGTCGCTGGAGTCCTGGCAGGACGAGGGACGCATCTTCTACCGCGTCCAAGGCGCCGATACCGAGGAGTGGTACCCGAACCTCTATCTACGACTCGAGGCCCCGGCACCGTTCACGGCCGTGGTCCGCGAAGTCCATGGCGACGGCACCGCCGTGCTCGAAAACATCACCAGCTACGAGCAGGAACGTCATTCGGTGTGGGGCATCACCGCCCGCAACCCCGAACAGAGCTTCGCCCTGAACGCGCTGATGGACCCGGACATCGACTTCGTCAGCCTGCTCGGCCAGGCCGGCACCGGCAAGACGCTGCTGACACTGGCCGCCGCCCTGACGCAGGTGCTGGAACAGAAGCAGTTCACCGAGATCGTGATGACGCGCGTCACCATTCCGGTGGGCGAGGACATCGGCTACCTGCCGGGCACCGAGGAGGAGAAGATGACGCCCTGGATGGGGGCGCTGATGGACAACCTCGAGGTACTGGCCAAGACCGACGGCGGGGGCGGCTCCTGGGAGCGGGCGGCGACCAACGACCTGCTGCAGTCGCGCATCAAGATCCGCTCGCTCAACTTCATGCGCGGGCGGACCTTCCAGAACAAGTTCGTCATCATCGACGAGGCGCAGAACCTCACCGCCAAGCAGATGCGCACCCTGATCACCCGCGCCGGCCCCGGAACCAAGATGGTCTGCCTGGGCAACGTGGCGCAGATCGACACCCCCTACCTGACCGAGACCAGCTCGGGTCTGACCTTCGTGGTCGACCGCTTCCGCGGCTGGGCACATGGGGCACACGTGACCCTCGCACGGGGCGAGCGTTCCCGACTGGCCGAGTTCGCCGCCGAGGTGCTCTGACCTCGCGGCCGATTCACGCAACGGCGTCACGCCGCGATGCGCACCGTCAGCATGAACTGTTAGCCAAGGAAGGCATCGATAACCAGATTAAGCACCTTTATTCGAGGTAAATTAATCCAGTTTGTAAGCATGTACTAATGCGCCGATAATCGATTTCGCAAGGATCCTTAGAGTTCCACTGCGAAATATTCCACAGGGAGAGTCACCCATGCGTAATTTCCTCAAGACAACCATTCTTGGTGTCGCCATTCTGTCGCTTTCCGGCTGCGGCTTCTTGTCCGTGAAGGACGAGCTCGACCCGCAGGCCATGGACATCTACATGGAGATGTATGACAAGTTCGTCGAAAGCGGCGGCGACCTTGGTGCCGCTACCGTGTGGCGGATGAAGGTCGACGAAGGTCTGACCCCGGAAGACATCAAGATGAGCATCGAGTCGGCCGCTGTCGGCAGCGGTCTCGCCAACGTCGGCGAGATGCCGCTGTCCAAGCAGCTCGAGCTGGAAACCGGCGAAGAGCAGCGCTACCTGATGATCTATCAGTACTGCAGCCCGCAGATCGCCCGTCAGGCCGTGGACTTCAGCCCGTACTTCTCCGCCTACCTGCCGTGCCGCATCTCGGTGGTCGAGGACGAGGAAGGCAACTACTGGCTGTACGGCCTGAACATGGACATGTTCGTCCACGGTGGCCGCGAAATGCCGCCGGAGTTCAAGAAGAACGCCCAGCACGTTCGTGACACCATCTACAGCATGATGAAGGCAGGCGCGTCCGGCGGCTTCTAAGCCAGGCGCCCGCAGCCCGAGCCGCTCCGGCGGCTCAGACGAAACCCGGCCGGGTCATCCGCGCCGGGTTTTCTTTTTGCCCAGAACCTTCTGGTCAGGACCTTCTGGCCAGGCGTCTATCCAAGCCCATTGCCCAACATCCATTGCACCTCTCTTCCCACCGGGGACGTTGTTCCGGCCCGAGACGAGGCACCCCAGACGCAAGACGCCCGCCGGATAGGCGGGCGTCTGATCTGCCGGACAGGATCGGCGGGGCGAGCCGTCAGGCCTCCTCGCCGTTGGCCGTGTGCTGGATCACCTCCAGATCGTGCATGGGGGTGCTGTCGCGGCAGTAGCCACGCGAGAACTCCAGCAGCTGCTCCATCGCCGGCAGGCGGAACTTGTGGCGCTGACGGACAAAGGAAAAGTCGCGGTACAGCCGCGGCGCGAGCGGCACGGCCTTCAGCAGACCCAGCTTGAGTTCTTTGCTGATCCCGGCCGACGACATGATCGACAGCCCCATGCCGGCCTCGACCGCGCCCTTGATCGCCTCGGGACTGCCGAGCTCCATGCAGGCGTCCGCGCTTTCGCCGAAGCCCTGCTCGTTCATGTAGGCGATCACCACCTCGCGGGTACCCGAACCCTCCTCGCGGCAGATGAACGGGTAGTTGACCAGCTTCTCTGCCGGAACACCTTCCTCGGCATAGGCGGCCAATTCATGCTCGGGGGGCATGATCACCACCAGCTCGTCCCGTCGGCAGGTTTCCACCAGCAGGTTCTTGTTGGTAACGCTGCCCTCGACCAGGGCCAGGTCGACCACGTTGTGCTCGACCATGGAGACCACCGCTTCGGTATTGCCCACCTTCAGGCGCACGGACAGGTCCGGGTGCTCCTGGCGGAAGTTGCCGAGCAAGGCCGGCAGCATGTTCTCGGCCACCGTCATGCTCGCGCCGATGTTGAGCGCCCCACCGATCTCGCCGGTCATTTCCTTCACGCGCCGGTCCATCTCGTCGTAGAGCTCGAAGATGCGCTCGGAGATCTCGTAGACGGTGTGGCCCACGTCGGTCAGCGTGACGCGGTTGTGCGTCCGATCGAACAGGCGGGTGTCGAAATGTTCCTCGAGCTGCCGCACCTGGAACGTGACCGCCGGCTGCGTCATGTGCAGTGCCTCGGCTGCCTTGGTGAAGCTCAGCAGACGGGCAACGGTATTGAAAACCTTGAGGCGACGATCGGCCATAGGTCCGCTCTCTGTTCGGGTGGGCAATAAATATGACCGCAGAGTGTATCAAGGCAGCTTGTGGTTTGCGACCAGCGCCCGCAGCCCAAGCCCGCCACCATCGGGCCAGCAGGGCTTTTCACGCCATGCCAAGCGGTTTATGCTCAGCCAATCACGTGAGAAAACCATCAGCCCGGGAAGTGGAAATCATGCAAGGAATCGCAACACGTCTGATTTCGTCGCTGCGTCTGATCGCCGCGGCGAGCCTCGTCACCGTCCTGTTCGCCGGGTCGCCGGCCGGTGCGGCGACCATCTACAAGTCGATCGACGAACACGGCAACGTGACGTTCTCGCAGACGCCGCCGAAGGATCGGCCCTCCGAGACCATCGAAGCAACCGGCACCCCCGCAGCGACCACGACCGACGCATCGGCCGGCGAGGAAGAGGCCGCGACCGCCGATACCGACCGGGCCACCGACCCGTCAACCGAGGTCAAGGTGGTCGACCGCGAAAAGGCGCGCGAGACCTGCCGCCAGGCACGTGAGCAACGCGAGGCGGTCGCCAACAGTGGCAACCAGCTGATGATCGAGGACGAGTCCGGCAAGTACCAGCCGATGACCGAAGAGCAGCGCCAGGAGCGCCTCAAGCGCCTCGACGCCGTCATCGAGCAGGCCTGCGGCGCGGCCGGCGAATAGCCTTTCACGCCGGGGAACACCAGCGGCCGCCTTCGGGCGGCCGTCTTGTTTGCGCGCCCTCGACGCCTCAATACGGCTGCCGGTACAATTCGGCCTCCCCGACTGTGCCGCCCGCGGCGCAGCGCCTCCGACAACCCGCACCCCGAAACCCAAGCGAGATCCTCATGCGAGCCAGCCAATTTGCCATCAACACCATGAAGGAAACCCCGGCCGAGGCGGAGATCGTCAGCCACCAGCTGATGCTGCGCGCCGGCATGCTCAAGAAGCTGGCCTCGGGGCTCTACACCTGGTCGCCGCTGGGCCTGAAGGTGTTGCGCCGGGTCGAGGCGATCGTGCGCGAGGAAATGGACGCCGCCGGCGCGCTCGAGCTGCTGATGCCCGCCGTGCAGCCCGCCGAGCTGTGGGAGGAGTCGGGCCGCTGGCAGCAGTACGGCCCAGAGCTGCTGCGACTGACCGACCGCCACGGCCGCGACTTCTGCTTCGGCCCCACCCATGAGGAAGTGATCACCGACTACGCGCGGCGCGAGCTCAAGAGCTACCGCCAGCTGCCGGTCAACTTCTACCAGATCCAGACCAAGTTCCGCGACGAGATCCGGCCGCGCTTCGGCGTGATGCGCGCCCGCGAGTTCGTGATGAAGGACGCCTACTCCTTCCACGCCGACGCCGAGTCGCTCGAGCAGACCTACCAGCTGATGTACGCGGCCTACAGCCGCATCCTCGAGCGCATGGGTCTGGCCTGGCGTGCGGTGGTCGCCGACACCGGCTCGATCGGCGGCAACGCCTCGCACGAGTTCCACGTCCTGGCCGACTCGGGCGAGGACGCGATCGCCTACGCCGTCGACGGCGACTACGCCGCCAACGTCGAGATGGCGCCCACCTTCCCGGTCGACGCACCGCGCCCCGAGCCGGCCGAGACCATGACCGAGGTGGCCACGCCGAAGGCACGCACCATCGAGGAAGTCGCCACGACCCTCGACCTGCCGGCCTCGCGCACCGTCAAGACCCTCCTGGTCAAGGGCACCGAGGCACCGGCAGTCGCGCTGGTGCTGCGCGGCGATCACGCGCTCAACGAGATCAAGGCGACCAAGCACCCGGCCATCGCCGAGCCGCTGACCTTCGTCGACGAGGCGGAGGCGCCGAAGCTTACCGGCGCCTCGGTCGGCTCGATCGGCCCCGTCGGCCTCGACATTCCGGTCATCGCCGACTTTGCGGCCATGGCCGTGAGCGACTTCGCCTGCGGGGCAAACAAGGACGGTTACCACCTGACCGGCGTGAACTGGGCACGCGACCTGCCCGAGCCGGAAACGGCCGATCTGCGCGACGCGGTCGCCGGCGACCCGGCACCGGACGGCCAGGGCAAGCTCGACATCTGCCGCGGCATCGAGGTCGGCCACGTCTTCCAGCTGGGCGACAAGTACAGCCGGGCGATGAACTGCGAGGTGCTCGGCGAGGACGGCAAGCCGATTACCCCGCTGATGGGCTGCTACGGTATCGGCGTCTCGCGCATCGTCGCCGCGGCGATCGAGCAGAACTTCGATGATCGGGGCATCCGCTGGCCGCAGCCGATCGCGCCGTTCACGGTCGCCATCGTGCCGATCGGCGCCAACAAGGACGAGACGGTGATGGAACGTGCCGAGGCCATCTACGCCGACCTGCGGGCACGCGGCATCGATGTGATCCTCGACGACCGCGGCATGCGCCCCGGCGCGGCGTTTGCCGACTGGGAGCTGATCGGCGTCCCGCTGCGCGTGGTGGTCAGCCCGCGCGGCCTGGCCGCCGGCCAGCTCGAGGTCCGCCGTCGTGATGCCGCGGAGAGCGAGGACATCCCCGCCGACGGCCTGTTCGACTGGCTCGACGCCCAGATGGCCTGACGAGCTCAGCGGACGCCAGACGAAAACGGGGCGGGATACGATATCCCGCCCCGTTTTTCGTATCCGGCTGGCTGTATTGATCAGTCGACGGGCAGCGCCAGCGTGACCGTCTGACCGGCCCGCCAGCCGAGATCGCCGCGTTCGAGGCGCACCGCCACACGGTGGCCGAGTTCACCATGGGCATCGGTCTCGGCCCGAATGGCATCGACCCTGCCCGTGCGGCGTTCCCCGCCGCGGGTGACCTCGATCTCGTCACCCAGGGCAAGCTCGCCGATCTGATCGGCGCTGACCGATGCAGTGGCCAGCAACTGGTCGGCGCGGGCAATCTCGACCAAGGTTGGCGGGGTCAGACGCGGCGAGACCACCTCGCCGACCGCCGTGTTGACCGCCAGCACCCTGGCCGCGAACGGCGCGGTCAGCCGGGATCGATCGCGCTGCCAGGCCCGAAGCCGGGCCTCCGCCCGCGCTCGGTCACGCTCGCCGGCCGCCCGCTCGCGCTCGATGATGGCCAGCGCCCGCTCGGAGTCCGAACCGACGGTGCGCTCGTAGAGCGCCTGAACGCGCTCGGCATCCAGGGCCGCCTCGTCGGCGGCCAGCGCCAGGGCCTCGATCTCGGCGGCGGCCATGCGGTGACGCTGCTCGAATGGCGTCCGGTCGAGCGCCAGCAGGAGCGCACCCTCGTCGACCCGCTCGCCGGCCCGTACGGGGAGTTCGGCGACCACGCCGGCCACCGGGGTCGACAGCGCCACCCGGTCGGCGAATGCCAGCTCGCCCTCGACCTCGACCGCCAGCACCGCCGGCGCGAGACCGAAGGCGAGCAGGCCCGCGAGCACCGAACGCACGCCACTATTCCGGCCTGGGTTGAATGGATTCATGATGCGTCCTCCGTGGCGCCGCTCGCGCCGGCTGATTTCCCGGTCGCTCCCAGCAGCACCCTCTCCAGGGGTTGATTGGTCAGCAGCGCAAGCTCCGCCCAGCGCATCGCCAGCGCGTAGGTGGTGCGCATGCGCTCGAGCCGGGCGACCGACATCTCGACCATGGCATCACCCAGGTCGGCTGCCTTTTCCATCTGGTAGAGCGTCTGCTTGCGCATGAAATTGAGCTCGGCGTAGTTCTCCAGCGCGGCCACCCGCTGCCGGCCGGTCGATCGATGCAGCCGGATCATCTCGACCAGTTCGGTGGCATAGCGGCGAATCATTGCCTCGCGCTCGGCCAGTTCGGCCACTGCCGCCATCCGTTCGGCCTGCGCGGCGGCAATCTCCGCGTTGCGTGCCCCGCCGCGGAACAGGGGAAACTCGAGGTAGAGACCGGCGCGGAACGGGTCGCGGGTCGCCCCCTCGCGGGTGTAGTGGTCGGCGTTGATCTCGCCGTGAATGCTGGGCAGGTTGGCGCCTCGCGCCGCCGCCAGGGCCGATTCGCTGCCGTCGCGCTGGCGGCGCAGCGCAGTCAGTGTCAGGTCTTCGCTCAGGGCCGTTTCCGTCAGCTCGTCCACCGCCGGGGCCTCGCGCTCGAACAGCGCCTGCAGGTCCGGCGCCTCGAGGCTACGTGGCAAGGTCTCGGGGCGGCCGGCGATCTCCGCGAGCCGGCGTCGGGTCAACCGGCGCTCGGCGTCCGCCCGCGCCCGTTCGAGCATCACCTCCTGGTAGTCACGCTCGAACAGGGCGATGTCGTATTCGGAGGTCTGCCCCAGCTCGCGGCGGTCGCGGGCACGGTCGTAGCGGATGAACAGGATCGCCATGCGCTCGTTGAGCATCTGGTAGCGCTGGTCGGCGAGCAGCACGTCGAAATACGCCTGCATCAACGCCAGTCGTTGGCGCTTTGCCTCGTCGAGCAGGACGAGACGCGCGCTGTCTGCCCGTGCTGCGGCGGCCGCCTCCCGATCGCCCTGTCGACCGAAGTCGAACAGTTCCTGGCGCAGCGACAGGCCGGCACGGTGATCGTCATGCTGGTCGTTCTCGGTGGCCAGTGCGCCGGGCTCGACATAGCGCAGCCGTCCCTCGAGGGTCGCCTGCGGCCGGCTGGCCGAACGGGTCAGCTGCTCTTCGGCCAGCCGCCGCTCGTAGCGGGAGCGGGCGGCGACCACGCCATACTGGGCATCGAGCGGCAGGGAAAGCAGTTGTTCGAAGGACAGGCTGTCGGGTAGTGGCTCAGCACCGGCGAGCCGCCCCTGCTCGATCACCGGCGGAGGCGGCAGGGTCCCGCCGGCGCTCGCCGGCATCGCGACCGCAACCAACAACATCCCGACGGCGAAGCCGCCGAACCGTCCCGGCACGCGACCTCTCCTTCGCCGCTCGACATCTCGTGGCCTGTCCATCGCCCTGCTCTCCCTGCCGTGTCGCGGCCCGGTCAGTGGTATCCGGCCGTCAGGACTGCTGCTTCTTGAACTTGAAGAAGTTCATGCCCGGCTCCTGGTAGGCCCCGGAGGCGACGAACTTCATCAGCAGCAGGAATTCCTCGGCCGATTGCGTCGGGCCGGTATAACGCAGGGCGGGCTTGCCCTCGGTATCGAAGAAGATCATCACCGGCGTGGCGCGCACACGGTATTTCTTGAAGGCAAAGTCCTTTTCCTTGATCTGCTCGCCTTCGGGGTCGGTCATCATCACGTCGCCCTCGATGTCGATGCTGACCGTGACGAAGTGCTCGTCGATGTAGGCCTGCACCTCGGGGTCGGTGAACACCTGGGTCTTCATGCGGTGGCAGAAGGGGCACTCGTCCATCTCGAAGAAGGCGAACACGCCCGCCTTGCCGGAGTCACGTGCCTCCTCGACGTCCGCCTTCAGGTCCTTGAACGGGTCATCCCAGAACCCCTCGAGCGCATGCGCCGGCGCCGCAACCGTCAGCGCCAGCAACACGGCGCTGAGTAGCTGGAGACACCACGACCGGAATGCAATCAGACGAACCATGAAACGCCCCTCGTATCGTTCGGCACCGAGCTGCCGGGAATCGACATGCACTTAATCAGATAGCCAGCTAACAGTCTAGCAATGCGCACTCGTTTCGACGCGCATGACCGATACCCACCTTCGAGGCGAGGTTATTGCTAAACTGGCCCTGCGACAAGCGGCTCACCACCACTGGCCGGGCCGGTGTCGCGAAATCCGAACCCGGACCCCCGAGTGGACATTCTGATCCTCTACTACAGCCGAAGCGGCAACACCGAGGCCCTGGCCCGGCAGGCCGCCCGCGGCGTCGAGCAGGTCGAGGGCATGACCGCCCGCCTGCGCCGCATCCCCTGCCCCGACGGCCAGCAGCCCGCCGATGGCGACCCGGAGGTGAGCGTCGACGATCTGCGCGAGTGCAGCGGGCTGTTGCTCGGCAGCCCCACCTACTTCGGCGGCATGGCCTCGGCGGTCAAGCGTTTTCTCGAAGACACCAGCGGCTTGTGGTTTCGCGGCGAACTGAGCGGGCGCCCCGCCGCGGTCTTCACGTCGACCGGCTCGATGCACGGCGGCCAGGAAACCACGCTGCTGTCGATGATCGTGCCGCTGATCCATCACGGCATGCTGATCACCGGCATCCCCTACCAGCAGCCGGCGCTGGCACACACACAGACTGGCGGCACCCCCTACGGCGCCAGCCATACCGCCAACGACCACCCGCAACTGAGTCGCGACGAGCGGGAGCTGACCCGCGCGCTCGGCGCCCGGGTGGCCACCATCGCGAGGCAACTGGCCTGATGCGCGGCGCGACCACCAGCGAAGGACTGCCGCTGTGGCCGCTGCGTCTGATGGCCGCCAGCCTGGTGGTCGTCATCGGCGGCTATGCGTTCATCGCCATCGGCGGGCAAGCCGAGATCCGCCCCGGCCTGCTCACCACCGCGCTGCTGGTGCTGCCGGCGGTTGCGGTGCTGCCGGGACTGTGGAAGGGCCACTACAAGACCATGGTCTGGGCAGCCCTGTTCGCGCTGTTCTACCTTCTGGTTGCCAGCACCGACGCCTGGGCGGCCCGTGACGACCGCGGCTGGCACCTGCTGATCGCCGTGGCGGCCACCGTCGGCTTTCTCGCCGCGTGGTGGCACAGCATCCAGCGCCGCCGTACGCTGAAGGGACGTGCTCGGCGGCGGCTTGCGGAAAACCGGTCGCCACCCAACACCCAGCCATCATCAAACGCAGAGGATTCGCGATGATCGAGAAGTGTCTGTTCCCAGCCGCCGGCTACGGCACCCGCTTCCTGCCCGCCACCAAGGTCATGCCCAAGGAGATGCTGCCAATCCTCGATCGCCCGTTGATCCAGTACGGCGTCGAGGAGGCCTTCGAGGCCGGCATGACGCAGATGGCCATGGTCACCGGCCGCGGCAAGCGAGCGCTTGAGGACCACTTCGACGTCAACTACGAGCTCGAACACCAGATCCGCGGCACCAAGAAGGAATCCATGCTGGCCTCGATCGACCGGCTGATCGAGAACTGCACCTTCTCCTACACCCGGCAGCTGGAAATGCTCGGCCTGGGCCACGCCATCCTCACCGGCGAACGCCTCATCGGCCACGACCCCTTCGGCGTGGTGCTGGCCGACGACCTTTGCGTGGGCTCCCCGGTCGGCATCATGGCCCAGATGGCCACCATCTACGAGCGTCATCAGTGCTCGGTGATCGCCGTCGAAGAGGTCCCGGAACAGGACATCCACAAGTACGGCGTGATCGGCGGCACCCCGATCGACGACGACGTCATCCAGGTCAGCGAGATGGTGGAAAAGCCCAGCGCCGCCGAGGCACCGGGCAACCTCGCCATCATCGGCCGCTACATCCTGACGCCGGACATCTTCGACATCCTGCGCCGCACCCCACCGGGAACCGGGGGCGAGATCCAGATCACCGATGCCTTGCGCGAGCAGGCCGAACAAGGCAAGGTGATTGCTTACCGGTTCAAGGGACGGCGCTTCGACTGCGGCAGCCCGTCGGGCTTCGTCGCCGCCACTAACCATTTCTATCACCTCAGCACGCGCTAGGCGCATGCCGCGCGTGCGGGAACCTCGTTTCGGATCTTCTGTCGCAGGCGGGTCCGAGGAGGTTGTCCCGAAATTCACAGCCGTCCACGTGAGGCAAATCAATGCAAGTTCAGAACGACCACGTCGTTTCCATCGACTACACCCTGAAAAACGATGCCGGTGAAGTGATGGACACCTCCGAGCAGAATGGCCCGCTCGCCTATCTGCACGGCCATCAGAACATCATCCCGGGCCTGGAAAAGGCGCTGGACGACAAGTCCGTCGGTGACAGCTTCACCGTCAGCATCGAGCCTGCCGATGCCTATGGCGAGCGCGACGAGCGCATGATCCAGACCGTACCGCGCTCCATGTTCCAGGGTGTCGACGAGATCGAGCCGGGCATGCGCTTCCAGGCGCAGACCGAAGGCGGCGTGACCGTAGTCACCATCAAGGAAGTCAACGGCGACGAGATCACGCTCGACGGCAACCACGAGCTGGCCGGCGAGACGCTGCACTTCGACGTCGAGGTCAAGGACGTTCGTCCGGCCTCCGAGGAAGAGATCGAGCACGGCCACGTGCACGGCCCGGGCGGCCACGAGCACTGAGCCCTCTCCCACCGTCGCCCCGGTCGCGACGGACAGAAAAAAGGCAGCGACCCGCTCGGGCGCTGCCTTTTTTGATGCCCGAGCAGCCGGACCTCAGGCCACCGGGTCGGCCGGCTCCGCCGGCTCGCTCTCGGTGGTCGGGAAGATCGAGACATAGGCGGCGTACATGGCCGCCCAGCCCCACGGCACCAGCAGGATTGCGCTCAAGCCGGCCGTGAGGGGAATGGTCATGAACAAGGCGAACCAGATCAGGCCGAAGATCAGCATCGGCAGCCAGTTGACCCAGACGGCGCGAAAGCTCGCCGACAAGGCGGCGAGCAGCGAGGATCCGGCCAGCACGACACGGGGGATCGCGAACAGCATCGCCGCCAGGTAAAGCACGTAGACACCGATGACCACCAGCCAAAGCCACATGGCGGCACCGGAAGTCAGCACCGGCAACAGTTGCGCCAGTCGCTCGCTGTCGTTCATCTCGGGGCTTTCCAGTGCCGCCATCCCGCCTTCCGGCATTGCGGCGGTCAGGTAGGCGGCAAGCAGCAACAGGATGCCGAGGTTGACCAGAATGGTCACCCCGCCCAGGCCGATCAGGGTGCGCCACGGCGCCTGCCCCGAGAACTGCGAGAACAGCAGATCGAAGCCGATCGGCTGCTCGCGCGCCAGCGGCTCCTCCTCGGCCCGCTCGAGGATTTCGGCAATGCGCGCGAAGATCATGATCACGCCACCGCCCAGCAGCGGCGCGATCAGGTAACCCGCGCCCATGCCAATCAGCGGCACGAAACTGGTGAGAAAGATGAGCAGGTACATCAGCAGGACGCTGCCGATCACCAGGCCGGGGCGCGTCTTCAGAAGCTGCCAGCCACCCGCGATCCAGCGGGCACCGGAACTGGCCGGTCGTTTGCGCATTGCGTAGACTCTCGTTCGTTTTGATTCATGACGATCCGTCCCCGCTCCGGGGACGGACCCAATGGTAACCAAAGTTGGAACCGCGCATGCTGAAAGCCATCCTTTTCGACGTCGACGGCACCATGGCCGATACCGAACGCGACGGCCATCGCGTCGCCTTCAATCTTGCCTTCCGCGAGGCGGGGCTCGACTGGCACTGGGATGTGCCCACCTACGGCGAATTGCTCGCCGTGACCGGCGGCAAGGAGCGCATCCGCTTCTTCATTGACAAGTACGCGCCGCAGGTGCCCGAGGTGGCGGACCTGACGGACTGGATTGCCGGCCTGCACAAGGCCAAGACCGCCCACTATCTCGATCTGCTGCGCCAGGGTGAGATCCCGCTGCGCCCCGGCGTGGAGCGACTGATCGCTCAAGCCCGCCGGGCCGGCATGCGTCTGGCGATCACCACGACCACGACCCCCGAGAACGTCACCGGCCTGCTGAAGGCGACGCTCGGCGATGACAGCCCCGAGTGGTTCGAACTGATTGCCGCCGGCGACATCGTCCCGGCCAAGAAGCCGGCACCGGACATCTACCATTACACCCTCGAACAGATGAACCTCTCGGCGGATGAGACGATCGCCCTGGAGGATTCGGCCAATGGCGTGCGCTCGGCCCTGGCGGCCGATGTGCCGGTCGTGGTCACGATCAACGACTACACCGCCGGAGACGACTTCGGTGGGGCACTCGCCGTCCACACCCATCTGGGCGAGGCGGACAACCCCGCCGAGACCCTGGCAGGGCCGGCACCCGATAACGGCGTGGTCGATCTCGACTACCTCGCCGACCTGCTCGCGCGCTGAGCTCGTCCGGAGGCCGGCTCTCTTGTCGCGCCCCCTGTCGGCAGGCAGGCAAATCACCTAGACTGGGGGCACGATCCATCCCGAGTAATATCGCCCCATGAGCGTTTCTAGCCCCGACGGGTCCGAACAATTCGACTACCAGGCTTTCATCGACGGCTTCGAGGAAGTCACCTACTGGCACTTCGACTGGTACTCGCGGATCATGGCCGTGCTGCTTTACGGCACGCCCCGCCCGCCATTGAGCGAGCACGAGTGCCGCTTCGGCCGCTTTCTGGAAACGCATGGCTCACCGCCGGGACGGGAGGGCGAATTCGAAAAGGTCCACCAGCTGCACCTGAAGATGCACCAGTCCGCAGACACGCTGCTGACGAGCGCCGAGGGTGGCCAGCAGGCCGAACGCGAGTCGTTCGACGAATTCGTGGAGTTGCAGAGCCTGTTTCTTGCGACCTGCTTCAACCTGATGCGCGATGCCTTCGGCGACAGCTGCGCGCTCGCCCACCTCGAGACCGACTAGAGCCAGAGTTCCAGCGGCGCGTAGTTGATCAGCGCACGCAGGATGTCGCTACGTGTCACCACCCCAATGACACGCGGCGGATCCGCACCCTGATCGACGATGGGCATGCCGCGTATGTCCTGCTCGATCAGCACCCGCGCCAGTTCACGGATATTGGTCTGCGGCCCGGCGGTCAGCACGTCGAACCGGGCTATCGCCCCGACCGGCATCTTGGCCAGGTCGGAATAGCGGATTCGTTGCCGAGTGATGTCGCCGCGCGTGATGATCGCCTCGATACGGCCGTCATCCCCGAGCACCGGCAAGAGGCCGATACGCCGGTCCGACATCAGGTCGCGGGCGCGCCCCACCGTGTCGTTGATGCCGATGGTCAGCGGCGGTTTCGACATGATCTGCTCGGCCAGCGATACCGGGGCCGGCTCGCGATTCACCGCCCCCGATGCCTCGTAATAGGCCTGCAACGAGCCTGCGGCCGGGGCGCGACTCTGGTTGCGCCGCTGGGGGTACACCCCGCCACGATCTTCCGATACGCCGCGGATCGGCTCGACCATCATGGGCGGTCGCAACAGACCCGGCGACGTCGCCTCATCGATGGTCACGGGGTCGCTCACCCCACGCCCGAAGACCACAAAACTCATGGCAGTTCCCTCATGTATGCATTGAGGTTATCGGCCTGCCATCAGGATAACTTGAGCCCAAGTGACTGACCACACGGCATTTACTGGCTTACTGCCCTCCCGACGCGGGCATTTCCAGTTCGCGCTCCTGCTTCGCCAGCCAACGACGATACGGGCCGAGGAGCGCTCGTTGTTCGACCGACCAATTGTCATCGTGTTCCAGCCGATCGACTTCGGCACGCAGCCCGGGGAAGTCCCGCCCGGTCGGCGAGTCGGTGTCCGCCGTTTCCCCGGGACGCAGCTGCTCGACCAGTCGCGCGCGCCAACGGCCACGGGCCTCGGCGTCCAGCGCCTCAGGCAGGTTGCGGGCGACGAACCCCTCCACCAGTTCGGGCAAACGGTCGTCCTCGAAGCGCTCGGACAGAAGGCAGCGGGCATGCTCGACCGCGTCGCGGCGCGAGCCGAGCGAGCGGGCCCGGTCCCACCAAGCCTCCAGGGCACGCCGATCGCTAGGCGGGACAAAACCGGCGTAGAGCGCCTGCTCGACCGGCTGCGGCGGAAAATCGCCCTCGGTGCGCTCCAGCGCCCCGACCAAGCGCTCGCGCAATGCCGCGAAGTGCTCACGGAAACGTTCGGCATGCAGGGCGATTCGCTCCCGGTCGACGACCATGCGCTGGGCGACGCCGTCGCGGTCGAGCGCATCGGCCGGCAGCACCACCGGCACGCGATTGAGATGGATGGACTTGATCGGCAGGCGCAACTCGTCCCAGTCGCGCTCGGCCGTTTCGGGCGGTGTCTTGAGAAACCGCCGCTCGGCCCAGGCCTGGGCATCCAGTTCCAGCCACGGCAAGGGATCGAAGCGCAGGTCCCAGCACTCGCGTCGGTTGCGGTTGCCGTCGACCTGGCCGAAGGAACAGAACATCGAGGCGGAGGCCACGCGGGCCGGCAGGCGCGGTGACACATGCAGAAACGGCGCATGATCGGATGAGTCGATCATGCGGGCCACCTGACGCTTGTCGCGGGCGGCCAGCAGGTGCTCCCAGAGCCCCGGATCGGCCGCACGCAGGCGCCGCGCCAGATCGATGGTGGCCTCGACATCGGAGAGCGCATCGTGCGCCTGCTCGTGCATCAGTCCGTTGGCGGCAGAGAGCTCGGAGAGGCGCAAGGTCGGGCGCCCGTCACTACCGACCGGCCAGTTGAGTGCATCGGGGGCCAGCAGGCGGTAGGCGCGTGCCGCGTCGAGCACGTCGAAGCGGCTGTTGCCGTCGGCCCACTCGTGGCGGTAGGGATCGAGGAGGTTGCGCCAGAAGAGAAAGCGCAGCATCGGCGCGTCGAAGCGCAGGTTGTTGAAACCCACCACGCAGGTATTCGGCCGGCTGACCAGCCGGTGAATGCGATTGGCCAGATTGGCCTCGCTGTCGGCACCGGCCAGTTCCGGGGCATCCGGCAGAATGCCCGTGGTCATCACCGCCGCCGGATGCGGCAGGCAGTCCTCGGGCACCCGGGCATACCAGACCACCGGCTCACCGATCGGCTCGAGGGCCATGTCGGTACGGATGGCGGCGAACTGCAGCGGTCGGTCGAAGGCCGGGTCCGCGCCGGTGGTCTCGAGGTCGAAAAAGAGAAAGCTGGGTGGGGTGCTGGTGACAGGCAAAGCCGACTCCCTGGCTGGCGTTGGATCAGTCCGCTGACGGTATCACCGGCAGCAACGTACCGAGGCGCTGCGGACTGCCGGTCAGACGCCAGTGATAGATCACCATCCCGGCCAGCACCGCCTGGGCATAGGCCCGCGTCTCG
The DNA here is from genome assembly GCF_001641825.1 of Guyparkeria sp. WRN-7. Classification (GTDB taxonomy): domain Bacteria; phylum Pseudomonadota; class Gammaproteobacteria; order Halothiobacillales; family Halothiobacillaceae; genus Guyparkeria. The sequence goes on along the minus strand of NZ_LRFH01000015.1, from coordinate 95,099 downwards.
TCGAACAGGATGGTGTCCACCCAGACATCACCGGGCAGCGGCACGTCGGGCAACCAGTCGCGAGCGCGCCCCGGACCGGCATTGTAGGCGGCGATGGCCAGCGGATAGCGATTGTCGAAGCGCTCGGCCATATGCGCGAGATACGCCGCCCCGAGGGCGATGTTCGTGCCGGGGTCGGTTAGGCGGAGCGGCGCCAGCCCGAGACCGGCCTGACGGTTGATCCAGCGCCCGGTCGCCGGCATCAGCTGCATCAGCCCGCTCGCCCCCACACCGGAGCCGATGTCGCGCATGAACAGGCTTTCACGGCGCATCACCGAATACACCCATGCCGGCGGAATCGACTGGCGCTCCGCCTGCGCCTCCACCAGGGAACGATACGGCGTCGCGTACCGCGTTGCCAGCCATTCCGGCTCGTGAAAGGCCTGCATGCGTGCCAGGACCACGGAGGCACGATCGGCCCAGCCGGCCTGGTCGGCCAGCCAGGCGAGCGCGGGGAGCCGATCCTCGGCCACGTCATCAAGCGCATGGCCGAACAGACGCCGGGCGTCCTCCGGACGATCCAGCCGATGGAGGGCGAATGCCAGCGCCAGCCACGGCCGGGCCTCGAATGCGGCGATGGTTTCGGCGTTCGGCTCGGGCGGGGCAACCGGCTCGTCGGGGAGCGGGTAACGCACCCCGAGACGGTCGGCGGCGAGAAAGCCATGATAGTCGGGCGTCTCGGCAAGTTTGCGCCAGGCGGTTCGCGCCGCCGACGTCCGACCGAGTCGCTGCTCCGCCTCGGCACGCCAGAAACGCCATTCGCGCTCCGAGCCAATCTCCTCGGGCATCGCATCGATGGCCTGCTTGACCCGAGCCCAGTCGAGATGACGCAGCGCCGAGCGCACCGTCCAGGTCCAGACCTCATGGTCACGAGCCGTGACCGGCACCTCGCGCAACCAGTCGAAGGCCTGCGGCTGATACAGATAGGCCGCCTTCAACGCCGCCAGCCGCGAGACACGCCCCGCCTGCGTCTCGTCCAGCAATTCCAGCCGGGTGGCCCGCTTGAGCAGTTCGCGCGCCCGGGCCGGGTCCTTCTTTGCCAGCCACAGCAGCCCCTGCGTGATCGCCTCGCTGTCGCCCTCGGCCTCGATGCGCTCGGCCACGGCGGTCACCGGCCGGTCACGCAGCGCCTGCCAGCGATCACGATAGACGCCGAGCCCGGTCGGTCCGCGACGCACGAGGTAGCGGGCCAACCCGTCCTGGCCCGCGGTTACCGCGGCGCGGATACGGGCGCGGTAGGCGGATGCGTCGAGATATTCGTTGGTGTCGAGCCAGGCGAAGATGGGGTCACAGGCGTCCGGCTGACTGCGCCCTCGCTGCCAGACGGTCAACGCCGCCTCGGCCTGTTCGCCGGTGAGCGTTCCGTCGAGCGCCAGCTCGGCCTGCCAGTAGGCACACTGACGGCGCGTGCCGGGCGTGATCTCGGGGGGGCGATCGAAGACCAGTCGAAACTGCCCCCAGGCCTCCTGTTCGGCGAGGTGGTCGAGATAGCGGCGCTTGAGGCGCGGCGTCAGGGGCGCCTCGGGATGCTCGCGCAGCCGGGCAGCCACCGCCGCCGGCTCCTCGTCCACTCGCTCGATCAGCCAGCGCGTCTCAAGATAGAGCCGGATCGCCTCGCCGTGCTCCGCCGCATCGACGTGATCCAGTGCACGCCGAAAGCCGGCACGGTCGTGGCGCTCGATCGCCGCCAGGCCTTCCGCCAGCACGGCAGGCGGCTCCCCCTGGATGTACCCGGCACGGGCCGAACCGCCAATCACCAGGCCCACCAGGGCGACCACAGCGATCGCCGGCAGTGGCAACCGAATCAGACGCGAGATCGAAGGCGACAGGACAGCGGTCATGGAGATCACTTTAGGCTATCGGGTGACGGTGGCTTCAAGGACCCGTGTAGGATGCCCAAACCGGACTTGAGTTCGTCGACGGGCGACATTATCCATTCGTCAACGCCACTGACCTACCCGATCGAACCGAGATGACCATCGCCCCTTCCTCCCAGCACCGTTACCACGGCCGCTTTGCCCCCACACCTTCGGGACCGCTGCATGCCGGCTCGCTGGTCGCGGCACTGGGCAGCTATCTCGATGCCCGCGCCCATGGCGGGTCGTGGTCGGTTCGCATCGACGACACCGATCAGGCACGCAGCCGGACGGAAGCGGTCGAGACGATCCTGGCCCAGCTCGAGGCCCACGGCCTGCACCCGGACGGCGAGGTGATCTTTCAGAGTCGGCGACGCGATCGCCACGAGGCGGCGCTGGAGCAGCTTGCTGCCGCGGGACGGGTCTATCGCTGCCGCTGCACGCGCTCCCGCCTGCGGGCCTGGGCTGCGGAACACGGGCAGACGATGGGGGCCATCGGGCCGATCTATCCGGGCTTCTGCCGCGACGATCCGGCCGACGAGGACGAGCGCCACGCCCTGCGGTTCCGGGTCGGCGAGGACGAGCGGTGCGTGGCCGACCGCCGCCTGGGCACGATCCGCCAGACGCTCACCGTCGACGTGGGAGACCCGGTGTTACGCCGCGCCGACGGCCCGATCGCCTACCATCTGGCCAACGTGGTCGACGATGCCGAGATGGGCATCACGCAGGTGGTCCGCGGCGAGGATCTCGCCGCCATGGCGCCGCTGCACGTCGAACTGGCCGAGGCCCTCGGACTGACGGCACCTGCCTACTTCCACCTGCCGCTGGTCAACGGGCCGGATGGCCGCAAGTTGAGCAAGACCAATCACGCCCGGCCACTGGACAACCGGCAGGCAGCGGACAACCTCGCGGCCGCGGCAGCCGTCCTCGGCCTTCGGGATGCGGGCGGCAAATCGCTCGGCGATCAGCTCGAGCGCTGGGCCCGCGAGTGGAGCGCGCTGCACCCACTCGGCGTCTCGTCGTGATACGGGCTCACTTGAGGCCCATGCTCTCGTAAAGGGCGCGCGCGCCGCCCTTGAGGAACCAGTAGTCCTCGGCCCCTTGCGACTCGAGGTAGTACTGCAGCCAGCGAACCTGCTTGCCGGTGGCATCGAGGAAGAACAGCGGCCGGTCTTCGCGCATGGCGGTCTGCACCAGACCGTTCAGTTCACGGTTGCCGTTGGTGAGGGGCACATGCCGGTCGCGCATCTGGAACAGCGACACGCCCTGACGTTGCTCCTTGCTGCGGATATCGACGATCAGCGGGTTGCGGCTCGCCTCGATGCGGGCGTAGAACGCCTCTTCCGCCAACAGGTGCGCCTCGAACTGCTCGCTGGCGATCAGGCGGTCGGCGCTCTTCAGCGGCTCGCCCAGCAGCACGGTGTGCTCGGGGTGGGCCTGCGCCCAGGCGAACACCCCCGCATCATAGACACGCACCGCCGTGAGCCCGGCCTCCTTGGCCTTGAGGGCCGCCTTGTAGGAGACCGAACAGGTGACGCCGTTGCAGTAGAAGACCAGCGGCTGCCCCGAGGCCTCGGCAAGCGACTGGACGGTGGCGTTGAAATCGGGCGACGCGAGCGGGACGGACCGGGCGTTCTCGATGTGCAGCGTCTCGTATTCGTAGGTCGAACGCGCGTCGATCACCGTCATGGAATCGAGACTCTCCGCCAGCTCAGCAGTCTCGATCGGCTCCAGACCGACCGACGCGTACTGCTCCCGCAGCGGGAAGTCCTCGGCCGCCGCGAGCGACGGGGGCAGCCATGCGAGCGCCAGCGCCAACATCGCCGCACCGACCGACCGTCCCATTGTTCCGCCCGGCCGCCGTTCCGCGGTCACATCCATCCCTGTGTTCGGCATTCGACTCTTCCCTCATGTGACAATCCGAATACCGGCAACATAACGCCATTTTCTCGACCGGCGCAAGACAATGTCCGCCCTGACTTGCCCCGGTCGCGCGGGGCTGATTAAATCCCGGCTCGGGTCGTTGCCCGCCACCCCATTCCACCCGGAAACCGCCATGTTCCGCCAGCTGCCTTTCCCCTCGCCGATCGCCACCAGAACCCTGCTTGGTGCGCTTCTGACCGTCGCCCTGCTGACCGGCTGCGACCGCTCGCCGCCGGATCACGCCTTCCTTCCCTGGGACATCACGGTGAACGAGGCAGGAAAGGTCTCGGTCTTCGGTGTCACGCTGGGGGAATCGACCCTGCTGGACTTCAAGCGTCTCTACGACCAGAAGGCGGACCTGGCGATTTTCACCAAGGCGGGCGAACCGATGACACTGGAGGCCTACTTCGGGCAGATGTCGGTGGGGCCGCTGGCGGCCAAGGTGGTACTGATCGCCGAGGTGGATACGGCCACGCTGGAGCGCTGGGCCGAGGCCTCGCGCATCGCCGACCCGACCCCGTCCGGGGCACGCAAGCTGTCGATGTCGGACGAGGCGCTGATTGAGGCGCAGGACAAGCCGATCCGCTCGATCAGCTACGCACCCAGTGCAGACTACGACGAGGAGCTGATCCGGCGGCGTTTCGGCGATCCGGCCGAGATTCGCACCCTCGCCGACGGGCGCGACGAGGACGAGGAACCGGCCGAGCTGTGGCTCTATCCCGACAAGGGCCTGCTGATCACGGTCGAACCCGGCGACAAGGAGCTGTTCCAGTACATCAATCCGGGCCAGTTCGACCGCCTGCTCGCCGGCACGGTAACCAAGCCCACGAAGCGATAAACGCCCCGAGCGGGCGAGTCGACAGGCTCAGTCCGTGCTGTAGTCGCCGTGCTCGCGGGTGGCGAGGAAGCGCACCTCGGGCCAGCGCTCCTGGGCCATCTGCAGGTTGACTCGCGTCGGCGCGATGTAGACCAGGTCGCCGGCATGGTCGAGGGCCAGGTTCGCCTGGTTCTTGTTCTTGAACTCCTCGAAACGCTTGGCATCGTCGCACTCCACCCAGCGGGCGGTGTTGACGTTGACCGCCTCGAAGCGGCAATCGACCTTGTACTCGTCCTTGAGGCGCTGGGCGACCACGTCGAACTGCAGCACGCCCACCGCACCGAGGATCAGGTCGTTGTTGGTCATCGGCCGATAGAGCTGGGTCGCGCCCTCCTCACACAGCTGCGAGAGCCCCTTGAGCAACTGCTTGGACTTGAGCGGGTCCTTGAGCTGCGCGCGGCGGAACAGTTCCGGGGCGAAGTTGGGGATGCCGGTGAAGGCCAGCTTCTCGCCCTCGGTGAAGGTGTCACCAATCCGCACCGTGCCGTGGTTGTGGATGCCGATGATGTCGCCGGCCTGTGCCGTCTCCAGCCGCACCCGGTCGGAGGACATGAAGGTCAGGGCGTCCGGGATCTTCACGTCGCGGCCCAGACGCACGTGGTGCGACTTCATGCCGCGGCGGAACTCGCCCGAACAGATGCGCAGGAACGCGATCCGGTCGCGGTGCTGCGGGTCCATGTTCGCCTGGATCTTGAAGACGAACCCGGTGAACTTGTCCTCCGACGGCTCGACCGTGCGGCCGGTCGCTTCGCGCGGCTGCGGCGCCGGCGCGTACTCGACGAAGTCATCCAGCAGCGACTGCACGCCGAAGTTGTTCATCGCCGAACCGAAGTACACCGGCGTCTGCTCGCCCCTGAGGTACGCCTCGAGGTCGAACTCGTCGGCGGCCCCCTGCACCAGCTCGATCTCGTCACGCAACTCGTCCGCCTGGCCGCCGATGCGCTCGTCGAGCTCGGGGTTGTCGAGCCCCTTGATCGCCTCGACCTCCTGGTCGCGCGTGCCGTCGGCGGTGCCGTACAGGTAGGTGGTGTCCTGCGCCAGGTGGTAGATGCCGCGGAAACGCTTGCCGCTGCCGATCGGCCAGGTCACCGGGGCGCAACGGATGTCGAGCACCGTCTCGACCTCGTCGAGGAGCTCGAGCGGGTCCCGCCCTTCGCGGTCGAGCTTGTTGACGAAGGTCATGATCGGCGTGGTGCGCAGACGGCAGACCTCCATCAGCTTGATGGTGCGTGCCTCGACGCCCTTGGCCGCGTCGATCACCATCAGCGCCGAGTCGACCGCGGTCAGAACGCGATAGGTATCCTCGGAGAAGTCCTCGTGACCCGGGGTGTCGAGCAGGTTGACGATCCGCTCGCGGTAGGGGAACTGCATCACCGACGAGGTCACCGAAATGCCCCGCTCCTTCTCCATCGCCATCCAGTCGGAGGTGGCGTGGCGCCCGGACTTCTTGCCCTTGACCGTGCCGGCGAGCTGGATCGCGCCGCCGAACAGCAGCAGCTTCTCGGTCATGGTGGTCTTGCCCGCGTCCGGGTGCGAGATGATCGCAAACGTCCGCCGGCTGGAGTAATCGTTTTCGGGTGTGGTGCTCATGAATTCTCGGCTAGGGCATTGCTCGGTCCGCCGCGGAGCTAACGCCGACGGGCCGGTAAAAACGTGATCAGGACAGCAGGCGGCGCATCACGCGCGCGTCCTCGCGTCCGCTTGGGGCCGGATAATACGCCTTTCGGTGACCGATATCCGCGAAGCCGGCGTTCTCGTAGAGCCTGATGGCCGCCCGGTTGCCGGCACGCACCTCGAGCAGCAGGCAAGCCGCCTGCATCGCTCGGGCACTGTCGAGCAGCCGCTCGAGCAGGAACCGGCCGACGCCTCGGCGCTGGAACGCCGGATCGACGCAGAGATTCAGCAGGTGCCACTCGTCGAGCACGGTCATCACGACCGAATAGCCGATCAGCGTCCCTTCGACAAAGGCGCCGTCGAGGCGGTAGCCGGCACGCAGGCAATCCTCGAACACCGCCTCGCTCCACGGATACGGATGGGCGGCCTCCTCGATGGCCAGGATCTCCGGCAGGTCCTCCCCGGCCAGGGCCGACCAGTCCCACGCCGGCTCCAGCACCCGACTCATCCCCGCGGCCGCCGGGCGCGCTCGGTCAGCACCCGCCACAGCCGTCGCTTGGCCTGCCCGTCGCCAGCCAGCGTCGACAACCCCCAGCGCTCGCCGCCGAGCACCAGCAGGTCGTCCTCACCCGTTTCGCAGGCGAGCCCGGCCACCCGCGCGATGGCCTCGGCCAGGGCGCGATGCGGCGATTCGGCCGTGACGCTCAGCCGATCAGCCGGTGCGGCCTCCGTCGGCTGCGGTGCGGCAACAGGGGTAACCGGCTCCGCCGGCACGTCGACGGGAGCCGCCGGCTCCGAGATCTCGGGGCTCAACTGCCGGGACGGGGTCCCGAACCGCTCGGCCATCTCGACGCCCTGCCTGTCATCGACGGGCGAGGCATCGGTGTCGGACTCGGCACCGTCGGCCACAGGCTCGCCGACGGGTAGCGGCACACGGCCGCTGGGCCGGAAGCCTTCGATGCCCAGCCAGCCGAGCGCCGCCTGCCGATCCACGCGCAGCCCCATGTCAGAGAGGACCGGTCACACGTCGCCCATCTGCGGATGGGCGCGCTTGGGCGGATGCTCGAGCCGCTCGATGGCGTTGAGGTAGGCCTTGGCCGAGGCGGTCACGATGTCGGTATCCGCGCCCTGACCGGTCACGATGCGCCCGGCACGCTCGAGGCGCACGTTGACCTCGCCCTGCGCATCCGTGCCGCTGGTGATGTTGTTGACCGAGTAGAGCTGCAGGTTCGCGCCCGAGGCGACGATCTTCTCGATCGCGGCCAGCGCGGCATCGACCGGGCCGGCCCCCGTGGCCGTGGCGGTCATCTCCTCACCGCGGATCGAGGCGGTGACAGTCGCCTCCGGGGTTTCGCCGGTCTCCGAGCAGACGTGCAGCGAGACCAGGCGGAAGGCCTCCTCCTGCTCGTCGTAGACCTCCGAGACCAGCGCCTGGATGTCCTCGTCGAAGATCTCGCGCTTCTTGTCCGCCAGCTCCTTGAAGCGACGGAAGGCATCGTTGAGCGCCTCCTCGCTCTCGAGCTCGACACCGAGGTCGTTCAGACGGCTCTTGAACGCGTTGCGCCCGGAGAGCTTGCCGAGCGACAGTCGGTTGGTCGACCAGCCGACGTCCTCGGCGCGCATGATCTCGTAGGTCTCGCGATGCTTGAGCACGCCGTCCTGGTGGATGCCCGACTCGTGCGCGAAGGCGTTGGCACCGACGATCGCCTTGTTCGGCTGCACCGGGTAACCGGTGATGGTGGAGACGAGCTTCGAGGTCGGCACAATCTGGGTGGCGTCGATGCGCGTCGAAACCCCGTAGACGTCCTGGCGCGTGCGGGTGGCCATGACCACTTCCTCGAGCGCGGCATTGCCGGCCCGCTCGCCGAGACCGTTGATGGTGCACTCGACCTGGCGGAAGCCCGAACGCACGGCCGCCAGCGAGTTGGCGACGGCGAGACCGAGATCGTTGTGGCAGTGCGTCGACCAGACGACCTTGTCCGAGCCCTTGACCCGGTCGATCAGGGTCGCCATCTGCTCGGCCCACTGGTCCGGGGTCGCGTAACCGACGGTGTCGGGTACGTTCAGGGTGGTCGCACCGGCCTCGATCACCGCCTCGAAGACGCGCACCAGGAAGTCCATGTCCGAGCGCACCGCGTCCTCGGCCGAGAACTCGACGTCGTCGGTGTATTCCCGGGCGATCTTGACCGCGTTCACCGCATGGCCGACCACCTCGTCCGGCGTCATGCGGAGCTTCTTCTCCATGTGGATCGGGCTGGTGGCGATGAAGGTGTGGATACGGCGCTTGGGTGCCGGCGAGACCGCCTCGCCGGCACGACGCACGTCCTTCTCGCCGGCGCGCGCCAGCGAGCAGACGGTGGAGTGCTGCACGTGCTCGGCGATCGTGCGGATGGCATTGAAGTCGCCTTCGCTCGCCGCGGCAAAACCGGCCTCGATCACGTCCACGCCCAGGCGTTCCAGCTGACGGGCGATGCGCAGCTTCTCGTCACGCGTCATGGACGCGCCCGGGCTCTGCTCGCCGTCGCGAAGCGTGGTGTCGAAGATGATCAAGGAGTCACTGCTGCTCATGGCAAAAACCTCAGGTATTACCGCCGGGTCGTCCCGTCGGCATGTCGTTGTCTAGTCGGTGGTCGCGTGGGTCGCCTCGCCAGGCCTCATCTCAATTGCCCCAGCGGGGCAGTCGCAGCAGCAGCGACAGGCAGACGCAACGCAGCCCGATCACCGAAGCGGTGACCGGGAGGGAAAAACGGGCTGCGCGGGAACGACTGCTCATGAGGCAACGGTAACGACGGCCGGGCCGCGATTCAAGACGAGCGCGAGGCCAGCCGGCGGCGCAAGCCGCGGCTCAACGCCCACAGTGGTGCCGAGAGCGCATAGCCACTCGCCACTACCCAGACCGTCAAGGCGAAATCCCTCAACGCGAGCACGAACACCAGGATCGCGATCGGCACGCTCAGGAACGACAGGCGCAGTCGCGGCGAAAGCCGCTTGCCGCTGAAGTACGGGAAGCTCGACACCATCAGCAGGCCGGTGGTGATCGTGATCACCCAGACCCAGCCCTGCTGCTCGTGAAACGCCAGCCCGTGTGCCTCGAAGAACCACACCATGCCCATCAGCACCGCGGCGGCCGCCGGCGAAGCCAGACCGACGAAGTAGCCCTTGTCGACCGTCTCCACCTGCACGTTAAAGCGCGCCAGGCGAATGGCGGCAGCCGCGGCGAAGACGAACGCGCCGAGCATGCCCCAGCGGTCGCCCATGCCCTGCAGGCTCCACAGGTAGACGATCAGGGCCGGGGCGATGCCGAAGGACACCACGTCGGAGAGCGAGTCGAACTGGACGCCGAACTCCGATTCGGTGCCGGTCATGCGCGCGACGCGCCCGTCCATTCCGTCGAGGATCATCGCGACGAACACGGACAGCGCCGCCGTGACGAATTCGCCCTGAACCGCCATCACTATCGCGAAAAAACCGGCGAACAGGGCGCCGGTCGTGAACAGGTTGGGCAGGAGATAGATCGCCTTGCGCCGCCGGCGCGCCGCCTGAGCTTCGCTCGGTTGCTGCTCGGTCTGCGTGTCGTGATCCATGCTCTGCCCTCCCGGGATTGCCTCGTGCGACGGGCCCCGCGATCAGTTGCGGGACTTGTCGACGATCTTGTTCGCGCTGATCCACGGCATCATGCCGCGCAGGCGCTCGCCGACCTGCTCGATCGGGTGGGCGGCGTCCTGACGACGGCGTGCCGTCATGGAAGGGTAGTTCAGTGCCCCCTCGTTGATAAAGCGCTTGGCGTACTCGCCGCTCTGGATGTTGGCCAGTGCCTCGCGCATCGCCTGACGGGACTCCTCGTTGATCACCTTCGGGCCGGTGACGTACTCGCCGTACTCGGCGTTGTTGGAGATCGAGTAGTTCATGTTGGCGATGCCGCCCTCGTACATGAGGTCGACGATCAGCTTGAGCTCGTGCAGGCACTCGAAGTAGGCCATCTCGGCCGGGTAGCCCGCCTCGGTCAGGGTCTCGAAACCGGCACGGACCAGCTCGACGGTACCGCCGCAGAGCACGGCCTGCTCACCGAACAGGTCGGTTTCGGTCTCGTCCTGGAAGGTGGTCTCGATGATGCCGGTACGGCCGCCGCCGATGCCGGAGGCGTAGGACAGCGCGATGTCCTTGGCCTTGCCGGAGGCATCCTGGTGGATCGCGATCAGGTCCGGGATGCCGCCGCCACGGGCGAACTCGGAGCGTACGGTGTGGCCCGGGGCCTTCGGCGCGATCATGATCACGTCGAGGTCCTTGCGCGGAGTGACCTGGTTGTACAGGACGGAGAAGCCGTGAGCGAACGCCAGGGTGGCGCCTTCACGCAGGTTCGGCTCGATCTGGTTGGCGTAGATCTCGGCGTGGTTCTCGTCCGGTGCCAGCACCATGACCACGTCGGCCCAGGCAGAAGCCTCCTCGATGGTCTTGACGGTCAGGCCTTCGCCCTCGGCCTTCTGCTGCGAGCCGGAACCGGCACGCAGGCCGATCGCGACCTCGACACCCGACTCCTTGAGGTTCAGCGCGTGGGCGTGGCCCTGCGAACCGTAGCCGATGATGGCGACTTTCTTGCCCTGGATCAGGGAGAGGTCGCAGTCCTTGTCGTAGTAAACCTGCATGGTGATGTCACTCCAGTCTTGTTGATTCGGATCTGTTGATTCGGAAATGGGGATTGGGGCGAGGCTCAGACCTCGGGGACCAGCATGCCGCGCGGGCCGCGGGAGATGCCCAGCGCGCCCGAGCGCACGATCTCGACCACCGGGATCGAACCGAGCGCGTCGATGAAGGCATCCAGCTTGTTGCCCGGGCCGACCAGCTGCACGGTATAGCTGGACTCGGTCACGTCGATGATCTGGCCACGGAAGATGTCGGCCAGCCGGTAGACCTCCTCGCGCACGGCGTCGAAGGCCTGCAGCTTGACCAACATCAGCTCGCGCTCGATGTGGGCGGTGTCGGCCATGTCCTGCACCTTGACCACGTCGATCAGCTTGTTGAGCTGCTTGACGATCTGCTCGATCACCTGCTCGTCGCCGCTGGTCACCAGCGTCAGGCGCGAGAGGGACTCGTCATGGGTGGGTGCCACGCACAGCGACTCGATGTTGTAGCCACGTGCCGAGAACAGCCCGGCCACCCGGGAGAGCGCGCCGGCCTCGTTTTCCATCAGGATCGAGATGATGTGTCGCATATCAGGCCGCCCTCACACCAGGATCATTTCGTTGAGGCCCGCGCCGGCGGGGACCATCGGGTAGACGTTCTCTTCCGGATCGGTCTGGAAGTCCATGAAGACCAGCCGGTCCTTCATGGCGAACGCCTCCTTGAGCGCGCCCTCGACGTCGGACGGCTTCTCGATGCGCATGCCGACGTGGCCGTAGGACTCGGCCAGCTTGACGAAGTCCGGCAGGGACTCCATGTAGCTCATCGCATAGCGGCCGGAGTAGAAGAACTCCTGCCACTGGCGGACCATGCCGAGATAGCCGTTGTTGAGGCTGACGATCTTGACCGGCAGGTTGTACTGCAGCGCCGTCGACAGCTCCTGGGAGCACATCTGGATACTGCCCTCGCCAGTGATGCAGGCGACCTCCTCGTCGGGGTGCGCCCACTTGGCGCCCAGCGCGGCCGGCAGGCCGAAGCCCATCGTGCCGAGGCCGCCGGAGTTGATCCAGCGATGCGGCTTGTTGAAGCCGTAGTATTGCGCGGCCCACATCTGGTGCTGGCCGACGTCGGAGGTGACGAACGCGTCGCCCTTGGTGACCTCCCACAGCTTCTGCACGACGTACTGCGGCTTGATGATCTCGTCGGACCACTTGTAGTCCAGGCACTTCATGCCGCGCCACTGCTCGATCTGGTCCCACCAGGCCTCGAGCGCCTTGGTCTTCTTGGCGCCACCGGCCTGGTTGACCAGCTCGATCATCTCGGTGAGCACCGACTTGACCGCGCCGACGATCGGCACGTCGACGACCACGTTCTTCGAGATCGAGGACGGGTCGATGTCGACGTGGACGATCTTCGCGTGCGGGCAGAACTTGGACAGGTCGCCGGTGACGCGGTCGTCGAAGCGCGCACCGATGGCGATCAGGACATCGCAGTGGTGCATGCCCATGTTCGCCTCGTAGGTGCCGTGCATGCCGAGCATGCCGAGGTGCTGCTTGTCGCTCGACGGATAGGCGCCCAGGCCCATCAGCGTCTGCGTGATCGGGTAGCCGAGTTTCTGCGTGAAGTGGGTCAGCTCGTCGCCCGCGCGGCCGAGCACCACGCCGCCACCGGTGTAGATCATCGGCCGCTCGGCGTTGACGATCAGGTCGACCGCCTTGCGGATCTGCCCGGAGTGGCCCTTCTCGGTCGGCTGATACGAGCGCATCGCGACCTTCTCGGGGTACTCGAACGGGATCTTGACCTTCGGGTCAGTGACATCCTTGGGGATGTCGACCACGACCGGACCCGGGCGACCGGTGGTCGCGACGTAGAACGCCTTCTTGATGGTCTCGGCCATCTCGCTGACGTCCTTGACCATGAAGTTGTGCTTGACGCAGGGACGCGTGATGCCGACGTTGTCGACTTCCTGGAAGGCGTCGTTGCCGATCAGCGCACTGTGGACCTGGCCGGTGAAGACCACCAGCGGGATGGAGTCCATGTGCGCCGTGGCGATACCGGTGACGGCGTTGGTCGCCCCCGGGCCGGAGGTGACCAGCACGACACCCGGCTTGCCCGTCGCGCGGGCAAAGCCGTCGGCCATGTGCACTGCGCCCTGCTCGTGACGCACGAGCACGTGCTGGACCTCTTCCTGCTGGAACAGGGCATCGTAGATATGAAGGACCGCCCCACCGGGGTAGCCGAAGACCGTATCGACCCCTTCCGACTTGAGGCACTCGACCAGGATTTCACCGCCGGACAATTCCACGAGAGTACTCACCTCGAAACTTGCGCGTTTCACTGACTAAATGGCTTGACGACCGGCCTGGGCGCGGGCATGCCCCGCATGCCGATCATCCGATTTCGGGGCAACCTTCCCCGCATCCGGGATACGGCCCCGGATGGTCGTCCACTTCTCATTGAGTTTGCTCGAAAGCAAAGAGTGCAACGCGATCAACGCAGCCCATGACGACGGCAGCCCGCCCAGGCGGTGAGATCGTCACCGGCCGGACAGGCTGCCATCAACCGCGGATGCGCCCGTTAGGGCCCGGCGGTCTCAATCGTAGACTGGGCAATATAACGCGTTATTGGACAGATTTCACCACTTTGGACGCATTTCGTCCGACCGTGGAGAGCGGCCGAACAAAGCATGGCGGCGAACGTCAGAGGGGATCAGAAGGTTCCGAACCCGCCTCCCGAACGCTCTTTCCTCTGGATCTCGCCATCGACCACCGCGATCAGCAGCTTGTTGATGGCATCCGGGGCAGAACGTAGCTTAAAGAACGACGCCTCGCCGCCCATCATCGGCAGGTCGGGGAAGAACAGCGCCATGCGGAAACGCAGGTTGAGCGTCTCGGCGGCATTGCCGTCCAGCAGGACCGGGTACGGCAGGAAGGCGTAACCGCGCGGGGCGTCATGATCGACCGCCTGCACCAGCGCCGCACCGTGGGCGTTGGGATCATCGGTCTGCATTGCCACGCCGTAGACGATCTGGCGCTTGCCGGGGATCTCCACGCGGTAGACCAGCTCGGTTCCCAGCTCGCCGTTCTTCACCCGCTCGGTGATCTGGCGATCGGCCGAGGAAAAACCGGGGAAGCTGCCCAGGTCGACCGGGTCGACGAAGGTTTCCAGGCCGAAGGCGTACTGGTAGGTGCGCAGGTTGGCCTTCGAGATCGGCTCGCCGCCGAAGTAGCCCGTGGCTCCCAGCGCCCCGGCCAGCGCCTGGAAGGCCGACTCGTTGTCACCTTCGAGGCGGTAGCCGTGGGCAATGTACTGCGGGTTCTGGTAGCTGATGCGCGTCTCGCCCCCGGTTTGCTCGAAGGCGATGCTGACAACGGCACCGTACCCGCCTCGCTTGCTCTTCGAGGCCGTCTCTCGCAACGCATCGCTGCTCACGGCCAGGACGCGGACGCCCTCGGTCGGGGCATAGCCGCCGACCACATCCAGCCCCTCGGCTGCGAGTTTCGCTCTGGCGGCCGCCACGGCCGCCTCGACGTCGCCGGCGAACGGCGTACCCTCGACGAACGGCTGAAATTCGGCCCGAGCCAGGCCGGTAAACGAAAGAAGAACCAAAAAGCTGCTCATCAGCAGCACGCGAACGGAACGGGCTTGCCCCATGACTCATCACTCCCTTGTCAATACGCTTTGTCGTTATAGTCTTTGACAAAACCGACAATACGCCAGAACCGCGTGGAACACCTAGCCCGGACATCAGGGGCGATACCCGGCGGGCGACCTCGCCAGCCAAGCGGCGTTCCGGTGCTCCCTCCTCCATTGAGGGCTTGTCGCAGCGAATCAGCGCGCCACGTCCTCCCGGAACGACCTGCTATTCGCTGCGCGCCAGCTCGACTCGCAACACGTCGTCCTGCCAGGCCAGCGAAACCAGACGGTGCCCAGCCCGCTCGCAATAGGCCTTGAAGTCGCTCTCCGCGCCCTGATCGGTCGCCAGCACCACGACCGACTGGCCCGGTGCGGCCGTGGCAATCGCCTTGCGCGCCTTGAGCAGCGGCATCGGACAGGACAGCCCGCGCGCGTCGACCTCGATCACGTCATCCGCCATCACCACCCCCTCTCACTCGACTCACTTGTCCGGCGCGAGCAGCGGCAAGCCGGAGCCGGCCCACAGCATGACGCCACCTTCGAGATTGAACAGCCGCTCGACACCCTGACCGGCGAGATACTGGCACGCCTGCGCCGAACGCGCGCCGCTGTGACAATAGACGACCACGTCCTGGTCGACGCGGAACCGGTCGATGCTCATCGGCACCATGTGCAGGGGAATCAGCGTCGCGCCCTCGATAACGCCGCGGTCCGTTTCCGCCGGACCGCGCACATCGAACAACGCCACCTCGTCGAGGCGGTCCTTGAGTTCATCGGCCGTGATGTTGCCGTAAGCTGCCATAATCGTCTCCAAACCGGTCACGTGATGAATGCGGGAAAGTCTAGCGGGCCGTGGCGCCCGGCGTCCATCGCGCCCTCGGACGCCCCGGCCGGCGAACCTGTGCCACGCTCTCCGGTCCAACGCGACTCATCCCATTCTCGGCATGCTGATGACACGACCGATGCGCGCATTGTTACTGGGCCTTACCCTCCTCCTCGGCCAGCCGGCGATGGCCGATTATCGCCTGCCCGAGCTCGGCACGCCGGCCGACACCGTGCTGTCGCCGGAGGAAGAACGCCAGATCGGCGCCGAGGTCTTCGAGAAGCTGCGCGCCCGGGGCGGCGTGATCGAGGATGCCCTGCTCGACAGTTATCTCAACGATCTGGGCGTACGGCTGATGTCGTCGGCCTCGGGCACGCGCTTCGCCCCCAACCTGGTGATCGTCGACAACCCGACGATCAATGCCTTTACCGTGCCGGGCGGTCACATCGCGGTGTTTTCCGGCTTGATCCTCACCGCCGAGAACGAGAGCGAACTCTCCGGCGTGATCGCCCACGAGATTGCTCACGCCACCCAACGTCACATCGCCCACATGGTGGCCGCACAGACGGGGCACAACCTGACGGCCATCGCCGGGTTCATCGCCGGCGCGCTGCTGGGCGCCGTGGACCCGCAACTGGGCGCCGCCGTTGCCACCGCGGGGATGGCCGGCGCAGCGCAGAACGCCATCAACTACACGCGCATGCACGAGCGCGAGGCCGATCGACTGGCGCTCGACACGCTGCAACGGGCCGACATCGACCCGCGCGGCATGATCAGCTTCTTCGAAAAACTCCAGCGCCGCGCCGGCGGCTCGCCCAGCCGCCAGTTCGAGTTCCTCAGAACCCACCCGATGACGGCCGAACGCATCAGTTCGATCAAGAACCGTATCGCGCTGATACCCGCCACCCGCTTCGGCCAGACGGACAGCCAGGCATTCCGTCTCGCCCGGGCGCGCCTGGCCGGGCTCGAAGGACACTCAGGACTGGAGCTGGACGACCAGGCAGAGCGCTATCGCCGGGCAGTCGCCGCGCAACGCAACGGGCGCCACGACCAGGCCGTCGAACTGCTCGAACCACTGCATGAACGCCAGCCGGGTAATCGCTGGTTCGCACTGCCGCTCGCCCGCGCCCTGAACGATCAGGGCAACCGCAGCAAGGCCGACCGCATTCTGGACGACCTGATCGCCCTCTACCCCGGCGACACCACGCTGTTGCGGCTGGAGGTCGACTGGATGCTCGACCGGGGAGACACGGAGACGGCCTATCGCCGGGCGCGCGAAGCCGTGGAGGCCCGCCCCGACGACCCGGAGGCCGTGCTGGCGCTCTCCAAGGCGGCCAGCGCCGCCGGTCGGCCCATGGACCATCACGAACAACTGGGCCGCTACTTCCTGCTCCGGGGCAATCTGGTCGCCGCCCACCAGGAACTGGAGACGGCCTACACGTTCACGGCGGACAACCCGCGCGCCCAGGCCCGGATCGACTCGCTGCTCAACGAGATCGAGCGGCGAGCCGGGCAAACGGACGAGTAGGCCACGCGCGACCCGATTTCTGGCGTGAACCCGAAAACGGAACCCCGACGCAATGCGCCCCTGCCACCCTCGACCGGCGAGCACCCCGCCCGATCCTCTTGATTGGCGACAAACACCGGCATCCAATGAATTTTTCGCACTGAAAAACCGCCGTGACGCGGCTCGAGAGAACTGCGAATTTCAACAAACGCTAATAAATAAATTCATTGTGTCGCCATAAATTATTTTTTATTGTCTCGACTGTTCAGGCCACTAAAGTGGTACACGTCGAATCGATGAATGAGACAACTCACCAAGGCATCTCGGCGCTTTCTAGCGACCGCAGAGGAGGATAACAATGAAGAAGTTCACATCCGTGATCACCACGGCAGGCGCCGCCGCACTGCTCGCGGCCGGCATGGGTTTCTCCGGTGCCGTCGCGGCACAGGAAGAAGGCCTGTCCGACTCGGCCAAGAAAGGGAAAGAACTCGCTTTTGGCCGTAGCAAAGGCAACTGCCTCGCGTGCCACCAGATCCAGGGCGGCAACCTCGCGGGCAACATCGGCCCGGCCCTGATCGCCATGAAGGCGCGCTATCCGGACCGTGAAGAGCTCAAGAAGGTCATCTACGATCCGCGCGACAAGTTTGGCGACCAGACCATCATGCCGCCGTTCGGGGCCCACAAACTCCTGAGCGACGAGGAAATCGAGGCCATCACCGATTACATCCTCACGCTGTAAGACGCTCCAGGAATCAAACACAAAGACCCGAATTCAGTAGGAGACTCATAAATGAAACGCTTGATCTCTAGCATGCTCGCAGCCAGCGTACTGGCCACCGGCGGCGCCATCGCAGCCGATGCGGCGAACCCGTCCGACCCGGAGGAGTTTCGTCAGCTGATGGTTGAGTTCTACGAGGACCGTTATCCGGACGTTCCGTTCGAGGACTACAACATGGGCGTCTACGCCATCGATGATGACGCACGCTCGCAGTGGGAAGGCATGATGATCTTCCCGCAGACCGACGAGTACGTCGCCAAGGGCGAAGCCCTCTGGAACGAGTACACCCTGCCGAACGGCAAGAAGCTGTCCTCCTGCCTGGGCGAGGCCAAGGGCCTGCGCGCCAAGTACCCGTACTTCAACGAGAAGGACGGCAAGGTACACAGCCTCGGTCTGGACATCATCAACTGCCAGAAGAACGCCGGCGAAGCAGCCGACAAGGTCTGGGACCCGAAGAACAACTACAAGAAACTGGCTAACGTTCTTGCCTACCTCGCCAGCGAGTCCAACGGCATGACCAACCAGGTCCAGATCAACAGCGAAGGCGCCAAGGCTGCCTACAACCGCGGCAAGGAAGCATGGTTCCGCCGCACCGGCCGTCTGGACAACTCCTGTGCCGATTGCCACCAGTACCATGGCGGCAAGTACGCTCGCGCCGAGCACCTGCACATGAACCTGGGCAACACCACGCACATGCCGGTATTCCGCTACAGCAAGGGCAGCATGTTCACCCTGCACAAGCGCATGTACGGCTGCGTCCGTGACACCGGCACCATCCCGCCGAAGCAGTACTCGGACTACCTGCGTGACCTCGAGTTCTTCATGTCCTACAACGACAACGAGCTCGAGCTCAACGGCCCGAACATCCGCAAGTAAGCTCACGCTCTTGCGAGATCGAAAAAGCAGGCTTCGGCCTGCTTTTTTTATGCCCGGAACCCGGCTCGAACCGACCATGGGGCGAACCATGCCGGCCCTGCACCCATGCCAGGCATAAGTATTTTTTCTATCGTCGCGGGGGTCAGTATGGTTAAATGGCCCGGTTCAGTTTCCTGGCACTGCCCCCGAAGTGCCCACCGGGCTTGGGCCGGGTCAGGGAACCGGTAAAGATCCCTCGGATCCCTGCCCCCTGCTGCCAGCCGGGCCGGGAACTGACCCAAACTGAAAACGTAAAGGGGAGTTTTCAATGAGTCTTTCTCGTCGCGAATTTCTGCAGATGCTCGCCGTGGCCTCGGCCGCCGGCATCAACCTCGAGACCGCTCAGGCCGGCACCGGCACGCAGCGCGTCGCCAGCTCGGTCAAGGCGAACAACGCCTCGAGCAACATGTACGAAGTGCCGCGCTACGGCAACGTGTCGATCCTGCACATGACCGACATGCACGCCCAGCTCAAGCCGGTCTACTTCCGTGAGCCGAACATCAACCTGGGCGTGGGTTCCATGAAAGGCAACCCGCCGCACCTGGTTGGCGAGCACTTCCTCAAGTACTTCGGCCTCGAGCCGAACACCCCGGCCGCTCACGCCTTCACCTGCCTCGACTTCGCCGAAGCGGCCAAGAAGTACGGCAAGGTCGGCGGCTTTGCCCACCTGCTCACCCTGATCAAGCACATGCGCGAGCAGCGTCCGGGCGCCTTCCTGCTGGACGGCGGCGATAACTGGCAAGGCAACGCCCTGGCCCTGTGGACCGACGCCCAGAGCCAGATCGACGCGATGAAGATTGCCAAGCCGGACTTCTTCACCTCGCACTGGGAAGCGACCTACACCAAGGACCGCATGGTCGAGGGCATCAACGAGCTCGAGTCCGAGACGAACATGGCGTTCGTCGCCCAGAACATCCTGGACAGCGACTTCTACGAGCGCGTCTTCAAGCCGTACGTCATCCGCGAGCAGAACGGCGTTCAGGTTGCCGTCATCGGTCAGGCGTTCCCGTACACCCCGATCGCCAACCCGAGCTGGATGACCGAGGGCTGGACCTTCGGTATCCGCGACGACAAGATGCAGGAGACCGTCGACGCTGCCCGCGCCGAAGGCGCCGAAGTCGTCGTCGTCCTGTCGCACAACGGCATGGACGTGGACCTCAAGATGGCCAGCCGCGTTACCGGCATCGACGCCATCATGGGCGGCCACACCCACGACGCGGTTCCGACCCCGACCATCGTCAAGAACGCCGGCGGCCAGACCATCGTTTCCAACGCCGGCTCCAACGCCAAGTACCTGGGCGTGCTGGACCTCGACGTGCGCAAGGGCAAGGTGCAGGACTTCAAGTACCACCTGCTGCCGGTCTTCTCCGACTTCATCGAGCCGGACAAGGAGATGCAGGCGTTCATCGACAACGCCTACAACCAGGAAATCACTTTCCAGGGCAAGACGTTCAACGCCGGCGAGCGCACCAGCGACGTTCTGGCGACCAACGATGCCCTGCTCTACCGCCGCGGCAACTTCACCGGCACCTGGGACCAGCTAATCTGCGACGCGCTGATCGACGTCAACGACGCTCAGATCTCGTTCTCCCCGGGCGTTCGCTGGGGCACCTCGCTGATCCCGGGCGAGCCGATCACCTACGACGACCTGATGACCGAGGTGGGCCTGACCTATCCGAACGTCACCGTCAACGAGTTCACCGGCGAGCAGATCAAGGGCATCCTCGAGGACGTCTGCGACAACATCTTCAACACCGACCCCTACTACCAGCAGGGCGGCGACATGGTTCGCGTCGGTGGCCTGAAGTACGCCTGTGCGCCGAACGCCGAGAAGGGCAAGCGCATCCTGGACATGGAACTGGACGGCGAGCCGCTCGACCCGAAGAAGAGCTACAAGGTCGCTGGCTGGGCATCGGTCGCCAAGCCGGGCAACATCCCGGGCGACACCGGCGAGATGATCTGGGACCAGGTCGAGTCCTGGCTGCGTGACCAGAAGCACATCAAGCCGTTCGACCTCAACGAGCCGGTCCTCAAGGGCGTGGAAGGCAACCCGGGCATCACCAACAAGTGCTGATAACCCGGCCGCCCTCACTCGAGGGTGCCTGAAACGCAAAGCCCCGCCATTTGGCGGGGCTTTTTTATGTCCCTTGCAAATCCGATCAGTCCGGACGAAAGAGCCCGGCCGCGCGATCCTTCACCAGCCGGCCCAGCGGGCGCACCAGGCCACTCATGGCCACATACACGCCGGCCGCAGGACGAGACTGGACGAAACCCACGGCCAGCCCCAGATTGAGCGCAGATTCGACCCGATCAATCTCGTATGGCCGCATCGCGCCGGTCAGCACAACACAAGTCTCCGGGAACGCCCTGGCGAGCACCTCACCGGTCAGGTGGAGGGTATCCGTGCCGTGAATGACGACAACCGGGGCGTCCGGCGCTCGCCCGACCGCAGCCGACAACTCGGCAACAATCACCTCCCGATCGGCGTCGGTCATCTCGAGACTGTCCTTGCACACCGGCTGCAGCCAGTCGACGTCCAGGTTGTCGCGGGCCGATTCGAGGATCTCGCGGGCCGCCGGACTACCCGCCTCGACCACCAGTTGACCATCGACAGGTCGGTAGCACTTGTTGAACGTGCCTCCGGTGTCGACCACGATCACCTCGAAGCCCTCGCTGGAAACATGACGCGCCGTCATGGCAATTTCTCCCGTTCGGTTTCGCTGGCCGGATGCGTTTACCGGCCAAGTGAAGTAAAATGGCCGATTGATTCTAATCGACCCATCCACATTCGGTGCACGCCGAGCAAGCCACGACTTCATGGACAACCAGCCGAAACGCTACATCGTCGAGTCAGTGACCAAGGCCGGCGCCCGATTCCGCCCCAGCGACTGGATCGATCGCATCTCGAGCTGGGATGCGACGTTCGCCCAGCATCGCCTGGTGTACTCGCAGCGGCTGCATCCCGTGCTGCTCGACGGCCAGAAGATGCTGGTGATCGAACCCGAACTGAAGACGGCCAACCGACAGATGTTCGACTCGGTGATGCAGTTCATCGATCGCAACAACCTCAAGGTGTACGTCCAGTACCCGGATGGCCAGCTCGAGGAATTCAACGGCGACAACGCCCCCGTCCCCGCCGACGCAGCCCGCTCATGACCCACAATCCGCCGCGCATCGGCTTCATCAGCCTCGGATGCCCCAAGGCGCTGGTCGACTCCGAACGGATACTGACCCAGCTGCGGGCCGAGGGCTACGCGCTCTCCGACAGTTTCGAGGGCGCGGAGCTGGTAATCGTCAACACCTGCGGCTTCATCGACTCGGCCGTGCAGGAATCGCTCGACACCATCGGCGAGGCGCTGGACGAGAACGGCCGGGTGATCGTCACCGGCTGCCTAGGCGGGCGCGACGAGGGCGAGCTCGTACGTGAGGCCCATCCGAACGTGCTGGCCGTCACCGGCCCGCAGGCCTACCGCGAGGTGATGGACGCCGTCCACCAGCACCTGCCGCCCCGCTTCGATCCGTTTGTCGACGTCATGCCCGAGCCGGGCAGTGGCGAGAAGCCGTCGGTCGAACAGGTCACGCCGGCCATGGACGAGACCCTGCCCGCCCTCGACGACGAGGTGGGCGTCAAGCTGACCCCGCGCCACTACGCCTATCTCAAGATCTCCGAGGGCTGCAATCACCGCTGCAGCTTCTGCATCATCCCCAGCCTGCGCGGCGATCTGGTCAGCCGCCCGATCGGCGAGGTGATGACCGAGGCGGAGAATCTGGTCAACGCTGGCGTGCGCGAGCTGCTGGTCGTCTCGCAGGACACTAGCGCCTACGGCATCGACAGCCGCTACAAGCTCGACTTCTGGGGCGGGCGACCGCTCAAGACCCGCTTCCGCGAACTGGCCGCCGCGCTGGGCTCGCTGGACGCCTGGATCCGGCTGCACTACGTCTACCCCTACCCGCATGTCGACGACGTCGTCGAGCTGATGGCCGAGGGGTTGGTACTGCCGTACCTGGACATCCCGTTCCAGCATGCCAGCCATCGCATCCTCAAGTTGATGAAGCGCCCGGCCTCGAGCGAGAACGTGCTCAAGCGGATCGCCAAGTGGCGCGAGATCTGCCCGGAAATCACGATCCGCTCGACCTTCATCGTCGGCTTCCCGGGCGAGACCGAGGAAGACTTCCAGGAACTGCTCGACTTCCTCGACGAGGCGCAGCTCGATCGCGTCGGCGCCTTCGCCTACTCGCCGGTCGAGGGCGCGACGGCCAACGACTTGCCCGACCCGGTGCCGGAAGCGGTCAAGCAGGAACGTCTGGCGCGCTTCATGGAAAAGCAGGCGGCCATCAGCGCGGCCAAGCTCGCCCGGAAGGTCGGCGAGCGCATGCCGGTGCTCGTCGATGCGGTGGACGAATCGGGCGCGGTGGCGCGCAGCATGGCCGACGCCCCGGAGATCGACGGCGTGGTCTACCTGCCGGAGGTCACCGATGTGGCACCGGGCGATTTCGTCGAAGTCGAGATCGTCGAGGCGGACGAACACGACCTGTGGGGCGTCCCCGTTCCCTGATGGGCCGGGCCGAAGCACCGTTGCGAGCCATCCGCTCGTTTCACCGGGACGCCGAGGGGCACTGGTTCGCCCGGCTCGAGTGCGGCCACAATCAGCACACCCGTCACGACCCGCCCTGGATCAACCGCCCCTGGGTGGAGCACAGCCTGGGTCGCGTTGCCATGCTCGGCACTCTGCTGCCCTGCCGCAAATGCGCCGAGGGCTCCCCGACCGACCCGCTGCCCTACCCGGCCCCATGACAGGACATCGACGATGAGCGAAGAACGCCCCTTCAAGCCGCTGAACATCGCCGTGCTGACCGTCTCGGACAGCCGCAGCCTGGCCGAGGATCGCTCCGGTGACCGACTGGTCGAGCGCCTCGAGGGCGCCGGCCACACGCTGTTCGAACGCGAACTGCTGCCCGACGACATCTACCAGATTCGGGCCACGGTCTCGCGCTGGATCGCCGAGCCCGAATGCGACGTGGTGATCACCACGGGCGGCACCGGGCTGACCGGACGGGACGGCACCCCCGAGGCCGTCTCGGTGCTGTTCGACAAGACCATCGACGGCTTCGGGGAGATGTTCCGCTCGCTGTCCTTCCAGACCATCGGCAGCTCGACCCTGCAGTCGCGCGCCACGGCCGGCGTGGCCAACCGGACCTACCTGTTCGTCCTGCCCGGCTCGACCGGGGCCTGCACCGATGCCTGGGACAACCTGATCGAAAGCCAGCTCGACTACCGCAAGCGCCCCTGCAACCTGGTCGAGCTGATGCCGCGCCTCAACGAGCGCTGACGCCTCAGCCGCCGATGACCAGCAAGGTCCCCCAGGTGGCCGGCAGGGCGTAAGCGCCAGCGAGCAGATCGTCGACCATGATGCCGACACCGCCGCCGACCCGCCGGTCGAGCCAGTTGATCGGCCAAGGCTTGATCACGTCGAAGAGGCGGAACCAGGCGAAGATCAGCGCCAGTTCCCACCACGCCTCCGGCAGCACGATGAACACCGGCAACACCCCGACGATCTCGTCGAAGACGATCCCGCCATGGTCATGCACGCCCAGGCGTCGGCTGGCCTCCCCACACAGGTAGAACCCGACAAGGGACAGCCCCGCGGTCACCGCCAGGAGCAACCCGATGGTGGCCGCATCACCCCACGGCGCGGCGACGGTCACCAGCAGCCAGCCCAGCAGGATACCGGGCAGGGTGCCGACGGTGCCCGGCGCCTTCGGCGACAGGCCCGTGCCGAAACCGAAGGCAAGCCACATCACCGGGCTGCGGCCGAGATCCGTGATCCCGACGCGCCTGACGTCCTGTCGATCACTCATGCATCCGATCCCTGAAAATGGTTGTAGCCGCGCTGACCGGGCAAGGGCCGGCCGGAGCGCTCGCGGATCTCGCCGACAGCCCACTCGTCACGGAGCCGGCCGATAACGGTCAGCCCCCAGGCCGGGTCGAGCTCGAGCGACGGCGGCAGGGCCACGACCAGCTCGTAGTCGTCACCGCCACTGATCAACCGATCGAGGTCCTCCGGGCGGTCGTCCAGCCAGCGCCGCGCGGCGCCCGACAGGGGAATGGCATCCAGATCGATCTCGGCGGCCAGCCCGCTCGCCGCCAGCAGGTGACCGAGGTCCTGCAGCAGCCCGTCGGAGATATCCAGCCCGGCGGTCGCCCGGTCGCGCAACGCCTGCCCGGTCGCCAGCCGCGGCTCGGGGTGATCCAGCCTGGCGCGCAGGTAATCGCCGTCACCCGGGACAAGTGTCGCGGGCGCTTCGGCCTGCCCCAACGCCAGCAACAGCCCCAGGGCCGCGTCGCCGATCGTTCCGGTAACCGCGATCCGGTCTCCGGCACTCGCACCGGACCGCCGAATGGCCTTGCCCGACGGTACGGCTCCGAAGGCGGTGATCGAGAGGGTCAGCCGCGGCGCGCCGACGGTATCCCCGCCGATCAGGTCACAGCCCCAGCAGTCGGCTGCGTGGCGCAGCCCGCTGGAAAAGCGCTCCAGCCAGGCCGCATCCACGTCGGGCAGGCCCAGTGACAAGGTAAAGGCGAGCGGTAAGGCACCCATCGCGGCCAGATCGGACAGGTTGACCGCCAGCGCCTTGTGGGCGACAGCCTCGGGAGGGGTGGCGTCGGGAAAGTGGCGGGCGGCGATCAGCATGTCGGTGCCGATCGCGAGCTGGTGGCCAGCGGGCGGGTCGATCAGCGCGGCATCGTCACCAACGCCGAGGGCCACCTCGGAACGGGCGGAGGCCCAGTCGAAGTGGCGGCGGATCAGATCGAACTCGTCGGCCCCCGCTGCCATGCGACGTCCGGCCGGCTCAGTGCCCGCGACGCGGCTCGGCGGTGCGGACGCGGTCGGCCAGCCGGTCGAGCACACCGTTGACGTAGCGATGGCCGTCGGTTGCGCCGAAACGCTTGGCCAGCTCGACGGCTTCGTTGATCACGATCGCGCGCGGGGTTTCGATCATGTGCATCAGCTCGAACGCGCCCAGACGCAGGATGGCGTGCTCGATCGGGTCGAGTTCGCGTACCGGCCGATCCAGGTGCGGCTCGATGGCCGCATCCAGGTCGTCGGCATGCTGCTCGACGCCACGCAGGATGCGGCGGAACAGCTCGAGGTCGATGCGCAACATGAAGGCATCCTCCATGAACTGCGCCTCGAGCTGATCCACCGGCACCGGATTCATCAACTGCTGGTAGAGCCCCTGGGCGGCCCGCTCGCGAGCCCAACGACGCTGCTTGCGCGCCGGAGCGTTCTTGCCGCGCGGCGCGACCTTGCCTGCCTCGTCGGCATCATCCGGGCCGTCTTGCCGGGGCGGTTCGTCCTGGGGAAACTGCTTGATCATGAGCGTTTAGGCAATCTGGTCGATCTGATCGAGAAGGTTGACCATCTCGATGGCGGTGGCGGCCGCTTCCGCGCCCTTGTTGCCCGCCTTGCTGCCGGCGCGCTCCATCGCCTGATCGACGGTGTCGGTGGTCAGCACGCCGAAGATGACCGGCATGTCGAAGTCGGTGGCCACGCTGGCGATCCCCTTGGCCGCTTCGCCGGCGACATAGTCGAAGTGCGGCGTCGCGCCGCGGATGACCGCGCCAAGGCAGATGATGGCGTCGAACTTCTCGCTCGCGGCGACCCGCTGGGCGACCAGCGGCAGCTCGAACGAACCCGGCGCCATCACGACCGTGATCTGCGACGGGTCCACGCCATGTCGGCGCAGGGTGTCAATCGCGCCATCACGCAGTCGATCGACCACCTGAGCGTTCCAGCGCGTGGCCACGATCGCGTAACGTCCTGCGCGGGCCATCAGCCCGCCCTCGATCACCTGAAGCTCGTTCATGCCTGTCTGTCTCGTCTGCGGCGGTCAGTCCGCCTCGTCGTGAATGTAGTCGACCACTTCCAGGCCGAAGCCGGCCAGGGCATGGAATCGCTTGGGCGCGCTCATCACGCGCATCTGGCGAACACCCAGATCCTTGAGGATCTGCGCACCCACCCCATAGTTTCGCAGTTCTTCGACCTCGCCGCCGGCCGTCTCGGCCGATGGCTTCTCCCAACCCTGCAGCTGGCGCAACAGCTCGTCCTCGTTGGGCGTCGAACGCAGCACCACCGCGACGCCGGTCTCCATGTCGGCCAGACGCGAGAGCACGTCGGAGAACGGCCAGCCGCAGTCGCGGCCCTGCGGTTCGAACAGGTCGCAGACCGCGTGATGAACGTGCACCCGCACCGGCGTGGGCGTCTCGGCATCCGGGGTTCCGCGCACGGCGGCGAACTGCAGCTGGCCGCTGGTGAAATCCTTGTAGGCGTGCAACGTGAAGCGGCCGTGGCGCGTGTCGATGTCGGTCGCGAACTGATGCTCGACCGAGCGCTCGTGACGCATGCGATAGCGGATCAGGTCCTCGATCGAACCGATCTTGATGTCGTGCTCGGCGGCGAAGCGCTCCAGATCCGGGCGCCGGGCCATCGAGCCATCCTCGTTGAGGATCTCGACGATCACCGCCGCCGGCTCACGCGCCTCGGCCAGCCGGGCGAGATCCACGCCCGCCTCGGTATGACCGGCGCGTGCCAGCACGCCGCCGGGACGCGCCATCAACGGGAAGACGTGTCCCGGCTGGACGAGGTCGGTCGGCTTGGCTTCGGGCGCGACGGCGGTGCGGATCGTGGTGGCCCGGTCGGCGGCCGAGATGCCGGTGGTCACGCCGCGCGCGGCCTCGATCGACACGGTGAACGCCGTCTGGAATGCCTCGCGGGTGCGACTGACCATCAGCGGCAACTCGAGCTGTTCGCAGCGCTGCTGGCTCAGCGTCAGGCAGATGAGCCCCCGACCGTAACGCGCCATGAAGTTGATGTCCTCGGCGCGCGCCTGCTCGGCAAGCATCACCAGGTCGCCCTCGTTCTCGCGGTCCTCGTCATCGACGATGATGACCATGCGTCCGGCCCGAAGGTCGTCGAGGATCTCGTCAATGGGACTAAAGCTCATAGGGTCTCTCAGCGCGGTCGTTGAACGCCCGAAGGGCAGCCGGTGATTGTATCATTGCGCGACCGACTGTAGGCCACCAACCCGACAGGCGCCCCTCAGGAGAGGTCTTGATAGGGGCTCTGCCCGCCCTTGCCGCCCTGCGCCTCGCCGGCCTGCAACAGCCGCTCGAGATAGCGCGCCATTAGATCGACCTCCAGGTTGACCTGTCGCCCCGGGCGATACTCGCCCATGATGGTCGCCTCGAGCGTGTGCGGGATGATGGTCAGCCGGCAACGCACCCCGCTGACCTCGTTGACCGTCAGGCTCACCCCATCGATGGCAAGCGAGCCCTTCTTGGCCACGTAGCGCGCCAGTTCCGGCGGCACACGCAGCCAGAACTCGGTTGCCCGCGCCTCGCTGCGCCGCGCATCGACGATCGCCAGCCCGTCGACATGGCCGCTGACCAGGTGCCCGCCCAGCGGCGTGGCCAGGGTCAGCGCCGGCTCGAGATTGACGCGCGAACCCGGCGCCAGCTGCCCGACCGTGGTCAGGCGCAGCGTCTCGGCCGAGCAGTCGACCGAGAAACGGTCGCCATCCAGATCGGTGACCGTCAGGCAGACGCCGTTGACGGCAATGCTGTCACCGATGGCCGTGTTGGCGAGGTCCAGCCCCGGTGCCTCGATGGTCAGGCGCGCATCGCCACCCGTGGGGGTCTGCTCGACCAGGGTGCCGACGGTCTGGATGATGCCGGTGAACATGCTTGTCTCTCCGCGAAATAAGGGGCCGACCGCCTAGCGCGCCGGCCGCAGGGTCAGGCGCAGGTCGTCGCCCAGTCGGGTCTCGTCGACGAGCGTCCAGCGCGCCGCATCGGCCAGCGCCCCCGGCTCGGGCAGCGCCAGTGCCGGCCGGGCCTGATGGCCGAGCAGCACCGGGGCCTGGTAGACCACCAGTTCGTCACATAGCCCGGCGGCGACGAACGCCCCGGCCAGCTTGGCACCCGCCTCCACCAGCACCTCGTTGACCTCGCGCGCGGCGAGATCGGCGAGGATGAACTCGAGCTCCAGGCCCAGCCCGGGCGCGGCGGGCGCCTCGATCAGGGTCGTCTCGCGCTTGACCAGCGCCTCGTGGTGCACGCCGTCGGTCGCATCGCGGGTGTAGATCCACACCGGCCCGGGCGCGTCGAAGATCGCCGCGAACGGTGGCAGACGCAGCCCGGAGTCCAGCACGACACGCGCGGGCTGGCGCACTTCGCCCTCGATGCCAAGCTCGTCGGCCGACAGCCGCACGTTCAGCCGGGCACTGTCCGTCAGCACCGTGTCGATGCCGCTCAAGACCGCACACTGTCGGGCGCGCAGGAACTGCACGTCGCGGCGCGCCGCCGTGCCGGTAATCCATTGACTCTCGCCGCTGGCCAGCGCACTGCGCCCGTCCAGCGACTGGGCCACCTTGACCGTCACCCACGGCCGCCCGCGCTCCATGCGCGAGACGAAACCGGGGTTGAGCGCCCGGGCGGCCGCCGGGGCAATCGCCTCGGTGACCTCGACGCCGGCCTCGCGCAGGAGTTTGTGCCCACGACCGGCCACCAGCGGGTTGGGATCGTTCATGGCCGTGACCACGCGGGCCACCCCGGCCTCGACCAGTTGCGGCGCGCAGGCCGGGGTGCGGCCGACATGGCTGCAGGGCTCAAGCGTGACGTAGGCGGTCGCGCCGTGCGCCCGCTCGCCGGCCTGCTCAAGCGCGCGCACCTCGGCATGCGGGCCACCGGCCCGGGCATGGAACCCCTCGCCGACGATCTCGCCATCGCGCACCAGCACGCAGCCCACCCGCGGATTGGGCGAGGTGGTGTAGCGACCGCGCTCGGCCAGGGCCAGCGCATGCGCCATCCAGTGTCGATGCCCGCGGGAAGCGGAGTGGTCGGCAGCGGCCGTCTCAGTTGGCATCGCCGATCAGCGGCAGCTGGTGGTCCGGGTCGCTGATGACGTCGTTCGCCAGCGACTCGATCGCCTCGCGGAAGGCCTCGACGCTGTCGAAGCTCAGGTAGACGGAGGCGAAGCGGATGTAGGCGACGTGGTCGAGTCGGCGCAACTGGGCCATGACCATCTCGCCGATCTCGCGGGCGGCGATCTCGCGCTCGCCACGGCTGCGGAGCTGGCGCTCGATCTGCTCGATCGCCTCCTCGACACGGCGCGTCGGCACCGGGCGCTTCTCCAGCGCCCGCATCAGGCCGTCGCGCAGCTTCCGCTCGTCGAAGTTCTGCCGCGCGCCGTTGGACTTCACCACCCGCGGCATCTGCCGGTCGGCCCGCTCGTAGGTGGTGAAACGCTGCCCGCAGGCGGCGCATTCACGCCGGCGGCGGATACCCTCGCCCGCGTCGATCGACCGCGAGTCGATCACGCGGGTGTCGTCGTTACCGCAGATGGCGCAGCGCATGCCGTCCCCGCGATCAGGCCTGGTTGGCCTCGTAGACCGGCAGGCGACGGCAGAGCGCGGTGACCTTCTCGCGTACCGCCTCGATCACCGACTCGTTCTCGAGATCGTCGATGATGTCGCACATCCAGCCGGCGAGATCACGGGACTCCTCGACACCGAAACCGCGGGTGGTGATCGCCGCGGTGCCCACCCGGATGCCCGAGGTGACGAACGGCGATTGCGGGTCGTTGGGCACGGCGTTCTTGTTGACGGTGATGTGGGCGTTGCCCAGCGCCTCGTCGACCGCCTTGCCGGTCAGGCCGCGCTTGACGAAGCTGACCAGGAACAGGTGGTTGTCGGTGCCGCCGGAGACCACTTCCAGGCCACGCTCGACGAACACCTCGGCCATCGCGCGGGCGTTGTCGATCACCTGCTGCTGGTAGGTCTTGAAGTCCGGCTCCAGTGCCTCCTTGAAGGCCACCGCCTTGCCGGCGATCGCGTGCATCAGCGGCCCACCCTGCGAGCCGGGGAAGATGCGCGACTGGAATTTCTTTTCCAGATCCGGATCGGCCTTCGCCACGATGATGCCGCCGCGCGGACCGCGCAGGGTCTTGTGGGTGGTCGAGGTGACGACGTGCGCATGCGGCACCGGATTCGGGTACAGGCCAGCGGCGACCAGTCCGGAGACGTGCGCCATGTCGACCATCAGGTAGGCACCCACGGCATCGGCAATCTCGCGGAAACGTGCCCAGTCGAGCACGCGCGAATAGGCGGAGAAGCCGGCGATGATCATCTTCGGCTTGTGCTCCTTGGCCAGACGCTCGACTTCGTCGTAGTCGACGTAGCCCTGATCGTCGATGCCGTACTGCACCGCGTTGTAGATGCGACCCGAGAAATTGGGCTTGGCACCGTGGGTCAGGTGGCCACCGGCGTCGAGGCTCATGCCGAGCACGGTGTCACCCGGCTCGACCAGTGCCTGGAAGACCGCGGCGTTGGCCTGGGAACCCGAGTGCGGCTGGACGTTGGCGTAGTCGGCGCCGAAAAGCTTCTTGGCCCGCTCGATCGCCAGCTGCTCGGCCACGTCGACGTACTCGCAGCCGCCGTAGTAGCGCTTGCCCGGGTAGCCTTCGGCGTACTTGTTGGTCAGCACGGAGCCCTGGGCCTCCATGACGCGCGGGCTGGCGTAGTTCTCGGAGGCGATCAGCTCGACATGATCCTCCTGGCGGCGCACCTCGGCGTTGATCGCATCGGCAAGTTCCGGGTCGTAGCCCGCGATGGTCATGGACTTGGCAAACATGAGTTGGCTCCTGAAGAAGGTGAAATCAAATCCGGCTCGACCCCGCGCGAACGAGGCCGCGAAATACAAGCGGCCGCCCCGACAGGAACCGAGGGCGACCGAACAATGCCGGGAATTCTAGCATGTTGCGGCCGTTCGCCTCGCCCGTCGCGCCGACCATCATGGCTGCGCCTCATTTTCCGCCGCGATACCCGCTCGGCCAAGCGAAACATCCGCAATCCGAGCATGAATCGGGCTCATGCCGCCTCACCGCGCGCAAGAGGATCGACAAAACGTGAACGGCTCGCGACAATGAAACGACACCTACCCGCAAACCGGCATGGGAGCATTCAAGCGATGATGACCGAAAACGACCGCCACGCCCTGGTCGACTTTCTCGCCCGCCACGTCGACACGCAGATCCTGACTCAGGCAGAGGTCGGCGCCTTCCTCGACTTCTGCGATTTCGAGATCATCGAGCGCGGCAAGATCATCGCCGACATCGGCGAGGTGGGCGAATCGCTGTACTTCCTGCTCGAGGGTACTGCCGAGCTGATCGTCGGCCCGACCACCAACGAGGTGCCGGTCGGCCAGATCCACGCCGGGGAGATGCTCGGCGAGATGAGCTTCTTCGACCGTCAGCCACGCAACGTGCGCATGCGGGCACGCTCCAAGGTCCGTCTGCTGCGCCTGCCGCGCGCCAAGTACAACCGGCTGCGCCTGGAACACCCGGTCTTCTCGGTCCTGCTGCTCGAATACGCGATCGTCAGTCTCGACCACCTCTACCGGCGCACCAGTACCGACGTGGCCCAGCTCAACCAGTACATCCACAGCATGGGCGGCTGATCCCTACCCCCGCCTCAATCGCAGGGCATTGCCGATCACGGCGATCGAACTGACCGACATGCCGATCGCCGCCAGCCACGGCTGCACCAGCCCCACCGCGGCAATGGGGATCGCGATCGCGTTGTACCAGACCGACCAGGCGAGGTTCTGACGGATCACCGCCATGGTGCGGCGCGCGTAATCGACGGCAAAGGCCGTCTCCGCGACCCGATCATTCAGCAACACCATGTCGGCACTGTGCTTGGCCACGGCCGTGCCGCCTCCCATGGCCATGGACACGTCCGCCCGCGCCAGCACCGGCGCGTCGTTGACCCCGTCGCCGACCATCAGCACCCGGCCGCCACCGGCCTGCAGGTCGGCCACCCGCGCCATCTTGTCTTCCGGCAAGAGGTCGCCCTCGACGTGATCGACCCCCAGGTGGTCGCCGATCAACTGCGCCCGATCGGCCTGATCGCCGGACAGCAACCAGACCTGAATGCCGTGCCCGCGCAGCCGATCGACGGCCTCGCGGGCATCCTCGCGCAGCTCGTCGCCCAGCACGGCGCGGGCGATCAGCTGCTCTCCCCGCGCGATCCAGACCACCAGCTCGTCGACGGCCGCATTCACCTCGGGCAGCCGGATGCCGAGCTCGCCCATCAGGCGGGCATTGCCCACCGCAAACCGTTCACCGTCGATCTGCCCGGTCACCCCACGACCGCTGGCACTCTCGACCCCGCGCACCTCGCGGGCGGAACGCGTGCCGTCCTCGCCCCAGACACGCAGCGCCCGCCCGACGGGATGGTCGGCATACTGCTCCAGGGCCGCGACCACGGAGCGCAGCTCGGTGTCGTCCGCGTCATCCAGCCGTTCGACCTCGCGCACGACCAGCTGGCCCGTGGTCAGGGTGCCGGTCTTGTCGAACACCACGTGACTGATGCCGGCGAGCCCCTCGATCGCTCGTCCGCGCGACACCAGCAGCCCCTGACGTGTCAGCCGCCCGACCGCCACCGCGATCGCCGCCGGTGTCGCCAGCGACAGCGAGCATGGGCAGGTGATGGCGAGAATGGCGACCGCAATCCAGAACGCGCGTGCCGGATCGATCATCAGCCAGGCAACCGACACGGCCGCGGTGGTGACCAGCAGACCGATGACGAACTTCCGCGCGAAGCGGTCGGCCACTTCGGCGACTCGCGGCTTCTGCGACTGGGCGCGGTCGATCAGGCGCACGATCGAGGAGACCATCGTGTCCTGACCCACCTTCTCCACCTCGACGGTCAACGGGCTCTCGGTATTGACGGTGCCGGCGGCCACCGTGTCACCGGCACGCTTGAGCTCGGGGACGCTCTCGCCGGTGAGCATCGAGGCGTTCACGCCGCTCTCGCCCTCGATCACGCGCCCGTCGGCCGGCACCGGCCCACCGGGGCGCACCAGAATCCGGTCGCCGGGCACCAGATCGAACGCCGGCACCACGCTCATCGAGCCGTCGGCCTCGATGCGGTTGGCCACCTGCGGCACCAGCTTGTTGAGCGACTCGGCCAGCTCGCCCGCCTTGTGGCGTGCCCCCTGTTCGAGGAAACGCCCGGCGAGCAGCAGGAAGACGAACATGGTGACCGAGTCGAAATAGATCTCGCCGCTGTGACTCAACACGGCGTAGACACTGCCCCCGTAGGCAAGCAGGATGCTGAGCGAAACCGGCAGGTCCATGCTCACCCGTCGCTGCTTGAGGTCGCGCCAGGCCGGGCGGAAGAACGCCTGGCCGGAATAGAGCACGATCGGCGTCGACAGGATGAAACTGACCCACCAGAAGAAGTACCGCATGTCCTCGGAGAGATCGAGGAAGTCGCCGAAGTACAGCGACAGCGAGATCATCATCACCTGCAGGTAGACCAGCCCGGCGACGGCCAGGCGGCGCATCATGTCGTGACGCTCGCGGCGGTAGACCCGGTCCTGGCGGTCCGGGTCGTAGGGGTAGGCGCGGTAGCCGATGGCCGCGATGGCCCGCAGGATCTCGGACAACTGCACCTGGCTGTTGTCCCAGACCACCTGCGCCCGATGAGTGGAGAAGTTCACCGAGAAGGACTCCACGCCGGGCAGTTGCCGGACGTGGCGCTCGGAGAGCCAGATGCAGGCGGCACAGACGATCCCTTCGAGGATCAGCGAGGCCTCGCGACGGTCGCCCTCCCGGTTGGCGACGAACGACTTCTGCATCTCGGGGCGGTCGTATATCGCCACCTCCTCGAGCACGCGTTCGAGATCGTCATCCGGCTTGGGCGAGGCCTTGCTGCGGTGGCGGTAGTAATCCTCCATGTCCGCCTCGACGATCGCCTGCGCGACCGCCTGACAGCCCGGACAGCACACCGCGCGCTGTTCGCCGAGCACGCGGGCATGGTAGTCCGCCCCGTCCGGCACCGGCAGGCCGCAGTGAAAACAGCTGCCTTCCGCCGCCTGCTCCGGCGTGATGTCCCGCGTCTCGCTCATCGCACGCCCGGCACCCGCACAGCCTCGTCCAAAGCAGCAGCCCGGCCGTTCACGGCTTGGCGATGTCGGTCATGCCGCGCAGCTGGTGGGTCTCGCCGTCGCGACGGACATTGACGATCACTTCCCACCGCCCGGGCCGGGTGGGCGTGATCTCGGCCTGGTAGAC
Source organism: Guyparkeria sp. WRN-7 (assembly GCF_001641825.1). Taxonomy (GTDB): domain Bacteria; phylum Pseudomonadota; class Gammaproteobacteria; order Halothiobacillales; family Halothiobacillaceae; genus Guyparkeria. The sequence goes on along the minus strand of NZ_LRFH01000015.1, from coordinate 60,375 downwards.
ACCGGGCTCGATCTCCTCGAGCTCGCGCGTGAAGTCCAGGCTTTCGCTGGAGAAGCGCAGGAACTGCGCGGTGGCATCGGCACCCTGGATCGGACCGCCGTCACCGTCGGTGACCTCGATGCGGAACGGGGTGGACTCACCGACTACCGGCTCGCCCATCCAACCGCGACGCACCTGCCAGCCCCGTCGCTGCTGCTCCTCGCGCATGGCGTCGTAGGCCTCGAACTGCGCCACCTTTTCCTGGTAGTCATGGGCCACCGTGCCCGGGAAGTACGAGGTCGCGACCGGGCCGCCCTGGGGCTCCGGCAGCAACTGCCGTGCCGCGTTCTCGCTCAGCCCCCGCGAGGCAATGGTGAGAAAGATCGAGTCGAGCAGGATGATCACCGCGAAGAAGGCAATGATGGTCGCCGGACCGGCATGAAAGCCCATCTTGTGCGATTCGGCATTACGTGGCGGCGAAATCAGCCCGAGGATGAAGGCGGTCATCACCAGGATGGCCACCACCATCGCGACCACGTCGAGTCCCGGCCACGCGCTGATCGCGTAAGGCGCATAGGCGGCCAGCGACAGCACGCCCAGAATGAAGGCGATCTGCCGACCGGCGGTCGGGAAGCGCCACCGCAGCAGAAAGAAAAGGATCGGGATCAGGGTCATGCCGATCCCGGCGGGCAGCAATACGGCCATTTGCGGAAACCTGGTTGCAGCAGGCCACCGCCCGGCCATTAAGCCGAACGGTGGCCTGTCGAAGGGTTGATCAACGGAAGACGAAACTCGCGTCGTGCTCGAGCGGCTCGATGCGTCCGTTCTCCTCGGTGAGGATGAATTCTATCTCGCGACGGTCCACTTCTGCATCTCGAGGTGCACGTACGTGCACCAGATACTTCCGTGATCCGTCCGCCGGCACGGACAGCCCGTCGAAATCACCGACGATGCTCACCTTGGCATCCGGCAGTCCCTCGAGGGCGAGCGAGAAGTCGAGCGGCTCCTGCAGCTTGTTGTTGATCTTCACGTTGTAGTTGTTCTGGATGTCGCCACTGGCAAGCACGGTGAACAACGGCTGGCGCACCTGCTGCACCGACAGGTCCGCCGGTGCGCGCGCGAAGATGCCGTAAAGCAGCAGCACGGTCGCCGCGAGCGTCGCGACGCCATAACCGATGGTGCGGAACTTGAGCAGGTTGGGCTTCTCGCCGGTCTCGAGCTCCTGCTCGGAGGCGTAGCGGATCAGACCGGTTGGCCAGCCGCGCTTGGTCATGATCTGGTCGCAGGCATCGATGCACAGACCGCAGGAGATGCACTCCAGCTGCAGCCCGTCGCGGATGTCGATACCCGTGGGACAGACCTGCACGCACAGCTTGCAGTCGATGCAGTCACCCACGCCCTGGTCGTGGCGCTCCTCGAGCGTCATCAGGCCCTGTTTCAGCGGCTTGCGCCCCGCTTCGCCCTCACCGCGCTTGGCGTCGTAGGACACCAGCAGCGTCTCCTTGTCGAACATCACGCTCTGGAACCGCGCATAGGGGCACATGTAGATGCACACCTGCTCGCGGGCGAACCCGGCGGCGATCAGCGTCGTCGCCGTGAGAATCCCGGTGGTGATGTAGGCGGCCTTGGCCGCATCGAGGGTGAAGAAGTCGACGAACAGTTGCGGGGCGTCGGCCCAGTACGCGGTGAAGGTAAACCCGGTCCAGAACGCGATCGCCGTCCAGATGGCGATCGTGACCCCCTTCTTGGCGATCTTCTCGGCATTCCAGGGCTGCTTCTCCAGACGCATGCGCTTGTTGCGGTCCCCCTGAACCAGCGCCTCGACCTTCATGAAGGTATCGGTCCACAGCGTCTGGAAGCAGAAGTAGCCGCAGAACGCACGCCCCACCAGGCCGGTAACGAAGAACAGCAGCCAGGCCGCCAGGATCAGGAAACCGGCCAGCAGGAACATGTCCTGCGGGTGGATGACGAGGTCGAACAGGTAGTACCGCCGTGACGGGATATCGAACATGACCGCCTGGTCCGGCCCGGTCCCACGTTCCCAGCGCACCCAGGGCAGCAGGAAGAAGACGCTGTATGCCACCAGGAGCACGATGTCCTTGAAACGGCGGAAGCGGCCGCGAATGCCCTTCGGGTGGATGGGCTCCCGCGCCTGGTACAGGGGATCGGCGGCGTAGCTCGGATCGTCGTGTTGGGCCATGGATCAAACTCCGAAGGATGCTCTCGGGATAACCTTATACCCCATAGGGAAATTGTCTGACAACCACTCGAAAATAATTTTCCGAGGCCGCAAACAAGAACACCGGCCAATGGCCGGTGTTTTTGCAATCGCTAGCGATCGTGACGCCGATCAGTTGCCGCCAAGCTGACGTACGTAGATGGCGAGCATGCGAATCTGCGTGTCGGTCAGGCGGTCGCCGAAGCCCGGCATCTGACGCTGGATGCCGTTGTTGACGACGTGCTTGATCTCTTCCATCTGGCAAGCGGTGTCGCCTTTGCAGCCCGGCACGTCGGCAACGTCCCAGATGGCATCGGTCAGGTTCGGCGCGCCCATGGCCTCGTTGCCCTTGCCGTTCTGGCCGTGGCAGCCCGCACAGCTCGCGAACGCCTGCTTGCCGCGGCTCGCCGCCTCACCACTGATCTCGGCATTGCCGGACAGGCTCAGCACGTACTTGGCCAGATCGTCGATCTTGTCCTCGGCAACATTCTGCGCCGGCATCATGCCGTTGATGCCACCGGCGATCTTGCTGACGATCGTCTCGTAGGAGTTGCCGTACAGCCACGCGTTGTCAGCCAGGTTCGGGAACAGACCGATCTTGCCCTGACCACCCGCACCGTGGCAGGCCGCGCAGTAGTCGCCGAAGGTGCCGTGACCGACGGACATGGCGAACTGCAGGGTGTCCGGATCTTGCTCGATCTCCTCGAAGCTCATGTCCTTGACCTTGTTGACCCACTCCTGCTGGGCGAGGGCCGACGGGCTGGACTGCATGTTCTTGGTGAACAGCGCACGGGTGTTCCAGTGCTCGGTAACGGTCTTCTCTTCACCGTTCTCGCCTTCCACCGTGTACTCGACCGTGCTGATGCCCTTGGTGTAGGTATCGCCGTACGGCCAGGCCGGGTAGAGGATCCAGTAGATCACCGAGAAGATGATGGTGATGTAGAAGGCCCACAGCCACCAGCGCGGCAACGGGTTGTTGTACTCGCGCAGATCGCCGTCCCAAACGTGCCCGGTGGTCTCGACCTGCCCCTGCTTATTTTCCGGTTGACTCATCGTTATTCACCTGTTGTTTCTCTTGTTGCGTGGGGTCGAGCTCGTCGTCGTCCAGGAAGGGAATGTCCTTGTACGACTCCAGGCGCTGCTTGCGCTTCTTCCCGGTGTAGACGTACAGGATGATTCCCACGAAGGCGGAGAAGAACAGGATCAGCGCCAGCGGCTTGCTGTTCTCCATGTCGCCCAACCACGCAAAGATATCGCCTATCAAGAAATCACCTCGATGGTGGCGGTTTTATGTATCAGCGGAACTGGTTGAAATGGCCATCTTCGTACTTCGAGAAGTCGACCATCGTTCCCAGCATCTGCAGGTAAGCCACGAGGGCATCCATTTCGGTGATCTGGCCCGGCTTGCCGTCCCAGTCCTCGGCCGCCGCCTGGTCTTCCAGCACCTGGGTGGCGTTGGAGACGTGCAGCTTGTCGGCCATCTCCTGACCGAACTTCTCGACGTTGGCGTCGTATTCCGCCTGGCTCTGCGAGTACGGCACGCCGACGCGCTTGAGCGCCACCATGCGTTCCTCGATCTGGCTGTAGTCGAGCTCGTCCTCGAGCAGCCAGGGGTAGCCCGGCATGATCGACTCGGGCACCAGCGACTGCGGATCAACCAGGTGCTGCGTCTGCCACTCGTTGGAGTACTTGCCGCCGACGCGGGCCAGGTCCGGACCGGTGCGCTTGGAGCCCCACTGGAACGGATGGTCGTACTGCGACTCGGCTGCCAGCGAGTAGTGGCCGTAGCGCAGCATCTCGTCACGGAACGGACGGATCATCTGCGAGTGGCAGGTGTAGCAGCCCTCGCGGACGTAGATGTCCCGGCCCCGCAGTTCCAGCGGGGTGTAGGGGCGTACGCCGTCGACTTCCTCGACCGTCTCCTCGATGTGGAACAGCGGGACGATTTCGACCAGGCCACCGATGCTGATCACCATCAGGGTGAGGACGATCAGCAGGCCGGAGTTGATTTCAATGCTTTCGTGTTTCATTCACCTAACCTCAATCCTTTAGCGTGCGGCGGCAGCCACGGCGTCACGACCTTCGGCGGCGGCCGGCTGACGGGCCCCGGCGATCGTCTTGCGGATGTTGTAACCCATGACCAGCATCCCCGAGAGGAAGAACGCCCCACCGATGGCACGGACGACATACGGGATGTGCATGAACGACACGGTCTCGATAAAGGTGTAGGCGAGGTTGCCGTACTGGTCGAAGGCACGCAGCATCAGGCCCTGGCCGATACCGGCGACCCACATGGCGACGATGTAGAGCACGACACCGATGGTGGCCAGCCAGAAGTGGACGAACACCAGCTTGGTCGAGTACAGGGTGGTGCCCCAGAGCCGCGGGATCAGGTGATAGAAGGAACCGATGGAGATCATCGCAACCCAGCCCAGCGCGCCGGAGTGCACGTGGCCGACGGTCCAGTCGGTGTAGTGCGACAGGGCGTTAACCGACTTCAGCGACATCATCGGACCCTCGAAGGTCGACATGCCGTAGAACGCCAGCGCGGTGATCAGGAACAGCATGATCGGATCGGTACGCAGCTTCTCCCAGGCGCCCGACAGGGTCATGATGCCGTTGATCATGCCACCCCAGGACGGCAGCAGCAGGAGAATGGAGAAGGTCGCCGCGAGGGTGGAGACCCAGTCCGGCAGCGCGGTCCAGTGCAGGTGGTGAGCACCGACCCACATGTACAGGAACGACAGCGCCCAGAAGTGGACGATCGACAGGCGGTAGGAGTAGATCGGACGACCGGCCTGCTTGGGCACGAAGTAGTACATCATGCCGAGGAACGCGGCAGTCAGGAAGAAGCCGACCGCGTTGTGGCCGTACCACCACTGGGTCATCGCATCCTGAACACCCGAGAACAGCGCGTAGGACTCGAGGCTGTTCCAGGCAACCGGCACCTGCAGGTTGTTGAAGATGTGCAGCAGCGCGGTGGCCAGGATGAAGGCCATGAAGAACCAGTTGGCCACGTAGATGTGCGGCTGGCTGCGCTTGACCAGGGTCATCGCGAAGATGGCGAAGTAGGCCACCCAGGTGACGGTGATCAGCAGGTCGACCGGCCAGATGAACTCGGCGTACTCACGGCCCTGCGTGTAGCCGGCCATGTAGAACAGCACGCCCAGACCGATCGAGAGCTGCCAGCCCCAGAAGGTGAACTCCGGAAGGATCGAGCCGCCCCACAGCCGCGCCTGACAGGTGCGCTGCACGATGTAGTACGACGTCGCGAACAGCGCACTACCACCAAAGCCGAAGATCACCAGCGTCGTGTGCACGGGGCGCAGACGGCCGAAGGTGATCTCGGCAATATTAAAGTTCAAAAATGGCCATGCCAGCTCACTGGCAATGTAGACACCGGCAAGCATCCCCAACACGCCCCAAATCATGGCCATGATGGCGAACTTCTTGACGATGCCGTAATTGTACTGCTCGGTTGCTACCGGCACTGCATTGGTGGACATCGTGACCCCTCCAGACTTTTAGGTTCATCCCGGCCGTGGGACGGCCAGACCCTTTTTCTTCGACCGCGGATGATAATCCAATCCCCCGCGGACAAAAACCTATGAATTTACTTACCTACTCGCGCCACGAGCGGCCCGCCAACACCCTTTCAACCAGTTAGGCGGGCAAGACCCTGTTCCATAAGCAAACCTGATTCGATCGCGGGGCGAGCTGCAGGTGTTGCATTAATGCGACACCCCGGCCAGCAGAGGCGAGCCAGACGCCATCAGGCGCCCACCAACCCGTGAGACGACTGAGAGACGGGCGACACACCCGTCCCCCATGCCAGGCCGTAGACGATTTCATAGGTGAGCGGAATCTGGCCATCGACAGCCTGGTCGGCAAGCGCGTCACGGAAGCGACGCCAGGCCTTCGCCCCGGTCATGCCTCGCGACCGGCCCGACTGGGTATTGCCCACTCCGACCCCGCGGAGATCGCCAAGCAGGGCATCCACCGTCGGATAGGTCACGGTCACCGCCTCCCGGTCCATGACCGGGTCGGCAAGCATGGCGCCGACCAGCGCATCGCCCAGATCGTGCATGTCGAGAAACTGGTGCACGTGGGGCGTCGGGTCCACTTCCGCCCAGGCGCGGCGCACCTCGACCAGGCTGTCGGGGCCGAGGGTGGTGAAGGCAAACGGCGCCCCGGACGACATCACCCGCGCCACCTCGGCAAACAATGCCGCCGGCCGATCGCTCCACTGCACCGCGAAATTCGACACCACCGCATCCATGCTCCCTCCGGCAAACGGCAGGGCATGCATGTCGGCCGCCACACCCAGGCGATGCCGGGACCACCAGCGTCGCCGCGGCAACCGCCGCAGCATCGCCTCGGCCAGATCGAGCCCGATCACCTCGGCCTTCGGATAGCGCTCCCGCATGGCACGCACCATCTGGCCGGTGCCGGCACCCAGATCGAGAACCCGGCTCGGCTCGAGCTTCAGCCAGCCGAAGCGCTCGTCCAGACGGCGACCGATCTCGCGCTGAACCGCGGCATGACGGTCGTAGTGGCCTGCCGCACGGTTGAACCGCTCACGGACGCGACGCTGATCAAAGGAAGGCAAGGAGGACATGCAGAACAAGGGCACTCATTAAATAACTGTGATCGGTCGACAGGACGGCAAAAGGCGACTCTGCATCAGCGCGCCGACAGACGGGCGGCAAGCTCGGCTGGTTCATGCCACCACGACGCGTGCCCGGGGCGGGTGAAGCGATGACAGCTGACCTGCGGTGACAAGGCCAGCCGTGACGGCCAGTCGACCGGCACCAGCGGATCCTCGGGCGCCAGCCAGCACTCGACCGGCGTCGTCACATCCGCAAGAACCGCCCGCAGATCCAGCCGCGCCAGCCAGTCGAGCCCGCTCACATCGGCCACATCGCCCGCCCCTCCCGGTACGTCCGGCAAGGCGAAGCGACGTCGAAACGCGGCCACCGCCGCGTCCGGATGGCGGCGCGCGGCTCGTCGCAGGCCTCGCCACTCGGTTTCCGGCACACCCGGCCAGCCCGGCGCCTCGAGAAACCGGGGTGTGGCATTGACGAGGATCAAGCGATCGGGCGCGATGCGGCCGCGACGCAATGCCTCGAGGAGCAGCGCCCCGCCGAGCGACCAGCCGACCCAGACTGACGGGTGCGGATCGTCAGGCGTCACCGCCGACTCGTCGAGCCAGTCGGCGACGAACGTCGGCCAGTCGCAGGCAAATAGCGAGGCCTCCCCCAGCTTTTGCTGAAGCGGCTGGAACACGGTGGCCGGATACGACCAGCCGGCCACCAGCCCGACACCTCCCGCCGGCGACGACTCGACAGCCGGAGCCTGGTTCACGCCACACCACCCGCGACCTGCATCGGCTGGCACCGACCGGTTTGCCGCCGACCGCTTCCACCGCGATAATGGCCGCCCCATTCAAACACCGGGATCACCTTTTGACTGCCCTCGACTGGCCCACGCTGCTCATCGTCGCCCTCGCCGCCTATCTGGTCGGCTCGCTGTCCACCGCGGTGATCACCGCGCGCCTGCTCGGCCTGCCCGACCCGCGCTCGGCAGGCTCCGGCAATCCCGGCGCCACCAACGTGCTGCGGCTGGGCGGGAAAAAGGCGGCCATTGTCACGCTGGTGGGCGACTTGCTCAAGGGGCTGCTGCCGGTCGTGCTGGTCGCCGCAGTGATCGACGAGCCGAACCGGACCGCCGCGATGGGCGCGGCCGGGCTGTTTGCCTTCCTCGGCCACCTGTTCCCGGTCTTTTTTGCCTTCAAGGGCGGCAAGGGGGTGGCGACCGCGGCCGGCGCCATGCTCGGCATGGCACCGGTGGTCGGCATCGTTGCCATCGTCGGCTGGCTCAGCACGGCCTGGGCGACACGCTACTCCTCGCTGTCGGCCCTGTTCGCCGCCGTCGTCGCCGCAACGCTCGCCACCCTGCTCTCGCCACCGTTCATCGCCCTGGCCGTGTCGGTGATGGCCCTGCTGCTCATCCTGCGCCATCACGGCAATATCCGCCGACTGATCCGTGGAGAGGAACCACGCATCGGCGAGAAGGCAGCGAAGTCCGAACCGACCGAATGACCCGGCGCCGGCGTCAGGCCACCTGACCGGGGACCGCCAACGCATCGAGCGGCCAGCGCGGCCGCACCGAGAACCCCGCCGCGGCGTCGCGCTCCCCCGCTACCAAGCGCAGGTAACCGGCCAGCGCGATCATCGCGGCGTTGTCGGTGCACAACTCGATCTCGGGAAAGAACACCCGGCCACCGCGGTCGGCCATCATGGCCGTCAGCCGTCGCCGCAACGGGCGATTGGCAGCCACCCCACCGGCCACCACCAGTCGCTCCAGACCGGTCTGGTCCAGGGCCCGCCCGAGCTTGATCTCCAGGGTGTCGATCACGGTGCGTTCGAACGAGGCAGCCACGTCGTGATGGTCGTTGCCGGCAGCGATCGCATTGGCCACCGCCGTCTTCAGTCCACTGAAGCTCAGCTCGAGACCGGGACGGTTGACCATGGGACGCGTGAACGGGATCGCTGCCGGATCGCCCTGCTCGGCGAGCTTCGACAGCGCCGCCCCGCCCGGGTAGCCGAGCCCCATCAGCTTGGCGGACTTGTCGAACGCCTCGCCGATGGCGTCATCGATGCTTTCCCCGAGGAGGCGATAATCGCCCACCTCGCGCACCTCGATCAGTTGACTGTGACCACCGGAGACGAGCAAGGCCAGGAACGGAAAGGAAGGCGGCTCGGCGCCCAGCAAAGGCGCGAGGATGTGACCTTCCAGGTGATTGATGCCCAGCGCCGGCAGACCACGCGCCGCAGCCAGCCCCTTGGCGAAGGCCGCACCGGTCATCAACGCCCCGGCCAGCCCCGGCCCGGCGGTGTAGGCGACCCCGTCCAGCGCGTCGTAACCGAATCCCGCCTCGGCCATCGTTTCGCGGGCGAGCATCGGCAGTCGACGCATGTGGTCGCGCGCGGCAAGCTCCGGGACCACCCCGCCGTAGGCGGCATGCACGTCGGTCTGTGAGTGCACCCGGTGAGCCAGCAGTCGCCCCTCGCGACCGTCATAGACGGCCAGCGCCGTCTCGTCACAGGAACTTTCGACTGCCAATACGCGCACGCGCCACACTCCTTATATAGGCTGGCAAGGATAGATCTAGGGACACGGAGGCAACGGCAAGAAGAACACTGGCCTCTTGCACACCTCCGGCAACGCTTTATACTACAACACCTTTTATTTTGGGCCGCACGGGTCCGAAGCCAAACATTTCAGTTTCAATTCAACGAGGTGGAACGCATTCATGCCTTCTGTACGTGTTCGGGAAAATGAGCCCTTCGAGGTTGCAGTTCGTCGTTTCAAGCGCTCCTGCGAGAAAGCCGGCATCATCAGCGAGATGCGCGAGCGCGAGTACTACGAGAAGCCGACCGCTGCCCGCAAGCGCAAGGCTGCTGCTGCCGTGAAGCGCAACCAGAAGCGCCTCGCGAAGGAACAAGCGCGTCGCGTTCGCCTGTACTGATCACTCGCTCGACGGACCTATCCGCATGAGCACGATCAAGGCGCGCCTGACCGCCGACATGAAAACGGCCATGAAGGGCGGCGAAAAGTCGCGCCTGGCCACGATCCGCATGCTGATCTCCGCGATCAAGCAGCGGGAGATCGACGAGCGCCGCGACGTCAGCGACGACGAGGCCATGGCGATCCTGACGAAGCAGGCCAAGCAGCGCCGCGAATCGATCGCCCAGTACGAATCGGCCGGCCGCGACGACCTCAAGGCCGTCGAGGAAGCCGAACTGGCGATCATCGAGACCTACCTACCTCAGCCGCTTTCCGCCGAGGAAATCGAGGCCGCGGTTGCCGAAATCATTGCCGCCGAACAGGCCAGTGATCTGAGTCAGATGGGCGCCGTGATGAAAGCGGCCCGCGAACGACTGGCCGGCCGCGCCGACATGGCGGTCGTCAGCCAGGTCGTCCGCAACCGTCTTTCGGCCTGAGCCGCGGGCGCGGTCACGCCCTCTCGGGCACCCGCCCCGGACGCCGCATTGATCCGAACCATCAATTCGAGAACGAGCCATGGGCGAGACTTTCCAGTTTCTGAACGTTCCGCGACGCGACCCGGAGACCACTCCGGCCGAAGAGCGCGTCCACCAGTTCAATGAAATCTACGGGCAATTCACGCCGGATCACGCCGCCGAGCAGGCGGACCGCTGCCTCGAGTGCGGTAATCCGTACTGCGAGTGGAAATGCCCGGTCCACAACTACATCCCCAACTGGCTCAAGCTGATCGCCGAGGGCAACCTGCTCGAGGCCGCGGAGATGGCGCACAAGACCAACTCCCTGCCCGAGGTCTGCGGTCGCGTCTGCCCGCAGGACCGCCTCTGCGAGGGCGCCTGCACCCTGAATGACGGCTTCGGCGCGGTCACCATCGGCTCGGTCGAGAAATACATCGCCGACGAGGCCTTCAAGATGGGCTGGCGGCCGGACATGTCGGATGTCGTGCCCACCGGCAAGCGCGTCGCGGTCATCGGTGCCGGGCCGGCCGGCCTGGGCTGCGCCGACATCCTCGCCCGCCACGGCGTCGAGGCGGTGGTCTTCGACCGCCACCCGCAGATCGGAGGCCTGATCACCTTCGGCATCCCCTCGTTCAAGCTCGAGAAGCACGTGATGGAGACCCGTCGCGAGATCTTCGAGGGCATGGGCATCGAATTCCGCCTCAATACCGAGGTCGGCAAGGACGTCACCATCGACGACATCCTCGAGGAGTTCGACGCGGTGTTCATGGGCATGGGTGCCTACAACGCCATGCAGGGCGGTTTCCCGGGCGAGGACCTCGACGGCGTCCACGCCTCGCTGCCCTTCCTGATCGGCAACACCAACCACCTGCTGGACTTCGGCGGCGACTACCCCTACATCAGCGTCAAGGACAAGCGCGTGGTGGTCCTCGGCGGCGGCGACACCGCGATGGACTGCACCCGTACCTCGCTGCGCCAGGGCGCGGCCAAGGTCACCACCGTCTACCGCCGTGACGAGGACAACATGCCGGGTTCGCGCCGCGAGGTGAAGAACGCCCGCGAAGAAGGCGCCCACTTCATGTTCAACCTGCAGCCGGTCGAGATCCTCGGCGAAGGCGGCGAGGTCACGGGCGTGAAGTTCGTCGAGACCCGCCTGGGCGAGCCTGACGAGCGCGGTCGGCGCCGCCCGGTGGCCATCGAGGGCTCCGAGCAGGTGATCGAGGCCGACGCGGTGCTGATCGCCTTCGGCTTCCGCCCCTCCCCGGCCGACTGGTTCGAGGACCAGAAGATCGAGCTGGACGCGAGCGGCCGCGTCGTGGTCCACAAGGACCAGAGCAAGCCGGAATTCCAGACCAGCAATCCGAAGATCTTCGCCGGCGGCGACATGGTACGCGGCGCGGATCTCGTGGTGACCGCGGTCTTCGAAGGGCGCAACGCGGCCTTCGGCATCCTCGACTACCTGGACGTGTGATTTGATGACTGCCCCGCTGCAGAACGACCGCCTGCTGCGCGCACTCGCGCGCCAGCCCGTCGACCGCACCCCGATCTGGATCATGCGCCAGGCCGGACGCTACCTGCCGGAGTACCGCGCTACTCGTGCGCGCGCCGGCAGCTTCATGGACCTGTGCCGCTCGGCGGATCTCGCCTGCGAGGTCACGCTGCAGCCGCTCGAACGCTACGACCTGGATGCGGCGATCCTGTTCTCCGACATCCTCACCATCCCGGATGCGATGGGACTGGGGCTGAAGTTCGTCAAGGGCGAAGGACCGGTGTTCGAGCGGCCAGTGCGCTCGGCCGCCGATGTCGCCCGCCTGCCCAAGCCCGACATGGGCACGGATCTCGGCTACGTCATGAACGCGGTGTCCACCATCCGCAAGGCGCTCGACGGCCGGGTGCCGCTGATCGGCTTTACCGGCAGCCCGTGGACGCTGGCGACCTACATGGTCGAGGGCGGCGGCACCAAGGACTTCGCCAAGGTGAAAGGCCTGGTCTACAGCGACCCGAAGGCCGCCCATGACCTGCTCGGTCGACTGGCCGACGCGGTGACCGACTACCTCAATGCCCAGATCGAGGCGGGCGCCCAGGCCCTGATGGTCTTCGACACCTGGGGTGGCGTGCTCGCACCGCACGACTACCGCGACTTCTCCCTGCAGTACATGCAGCGCATCGTCGACGGCCTGAACCGCAAACGCCCGGACGGCAGCTACGTGCCGGTGACTCTGTTCACCAAGGGCGGTGGTCAATGGGCCTCCTGGATCGCGGACACCGGTGCCGACGGCATCGGTCTGGACTGGACCGTCAACCTCGACACCATCCGCGAGAAGGTCGGCGACCGCGTCGCACTGCAGGGCAACCTCGACCCGAGCGTCCTCTACGCCCCGGACGAGGTGATCGAGCGCGAGGTGGCCCGCATCCTCGAGGAATTCGGCCCCAATCCCGGTCACGTCTTCAACCTGGGCCATGGCATTCACCAGCACGTCAATCCGGACAAGGTGAAGGTGCTGGTCGATGCGGTGCATCGCCTCAGCGCCCGCGACTGACAACGCAGTCCAGCACGCATGGCAGAAAAAACGCCCCCGGATCTCGGGGGCGTTTTTCGTGTCAGGCCGGCGCCTCCCCCTCGATCAGAGCCAGCAACTGGCTTCGGGACGCGCGCCGCAGCTTGGCGCCACCGGGACCCAGCGGAGTCTCGCGGATCCGCTCTTCGGGAAACACCTCCAGGACCACCTGCTCGTCCCCCGCGCCGAAGACGAACACCGAGACCCGCTCACTGCGCCCCCCACAGTATTCGTAGGTGGCCTCCGACTCGTCGAAGGGAATATCGCGACCGAACAGCCGCTCCATCACGGCCTCCGGCGTCGGCGCGAACAACTGCAGGACGATGGAGGAGTACTGGTCTGCCGTCCCGGAGAGCACGTCGCCCACCAGCCGGGGGCGAAATTCGGCAAAGAAATCCATCGCCTCGAGCGCTGCACGGCGCAGTTCGAGCAGGCGCTCGCCCTGCTCGGGGCGAAACGTGGCGCGGTAACGGGTCAATTCCAGCTCGAGACGCTCGAGGTCGGCGGCCAGGAATCGACCATCCAGAGATTCACCCAGCGATCGCGCCGCCGCCTCCAGCGAGGCACGCAGCGACTGTCCCGGCGCATCCGCCGCCTCGCGGGCGGCCACGCGCAACACCTCCAGCGAAGCGGGTCCCATCAGCTCCTCCTGCGAAGGCGCCGGCCACTCGTCCACCGGCGCCGTGGCTCAGAATAGACTCTCAATCACCTCGCGCGAGGTCCCCGACGACGCAGCGGGATCCTTCTTGGGCAGCTCGGCATCCGGGTTGGTGGAATCGAAATACTCCCGAATGGCGCCCGGATGACCCTCGGGCACGCGCTTGCCCGTTTTCGGATCGATCCAGGCGGTCACGATGCCCTCGGGCGGCTCCTCGTCGTCGGTCGGCGCCGGCAGCACGTCGCGCATGAAGTCGATCCACATCGGCAACGCGGCGCGCCCGCCGGTCTCGCGGCGCCCCAGTTCGCTGTTGTCGGCAAACCCGACCCAGGCGACGCCGACCCAGCCCGGGCCGAATCCGGAGAACCAGGCGTCACGCTGATCGTTTGTGGTGCCGGTCTTGCCGCCGATGTCGCCCCGCTCGAGCGCACGCCAGGCCCGGCGGCCGGTACCCTGACGCACCACGCTCTTCAGCCCGGAACGCATCAGAAAGGCATTCTGCTCGCTGATCGCGCGCGGGGCGAGGCTGGGGTCGACGGTTTCCACCGAACAGTCGTCACAGGGGCTGACCGCCGGGTGCGAATAGACCACGCCCTCGTCCGGGTTACCCACCTCGGTAACCAGGTAGGGCGACACCCGATAGCCGCCATTGGCGAACACGGCAAAACCGGCCACCTGATCGAGCGGCGTCAGGGTATAGCTGCCGAGCGCCATCGACAGGGTCGGCTTCCAGGAATCCACCGGCAGACCGAAACGACCGGCGTAGTCGAGCACGCCCTGAGGGCTCACGTCGCGTGCCAGCCGAATCGAGACCAGGTTGACGGAATGGGTCAGGGCATCGCGCATGCGCCGCATGCCGCCGAAGCTGCGCCCATAGTTGCTGGGGCGCCAGTCGATCCCTTCGCGCACGCCGTCCTCGACCACGACCGGCGAGTCGTTGATCAGGCTCGCCCAGGTGTAGCCATGCTCGAGAGCAGCCGAGTACAGATAGGGCTTGAAGCCCGAGCCGGGCTGCCGCTCGGCCTGGGTGACGTTGTTGAACTGGCTGTCGTGGAAGAAATCGAAACCACCCACCATCGCGCGAACCGCACCGGTGGCGGGGTCGAGCGCCACGAACGCCCCCGTCACCTCGGGGATCTGGGCGAGCCGATAACGGGGCTCGTCCTCGTCGCCGACTGCCTCGAGCCGGACCATGTCGCCGGGTGACAGCACATCGTCCACCCGTTTGGGCTTCGGGCCGCAGCGATCGACGTCGCGATACTCGCAGGCCCACTTCACCGCCTCCAGGTCGACGCCTACTTCACCGCGTTTCGCCATCAGCAAGACGGCCTTGTCCGCCGAGGCCTCGAGCACGACCGCGGCCAGCAACCCGCCGACCGGATCCGCTTCTGCCAACCGCTCGTCGAGCGCCTCGCGGTCTTCGAGCACGTCACTCCAGTCGGCCTCCGGCCCACGGTAGCCGTGACGCCGGTCGTAGGCGACCAGGGCCGCACGCAACGCACGGCGCGCCGATGCCTGAGCCTTGGCGTCGATGCTGGTATGCACATCGAGACCCATCTGGTAGGCCTCCTCGCCGAACCGCTCCACCTGGTCATGGCGCGCCATCTCGGCTGCATAGGGCGCCTTGGTGGCGATCTCGGCCGAGGTGAACAGCTCGCCCGGCAGCGGTTCGTCCATGGCGCGATCGAAGGTCGACTGATCGATCATGCCCAGCTTGAGCATGCGTCCGAGCACGTAGGCGCGGCGGGCCAGGGCCCGCTCCGGATTCGTGACCGGGTTGGTGGTCGACGGGGCCTTGGGGAGCGCGGCCAGCATGGCGGCCTCGGCGACGGTCAACTCCGGCAGCGTCTTGTCGAAATAGACCTGAGCGGCCGCCTTGACGCCATAGGCCCGATGCCCCATGAAGATCTTGTTCAGATACAGCGCAAGGATCTCCTCCTTGCTGAAGGCGCGATCGATCTTGATCGCCAGCAGGATCTCGTACAGTTTGCGGGTGTAGGTCTTCTCGCGGCCCAGGTAGAAGTTGCGGGCGACCTGCATGGTGATCGTCGAACCGCCCTGCGACTTCTCGCCGGTGCGGACCAGCTCGATCGCCGCGCGCGCCAGGCCGATGAAGTCGACTCCCACGTGCTCGAAGAAACGGTCATCCTCGGCGGCGACGAAGGCATCGACCACGACCGGCGGGATTTCGTCGTAGGAAACGGGGAAGCGCCGCTGGTTGCCATATTCGGCGATCAGGCCGCCATCACGGTCGTGAATGCGCATGGGCATCTGATAGCGCACCTCGCCCAGTTCGTCGACGCTCGGCAGCTGGGTGTTGTAAATATGATACAGGACCCCAAGGCCGGCCAGGCCTAGAATCAGTCCCAAACCAACCAGATAAAAAATAATCTTGATAAGCTTCATTCGGATTGCGAGAACTATGAGCCCCAGTAACCGTTATCAGGCGTGCGCTCGGGAGCCGTTGTCGACAAGCGCGGCGGTTATGCCATAGGATGCATTTCTGGGAGACAAGGTGCGTGTGTGCGAAACCTTAACGCACGCTCAAAAGGAAGGGAATGACCGTGCCACTATTCAGCGCTAAACCCGCTCGCCTCGGGGTCGACATCAGCTCGACCGCCGTCAAGCTGATTCAGCTGGAAAAACGCCGAGGCGGCTATCGAACCACCGCATTCGCCATCGAGCCCCTCCCTCAAGGGGCCGTCCAGGGCAAATCAATCACCGACACAGAGGCCGTCGCCGCCGCGCTGACGCGCGCCGTGCAGCGTGCCCGGGCGAAGAACCGGAACCTCTGCATGGCGGTGCCGACCTCCTCGGCCGTCAGCCGGGTGTTGCATATCGACAACCCCGGCGACGAATTCGAACTCGAGGAGCAGGTCCGCCTCGAGGCCGACCAGTACATCCCCTTCCCGATCGACGAGGTCAACTTCGACTTCGAACCGATCCAGACCGACATTCTCGGCAAGCAGAAGAAGCGTCGCTCCGGTGAAGCGGAAGGCGTCGACGTACTGATGGCCGCGACGCGGACGGACAACGTCGACAGCCGTGTCGCGGTGGCGGAGGCCGCCGGGATGACGGTGGATGTGGTCGACATCGAGTCGTTCGCTCTCCAGAACGCCTTTACCGAGATACTCGCTCCGACACTAGCCCCCGAGGAACGTTCACAGCCAGTGGCGGTTTTCGATCTTGGCGACACCACCACGACGCTGAGCATCTTCGTCGATGACGATATCGTCTACACGCGAGAGCACGAGGGCGGCGGCCAGCAGCTCACCGCCGAGATTGCCGCCCAATACGGGCTGTCGCTCGAGGAGGCCGAGGAGCGCAAGCGCGACGACAGCCTGCCCGAGGACTACCAGCGCAAGGTGCTGCAGCCGTACCTCGATTCCCTGGCAATGAACGTCGAGCGCTTCATCCAGTACTACTACTCCGAATCAAGCGGCAGCACCGTCAACCTGATTCTTCTCGGCGGCGGCGCGGCCAATACCGCCGGCGCCGTCGAGCGCATCAACAACGAGACCGGGGTCGCGACCCGGCTGGCGAATCCGTTCGCCGCACTCGCCAAGGGACCTGGCGTGTCTACCGAGCAGATGGCTCGGCACGGCGCCGCAATGCTTATCGCCTGCGGGCTTGCGTTAAGGAGCTTCGACTGATGAGACGAATCAACCTTCTCCCCTGGCGCGAGGAGCGGCGCCAGAAGCGACAACGCGATTTCGTCGTCCACCTCGTTCTGGCTGCACTGATCGCCGTGGGCGTGTCCTTCGGCATCCACACCTACATGCAGACGCAGATCGAGCATCAGCAGGAGCGCAATGCCTACCTCGAGGGCGTGATCAAGAAGCTTGACCGCCAGATCCAGGAGATCAACGAGCTCAAGAAGCGCAAGGCAGAGCTGACGGCACGCATGCAGGTGATCGAGAAGCTGCAGTCGAGCCGACCGACGATCGTCCACCTGATGGAAAACTTCGTCACCACCCTGCCCGACGGCGTGCAGCTGACGTCGGCCACGGTCACCAACGACGAGAAGATCAGCATCCAAGGCAAGGCCGATGCCCAGGCACGGGTTGCCGCCTATCTGCGCCGCCTGAACAGCGCCGACTACATCGGCAGCGCCAGCCTGGTGGGCTCTGGCATTCTGGCGAAGGACGCCAGCGGTGACACGAGTGCCGGCCAGTACGTGTTCTCGATCGAGGCCAAGATCACGCCGCCCAAGGAAGGCGCAGCGGACAAGGAGAACTAAGCCATGGATCTCAACGAACTGAGAAACCTCGACTTCCAGACGGTAGGGCTGACCTCGCTGGGCACACGCCTCGTGATCTTCATCTTCGTCTTCGTCTTGATCGTCGGCGCGGTCGTCTACTTCGACACCCTGCCGCAGAAAGAGCTGCTTGAACGCGCCCAGCGCGAGGAGCAGTCCCTGCTCGACAAGGTGGACCGCAAGCAGCGCCTGGCGGCCAACCTCGAGAAGTACAAGGCGCAGATCAAGGAAATGGAAGTGCGCTTCGGCGAGCTGCTGCGCCAGCTGCCGAACAAGCGTGAGGCCGAGAACCTGATCGACAATGTCGCCCAGACCTCGCTCTCCAACGGCCTGAAGAACGAACAGATCCGGCCGGGCAAGGAGGTCAAGCACGACTTCTACGCGGAGATGACCTATCACCTGTCGCTGCGCGGCACCTACCGCGAGCTGACCCAGTTCATCAGTGACACGGCCAACCTGCCCCGGATCGTCACGTTGCACAATCCGGCCATGAAGCCGCGGGACCCCAAGGTCGAGGACGACGACATCCCCCGTGAGCTCAGCATGGGCATTCAGGCCAAGACATACCGGTATCTGGAAAGCGGCGAGCAAGGAGGCGGCCAATGAAGACAGCAGCCAAACGCAACGCGGCGCTGCGGCTCGGCCTGATGGGCGCCGGCGTGATCCTGGCCGGCACGCTCAGCGGCTGCGCCCAGGACATGAGCGACCTCAAGCAGGAGGTCGCCCAACTGGAAGCTCGCCCGGGTGGCAAGATCGAGCCGATTCCGGAGATGAAACCGCTGCCCAAATACGCCTACAGCGTTCCGGAGGAAGTGCGCACGCCGTTCATGCCGCCGGAAGACGATCAGGTGGATGATGCCGATGGCCTCAAGCCGGACATCGACCGGCCGAAAGAGCCGCTGGAGCATTTCCCGCTCGATGCCCTGGCCATGCGCGGGATCATCAACCGCCAGAATGCGACCTACGCCCTGATCCGTGACGGCAACGGCGTGATCCACGAGATCATGCTCGGCGACCACATGGGTCGTAACTACGGCGAGGTCGTCGAAATTGGCGAATCCAGCGTGACGCTGGAGGAAATCGTGCCCGATGGACGGGGTGGCTGGAAGAAACAGACAACGGTCGTCAAGACTCAGAGCGGCCGGAGCTAATGATGGGAAGCAGCGATATGGACAACCTCAAGAAACCTTCACGCCTGAGCACGGGACTGCGTCGAGGGCTTGGTCTCCCTGCCATCACAATGGCCGCGGCCCTGGCTCCCTGCCTGGCACTGGCCGGCGACCTTACCGGGATTACCTACGACCGCAGCAGTGACGGCAAGGTGATGGTCAACTTCGACCTGTCCGAACCGTTGGCAGGCGATCCCGGCAGTTTCAAGATCGACAACCCGGCACGGGTTGCCATCGACCTGCCCGAGGTCACGAACAAGACCGGCAGTCGGCAGACGTCGATCGGCCTGGGCGCGGTCGAGTCGGTAATGCTCGCCGAGGCGAACGGCAAGACCCGGGCGGTATTCAACCTGGATCAGTCCGTTCCCTACGCGATCAGCCAGAACGGCGACATGGTCACGGTCACCTTCGACCCGATCCGTCAGGCGACCACGACCGAAAGCGGTCTGGCCGTCAGCTCACCGGGTGAATCCGCGGCCACGGCCATGGATGCCGGCCAACCGATCGACTTCCGCCGCAGCGCGGACGGTGCCGGCCGCCTGCTCCTGGACATCGGCAGCAGCCAGGCGCCGATGGATATCCGTCGCCAGGGCAGCCGGATCGTGGTCCAGTTGCCGGGCACCCGCCTGGAGCAGGGCCAATACAACGTCAACGACTTCGCCACGCCGGTCGAGAACATCACCGTGCGCCGCGAAGGCAACGGCAGCCGCGTGACCCTCAAGACCAACGACGCGGGCGAACACCTCGCTTACCAGACCGGCAACCGCCTGGTGGTCGAGGTCCAGCCGATCCCCGAGGAAGACAAGCGCACCTCGCTCGGCAAGAAGGAATACACCGGCGAACGCCTGACGCTGAAGTTCCAGGACATCCAGGTGCGGCCGCTGCTGCAGCTGATCGCCGACTTCACCGGCAACAACATCGTCGTCAGTGACTCGGTGCAGGGCTCGATCAGCCTGCGCCTGGAAAACGTGCCCTGGGATCAGGCCCTGGATCTGATCATGACCACCAAGGGCCTGTCGGCGCGGCAGAACGGCAACGTCATCTACGTTGCACCAACCGCAGAGATCGCCAAACGTGATTCAGCCGAGCTCGCCGCCCGCGAGCAGGCCCAGCAGCTCGCGCCGCTGATCACCGACATCGTGCAGATCAACTACGCCAAGGCGGCCGACATCGCGACGCTGGTTCGCCAGAGCTCGGGGCTCAGCGGCAAGCAGGGGGGCGAGGCCAAGAGCGACGGCAACTTCCTCAGCCGTCGTGGCTCGATCACCGTCGATGCGCGCACCAACACGCTGATCGTCACCGACACGGCCGACGCGCTCGACCGGGTACGTGGCCTGATCACCCAGATCGACAAGCCGGTCAAGCAGGTGCTGGTCGAGACGCGCATCGTGATTGCCACCGACAACTTCTCGCGCGAACTGGGCGTCCGCTGGGGCGTGCAGGCCGGCTTCGATCGGGGTGGCCAGCGAGTCGGTCTTGGTGGCGCCTCCCCCAGCCCGGGCACTCAGAACCTGCCCATCCGCACCCCGGGCAACCCGGCCCTCAACGACCAAACCTATGCCACTTCCGCGAGCGACTGGATGGTCAACACGCCGATCGCCGGCGACCCGACCGGCTCGCTCGGTCTGGCCATCCTGGGCTCGAACGTGCTGCTGAACCTCGAGCTGCAGGCGATGCAGAGCGAGGGCACCGGCAAGATCGTCTCCAACCCGAAGGTGATCACCACCAACGGCCACAAGGCGGTCATCTCGCAGGGCGTCGAGATCCCCTACCAGTCGCAGACCGCCTCCGGTGGCGGCGCGATCGCGAACATCGAGTTCAAGGAAGCGCTGCTCAAGACCGAAGTGACGCCGCAGATCACGCCGAACGACAACGTGATCATGGACATCCTGGTCATGAAGGAGGAGCCGGACTACACCCGCGCGATCAACGGCGAGCCGCCGATCAACACGCGTGAGGTCCAGACCAAGGTCCAGGTCCAGAATGGCCAGACTGTCGTGCTCGGCGGGATCTACGAGTTCGAGAACGTCACCCAGATTGAAAAGGTACCGTTCTTCGGTGACCTGCCGGGACTGGGCAACCTGTTCAAGAACCGCATCAGCGACGACTCCCGCTTCGAGCTGCTGATCTTCGTCACGCCGAAGATCGTCGATCGGGACAATCTCGCCAACTTCAATCGCGGCACCCTGATCAACAACTGATCAGACCGGACCGCGACTCACCAACCCCGCTTCGGCGGGGTTTTTTCGTTATTCGAGCCGGTATAATCGCAAGTCATGCGCAACATCATCCTGATCGGCCCGATGGGGGCCGGAAAGACCACCATCGGCCGCCTGCTCGCCAATCGACTCGGCTGGCAGTTTCGCGATTCCGACCGTGAAATCGAGAAACGCACCGGCGCGAACATTCCGCTGATCTTCGACATCGAGGGCGAGGCCGGCTTTCGCCAGCGCGAGCACGACATGCTCGCCGACCTGACCGCCGGCAACGGCACCGTTCTGGCGACCGGCGGTGGTGCCGTACTACGCGAGGACAACCGTGAACTCCTGCGCGCCAACGGCCTGGTGGTCTACCTCTACACCAGCGTGGAGCGACAGTTCGAACGCACGCAGCACGACACGCAGCGGCCGCTGCTGCAGACAGGCGACCGGCGGGCCACGCTGCAACGGCTGATGACGGAGCGGGACCCGCTGTACCGGGAAACCGCCCATGTGATCCTCGAAACCGGCGGGCAGACCCCTCGCAGCATGGCCGACCGGATTCTCGCGGCGAGCCGCGAGGCCGGCGACCCGCCGGACGCTACGTCCTCGGGTTGATGTAAACTCCCCGCAGGGCGAGCCGGCGAACCGTTGCCGCCCACCCGTCTTTCACTCGACAGGGCCGTACCGATCCATGAACGATCCAGCCGCCACCAACGCTCCGCAGCCGACCACGGTCAACGTGGACCTCGGCGAACGCAGCTATCCGATCTTCATCGACAACGACCTGATCGACACGGACCTGATCGCGCCCTTCATTCCCTCCAGCCGCGCGGTGATCGTCAGCAACACGACCGTGGCACCCCTGTATGCCGAGCGTTTCACCCGCTCTCTCAAGGCCGCCGGCAAGAGCGTCGAGCTGCTCGCGCTGCCGGATGGCGAGCAGTACAAGACCCTCGAGACGCTGGGGCAGGTCTACGACTTCCTGATGGAGAAGCAGGTCGACCGCAAGACCACGCTGATCGCGCTTGGCGGTGGCGTGATCGGCGACATCACCGGCTTTGCCGCAGCCAGCTTCCTGCGCGGCATCCCGTTCATCCAGATGCCGACCACCCTGCTCGCCCAGGTCGACAGTTCGGTGGGCGGCAAGACCGGGGTGAATCACCCGCGTGGCAAGAACATGATCGGGGCCTTCTACCAGCCTCGCTGCGTGCTGGCCGACACCGGCAGCCTCGACACCCTGCCCGACCGGGAGCTCTCGGCCGGGCTGGCCGAGGTGATCAAGTACGGACTGCTGTGGGACGAGGACTTTCTCGAGTGGATCGAGAAACACGTCGCCGATCTACGCCGTCGCGACAAGGCCGCGCTCACCGAGGCCATCCGGCAGTCCTGCCTGATCAAGGCGGAAATCGTCCGCCAGGACGAACGCGAAGGCGGCATTCGCGCCCTGCTGAATCTCGGCCACACCTTCGGCCACGCCATCGAGGCCGGCATGGGCTATGGTGTGTGGCTGCACGGCGAGGCCGTCGGCGCCGGCATGTGCATGGCCGCCGACCTCTCCCGTCGACTGGGACTGATCGATGCGGCCGCCACGCGCCGCATCGAGACCCTGGTCGCGGCCGCCGGCCTGCCCACCCGAGCCCCGGCCGAATTGTCGGCCGCGCGGCTGCGCGAGCTGATGGACAGCGACAAGAAGGTCGAGAACGGGCGCCTGCGGCTGGTGCTCCTCGGCCGCCTCGGCCAGGCACGCCTGGTCGACCGGGTCCCCGAGGAGGTCATCCTCGAGACCATCGCCGCAACCGGCGCCACCCCCTGAAACACCCAACCCCAGCCAGAAGGACTCTGACATGACCGACGCGACGGACCACGCCCTGGAACAGGCCGAACGAATCGTTCAGTACGCGAAGTACTCTGACCGCTTCATGGTCGTCGAAGGCGACTCCACCGCGGAGCGCCGAGCGTTCGTCAAACTGATCGGCCAGAAACTCCCTCGGCAGGTGCGCCCGGTGCTGCTGCGCGCCGATGCCGGCAACGGCTCGAGTGCGCTGATCGAACAGCTGAGCACGCTGCTGCAGCTCTCTGCGGGCATCGAGACCATCGAACAGCTGATCACGGCGGCTACCGCCGCCCTGGACGGACAGGACCGCCTGCTGATCGTGGTCGAAAATGCCGATCACTGGCTGGATTCCGACGGGGCGAACGCCCTGTTCGAGCTGATCAACCAGGCCCACGACCTGGCCCGCGAGCGGGTGCTGTTCCTCCTGGTCGGGGCGACCGGCCTGTGCGAGCAGGTGGAAACGGCCCAGCCTTTGGCGGGCTTGGTCGCTGACCTGCATTGCGCTCAACTGCTCGGCGCCGCCCAGAAGCCGCACGCATCGCCCGCGGCCGCGGGCGTCGCGCCTCAGGCGGATCAGGCCGGCGCGACCAGCGAAACAGCGGAAGCCCCCGCCGCGGCCACTCAGGCCCCGACACCGCCGGCCCGGCGATCGGCCCTGGCCAGCCCCACCCTCCTGATCGCGGCTGTGGTGAGTGTCGCCGTCGTCAGCGTGGGCGCCTTCGCCCTGCTGGAGCGTTCCGAGCCCGCCGCGACCGAATCGGCACAGACCGGCACGGACACCAACGAACCCGAGGCCGGCGCCGAGACGAGCAGTGATTCGGTCGCCGAGCAGGCCGCCGAGCCGGGCGACACGTCCACCGAAACCGCCATGGCCGAACCGGAGGTCGAGAAGGCGCAGACAGAACCTGCCAGCGGGGCGCCGGATCTCAGTGGCATCGACCATGGCCAGCCGCCGCACGTACCCTTCCCGACCGCCGAGGCGACGCAGGCGCCTGCCGACGAACCGGCGACACAAGCGGAAGCTCAAGCCGAGTCGGCCCCGGCGGACTCGGCCCCTGCCGAAGCGCCGGAGGCCGCGAGCGTGGATGCCGAGCCCGTGAGCGAAGAGGCCCGCGGCATCGCCGCCGCCACACCGCCGGCGGACGTCGACAACGACTGGTACCGCGACCAGCCCCGCGCCCGGGCTGCCATCCAGATGGCCGCGTTCGGCAATCTCGATGATGCCAACAAGATGATCGAGCGATTCGCTGGCGAAGGCCAGCCGCGCGACGAATGGCGGATCTACACGCAGCGGATCGACGGCAAGATCCTCTACACCGTCACGCTGGGCAACTATCCCTCCGCCGAACGGGCACGCCATGCGATCGACGAACTGCCGACCGATCTGACGAATCTCAAGCCCTACCCGCGTTCGGTGGGCGCGATCCAGGACCGGCTCGCCGACGCGACCCCCTGATCGGCTCGTCGGGCGTCATGCGCGCCGTGGGTCGATTTGCCTGATCCCCGCCGGGCCGGTAAAATTCCGGCCCATTTTGCCCAATTCCCCGATGCGGGCGCACATCGAACAACGGTCGGCAATCCCTGGCCAGCCAGCCCGCCTCGCGGCGCGCCGGCACCGCGGCCGGGCCGCCAAGCCGAGGGCGGGATGAGCGTCGCTCGCCCGGCTAGCCCGAAGATTCCAAGAGGATGCGCAACTCATGAGCCAAGCCCCCACCCAAGGTCTGTACCACCCGAGTTTCGAGAAAGAGAACTGCGGCTTCGGCCTGATCGCCCACATGGACGACCAGGCCAGCCACGGCCTGGTATCGACCGCGATCGGCGCACTGGCCCGCATGACCCACCGCGGCGGCATCTCCGCCGACGGCAAGTCGGGCGACGGCTGCGGCCTGCTGCTGAAAAAGCCGGATGCCTTCTTCCGCAAGGCGGCATCCGACCAGGGGATCGACCTGCCCGAAATCTACGCGGTGGGCGTGGTGTTCTTCTCGCGTGACGAGGCCAAGCGCGAGCGCGCCCGCGAGGCTCTGGTCGGCGCGATCGCCGAGCAGGGGCTCAACCTCGCCGGCTGGCGTACCGTGCCGACCGACCCGTCGGTGCTCGGCCAGATGTCGGCCGAGAAGCGCCCGGAGATCGAACACCTGTTCATCACACCGGCCGAGGGCATGGACGAGAAGCAGTTCAACGCCGCGCTGTTCGTCGCCCGTCGCGATGCCGAGAACCTGATCCAGGACGACCCGGACTTCTACATCCCGTCGCTCGCAAGCCAGGTCATCTCCTACAAGGGCCTCCTGATGCCCGAGGACCTGCCGCGCTTCTACAAGGACCTCAACGATCCGGCGCTGGAATCCTCGCAGGCGGTCTTCCACCAGCGCTTCTCGACCAACACCTTCCCGGAATGGAAGCTCGCCCAGCCGTTCCGCTACCTCGCGCACAACGGCGAGATCAACACCATCCGCGGCAACCGCAACTGGGCGCTGGCGCGCGCGGCCAAGTTCTCCTCGCCGCTGATCCCGGACATGAACCGCATCCAGCCGCTGGTCAACACCACCGGTTCGGACTCCTCGTCCATGGACAACATGCTCGAGGTGCTGATCACCGGCGGGCTGGACATGATCCACGCCATGCGCCTGATCGTGCCGCCGGCCTGGCAGAACGTCGAGCACATGGACGCCGACCTGCGTGCGTTCTACGAATTCAACTCCCTGCACATGGAGCCCTGGGACGGCCCGGCCGGCATCGTCATGACCGACGGCCGTTTCGTCGCCTGCGCCATGGACCGCAACGGTCTGCGCCCGGCGCGCTGGGTGATCACCAAGGACCGCCACATCACGCTCGCCTCCGAGATCGGCGTCTGGGACTACGATCCGGCCGACGTGGTGCAGAAGGGCCGCGTCCGCCCCGGCCAGATGGTCGCCGTCGATACCGCCGAGGGCGAGCTGGTCCTGCCGCCGCAGATCGACGAGCGCCTCAAGGCCCGCAAGCCTTACCGCCAGTGGCTGCGCGAGCAGTCGGCGCGCCTGAAGCACTCGGTCGCCGACGAGGAGGTGCTGTCGCTCAACGAGATGGACGAGGACGCCGTCCGCACCTACGAGAAGGCGTTCCTGCTCTCCTTCGAGGAGCGCGATCAGGTGATCCGCGTGCTGGCCGAGAACGGTCAGGAAGCCATCGGCTCGATGGGTGACGACACCCCGATGGCCGTGCTCTCGCAGACCCAGCGGTCGGTGTTCGACTACTTCCGTCAGCAGTTCGCCCAGGTGACCAACCCGCCGATCGACCCGCTGCGCGAGGCCGTGGTCATGTCGCTCGAGACCCTGATCGGCCGCGAGCGCAACGTCTTCGAGGAAACCCCGGAGCACGCCCATCGCGTGCAGCTGGAAAGCCCGATCCTCACGCCGGCGCGCTTCGAGGCCCTGACCAAGCTCGCCGACAAGGAATTCTCCTCGCAGCGCATCGAGCTCAACTACGAGCCGGGCGAAGGCCTGGAAGCGGCCATCCGTCGCATCACCGACGAGGCGGTCGCGGCCGTCAAGGGCGAGCACGTCGTTCTGGTGCTCTCCGACCGCAACATCGCCTCCGACCGCCTGCCGGTCCACGCCCTGCTGGCCACCGGCGCGGTCCACCACCGCCTGATCAAGGAAGGCCTGCGCACCGACGCCAACATCGTGGTCGAGACCGCCACCGCCCGCGACCCGCACCACAACGCGGTGCTGATCGGCTACGGCGCGACCGCGGTGTTCCCGTACCTGGCATTCGAGTCGATCAACGACATGCGTCGGCGCAAGCAGATCGACGTCAAGCAGGCCGACCGTCTGGCCAGCAACTACGTCAAGGGCATCAACAAGGGCCTGAAGAAGATCCTGTCGAAGATGGGCATCTCCTCGATCGCGAGCTACCGCGGCGCCCAGCTGTTCGAGGTGATCGGTCTGGCCGACGAGGTCGTGGATCTCTGCTTCAAGGACACCACCAGCCGCGTCGCCGGCGCCCGCTTCGCCGATCTGGAGGCCGACCAGAAAATCCTGATCAAGGAGGCCTTCACCAAGCGCAAGCTGCCGCGTCAGGGTGGCCTGTTGAAGTACATCGACGGCGGCGAGTACCACGCCTACAACCCGGACGTGGTCCAGACGCTGCAGAAGGCGGTCAAGGAAGACGACTACCAAGCCTGGGAGGAATACGCCGCCCACGTCAACGAGCGTCCGGCCGCCGCCTTCCGCGACATGTTCCGCCTCAAGGGCGACCTCAAGCCGATTCCGCTCGACGAGGTCGAGTCCGTCGAATCGATCGTCTCGCGCTTCGACTCGGCCGGCATGAGCCTCGGTGCCCTCTCCCCCGAGGCGCACGAGACCATCGCCGAGGCGATGAACCGCCTGGGTGCCCGCTCGAACTCCGGTGAGGGCGGCGAGGACCCGGCGCGCTTCAACACGCCGAAGATGAGCAAGATCAAGCAGATCGCCTCCGGCCGCTTCGGCGTCACGCCGCACTACCTGGTCAATGCCGAGGTGCTGCAGATCAAGATCGCCCAGGGCGCCAAGCCGGGCGAAGGCGGCCAGCTGCCGGGTCACAAGGTCGACGAGTTCATCGGCAAGCTGCGCTATGCCCGCCCGGGCGTGGCACTGATCTCACCCCCGCCGCACCACGACATCTACTCGATCGAGGATCTGGCCCAGCTGATCTTCGACCTCAAGCAGACCAATCCCGAGGCGCTGGTCTCGGTCAAGCTGGTCTCTGAGCCGGGCGTGGGCACCGTCGCTGCCGGTGTGGCCAAGGCCTATGCCGACCTGATCACCATCTCCGGCTACGACGGCGGCACCGGCGCGAGCCCGCTGACCTCGGTCAAGTACGCCGGCAGCCCCTGGGAGCTCGGCCTGACCGAAGCGCACCAGACCCTGCGCGCCAACGACCTGCGCGACAAGGTCCGTCTGCAGACCGACGGCGGGCTGAAGACCGGTCTGGACGTGGTCAAGGCGGCGATCCTCGGCGCGGAAAGCTTCGGCTTCGGCACCGGCCCGATGATCGCGATCGGCTGCAAGTTCCTGCGCATCTGCCACCTGAACAACTGCGCCACCGGTGTCGCGACGCAGAACAAGGTGCTGCGCCTGGAGCACTTCAAGGGCGAGGTCGACAAGCTGGTCAACTACTTCCGCTTCATCGCCGAAGAGGCACGCCACCTGATGGCGAGCGTCGGCGTACGCTCGATCGAAGAGCTGATCGGCCGCACCGACCTGTTCGAGCTGCGTGAACCGGCCACCGACAAGCAGCGCCATCTCGACCTGTCCAAGATCCTCTCGGATGCGGGCATGGTCTCGGATGCGCCCAACTGCTGCGTCGCGCCGCACAACGACCCGCACGACAAGGGCCTGTTGGCCGAGAAGATCGTCAAGGAGGTCATGCCGGCGATCGAGGGCAAGACCGGCGGCGAGTACGCCTTCGACATCCGCAACACCGATCGCTCGATCGGCGCGCGTGTCTCGGGCGAGATCGCCCGCCGCCACGGCAACCAGGGCATGAACGAGCACCCGATCAAGCTTCGGTTCACCGGCATCGCCGGCCAGAGCTTCGGCGTGTTCAATGCCGGCGGCCTGCATCTCGAGCTCGAGGGCGATGCCAACGACTACGTCGGCAAGGGCATGGCCGGTGGCGAGATCGTCATCTACCCGCCCAAGGGCAGCTCGTTTGCCACCAACGAGACCCCGATCATCGGCAACACCTGCCTGTACGGCGCGACGAACGGCAAGCTGTACGCCGCCGGCCAGGCCGGCGAGCGCTTCGCCGTGCGCAACTCGGGCGCCCAGGCGGTGATCGAGGGTTGTGGCGACCACGGCTGCGAGTACATGACCGGCGGTGTCGTCACCATCCTCGGCCACACCGGCATCAACTTCGGTGCCGGCATGACCGGCGGCTTCGCCTACGTCCTCGACGAGGCGAACGACTTCGTCGACCGCTACAACCACGAGCTGGTCGACATCCACCGCCTGCAGGCCGCCGAGCTCGAGCCGCATCGCCAGCACCTGCGCTCGATCCTCGAGGAGCACGCCCGCCGCACCGACAGCGCGCGTGCCCGCGAGATCCTGGAAGACTTCGATGCCTTCCTGCAGCGCTTCTGGCTGGTCAAGCCGAAGGCGATGGAAATCGGCGACCTGCTCGACCTGCTCGACAAGGCGGCGTAACGCCTTGCTCGGGTCGGGCCACGCTCGCACCGTGATCCAAGCAAACCGGCTCCCCCGCGGGGGGCCGGTTTTTCTCGTTCTAGCGTTGAGGAGCCCATGAGCCGCATCCCGGAAGCCTTCGTCGAGGAAGTCGTCTCGCGCTCGGACATCGTCGAGGTGATCGGCGCGCGCGTGCCGCTGAAGAAGAAGGGCAAGGAATTCGCGGCCTGCTGCCCGTTCCACCAGGAGAAGACGCCCTCGTTCTACGTCACCCCCGAGAAGCAGTTCTATCACTGCTTCGGCTGCGGGGTGCACGGCAACGTGGTGGGATTCCTGATGGAATACGACCACCTGGACTTCCCCACCGCGATCGAACATCTCGCCGGCCGCCTGGGCCTGGAGATTCCGCGCGAGAAAGGCGACCAGGAAAAACTCGACCGCATCGGCCGGTTGCGCCAGGTCACCGCCGTGGCGACCGACTGGTTCCGCGGCAACCTCAAGCGCTCGCCCGAGGCGATCGACTTTCTCAAGCAGCGCGGACTGACCGGCGAGACGGCCGCCCGCTTCGCACTGGGTTTCGCGCCTGCGGGCAATCACGTCGAGGCGGCACTGGCTGGCCGGGCAACCGCCGAGGAACTCGTCGCCACGGGGCTTCTGATCCAGCGGGACAACGGCGATCGCTACGACCGCTTCCGCGGTCGAGTGATCTTTCCCATCCGCGACCCGCGCGGGCACGTGATCGGCTTCGGTGGCCGGGTGATCGGGCCCGGCGAGCCCAAGTACCTCAACTCGCCGGAGACCGAGCTCTTCCACAAGGGCTTCGGCGTCTACGGGCTGTACGAGTCGCGACAAGTCGGTCAGCGCCCCGACCAGTTGATCGTGGTCGAAGGCTACATGGACGTGATCCTGCTGGCGCAGAACGGCGTGGCTCACGCCGTGGCGACGCTGGGCACGGCAACCACCGCCGAGCAGCTCGCCCTGCTCTTTCGTCAGACCGAGCGGCTGGTGTTCTGCTTCGATGGCGATGCCGCCGGCCGGCGTGCGGCGGTCAAGGCACTCTCGGTCGCCCTGCCGCTGATGCAGGACGGGCGCGACCTGCGCTTCGCCTTCCTGCCCGAGGGCGAGGACCCTGACAGCTACGTGCGCGCCCACGGCAAGGCCGGTTTCGAGCGCTTCGTCGAGCAGGAGGCACTCGGTTTCGATCGCTTCCTCACCCTGCACCTGGACGAGAGCATCCCCGGCGACGATACCGCCGCCCGGGCGCGCAAGAACAAGCAGGCTCACCAGCTGATCGCAAGCATGCCGCCCGGCAGCCTGCGCCGCCTGACCGAACGTCAGGTCGACCGCCATCACGGCCTGTTCGGCAAGCCGATGCGCGAGGCCGGCGAGTCCACCGGCCCGACCGCCGCCAAGCGCCCGCCGCCGTCGCGTTCGGAAGAACACATCATCCTGCGGCTGCTGCTCGCCTACCCGCGCCTGATCGAGCGCGTGCGCCCCGAATCGGTTTGGCACGAAGGGCAACCACCGGCCGTGATCGGCCGACTGCTGACCGACCAGCTGCAGCCCGACGACCGGCAGGCCGCCGAGGCCCAGGAGCTCGTGGGTATTGAAAACGAGGAAAACGCCGCCACGATGCTCAGCGACATACTGGAAAAACGGCGTCGGCGTGAGGCGCTCGAGGCGAAGAAACGGCAACTGCGATCCGGCCTGACCGGCGACTCCACGCGCCGCTGAACACCCCGATGGCGCCGCTCTCACCGGCGCCGCACATGGACGAAAGGCCGCCCACACGTTATAATTTCTTGTTCCCCAACGGGAACACCCGAACCGTCAGCCCGTCCGATCGACCGGCCCTTCGGGACACCCGCGCGAGACCCGGACGTCTCCTCGCGCCGCCAGAATCCAAAGACATGACGCCGGGACATGGCGCCCGCCAGCCCGCGGCGCGGCCGCAGACGTTTTTCATCGAATTGCCGGAGCAGGTTCCACGCCGATGCAGCAAGACCAACAGACCAGCATCAAGCAGTTGATCGCCCTGGGCAACGAGCAGGGTTACCTGACGTATGCCGAGATCAATGACCATCTGCCCGAGTCGCTGGTAGACGCCGAACAGATCGAAGTGATCATCGGCATGATCCAGGACATGGGTATCCACGTGGCCGAGACGCCGCCGGACAAGGATGACCTGGGCCTGTCGGACGAACAGCGCGTTTCCGACGACGACGCGGCCACCGAGGAGGCCGTCGCCGTTCTCGCCTCGCAGGTGGATGCCGAGTTCGGCCGTACCACCGACCCGGTGCGCATGTACATGCGCGAGATGGGCACGGTCGACCTGCTCAACCGCGAGGGCGAGATCGAGATCGCCAAGCGCATCGAGGAAGGCCTGCGCGAAGTCACCATCGCCATGGCGGCCTTCCCGCCGACGCTGGACACCCTGCTGGCCCAGTACGCCCGTGTCGAGGCCGAGGAGATCAAGCTCGCCGACGTCGTGGTCGGCTTCCACGTGCTCGACGACGAGATCCCGACCCCGGGCGGCAACAAGAACGACTCGGACGACGATGACGAGGACGAGAAGGACACCGGCATCGACGTCGAGGCGGTGCGTGCCGTCGTCATGGATCTCAAGGATCTGCACGAGAAGCGCCACGCCATTGCCACCAAGAGCCGCAAGGCCAAGACCGACGGCGACAAGATCAAGGCGCTCACCGACCAGATCGCCGACCAGCTGATCACCCTGAAGCTCAACCCGAACTTCAACGAGCGGCTGGTCAAGCAGGTGCGTGACGCCATCGCCCGCGTACGCCTGCTGGAAAAGCAGATCCTGCAGCAGGCCGTCGAGAAGGGTGGCATCAAGCGCGAGACCTTCATCCACGCCTTCCGCGGCCACGAGACCAGCAACGACTGGATCGCCGAGGTCACGAAGGGCAAGCCGACGGCCAAGTTCGCCGCCGCGCAGCCGGAGATCGAGCGCCTGGCCAAGCGGCTCGCCATGGTCGAGCGCGACAGCCAGCTCTCGGTCGGCCAGATCCGCGAGGTCAACCGCCAGGTGACCCTGGGCGAGGCCAAGGCCCGCCGGGCAAAGAAGGAGATGATCGAGGCCAACCTGCGTCTCGTCATCTCGATCGCCAAGAAGTACACCAACCGCGGCCTGCAGTTCCTCGACCTGATCCAGGAAGGCAACATCGGCCTGATGAAGGCGGTCGACAAGTTCGAATACCGCCGCGGCTACAAGTTCTCGACCTACGCCACCTGGTGGATCCGCCAGGCGATCACCCGCTCGATCGCCGACCAGGCGCGCACCATCCGCATCCCGGTGCACATGATCGAGACGATCAACAAACTCAACCGCATCAGCCGGCAGATGCTCCAGGAGATGGGCCGCGAGGCCACCCCGGAAGAGCTGGCCGAGCGGATGGACCTGCCCGAGGACAAGGTTCGCCGGGTGATGAAGATCTCCAAGGAACCGATCTCCATGGAGACGCCCATCGGCGAGGACGACGATTCGAGCCTGGGCGACTTCATCGAGGACCAGGGCGCGGTCTCGCCGCTGGACTCGGCCACCAACGCCTCGCTCTCCGAGATCGTGCGCGAGATCCTCTCGACGCTGACCCCGCGCGAGGCCAAGGTACTGATGATGCGCTTCGGCATCGGCATGAACACCGACCACACCCTCGAGGAGGTCGGCAAGCAGTTCGACGTCACCCGCGAGCGTATCCGTCAGATCGAGGCCAAGGCACTGCGCAAGCTGCGCCACCCGTCACGCTCGGAGAAGCTGCGCAGCTTCATCGACGCGAAGTTGGAATAATCCCCCCCGGGCCGGCTCACCGCCGGCCCGCGTGGTTCTCGCCACCTCCAGGGCCCATAGCTCAGTTGGTTAGAGCAGGCGACTCATAATCGCTTGGTCACAGGTTCGAGTCCTGTTGGGCCCACCACTCCCTTGCTTCAGCGCCTGGTCGGGCACAACCGATCGGCACTCGTAAAGCCGCCTCCCGTTTCGGGAAGCGGCTTTTTTTGCGTCGACGACACCGAGCAATCGCCCGGGTGAGGTGGGGCGCATGCAATGCATTCCTGCACTCGCTTGCCATGTATTGGCGGGGAAAACGCACTGGATCGGCAGATCGGAAATTCCATGTCGCGGCGACCGGGCACCGCGTCTAGACTCCCACGGTCGCCGTCCATGCCGGTACGGCGACGCCGATAAAAACAACAACGCAACCATCCCCCAAGGAGAATGAGCACCATGCTTATCGCAAGCCTGATCATCGTGGTGATCGCGCTGGTGTTCGCCACCGCGAAACTACGCATGCACCCGTTCCTGGCCCTGTTGCTGGCCGCTTTCGCCATGGCACTGGCCGGCGGGATCGCCCCCAAGGAGGCCATCGGTCTCATCAACGACGGCTTCGGCGGCACGCTCGGCTACATCGGCATCGTGATCGCACTGGGCACCATCATCGGCGTGATCCTCGAGCGCAGTGGTGCGGCCATCGTCATGGCCGAGGCGATCATCCGCCTGCTGTCGGATCGCTTCCCGAACTTCACCGTCTCCCTGATCGGTTACATCGTCTCGATCCCGGTGTTCTGCGACTCGGGCTATGTGATCCTCAACTCGCTCAAGAACGCGCTGGCGAAGAAGACCGGCATCTCGGTGGTCGCGATGAGCGTGGCACTGGCGACCGGCCTGTTC
This sequence comes from Guyparkeria sp. WRN-7, assembly GCF_001641825.1. Taxonomy (GTDB): domain Bacteria; phylum Pseudomonadota; class Gammaproteobacteria; order Halothiobacillales; family Halothiobacillaceae; genus Guyparkeria. The sequence continues at coordinate 26,652 of NZ_LRFH01000015.1, read as the reverse complement.
GCCACCCACAACTTCGTCCCGCCGACGCCGGGCCCGATCGCCGCGGCAGCCAACCTCGACATCGCCGACTCGCTGGGCCTGGTGATCCTGGTCGGCCTGGTCGTCGCCGCGGTCACCGCCGTGGTCGGCGCACTCTGGGCAGGTCGCTACTCCAAGGCCAACGACGAGGAACTGCTGGAGCCGGACCCGATCAGCGAGGCGGTTGGCGAGGAAATCGAGGAACCCGAACCGGACATGACCCATCGTCCGTCGACGCTGGCCTCCTTCATGCCGATCATCGCCCCGATCGCGCTGATCTGCCTGGGCTCGGTCGCCAGCCTCGCCACGCGCGACGCCGCCCCGGGCATGCTCGCCTCCACCCTGATCTTTCTCGGTCAGCCGGTCGTCGCGCTCGCCATCGGCGTGATCGCCGCCTTCGGCCTGATCAAGGGCGCGGATCGCAAGGACCGCTTCCACCAGATCACCGTCGACGGCATTCTGCTGGCCGCACCGATCATCCTGATCACTGGCGCCGGCGGCGCGTTCGGCAACGTGCTGCGGGCCACCCCGCTGGGCGACCAACTGGGCACGGCGCTCGCTGGGCTCGGCCTCGGGCTGCTGGTGCCGTTCATCATCGCCGCGGCACTGAAGTCCGCGCAGGGTTCCTCGACCGTGGCGCTGGTGACCGCCTCGACGCTGGTCGCCCCGTTGCTGCCCGACCTGGGGCTGGACTCGGACATGGGCCGGGTACTCGCCGTGATGGCCGTCGGCGCCGGCGCGATGACCGTCTCGCACGCCAACGACAGCTTTTTCTGGGTGGTCTCGCAGTTCAGCCGCATGAAGGTGTCCACGGCCTACAAGGCATTCACCACCGCCACCCTGCTGCAGGGCATCAGCGCGATGGTCACCATCTACTTGCTGGGGCTGATCCTTGTCTGATCCGCTGCCGGTCGTGCTCTGCCCGGACAGCTTCAAGGGCAGCCTGGATGCTGTCGCCGTGGCCAACGCCATGGCGCGCGGCGTTCATGCCGCCTGCCCGAGGGCTCAGATCCGTGCCCTACCCATGGCCGACGGCGGCGAGGGCACCGCGGACCTGATCACGCACACGCTCGGCTGGGAGTGGCACCTGTCGGACGTCCACGGCCCGAGCGGGGATCACGTCTCCGCCGGCTGGGGCTTCGATGCCGATGGTCGGCGAGCGGTGATCGACGTCGCCTCGGCCTGTGGGCTGGATCTGGTGCCATCGGACCGCCGCAATCCTTGGCAACTGGACAGCCGCGGCGTCGGCGAGTTGATGGCTATCGCCATCGAGGCCGGCGCGGAGCAATTGCTGATCGGCCTGGGCGGTAGTGGCACCGTCGATGGCGGCGCCGGCATGCTCGCCGCACTGGGCGTAAGTTTTCTCGATGCCGACGGCCGCGAATTGCCACCGACACCGGCGGGACTTGCCTCGCTGGCTCGCGTGGACATCACCGAACTCGTCCCGCGACTGGAGGAAGTCGAGATCGTAGTGCTCAACGACGTCGACAACCCGCTGACCGGCCCGCACGGCGCCAGCGCCGTGTTCGGTCCACAGAAGGGGCTGGCCGAGGCCGATATCGAGGCCATGGACGCCCACCTGGTCCGGCTGGCCGAGGTGATCGACGCGGCGGGCGGCCTGCACCGCCCGGCCGATGCGCCGGGCGCTGGTGCAGCCGGAGGGCTGGGCTTTGCGCTCGGCTGCGTCCTCAGCGGCACGGCCCGCATGGGTGCGAGCTACCTCGCCGATCTGATCGACCTGGACGCGGCGATCGGCGCCTCGCAGCTGGTGATTACCGGCGAGGGGCAAATCGACGGCCAGACCTCGCGCGGCAAGGTGGTCGCCGAGGTGGTTGGCCGGGCGCGGCAGCTTGGCGTGCCGGTCGTGGCTGTCGCCGGCAGCATTGCCTGCAGCGAGTCGGAACTGGCCGCCTTCGGCCTGACCGACGCCCGCGCCCTTTGCGACGGCTCGATCACGCTCGAGCAGGCCCTGGCCGAACCGGCGCGCTGGATCACGGCCCGCACGCGGGCACTGGTCCAGGATCAGCTCGCCCGAACCTGCTAGGGAAACTCTGCACGAATGCCATACCGCTCTGCGCGCCTTGACCACGAACGACTCGCCCAGCCAGAGTGGCATGGCATTCGTGCAGAGTTTCCCTATGCACCAGCCCACCCGACGGAACGCAAAGCGCCCCCGACAGAAACCGGGGGCGCTTTTTTCATACGGCGAGTGGAAAACTAGTCGCTGAAACCGGAGAGGACCAGCTTGCCGATCACGTGCCCGCCTTCCAGCGCACGATGGGCGGCTCGCAGGTTCTCGGCGCTTATCTCGCCGAGCACCTCGTGGCGGGTGGTCAGCACCCGTCCCTCCTCGACCATGGTCGCGACGGTATCGAGGATCTCGCCCTGCCGCCCCTTGTCCGCGGTGTCGAAGCGCGGCCGGGTGAACATGTATTCCCAGAAGAATCCGACACTCTTGTTGCGCAGTTCCTGGAACGGCAGCGGCGACTTGTTGCCGACGATACTCGCCAGCCGTCCCTGCGGCGCGACCAGTTCGGCCATGGCGGTGTAGTGCCGGTCGAGGTCATTGAAGCAGGCAATCGCCGGGATCTCACTGATACCGTGCTCGGCCAGTTGGGCCGGCAGGTCAGCGAAATGGTCGACCACCACCTCGGCGCCCAGATCGAGGCACCATTGCCGCGATTCGGGTCGCGAGGCGGTGGCGATCACCCTCAGACCGGCGGCACGGGCCAGCTGGATCGCCATCGAGCCGACCCCACCGGCCCCGTTGATCAGGAGTATTGGGGTACCGGCATCCTCACCATCGGGCGCCAGCCCCAGCCGATCGAACAGCGTCTCCCAGGCGGTGAGCGCGGTCAGCGGCAGGGCAGCGGCGTCGGCCGGCTCGATACCGCGCGGGGCGTGGCCGACGATCGCCTCGTCGACCAGCTGGAATTCGGCGTTGCTGCCCGGCCGGCCGATGTCACCGGCATAGAACACCACGTCGCCCGGCTGGAAACGGGTCACCGAGTCGCCGACCGCATCGACCACGCCGAGGGCATCGAAGCCCAGCACACGCGGGGCCGGGTCGGCGCGATTGTCGGGATGGTCCGGGTCCGCGTGCCGCGGCGCACGCACCTTGGTATCGACCGGGTTGACCGAGACCGCTTCCACCGCCACCCGCAGGTCGTGTGACCCGGGCTCGGGCACCGGCAGATCGAAGGCACGAAAGACCTCGGGATGGTCGACGGGCAGGTGGCGTTCGAATCCGATCGCTTTCATGGCATTCCTCGGCGGTGGCAGGCTGAAACCGAAACGTTAGGCAGCCCGCCCGCCACGATCAAGTCGACGCCGGCCTCTCGAACACCGCCACGGGCGCCTCGATCGCCACCACCTGCCAGCCACGCGCGGCGGCCAGCCATTGAAAGGTCTCGGCCCGATACAGGATCACGTGGGTGGGATCACGGCGGTAGTGCCAGTTGTCGAAGGCGGGCCGTTCGGGGACGAAACCGGTCTGGACGATCAGCCGCCCGCCGGGGCGCAGCAGCCGTTCCAGCCGCTCGAACACCGCGCTCGGGCGGTGCAGGTGTTCGACCGTCTCGGTACAGGTGATGACGTCATACGGACCTCGCTCGAGCACCTGCGCGTCGGGGCGGAACTGCGGGTCCCAGCCGGCCATCTCGACGCCCCGCTCGCGTGCCATGGCGATCAGGGCCGAGTCCGGCCCGCAACCGAAATCCAGGGCGTGCACTCCCGGGGTCAGTACGTCGGCCAGATGCGCGAAGGCGGGGGCGAGAAAGCGGCGATAGCCGGGATCGTCGGCACGATTCTCGTGCAGGCGGTAGTAGTCGGCCTCCGCCCCGGGCGAGGGCCAGGCGGCCGGGTCGCGCACCACCAGCCGGCAGCTCGGGCAGTCGAGGAAATCCAGTGTCTGACCGGCGCGCTTCGGGCCGTCGGCCACCGTGGCAAACGGTGCCAGCCTGTCACCGCAAAGCGGACAGGAATGGCCCATCTCAGCCGACGAAAGTCGTGCCTAACAGGTAGGCGGTATAGCCGGCGAAGGCCGCCAGCAGCACCACGCCCTCGATCCGGTTGATCCGGCCGGGACCACGGAAGCCATAGGCAAAGAAGAACAACGCCAGCGTCAGCGCGCCCATCACCAGCATGTCGCGCGTGAACACCTCGGGCTCGGCGGCCATGGGGTGGATCACTCCGGCCAGGCCGACCACCGCCAGCGTGTTGAACAGGTTCGATCCGATGACATTGCCCAACGCCATGTCGTGCTCGTTCTTGCGGATCGCCGCGATCGACGAGGCCAGTTCCGGCAGCGAGGTGCCGATGGCCACCACCGTCAGGCCGATGACGAGATCGCTGACACCGAAGAACTGGGCGATGTCGACCGCGCCCCACACCAGCAGACGCGAACTGACCACCAGCAGGATCAGGCCGATCGCCACCCAGATCAGCGCCTTCTTCAGCGGCATCGGGTGGCTGACCAGCTCCTGCTCGACCTCGCCGCCCAGGGCATCCACCTGTCCGCGACGTCCCTGGTAGATGTTCCAGCCCAGCAGGACCACCAGCAGCACCAGCAGAATGATCGCCTCCACGCGCGTGATCTCGCCGTCGTGCACCTGCAACGCGGCAATGGCGGTGACGCCGAGCAGGATCGGCAGCTCGCGGCGGATCACCTGCGAGTGCACGGCAATCGGCGCGATCACCGCGGTCAGGCCCAGGATCAGGGCGATATTGGCGATGTTCGAGCCATAGGCGTTACCCAGGGCGATGCCCGGGCTGCCATCGATGGCGGACATCACCGACACCACCAGCTCGGGGGCCGAGGTACCGAACCCCATGATCACCATGCCGATCAGCAGCGGCGACATGCCGAGATGCTTGGCCGTGGCGGCCGCCCCCTCGACGAACCGGTCGGCGCTCCACACGAGGATCACCAAGCCCAGCAGAACCGCCAGCACAGCAGAACCCATCAATCTTCCCTCCGGATACCTGTTCGGTCGGGACGTAACCCCGACCTGCTTGGCGGGCACTTTACTGCATCCCTGACCGCGGATGACAGCCAGCGAGACCACAAAAGCCACCCCGCCCTTGCTCATGAACGGGCACGGCTCTCGATAAACGCAAATGGTATTGGTTTGCATTTGTGCCTGCAAATGAATATGATCCCCGCCGACCTCGGGCAGGTCTGTGCGTCAGCAGATCGCCCTGCCCGGTCACCGACGCTCTTGGGGCGCGCCAAGCGCGCCGTCGGCACTGCCACGGAGGAGGCGGCGACCAACACGGCCCGGCCGCCTGCTGGTGGTAATGCCCCGTCCCGACGGGAGGCATGGTCGCCGACACCAACCGACCGCCCTTTGCCTGAAACATGGAGCCAACGACCCATGCAGCAACCACAAGGAGAATCACGTCCCGCCCGACCGGAACCTCCGACGATCGTCAGTGAACGATTACTGGGTCCGACGGGGCAGATCCGAATCCAGCACGACGGCCAGTGGTACCTGCTTCGCATCACGGCCTCGAACAAGCTGATCCTGACCAAGTAGACAAAACCGACTTAGAACGCGAGCCAGCCAGATCCCCGTCTGCGGATCAAGCCAGCCAGCCTTCGCCCTCCTGACCGCCCCTGAGCGGTCACCGATGACGACATGACTGGAGAGCCTTCATGATCCTTAGATCCGCAAGACGCGGCACACTCGCCGCCGCCATCGCCACCGTCCTCGCCACCCCGGCCATGGGGGACGAGACCACCGTTCCCGTGCCGATCGCCACCAGCCCGGTTCTCGATCGCATATCGATCGTCGGCGGAGCGGCGGCGATCCGCGACGTGGCCGGCTCCGCGCATGTGCTCGACGCCCAGACCCTCGAGACCATCCCCGGCAACGATTCGATGAAGGTATTGCGACAGGTGCCGGGCGTATACGTCACCGAGGAAGAGGGCCACGGCCTGTTCCCGAACATCTCCATCCGCGGCGCGAACCAGGATCGGAACAGCCGGATCACGGTGATGGAGGATGGCGTGATGATCGCGCCCGCCCCCTACGCGGCACCGTCCGCCTACTACTTCCCCAATATCGCCCGCATGCACTCGGTCGAGGTGCGCAAGGGCTCGTCATCGATCGAGTACGGCCCCTACACCATCGGCGGTGCCCTGAACATGACCTCCACTCCCATCCCGGGCGAGGCACAGGGTCGAGTGCGCCTCTCTGCCGGCGAGCGCGACGCCCGCCGCCTGCATGCCTGGTACGGCGACAGCGAGGAGACCTTCGGCTACCTGCTCGAGACCTACCAGGATGCCACCGACGGCTTCCGTGAGCTGGACACGCCCCGGCGCGGCGACGAGCATCCCGGCTACGAAATCCAGAACTACCTGGGCAAGTTCCGCATCAACACGCCGGCCAGCGCCGAGCGCTACCAGGAGCTCGAACTCAAGCTCGCCCGCGACGAAAAGGCCATCGAAGAGACCTACCTGGGCCTGACCCGCGAGGACTACGAGGCCGATCCGTTTCGCCGCTACGCCGGCTCGGCCAATGACCGGATCGACACCGAGCATACCCAGTACCAGCTGCGCCATTTCGTCGAGTTGAGCCCGGCGATGGACGTGACCACCACGCTGTACCGGAACGAATTCCACCGCAACTGGTACAAGCTCAACGACGTCGACGGCACCGGTATCTCGGCCATCCTCGACGACCCCGACACCCACAGCGACGAAATGAGCTGGATCACCGGCGCGAACGACGCCGACCTGCGTGGCAATATCAAGGCCAACAACCGCGAGTACGTTTCGCAGGGGATCGAATCGCGTGCCAACTGGCGTATCGCGGCCGGCGACGTCGACCACCACCTGAAGTTCGGCCTGCGCTACCACGAAGACGAGATCGATCGATTCCAGTGGGTCGACCAATACGACATGGTCGACGGTTCACTGGTGTTGACCGAGCGCGGCGAGCTCGGCGGCGCGGGCAACCGTGTCACCGAAGCGAAGACCGTCGCCGCCTTCGTTCAGGATCGGATGGACTTCGGCCGGCTGGCCGTCACGCCCGGGCTGCGTTACGAATCGATCGCCATCGACCGCACCCGCTATGCCGATGCCGATCGCACCACCGTCTCGCGCGACGACGAGTCCGCCGACTACAACGTCCTCATCCCGGGACTGGGCGCGACCTTCGACGTCAACGACAACTGGCAGCTGCTCGGCGGCGTCTACAAAGGCTTTGCCCCCACCGGTGTTGGCGGTGCCCAAGAGGAAGAGGCCGTCAACTGGGAAGCCGGTTTCCGCTACAACAACGGCGCGTTCCAGTCCGAGCTGATCGGTTTTCTCAATGACTACGAGAACCTGGTCGGTGTGTGCACCGCGTCGACCGGCGGCGGCTGTGACATCGGCGACAGCTTCGATGGCGGTGAAGTCGAGGTCCGCGGCATCGAGGCGCTCGCCCTGTACGACCTGGCCGCCGGACGCGACTGGGGGGTCAACCTGCCGGTTCGCCTTGCCTACACCTGGACCGACACCGAGTTCCAGAACAGCTTCGACTCCGACTACGGCGCCTGGGGCGACGTGCAGCAAGGTGACGAGCTGCCCAACACGCCCGAGCACCAGCTCTCGCTTTCCGCAGGCGTGGTCGGTGAGCGCTTCGGCGTCCATGCCACGGCCAATTACGTCGGCGAAAGCCGCGCGGTGGCCGGCAGCGGGCCGATCCCGGCCGGCGAGAAGGTCGATGCCCGCACCATCGTCGACCTGTCCGCGAACTACCGGCTGACCAAGCACGCCAAGCTGTTCGCCGAGGTGGAGAACCTCACCGACGAGACCTACGTCGCCTCCATTCGCCCGGCCGGTTTCCGCGTCGGCAAGCCGCGCACCGTCATGGTCGGCGCCCAGTTCGACTTCTGACGAACCGCGCATCGCGAAACGTGAAACCCCGGCAAGGTCACCCTTGCCGGGGTTTTTTCATGGCACTGCAGGTGGCGCTACTGGCGAATGCCCTCGACCGACAGCGTCACCTCGGCCTCGGTCGCGGCCGGGCCCAGGTCGTAGTCGATGCCGAAGTCCTTGAGCGTCAGCGTCGTGGTGCCGTGGAACCCGGCGCGATAACCGCCCCAGGGATCCTCGCCCTCGCCGATCTTCTCGGCCTCGATCTCGATCTCCTTGGTCACGCCACGCATGGTCAGATCACCGATGATGACGAAGCCGTCGTCGGTGGACTCGATCCCGGTGCTCTTGAAGGTGGCCTGCGGGTATTCCTTCACATAGAAGAAATCCTTCTCGCGCAGGTGCTTGTCACGCTCGGCGTGGTTCGAATCGAGGCTGGCCATGTCGATGGTCACCTCGACGCTGGCATCCTCGATCTGGCCGTCCTCGTACTCGAACTGGCCCTCGAAATCGTTGAAGCGTCCATACAGCCAGGAGTAGCCCAGATGCTGGATGCGCCACTCGATGAAGGCGTGCTGTCCCTCGGTGTCGATGACGTACTCGGCGGCCTGCGCCTGCATCGGCAGGAAAGCGGCGGGTGCGGCGAGCGCGCCGGCCAGCACGGCTGTGGTCAGTTTCTTCATGATGGGTCTCCCTCGTTGGTTGCAGAATGACTGGAGGTTGGCCGGAGCATGCGGACAAGCGTTCGGTCGCGGTCGATGAGATGGTGCTTGAATGCCGCACTCGCGTGGACGACGGTCAGCCCCATGACGGTCCATGCGAGCCAGCGGTGAATGTTGCCGGCGATGTCCTCCTGATTCGGCAGGTCGCTCAGCGTGGCCGGCACGGCGAACAGGCCGAACACGTCGATCGAACTGCCGTCGGCGGTCGAGATCAGGTAACCGGCGATCATCACCGCGAACAGCAGCAGGTAGAACAGACCGTGCACCAGTCGGGCGAGTCGACGCTCCAGCGGCCTTCCCAGCGGCCGGGGGCGCGGGTTGCCCCAGCGCCAGGCCAGCCGACCAACCAGCAGGATGAACAACAGCACGCCTACCGCCTTGTGGATCGACGGTGCCTGGCGATACCACGGATCGTAGTAGGTCAGATCGACCATCCACCAGCCCAGGGCGAACAGCCCGATCACGCCCCCGGCGATCAGCCAGTGGGCCGCGATCGACACCACGCCGTACCCCGCTGCCGTGTTCCGCCATTGCATCGATTGGTTTCTCCCTTCGCCCGGTCCGAATCTGCGCAAAGTCTGGTCGTTGCCGGCGGGGTTTTAAACCACTAATCTCTCAAAACACTGTTGCCGAGAAGAGAACAAATGGATCGCTTCAACGCCATGGCCACCTTCGCCTGCGTGGCGGACGTCGGCTCGATCAGCGGCGCGGCCGAACGCCTCGGTATTGCCAAGTCCGCTGTCAGTCGTCGCCTGCGCGACCTGGAGAACCACCTGGGCGTCGAGCTGATCCACCGCACCACCCGCCACCTGGCACTCACCCCCTCCGGCGAGCACTTCTACCACCGGGCAACCCGACTGCTCGCCGACCTGGACGAGGCCGAGGAGGCGGTCAGCCGCGAACACGGCGAACTCTCCGGCGTGATCCGGCTGGCCGCCCCGCTCTCCTTCGGCCTGCTGCACCTGCAGCCGGCGATCAACGCCTTCATGGCTGCCCACCCACGGGTGAACTTCGATCTGAACCTGGACGACAACGAGGTCGATCTGGTCGCGGAAGGCTTCGACCTGGGCGTGCGACTGGCGAGCCTGCCCGACTCCACGCTGATCGCCCGCAAGCTCGCCCCGATTCGCAACATGGCGGCCGCCAGCCCGGACTACCTGGCGCGTCGCGGCACACCGCACCACCCGTCACAGCTGACCGATCACGACTGTCTGATCTACAGCAACGTGCCGGCCAACCACGTCTGGGGCTATCGCGATGAGCAAGGGCGCTGGCAACCGGTGAAGGGACGCACGCGGTTGCGAGTGAACAATGGCGACTTCCTCAGAGAGGCCGCCATCCGGGGTGCGGGCATCGTGATCGAACCGACCTTCCTGCTGCATCATGCCGTGGCCGAAGGACGGCTGGTCCCTGTCCTGACCGATACCGAGTGGCCCGAGATAGGCGCCTACGCCGTGTACCCGCAGACACGCCATCTGGCCGCGCGGGTACGCGCCTTCATCGATTTCCTCGGCCAGCGCTTTGCCGGCGAACCCTACTGGGACCAGTTCACGCCGCCCGGGAGTGGATACCAATCGAAGTTGGACTAGGAATGATTCTCATTTGACAGCCGTTTTCGGCTCGGCTATCGTGGCTCTCGCTTTCACGTGATCAAGCCGTTTTCGTCGAATTACAATCAACGATCCACCACGAGGTTTCTCATATGTCCCGGTTCATTCGATTCGCCGCCATGGCGCTCGCCGCCTCGGGCCTCACCCTGGCCGGCTGCAGCGACAATGGCGACCAGGCCGACAACAACGGTGCCGGCGCCGAGCAAGCGGCCACCACGCTGAACGTCTACTCCGCTCGCAAGGAACACCTGATCGCCCCGCTGCTCGAACGCTTCACCGAGGACACGGGCATCGAGGCCAAGCTTCTGACCGCCAAGGCCGGCGCACTGCTTTCCCGCCTGGAAAGCGAAGGCGAGAACACCCCGGCCGACCTGCTGATCACCGTCGATGCCGGCAACCTGCACCGCGCCAAGGAAGCCGGCGTGCTGCAGGCGATCGAATCCGACGCGCTGACCGAGCGCGTGCCGGCGAACCTGCGCGACGTCGACAACCAGTGGTTCGGCCTGTCGCAGCGCGCCCGGGTGATCTTCGCCCACAAGGAGCGCGTCGAGGACGGTGCCATCACGAGCTATGCCGATCTGGCCGACCCGAAGTTCAAGGGCCGCATCTGCATCCGCTCCTCGAACAACGTCTACAACCAGTCACTGGTCGCCTCGCTGATCGCCGCGCACGGTGAGGAATGGACCCAGGAATGGGCCGAAGGCCTCGTCGCCAACATGGCGCGCAAGCCGCAGGGCGGTGATCGTGATCAGATCCGTGCGGTAGCGGCCGGCGAGTGCGACATCGCCGTCGCCAACACCTACTACTACGGCGCCATGCAGAACGGCAGCGACACCGACAAGGCTGCGGCCGATGCCGTTCGTCTGGTCTGGCCCAACCAGGACGAGCGCGGCGCGCACGTCAACGTCTCGGGTGCCGGCATGGTTGCCGCAAGCACCAAGACCGAGGCAGTCAAGACGCTGCTCGAGTACCTGACGACCAAGGATTCGCAGGAGTGGTACGCCCAGGTCAACAACGAGTTCCCGGTTCGCCCGGGCGTCCCGGCCTCCGACACGCTGGCCCAGTGGGGCGACTTCAAGGCCGACGACCTCAACCTGAGCAAGCTCGGTGAACTCAACCCTGACGCGGTCCGCCTGATGGACCGGGCCGGATGGCAGTAAGCACCGGCCACACGCCCGAATCCATGCTTGACGAGCCACTTGCCCGGCAACGGGCAGGTGGCTTCTCTGCGTGGAAAACCGGCATGATCCTGATCACCGCGCTGCTGGCCCTGCCACTCGCGGTGATCGTCGCGTCCGTGTTCTGGCCCGACAAGTCGACCTGGTCGCATCTGGCCGACACGGTACTGGCCGACTACGTGATCAACTCGGCCCTGCTCGCCATCGGCGTCGGGGTCGGGACCTTTTTCCTGGGCACCGGCGCGGCGTGGCTGCTGTCGGTGTGCGAATTTCCCGGGCGGCGGGTGTTCGAGTGGGCCCTGCTGCTGCCGCTGGCGATGCCGGCCTACATCATCGCCTACACCTACACCGGCCTTCTCGACGTGGCCGGCCCGGTGCAGTCGGGCCTGCGGGCACTGACCGGCTGGTCGGTGGGCGAGTACCCGTTCCCGGAGGTCCGCTCGCTGGGTGGCGCGATCGTCATGCTGACGCTGGTGCTCTACCCCTATGTCTACATGCTCTCGAGGGCGGCGTTCCTCGAGCAGTCCGCCAGCGCGCTGAACGTGGCGCGCTCGCTGGGGCTCAACCCCTGGCAGATGTTCCGTCGCGTCGCCCTGCCGCTGGCCCGGCCGTCGATCGTCGCCGGCCTGTCGCTGGCAATCATGGAGACGCTGGCCGACTACGGCACGGTGCAGTACTTCGGCATCCCGACGCTGACCACCGGCATCTTCCGCACCTGGTTCGGGCTGGATGACACCATCGCCGCCGCCCAGCTCTCCGCGCTGCTGCTGACCTTCATCTTCACGGTGATCATCATCGAGCGCCTCTCGCGGCGACAGGCGCGCTACCACCATCACGGCCACTGGCAGGCGCGCCCCTCCTTCCGTCTGCGCCGCGGCGCGGCCGCCCTGGCATTCGTCGCCTGCGCCCTGCCACTGGCGCTGGGCTTTCTCGTCCCCTCGCTGCAACTGCTCGCCTGGAGCATCGAGGTCACGCCGCGCAGCGATCTGGGCGATTTCGCCGTGCTGGTGGGCCGCTCGCTGGGCCTGGCCGGACTGACCGCCATCCTGGCACTGTTGCTGGCCCTGTTCCTCGCCTATGGCCACCGCCTGATGCCGGGCCGACTGACCTCCTCGCTCAGTCGTATCGCCGGGATGGGCTACGCCCTGCCCGGCACCGTCATCGCCGTCGGGGTGATCATTCCCTTCGCGGCCTTCGACAACACCCTCGATGCCTTCCTGCGCGAGCGCTTCGGCGTCTCCTCGGGGCTGCTGCTCTCGGGCACGCTCGCCGCCCTGGTCTTCGCCTATCTGGTGCGCTTCCTCGCGGTAAGCCTCAACACGGTCGAGGCGGGGCTGGGGCGCATCCGGCCGAGCATGGACGAGGCGGCCCAGTCGATGGGGTCGAGCGCCGGCCGGACCCTCTGGCGGGTGCATATCCCGCTGATTCGTGGCAGTCTTCTCACCGCCGCACTGCTGGTGTTCGTCGACGTGCTCAAGGAGCTGCCGGCGACATTGGTCCTGCGGCCGTTCGATTTCAACACGTTGGCGGTCAGGGCATTCGAACTGGCCTCCGACGAGCGACTGCGCGATGCCGCGCTGCCGGCACTGGCCATCGTGGCCGCCGGCCTGATCCCGGTCATCCTGGTCAGTCGCTCGATTACCCGCGCGAGAGGACATGAAGGCACAGCCGCAAGCCGCGAAGCCGTGGATGAGTAGTCAGCTGCAGCCAGCAACGCTGGGGGCGGAGGCCGCCACCCCGTGAACGAGAGCCTGAGTCTGGTCGACCTGACGGTCCGCTTCGGCGACGCCATCGCCGTCGACGGCGTCAACCTGCGCCTGCCGACCGGCGTGATCGGCTGCCTGCTGGGTCCGTCCGGTTGCGGCAAGACCTCGATCCTGCGTACCGTCGCCGGCTTCGAGTCGCCCAGCGCCGGCGTGGTGCGCCTGCACGGCGACACGGTGGCAGGCGCCGGCTGGGGCCATCCGCCCGAGCAGCGCCGCGTGGGCATGATCTTCCAGGACTTGGCACTGTTCCCCCACCTGACCGTGGCCGACAACATCGGTTTCGGTCTGCCGAAGAAACCGGCCGAGGCGCGCCGCCGACGCATCGAGGAGCTGCTCGAGCTGGTCGGCCTGCCGGGCATGGGCAAGCGCTACCCGCACCACATGTCCGGCGGCCAGCAGCAGCGCGTCGCCATCGCCCGGGCACTCGCCCCCCGCCCCGACATCCTGCTGCTCGACGAACCGTTCTCCAGTCTCGACGTCGAGCTGCGCGAGACCCTGCCGCGCGAGCTACGCGACATCCTGCGCGAGGCGGAAACCACGGCGCTGCTGGTCACTCACGACCAGACGGAGGCCTTCGCCATGGCCGACATCGTCGGGGTCATGCAGGCCGGCCGCCTGCACCAGTGGGATACCGCCTACAACCTCTACCACCGCCCGGAGACCCCGTTCGTCGCCGACTTCATCGGCCAGGGCACCCGCATTGCCGGCACCATGGTCGGTCCCTGCCGCGTGAAGACCGAACTCGGCCTGCTCGAGGGCCAGGTCTCGCACGAGTATCCGCCGGGGACCGAAGTGGACGTCCTGGTCCGCCCCGACGACGTGATCATCGATCCCGACGGCCCGGGTGTGGCCGAGATCGAGGAACGCGTCTTCCGCGGCGCGAACTTCCTCTACACCCTTGCGCTGCCCGGCGGCACCCGGCTGCTCAGCCTCGCGCCCAGCCACGATCATTACGCCCCCGGTGTGCGCGTCAGCCTGCGCCCGGCCTTCACCCATCTGGTGCTGTTTCCGCGCGGGAACGTCTCGAGCCATGCCGACTCGGACGACGACTGAACAGCTGACCCGGGCAGCCATTACCCTGCTGGCGGCCCTGCTGCTGTCGGCGCCGGCGGGCGCCCAGACCTCATTGTTCGACGCCCACCTCCACTACAACGCCGAACAGCGTGAGGCGATCGCCCCGGGCAAGATCCTCGACATCCTCGAGAGCAACGGCATCGAGCACGCCGTGATCACCAGCACCCCACCCAAGAACGCCCACGAACTGGCACAGCTGGCACCCGGGCGGATCGTGCCGTTTCTGGGCGTCTACCGGACCCGCGCCGACAAGGAACGCTGGATGCACCAGCCGGAGCTGCCCGAGCGGGTGACCGGCTGGCTGGAGGACGGCAACTATCGAGGCATCGGCGAGCTGCACATCTTCGGCCGCGACCGCAACAGCCCGGTGCTGGAGCGACTGGTCAGGATCGCCGCCGAGCGCGAGCTGGTGCTGATGATCCATGGCGATCTCGCCATCATCGACCGGATATTCGCGATCGAACCGCAGTCGCAGGTCCTGTGGGCGCACCTGGGCGCCGACCCCGATCCGACCATCCTGCGTGCCGCACTCGCGCGTCACCCGCACAACCTGTTCATCGACACCTCGGTACGCGACGAGCGGTTTCTCGACCAGAACGGTCAACTGCGACCGGAATGGCGCGCCCTGTTCCTCGACCACCCCAACCGCTTTGTCGTGGGCGTCGACACCTACAGCCTGCCGCGCTGGCGGCGATTCGGCGAAGTCGCCGCCACCATTCGACGCTGGCTGAATCAGCTGCCACCCTCGGTCGCGAGGCGTATCGGCCGGGAAAACGCCCGCGAGCTATTGCTCGACCCCCTGGCGCTGGATCACCTGCCGCCCGCCTTGCCCCCGGAACGGCGCTAGACTTTGCCCCGTTACCCCCGCATGCTTGGTAAATAGCACTCCAAGCGAATGGCAGAAGGCAATGGACTGACTGATGGGCATGAAAAAGACAGCCAGCCGCATTGGTTCGCCCCTCGTCATCAGCCTTGTGTACGGCCTTTTCGCCTCGCTGTGGATCCTGACGTCGGACTGGCTGCTCGCGCAGTTGCCCAGCGCCCACCCCGCCAGCGACACGATCAAGGGATTGCTGTTCGTCGGCGTCACCAGCGTGCTGCTGTTCTTCCTCGTCACGCTCCTGTACCGCGAACGTGGCGACCCGATCGCCAATGACCCTCTCGACGAGGATTTCCGCGAGGCTCCCCGCGTTCAACGGACTCTGACCGGCATCCTGGCCGTGGCCTTGTTGATCGCTCTGGCAGCGGCCGGCATCTTCCGTCTCCAGGCGCCCCAGCTGATCGAGGAGGCCAAGAGCAAGTTCGTCACCGAAGCGGAGCTCAAGTCCGGCCGCATCGCTCAATGGCTTCATGAGCGTCGGGGTGACACCCTGGTGCTTCAGGACCAGTACCACGACAACGACGAGCTGCGTGCCGTCCTCGGCGAGCAGGCGACCGCCGACGAACGTCTGCGCCTCCGGACCCACCTGCAGGCACTGCTCACCGCCTATCAGTACGAAACACTGGCATTGCTGCGTCCCGACGGCGAGCCGATCGTCACCGCCGGCGCCTGGAACGGGCTCGATGCGCCGGTGCGCCGAGGGCTGAAGCAGCTGGGCCGCGAGACGAAACGGCTGCCGATGCACCAGGGACAGGATGGCCACATTCGCCTCGACTGGCTGGTCCCCGTCCATCTGGATGCCGAGCCGGGACCGGATGCCGTCTTCCTGCTCCGCTCGGCCCCCAGTGCACAGTGGTTCCCGCTGTTACGGCAGGGCCACGGCAGCATGAACGCCATGCTGGTACGGGTGGCCAACGGCGAGGTTGTCCACCTGACGATCCCGCCGCACGAGGACAAGGACCCGCACGCATTCCGTCACCCCCTTGAGGCAAGCCCGTTCCCGATCGATGCCTTTGCGGCCGAGTCCGGGCCCACCGTGGTCGAAGGCCCGGACTTTCGTGGCGAGCCGGTGATCGCCGCGATCCACCCGATCACCGGCTCCGACTGGTCCCTGATCGTGGAGGACTCGCGCGCCGCCATTCTTGCCCCCCTGTACACCCTGATCGCCTGGGTCAGCGTGATCGGCTTCTTCGTGCTGGCCGTGATCGCCGGGATGATGGCCCTGCTGTGGCGCAAGAGTCAGCAGAACTACCGCCTGTGGCTGGCCAACCGCGCCGCCCGCCAGGACCGGCTGTTGCGCAGCTTCTACGACCTGCCGTTCATCGGCATGTCGATCACTGCCGCCTCCAGCCGACAGATCGAACGGGTCAACAGCCGCATGGCCGAGATCCTCGGCCGCCGTGCCGAGGATCTCCTCGGCGAGGACTGGTGTGCCCTGGTGCAGGACGCCGACGGACGATACCCGGAAGAGGACCCGGCCGTTCTGGATCTGCTCGACGGGCGGATCGACCACTACCGCACCGAACACCTGCTCACCCGGCCGGACGGCAAGGAGGTGATGCTGCGTTTCGAGGTCCGTGTCACCCGCGCACCGGACGGCGAGCCCGAGTACCTGATCGCCACCGCCGAGGACATCACCGAGCAGCGCCATGCCGTCGAGGCCCTGCACCATCAGCGGGATCTCTACGACTTCCTGTCCCAGACCAACCAGGCAGTCACCCGCTGCCACACGGCCGATGAACTGTTCCAGAAGGTCTGCGAGATTGCGGTGGTGCACGGGCACCTGGCATTCGCCTGGGTGGGGCTGATCGACGAATCGAGCGGCACAGTCCAGCCGGTGACCCAACACGGAGACGAGAGCGGCTATCTCGACCAGATCGAGGTCAGCATTCATGCCTGGGAACCGGCGGGTCAGGGGCCGGTCGGCCGCTGCATCCGCAACGACCGGCTGGAGGTGATGAACCATTTCCAGACGAATGCCGACTCCACCCCCTGGCACAAGGCGGCCCGCGAGGTCGGCATCAATTCCGTTGCCGCCTTCCCCATCGCCCGTCGCGGCCGCATCATCGGCAGCATGGCGCTCTACGCGCGTGAGGCCGAATTCTTCGATTCGACCATCCGGGAGACGATCAGCGACCTCGCCGCGGATCTGTCGTTCGCCATGGATCACCTTGATCGGCTCGATGATCTCTCGCGAGCCCGGGAGGCCGTTCAGGCCAGCCCGTCGGTACTGTTCCGCTGGCGCCCCGATGCCGGCTGGCCGGTGGAGTACGTCTCGGAGAACATTCAGCGCTGGGGCTATGACGCCAGCCGGTGGGAAGGCGGCCAGGTGCGGTTCGCCGACTACCTCCACCCCGAGGATGGCCCGCGCATCGCCGCGGAGGTCGCCAGTTACATGGAATCCCGGCAGCGCGAATTCGTGCAGGAATACCGACTGCGTATTGCCGACGGCAGCTATCGCTGGTTCGAGGATGTCACCCGGATGACGTTCGACGACACCGGCACGGTTCTCGACATTGCCGGGGTGCTGACGGACATTACCGACCGCCACGAGATCGAGAAACACGAGCGCCTGATGGCCCAGGTGATCGAGAACACCCGTGAAGGCGTGATCATCACCGACCGGGACGAGGTGATCGTGGAGGTGAATCCCGCCTTCACCAGCCTGACCGGCTACACCGCCGAGGAAGCCATCGGCCGTACGCCCGCCTTCCTCCAGTCCGGCCAGCACGACCGCCATTTCTTCCGCCGCATGTGGTCGACACTGCGCTTGGAGGGCTACTGGCAGGGCGAAATCTGGAATCGGCGCAAGAACGGCGAGACCTTCCCCGAGATCCTGAGCATCAGCGCGGTTACCGATACCGACGGCAGCATCAGCCACTACGTGGGTCTGTTCGTCGACATCTCCCGTCAGAAGGAAAACGAGTCGAAACTCGAATACCTGTCCAATCACGACCCGCTGACGGGCCTGCCCAACCGCGATCAACTGGTCTCGCGCGTGGAGCAGCTGATCACCACCACGCATCACCACGAGCAGGGGCTGGCCCTGCTGATGGTCGACCTCGACCGCTTCAAGGACGTCAACGACAGCCTGGGGCACGCCGCAGGGGACCAGCTGCTGATCAAGGTGGCCGACCGGCTGATGACGTCCTTCCCGGAGGTGGATGCCATCGCCCGCCTCGGGGGCGACGAATTCGCCCTCGTGCTGGCCGGACTGGACGATGACGCCGAAGCCGGACGGGTCGCCGAACGGGTGGTTCACGCCCTTGGCGCCCCCTGGGAGCTGCCGAACGGTCAGCAGGTCCGAGTGATGGCCTCCGTCGGCATCAGCCTGTACCCGCGTTTCGCCGACACTGCCCACGGGCTCCTGCAACAGGCCGACACCGCACTCTACCGGGCCAAGGAGGAAGGCCGGGCAACCTTCCGCTATTTCTCCGACGAGATGACCAACGCCGCGCGCGACCGGATCTCACTGGAGCTTGAGCTGCGCCAGGCGATCGACGAGGACCAGCTGCGACTGGTCTTCCAGCCGCAGATCAACCTCGCAGACGGGACACTGCAGGGCGCCGAGGTGCTGGTCCGCTGGCAACACCCGACCGACGGACTGATCTCGCCGGACCGATTCATCCCGGTCGCCGAGACCACCGGACTGATCTGGCCGCTGGGCCAATGGGTGCTGGAGCAGACCTGTCGCATCGGCCGGCGATGGCTTGACGAGGGGCATGACTTCGGCCGCCTCGCGATCAACCTTTCCGCCCACCAGTTGCGTCAGGGCGAGGTCGACCGGCTGGTCGAGGACGTGCTCGCCGATACCGGCATGCCGGCCAGCCGGCTCGAACTGGAGCTCACGGAAAGCGCTATCGTCCGCCGCGAGGCCGAGACCCGCCAACTGTTGAGCCGCCTGCGGGACATGGGGGTTCATGTCGCGCTCGACGACTTCGGCACCGGCTACTCGTCGCTCGGCCAGTTGCGCCAGTTCGCCATCGACGTGCTCAAGATCGACAAGCGCTTCGTCGACCTGATCGAGGAACCACACGACCGCGGCCAGATCGCCCGCGTGATCATCGACCTCGGGCACACCCTGGGACTCAAGGTGCTGGCCGAGGGGGTCGAGAATGCCGCCCAGCGCGACTTCCTGATCGAGCACCACTGCGACGTGTTCCAGGGATATTTCGCCAGCCACCCGCTGCCCGCCGACGAGTTCGCCCAACGCTACCTGAACGATGCACGGCCGGGCTGACCCGCCGTCGATACGCCACAGACTCCATGCAACCAAAGAAACGCCTGTTCATCATCGTCCTGACCAGCCTGCTCGCAGTGGGCTTTGTCGCCACCAGCCTGGTCAGCTATTTCATCGCCGAGGACTCGCTCAAGAGCCAGATCGCCGACGAATCCCTGCCGCTGACCAGCGACAACATCTTCTCGGAGATCGAACGGGATCTGCTGCGCTCGATCCTGATCTCCTCACTGATGGCGCACGACACCTTCGTGCGTGACTGGGCGCGCAACGGCGAGGACGACCCGCAGCGGATCATCCGTTACCTGGACCAGATCCAGAGCAAGTACGACACCACCACCGCGTTCTTCGTCTCCGAGGCGACACGGCGCTACTACCACCCCGATGGCGTGATCAAGACCGTTTCCCGCTCCGAGCCGGCCGATGCGTGGTTCTTCCGGGTGCGCGAGATGAACGAGCCATTCGAGATCAATATCGATCACGACACCGCCGACCCGTCCCGCCTGAGCATCTTCGTCAACTACCGGGTGGTCGACCGCGACGGCGAATTCCTCGGCACGACCGGCATCGGACTGGCAGTGGACACGGTCGCGGGCCTGATCGCCAACTACCAGCGCCGCTACGGCCGAGAGATCTACTTCGTTGATCGCGAGGGCCGAGTGACGATGCACGGCGAGGGCTACGTCGGGCCAGGCAGCATCCAGGAACAACCGGGGCTGGCGAAGTACACCACCCGCATTCTCACCAGTCCGAGCACCTCGCTGTCCTACGAGAACAGCAACGGCCGCGAGGTGTTCGTCAATACCCGCCTGATCCCGGAGTTCGACTGGTTCCTGATCGTCGAGCAGAGCCGCTCGGCGGCCGACAAGCGGCTGATGACCACCCTGGTGGTCAACATCCTGCTGGCCCTGGGCGTCGCCGCACTGGTGATCGTCATTGGCGGGCTGACCCTGCGCAGCTATCAGGGTCGCCTGGAGAGTATGGCGACCACCGACAAGCTCACCGGCGCGGCCAACCGGCAGGCCTTCGACCTGCTGTTCGAGCAGGCCCGGCGCGTCGCACGGCGACGCAACGAGCCGCTGTCCCTGATCACCCTCGACGTCGACCATTTCAAGCAGATCAACGACCAGCACGGCCACCAGGCCGGTGACGAGGTGCTCAAGACACTGGTCGCAACGGTCCAGAGCGAGATCCGCGATAGCGATACCCTGTGCCGCTGGGGAGGCGACGAGTTCCTGGTACTGATGCAGGATGCCGATCTCGAACGGGCGCGTCAGACGGCCGACCGGCTGCTCGAGGCGACGTCACGCCGACTGCGCACGCCAGGCGGCGAGCCGGTGGGTATCAGCGAGGGCGTGGCCCAGTTTCGCCCCGGCGAATCGGCCGACGCCTTGATCCAGCGCGCCGACCTCGCTCTCTACCGCGCCAAGCACGAAGGGCGCAACCGGGTCGCCACGGAAACGGTCGGCTCGGACTGACTCGGAAAGCGCTAATCGAGCAGGCGCACCACAGTACTGCCGCCAGGGCGCTCGATCTCGAACGACGCCTCGCAGTACTCGGCCTCTTCGGCCATCGGCGTGGGGTCGTTGTGGCAGGCGCAGCCGGCGACCACGCTGGAAAAGAACAAGCCGGCTCGGATACGGACATGATCGGCGTCGATATCCGCGCGGATCACCATGGCCGAGAGTCGCTCGCCGTCGGCCACGCTGCCGTGCGCCATCCCCCGCTGCAGGGGCAGCTCGTCGGGCGCCATTGCAGCAAGCTCCTCCTTGAAGACGGATTCGATCTCGGCGGGGTCGGCTTGGGCTGTGCGGGGAAAGGTGAGCATGCAACCTCAACGAGCAGGTAATGGCGAACCGTCAACGACCTTATCTCGTCGGCCGCTCTCAACGAGAACAACCCGCCATCTGGCGGGTTGTCGCATGTCGCTCCATTCGTCGCGTCACTCGTCCTGACGGAAGTCGTCGTGACACGCCTTGCAGCTCGAGCCGACATCCTTGACGGCCTTGGCAAGCCGTTCCCTGTCGCCCGATTCGGCGACGTCCTCCAGTTCGCTGGCCGTCTTCTCGAACTCGGCCACCTTGTCGGCAAACTCGTCCGGCTTGTCCCAGATGTCGATCAGCGCACCGGTCTCGCCGGCCAGGGCATCGGTGCCCTCGGGGAATTCGTCCTTCACCAGCGTGCTCATCATCTGCACGACATCGGCGTGCTTCTCGACCGCGGCCTGGTCGTACTCGATCTTGCCCTTGAGCATGTCCGCGATGGTGCTGAAATGGTACTTGGTCACCTGCATCGCGCCCTGCCGATACTCGATGATCTCCTCGGGGTCAGCGGCAAGCACGGCACCCGAGGTGCCAACGGCACAGGCGATGGCGGCCGGCAGGAGCCGCCGGCATAGCGTGTTGATTCTCATAAGGAATCCTCCCCTTCACGTCGAACCGGCAATCGACCGACGCGTTGCACCGGTCCTCGAGAACCAGTCTAGACCGCCAAGGGCATTCTGTTCCGATAACCGAGGTTCGCCCGTACCCGTCACTCAGAACATCGTGATCGGGTGATAGCCCTGCGCCTGCCAGCCAATCATCGCGACGAAACCGTCGCCGGTGAGCTCCAAACCGTCAAACAGGGTGTCGTTGTCGACACCAAACACCTCGGTGGCAACCGTGCACACTTCCAGGCGCACGCCGAGATCCGCCAGGCGCGCCACCTCCGACTCGATCCGCATCAGGGTGGCGGGGTCGGCGACCTCCTCATCGGCCTCGGTGGTCAGGAACTTCACCGTCGGGCCGATGAACACGATCACCAGATCCGGGTCGAGCCCCTGGCGCACGAAGTTCGCGTGTGTCCCGCGGATGATCTCGAGGTAGAAGGCGGTTTTCTCCGCCGCGGTGAAGTCGATCTGGAAGACGCCCTTGGCCTCCTCCACGCCGGCCAGGGCCGCCGCATCGTCAACGGGCGCAGCGGCGTGGGCCGCACCGACCGCGGCCAGCGCCAGTACCGCGCCGGCCATGAGGGACAGGACACTATGCTTGATCATGAATGACACTCCGTTCGGGCTGAAACCGACCGGGCTGGCAGGGCCCAATCGTTTAGTTAGCTGGCTAACGGAGTGTAGTCGAGCAACGGTGGCTTTTCGCTTCAGAGGAAACCGGCGATCAGAGCCAGCATCACGATCGCGCCGAAGACGTTGTTGCGACGGAAGGCGAGCACGCAGTCGGCCAGCTCGCGGCTGCGGGCGGTGCGGACGATCCAGACCGCGCTGATGCCGGCCAACGCCAAGCCGACGAAGTAGCCGGGATCGAGATCCACCATCCAGCCGACAAGTACCAGCCAGGCGAGCGTCCAGAGGTAGGAGAGCGACACGGCCACCAGATCGAAGCGACCGAACAGGATCGCCGAGGACTTCACCCCGATCTCGAGATCGTCCGGGCGGTCGGCCATGGCATAGAGGGTGTCGTAGGCGAGCGTCCAGCCGATATTCGCCAGCAGCAGCACCCAGGCGACCGCGGGGACGTGGCCGAGATGCGCGGCGAAGGCCATCGGGATCGCCCAGCCGAAGGCCAGCCCCAGATGAACCTGCGGCAGGTGATGGAAACGCTTGCCGAACGGATAGGTGGCCGCCAGGATCACCGCCACCACCGACATGACGATAGTGATGGCGTTGAGCTGCAGCACCAGCAGAAACGCCACGCCCACCAGCACGGCGAATACACCCAGCGCCTCGCGCGCCGTGATGCGCCCGGTAGCCAGTGGGCGCCCCTTGGTGCGGGTGACGTGACCGTCGACATGCCGGTCGGCGAAGTCGTTGATCGCGCAACCGGCCGAGCGCATCGCGATCACGCCGAGGGTGAAGATCAGGAAGATGAACAAGTCCGGCCGACCGCTGCCCGCCACCCACAACGCCCAGTAGGTGGGCCAGAGCAGCAGGAAGATGCCCACCGGCCGGTCCAGCCGGGTCAGGGCGAGATAGGCGCGGGTTTTCTCGGCAATCAGCGACACGGGCACGGCCTGTTGCAACATGGTTGGGTCAGCCGGTCGGTGCCGGGCATCACAGCTAGGGAAACTCTGCACGAATGCCATGCCACTCTGGCTGGGCGAGTCGTTCGTGGTCAAGGCGCGATGTCGCCGGCGTGCCGGTGGCCACGTCAAGACGTTGCAACGCGGAGCACGGGCGACTCGCCAGGCCCCGCAGGGCGCGCCTTGAGCCGGGCATCTGCTGCGTTGTCTTCCTTGGAAAGAGAATCACTCTTCCGCGGCGGACGAACGCCTTGTATCTGCCCGGCTCAAGGCACGCAGAGCGGTATGGCATTCGTGCAGAGTTTCCCTCGGGTAGAATGCGCGGCATCGACCGCAAGACCGAATTCGAGGATCCCCGCATGATACGCAATTTCCAGGCAAAGCTCCCGACCCTGGCCGAGGACTGCTGGGTCGATCCGACCGCGGTGGTCATCGGCGACGTGGTGCTCGAGGAAGGCGTCTCGATCTGGCCGAACGCGGTGCTGCGCGGCGACGTCCAGCAGATCCGTGCCGGCCGCCTGAGCAACCTGCAGGACGGCGTGATCGTTCACGTCAACCAGCCCTCGGCCACCCATCCGCAGGGCATGCCCTGTCGCATCGGCGAGGAGGTGACCGTCGGCCACCGCGCCATCCTGCACGCCTGCACCATCGGCAACCGGGTGCTGGTGGGCATGGGCGCGATCGTGATGGACGACGTGGTGGTCGAGGACGAGGTGATCATCGCCGCCGGCAGCGTGGTTTCGCCCGGCAAGGTGCTGGAGAGCGGCCACCTCTACGTCGGCGCCCCGGCGCGCAAGATCCGCCCGTTGAGCGACGCGGAGCGCGAGCATCTCGCCGAGTCGGCACGTTTCTACCGCGAACTGGCGCAGGACCACCGCACCAGCGAGTAGCCCCCCTTCACGGGCCTGGTTACTGGGCGAGCTCCGGCGCCTCCTGCCCGGCGGCCGGCAACGGCTTCAGACCCAGCAGGATGGTGCTGACGTTCTGCCGGAACAGGCCGATGTAGGTCCCTGCCGGCAGATTGGGCTCACCCAGCCACAGGCCGTTGAGTGCCGCGGCCAGCCCGACGGACTCGGGGATCGCATCGCCGCGCTGCGCCTCGAGCCATTCCTCGATCGCCCCATCGCCCACGCCGGCCACGCGGAAGACGTTGGGCGTCTGATTGCGATTGATCTGTTCGATCGCCTTCTCGCTGTCGCCCTCCTGCGTGACGTCCAGCAGCTCGAAGTAGTAGGCCTTGGCGAAATAGGCGAACACGTCGTTGTCGGTGACGAGCAGCCGCTCGCCGCGCGGCACGTCCTCCATCAGCCCCTCGGTCTCGCGCTCGAGCGACTGCAGCTCGATGTTGACCCGCAGCCGGTTGCCCTCGATCTCGCCGGCCACCGGCTCGAGACGCTTCTTCAGCCGGGTGGTCAGATGGTCGACCGCGAATTGCAGCAGCGTGGGCGACAGGTAGGTATACGGATTGACGTTGCCCTCCGGATCCTCGATCAGCCGGAACTCGGGAATACGGTCCGCAAGCATCACCCGGTCGTCGGTATCGCGCTTCTCGGCCGCGGCGATGAACGCCGGCATCAGTCCGAGACCCTGGTAGACCACCAGATCGGCGTCACGAATCGCATCGCGGTCGGCGTCGGTGACCTCGATGCCAACAGGCGATTCGCCGATCTCGGCGACCGATTCGACCTGGACGAAGTTGTCCGCCAGGTCACGCACCAGTTGCGCACTGATGGTGGTATCGGTGACCACGGTCAGCGGCTCGATGTCGCGCTCGCCGCCGGCGTACTGCAGCACCTCGTCCTGCGCCTGCGCCGCGCCGATGGAGACAGCGGCAAGCAGGGTGAACGCGATACCCCGCCACAGGCTCGGGCGAGTCGAGTGAGGATGACGACAACCGGAATCAGTCTGCACAGTGGGCCCCTTGAATGGCTCGATAACGAATGGCGGATGGTAGAAAGCGCGACGAACCCCTGCAAGCACCGCCGCCGGCCATGCTAACGTAACGCCGACATACTGCTTCCCGGACCCCCGCATGGCGAGCACCGCGTACGAGGACTATCTCAAGGCCATCTTCAAGCTGGCCGAACAGTCACCCGAGCCGGCCGTGACCACCTCGGCGATCGCCGACCGGCTCGGCATTGCCCGCGCCTCAGTCACCGCGATGCTCAAGCGGCTGCATGCCGACGGCCTGATCCACTACGCCCGCTACCAGGGCGCGACCCTGACCGATGCCGGCTGGACCATTGCCGTGGACATGATCCGGCGCCACCGGGTGATCGAGACCTTCCTCGCCCAGGACCTCAAGCTGCCGCTGGCCGATGTCGACGCCGAGGCCGAGATCCTCGAGCACGCCTTCTCCAGCCGCCTGATCGATCGCCTCTGGGACCACCTGGGCCAGCCCGAGTTCGACCCCCACGGCGCACCGATCCCGGCGCCCGACGAGGCACCGGTCGAGCGCCGCCAGATGGTCGCGCTCAGTGATCTGGCCATCGACGAAGGCGCGACGGTGGTCCGCCTGGCGGCGGCCAACGCCGCCGACCTGCGCCGGCTGACCCAGCTCGGGTTGCTGCCCGGCCAGTTCGTTCGCCGGCGCGTCAGCCAACCGGGCTCGGCGGACGTGGTGGTCACAATCGGCCGCCACGAGCGCCCGCTGGCCACCAGCCTCGCCGAGCGGGTGTGGACGATCCGCGCGGCCAGCGACTAGCCGGTCAGCCCACCATCAGCCGAGAAAGCGCTGCCGCGCCTTAAGGTAGGTGAACTCCGACCCCTCGGTCCACTCCGAGACGTCGCGACGGTAGGCCTGCAGCGAATCGAACACCTTCTTGGCGAAGGCATCCTCAGCCGTGATCTCGGCAAGCACCTCGTTGGAGGTCTCGAACAGCGCCTGCATGATCTCGTCGGAGAAGTAGCGCAGCTCGACGCCATGCTCCTCGGTGAGCGTCTTCAATGCCTGGTTGTTGCGGGCGGTGAACTCGGCCAGCATCTCGCCGGCGGCCATCTTGATCGCCCCGTCCACGATCTGCTGCAGGTCCTCGGGCAGGGCCTCGAAGGCCTCCTGGTTGATCAGGGCCTCCATGGTCGCCGACGGCTCCTGCCAGCCCGGCGCGTAGTAGTACTTGGCCGCACGGTGGAAGCCGAAGGCGAGATCGTTGAACGGGCCGACCCACTCAGCCGCGTCGATGGTGCCGTCGTTCAGGGCCTGGAACAGCTCGCCGCCCGGGGTATTGACCACCGAGACGTCCAGCCGGCGCAGCACCTCGCCGCCGATGCCCGGCAGGCGCATCTTCAG
>NZ_LRFH01000014.1 GCF_001641825.1 Guyparkeria sp. WRN-7 | reverse complement strand
TGAAGTCGTCGAGCGAGTCGATCGGCTTGCGGAACCAGCCGCCCATCTGCGGGCCGGTGTTGCCGGCCGGGCGCGGGATGATGCCGTGCGGGGCGTAGAGCTCCTCCCACAGCTTGATGCCGTCGCCGTGGTAGAGCCAGCCGTTCATCTCATCGGCGGTCAGGCCGAAGGGGAAGGCGGCGAAGAAGGCCGCCGCCGGCATCTTGCCCTGCCAGTAGTAGGCCGCGCCGTGCCCCATCTCGGCGGTGCCCGCCTTGACCGCGTCGAACACCTCGAGGGCCGGGACGATCTCGCCGGCGCCGTAGACGTCGACCACCAGCCGGCCGCCGGACATCTGGTTGATGTACTTGGCGATGTTGTTCGCGCCGGCGCCCAGGCCGGGGAAGTTCTTCGGCCAGGTGGTGACCATCTTCCACTTGATCGGGTCGGCCGCGGTCGGGCCGCTGGCCTCACCGGCCGCCGCCGATTCGCTCTGCTCGTTGTTGCAGCCGGTCAGGGCGGTGGCGGCGATGCCGGCGGCACCGGCCCAGGTCAGAAACTCGCGCCGTTTCATGGCAGGACTCCTTTCACAAGAATTCGGAAATCGGTTTTCAGAGGGACAATATCAGACCCCACTCTGCCCTCTCAGCCCGCCCTTAGGCCGGCTGCAGATTGGCGTAGGAGAGGATCAGCCACTTGGTGCCGTGCTGGCCGAAGTTCACCTGCACACGCGCGGTCGCCCCGGCACCCTCGCAGTCGAGGATGGTGCCCTCGCCGAACTTGGCGTGGCGGACGTTCTGGCCGATCTCGAAGCCGGTCTCGTTCTGCTTGTGGGTACGCGGCGCCGGCTCGCCTTCGCGCCGGCGCGGGCCGAAGGCATCGGCCGCGCGCGTCGCCCGCGGCCGGACCTCCTCGACCAGCTCCGGCGGCAGCTCGCCGAGAAAGCGCGACGGCATGGGGAAGATCTGCTTGCCGTGCAGGCGGCGCGACTCGGCACAGGTGATGGTCAGCTGCTGCTCGGCACGCGTGATGCCCACATAGCAAAGCCGACGCTCCTCCTCGAGGCGGCCCGGCTCGTCGATCGACATCTGGTGCGGGAACAGTCCTTCCTCGACCCCGACCAGGAACACCTGCGGGAATTCCAGCCCCTTGGCCGCGTGCAGGGTCATCATCTGCACGCAGTCCTCCCAGGCCGCGCCCTGCGCCTCGCCGGCCTCGAGGCTTGCGTGGGCGAGGAAGGCCTCGATCTCGCTCATCTCCTCGTCGGTGTTGCGCTCCATGACGAAGCCGCGCCCGGCGGAGACCAGCTCGTCGAGGTTCTCGATCTTGGCCTCGCCGCGCTCGCGGTCGCGGTCCTTCTCGAACAGCGCGCGCAGGCCGCTCTTCTCGATGGTCTTCTCGATGCGCTCGCCGAGCTCGTCGTTGATGGTCTGCTGGTCGATCGCCTCGATCAGGGTCATGAACTGACGCAGCGCCCCGCCGGCGCGGGCGGAAAGGCGATTCTCCGCCAGCAGGATCAGGGCGGCATCCCACAGCGAGGCGCCCTGCTCGCGGGCGGCCTGGCGTACCTCGTTCAACGTCTTGTCTCCGATGCCGCGGGCCGGTCGGTTGACGATACGGTCGAAGGAGGTGTCGTCGTGGCGATTGGCGACGAGCTTCAGGTAGGCAAGCGCATCGCGGATCTCGGCACGCTCGAAGAAGCGCAACCCCCCGTAGATGCGATACGGCATGCCCTCGCGGATCAGCGCCTCCTCCAGCAAGCGCGACTGGGCATTGGAGCGATACAGCACCGCGCAGTCGGAACGGTCGTGGCCGTCGCGCACCGCCGTGGCGATCTGCTCGACCACGAAGTTGGCCTCGTCCTGGTCGTTGAAGGCGCGGTAGAACCGGATCGGCGCACCGTGCTCACCCTCGGTCCAGAGGTTCTTGCCCAGCCGCCCCTGGTTCCTCGCGATGACGCTGTTGGCTGCCTCGAGGATGGTGCGCGTCGAGCGGTAGTTCTGCTCCAGGCGCACCAGGTGGGTATTGGGGAAGTCGCGCGAGAAATGCTGGATGTGCTCGACCTTCGCCCCGCGCCAGCCGTAGATCGACTGGTCGTCGTCGCCGACGGCGAAGATGCCGTTGCCCTCGCCCACCAAGAGCCGCGCCCAGGCGTACTGCAGGGCGTTGGTGTCCTGGAACTCGTCGATCAGAATCTGGCGGAAGCGACGCTGGTAGTGCGCGCGCAGGGCGTCGTTGCCGCGCAGCAGTTCGGTGGCCCGCAGCAGCAGCTCGGTGAAGTCGACCAACCCGCTGCGCTCGCAGACGCGCTCGTAGGCCTTGTAGATCACGATCACCTGGTCGCGGATCGGGTCGTCGCCCGGCACCACGTGGCGGGCCCGCAGGCCGTCTTCCTTGAAGCCGTTGATCATCGAGGCGACCAGCCTAGGGGGGAAGCGGTTCTCGTCGAGCTCCGCCTCGCGGATCAGACGCTTGACCAACCGCAACTGGTCGTCGGCGTCGATGATCTGGAAACCCTCGGGCAGCCCCGCCTCGCGGGCGTGCTGGCGCAGCAGGCGGTGCGACAGGCCGTGGAAGGTGCCGACCCACATGCCGTCGACGCCGCGCGGGCCGAGCTCCTGGCCGTCGAGCAAGGAGCCCAGCCGGCCACGCATCTCGCCGGCGGCCTTGTTGGTGAAGGTCACGGCCAAGAGCGAGTAGGGCGAGATGCCCTGCTCGGCCACCAGCCAGGCCATGCGGTGGGTGAGCACGCGGGTCTTGCCCGAGCCGGCCCCGGCGAGCACCAGGGTGGCCAGCGACGGGCTGGTGACCGCCTCGCGCTGGGCGGCGTTGAGCGGGTCGAGAATGGGATCGTTGGACATGCCCGCATTGTACCGAATCCGGCCCGCCACCGATGCCCCTGCCGGGGCCGACCGGTTGGTGCTAGCCTTGAGAAAACGGCTCGCAGGGAACCCGACATGCCGACCTTCACGCCCATCTCGACCCGCCGTTCGGCGGCACGCACCGCCGGTCTGCTGCTGGCCGCCCTGCTGCTCGTCGCGACGACCCCGGCACAAGCCATCACGGTCGACAAGCTGGTCCACCATATCGACCGCCTCTGGCATGGCGAAACGTCGCACGCGATCATGACCATGACGGTCGAGACCCAGCGCTATCAGCGCGAGATGCAGCTCGAGGCCTGGTCGCTGGGCAAGGACTACTCGCTGGTGGTGATCGAGCGGCCGATCAAGGATCGCGGCATCGCCACGCTCAAGGTCGAGGAGAACATCTGGAACTACCTGCCCAAGATCGACCGGGTCACCAAGATCCCCTCGAGCATGATGTCCGGCTCCTGGATGGGCAGTCACTTCACCAACGACGACCTGGTCCGCGAGAGCTACTTCGAGGACGACTACGCAAGCCACATCAGCTTCGAGGGCGAGCGCGACGGGCGCGCGATCTACGAGCTGACCGCCATCCCTCGCCCCGAGGCACCGGTGGTCTGGGGACGGGTCGTGCTGGAGATCGACCAGGACACGCTCGCCCCCATCACCAGTCGCTACTTCGACGAGGCCGGCGAACTGGTGCGCACCATGCGCTTTGACCAGGTCGAGCAGATCGACGAGCGCCATGTACCGATGCGCCTGACCCTGCAGCCGGAGGACAAGCCGACCGAATCGACGGTGATCACCTATCAGGACATCACCTTCGGCGTACCGATCGAACGCTCGTTCTTCTCGCTGCAGAACCTCGAACGGCGGCGCTGAGCCCATGACCGAACGACTGGTCCACGGCACCATGCTTGCCCGCCTGCCGCTGCTGGCGTTCGTGGCCTGGCGCAACCTGTGGCGCAACCCGGTGCGCAGCGGCCTGACCATCTCCGCGCTCGCCGGCGGACTGGTGATGGTGATCCTCTACTCGGCCCTGCTCGAAGGGATGGTCGACCAGATGATCGCCTCGGCCACCGAGCGCACCACCGGCCACATCCAGGTCCAGCGCCGCGCCTTCATCGATGATCGCGACCTCTACGCGACACTGCCGGACGACTGGGCCGCAACGCTCGAGGCGCAGGTCGACCGCATCCACGTCGCCCCGCGCCTGTATGCCGCGGGGCTGGCCAGCTCGAAGCAGACCTCCTACGGGGTGATGATCGAGGCGGTCGACCCGGCCCGCGAGCGACAGGTCACCAGCGTGCTCGATCACCTGCGCGCCGGCACGGCGGCCATCGACCGGCCGAGCGGGGATGCCCGACCACGCCACCAGGTACTGGTCGGCGCCCAGCTGGCCAAGAACATGCAGCTTGCGCCCGGCAGCGAACTGGTGCTGGTCACCCAGGCGGCCGACGGCAGCATCGGCAACGACCTCTACCGGGTCGCCGGAATCTTGAAGCCCCTGTCGCCCGACTTCGATCGCATGGGCGTGCTGATGTCGATCACCGCCTACCGCGACCTGATGTACCTGGACGAGGGCGTGCACGAACTGGCCGTTCGCCTCGATCAGCCCGACGAACTGACGGTCACCCAGGACCGCATCCGGCAAGCGGTCGACGGGCTGGTTGCTGACCGCCCGCTGGACGAACTCGGCGGCCCGGCCGTGGTACGCAACTGGCGCGAGATCAACCCGGCGATCGCGGACATGCTCGCCCTGAGCGAGACCATGCTGCTGATCATCGGCCTGATCGTGATCGGGCTGGCGGCCATGGGCGTGCTCAACACCATGCTGATGGCGATCCACGAGCGGACCCACGAGTTCGGCATCCTGCTGGCGATCGGCATGAAGCGCCGCTGGCTCCTGGCCATGGTGCTGTGCGAATCGTTCTTCCTCTCGCTGGTCGCCGTGGCGGTGGGCGTGACCGGCGGCATCGGCATGGTTGCCTGGCTGGGCGAGGACGGCATCGACTTCTCGGCGGCCCTGCCCGACGGCTATGACTGGGCCGGCATGGTGTTCGATCCGGTCATCCCCCTGCACCTGGTGGCCGGCCACGTGGCCGATGCCTCGCTGCTGCTGATCGCGATCACCCTGCTCGCCGCCCTGATCCCGTCCTGGCGGATCACGCGCCTCAAGCCCGCGGAGGTGATGTGAACGGCACCTCGGATAACCTGCTGCGCCACCCGATTGCGGCGTCACGTGCTCGCTCGTTCCTCACCTATCCTGATGATATGTCTCGTCACTCGCTCCGCGGCTCCTTGCACTCGAGCGGCTCGCGACGGTTCTTCGAGGTGCCTTGATGGCTACGAGTCCAGACACGCTCCGCCACGGCCGGCTGCCGGCGCGCATGCTGCTGCGCCTGGCCTGGCGCAATCTCTGGCGTCACCGGCGGCGCACGCTGATCACGCTCGCCTCGATCGCCGCCGGCTTCGGGCTGGCGGTACTGTTCATCGGCCTGGGCGACGGCAGTCACAACTCGATGGTCCGCAACGCCATCAAGCTCGGCGAGGGGCACCTCACCATCCAGCCGACGGGCTACCTCGCCGCCCCGGCCAACCACAAGTACCTGGCCGATGGGCGCGCGATCACGACCACCCTCGAGCGACAGGGCATTCCCGGCGAGATCGACCCGCGCATCTCGCTGCAGGTACTGGCCAGCAGCGCACGCAACTCGGCGGGCGCGGCCTTCGAGGGCATCGATCCCGCCCACGACCGGCGCAGCGACATCCTCGCGCCGCGCCTGGTCGAAGGCGAGTGGCTCGCGGCCGGGGACGGCCGCGGTATCGTCATCGGCGACGGCATGGCCGACCGGCTCAAGGTCGAGATCGGTGGGAAGGTGGTCCTGATGGCGGGCGACCGCCAGGGCGACACCCAGGCCCAGCTCGGGCGGGTACGCGGCACCTTCGATTCCGGGGTCGACGAACTCGACGACTACCTGGTGCTCGGCGACATCTCGCTGGCACGCCAGTTCCTGGTCGGCGAGGGGGCCGATGCCGGAGCCCAACCCGTTACCCGATTCGCGATCTTCCTCGACAACGAGGGCGCGATGGCGGAGTGGAAGGCGCGGCTCGACCAGGCCGTGGGCAGCACGACGGTCGCGGTGCTCGACTGGCGCGAGATGATGCCGCAGCTGGTGCAGTTCATCCTGATCGACGATGCCGGCAACTACGTCTTTCTGGTGCTGATCCTGATCATGGTCGTCTTCGGCATCCTCAATACCGTGCTGATGAGCGTGCTCGAACGCAGCCGCGAGTTCGGCCTGTTGCGCGCCCTGGGTATCGGCCGGACCCAACTGTTGCTGCTGGTCTGCTGCGAATCGCTGCTGCTGGCGATGCTCGCCGTCGCGGCCGGCTGGGCGGTCGGTGGCGGCGTCCATCTGTGGTTCTCGCAGCACGGTCTCGATCTCGCCGGCCTGATGGACGAGGGCACCTCGCTGATGGGCACCTTCATGGACCCGGTGATCCATACCGAACTGTCGGCCGGGCGGGTCGTCCAGCTGACGGGCATCGTCTTCGGCGCCACGCTGGTCAGCGGGCTCTACCCGGCGATCAAGGCCTCAAGGGTGACGCCGGTCGAGGCGTTGCGCACATGATGGGCACCTATTAGCAAATGGAGAATCGAGTCATGTCGCTGCTCAAACTCGAGGGCATTGCCAAGCGCTACCGACAGGGCGAGACCACGGTGCACGCACTGGCCGACATCGATCTCGCCGTCGAAGCGGGCGAGTTCGCCGCGCTGGTCGGGCCGTCGGGGTCGGGCAAGACCACCCTGCTCAACGTGATCGGCGGCCTGGATGCGCCCAGCGAGGGCCGGGTGTGGCTGCGGGGCACCGAGATGACCGCCCTGCCCGAGGCGCGACTGTCCGACTTCCGCCTGTTCGAGCTCGGCTTCGTCTTCCAGGCCTACAACCTGGTGCCGGTATTGAGCGCGCTGGAGAACGTGGAGCTGGTGATGGTGCTGCAGGGTCGCCCGGCCGGCGAACGCCGTGAGCGGGCCCAGCACTACCTGGAACTGGTGGGACTCAAGGAGATCATGCACCGTCGCCCCTCGGCCCTGAGCGGCGGACAGCAGCAGCGGGTCGCCGTGGCACGCGCACTGGCCGCCGGCCCGCGGCTGGTGCTCGCCGACGAGCCGACGGCAAACCTCGACTCGGAAAACGCCACCGCCCTGCTCGACATCATGCACCGCCTCTCCCACGAGGAGGGCACCACCTTCCTGTTCTCCACCCACGACGTGCGGGTAATGGAGCGCGCCGAACGGATCATCAAGCTGCGAGACGGACGCATCGTCAGTGATGAGCGCATCGAGACCGAGCATCCGGCCGACCTGGCCTAACGCTGCCGCGGGGCTTGCCCTCGCGCTGGCCTTGTCGCCGGCGGGAGCGGCTGATCTCACGGCGCGCACCGCCCTGTTTGGCACGCTCGCCCACCCGGACAGCAACGACCTGGCTGGCGACGAGAGTTGGCCCAGTGCCGACCAGCAGAGCCTGCGACTGATGCTCGATGACGTCACCGAGCTCGGCGACTGGTCGCTGCACGCCAAGGCCCGGCGCCTGCATACCGACGGACTGCCGGTCGAGGCAACCGGGCCGGCGGATCGGTTCCGCTATCAGCCGATCGAGCAGGACTGGATCGACCGGGGTGGCGCCACGAATGCCACCCGGGTCGGCTACGCACTCGATCGCGCCGTCTACCGCTGGCGATACGACGACTTGGCACTGTCGGTGGGTCGCCAGCCGATCGACTGGGGTGCCGGGCGATTCTGGCAGCCGCTGAATGTTTTCGGCGCCTTCGCTCCCACGGATCTCGATACCGACTTCAAGCCCGGCATCGATGCCGCCGTGCTCGACTGGTATCCCGGCCCGCTTTCCTCGTTCACCCTCGCCTACGTACTCTCGCCGCGAGATAACTCGGCCGACGACAGCGTTGCAATGCACTACCGACGACAGGTGGGCACCAGCATGGCGCTCGCCCTGCTGGCCGGGCGGGTCCGGGAAGAAACGGTGTTCGGCGCCAGTCTAGAAGGGGAAATCGAGGGAATGGGCTGGCGCCTGGAAGCGGCGCACCACGGCCCGAACGAGGGGGGCGACGACTACCGGTTCTGGATCGCCGGTGTCGACTACCAGCTCGATGGCGGCACCCTCCTGATCGCCGAGTGGTACGACAACGGCGCCGGGGCGGGGCGCACCGACAGTCTGGCGGCGACGAGCACATCAAGACGCTTCGCCAGCGGCCTGATACCCCAGCTCGGTCGGCGGGTGCTCGGATTGGGCGCGGAAAGGGACCTCACGCCGCTACTGCGAGGCAGCTATACGTTGCTGGCCAGCCCGCTACCGGACGATGACGGTGCCCGACAGCCCTCGTTACTGCACCAGCTGAATCTCGCCTGGTCGCTCAGCAACGAATCCGACCTGCTGGTTTCGCTGCTGGTCGCCTCGGGCGACGGGCTGGACGCCGACGCCGCGATCCGTTCCGAGTTCGGCCATATCCCCGCCAGCCTGACGGTCCGCTGGCGCCGCTACTTCTGAACCCGGATCAGGGGCCGGTGTCGCCACAGAAGTAGCGCTCGGTGCCCAGCCCGTCCATGGCCATGGCGATGCGCTCAATGCCCTGGCGATAGGCGGCCGAGCGCAACGACTCGGTTTCCGCCACCGCCCGCTCGAAGACGTAATCGGCCTGCTCGCCCAGCCGCTCGGCCAGCCGGCGCTCGATCTCGTCCTCACGCCAGTAGTCGCCCATGCGGTTCTGCACCCATTCGAGGTGACTGACGATGACCCCGCCGCTGTTCGCGAGCACGTCGGGAATGATGTCGATGCCCTTGGCCGAGAGCTTGCGGTCGGCGGCGTGGTTGATCGGCCCGTTGGCGATCTCGAGGATGGTCGGCGCCCGGATGGCATCGACGTTCTTTTCGGTGATCGCATTTTCCAGTGCCGCCAGCACCAGCACGTCGACATCCAGCGCCAGCAGTTCCTCGTTGGTCAGCTTGTCGACCTCCACCTCGGCGCAGACCGAATCCTCGCAGTACACCCCGCCGGAAAGCTCCATCGACTCGCGCTTGCGCTCCCAGATGGCAAGCGGGTCGAGCCCGGCCTCGCGGTAGATGGCGCCGCGCGAATCAGCGATGGCCACCACGTGGTACCCGGCATCATGAGCCAGGCGGGCGAAGTGAAAGCCAGCATTGCCGAAGCCCTGGACCGCGACGCGCGGGCGCTGGTCACCGCGACCGTGACGACGCTCCCAGATATTCAGGACCTGCAGCGCCCCGCGGCCGGTGGCGGCCGTCCGGCCGAGCGACCCGCCGTGCCCCGGTGGCTTGCCGGTAATCATGCCGCGCTGGTGGCGGCCGGCAGCCTGACGGTACTCGTCGGCCATCCAGCCCATGATGGTCTCGTTGGTATTCACATCGGGTGCCGGGATGTCCCGATCCGGACCCAGCACGTCGATCAGTGCCCGGATATATCCGCGCGACAGCCGTTCGAGCTCGAGGCGCGTCAACTGCTTGGGATCCACGCAGATCCCGCCCTTCGCCCCGCCGAAAGGCAGGTCGACCACGGCACACTTCACCGCCATCCAGAAGCTCAGGGCAGCCACCTCGTCACCGGTAACGCTGGGGTGAAAGCGGATACCGCCCTTGCCCGGGCCGCGGGTGTTGTCGTAGAGCGACCGCCAGCCGGTGAATACCCGCAGCGAACCGTCATCCATGCGCAACGGGATTTCGACCTCGACGACGCGATTCGGCTGCGACAGCCGCCGACGCGCATCCTCGGAGATACGCTCGTCGTCCATCAGGGGCTTGAGATTCGTCAGTGCATCCTTCAACAGTCCGCCGTTGCTCGTCATGCTCGCTCCTTACCTTGCGTGAATCGCGCCGCTGGACCCGGCCCTGAGGCAGAGCGTAGCAGCGCGGCCCCCGTCCCTCCGCCGGTAAGCGAGCGATCTATTGCTCGCCGAACAGGCGCGCAAAGGCCGGGGCAGGTACCGGCGGGCTGAAGTAGTAGCCCTGATAGCTGTCACAGCCGTTGGATTCGAGGAAGGCGAGCTGCTCGGCGGTCTCCACGCCTTCGGCGATCACCGACAAGCGCAGGGCCTGCCCCAGGGCGAGGATGGCGGTCGCGATCTCGCGGTCGTCGTTGTTCGTTGCCAGGTCGTCGACGAACCGCTTGTCGATCTTGAGCACGTCGATGGGGAACTGCCGCAGGTACGCCAGCGACGAATAACCGGTACCGAAGTCGTCGATCGCCAGGTGCACCCCGAGACGCCGCAGCGACCGCAGCACCGATATGGACCGATCCTGCTGGTGCATCAGCGCCGTCTCGGTCAGTTCGAGCTCGAGGCGTTCGGCGGGGTAGCCGGTCTCCGCGAGGATGGCTGCGATACGCTCGACCAGGCCTTCGGCATGCAACTGGCGCGGGCACAGATTGACCGACAGGCGTGGCAGGCGCAGCCCCGCATCCAGCCAGGCGCGCCCCTGCCGGCAAGCCTCGCGCAGCACCCATTCGCCGAGCGCGCCGATCATGCCGGTCTGCTCGGCGATGGGAATGAAGGCATCCGGCGGCACCAGGCCTCGGTCGCCGTCACGCCATCGCACCAACGACTCGGCACCAACGATACGCCCGCTACCGATATCGACCTGGGGCTGGTAGTGCAGTTCGAGATCGCCGCCATCGATCGCATGGCGCAACCGCGTTTCCATCTCGACCCGCTGGCGGGCACCGGCAGTAAGGCTCTCGTCGAAGAAGCGATGGACACCTCGACCCTCGGCCTTGGCGCGGTAGAGTGCGGCATCGGCCTGCTGCAGCAGCACATCCGGGCTGCGACCGAAATCCGGGTAGATGGTGATCCCGACGCTGGCACCGAGTCGCACCTCGGTGCCGTTATCGAGCTGCCAGGGCCGACTCAACAGTTCGACGACCTCCTCGGCGCACCGGCCGAGCGACTCGCGCCCGGCCGGCTCCTCGATCAGCACCGCGAACTCGTCGCCGCCGAGACGGGCCAGACACTGCCCCGACAGCAACTCTTCCAGCCGCTGTGCCGCCTGGCGCAGCAGGGTATCGCCGACATGGTGGCCGTAACTGTCGTTGACGTCACGGAAACGATCGATATCGATCATCAGCACGCCGATGGTGGGGCCCGACGGCACGCCAACCCGCTCACTCAGGCGAGACAACAACAGGGCCCGGTTGGGCAATCCGGTCAGTGCATCGTGGCCGGCGAGGAAGTCGAGTCGCTCTTCGGTGGCCCGCAGCCGGGACATGTCGGTGAACAGGTGCACGATTCGATCGTCCTCGCCGACCGGGCCGGCCACCAGGCTGATTGCCCGCAGCTCCGGGAAGACCTCGCCGTTCTTGCGCCGGCTCGTGATCTCGCCCTGCCAGTGGCCGCTGGTCGCCAGCTGCTCGCGAATCTCCGTCCAGGGCGTGCCCCTGTCCTCGGCATCGAGGAAGGACACGGGCCGCCCCAGCACCTCGTGCTCGGTGTAGCCGGTCAGGGACTGGAACGCGCGGTTCACCATCAGGATCCGGCCGTTGTCGTCGGTGACGATCACCCCTTCCAGGGTATTGTCGAGGATGGCGGCCGCCTCGCGCTGGCGTCGTTCGCTCTCGCGCTGCTCGGTGATGTCGGTAACCACGCCCTCGATGCGCTCGACACGCCCCTGCTGGTCCCGGAACACATGGGTCAGGTCACCCACCCAGCCCACACCGCCGTCGGCGTGCAGGATGCGGTATTCCTGACGGTAGGCGGTCTCGCCCGCTTTCAGGTGGGCCTCGACCTCGGCACCGACACGTTCGAGATCGTCGGAGTGAACGATATCGGCAAAGCAGTGCTCGCCGCTGGTAAAGAATTCCGGCTCGTAACCCCAGCGACGCACGTTGCCCGAGACGTATTCGACCGGCCAACCCGGCGAAAGGCGCCAGCGAAACAGTACCGAGGGGCTGGCCTCGATCACCTGGTAGGCGGTTTCGAGCTCACCTCGGGCCTGCAAGAGGTGCCGAGTGCGCTGGGCGACCGCTCGACGCAGCCAGAAGGCCACGCCGAGGCTGAGCACCAGCAGGACGAGAATCAGCTTACCGACCCACCAGACCCAGCCCGGCACCACCTGCCTCACCGGCTCGCCGGTCCAGCGAACTAGGATGTCAAAATAGACCGACTGGCTGTCGGCCTGCCAGCGGGAAAGATGCGCATCGATGGCGGCGAGCAGTTGCGGATTGCGCCCCTTGGCGGTGGCGAAGAACAGCCGCGAAGGCTCCATCACCACCGAGCTGCGCTCGAGCCCGAAGCTTCCCGCATAGCGGCCACCGAACAGGTGATTGACCACCGCCACACCGGCCTTGCCCTCGGACACGGCGGCGAATGCCGAGCGGAAGTCGGCTACTGGAACGAACTCGTAGGTGATACCGAATTCATCCAGCAGGCCCTTGAGTCGCTCCTGCTGGATCGAGCCTTCCAGCACGGCAATCCGCCGGCCATCCAGGTCGAGCATCGAATCGATTTCGAGCCCCGGGCTGCGATAGACACGCGACCAGCTGTGCAGCACGGGAACCTGGTGAAACGCAAAACGGTCCCGCCGTTGCTCGCTGATTGCCACATCCGGCATCAGATCGATCTCGCCGGTCGCGGTACGATCGAGACAGGCAGCCCACTGGCAGTCCTCGAACGCGAGCTCCCAGCCCTCTCGCTCGGCGATCTCACGGATCATATCGACGAACAGACCGGCGGGCTCGCCCGACTCGTCACGAAAGACCTTCGGATCGTTGTCGTAGAGGCCAACGGTCACCTCGCGGGCATGCGCCGGTGTGCTTGCCAGCCACAACACACAGACCAGACCGAAGAGCGCGACCGGCCCTGCCGGGCGGCGCCAACGCCGACCGGCGCAAGCCAAGCCAGACACGATCCGCTCAGTCCACTCCACGCAACGCCACCTCCGAAAGCTCGCAATGTTCCTAAAAGCATATTGGCACGCGATCCGGCAATGCGGAAACAGCGCTACCCGACGGACGAGGAGAGATGCGTGCAGAGGCGAACGGGCACAAAAAAAACCAGCCCGGAGGCTGGTTTCGGATGAGGATTTGGTGGAGGTGGCGGGAGTCGAACCCGCGTCCGCAAGCCCTACGCTCTCGGTCCTACATGCTTGTCCTGTCTATTGCTTTAACCGAGTACTACCCGACAGGCAGGGAAGATACTCGGCGAGTCCGGTTTGAGTTTTAACGGATCCACGCCGGACGCGCTTCACCGCGAGCTTGTGAGAGTCGACGCCTGGGTTCCGGACGCACAAGCACGGCTCCGGCCAGACGGCACCCTACAGGGTTTTAAGCTGCGAGTGCGTAGTTGTCGTCGTTGGCAACTATTGGTCTTGCAGTGGTTTTACGAGGGAACTACACCTCGGCATGCACCTTGAGTTTCGCGACCCACGTCGAAGCCGTATCACCCCCGGTTGACTGTCAGTGTCGGGACGAATGCCCCGTTTTCAAGTGCCTCTCGCGCCATCTCTCGGCGGCTGGTTCGAGGCCTTCACTTGCCGACACCCTGTGTAGACCGTCGCTTGGGGCGAAGGTTCCGTTGCTCGACGAGCGCCAGGGTGTCGGTACCGACCGGTGGAGACTACCACAGCGGCGGGCCGCCTCAGCAAGCTTTCGGTCGTCAGGCGACCGCCAGCACGCTGCCGACCAGTGCCACGGCCAGCCCAACCAGGCGGGCAGCCGGATGATCACGACGGGCGAACGCATTGCCGGCCACCCGACCAAGCAGGAGCATCGCCAGCGACGCGATCACCAGGCCGGTGACGTAACCGGCAGCATCGACGCCAGCATGCATCTCGGTGCCGTGCGCCAGCCCGTGGACGAGCATGAACAGCCCGGCCAGCAGGCCACCACTCCAGGCCGGCAGCCGGGCCAGAGCGGCGATCAGCACCCCGGCGAGCACGACCGACAGCGCGATGCCGACCTCGATGCCGGTGAGCGACAGGCCGGCGAGACCGATCAACGTGCCGGCGACCAGGCCGAGCATCGCGAGCGGCGCGATCCCCCGCTTCAATGACGAGGCCTGCCAGGCGCTCCAGAAGCCGATCGCCAGCAGAGCGAGCAAGTGGTCGAGGCCGAGCAACGGGTGCAGCAGGCCACTGGCCAGGCCGCCGTGGTGGAGGCCGTGGCCGCTGTGGGCCAGGGCGAGCCCGGAACAGGCAAGCAACGCGAGGGTCGTCAGTGACTTGGCAATCATGGGGTGGACTCCGTGGTGGTGGCGACATGGTCCTGAGGCGCCATGCGGGGCACCGTCGCCCCGCGCTTCGGGAGCATGCCGCGCTCGATGATGAAACCGACAATGGCATCGACACCCACGCCGTCGTGCAGGTTGGTGAACTCGAAGGGACGCTCGCCGCGCATCAGCCACGCGTCGCGGTCCATCACCTCGAGCGAGGCGTGCACCTGCTCGGCGATGTCGATCTTGTTGATGATCAAGAGATCCGATTTGGTGATCCCCGGGCCGCCCTTTCGCGGGATCTTGTCGCCGGCGGCCACGTCGATCACGTACAGGGTCAGGTCGGAAAGTTCCGGGCTGAAGGTGGCGGAGAG
Organism: Guyparkeria sp. WRN-7; assembly: GCF_001641825.1. Lineage (GTDB taxonomy): Bacteria > Pseudomonadota > Gammaproteobacteria > Halothiobacillales > Halothiobacillaceae > Guyparkeria. Next base: position 541,497 of record NZ_LRFH01000014.1, on the reverse strand, counting down.
GTTGTCGCCGCCGGATTCGACCAGGATCAGCTCGAGATCGGGGTGCCGCTGCTGCAGGTCGTCGATCGCCGCGAGGTTCATCGAGGCATCCTCGCGGATCGCCGTGTGCGGACAGCCGCCGGTCTCCACGCCGACGATCCGGTCGGCCGGCAGCGCATCGTGCTTCAGCAGGAAGTCGGCGTCTTCCTTGGTGTAGATGTCGTTGGTCACCACGGCGAGGCTGTAGTACTCCCGCAGCGCGAGACAGAGCTGTCGCAGCAGCGCCGTCTTGCCGGAACCGACCGGCCCGCCAACGCCCACTCTCAGGCAGTGTTTCATCACAGGTCTCCTCAACTTCTAAACAGGCGCGAATACTGGGTCTCGTGCAATGCACTGCCGAGCGCGAGCCCCGGCAGCACCGGCCCAAGCTCCTGGTCGTCGTACTGCATCGAGCGACGCACCACGCCGACGAGCGACGGCCGCAGCGCCTCGACCAGGGACTGGGCGGCCGTGTGACCCAACGGCATCGCCTTGCAAGCAACCGCCAGCTGGTTCTCCAGCCAGGCCCAGGCAAAGCCGAGCATCGCCGTGTGCGCGGGCACGCCGCGCCGCTGGGCCACCATGGCGAACATGGTCACGTAGCTGGGCTCCTCGGGCAGCGACTCGCCAGGCGGCAACAGGTCGAGACTGCCCATCAGGCGCGACAGCGCCGCCCCCAGACGAACATCCTCCTCGTGGAGTTCCGCCGTCTCTCGGCTGGCCAGCAACCAGTCGTTCCAGTACTGCACGGCCGCCGCATCCTCGATCGCCCAGGCGCGGTGCAGTCGCGCCAGGACCGGCAGATCACCGCGGCCTAGCCCGTCCTCGAGCACACCATCCAGCCAATCGTGGAGCCCGTCGCGGTCGCTGACCCAGCCGAGCTCGAGCGCGCTTTCCAGCCCCTGCGACCAGGCAAATGCCCCGATCGGCAGCGCCGGGCTGACCAGCTGCAGCAGACCGAGCATCGCCAGGTCGCCGCTGCCAGCCATCTGCTCGTCAGTGGGCATGGACGTGGTCATGCGCATGGCCGTGGTGGTGATGATGACCGTGGTGCCCGGCGCGGCCGTAGGCACCGGGCTCGGGGTCGAACGGCGCCTCGTGGCGTTCCAGCCGCGCCCCGAGACGCTCGGCCAGGTCCTCGAGGACGTGATCGGGCGGAAAACGCACCCAACCGGATGCCTCGTCCGCACCGATGGCGAGCGCCACGTGGCGATTGCCGAGGTGGTAGCACAGGCGCGCCAGTGCCAGCCCCGTGGGCACGCGGGCAGTGACCACCGGCTCGTCGGCGGCGCGCACCCGGATGATCTCGCCGCTGCTCGCCTGCAGGCAGTCGCCGTCGCGCAGTACGCCGCCGCGCTCCAGGAACAGCCCCACGTCCCGACCTCGGTCGGTGGTCGCCCGCAGCCGGCCACGGACGCGCTCGTCATAGGTGAGCGTCAGCGAATCGGTCGGCGTCGGGGCGATGTCTCGGTCGAGTAACTGATCGAGTTCCAACATCTGGGGCTTCCTCAGAACAGGTGGTAACGCTGCGTCAGCGGCAGCTCGTCGGCCGGCTCGCAGGTAAGCAGTTCGCCGTCGGCCCGCACCTCGTAGGTCTGCGGGTCGACGGTGATCTCGGGACAGGCGTCATTGAGCTTCATGTGCTCCTTGCGCACCTGGCGCACGTCGCGGCAGGCGGACAGCGGGCTGTTCAGTCCCAGCGGGCTGCCGACATCCGCCTCCAGGGCCGCCTGGCTGACGAAGGTCAGCCGCGTGGCGCTGGCCGCCCGGCCCAGCGCGCCGAACATGCGCCGGTAGTGGACCGGCTGCGGAGTGGGAATGGAGGCGTTCGGGTCGCCCATCGGGGCGGCGGCGATCATGCCGCCCTTGAGGATGGTCGCCGGCTTGACGCCGAAGAAGGCCGGATCCCAGAGCACCAGGTCGGCGAGCTTGCCGACCTCGACCGAGCCCACCTCGTGGGCGATGCCGTGGGTGATGGCCGGGTTGATAGTGTACTTGGCGACGTAGCGCCGCGCCCGGACGTTGTCGGCACCGCGTTCGACGTCCTCGGGCAACAGCCCGCGCTGGCGCTTCATCTTGTGGGCCGTCTGCCAGGTGCGGCAGATGGTCTCGCCCACCCGGCCCATCGCCTGGGAATCCGAGGCGATCATCGAGATCACGCCCATGTCGTGGAGGATGTCCTCCGCGGCGATGGTCTCGCGGCGGATGCGCGAGTCGGCGAAGGCCACGTCCTCGGGGATCTTCGGATCGAGGTGGTGACACACCATCAGCATGTCGAGGTGCTCGTCGATGGTGTTGACCGTGTACGGACGCGTCGGGTTGGTCGACGAGGGCAGCACGTAGGGCTTGGAGCAGGCACGGATGATGTCCGGCGCGTGCCCGCCACCGGCGCCCTCGGTGTGATAGGTGTGGATGCCGCGTTCCTTGAAGGCCGCCAGCGTGTCCTCGACGAAACCCGACTCGTTGAGGGTGTCGGTGTGGATCGCGACCTGGATGTCGAAGCGCTCGGCCAGCCCGAGGCAACAGTCGATCGAGGCCGGCGTCGTGCCCCAGTCCTCGTGGAGCTTGAGCCCCATCACCCCGGCGCGGATCTGCGCCTCGCCGGACTCCGGCAGACTGGCGTTGCCCTTGCCCAGCAGGCCGATGTTCATCGGCAGGTCGTCGACCGCCTGCAGCATCTTGCCGATATGCCAGGGCCCGGGCGTACAGGTGGTCGCATTGGTGCCGGTCGCCGGCCCGGTGCCACCGCCGAGCATCGTGGTGACGCCGCTCATCAGCGCCTCGTCGACCTGCTGCGGGCAGATGAAGTGGATGTGGGCGTCGATCCCGCCGGCGGTGAGGATCTTGCCCTCGCCGGCGATCACTTCGGTCCCCGGCCCGATCACGAGCTCCACATCCGGCTGGGTGTCGGGGTTGCCGGCCTTGCCGATCCCGGCGATGCGCCCGCCGCGGATACCGACGTCGGCCTTGACCACACCCCACCAGTCGAGGATCAGGGCGTTGGTGATCACCGTGTCCATGACCGCCTCGTCGGCACGCTGGCTCTGGCCCATGCCGTCGCGGATCACCTTGCCGCCGCCGAACTTCACCTCGTCGCCGTAATGGGCCGCGTCCTGCTCCACCTCGATCCACAGATCGGTGTCGCCGAGGCGAACGCGGTCGCCGGTGGTCGGGCCGTACATGTCGGCGTATGCCGCTCGCGTGATTTTCATGATGCGCTCCCTGCGTCGACCGCTCCCATCACCTCGCCGCGAAATCCGTAGATGCGCCGCGCGCCGGCGAAGGGGATCAGCGTGACCCGGCGGGTCTGCCCCGGCTCGAAGCGAATGGCGGTGCCTGCCGCCACATCCAGGCGGTGGCCGAGCGCCTGCTCACGATCGAATCGCAGGGCCGGGTTCGCCTCGGCGAAGTGGTAGTGAGAGCCGATCTGCACCGGGCGGTCGCCGGTGTTGGCGACCTCCAGTGAAATCCGTTCGCGGCCAGCGCAAAGCTCGACCTCGCCGTCCATGAGCTGGTATTCACCCGGGATCATGGCCGCCTCCTCAGACGATGGGGGTGTGGATGGTGACGAGCTTGGTGCCGTCGGGGAACGTCGCTTCCACCTGGACCTCGTCGAGCATCTCGGGAATGCCTTCCATGACGTCGTCCCGCGTCAGCACCTCGCGGCCGGCGCTCATCAGCTCGGCCACGCTTCTGCCCTCCCGAGCGCCCTCGAGGACCTCCATGCTGATCAGCGCGGCCGCCTCGGGGTAGTTGAGCTTGATGCCGCGGGCCTTGCGCCGCTCGGCCAGCAGGCCGGCGGTGAACAGCATCAGCTTGTCTTTGTCTCTGGGGGTCAGTTCCATGGCATCACTCGTCGGTTGAGCACTCGAAAGAATCAGGTTCGCCAGATGCGGGGCGTGCAGGGCGGCACCGCGAGCAGCCGGGGGCGGAGCAGTTCCCAGGCCCGTTCGCACAGGTCCCAGGCCTCGTTGGCATCCGCGCCCAGATAGCGGAACAACATCACGCCCCGCCGGCTGGTCACCGCCCAGCGATGCGATGGCGGCAGGGCCTCCCGCAGCGTCGCTGTCGCGGCCGCCTCGTCGGTCAGGCCGACCGCCCACAGCGTCGCCTGCACGCTGGCGCCGCCCTGGGCCCAACGGCCCGAGAATCGCGGGTGGGCCGGATCGAGGATCTGGCGTTCGTGCCACACCGGGCGACCGTCCAGACGCAGTTCGAACCGCTGTTCCATGCGCCCCGTGACGAACGGCAGGTCGCTCGCCGGCCGCCCCAGCGCCAACACCTCCCACCCAAGGCAGGCCGCCCCCGAGTCGAGGTCCAGCGAGGTGGACTGCAGGGTGCGCGCCCCGTCGAAGGCAATGGTTTCCTGGGGCAGGTATTCCAGCGATCCGCCTCGTCGCACCCGGAGGCGAACCGACTGCGAACTGCTCACGCCGTGGCTGTCGGCGGTATACACCTTGGCCGCCGCCGGCGTGGTCAGCAGTGCATGCGCGCCCTCGCCCACCTCGGCCCGGATACGGAGCGCGTCACCACTGACCAGCCCGCCGGGCGGGTGCAGCAGGTAAACGTGACAGCAGCCATCCGCACCCTCGGGATAGAACGGACGCTGCACCCGCAGCGGACCCTCGTGACGCAGGGTGGACAATCGCGTCACGCGGCGGTCGCCGTCCTGACGGGCGTCGAAGCCAAGCTGCAGCGAGGCCGCCCAGCGGCGCCGGTCGTCGAAGCGGTGGCCGGAGGAGTGCCCCCGACCGGATGCCGACTCGCCGAGCGAGCCGGACCCACCGGCCTCCGGCTGGCTGACAAACGTCGCACAGGCCTGGTCTGGTGCCACTGCAGCCTCGTCCACGTATCCCTCGTACTGGTCTGACGGGGGCCGCTTACCGGCAATCCGGCCGGCCCACCGCGTGGTTTCCACTCAGGTCAGGATCAATGCAGCAGACGTGCCACCAACCGCTCGTCGCGACGCGGCCGGCATTATCAACAGCTTGGAAGGCCGGCGGCATCGCGCCCGGAACGAAACGCCCCACCGGAGCGCAAGGGAAAACGGACCACTCACCAGCGAGGTGCAGGCAAAAGCGGCAGGCGAAAAAAAACCGCACCGAAGTGCGGTTTACACTATGACTTTTGAACCCGAACGTCATAGCTAGACTAGCCGCGCGGTGCCCTTAACCGCGCGACCCCGAAGTCGACCCTTACATGATGTCGAAGCCGTAAGTCAGGCTGAAGAACACCGCGTTGTCCTGATCGTTGCCCTGGCGATCCTCGCCGCCGATCACGTAGGTGACACCCATGTCGGCGCCGGTATTGCCGATCGGATGGGACAGGCTCAGGTTGAGGTGACGGAAACCGCTGTCTTCGGTAGTGGCAAGGCCGGCCTCGTACTTGCCGCTGTCCTCGTAGGTGTAGAAGCCGGCGGTCGCATCGAAGTTAAAGCCCTTCGGCAGCGGCTGGCTGAAGCTGGCGGTCCAGTAGGTATCGCCCTGGTTGCCCCACACGACGTCACCCAGCAGCGTCTTGAAGCCGACGCTGAACGGGCCGTAACCGGCGGAACCATAGAGCTCGGTACCGTTCGCCGAGTCGTCGATGTTGACGTAGTAGTACTGCACGACACCGAGGTCGTAGCTGAAATCGCCGATGCTGCCGGCATAACCGCCGTAGAAGTCGTTCTCGAAGCCGTTCTGGTCGTCACCGTAACCGAGCGACGAACCCCAGTAGCCGAGGTAGAGGCCGTTGTCGAAACCGACGTCAAAGCCACCCTGCACGGCCGCATCGTCGTTTTCCGGAGCGTTGGTGATACCACGCAGGATGTACTGCGAGTGCACACCGATGTTGCCGGACACGGAGGCTGCCTGGGCAGCGGAGGTCGCGATCATCGGTGACGAGGCCACGGCCGTGGCGAGGATCAAAGGCTTGATGATTGTTTTCTTCATCTTAGGTTTCTCTTCCTGTGGGTGAGTTGGTTGAACGAATCAACCGCGGTCAAGTGAATATCTCGGTGCTCGAGGACGGGGACATCCCGCCCGACGGACACCGCCTCAATCCGGCACCTAGTGCCCGAGCATCCAGGGACGCTTGCCGGGCTGGGCCTTCATCGGCGGACTGCCTCCCTCGCCTTCGGCGGACTGCTTGCCGGAGGCGTGGTGGTGCCCGCAGCCGGGGCCACAGATGTGGCCGCGACGCATGCGAGGCTCGTGAGCGCTGCGCTCGTTGCGTTCGTGCGCCCTGCGCACCTCGGTGCGCATCATGCTCAGCCGTGGGGCCGAGTAGATGACTCGGTTGGCCGACTCACTGCAGATCGGGCACGCCATCGGCTCGCGGTATTCGGAAATGCTGCGCATCTCCTCGAACACGTGGTCGCATCCGGTGCAGTGGTATTCGTAAACGGGCATTTCGCGTCCTACCTCTTGATCGATGTCCTGGCCCGCGCGTGGCGCGCAGGCCGACCACCTACTTGTCTTCCCAGTAGGAGATCGGGACGTCCTTGTTGTCCTTCACCGAGGGCGTGGGCCCTTCGGCGGTCGGATTGATGTCGAAATCGAAGATCTCGGTCGGCAGGAACAACGTCGCGCAGACATTGGGGATGTCGACGATGCCGCTGATGTGGCCCTGCACCGGCGCCGTGCCGAGGATCGAGTACGCCTGGGCGCCGGTGTAGCCGAACTTCTTCATGTACTCGATCGCGTTCAGGCAGGCCTGGCGGTACGAGACGTGGGCGTCGAGGTAATGCTGCTTGCCGTCCTCGTCGACCGAGATCCCCTCGAAGATCAGGTGGTCCTTGTAATCCGGCTGCAGCGGGCTGGGCTTGAAGATCGGATTCTTCACGCCGTACTTGCTGACGCCCTGCTTGATGACGTTGACGCGGATGTGAATCCAGCCGGCCATCTCGATGGCACCGCAGAAGGTGATCTCGCCGTCACCCTGCGAGAAGTGCAGGTCGCCCATGGACAGACCGCCACCGTCGACATAGACCGGGAAGTAGACCCGCGACCCCTTGGTCAGGTCCTTGATATCGCAGTTGCCGCCATGCTCGCGCGGCGGCACGGTGCGGGCGCCTTCGGCGGCGGCCGCCTTGGCCTCAGAACCCTTCATCTTGCCCATGTGGGCGGTATCGGCGTACGGCGGCGCGGCCAGCGGCGGCACCCGGTCCGGGTCGGTCGAGATCAGCTCGGCCTCGCGCTTGTTCCACTCGGCCAGCAGTTCCTTCGACGGCAGGCAGCCGATCAGGCCCGGGTGCATGATCCCGGCGAAGTTCACGCCCGGAATGTGACGCGAGGAGGTGTAGATGCCGTTGAAGTCCCAGATGGTCTTGCGCGCTTCCGGGTAGTGCTCGGTGAGAAAGCCGCCGCCGTTCTCCTTGGCGAACAGGCCGTTGAAGCCCCACTGGGATTCTTCGAAGGTGCCGATATCGAGAATGTCCACGACCATCAGGTCACCCGGCTCGACGCCCTCTACACCGATCGGGCCACTCAGGTAGTGCACCTTGGTGAGATCGACGTCACGGACGTCGTCGGCCGAATCGTTGTTGTCGATCTGGCCACCGGTCCAGTCCATGCACTCCAGGACAAAGTCGTCGCCCGGCTTGACCCAGGCATACATCGGGATGTCCGGATGCCAGCGGTTGTGAATGCAGTCGTGTTCTTCCGGCGACTTCGAAAAGTCGATCTGTATGAGCTTTTCCGCCATCTCAGCACTCTCCCGTGATAATTGACCGCCCCCACTAATGGAGGGCGGCGTATTCGACCCCGTCTCACGAAACAAAAACGGTCAGGGCCTAATTGATTACAACCCTGTTAAAGCAGCTTGTGTGCCAACAAAACCGAGTGAAAATAAAACGGAACAATGCGTGACAAACCAAAACAAAATGGTTCACAAAACGCCTACATTTCGACTCATTCCGTATATTTGTCACGTTTTGTAATGCGTAAAAACGGGTAACAAATGCGCTTTTGCTGGCCAATGGTGCGACCCGAAATCATCCTGGTGCATTGCCCGCAAGAGCCGAACTTGTGCGCCGGAAGACGCCGGCGGGAAAATCGCATCCACAGAACGAAAAAACCCTCCACTCGATGACCGGACGGTCTGTCGAGTGGAGGGTTGAGCGCAGACCGGCCCCGACGTGTCAGTCCCGCAAGGCCGGTCCCCCAGCACGGGAAACCGAAGCGGGAAAGAGCACCGGCCGGGCCGTCCTGAGCCAGCGCCCTGGTGTCGGCATCAACTGGCCAGCAACTCCTTGAGTGCCTGGTCGATGAAGGCGACGTCCTCCGGGTTCATGCCCGGCCCGCCGGCGAAGTGGCCCCAGATCGAGGGAATCGGGCGGAACTCGGCGTTCGGCATGCAGCTGGCCTCGTACTCGTTGTCTTCCGGCGGGAAGTAGAGATCGGTCTGCCCCGGCATGACGATGGCCTTTGCCTTGATGGCGCCCAGCGCCTTCTCGAAGTCGCCCTCGTAGATCAGGTTGTTGCTGATGTCCCCCTGCTGCCAGGTCCACAGCATCGCCAACAGGTTGTTGGCATCCCGGGCGAGGAAGAATCCTTCCCAGAAGGCGACCAGGAAGTCTTCCAGCGAGGAGAAGCCGTACTCGAGGTAGAGCTTCTCGCGGTAGAACGCCTGCGAGAAACCCCAGCCGGCATAGACCCGCGCCATGGCGCGCAACCCCTTGGTCGGCGGCTTTTCGTACCAGCCGTTTTTCCAGGCATCGTCGGCGGTGAGGGCCGCCTTGACCCCTTCGAGGAACACGACGTTGTGTACCGAGGTCTTGGCCGAACCGCAGAACGGCATGATGCGCTCGACCATGTCCGGAAAGGATGCACCCCACTGGAAGGTCTGCTGCGCCCCCATCGACCAGCCGGTCACCAGCGCGATCTTCTCGATGCCGAACACCTCGGTCACCAGCCGATGCTGGAAGTTGACGTTGTCGAACGAGGTAACACCGGGGAACCGCGCCTGGTTGTATGGCTCCGGGGTATTGCTCGGCGATGAGGACAGGCCGTTGCCGAACATGTTCGGGATGATGATGAAGTACTTGTCCGGGTCCAGCGCCATGCCCGCGCCGATCAACCACTCGTTGTCGTAGTGCTGGCCGGAATACCAGGTCGGGTAGACGATGACGTTGTCCTTGGCCGCATTGAGGGTGCCGAAGGTCTTGTACGCCAGCTTGGCGTCGCGGATGGTGGCGCCGGACTGCAGCACCACATCGCCCATTTCGAAGATCTTGTAGTCTTTTTCTGCCACGGAAGTGTCTCCTGATCGATTCAAAGTAATGGACCGATCGCACGACCGGTCCATTGTGCGAGTTCGTCGTGAGCCTCCCCGGCGGCCGGAGCCACCGGGGCTCCGGCTCAGGGCGAATGTTTCCTTTCGGGTTTGGGGAAGCCGCAGGAGGTGCCGTCCGTGACCTCGACCTCGTCTTCCCAGGGCAGCCGATAGCTGCCGGCCACCAGATCCTGCATGAAGGTGTAGGGGCAATCCCGGGCCCCGCCGTCGACCGCGACATAGCCGCGATGCCCGAGCTGGTAGATGTTGTTCTCCACCCCCCACAGGCGCCGCGCCTCGCGCGCCAGGGCCGGCCTGACCTCGGCGGTGATAACCTCGTCCGGCACGCCACTGCCCTCGACCAACGGGGTGCCGTCGAAGTTGACCACCATCCCTTCGCCCATCGAGTTGAACGTCCCGTCCGTTCCGGCCATGCACACGCTGGCGGTATACATGAGGTTGCAGAAGGCGTTCGCCTGGTTGGTGATCTTCCAGGAATGGCGGATCGGCGCGGTATAGCCGGCCGTGCGCAACATGATGTCGGCACCGCGGTAGGCGCATTCCCGCGCCATCTCGGGGAACATCCCGTCATGGCAGATGATCAGCGCCAGCGTGCTGCCGTTCGGCCCCTCGCAGACGGGGATGCCCATGTCGCCCGGCTCCCAGGGCTCGACCGGAACCCACGGGTGCAGCTTTCGGTACGTCAGGCGGATCTCGCCTTGCGCATCGATGATCAGCCCCGTGTTGTAGGGATTGCCGTCCGGGTTGTATTCCATGATGGAAAAGCAGCCCCAGACGTCGTTCTGGGTGCAGGCCTCGCGCAACGCGGCCACTTCCGGGCCGTCCATGCGCACCATGATTTCCGGGTTGGTGTCCATCGACAGGCCGTGGAGCGCATATTCCGGAAACACCACCAGATCCATGGTCGGCATGCCGTTCTTCGCCTTGGCCACCATGGCGCAGACCTTGTCCAGCTGCTGTGCCAGGTCGGCCGGGGTCTCCACCACCGGCAACTGCAGCTGGACCAGACCCAGCACCACCCCATCCGGGGACTTGTTCAGACCGCCGAGACCGCTCATGCCGCCTCCCCGGCCGCCGGGGAGCGGTCATGCCCCCGGGCGACCCGATCGACGGTCATGGCAGTCCGTGCCGTCAGCCCGGTCATTCGCATCGCGTCATTCATCGCCATCGTCCTCACCCAGAACCCGAGCAACACGAGCCGCATCAGGCCGCGGCCTTCTTCTTGTCGGCCACGCTCATCAGGATCCAGTACGCCGCACCACCGACGATCGCGGAGGACACGGCCGTGGACAGGCCCGGCATGCTCTTCTCGACGATGAAGGCAACCACGGAGCCGATCACCCAGGCGATGAACGCCATCGGACGCCAGTCGGAGTCGATCTCGGAGCCCGGACGCTTGAGGTACTGGTCGACGATGATGATGGCGCCGATCGGCGGGACGATGATGCCCAGCAGGCTCAGCCATTCGATGAAGAACGCCCAGACGTTGGCGGCGGCGATCACGATGCCGATGGCACCGAGGACGACCGCCATCAGGCGCATTTCGCTACGCAGGATGCGCGACCAGCCGGTGGAGGCGTTGTACAGACAGTGGGAGCAGACGGAGCCCAGGTTCGCCAGCAGGAAGATGAACGCGATCACCATCAGGAAACCGGAGCCTGAGGCCATCATGTAACCGAACATGTTGTCCTGGCCAAAGGGGTTGGCGTCCGGCACGGCCAGCGCGGCGGTCATCACCCCACCCAGAACCATGGCGATCATGTTGGCGAACGGGAAGGCGCTGAAGGTCGCGACCAGCGAGCTCTTCTTGTCCTTGGCCCAGCGATTGAAGTCGGGCGTCACCGTGCCGGCATCGATGAACAGCGCGATCACCATGGTCAGGCCGACCCCGAACGGCAGCAGCTGCTCCGGATTGTTGCCCGGGTAGGCCATGATCGCGTCGAAGGTGGTCGTGCTCGACGCATCGATGGCAACCCACAGGGCCAGCACGACGAACAACGGCGCGGACACGATGCCGATCCAGTGCAGGCCACGCACGCCGACGAAGGTGATCCCGATGAACAAGGCACCGGCAATGATCGTCATCAGGACGTAGTTGATCTCGTAGGCGCTGCTCAACAGGGCCCCCGCGATCCCCGTCTGCACCGCATACCAGCCGAGCAGCAGGGTCGAGAGCAGACCGGAAGCGAGCGCATACCCCTTGCGGCCGAACACGATGCTGGCGAGCAGCGCGAAGTTGAAGCCCTTCTTGGTGCCCAGCAGACCCAGCAGGGCCACATAGCCGAACATGATCAGGTTGCCGATCAGCATGGCCCACAGGGCGTCGGTGAAGCCCATGCCGAGGACCAGCAGCGACCCCGTCATGGCCCCGGTGATGATCATCGGGAACCCCATCCACACCATGCTCACGGAGAACATGCTGCGACGCGCGGACATCGGCACCGCCGTGTGCTCGTACTCCTTGCCGAGGGCCTGATCCAGCTCTTCCTCGATGTGGTGGATCTCGTCGGCCAGGTGGCCACCCTGGTGGCCCTCGCCTTTCGCTGCATTCGTGACGTGTTCTTGGCTCATCTCGTTTCCCCATGCGTGTGTCGTTGTTCCTGTCGCAACCACCCGGTCACCGGCGACCCTTCGCGTGCCGTTGCACCAGCCCCCGGCCGCCGGTCTTTCGCTCGGGACCCTCCCGGGAAACCCCACAGCGCAAGAAAAACGCTCGGCCGTGACAGAAAATTACGGTTTTCTAAAAAGCAGCTTGTGTGCCAAGGGAATCGGTTTTACTCGAATCGAAACAATCGGTAGCAAAGCAAAACAAAAGGTTTCACAAAACGATTACATTCCGGTTCATTTCGTATCTTTGGCACGTTTTGTCACGCGAAAAACGAACCCGCCGGGACTCTTTTGCCGGGCAATGGTGCGCATTTACCTCCCCGTGCTGCATTTTGGTGACCTGCGCAAATGCCAAAAACCGGGCCGACCAAGAAAACCACCACTTTAAAAAAAGAAAACCCTTCACTCGCCGGCCGGTAGTGCCGATAAGTGAAGGGTTTGCAGGACGGGCGGACGAACCGCGCGTCACGAACGCATCAGTAATGCGGCGATCATTCCCGGAGTCGGAAAACGACCTCCCCGCCGAGCATCACCGCCAGCAGCGAGCGCGACTCGCCCGACGGGTGCGGCTCGGTGAGCAGGAAGTTCGCCAGCGGCGCCTCGATCAGGTGTCGAAACGCGCGCCGCATGGAGCGCGCGCCGAACTTGCGGTCATAGCCGGACTGGATTACACGCTTGCGCACGGACTCGTCGAGATGCAGACGGACCCGGTGCTTGGCCAGGCGACGATTCAGGCGGACCAGTTCCGCATCCACCAGCCGGTCGACCGTGTCGCCGTCCAGCCAGCCGAACACCGAAATGCTGTCGATCCGATTGACGAACTCGGGCGCGAACCGGGCCAGCAGCTCCTCTTCGGCGATGCGGTGTTCCCGTTCGGCCGAACGCGGCGGCAGGAACCACTTGCCCGGCGGCCGTTCGCGACGCTCGGCGGCCCGCTGCAGTCGACGGGCGCCGAGGTTGCTGGTCATGAAGATCAGCGTGTTGCGAAAGCTGTAGGTCCGCCCCCCGGAGGCGACGGTCAGCATGCCGTTGTCGAAGACGTTGAGCAGCGCCTCGACCACCTCGTCCGATGCCTTCTCCAGCTCGTCGAACAGCACGATCCCCGGCTTGCGCAGGGAGCCCTCGATCAGTTCCTGGTCGAGCACCGTGATTCCTTCCTTGCTGCCGACGTATCCCGGCGGCGCGCCGGTGATCGCGGCGGCATAGTGCTCCTGCGACAGCGTGTTCATGTCGACGCGACAGAACGCCTCGGCACTGCCGTGCAGGGCCCGGGCCAGCGAACGCACCACCTCGGTCTTGCCCACCCCGGTGGGGCCGAGGAACAGCGCGGTGTGCAGCGGTCGGCTCGGATCGGAGATGTCGGCCCGCACGATGCGCAGCATCCGCTCCAGCGCCTCCAGGGCCTCCTCCTGGCCGAGGATCTCCCGGCGGACGGAGGCCATGATGGCGTCGACATCGAAGTGGTAACGGCTCTCGATTCCGACCGGCTCGACCTCGGTCGGGCCGACGATCTCGGCTGACGCCCCCCGGTCCTCGTCGGCCAGGCGGGCGGCCTCGATCCGCTCGCGCTCGGTCTGCTCGAGCCTGTCGTTGATGAATGGCATCGTCTGTGCGGTGAGCCCGGGCGGCGAGGGTTACTCGCCGGCCTCGCGTTCGGCCGTGTCGTACGGCAGGTCCTTGACCGGCGCACTGGCCACGCCGACCTTCTTGCGGGTGAACGCCTCGACGTCCTCGCGGGCCTTCTCGGCATCGTTCACCCAGGTGCGGTAGAACTCGAACGGACACTCGGCCAGGCCGCGATCGCCGTCGCCGGAATCGTGCATGCCGGTGTAACCGCGGTGCAGCAGCTTGAACAGGTGGTTCTGCGACTGGTCGTTGGCACGAGCGTCGCGGATCTCCGGGACCGACAACTGGGCGTACTGGATGCCGTTCTCCTCGGTGCCGCATTCGCCCAGGGTGCGACCGTCGAAGCCGATCACCGAGGAATGGCCGAAGTAGCTGTACACGCCGTCGAAACCGGTGGCGTTGGCGACCGCGACGTAGGTGTTGTTCGCCCAGGCCATGCTCTTGGACATCTGGATCTGCTGCTCCTTGGCCGGGTACATGTAGCCCTGGCAGCGGACGATCAGCTCGGCACCACGCATGGCGCAGTCACGCCAGATCTCCGGGTAGTTGCCGTCGTCGCAGATGATCAGGCTCAGCTTCAGCCCCTTGGGCCCCTCGGAGACGTAGGTGCGGTCGCCCGGGTACCAGCCCTCGATCGGGCACCAGGGGATGCACTTGCGGTACTTCTGGACGATCTCGCCCTTGTTGTTCATCAGGATGAGCGTGTTGTACGGCGCCTTGTTGGGATGGTCCTCGTGACGCTCGCCGGTGAGCGAGAACACGCCCCAGGTATCGGCCTTGCGGCAGGCCTGGGCGAAGATCTCGGTCTCCTCGCCGGGGACGGTGGCCGCGGTGGCCATCATCTCTTCGGGGTCGTACATGATCCCCATGGTGCTGTACTCGGGGAAGATGACCAGGTCCATGCCCGGCAGCCCCTGCTTCATGCCGACGATCATGTCGGCAATCTTCTGCGCGTTTTCCAGTACCTCGGCCTTGGTATGCAGCCGCGGCATCTTGTAGTTCACGACGGCAACGCCGACGGTATCGTTACTGCTCGAAATATCACCATGTCGCATGGCAGTTCACCCCTAGGTGGTATGTAGTGGAAAGGCGGTCCCGCACGATCGGCGGGAGCGCGTTAGACGGAAAGGAAGTCGCTGATGGTCTGCTCGTCGCACTCGGAGCGCGGTGCCTCGTAGACGATCTTTCCGGATTCGATCACCATCAGGCGGTCGGCGATCTCCATCGTGAAGCTCAGGATCTGTTCCGAGACCACGATGGTGATCTTGCGCATCTCGCTGATGTCGTTGAGCGTCTTGGCGATGTCCTTGATGATCGACGGCTGGATGCCCTCGGTCGGCTCGTCCAGCAGCAGCACCTCCGGGTTCGACACCAGCGCCCGGGCGATCGCCAGCTGCTGCTGTTGACCGCCGGAGAGGTTGCCGCCCTTGCGATGCCGCATGTCGTGCAGCACCGGGAACAGGTCGAAGATGTCGTGCGGAATCCGCTTGGACTTGACGGTCTCCAGTCCCGTGCTGATGTTCTCGAGCACCGTGAGGCTCGGGAAGATCATGCGCCCCTGGGGCACGTAGGCGAGCCCGCTGGCCACCCGCTTGTGTGTCGGCTCCTTGGTGAGCTCCTCGCCGTTGAGGGCGATCTTGCCGTCCCTCGCCTCGATCAGTCCCACCAGGGTCTTGAACAGGGTGGTCTTGCCCATCCCGTTCCGACCCATGATGGCGAGCGTCTCGTTGTCGCCGACCGTCAGGTCCAGCGACTTGATGACTTCACTCTGGCCATAGCCGGATCGCAATCCAGTCACTTCAAACATTCGATTCACCCTTTGGATTCAGGAATCAGTGCCCGAGATAGACCTCGATCACACGGGGATCCGACTGAACGGTCTCCATGTCACCCTCGGCCAGCACGTTGCCCTGGTGCATGACGGTCACCTTGCTCGCGATCTCCTTGACGAAGTCCATGTCGTGCTCGATCACGATTACCGACCGGCCCTTGCTGATCCGATTGAGCAGCTCGGCGGTCTTCTCCCGCTCCGAGACGCTCATCCCGGCCACCGGCTCGTCGAGCATCAGGAGCTCGGGGTCCTGGATCAGCAGCATGCCGATCTCGAGCCACTGCTTCTGGCCGTGACTGAGCTCGTCGGCCGGGCGGTCGAGCAGATCCGTGAGGAAGATCGATTCGGCGATCTCGCGGATCTTGCCGTCGACCTCGGCGGTGTTCTTGAAGAACAGCGAGCCGAAGACGCTCTTGCCCTTGGGGTAGGAGACCTCGAGGTTCTCGTAGACGGTTAGCGCCTCGTAGACCGACGGGGTCTGGAACTTCCGCCCCACCCCTTCCCAGACGATCCGGTGCTCGGGCAGCTTGGTGAGCTCCTTGTTCTTGAACTTGATCGAGCCGTCCGTGGCCTTGGTCTTCCCGCAGATCAGGTCGAGCAGGGTGGTCTTGCCGGCCCCGTTGGGACCGATCACCACCCGAAGCTCGTTCGAGTCGACATAGAAGTTCAGCCCCTCGATCGCCTTGAAGCCGTCGAACGACACCGTCAGGTCTTCAATGGCGAGGAGAAAGTTGGTGTTCGTGCTCATCTATTTCGCCTCCGTGGATGCCGAGGGAAGGGTTGGGGACGCACCGTCCTTCAGCCAGCCTTTCTCGCGCATGAAGCGCTGGATGTGCGGCCGGGCGTACTTGTCGTACAGGCCGGCAAGGCCGTAGGGGGCGAACATGACCACCGCGATGAAGACCGAACCGATCAGGAACAGCCAGAGCTCGGGGTAGGCCTCGGCGAACATCACCTTGGCGTAGCCGACGATCAGCGCGCCGTACACGGCACCGACCAGCGACAGGCGACCACCGACAGCGGCGAAGATGACGAACTCGATCGACGGGATGATCCCGATCAGACTCGGCGACATGAAGCCGACCTGCAGGGTGAACATCGCCCCGCCGATACCGGACATCATTGCCGAGACCGCGAAGATGAACACCTTGAAGTAGGCCACGTTGTAGCCGGAGAAGCGGATGCGATCCTCGCGGTCACGCAGGGCCGTCAGGATGCTCCCGTACTTGGTCGACAGCAGCCACAGCCCCAGGATCACGCAGCCGATCAGCAGCACGGCGCTGATGTAGTAGAGCGTGAACAGCGCATCGTCGGTGCGGATGTCCCAGCCCATCAGCGTGCGCAGGTCGGTGATGCCGTTCGCCCCGCCGGTGAAGCCCTGCTGACCGACGATCAGGATGGTCGCGATGGTGACCAGGGCCTGGGTGATGATCGCGAAGAACACACCGGTGACCCGTCGGGTGAACAGGGCGAAACCGATCAATGCGGCCACGATCGTCGGAACGATCAGGATCGCCAGCACCGTGAAGGTGAAGCTGTGGAACGGCTCCCAGAACCACGGCAGCGAGGTGATCTGGTTCCAGTCCATGAAGTCCGGGATCCCCGGCGTGGTCTGGGCGGCCGTGCTTTCCGGATCGGAGGCCTCGAGCTTGAGGAACATCGCCATGGCGTAGCCGCCGATGCCGAAGAACACGCCCTGGCCGAGGCTGAGCATCCCCCCGTAACCCCAGGACAGCGCGATGCCGACGGCGACGAAGGCGAAGGCAAGGAACCGCCCGGCGAGGTTCAGGTTGTTGATGTCCATCGTCAGCGGAAACAGCACCAGCAGGACGAGCGCGAGGATCAGCACCCCCGGCAGGCCACGTTTTTCCGCGATGAGTGAAAGAAAGTTATTCATATCTCAAATACTCCCTGGGAGCGCCGCCTCAGCGACGCACCTTGCTCTTGAACAGGCCCTCGGGGCGCAACATCAGGATCCCGATGATCACCAGCAGGGTGAGCACCTTCGCCATTGAGCTGCCAAGGAAGAACTCGAGGATGGACTGGCCCTGAGCGATCAGGAATGCGGACACGACGGTCCCGGAAATGCTGCCCGCGCCACCGAACACGACCACCAGGAAGGTGTCGACGATGTAGAGCGTGCCGCTGGTCGGCCCCGTGGACGAGATCATCGTGAACGCGGCCCCGGCGATACCGGCGACACCGCAGCCGAGGGCGAACGTCAGACGGTCGACCCAGCGGGTATTGATGCCCACCGCCGCACTCATCTCGCGACTGGCCATGGTCGAGCGCACGCGCAGCCCCCAGCGGGAGCGGTACATCAGCCACACCACGCCCAGCGTCACCACGAGCGTCAGCCCCATGATGAACAGGCCGTTGAGGGGGATGTAGATCATCGGCGTCGGGGTCCAGGCGCCATCCAGCCATGACGGCGTGGACGGGCTGACTTCCCGGGCACCGAAGACGGACCGGAACACCTGCTGCATGATCAGGGCGAGGCCCCAGGTCGCGAGCAGCGTGTCCAACGGTCGGTGATACAGGTGACGGATCATGAGGACCTCGACCACCATGCCGACCAGGAAGGCCACCAGGAAGGCCAACGGGATGGCAAAGAGTATGTAGTACTCCGCGCCCCATGATCCCCAGCCGCCCATGACCTCCGATACCACGTAGGTCGTGTAGGCGCCGATGACCATGAATTCGCCGTGGGCCATGTTGATGACCCGCATCTGGCCGAAGATGATGGCCAGGCCCAGAGCCATGAGCAGCAGGACCGAGAAGAAACTCAGCCCGGCGAACCCTTGCATGGCGAATATCGCCATGAGGTCCTGCATTGAATAGTCCATGGAAATTACACCTTGTGAGAGAGCCGGTTAGGCAAGCGGCTCGGTTATCACAGCCACCAAAAAAGGCGCCGGCCCGACACGGGCACGACGCCTCCCCGCTCTCGGCTTACTGGTAGCCTTCCGGGAACGGGTTCGGCTCGATCAGCTCCGGCGACTCGTAGACCACGTCGGCCTGGCCGTCCTTGCGCCACTTGCCGATGCGCGTCTTGCTCCACAGGTGGTGGTTCTTGTGAACCTTGACGTAGCCTTCCGGCGCCTTCTTGAACTCCAGGCCCGGCGAGGCGGCGGCGACCTTCTCGACATCGAAGCTGCCGGCCTTCTCGACGGCCATCTTCCACAGCCACGGACCGAGGTAGGCGGCCTGGGTCACGTCACCGATCACGCTGTCCTCGCCCCAGCGCTCCTTGAACGCCTTGACGAATTCCTCGTTGTTGTCGTTCTCGATGCTCTGGAAGTACTTCATGGCCGAGTAGCAGCCCTCGACGTTCTCGCCGCCGATGCCGAGCACTTCGTCCTCGGTGGTCGCCAGCGACAGCAACAGCTGACGGTTGCCGTTCAGGCCGGCGGCGTTGAGCTGACGGAAGAAGGCCACATTGGAACCACCGACCACGGCGCCGTAGATGGCGTCCGGACGACGCAGGCGGATGCGGTTGATCATCGAGCCGAAGGAGGTGTGACCCAGCGGGGCGTAGTCCTCGCCCACGACCTTGCCGCCCAGCACCTTCTCGATGTGGATACGGGCGATCTTCATGGTGGTACGCGGCCAGATGTAGTCGGAGCCGACCAGGTAGAACGTCCGTGCGCCCTTCTCTTCCCAGAGCCAGTCGAGGCTCGCCAGGATCTGCTGGGTGGCCTCCTGGCCGGTGTAGAAGACGTTGGGCGACTGCTCGAGACCCTCGTAGAAGGTCGGGTAGTAGAGCAGGCCGTTTTCCTTCTCGAGGACCGGCAGGACCGCCTTGCGCGATGCCGAAGTCCAGCAGCCCATGATCGCCGCGACGTTGTCTTCGCGCAGCAGCTTGCGGGTGCGCTGGGCGAAGGTCGGCCAGTCACTGGCACCGTCTTCCTTGATGATCTCGATCTTGCGGCCGAGGATGCCGCCCATGGCGTTGATCTGCTCGATGGCGAGCGTCTCCGCCTCGACCGAGCCGGTTTCACTGATGGCCATGGTGCCGGTCAGGGAATGCAGGATCCCCACCTTGACGGTGTCGTCGTCCACGGCCAGGCCGGTGGTATTGATCTCGGAGGTCGCCGGCTTGGCGGCCATTACTTGTCGGGACCCCATAACCCCCGAGGCCATGATGGGGGCAGCCATCATGGACTTGAGCAGGGTACGGCGGCTGAAAAACTCTTTGTTGTCGGACATCTGTCTGCGCCTCGTATTGCGGTTGCTTCGATTACCAGCAAGTTAATGCGGCATGAGTGAGCGACCACTGACAACGCAAAGCCTGTGCCACCAGACGGAGAACCGACCTTTTCCCATTGACAAACAAATGCTTGCAGACCAAAAACAAATGAAAAAACGACACCCGGAAAATACATCCGTCGCATCGCATCGGTGCACCGAGGAAAAAAATAGGCACCCTTTTAGTTCGTCGCGTTACATTCCGCGACAATTACATAAATGGCAGGAAATGCACAGAAACGAAAAAGGCCGATCTGACAAAGAACGACACTTTTAATATTCAGTCACTTAACCGAACGGGATACCCGTCGAGGGGGAATGGGCCGGTTTTCCGGGCAGGACAGCATCAGGTTGGGCGCACTTTTTGCAGATCAGCGAGGAAGGCCCGGGTGGAACGGCAGTACCCGCAGCCGATACGAGTCCAGCTTTTACAGAGAACATCACGCCATGCCTCATCCGACGGCTCCCCGAGAAGTACACGCAGCCTTCCTGCTGGAGATGTCTCGCCTGATGAACGGGGCGATGCCCCCGGAACAGAAGATCAACAGCGCCCTGAGCCTCCTGTCCCATTGGGCGGGATTGCACTATGGCAGGATCATGCTGCCCGACTACCGGGCAAAGGTATTGAAGGTCGCCTTCAACCACGGTCTTCCCGAGCAGGAACTCGCCTCGGACAAGTACACGGTCCCGATGGACGAAGGCCTGACCGGCCACGTCTGGCGCAACAGCCAGGCCGCGGTGGTCGGCGACATCCTCAACGAACCGATCTTCCTGCACCGCATCGCCGTACCCATGCGCGGCAGTCAGCAACATATCGGCTTTGTCTGCGTGCCGATCCGCATGGATGCCAAGACGATCGGGGTGCTGTCCGCCCAACGTCTCGCCGACCCCCAACACGCCTATGCCGACGATGTCGATCTGATGCGTATCGTCAGTTCGATGCTCGCTCCGATCCTTCAGAGCATGCACGTCAAGGCGGAAGCGGAAAACGAGGAAGCCAGGGAATCGTGGATCACGTACACGACCCTTCACCCCAGACGTCCGCGCACTTACCGGCGGGTACAGCACACCGACGTGCAGGCGATACGGGCTGCCCTGAGACATGCGAGCGGCAACCAAGCCCAGGCCGCTCGACTGCTTGGAATGACCCCGCGACAACTGCGTTATCGCATCAAGAAGCTCAAGATCAACGACGACTCAGAACACCCCG
This sequence comes from Guyparkeria sp. WRN-7, assembly GCF_001641825.1. Taxonomy (GTDB): domain Bacteria; phylum Pseudomonadota; class Gammaproteobacteria; order Halothiobacillales; family Halothiobacillaceae; genus Guyparkeria. The sequence continues at coordinate 520,681 of NZ_LRFH01000014.1, read as the reverse complement.
AAGAGCAGCTCAGGTGGCCCATCGGATAACCGAGTCGACAGAGGCGCAAAGAGAAAGAAAAAAGCCCCGAAGCTCCCTCTGCGGCAGGCAGGGGACCTCAGGGCTCGGCAATGGTCGGCACACGGGCGCATTGCGTGTGCAAACCGGCTGATTCCAGGAGTCGTCTGGCAATAGCGTCAGCTATCGAAAACACCTGAAATCAAAGGGGTTGTGGTGCCGGAGATAGGAGTCGAACCTACGACCTTGGCATTACGAATGCCCTGCTCTACCAACTGAGCTACTCCGGCGCGGGACCGGGCATTCTTGTTCTTTTGCCCAATCTTGTCAATTGCCGCCCCGAGCCGAGGATTCGAGCGATGCCGCGAGCCGCTCGCAGGCCGTCACCACCCGCTTCTCTATCGCCGGGCGCTCGGTCTCCCAGGCCTGCCAGCGGGTCTCGAATGCCTCGTGCTGCCAGCCGGCCAGCCGGATCGTCTGATCGCGCACGCCCGCAAACGAGCGGGTCACCGCCCGGGTCTGCTTGCCTGGCCGGGCCAAGGGCTCCGGCAACTCGTCGGCGATCAGCCAGCCGGCGTAGATCGGCAGGCGTTCACGGAAGACCAGCAGGTCATGGAGATCGCCCAGCCGGTCCTGGATTGCCTTGAGATCCTTGAGCAGCGCGTCGACCTCGGTGAACGGTTCGTGCAGGGGCTCGACCAGATAGCGCAGGTGCTTGACCTGGATGCGCGCGGCGTGAAAACCGTCCCGCCCCTGGGCGAAGTCGCGTCGGATGAGGTCGAGCATCAGGGTCAGCTGTTCGCCGAACCACTCGAAGAACGGCGGGGTCTTCGACCGGGCGCGCGGCTTGAGCCCCGGCTTGAGGTCGAATACCAGCCGCTGGTGCGCGGCGGGTTCGTGCTCGTCGGTCAACCGGGTGATGCGTTCGGCCACCTCGGCACAATCCGGGGTGTCGCCCACCTGGTGCAACAGATCCAGCATCACCTCGCGATCGCGCATCGGGCTGGTGGATCGCCCCAATGCCTTGAGCCGCCGTCGCGTGGCCTTGCGCGTCTTGACCACATCGCGTGCCAACCGCACCCAGGCGCGCAGGCGCCGCAGTTCCACGCGCAGGTCATGCAGCGCTTCGGGGTCATCTTCCGCCGCCTTGCGGTAATGGGACCAGGCATCGCGAAACACGCTCTGCTGGGCACGGATCAGGGTGGCGGCGACTTCACCGGCGGGCTGAGCGGCGAAACCGGCATCCAGTCGGCGGGCATGCTTCTTTGCCTTGGCCATGACGGCCCTCCTTGAATGGAAGGATGCACGACGGAACTCCCGGCCATCTCACCCGGTCTTCCGGAACAGCCTGTAAACGCACGACTCGGTGATCGTGTCGCTTGCGTCTATCATGGCCGACCGACTGCCACCCTTCAACGACTTGGCCTTCTTATGCCGCGACACCGCTTGCCCATCGCCCCGCGCCAACTTGTCCCGTCGACCGGCATCCTGTTCGCCATCCTCGCCGGGGCAGCACAGTCCGCACCGCCGGACTGGTCCGAATGCACGCTGCTCGATGACGACGCCCAGCGGCTGGCCTGCTTCGACCGGGTCGCCTCCCAGGGGGTAGACGAGCCGGTCGCGCCGACCGAAACGGCGGAAACCGCGACCGAAGAAAAAATGGCCGAGGACGCGCCCCCGCCCGCCACACCGCAACCCGAAGAGGCGGTGGCGCTCGAACAGCGCATCCGTTCGGAGAAGTCGGGCGAGCGCAATCCCTTCGTCATGCGCAGCTACAAGCCCAACTACATCCTGCCGGCGACCTACACGCCCACCGACCTGTCGCGACCGGTGTACGACTTCGAGCCGCAGCACGCCGAGACCAAGTTCCAGCTGTCGTTCCAGTTCGACTGGTGGGAGGACCCGCTGGGCGACAACACCGCGCTTTATTTCGGCTACACCCAGCTCTCGCTCTGGCAGACCTACAACACCACCGCACTAGGTGCGGACGAGGACGCCTCGTCGCCGTTTCGCGAGACGAACTACGAACCGGAGCTCGGCCTGACCGTCGACACCAACTTCCGCCTGGCCGGACTGACCTTCCGCCGCGCGCGCCTGTCGCTGATCCACACCTCCAATGGCCAGGGCGGCGAACGCTCTCGCAGCTGGAACCGCCTGGCGACCGGAATCGCCTTCGGTCGCGGCCGTTTTGCCGGACAGGTGCGGGCCTGGTACCGGCTGCCCGATACCGACGAGTACGACAACAACCCGGACATCACCGACTACATGGGCCACGGCGACCTGCTGCTGGCCTACAAGTGGAACAACCAAACGATCTCGGCGACCTGGCGGAACAACCTCGACTTTTCCGACAACCGCGGCGCGATCCAGCTCGACTACAGCTTCCCGCTCACCAAACGGGTCAAGGGCTACGTTCAGTACTTCAATGGTTATGGTGAGAGCCTGATCGACTACAATCGCTCGGTCAGCCGCATCGGGATGGGCATCGCCCTGACCGACTGGCTGTAGAACCCATCCGGCCCACGCGACCGTCACGCTTCATGCTTCTCTCTGCCCTGCGATTCTCCGCCGAGTCCGCCCTCAACCGCCTGATCCGGCTCGATCCCGTCGCCCGCGAGCGCCTGGCGCGTCAGGCCGGACTGGTGTTCTCCCTGCAGATCGAGCACCCCGCCGCCCTGCTGACCTTCACCCCGACCACCGACGGGCTGATGTGGCGGGCCGCCGACGACCTCACCCCCGACGCAACCATCCACAGTAGCGGCCCGGCCCTGCTGGTTGCCCTGCAACGCGGCCACGACATGGACGCGCTGTTCGCCGGCGACCTCGAGATCGAGGGCGACGAGGCCGCAGCGACCCGTTTCCTGCGCACCCTGCGCGGGCTGGACATCGACTGGGCCGACTGGCTGGCCGAACGCATCGGCGTGTCGGCCGCCGGCCTGGTCGAGCAGGCGGCACGGCAGCTGCGGCGCACCGCGGACGAATGGCGCGAGACCCGCCGGATCGAGCAGCACGACTATCTGGTGCACGAAGCCCGCCTGGTCGCCGACGAGTTCGACCTGCCGGGCTTTCTTGATGCCGTCGATGCGACCCGCGCCTCGGTCGAGCAGCTCGAACGCCGCCTGACCGCCCTCGAAAACCGAACTCTCCGCACCGGGACGACGAAGGCATGATGCGACCGAGACTGCTCTGGCGGCTGGTGGTGATCCAGTTCGTGTTGCTGCGCCACGGCCTCGACGAGATCGTGCTGGCGCTCAAGATCTTCCGCCCGATCCGCTTTCTCAAGTTCGCCTCGCCCTGGTACTGGCTGACAGACAATCGCCGTCGCACGCGCGGCCAGCGACTGGTCGCCGCTCTCGAGGATCTCGGACCGATCTTCGTCAAGTTCGGCCAGATGCTCTCCACCCGTCGCGACCTGCTGCCGCCGGATCTGGCCGAGGCCCTGTCCGCGCTGCAGGACCGGGTGCGGCCGTTCCCCGCCGAAATCGCCCGCCAGCGCATCGAGGCCGCACTGGGCGCCTCGGTCACGGAGCACTTCGCCCGCTTCGAAGCCGAACCGCTGGCCTCGGCCTCCATCGCCCAGGTGCACGCCGCCACGCTCGACGACGGCCAGGAGGTGATCGTCAAGATCACCCGCCCGGGCATCCATCGGCGCATCCGCAGCGATCTGGAAATCCTCTACGCGGTGGCGCGCCTGGCGGAACGCTACTGGTCGGAGGGGCCGCGCCTGCATCCGGTGGCTGTGGTCTCCGAGTTCGACAAGACACTGATGAACGAGCTCGACCTGCAGCGCGAGGCGGCCAATGCCGCCGAGCTCAAGCGCCAGTTCGCCGGCTCGCCGATGCTCTACGTGCCCGAGGTCTACTGGGACTGGTGCCGCACCGACGTGCTGGTGCAGGAGCGCATCCACGGCATACCGATCGCCCGCACGGACCTGCTGCACGCGGCGAACGTGAACATGAAGCGGCTGGCCGAACGCGGCGTGGAGGTGTTCTTCACCCAGGTGTTCAAGCACAACTTCTTCCATGCCGACATGCACCCGGGCAACATCTTCGTCGATGCCACCGACCCCGAGCAGCCGCGCTATATGGCGGTGGACTTCGGCATCGTCGGCTCGCTGATGCCCGAGGACCAGCGTTACCTGGCCGAGAACTTCCACGCCTTCTTCAACCGCGACTACCGCCGGGTGGCCGAGCTGCACGTCGAATCCGGCTGGGTACCGCGCACCACACGCGTCGAGGAGTTCGAGGCGGCCATCCGCACCGTCTGCGAGCCGATCTTCCAGAAGCCGCTCAGGGAGATCTCCTTCGGTCACTTCCTGCTGCGCCTGTTCCAGGTCGCCCGCCAGTTCAACATGGAGGTCCAGCCACAGCTGGTGCTGCTGCAGAAGACTCTGCTCGCCATCGAGGGACTGGGCCGCGAGCTCTATCCGGACCTGGACCTGTGGGAGACGGCCAAGCCGTTCATCGAGCGCTGGATGCGCGAGCGCATCGGCCCCAAGGCCTTCATCGAGCGCTTCAAGGACGAGCTTCCCTATCTCAACCAGCACCTCTCCGAGCTGCCGCGGCTGTCGATCCAGGCGCTGACCGAAGTGCACCGGCATACCGAGATGCTCGACCGGCAGGGCCAGGCATTGCAGGCGATCCGGGAGGAGTCGCGCCGGGACCGTCAGCAGGGGCGTCTGACGCTGGTGGGCGCCCTGCTGCTGGTGGTGTTCCTCGCCACTCAGGGCGCCGCCATCGAACGGGGCGGTGTCGCCGCAGTCTCCTGGCTCGGATGGGCCGAACTGGCCGCTGCCGTCGCCCTGCTCGCCGCCGGCCTTCGGCGCGCCTGACGGCAAGGCCCGACCGCAAGACACAAAGCGCCCTGTGGGGCGCTTTTCTGCATACGGCGATCGGCCCGATCAGAGTGTGACGATCTGCCCGGCCACCCACCAGGCTACAGCCCCGGCAATCGCCGCGGCGACAGTGAAGGCGAACCAGCCGCCAAAACGCAGCCGCCGCGAATCGCGATGCAGCCGCAGGTGGGGCGGGATACGCATCCAGCCGGTAATCATCGCCCGCAACAGGTCCTGGTGCTTGACCAGCACATGGAAGAACACCGCGCCGACGTGCAATACGATAAAGCCGAACAGCACATAGAAGTTCTGCTTGTGGATCGCCGTCAGCCAGTCGGCGGTATCCGAACTGACCCACTCGTGGAACGGCCCCTCGTTGAAACTGTCGTCATGCGCGAACAGGCCGGTGCCCACCTGCAGGCACAGCAGGCCCAGCAAGGCGACCACCGACAGGGCCCCGAGCGGATTGTGACCCAGCCGAAACCCTTCGCGGGCGCTACGACCACGCAAGTAGTCGAGAATGGCGCCGGGGCCGCGAATAAACTGCGCGAAACGCGCCGTATCACTGCCCCAGATGCCCCACATCAGTCGGAACAGCACCAGCCCGCCGATAGTCACCCCGATGTACATGTGCCAGTCGAGGTAACTGTCGAGCACCGCAGCGGTGAGCCAGGAGCCGAAGATCAGCAGCACCAGCACCCAGTGGAACACGCGGATCGGCAGGTCCCACACCCGCACGCGACGAACTGCCGGTTTGTCTTTCCCTGTCATGCGATCCCTCGGCAAAAACAGCCGAAGCCATAGGCTTGAGGCTGGAAGAATTCAGAGACCAGTCTGAAGATAGTCAGAGTCTCGGGAAATCGCGCCCCCGACCTCATTCGGTGTTCCGGACACAAAAAACCCCGCGGCCGTTAGGCGCGGGGTTTGCTCGTTCAGCGTCGGGCGACGATTCAGTCGTTGCCCATCAGCTGGTCGAGGATCGCCGGGTTCTCCAGGGTGGAGGTATCGCCTTCCGGCGGCTCGCCCTTGGCGATGCCGCGCAGCAGCCGGCGCATGATCTTGCCCGAGCGGGTCTTGGGCAGGTTGTCGCCGAAGCGGACGTCGTCCGGCTTGGCGATCGGCCCGATCTGCTCGGCGACCCAGTTGCGCAGGGTCTTGACCATGGCCTCGGCGTCCTCGCCAGTCGGACGGTCGCCCTTGACCACGACGAACGCGACGATCGACTCGCCTTTCACGTCGTGCGGACGACCGACCACGGCGGCCTCGGCCACTTCCGGATGCGCCACCAGCGCCGACTCGACTTCCATGGTGCCCATGCGGTGACCGGAGACGTTGATGACGTCGTCGATGCGACCCATGATCCAGATGTAGCCGTCCTTGTCGCGACGCGCGGAGTCGCCCGCCAAGTAGTAGCCCGGCAGGTTGTCCGGGAAGTAGGTGCGCTGGAAGCGCTCGTCGTCACCCCAGATGGTGCGCAGCATCGACGGCCACGGCTTCTTGATCACGAGGTTGCCACCTTGGTCGGTGGGCACCGGCTCGCCATGATCGTCGACCACGTCGGCCATCACGCCCGGCAGCGGCAGGGTGCAGGAGCCCGGCACCAGGTCGATCGCGCCCGGGATCGGGGCGATCATGTGCGCGCCGGTCTCGGTCTGCCACCAGGTGTCGGTGATCGGGCAACGGCCGCCACCGATGACCTGGTGGTACCAGACCCAGGCCTCGGGGTTGATCGGCTCGCCGACCGTGCCCAGCAGGCGCAGGCTGGAGAGGTCGTACTTGCCCGGCACCTCGTCGCCCAGCTTCATCAGGGCACGGATCGCGGTCGGCGCGGTGTAGAACACGCTGACCTTGTGGCGCTCGACCATGTCCCAGAAGCGACCGCCGTCCGGGTAGGTCGGCACGCCCTCGAACACCACTTGGGTCACGCCCAGCGCCAGCGGGCCGTAGGTGACGTAGGTGTGGCCGGTAATCCAGCCGACGTCGGCGGTGCACCAGTAGACGTCATCGTCGTTCAGGTCGAAGACCCACGAACAGGTCATCGCCGCGTTGACCAGGTAACCGCCGGAGGAATGGACGATGCCCTTCGGCTTGCCGGTCGAACCGGAGGTGTAGAGGATGAACAGCGGATGCTCGGCCTCGACCATGACCGGCTCGCACTCGGCCGGCTGACCGTCGATGGCCTCGGCCCAGGTCAGCTCCTTCACGCCGGTCGAGCCGTCGGTGCCCACGCCGCCGATGTGCTCGAGCATGATCACGCTCTCGACCGACGGGCAGCCGTGCGACAGCGCTTTCTCGACCTGCGCCTTGAGCGTGACCTGCTTGCCGCCGCGCATGTTGCCGTCGGCGGTGATCACCATCTTGGCATCGGTGTCGTTGATGCGATCGCGCAGCGCCTCGGCGGAGAAGCCGCCAAAGACCACCGAGTGGATCGCGCCGATCCGGGCGCAGGCCAGCATGGCCACGGTCGCCTCGGGAATCATCGGCAGGTAGATGATTACCCGGTCCCCTTTGCCGATGCCCTGGGCCTTGAGGCCGTTGGCGAACCGGGCGACCCGGTCGTGCAGGTCCTGGTAGGAAATGTGGGTGACGGTGCCGTCGTCCGCCTCGCCGATGATGGCGGTCTTTTCCGCCTTCTCCGGCAGGTGGCGGTCGATGCAGTTGACCGAGACGTTGAGCTTACCGTCGGCGAACCACTTGAAGAACGGCGCGTTCGACTCGTCCAGCGTCTGGGTGAACGGCGTGTCCCAGGTAACGAACTCGCGCGCAAGGCGTGCCCAGAAGCCCTCGAAATCGCGCTCGGCCTCGGCGACCAGCGCGTCATAGGCCGCCCGCGACCCGATTCTCGCCCGGTCGGAAAATTCCGTCGACGGCGAGAAGACGCGATTCTCGCTCAGAATGGACTCGAGGTTATCCATAAAGACTCCATCGGTATTCGTGATCGGTTTTGTCGCGCCCGCAAGGCGAGCGCTGCCCCGGCTGTTCCGGGGCAAATCGCACCGCGCAAGATTAGCAAAATTCGCCGCAAGGCTGGGAGGCGCGTGCCCGGACCAACTCGACACTTAGCGGAAGAATTCGCAATCGAACCACAGAAATCCCCGCTAAGCGATTGGTCGACAAGGGTTTGCCGGATGACCGATCCGAGTTATGCACAGAAACTGTGGAAAACTTCGTGGAAAAACCGCTGACAACCCCCCTCGACGAAGCGGCATCAGGGGTTTGCACGGATTGCGGATTTTTTGACCAGCCGATGACTCGAGCGAGACAAAGCGGGACAAACAGCCCAAAAACAACGCCTTGCATAATTTGCGCCATCGACACGCCTCGGAACGACCCACAGGCTTGGCCAGCCGGGCGCTACTGTGATAGCTCCGGCCCGCGACGCCGCAACCTGTGGATAGATCCGTGGAAAAACGTTGTGAAAAGATGGGGAACCATCCCTTATCCACCGTCAGATCAGTCGGTTCCGCGACGCCCTCGGCGGCAGGTGACGCGCCGAGGCGGTCGAGACATAATGGCCGTTCTTTGAACGCGGCACACCGCCCGACGGGATCGAGATGCAGGACGACGAACTGATCACGGCCTTCGTCGAGGCCTTGTGGCTGGAGGAAAACCTGGCAAGCAACAGTCGCGCGGCCTACCGGCGCGACCTGGAGTGTGCCGCCCGACGCCTGTCGGGCGAGCGGGCGCTCGACGAGAGTGCCGCCCTTGAACGTGCCGATGCCGATGCCCTGCACCGGCTGCTGGGCGAACGGCTCGCCGAGGGCGCCGCACCCCGTTCGGTCGGCCGCATGCGTTCCGCCATCCGCCGGTTCTACGCCTGGGCCAGCCGCGAGGCGCTGATCCAGCCCAACCCGGCGCGCGATCTGCCGGCGCCGCGCCTGCCCCGCGCCCTGCCCTCGGACATGAGCGAGGCGGACGTGGAGGCCCTGCTGCAGGCCCCGGACACCGGCACCCCGCTGGGCCTGCGCGACCGCACCATGTTCGAGACCCTGTACGCCACCGGGCTTCGGGTCTCCGAGCTGGTCGGCCTGACGCTCAACGAGGTCCACCTCGCCCACGGACTTGCCCGCATCGTCGGCAAGGGGGGGCGCGAGCGGCTGGTGCCGATCGGCGACGAGGCAATCGACTGGCTCAGGCGCTACCTGCAGGAGGCCCGCCCGGGCCTGCTGGGCGAGCGTCAGGCCTCGGCGCTGTTCGTCACCGACCGCGCGCGCCCCCTGACCCGGCAGGCCTTCTGGTACCGCATCAAGCACCACGCCCAGCAGGCCGGTCTCGCCCGCCTGCCATCGCCCCATACGCTGCGGCACGCGTTCGCCACCCATCTCCTCAATCACGGTGCGGACCTGCGCGCCCTGCAAATGCTGCTCGGCCATGCCGATCTGTCGACCACCCAGATCTACACGCACGTGGCGACGGCCCGTCTCAAGGCGTTGCACGCCGAGCACCATCCCCGCGGGTAAGTCGATGTCACCAACCTGCCAACGCCGCACCGCTTGATGACACAATGGAACCCAGACCATCCTGTGCGACTCGAACCGAGTCCCCGATGACGATCCAAATCATGTACCAGACCAACCACACACAATTTCAGGTTCACGATCCGATGCAAAACCTCTCACGTTCCCTGTCCCGAACCCGGCTGCGCCTGCCCGCCCTGGCAGCCGCGGCACTCGCCCTGGCCCTGCCGGCCACCTCGGCCCTGGCCGCCGACAAGGAGGCGATCGCCGAGAGCCTCAAGCAGCACATGCCGGGCATCCCGATCGACTCGATCCAGGAAACGCCGGCCGAGGGCCTCTACGAGCTGGTCTCCAACGGCCAGATCGCCTACGTCACGGCCGACGGCAAGTACCTGCTCGCCGGCGACCTGATCGATGTCGCCAACCGGCAGAACCTCACCCAGCAGAAGATGGACAACCAGCGCCTGGCGACGCTCGAGGGCGTGCCGGCCGAGCGCAAGCTGGTCTACCCGGCCAAGGGCGACAAGAAGCACGCGATCACCATCCTGACCGACCCGACCTGCCCGTTCTGCGACAAGCTGCACAACGAGCTGCCGGCCCTGCGCGAGGCGGGCGTCGAGGTGACCTACATCCTCACCCCGCGTCAGGGACCGGGCTCCAACGGCTTCAACCTCTCCTCGCAGGTGCAGTGTGCCGACGAACCGAAGCAGGCCCTCGAGCGCGCCATGAAGGGCAAGTCCGTGGATGCGGAAGCCTGTGCCAGCGACGTGATCAAGCAGAACATCGCACTATCGAACCGACTCGGCATGAGCGGCACCCCCTACACCGTCCTTCCCAATGGCGCGACGGTGGCAGGCTACCGTCCGGCGAAGGTGATGCTCCAGGCCATCAAGCAAAGCAGCGGTCAGTAAGCCCCGCCTTCTCGGAGGCCCAAGACCCCGCCCGGCTGGCCCGGCGCGGGGTCTTTTTTCGCCCGGCCTGCCACCTGCCCACCGTCGGCATCGCCGCGCTAAAGTCTCCCGGCGCTCGACCGATAGAATGGAAACCACAATAATCGGCCCGCAGCACCGCCAACCCACGGCGCAACGGCCGGATAAACGATTGCAGGAGCATCAGGACCACCATGACGATCAAGGCGAAACTCTTCCTCCTCATGATCCTCGCGGGCCTCGCCACGGTCGGGACCAGCGCCTTCGGCATCTACGCCGAGCTCAAGGGCCAGGACCTGGCCGAGAAGAACTACGAGCTGCGGATCAAACCGATCATGAATGTCGAGGAGTCGGTCAAGCTGACCAACGCGATCACGACCCAGTCGCTGCTCGCGCTCCAGCACGACCCCTCCGGTCGCACCGCGGCGATGCACAACCACGAGATCGACGTGCATCTCGACGTGATCCAGGACGGCCTTGCCAAACTGGAGGAAGTGAACGCCAAGATCGCCGAGATCACCCATCGGCGCGACAGGTCCAACCAGGCGCAGGCCGCCCTGTTCGCCACCCAGGAGGAGCTGACCAAGGTGGCGTTCAATCCGCTGCTCGAAAAGCTCGAGCAGGGCAACTACGTCGGCGCGCAGGCCCTGCTGATCCTGACCCTCTCGGAGGTGCTGCCCAATTTCCAGCAGGCCGCCGAACACTACGAGGGCATCCTGCGCACCAACATGGAGAACGAGCTCGCCGCAACGGCCGAGCGGGTCGAGAAGGACGTCTGGATCTCGTCCATCGTGACCGTCATCAACGTGCTGATCATCGTGATCATCGCCGGCTGGATCATCCGCAGCGTGACCAGTGGCCTGCGCGCCGCCGACCGCTTCGCCACCAACCTGGCCGAGGGCAATCTGAGCGACACCGTCACGGTGGACAGCCGCGACGAAATCGCCGAGATCATCGACCACATGAACACCGCGCGCGACTCGCTGCGCAACACGCTGCGCCACATCGGCGACGCCTCGCAGCAGCTCGCCTCGGCCGCCGAGGAAACCTCGGCGGTGTCCGAGCAGACCGATCGCGGCGTGGCCCGCCAGATGCAGGAGATCGAGCAGGTCGCCGCGGCCATGAACGAAATGACCTCAACGGTCGAAGAGGTCGCCCGCAACGCCTCGGATGCCTCGCAGAGCGCGCAGTCGTCGAACGATTCCGCCAAGCACGGCCAGACCATTCTCGGCAACGCCGTGAACGCGGTCGGCATTCTCTCCGACGAGATCCGCCAGTCCTCCGATACCATCGACTCGCTCAAGGCCGAATCCGAGGAGATCGGCAAGGTTCTCGACGTGATCGGTGCCATTGCCGACCAGACCAACCTGCTGGCACTCAATGCGGCCATCGAGGCCGCCCGCGCCGGCGAACATGGCCGCGGCTTCGCGGTGGTGGCCGAGGAAGTCCGCGCACTGGCCTCGCGCACCCAGGGCTCCACCGAGGAGATCCACGGCATGATCGACCGCCTGCAGTCGCGCTCCACCGCGGCTGTCGCCGCCATGCAGCGCGCCCACGACCAGGTCGATCACAGCACCCAGGCGATGTCGGAGACCGAGGCGGCGCTGGGCGAGATCGCCCACGGCGTGAGCGGCATCAACGATCTCAACTTCCAGATCGCCAGCGCTGCCGAGCAGCAGAGCGCGGTGGCCGAGGAGATCAACCGCAACGTGCAGACCATCTCGCAGATCAGCGAGGAGTCGGCCCAGGGCGCCACGCAGACCAAGACCGCCTCGGCGGAGCTGGCGCGCCTGGCCGAGGAGCTGCAGTCCCGGATCGCCGGCTTCCGGCTCTGATCCCGCGGCCCGACGCCACGAAAGACAAGGCCCGCCATCGGCGGGCCTTTTTCGTGCGAACCATCATGGCGTGCCGTGCAAAACCGCGCTGGATTCCCTACGCTTGGCCCGGCCACCGCGAACGCCAGGCGCAACCCCGTCAGCAGAGAGCCCGGAATGACCACCGTCCCCAATCCCCGCAGCACCCTGCCCATCGTGATCGTGGGCTACGGCGACATTGCCCGCCGGCTCGCCGCGCGACTCGATCGACACGACATGACCGCCATCGCCCGGCACACCCCCGCCTGTCCGTCAGGGCATCACGGCTCATGGCACGCGGTGGCACTGGATCTCGACACCGATTCGCCACGCGACTTCGGGATACCCATCGGCGCAATCTGGGTGTATCTCGCCCCACCGGCACGCGAAGGGCGCGAGGACAAACGTGTGGCCCGCTGGATTGCCGAGGCACCCACCACCCCGGCCGCCGTGGTGTATGTCAGCACCACCGGGGTGTATGGCAACCGGCAGGGCGGATGGGTGGACGAATCCGTGCCACCCCAGCCTTCCCACGATCGCGGACGGCGGCGACTGGATGCCGAGCGGCGCTTCGAGGCCTATGCCCGGGCAAACCGCATCCCGCTGACCGTCCTTCGGGTGACGGGAATCTATGCCTGCGATCGGCTACCGGTCGAGAAGATTCGCCGCGGCGCGCCGGTGCCCGCGGGCCCGGAAGCGCCTTGGTCGAACCGGGTTCATGCCGAGGACCTGGCCGACATCCTCGCCCGGCTGGTCGACCGCATCGAGCATGGCAATCCGGTGACCGGCACCTTCAACGTCTCCGACAACCACCCCACCCCGGTCAACGTGATCTACCGACAGGTCGCCGCCCATTTCGGCCTGCCCCAGCCTCCGGAGCAGTCACTCGAGACCGTTCTGGCCCAGGCCAGCCCCATGGCACGGGAGTTCCTGAGCGATTCACGCCGTGTTGATGCCTCAGCAATCCAGCGGGCACTGGACTGGCAGCCTCGCTACCCGAGGCTCGCCGCGGCCCTGGCGGATTGCCCGCCGTCCGACTGAACACGCACACCGGCCAAAAGCGGCCGGACCGGCCGGTAGCCGACAAGCCCAGTCGGTCAGCGCCACCGGCATCTCCCTGAGAAGCCCCTTCTTTTTGAGAACCGCCCGAGTCGTCTGACAGCACGCGGTTTTCCGTTGCCATCTCCGTGAGCCGGAGTCGGCAATGAAAAAAGGCGCCCGAAGGCGCCTTGTCAGGATGATCGATCGCGGGATCGATTAGAACTTGTGCACGAGACCCAGCGAGAAGGCGCTGTTGTCGTTGCCAAGGCTGCCGTCGTTGGCAACCGTCTGACCATGACCGGTCTTGTAGCCGACCGCGTACTCGGCAATGGCGCTCTCGTTCGACATGTTCGCGTAGGCCGCGTAGATCTTGGTCTGCTTGCTCAGCTTGTAGTCGTAACCGATCGCCCACAGGTCCGCACCGGTGTTGTCGGCGCTGTCGACTTCACTTGCGGTGAAGTAGTGCGCCTTGACGGTGCTCTTGCCGAAGGAGTACGCCGCGCCAGCGCCGTACATGCTCATGTCACCACCCAGGGTGCCAGCCGCACGGGCCTGGGACTCGGTCAGGTAGTTGACGTTCTCGACGCCCTGGTACAGACCCATGACCTTGAAGCCGCCGGTCTCGAACTGAGCAGCGACGCGGTAGGCGTTCTGCGAATCTTCCTCGGTGGTACCGGTGTAGTCACGGTTGTGCTGCTCGTAGCCCGCGATGATGCCGAAACCGCCGATCTCGTAGGCAGCGCTTGCGCTGATGGCGTCCGTCTCGTTGTTCGGGGTGGAGCCACTGTTGGTGTCGGAGATGTAGGACACCTTCGCCTGGAATCCGCCCATGTCCGGCGTCACGTAGGCGAGCGTGTTGTTGTAACGCTGGTCCCAGTTGTTACCGGTGGTCTCGACCGCACGGCCACGCAGAATGGAGCGCGCGTCACCGACCGTGTCACCGAACAGGTCGTACTTGCCGCGCACACCCTTGAACGGCGTGTCGTGGGCGCCGACATACATGGTGCCCCAGCCGCCGTTGAAGCCGACGTAGGTGTTGCGCGTGTCGCTCGACTTCAGGCCGGCGCCTTTCTCGCCACCCCAGTCCAGCTCGTTTTCCCACTTGTAGATCAGCGACAGGTCGTCGGAGATCGCTTCCTTGCCCTTGATGCCGATGCGCGACGAGTTGGAAGCAAGGCTGTAGTCCGCATTCTCTGCGGTGTCACCACCGAAGAAGTCGTAGGAGACGTGGATCTTGCCGTAGAGGGTGGTGTCGGCCATGGCCGCTGCCGGCGCCGCGACAGCGGTAGCGACTGCCATTGCGATGATGTTCTTTTTCATCAGTGGAACTCCCGAAATCACTTGAAATTGACAAAGGTCCAGACGGGGTCGGCCCGTCAGACGCGTCGCATGCTGTGGTTAGGGAGTGACAGGATGATTACGCCGCCACGACAGGACGGGGGCTGCGTTGCAAACGCGCAACAGGGTACGCCATGTGATGCCACAGACGCCGATTCCCTCCCTCATGGCGCCAGAAACGAAAAAAGCGCCCCGGCGGACGCTCTCGGTCACAACAAAAAAAGGCGCCCGAAGGCGCCTTTTGTCGTCCAAATCGATTCAGGATCGATTAGAACTTGTGGATCAGACCTACGGAGAAGGCGTTGCTGTCGTTGCCGTCGAAGTCAGCACGCTCGCCGTGGCCAGTGCCGGCAGTCAGCTCGTAACCAGCGTTGGCACCAGACTCCATGGAGCCGTAAGCAGCGTAGACCTTGGTCTGCTTGCTCATCTTGTAGTCGTAGCCGACAGCCCACAGGTCAGCGTCGGAATCGTCGACACCGTCGACGTCGTCAGCAGTGTAGTACTGGGCCTTAACGGTGCTCTTGCCGAAGCTGTAGGAAGCGCCAGCGCCCCAAGCGTCAACGTCGGCACCGTCTACGAAGCCTGCGTCGGTGATCGACTGGTACAGACCAACGATCTTGAAGCCGCCGATCTTGTAGCCGCCGGCTACACGGTATGCGGACTCTTCGTCGGAAGCCGGAGCAGCGAAGTCAGCGTTGTGAACTTCGTAGCCAGCGTCGATCATGAAGCCACCGACTTCGTAGCCAGCAGTGATGCTGTACGCGTCGTACTCGTTGTTGATGCGGTTGGCACCGGAAGCAGCGTCGCCGCTCCAGTTGGTGACGTACGCACCCATGGCGTGGAAGCCGCCCAGGTCCGGAGTGGCGTAGGCAACAACGTTGTCCAGACGCTCGTCGAAGCCGGTAGCACCGCCGGTGCGACGCAGGATGGCGCGGGAGTCGCCGACAGCGTCCTTGAACATGTCGTACTTACGGCTGATGCCCTTGAACGGGGTGTCGTGACGACCAGCGATCGCGGTACCCCAGTCGCCGGTGAAGCCGACGAAGGTGTTACGGGTCTCGCCGCCGAGACCGGAGCCTGCCTTGCCGCCCCAGTCGAGGCCGTTTTCCCACTGGTAGATCAGGGACAGGTTGTCGGAGATCTCTTCCTTGCCCTTGATACCGATGCGGGAAGAGTTGGACGCCAGGCTGTAGTCGGAGTTATCGACGTTGTCGCCACCCCAGAAGTCCATGGATGCGTGGATCTTGCCGTACAGGGTGGTGTCGGCCATGGCTGCTGCCGGAGCGGCAACAGCGGCAGCTACTGCCATTGCGATGATGTTCTTTTTCATCATTCCATCTCCAATGTGGTTGTGAGATTTCTAAATTTCCCTGCAGAGGACTCCTCCTTCAGGGATGGGGTCATCCTAGCCAAGGAAGTCGGGCCGACAACCCCCGGCTCGGCAATTTCCTTCAAAATGACTACCCGACTGTGACATTTTTGCAACATCCGGGTGCAACACCGGCCGGGAACGCGCATTGCGGGGGCATTCGAGACACTCGCCAGTACAACAGAGAAGTGCCTAACAGCGACGGGAAGAAATCAGGAAAGAGCCAGGAGCTGGCGGCATCCAAGCTCTGGCGAGCTGCTAGCTCCCGGCCTTCTTCAGCACATCGAAGCCGCCCTGATCGGCGTGGTAGGAGGAGCGGACCATCGGCCCGGCGGCCACGTGGGTGAAGCCCAGCTCCTCGGCCTGCCGACCCAGCTCGGCGAAGTGCTCGGGGGAGACGAAGCGCTTGACCGGCAGGTGGTGCACCGAGGGCTGCAGGTACTGGCCCAGGGTGAGCATGTCGACGCCATGCTCGCGCATGTCGCGCAGCTCGTTCATCAGCTGCTCGTCGGTCTCGCCCAGCCCCAGCATCAGGCCGGACTTGGTCGGCACCTCGGGACAGCGGCGCTTCATCTCGGCCAGCAGATCGAGCGAGCCCTGATAGCTCGCCCCCGGCCGGGCTGCCCGGTAGAGCTCCGGCACGGTCTCGAGGTTGTGATTGAACACGTCCGGCGGCTCGGCACTGAGGATGTCGATCGCCTTTTCCACCCGGCCGCGGAAGTCGGGGGTGAGGATCTCGACGATCAGGCCGGGGTTGGACTCGCGCAGGGCACGGATCACGTCGGCGAAGTGCTGGGCCCCGCCGTCGCGCAGGTCGTCGCGATCGACCGAGGTGATCACCACGTACTTCAGCCCCATGGCGCGGACCGTCTCGGCCAGGCGCGCCGGCTCCTCGGGATCGACCGGGCGCGGCTTGCCGTGGGCGACGTCGCAGAACGGGCAGCGGCGCGTGCAGATGTCGCCGAGGATCATGAAGGTGGCCGTGCCGTTGTTGAAGCACTCGCCCAGGTTGGGGCAGTTGGCTTCCTCGCAGACGGTGTTCAGGCCCTGCTCCCGCACCACGCGCTTGAGACGCTGGACCTCGGCACCGCCCTGCGGCCGGGCGCGGATCCAGCTGGGCTTGCGCATCGGCTCGCTGGGCTCGATCTTGACCGGGATGCGCGAAACCTTGTCGGAGGATCGCATCGCCCGGGTAGGACCATCGGTCTTGGCGAAGGCGTTGTCGGGGGACTGACTCATGCGGTGTGCTTTCCCATGGGTTCGGACTCTGGCGGCCAGGCGCCCGACTCAGGCCAGGCGCCTACCCAAGCGATCGACCAGGTCACGGGCGATGCCGGGGAGGTCGATCTCGAGGCCGGGGACGGCACGTCGGACGTCGGTCACGGCCAGCCCCTGGTAACCGCAGGGGTTGATGCGCGCGAACGGCCCGAGATCCATGTCGATGTTGAACGACAGGCCATGATAACAGCGGCCCTGACGGATTTTCAGGCCGAGCGCCGCGATCTTGGCGTCATCGACGTAGACCCCCGGGGCTCCCTCGCGCCGTGCCGCGGCCACGCCCCGCTCGCCCAGCCAGTCGATCACCGCCTGCTCGAGACGATCGACCCAGTCGCGTGGCCCCAGCCCGGCCCGGCGCAGATCGACCAGGGTGTAGAGCATCAGCTGGCCGGGGCCGTGATAGGTCACCTGGCCGCCGCGATCGGTCGGCACCACCGGAATATGGCCACGGGCCAGGAGGTGCTCCGGCTTGCCCGCCAGCCCCTGGGTGAACACCGGCGGGTGAGTCAGCCCCCAGAAGGCATCGGGCGTGTCCTTGTCACGGCGGGCGTTGAAACGGCGCATCGCCGCCCAGGTGGCGCGGTAGTCGCGCCCTTCGCCGAGCCAATGGAAATCTGGGTCAGGAGACATGAGCGATCAGGTATCAGAGGTCAGAACAAGAAACGGCCAGTTTCTGAGCGCTTCCCTTTCGCCTCTGGCTTCTCCTTGATCCGGCAGGCCGGATCAGAGGCACATCTTGACGTCCGGGTGGGCCGTGACGGCACGGTAGACGTCGTCGATCTGCTTGCGCGAGGTGGCGGTGAACGTCACCTGCAGGCTGACAAAATTCCCCTTGCCGCTGTCGCGACGCGACCAGGCCGACTCCGGCAGATCACCCAGCACGCCGGCAACCGCCTGCTTGATGTCATGGATGAAGGCATCGGTGGCCGGCCCCATGATCTTGATGGGGAATTCGGTGGGAAAATCGATCAGGGTCTCGCGCTCGAGGGCGGACTCGTCCTCGGCCACGCTCGGCTTGGCGAACGGATCGCAGGCCTTGCCGTTGCCGCGGAAATGCGGATCGTCGCTCATGGGTCGCTCCGTTGTGTCTTGAGTGCCTGGAAGTGCCGGTCGAGCAGCCGAGTCACCGGGCCGACCCGCCCGGCGTGCTCGCCAGTGCCGACCGGCTCACCGTCGAGCTCGATCACCGGCCAGAGGTCCTTGGTCGAACTGGTGAGGAACACCTCGTCGGCCTCGCGCAGCGCGCCGATGCTGATGAACGACTCCTCCACGTCCACCAACCCCTCGCGCCGCACGAGGTCCAATAGCAGGCCACGCGTGATGCCCGGGAGGATACGCGGCCCGTTGGGCGCGGTGAGCAACCGCCCACCGACGACCGCGAACAGGTTGGTCGCCGCGCCTTCCATCACCAGCCCGTCACGCACCAGCACCGCCTCGTCACAGCCCTGTTCGATCGCCTGCTGGCGCGCCATGGTGTTGGGCAGCAGGTTGATGCTCTTGATGTCGCAACGCCCCCAGCGCTGGTCGGCGACGGTGATCACCCGCGCCCCGCCATCGATGCCACCCACCGGCGAAACCGTCGCCATCACGCCCGGTCGCACGCTTGCATCGGGCCAGGCATGGTCACGCTTGGCCGGCGCGCCACGGGTCACCTGCAGATAGATCGCGGCATCGGGGGCATCGACACTCTCCAGCAGCCGCTCGAAGATCGCCTGCCACTCGTCGCGGCTCAGCGGCTCGGCGATGCCGATGGCCGCAAGACTGCGCGACAGGCGCGCCATGTGCTCGTCGAGGCCGAACAGCCGCCCGGCGAAGGCGGGAATCACCTCGTAGACCCCGTCACCGAACAGATAGCCGCGATCGAACACCGAGACACAGGCCGTCTCGGTGGTACACCACTCGCCGTTCAGGTAGACGGCGCGCGGCGTCGAGGTCATTCCTCCCACCACAGCCAGAAGCTGTCGGTGACCTGCTTGACGATGCCGCCCTCGGGGTTGTCCGCCAGCGCAACCACCGGCCGCTGGGCGATGGTCTCGTCACCCAGACGGACCACCAGCTGGCCGAGCGCATCGCCCTTGTTCACCGGCGCCTCGAGGGCCGGGTCGAGCTGCAGGCTGACGGCCAGCTCGTCACGACGGCTCTTGGGCACCAGCACCGACAGATCCTGGCGCAGGCCGACCGGTGTCTGGTCGCTCTCGCCCTTGTAGACCCGCGGCGTGGCCAGCGTTTCGCCACCGTTGCGCACCTCGACCGTCTCGAAGAAGCGGAAACCGTAATTCAGCAGCGCCTCGGCCTGGTTGTTGCGAGCCTCGTCGCTTTCGGTACCCAGCACCACGGCCACCAGGCGCATGCCGTCGCGAGCGCCCGAGGTCGCCAGACAGTAGCCGGCCGCCTCGGTATGGCCGGTCTTGCCGCCGTCGACCCACTCGTTGCGGAACAGCAGTTTTTCGCGGTTGTACTGCTTGATGCCGGCGTAGGTATAGGACTTCTGGCGGAAGACCTTGTACAGGTCGGGGAACTCGTGGATCAGCTGCGAGAGCAGCGTCGCGATGTCGCGCGCGGACATCACGTGGCCGTCGGCCGGCCAGCCGGTGGGGTTCTCGAAATGGGTCTCGTCCATGCCGAGACGCTCGGCGGTGGCATTCATCTGCGCGACGAACGAGGACTCGTTGCCGCCGATGTACTCGGCCAGCGCGGTAGCCGCGTCATTGCCCGACTGGACGATCATGCCCTGCAGCAACTCGTCGACGGTGACCTGCTTGCCCACCTCGATGAACATGCGCGAACCGCCCATGCGCCAGGCCTTCTCGCTGACGGTCACCGTGTCGTCAAGACTGATGTCGCCGCTCTTGATCGCCTGGAAAGTCAGGTAGGCAGTCATCAGCTTGGTGATGCTCGCCGGCGGGACCGGCCGATCCGCATCCCGCTCCACGATGACCTGTTCGGTGGCATAGTCCAGCAGCACGTAGGAGCGTGCCGAGAGATCCGGCGCGCCGGGCGTGGGCAGGGCCGCGTGGGTCGCCGTCGCCGTCAGCGACAGCAGGGTTGCCGCCAAAAGGCCGGACAGCCATCCGCCGCGCCATGTCGTGGACAGGGCCTTGATCATTTCTTCACCACCATTCTTGCATCATGAAATCCGAGTTCGCGCAGCCGCTCGAGGGCCGCGTCCAACGCTGCGGCCGAGGCGAACGGCCCCACCCGCACGCGGGTGAGTCTGCCGTCCGAATGGCTGATCGGCGACAGCCCCGCGCGGCGCAGCCGCGCCCCGATCGCCTCGGCGTTGTCCCGGTCGCGGAACGCTCCCACCTGGACGAGCACGTCCTCGTCCCAGCCAGCCTTGGGCAATCTGGCCGCCTGCCAGTTCCCCCGGGAGTCGCTCCTGTCGGCCTGCTGGCCCGGGCCGACGACCTCGATCTCCACCGGCACGGTGCCCCGGCCGGTCATGTCGATCTTGTGGGCCGCGGCATAGGACAGGTCGATGATCCGGTCGTCGACGAAGGGGCCTCGGTCGTTGACCCGCACGATCACGCTCTTGCCGTTGTCGAGGTTCGTGACCCGGACATAGGCCGGCAGCCGCAGCGTCTTGTGGGCCGCGGTCATCTTGTACATGTCGTACGGCTCGCCGGAGGAGGTGGGCCGACCGTGGAACTTGTTGCCGTACCAGGAGGCGACGCCACGTTCGCGGAAACCGGCGTTGTTCGCCATCACGTGGTAGCGCTTGCCATGCACCGTATAGCTGGACGGATTCCCCCGCCGTGAAGGCGGTTCGGCACGCGGCTCGGCATCGGCCGTCGCGACGCGGTCCGGTGACGGGCCACTGGCACAACCGGCCAGACCCGCCCCCAGCCCGACCAGCATCGCCAGGGCAACAGGCCAGCGCCAGAGACCACCGCTCACGTCAGCCCGCCTCGCTCTCGCGACGTTGTTCGACTTTCTGTTCGATCGCCTGGGCCAGCTGCCATACGGCGGTGGCGTAAAGGACGCTGTGATTGTACCGGGTGATCACGTAGAAGTTGTTCAGCCCGACGTGATAGCGCACGTCGTCACCATCGGTGAGGGTGAACAGCATGACGTCGAAATCATCCGGCACCGGCGCGTCCGCCGGCACCGCCACACCACGCGCTCGCAATTCGGCAAGCGTCGTCTTCGGCGCGAGATCTCGGGCGCGGTTGAGCAGATCATCGACATCGGCGCCATTGATGTCGACCTCGAACATCACCGGCTCGCCCTGCCCCCAGCCGTGCTCGACGAAGTAGTTGGCGACACTGGCGAAGACATCGTGGTGGCTGTCCCACAGGTCGCGATCGCCGTCGCCGTCGCCGTCCACGGCGTAGTGGCGGTAGCTCGATGGGATGAACTGCGGCATGCCCATCGCCCCGGCATAGCTGCCCTCGGCGCGGTCCATGTCGAGATCCTCCTCGCCCGCCAGCCGGATGAACTCGATCAGCTGGCCACGGAAGAATTCGCCGCGCCGCGGGTAGTCGAAGCCGAGCGTCGCGAGGGCGTCGATCACGCGGTAGCCGCCGGTGATGCGGCCGTAGTAGGTCTCCACGCCGATGATCGCCGTGATCACGTAGGGCGAGACACCGTAGGTCGACGCCACCTCGTCGAGCAGCTCGGCGTTCTCCTGCATGAAGGCCGCGCCGCCCTCGATACGCTTGTCGGTGAGGAAGATCGGGCGGTACTCGCCCCAGGTCTTGGATTCCGCCGGGCGGGTAATCGCGTCGATGATCTTCTGCTGGTAGGCCGCCGAGCCGAGCCACTGCTCGATCTGGTCGCGTTCGACCCCCGTCTCCTCGACGGCGCGATCGACGAACGCCTGCACCTGGTCGCGTTCGAGGTAGCCGGCAGCAGCAGGCAACGAGACCATCGTTGCGGCAAGACACAGGCCGGAAAAACCCAGGATTTTCACCCCGGAGCGAAGACGGCCCAGACCGCGTTCCCATGCGTCATTCATCAACGATCGTGCCCCAGAAAACTGCGTTGCGTGCGGATGCTCATCAGCATACCCAAACCCACCATGATGGTCACCAGCGCCGTACCGCCGTAACTGAGCAACGGCAGGGGGGCACCGACCACCGGCAGCAGCCCCAGCACCATGCCGGCATTAACCAGCACGTAGACCATGAAGGTCATTGCAATCGAGGCCGCCAGCAGGCGCCCCTCGACCGACTCGGCGTGCTCGGCGATCCAGAGCCCGCGCCAGACGACGGCGAGGTACAGCACGAACAGTAGGACCAGCCCCATCAGCCCGAATTCCTCGGCATAGACCGCGAGGATAAAATCGGTGGTGCCCTCGGGCAGGAAATCGAGGTGCGATTGCGTACCCTGCAGCCAGCCCTTGCCCCAGATACCGCCCGATCCGATCGCGATCATCGACTGGATGGTGTGGTAGCCCGCCCCCAGCGGATCGCTGGTGGGGTCGAGCAGCGTCATCACCCGTTCCTTCTGGTAGGCGTGCATGACGAAGAACCACATCACCGGCATCGCTGCGGCAGCCAAGGCGAGAAACCCGCCGATGTACCACCACGACAGGCCGGCGAAGAACAGCACGAACAACCCCGAGGCCATGATCAAGAGCGAGGAGCCCAGATCCGGCTGGCCGGCGATCAGGACCGTCGGGATCATCACCGCCAGCATCGCCACGGTGACGTCCAGCGGACCGGGCGGCAGCGGCCGACGGGCAAGGAACCAGGCGATGGTCATCGGCATGGCGATCTTCATCAGCTCGGACGGCTGGAAACGGATCACCCCCAGGTCCAGCCAGCGACGCGCCCCGCCGCCCATGTCGCCCACCAGCCAGACGGCCACCAGCATCAGCACCACCATGGCGAACAGCCACGGAGCCACGGCGAAGAACCAGCGCTGCGGGATCTGCGCGACCACCAGCATCAGACCGAAGCCGAGCGCGAGGCGCACCACGCTGCGCTCCACCCAGGCATCGCTCTGCTCGGCGGCGGAATAGCCTGCCACCACGCCGATCACCGCGATCAGGGCGACGAAGAACAGCAGGATCGGATCGAGCTTGAACACCGACTGCAGGGTGCCGCCCAGGCGCTGACTCAGTGGCGTGGATTGCAGGCGATCGGTAGCCATCGTCAGTCCCCGTACTCGGAAAATTCCGGCTGCACGTCGGCATCCGGTGTCACATCGAACCAGAAGTCCATCACCTTGCGCGCAATCGGCGCAGCCGTCCCCGAGCCGCTACCGCCGTGCTCGGCGATCACGGCCACGGCAAGCTTCGGATCATCGAACGGCGCGAAACCGACGAACAGGGCGTGGTCGTGCAGACGACGCTCCAGCTCCTCGGCATCGTATTCCTCGTCCTGGGCGACAGAGAACACCTGCGCGGTGCCCGTCTTGCCCGCGATCGGGTACGGCGCCTCGATCTTGTGCGCGGTGCCGCGCTTGTGCCCCACCACGGCCCGCATCGCCTCGCGGGCCCGATCCCAGTAGTCGTCCTTTTCCAGATCCAGGCGGTCACGCGGCTCACGCGGCTGGTCGAACGACGCGACCAGCCAGGGGGCGTGACGCACACCGGAAAGCGCCAGGGTCGAGGTCATGTCGGCCAGCTGCAGGATGGTCGAGAGCATGTAGCCCTGACCGATGCCGGCAATGACGGTCTCGCCGGGAAACCAGACCTGCTGCTTGACCCGCTGCTTCCAGTCCCGCGACGGCACCAGGCCGGATGCCTCGTTGGGCAGATCGATACCGGTCTTCCGCCCCAGACCGAAATCGGTCAGAAACTCGTGCATCCGGTCGATGCCCATGCGGTAGGCGAGGTCGTAGTAATAGACGTCGACCGAGCGGTAGACCGATTCCTTGAAGTCGACCCAGCCGTGGCCCCACTTGCGCCAGTCGCGATAGCGGTGCTCGTTGCCGGGGATCTGGTAGTACGGACCGGCGAAGAACGGCTTGTCGGGATCGAGCAGGTCGTACTGCATGCCCGCCAGCCCCATCACCGGCTTGATCGTCGACCCCGGCGGGTAGGTCGCGGTGACGGCGCGGTTGTAGAGCGGCCGGTCGGGATCGGTGAGCAGACGCTGGTAGTCCTTGTGACTGATGCCGTCGACGAACAGATTGGGATCGAACGACGGCCGGGACACCAGGGCCCGGACCGCCCCGTCGCGGGGGTCCTCGGCGACCACGGCGCCGGAATATTCGCCCAGCGCGGCGGCGGCCACGCCCTGAAGCCCGACATCGATGGTAAGAGCGATGTCCTTGCCCGGCACCGGGCGGACCGTCTCCAGCACCTTGACCTCGCGCCCCAACGCGTCGACCTCGACCACCCGGTAACCGGGTTCGCCGTGCAGACGATCCTCGTACTGGCGCTCGATGCCAGTCTTGCCGACGTATTGCGTGCCCTGATAGGCGTCCGGGTCGAGCCGCTTGACGTCCTCGGCATTGATCCGCCCGACGTAGCCGACCACGTGGGCCATCAGCTCCCGGTACGGATAGACCCGCTTGAGACTCGAGACGATCTCGGTGCCGCGCAGCCAGGGCTTCAGACGAGCGACGCGGGCGCGCTCCACCTCGTCCAGATCGGCCTTGACCAGGACCGGGTCGAATCGCCGACCCACGCGGATGCGCTCCTCGAGCGCCTCGATCGCGCGCTGATCCAGGTCAAGCACGCGGGCGAGCAGGTCGAGCTCGGCGGCGACATCGCGGCTGTGCTCGGGAGTGATCTGGACCTGGTAGGTGGCAACGTTGTCGGCCACCACCTCGCCGTTCGCGTCGAAGATCCGGCCGCGCTCCGGCGGCAGCACGACCACCCGGGTGCGGTTCTTCTCCGCCTTGGCCTGGTAGTACTCGTGCTGGGCGATCTGGAGCCAGGCCGCCCGCCCCAGCAACGTGAGCACGACCAGCAACGACACCAAGGCGGCGAACAGGATTCGCCGTCGGAACAGGCGCCGGGCCCGGCCGTGGTCGTGAAGCCGATCTAGCATGCGCGCAGGGTCGCCGTGGTCATGGGGTCAACGCAATAACGGCCGGCGACCCACTCCCGGGGGAGCGGGCCAACCGGCCGCGCCGTCTGGTACGGCCGGGAGGACACCGACCGTCACCGGCCTTATTCCTGCTCGTGGCGGGCGATCGAGTCCTCGATCTCCTTGCAGGCGGCGGCCTTGTCGGCAAAGCCCTTGCACTCGACCCACTTGCCCGGCTCGAGCGCCTTGTACTGCTCGAAGAAGTGCTGGATCTGCTCGAGCAGGAACCCCGGCAGGTCCTCGACCTTCTGGACGTCGTGGTAGTGCGGGGTGAGCTTGTCGTGCGGCACGGCGATGATCTTCGCGTCGACGCCCGATTCGTCGGTCATCTCGAGCATGCCCACCGGACGGGCACGGATGACCGAGCCCGGCTGCAGCGGCAGCGGCGCGACCAGCATGACATCGACCGGATCGCCGTCGTCGGACAGCGTCTGCGGGATGAAGCCGTAGTTGGTCGGGTAGTACATCGAGGTCGCCATGAAGCGATCGACCAGCAGCGCGCCCGAATCCTTGTCGAGCTCGTACTTGACCGGCACGCCCTGCACCGGGATCTCGATGACGACGTTGACGTCTTCCGGCGGGTTCTTGCCGGCGGGGATTTTGGACAGGTCCATGAAATCAGCCTCGATTGATTGCGTGTCGATTTGAGCGGATAAAAACCGTGATATTGCGGCAAGCGCGAGGCAAGCCGCGGCGTTTTCGATATGATACCGTTTTTCGCCGGTCGACCGGAGCCCCGGTCATGCATTCGGTCGGCAAAAACCCACGGCTATCAAGATCAAGTAACACCATGCGAATCGTACTTTTGGGCGCCCCCGGCTCGGGCAAGGGCACGCAGGCGGCACAACTGGTCGAGCACTACCAGGTTCCCCAGATTTCCACCGGCGACCTGCTGCGCGCGGCAGTCGCGGCCGGCACCGAACTGGGACTCAAGGCCAAGGCGGCGATGGACGAGGGCCAGCTGGTCAGCGACGACATCGTGCTGGGCATGATCCGCGAGCGTCTGGCCCAGCCGGACACCGAGCGCGGCTTCATCCTCGATGGCTTCCCGCGCAACATCGCGCAGGCCGAAGCGCTCGACACCATGCTCGAGGAGCTGGAGCGTCCGCTGGAACTGGGCATCCTCCTGGACGTGCCGCTGGACAAGCTGATGAAGCGCCTGACCGGCCGCATGACCTGCAAGGAATGCGGCGCGGTCTTCAACCGCTACACCAATCCGCCGGGCAAGGACCACCAGTGCGACAACTGCGAGCACGAACTGGTTCAGCGCAACGACGACAACGAGGAAACCGTGCGTCGTCGCCTGGAGGTCTTCCAGGAACAGACGGCCCCGCTGGTGGAATACTACGAGCGTGACGGGCGACTGGCCCGAATCGACGGCGAGCGGGAGATCGACCAGATCGCGGCCGACTTCCGCAAGATCCTCGATCCCATCGCCCCGTCCGAGTCCTGAGTCGCAGCCGATGCGGTCAAGGACGACACGCAAGCCACTGGCGACGGCCGTTGCCGCCGCGCTGGGACTGATCCCGGCGCTCGGCGCGATCCAGCCGAGTGACGCCCTCGCCGCCGACCGCGGCGAGTACGCACTCTGCCCCGTTTTCGGCCCCGAGCGCCCGGACTACACGCCTCTGCCGACCGGCAGCCCGGGAAAGGCCGCGGCTGATCGCGCCCAATACGGCAGCGACGGCACGGTGACGCTCTCCGGTGATGCGGTAATCGACGAACCGGGACGCCGGGTACGTGGCGAGGAACTGCTCTACCAGCAGCAGGATGCCGTGGTGACCGCCGAGGGCGATATCTGGCTGCAAACCGCCGACCTGGCCGTGCAGGCGGAACGGGGCGAACTGAATCTCGACAGCGATGCCGGGCGACTGGAACGCGCGCGCTACTGGATCGAAAGCCGTCATCTCTCCGGCGTGGCCGACACCATCGTCCAGCAGGACCGTCAGCGCTATCGGCTCGACCGAGCGACCTTCTCCACCTGCCCGGCCGGCAAACGCGACTGGGAAATCCGCGCCGAGGAGATCGCACTCGATCGGGAGACCGGCCGCGGCGAGGCCTGGCACACCACGCTGCGCGCCGGCGGCGTGCCGGTGTTCTACGCGCCGTACCTCAACTTCCCCATCGACGATCGTCGCCAGAGCGGCTTTCTCTACCCAACCCTGGGCAGCAGTACCGAAGGCGGCTTCGAATACGCCCAGCCGTACTACTGGAACATCGCGCCCAATCTCGATGCCACGCTCACGCCGACGCTCATGACCAAGCGCGGCCTGGGCCTCGGCGGCCAGGTCCGTTGGCTGCACCGATTCGGCGAGGCGGACCTCGGCCGCGACCAGCTCGATTTCTTCTACCTGCCGGACGACCGTGCCGACGGCGGTTCGCGCTGGTCGCTGGGCCTGGACAGCCAGGGACGAATCAACCCGGACCTCGACTACCGCGTCGACATCAACCGGGTGTCCGATGACGAGTTCCTGCAGGACTTCTCGACCAACCTCGACCAGTCGACCGCCAGCCACCTCAAGAGCGACGCGCAGCTGAACGGCCGTGCCGGCAGCTGGAATCTCGGCCTGCTGGCGCGCCAGTGGCAGACGATCAACCCGGATCTGAGCGAACGCCTGTACCCGTACCGCATCATGCCGCGACTGACGGCCAGCAACCGCTTCGGTCTCGGCGAGTGGGGCGAACGTCTCGCACCATCGCTGGGCGTGCGCGCCGACGTGACGCGCTTCACCCACCCGTCCGACCTGCGGGTGGCGGGCGACCGCGCCCATGCGGCCATCGATCTTGGTCAGACGTTCTCCGAGAGCTGGTATCAGCTGCGCCCCGAGGTCTTGCTCGACGCCACCGGCTATCAGCTGGACGAACAGCGCGCCCCCACCGCCGACCGCTACGACAGTGACGCCACGCGGGTGGTGCCGCTATCCAGCATCGACGGCCGCCTGTTCCTCGAGCGCGGCTACGGCGAGACCGGTCGTTACCGCGCCCTGCTCGAACCGCGGCTCTACTACCTCTACGTGCCGTACCGGGACCAGGACGACATCCCGGTATTCGACACCGGCCTGCGCACCCTCAGTTACAGCGAGCTGTTCCGCCCCAACCGCTTCTCCGGCGGCGATCGGGTGGCCGACGAGAATGCCCTGACCTACGGCCTCTCCTGGTCGCTGCTCGACACCTACCAGGGCATCATGCCGCTGTCGCTGCGTGTCGCCCAGCGCTACCGTTTCGAGGCCTCCGAGACCACGCTGCCCAACCGCCCGTATACCGCCGAGGAGGCGGGCGGCTCGGCCGTGCTCGCCGAGGTCTACAGCGACGTCACCCGTCACTGGAACGGCTCGTTCACCGCCGAATACGACACCGACCGCGAGACGCTGGCTCGCTCGCAGACCCGCATCGGCTACCGGGGCGAGAACAATCGCATCCTCAACCTGTCCTACTTCACCCGCGATGCCGAGATCGGTACGGACAACGACTACCAGCAGGGCGACGTGTCGTTCGCCTGGCCGGTCACGCAACGCTGGTCGCTCCTGGGTCGCGTCGGTTACGACTTCGACAACGAGCAGATCGTCCAGTCCCTGCTCGGCGTCGGCTACGAGTCCTGCTGCTGGTCGGCGCGCCTGGCATTGAAGCGCTACATCGTGCGCCCGGACGCCGGCTTCGACCCGAATGAGGCCGAATACAGCAACGCGGTGATCTTCCAGATCGAACTCAAGGGCCTGGGCGGCTTCGGCGGCAACCAGTTCCGCAACGACATCCTCGGCTTTCGCCCCTGATCCGCTCGGTGGCGCGGATACGTTATGATCGCCCCGTTCGCCCATTGAACCCGTCGCAACAGCGAGTAGATCCATGCCTTTCCTGCACGCCCTGACAACCCGTCGACCGACGACCCTGCTGGCCGCCCTGCTGCTGGTCTGCGCCCCGCTGACCCAGACCGTGGCGCAAAGCGAACCGACTGCCGGGCAGACCCGGGGCATGGAAGGCTTCCAGCCGCTCGACCGCATCGTGGCCGTCGTCAACGAGCGCGTGATCACGCAGCGCGAGCTCGAGGCCGAAGTGGCCCAGCTCGGCGGCCAGGTCGACTTGGCGTCGATGGGGCCGGCCGAACGCCAGCGCCTCGCCGCGCGCGTGCTCGACCGGATGATCACCGAGGCGGCCATGCTCGAACGGGCGAAGAAGATCGGCATCCAGATCGACGACACTCGCCTGAACCAGGCTCTCGGCGGCATCGCCGCCCGCAACGGCATGAACCTCTCGCAACTGCGCCAGGCGGTGATCCGTCAGGGGCAGGACTGGGCGGCCTTCCGCGACAACATCCGCGAGCAGATGATCATCGAGGAGCTGCAGAAGCGCGAGGTCTACAGCCAGATCAACGTCTCCGACCGCGACATCGACGACTACATCGAGCAGCGCACCGGCGCGCCGGCCGAGCAGACCGAATACCGGCTGGCACAGATCCTCGTCTCGGTGCCCGAGAACGCCTCGCCCGAGGCCGTCGAATCCGCCCGGGAGCGCGCCGAGTCGATCCGCGACGAGCTGCGTGACGGCGCCGATTTCGCTCGGGTCTCGGCCGAACGCTCCGATGCCCTGAACGCCGAGGAAGGCGGCGATCTCGGCTGGCGTGAACCGGCCCGGATCCCGTCGCTGTTCCTGCCGGCGGTCCAGGAGCTTGAGGCCGGCCAGGTGAGCGACATCATCCGCAGCCCCAACGGCTTCCACCTGGTCAAGGTGATCGACACGCGCACCACCACCGGTGGTGCCGACGTCACCCAGTACCGCGCCGAGCACGTCCTGCTTCGTCCGCAGGGTGACCGCGACCCGGCGGCCACCCGCGAACTGGCGCAGGAGCTGCGCGAGCGCATCGCCTCGGGCGAGACGTCGTTCGGCTCGATCGCCCGCGAATTCTCCGACGATCCGGGATCGGCCCGGCGCGGCGGCGACCTTGGCTGGGTGAACCCCGACGAGATGGTCCCGGCCTTCGCCCGCATACTCGAGTCGGTCGACGTCGGCGAACTCAGCCCGGTCTTCGAGAGCCAGTTCGGCTTCCACTTCCTGCGGGTCAACGACACGCGCCGCCAGCAGGTCTCCGGCGAGTCGCTGCGCGACCAGGCCCGCAACGCCATCGGCGAGCGCCGCGCGGACGAGGAACTGACCAAGTACATCCGCCGCCTGCGCGCCGAGGCCTATATCGAGAACCGCCTCACCGGCACCGTCAGCGATGCCCGTGGCCAGCGTGCGCTTGGTCGTCAGTAGCGGCGAACCGGCCGGTATCGGCCCGGACCTGCTGCTCGCGCTCGCCGCCGACCCGGCCTTCCGTCCGCCGGCCGAGCTGGTGGTGCTCGGTGACCGCGACGTGTTCGCCGCCCGGGCCGCCGCGCTCGACCTGCCGTTCGACTGGCCGGATGCCGCCCCGGACGCATCGGCCGAGCCGGGCTTTCGCTTCCGCCACCTGCCCGTCCGGGCACCGGTCACACCGGGCCGGCTCGATCCGGCCAACGCCCGCCACGTGCTCGACATGCTCGACCACGCCGCCGACGGCTGCCGGGCCGGCGACTACGCCGGGCTGGTCACCGCCCCGCTGCACAAGGGCGTGATCAACGACGCCGGCATCCCGTTCACCGGCCACACCGAATACCTCGCCGAACGGGTCGGCGGCACACCGGTGATGATGCTGGTGGCCGGCAGCCTGCGCGTCGCGCTCGCTACCACCCACCTGCCGCTGACCCAGGTGCCGGCCGCGATCACCGGCGATGTGCTGACGACCGTGATCGAGACGCTCCATGCGGCAATGGCCGAGTGGCTGGGCAAGTCGCAGCCTCGCCTGCTGGTCGCCGGACTCAACCCGCACGCCGGCGAGTCCGGCCACCTCGGCGACGAGGAGATTCGGGTGATCGGCCCGACGCTTGAGGCGTTGCGGGCGCGCGGCATCCAGGCGATCGGCCCGCTGCCGGCCGACACGCTGTTCACGCCCCGCCATCTCGACGGCGCCGATGCCGTGCTGGCGATGTACCACGACCAGGGCCTGCCGGTGCTGAAATATGCCGGCTTCGGCCGGGCGGTCAACGTGACCCTCGGCCTGCCGATCATCCGCACGTCGGTGGACCATGGCACCGCCCTGGATCTGGCAGGCTCGGGCCGCGCCGAGCACGGTTCGCTCGCCGCCGCCATCGAGCTCGGCGCCGAGCTGGCCGAGCGCCAAGCCCAGCACAGGGCCGCCTGAGCATGGCACGCGGCATCCAGGACGGCCACCGGGCCCGCAAGCGCTTCGGCCAGAACTTCCTGGTCGATCCGGGCGTGATCGAACGCATCCTGGCGGCCATCCCGCCGGCCGGCGACCTGGTCGAGATCGGCCCCGGCCTCGGCGCACTGACCCTGCCGCTGGCCGCCCGCGGCAACCGGGTGGTGGCGATCGAGCTTGATCGCGACGTGATCACCCGGCTGCGCGTCAAGGCCGACGCCGAAGGCGCCGGACAGCGGGTCGAGATCGTCCCGCAGGACGCCCTGCGGCTCGACCTGGCGGCACTGGCCGAGTCCACCGGACTCACACCCCCGCTGACCATCGTCGGCAACCTGCCCTACAACATCGCCACCGCGCTGATCACGCGGCTGCTCGCCCAGGCCGATCGGATCGACGAGATGGTGTTCATGGTGCAAAAAGAGGTCGCCGACCGCCTCGCCGCCGATCCCGGCGATTCCGCCTACAGCCGGCTGAGCGTGCTGGTGTCCGCCCAGGCCGAGGTCGAGCACCTGTTCGACGTGCCGCCCTCGGCCTTCAATCCGCCCCCCAAGGTGGACTCAAGCATCATCCGGATCACCCCGCGTAGTGAACCGGCCATCCCCCCGGCGGACTGGCCTCGCTTCGAGAAGCTGGTCACCGCCGCCTTCACCCAGCGGCGCAAGACCCTGCGCAACAACTTGAAACCCCTGATGTCAGCGTCAACAATTGAAGCGTCGGGAATCGACCCGTCGCTGCGCGCCCAGGCCCTGGACATACCCGAGTTCCTGACGCTCGCCCGATTGATCGATTCGACCGACTGACGCCCCGGCCGTGTCGGGGCGATTGCGTGCCGCCCCACGCGGCCGCCGTAACCACTGACATCCGCAACTCACGGGACGGCCATGTCCGCCAACGCCGAATTCCATCCGAGCGAAACCCCGGAGGCGACGTTCGTCGCTTGCGCCGACTGGCTGGTCGAGTGCTTGTCCGAGGCGATCCGAATGCGAGGCGTGGCCCGCATTGCCCTGGCCGGAGGCAGCACGCCGCGCCGGCTCTATCAACTGCTCGCCAACCGCTACCGCGGCGCGCTCGAGTGGCAGCGGGTCGAGTTCTACTTCGGCGACGAACGCAACGTGCCGCTCGACCACCCGAACAGCAATTTCCGCATGGCGCGCCAGTCCCTGTTCGAACCCCTCGGGATCCACCCGCACCGCACCTTCCCGATGATCTCGGACCAGCAACGCGATCCGCAGCGCGATGCCGAGGCCTACGAGGACACGCTGCGCAGATGGACGGCCGGCCGCGTCCCGCGCTTCGACGTGACCCTGCTGGGACTGGGCAGTGACGGCCATTTCGCCTCGTTGTTTCCGGATACCGAGGCACTTTCGGAGCGCACGCGCCTGGCGGTGGTCAACCCGGTGCCCAAGCTGCACGGCCATCGCCTGACCCTGACCTTCCCGGTGTTCGAGGCCGCCCGCGAGGCGGTGTTCCTGGTGACGGGGGGCAGCAAGCAGACAGCCTTGGCACGCATCCGGGAAGGACACGACCAGCTGCCCGCCGAGCGCCTGGCCAGCACGCGCCCGACCCACTGGTTCGTCGACCAGGAGGCCTACGGTTCGTCATGACACCCGTGGCTTCCCGACTCGCCGAGCAGATCCGGATTCGCCCGCGCGCCGTGTTCGTGCCCGAACACAGCGACATCGCGGCACACCGTTTCGCCTTCGGCTACGAGATCGTGATCGAGAACGACAGCGACCGCGCCGTCACGCTGACCGACCGCCACTGGGTAATCGACCATGGCAACGGCTGCCTCAAGGAAGTCCGTGGCGAAGGCGTGGTCGGACAGCAACCACACATCCTCCCCGGCGATCGCTACGCCTACCGGTCCGGAGCGGTGATCGAATCGCCGGCCGGCCGCATGCGCGGCGATTACGGCTTCGTCAGCGACAGCGGCGAGAGCTTTCGCGTGGCGATCCCCGGTTTCGATCTGATCGCCCCGGCTGCCTTCCGCCACATCCACTGAGTGTCACCGTGACGCAATTGACTGCGCCCGAACGGGTTTTGGGTGCTAGCATCCCCGGTTTTCCACACACGTCACGGACCCCATACCCCGCATGGCCACATACGCGATCGGTGACCTTCAAGGCTGCCTCGACCCGCTCGAATCCCTGCTCGAGCAGGTCCGATTCGACCCGGCCGACGACCGCATCTGGTTCGTCGGCGATCTCGTCAACCGTGGCCCGCAATCCCTCGAGGCACTGCGTTTCGTCCGCGACCTCGGCGATCGCGCCATCACGGTGCTGGGCAACCACGACATCCACCTGCTGGGCTGCCGATTCGGCACGCGCAGCGTCCGTGGCCGCGACACGCTCGAACCGATCCTCGAGGCCGAGGACGGCGACGAGCTGATCGAGTGGCTGCGCCGCCAGCCGCTGCTGCATCATGACCCGGCTCTCGACTGGACACTGGTGCATGCGGGCATCCATCCGCACTGGACGCTGGAGCAGGCAGAGGCGGCCGCACGAGAGACCGAAGCGGCCATGCGTGGCAACCAGCCGGAGGCCTTCTTCGGCGCCATCTTCGGCAACGGGAGCGATCACCCGGACGGAAATCCGACCCCGATCGACCGCCAGCGGTTCGCGATCAACGTGTTCACGCGCATGCGCTACTGCCATGCCAACGGCCGGCTCGACTTCGACGAAAAGCGTCCGCCCGCGGATGCCGCCGCCGAGCTGACACCATGGTTCGCCCTGCCCGGGCGCGCCATGACCGACCGGCGCATCGTCTTCGGTCACTGGTCCACGCTCGGCCCGGCCATGCCCCGACACAATGCCTGGGGTATCGACCAGGGCTGCCTCTGGGGCCACCAGCTCACGGCACTGCGCCTGGAGGACGAGGCGCTGTTCGCCGTCGACTGCCCGGCCGCCCAGACACCGCGCACGAAATGATCGCAGCTGCCCGCCCCTCCACGCCGGCCGACCACGCGGGAGCGCGATGATGCTCAGCATGGTGTTCTCGGTGCAGTCGCTGCTGGCCGGCATGGGCGTCCTGCTGGCCGGTTCCGGCCTGCTGGCCACGCTGCTGGGCCTGCGCGCGGCGGAGGAAGGCTTCTCCGACGGCACCATCGGCCTGGTGATGTCGGCCTTCTACGTCGGCTACGTGCTGGGCACGATCACCGTGCCCGCGATGATCCGCCGTGTCGGCCACATCCGCACCTTCGCCGCGCTGGCCGCCATCTCCTCGGCCGCCGCCATCATCCACGGGCTGTGGGTCGACCCCTGGGTGTGGATGGGGCTGCGACTGGTCAACGGCGTGACCCTGCTGGGCCTGTACATGGTGATCGAGAGCTGGATCAACGAGAAGGTCACCAGCCACCGTGGCCAGGTCTTCGGCGTGTACATGATGGTGAGCCTGTTCGCCTATGGCGCGGGGCAGTTCCTGATCGGGCTGTACGGTCCGATGGACGTGTCGACCTTCGCGATCGTCGGACTGCTGTTCTCGCTGGGCCTGGTGCCAGTGGCGCTCACCCGCGTGAGCCAGCCGCCACCGATGGAGACGGCGCGGCTGCCGCTGCTGGAACTGTTCCGCCTCGCCCCCACCGGCGTGATCGGCGCAGCGGTATCGGGAACGATCACCGGGACGATCTACGGCATGGCCGCCGTCTACGCCAGCCGCGTCGGGCTACCGGATACGCAGGTGGCCACCTTCGTCGCCGCGATCATCGTCGGCGGCGGGCTGCTGCAATGGCCCATCGGCAGGCTGTCCGACGGCCGGGACCGGCGCTACGTGCTGATCGTGATCTCGGCAATCGGCGCCGCCTTCTCGATCCTGCTGGCCCTGCAGGACTGGTTCCCCGGCTGGAGCCTGTTCGCGCTGGCGCTGGTCTTCGGCGGCTTCTCGTTCTCGCTGTACGCGATCAGTGTCGCGCAGACCAACGACCGGCTGTCGAGCGACCAGGTGCTCGAGGGCACACGTGGGCTGCTGATGGTCAACGGCGCCGGCTCGGTGGTCGGACCGATGGTCTCCGGCGCGGCGATGGGCTGGTTTGGCGCCGCCGGTTTCCCGCTGTTCGTTCTCGCCGCGCTGGTCGCCATGATTGGCCTGATCTTCTGGCGCATCCTGATCGACGAGCCGGTACCGGACGATGAACGGGGCGACTACGTCTTCACCCACCGCACCTCCGCCGCCGGCGCGGAGCTCGACCCCCGTTCCGGCGAAGGGGAGGACGGCGGCCACGCGCCCCGTTCCGAACACGTTAGCGATGCCGAACCGCCGATCTACGAGCCCGATCCGGCCTGGGAAGACTACGAGGGCCCGCCGGGGGCGATCGACGAGCCGGACGCGGAGCGGGTCAGCGACCGTCGCGCGCCACCGGCGCGGCCAGACGACGTCTGATGCGCCGCAGCAGCCAGCCGAGAACCGGCACGCGCTCGTAGAGCTGGGCGGCCGGGTCCCAGTAGTCGACGTGGGCAGCAACCCGCCCGTCCGGTGCCAGCGTCAGTTCCGACATGCCCTCGATCACCAGATCGGTGGACGAGTCGTCGCAGGTCATCCGCCAGCGCAGCAGGGCGTGCTGACCGTCCACCGCGCGGGCGAACACCTGAAATCGCATGCCGGGGCAGTGCTCGAACCCGTGGGCGAAGACCCCGCGGATCGCCTCGATGCCATGCACGTCGTTGAACGGGTCGACGAAGCGCGCCTCGGGCGTCAGCACGGCATCGAGCGCGGCCAGATTGTCGACCCGCAACGTCTCCATCACCGCCACGTAGCGCTCCACCGCCGCCTGAAGATTGAGGCTGCGACCGGGCAGGGTCATTGGCCGGGCTCCTTGAGCATCCGCCGGGTCAGGGCGAAATAGAGCCGGTAGGGCAGCAGCCGCAGCCCCTTCATCACCCAGCCGAAGCCACGCGGAGCGAGGATCTCGAACCCGTCGCGTTCGAGACCGCGGGCGATCTGCTCTGCGGCTTGAACCGGCTCGATGCGCCCCGGCATGGCGAAGTCGTTCTTGTCAGTCAGCCGCGTGCGGACGAACCCCGGATTGATCACCCGGATGGCCACCCCGGCGCGCTGGAACTCCGGGCGCAACGACTCGGCCAGGTTGATCATCGCCGCCTTGCTCGCCCCATACGGCGCGGCATAGGGCAAGCCGCGGTAACCGGCCACGCTCGCCGTCAGAACGATCTCGCCCTTGCCGCGCCCGACGAACGCCTCGCGCATGGCTTCGATGCCGTTGACCGCACCAAGAAAATTGACCCGCATGAGCCGCTCGAACAGTGCCGGGTCGAAGTCGGCCAGCCCCATGGGTTCGTAATCGCCGGCATTGAGGATGATCGAGTCCGGCACGCCCCAGTGCTCGATCAACCGGTCACGCGCCTCGATCAGGGCGTCGAGACGGGTGACATCGACGGTCAGCGCCAGCACACGCTCCGGATCCCGGGCTGACCGCTCCTCGAGCCGCGCCTGATCCCGCGCCGAGATCGCCACCCGATGGCCACGGGCCACCAGCTGGTCGACCAGTGCGGCACCGATGCCGCTACTCGCCCCGACGAGCCAGTAGGTGCGCGCGGGGCCCCGTTTTCCAATCGCCATGGCGTCTCTCCCGTAATGATTGCCGGCACGGCCGTCACGCGAGCGTAGCCCAGGACTGCTACAATATCGATGCACAACTTGTACACCACTCGACCTGCTGCAGGTGGCGCCTTGTCAACGATCGAATCCAAACACAGCGATAGCGAAAGTCAGGCTCT
Organism: Guyparkeria sp. WRN-7; assembly: GCF_001641825.1. Taxonomy (GTDB): domain Bacteria; phylum Pseudomonadota; class Gammaproteobacteria; order Halothiobacillales; family Halothiobacillaceae; genus Guyparkeria. The sequence continues at coordinate 483,642 of NZ_LRFH01000014.1, read as the reverse complement.
GCTGCCCATTCGTTCGGTCTCGCAGATCACCGGTGTCAATCCGATTACGCTGCGCGCCTGGGAGCGTCGCTACGATCTGATTCGCCCCACGCGCACGCCCGCTGGCCACCGCCTGTACAGCCAGCAGGACATTCGCACCATCCAGCGCATCCAGGAGCTGGCCGAAAGCGGCATGGGCTTCGCCCAGATCGCACTGGTGCTCGACCAGGAAAGCCAGAAACCCGCCCCCGAGGCCCGGCGGGAGCCGCCCCCGGAACCGGCATCGACGACCGCCCCTCCCCGCTCGCTTCTCGACCGGGTGATCCGTGCGGCGATGGATCTCGACCCGGCCGAACTGCGGGCCGCCGAAGCCACCGCGCTGATGTGGCTGACGCCCGAAGACTACTTGCGTGACGTGCTGATCGAGGCACTGGCGCAACTCGAGGCCCGCACCGCCTGGCCGGATCGCGACCTGGGGCTGGTCTGGCTGTCGGAGTACGTGAAAGGTCGCGCCGACTGGGTGGCCGACGCCCCGGGGCAGAGCACCTCGCCGGTCGTCGTGGTCGACAACCTCGTCCCTGGCCGAGCCTTCTCCGCCGGCGCCCTGCGGCTGTTTGCCGCGCTCCACGACGACCGCCTCCACGTGCGGCTGCTGCCCACCGGGCTGAGCGAATCCCAGCGCGAACAGATGGTGCGCCGCTGGGACGCCCGGGCCTGGGTCCGACTGGGCACCGGCGACAGCCCGCGCCCCACGGCCCGACGGGCAGGCGCTCACGTATTCTGGTGCGACCTGCCTCTGCTGGAACCCCGCAGCGATGGCGAGGTGGCCAACTTCATGCAGCGCTGGCGCCAGGTGGTCGAGGACGATATCCAGCTGTGCCGAGAACAGGTCGCCAGCGCTCTGGGCCGCGCCGACACCACGCAGCAGCCCACGCGCCACTGACGACCCGCCGTCCTGTAGCGACACTCCCGTCTGTGTCACAATGATCCGACCCACCCAGCCCCACAGGAGATCCAGACCTCGATGCTGGATGCGAATCTGCTCAAGAAGGCGGTGAACGCCTCCACGGACGGGATCGTGATTGCCGAGCAGGAAGGCTCGGACAACATCCTGATCTACGCCAACCGGGCCTTCGAGGAACTGACCGGCTACCCGGAAGAGGAAATCCTCTACCAGGACTGCCGCTTCCTGCAGGCCGGCGATCGCGACCAGGCCCCGCTCGCCGAGGTGCGCGAGGCGATCCGCGGCGGTGACTCCACCCGGGTGGTGCTGCGCAACTACCGCAAGGACGGCAGCCTCTTCTGGAACGAGCTGTCGATCACCCCCGTCTTCAATGACGACGACCACCTCACCTACTTCATCGGCATCCAGCGCGACGTTACCGAACTGGTCCGCATGCGTGAGGAAAACGACCGCCTGCGCGAGCGGGTAGCCGAGCTCGAAGCCCGGCTCGCGGGCGAAAAACCGGATCACGGCGACGCGTGACCGGCTTGTCAGGAACCCGGCAAGCGGGCATGCTTTGCGAGAGCGGCGCCCCGTTCGGGGCGCGATGAAAGAACACGGACGCGACAACGCACAGGCGGATCGATGAGCGCACCCCCCGTCAATGGATTGCTGAGCGCACTGGTCAAGGCGGAAGCCCTTAGCAACGACCAGGCACACGCCATTCAGTCGAAGGCCGAGAACAGCAGCGAATCGCTGCTGAACACCCTGCTTGCCGAAGGCATCTCCGCCGCCACCATCGCCGCGGTCGGCGCCAAGCGCTTCGGCCTGCCGCTGGTGGATCTCGACGCGATCGACACCAGTGACCTGCCGCTGAAACTCGTCCCCGAAAAGGTCCTGCAGGCGAACAACGCCCTGCCGCTGTTCAAGCGCGGGCGGCGTCTGACTGTCGCGGTTGCCGACCCGTCCGACACCGGCGCGCTCGACGGCTTCCGCTTCTCCACCAACATGGCGATCGAAGCGGTGGTCGCCGAAGCGCCCAAGATCACGCGTCTGCTTGAGGACGCGATGAGCGACAGCATGGACGCGCTCGGCGGCGAGCTCGACGACGACCTCGCCAACGTCCAGTTCGAGAAGGAAGAGGAAGAGGCCCACGACGTCGAGGACTCGTCCATCCAGGACGACGTGGTGGTCAAGTTCGTCACCAAACTCCTCACCGACGCGATCCGCAAGGGCGCCTCGGACATCCACATCGAGCCCTACGAAAAACAGTTCCGGGTGCGGTTCCGCATCGACGGCATGCTCACCGAAAGCGCCAAGCCGCCGGCGAACCTCGCCGACCGCATCATCGCGCGGGTCAAGGTTATGAGCCGCATGGACATCTCCGAGCGCCGCATCCCGCAGGATGGGCGAATCAAGCTCAAGCTCTCCAAGAAGCGCTCGATCGACTTCCGTGTGAACACCTGCCCGACCCTGTTCGGCGAGAAGGTGGTACTGCGTATTCTCGATCCGTCGAGCGCCCAGCTCGGCATCGACCAGCTCGGTTACGAGCCAGAGCAGAAACAGCTCTACATGGATGCCCTGGAAAAGCCCTACGGCATGATCCTGGTCACCGGCCCGACCGGTTCGGGTAAGACAGTCTCGCTGTATACCGGCCTGAACATCCTCAACTCCGGTGACCGCAACATCTCGACCGCCGAGGACCCAGCGGAAATCGTCGTCCCGGGCATCAACCAGGTCAACGTCAGCCCCAAGGTGGGCCTGACCTTCGCCAACGCGCTGCGCGCCTTCCTGCGTCAGGATCCGGACGTGATCATGGTGGGCGAGATCCGGGATCTCGAGACCGCCGAGATCGCCATCAAGGCGGCACAGACGGGCCACCTGGTGTTGTCGACTCTGCACACCAACGACGCGCCGCAGACGCTCACGCGGATGGTCAACATGGGCGTACCCGCCTACAACATCGCCTCATCGGTGAGCCTGATCATCGCGCAACGCCTGGCGCGCCGCCTGTGCAATAATTGCCGGACGCCGGAGAATATTCCCGACGAGGAACTGCGGCGCGAGGGCTTCACCGACGAGGACCTAGCCGGCTCGCCGAAGATCTTCAAGGCGGTCGGCTGCGACCAGTGCACCAACGGCTACAAAGGCCGGGTTGGTATCTATCAGGTCATGGGGGTTTCCGAGGCGATGGGGCGCATCATCATGCAGGGCGGAAACGCCATGGATATCGCCGACCAGGCGCGCGAGGAAGGCATCGACGATCTGCGGCGCTCGGGCCTGAAGAAGGTCCTCGCCGGCGTGACCAGCCTCGAGGAAATCAACCGCGTCACCAAGGACTGAACCCGGCCGGGCTCAAGGGAGAGACAAGATGGCCATTGCGGCAAGCAAGAACAAGAGCACCGAGAAACCCGTCTTCAGCTACGAGGCACGTACCAGGGAAGGCCGGGTGATCAAGGGCGAAATGGCGGCCTTCAACGACACCGCCGTACGCGCCGAAATCCGTCGACTGGGCATGACCCTGATCCGGGTCAAGCGCAAGGCCAAGCCGCTGTTCTCCAGCTCCAAGCCGGTCGAACCGAAGGACATCGCGACCTTCGCCCGGCAGCTGTCGACCATGATGAACGCCGGCCTGCCGATCGTGCAGGCACTCGACATCATCGCCCAGAGCGCCGAGAAGAAGTCGATGAAGGACCTCATCAACGAGGTCAAGAACGACGTCGAGAGCGGCACCAATCTGGCCGACGCGCTCGACCGGCACCGCAAGCACTTCGACGAGCTGTTCGTGAACCTCGTCCGCGCCGGCGAGCAATCCGGTGCGCTCGAGGTGGTCCTCGACCGGATCGCGACCTACAAGGAAAAGACCGAAAGCCTCAAGGGCAAGATCAAGAAGGCGCTGTTCTACCCCACCGCCGTCCTGGTGGTCGCCTTCATCGTCACCGCGATCCTGCTGATCTTCGTCATCCCGCAGTTCGAGTCGCTGTTCCAAGGCTTCGGCGCCGACCTGCCGGCATTCACCCAGTTCGTGATCAACCTGTCGGACCTGTTCCGCGCCTACTGGTACTGGATCTTCGGCGGTATCGCGGCGGCGATTTTCCTGTTCGTGTTCGTCAAGCGACGATCCGACCGCTTCAATCACTTCCTCGACCGGATGATCCTCAAGCTGCCGATCTTCGGCCCGCTAATGGAGAAGTCGGCCATCGCTCGCTTCGCCCGCACGCTGTCGACCATGTTCTCCGCCGGCGTGCCGCTGGTCGAGGCCCTGCCGCCGACCGCCGGGGCCACCGGCAACGCGGTGTTCCGTGATGCGGTGATGAACATGCGCGACCTGGTCGCCGCCGGTTCGCCGCTGCGTATCGGCATGCAGCAGTCGAACCTGTTCCCGGTGATGGTGGTGCAGATGGTCGCCATCGGCGAGGAGACTGGTGCACTGGATACCATGCTCGCCAAGGTGGCCGACATGTACGAGGAGGAGGTCGACAACATGGTCGATGCCATGTCGAGCCTGCTCGAGCCGATGATCATGGCCTTCCTCGGCATCGTGGTCGGCGGTCTCGTCATCGCCATGTACCTGCCGATCTTCAAGCTGGGCGCCGTGGTCTGATCACCGCGCCACTCGACGGATCCCTCACGGCCCGCGATGCACGGGCCGTTTCCATGTCAGGCACCTGAATCATGTCCGAACTTTCCGCCTTCCTCACCACACATCCGATGCTCTGGGTCGCGATCGCCTCCCTGTTCGGCCTGCTGGTCGGCAGCTTCCTCAACGTCGTGATCAACCGCCTGCCGGTGATGATGGAACGCGAATGGAAGCGCGAATGCCGCGCCCTATTGGCCGGGGACGAGGGCGAAACACAGGCGGGCGAGGACGAGCCATTTAACCTCATCCATCCGCGCTCGCGCTGCCCGTCATGCGGCACCCCGATCCGCGCCTGGCAGAACATCCCGGTCCTCAGCTGGCTGTGGCTGCGCGGGCGCTGCGGCCAGTGCCGGACACGCATCTCCTGGCAGTACCCGGCCGTGGAACTCGCCGGCGCCGTGCTCGCCGGCCTGGCCGCCTGGCAATTCGGCCCGACCGCCTGGGGGCTGGCCGTGATCGTCTTTAGCTGGACGCTGCTGGCCGCCGCGGTGATCGACCTCAAGACCCAGCTGCTGCCCGACGTCTTCACCCTGCCGCTGCTGTGGCTGGGACTGCTGCTGCCCATCGTCCTACCCGAGCATCACGTCACGCTCGAGGATGCCGTGCTCGGCGCGGTCTTCGGCTACCTGGCGCTGTGGTCGGTCTACTGGCTCTTCCGGCTGCTGACCGGCAAGGAGGGCATGGGATTCGGCGACTTCAAGCTCCTGGCCGCGCTCGGCGCCTGGCTGGGCTGGCAGATGCTGCCGCTGGTGATCCTATTCTCGGCGCTTGCCGGCAGCGTGATCGGCATCGCGATGATAACGGCGCTCCGGCACGACCGGCGCATCCCGATCCCCTACGGGCCGTATCTCGTCATCGCCGGACTGATCGCCCTCTACCTGGGCGAACCGATCATGAGCGCCTACCTGGGCGGCATGCCCTGATCCCGGCATGATCGACCAATCGCTCCCAGCGGATACCTCGTCGACCCGACGAACGGGACGCCTGATCGGCCTGACGGGAGGCATCGCAAGCGGCAAGAGCCTGGCCACCGAGTTCTTCGCCGAGCTGGGCATTCCGGTCATCGACACCGACACCATCAGCCGCGAACTGGTCGCCCCCGGGGGCGAGTGCCTGGAGGCAATCCGGCATCGGTTTGGCGAGAAGGTCATCCAGGCGGACGGCCAGCTGGACCGTGCCGCCCTGCGCCAGCGCATGCTCGCCGACCCCGACGACCGCGCCGCGCTGGAGGCGATCCTGCACCCTGCCATCCGCCGAGAGACGCGACGACAGGCACTCGAGGCTGCCCATGACGCCCCGTACGTGCTGGTGGTGGTACCGCTGCTCGCCGAGGAAGCGGTGTGGCCGGCCTACCGGGACTGGCTCGACGCGGTGGTCACCCTGACCGCACCACTGCCCGCACGCCGCGAGAGACTGCGCGCCCGCCCCGGCCTTGACGATCAACAGGTCGAGGCCCTGATGGCCGCGCAGGTGGGCGACGAGGCCCGTCGCGGCATCAGCGATCACGAACTGGAGAACAGCGGCACCCCCGAGGACCTGCGCCGCCAGGTGCAAGCCCTCGACCGCCGCCTACGCGGGACCGACTGACGCGGGAATCCGGGGGCCGACGGGCAGGTCGGTCAGTGCCGTGCAAGGGTCAGGAATCGCTGCAGCCGCCACCAGCCGCGCTCGCCAAGCCGCCATGGCGTCAGCCACAGGGTCAGCGGACCGGCCGCCGGATCGTCGATGGTCACGCCCACGAGCAGCGGACTCTGCCATTGCAGTCGGGTCGGCCCGCGCACAATCTCGCCGGTCGTCGCAACCACTTCGCCACGCCCCGCCGACCACACCAGGCGCCCCTCCAGGGCAAAGCCGGGCGGACGATGCCGCAGGCCGCGCACCACCCAGACCGAGACGCCCACCCAGGCCACCAGGCGCCAGATCGTCTCCAGCCACGGCTGCGGGGCGCCGATCGGCCACGGGCCGCTCCAGATCACCCAGCTTGCGGCGATCCAGGCGGCCAGCAGCAGACCCATCCATGCCGACAGCAGCTGCCGATCGGCACGCAGGCGCTCACGAAATCCCTGTGAGGTGCGTTCCATGAACGCCTTTCTAGCACAACCCGAGGCCGGAGGGGATGCTATCCTTGGCACCCGTTCAATCGAGACCACCGATGGGGTAGTCGATGCCTGAAGCGAATCACACCGCCTGGCAAGAGCTCATGCAACCGGCCGGCACGCCGTCACCGGAAGACGTCCAAATGACCGAGCTGCCCGAACGGCGCGTGATCGCGGTCAGCGGCAGCGAGGCCCGCGCATTCCTGCACGCCATCCTCACCCAGGACATCGAGGCAATCGAGGCAGGCACGGGGCGCTTCGCGGCCTTGTGCAGCGCCAAAGGCCGCGCATTGGGACTACTGCGCGTGGTGGCCGACGGCGACCGCTTCCTCCTGGTCACGCGTGCCGACCTGGCCGCCAACCTGATCAAGCGACTGCAGATGTACGTCCTGCGGCGTGACGTGAGCCTCGAGCTGGCAGAGGCGCAGTCCGCCATCGGCGTGACCTGGCCGCGCGGCGACAGCCCGGCCGGGTGTCCGTTCTCCGACCCGGCGGCCTGCGAGTCGATCGAGCAACTGACCGCGGCCACGGCGTCGCCCGGGCGCCTGCCCGCCGCCGTGGACAGCCACGGGCGGCTCTACCTGCGCGAGGACAACGGCGACGGCCCGCGCATCGCCATCCACGCACCGGTGACACACCTCATGCCGCTGGTGGCGGAGGCCCGAGGCACGACAATCGTCGGCTCGGGCGCCTGGGAGCGAGCCGCGATCGAGGACCGGATCCCCGAGGTGAGCAGCGAGACCGTCGAGCATTACGTGCCGCAGTGGATCAACCTCGACGAACTCGAGGCATTCAGCCTCAAGAAGGGCTGCTACCCGGGTCAGGAAGTGATTGCCCGTATGCACTATCTGGGCAAGCCCAACCGCCGCCTGTTCGCCGGGCATGTGCTGGGCCTCGCCCCGCCGGCGCAGGGTACCCCGGTGGTCAACGACAACGACCAGACCGCGGGCGAAGTGGTGCGCAGCGCACCGCTGCCGGACGACTCGGGCAGCCTGGTGCTGAGCGTGATCAAGCTAAAGCACCTGCACGACTCGCTAAAGGTCGACGGCCTGCCACTGAGCCTCGACCCGCACGACACCATCGAAGGCGGCAGCCAGCAGGCCGGCGCCCGGCACTGAACCGCCCACCGAACACCAATCCGAACGAAATCACGCTCATGACTGACAATCGCCCCGAGACCAACCCGCTGGCCGACGACAAGCTGGTCGTCGGCAGCCGAAGCTTTTCCTCGCGCCTGCTGACCGGCACCGGCAAGTACAAGGACATGCAGGAGACCCGCGAGGCAACCGAGGCTGCGGGTGCCGAAGTCGTTACCGTTGCCATCCGCCGCAGCAACATCGGCCAGAACCCCGACGAGCCCAACCTGCTCGACGTGCTCCCGCCGGAGCGTTTCACCATCCTGCCGAATACGGCCGGCTGCTACACCGCCACCGAGGCGATCCGCACCTGCCGGCTGGCGCGCGAGCTCCTGGACGGCCACAACCTGGTCAAGCTCGAGGTGCTCGGTGACGAGAAGACGCTCTACCCGGACATCACCAACACCCTGCTCGCGGCCGAAACGCTGGTCGAGGACGGCTTCGAGGTGATGGTCTACACCTCCGACGACCCGATCGTCGCCAAGCGGCTCGAGGAGATCGGCTGCGTGGCGGTGATGCCGCTGGCCGCCCCGATCGGCTCGGGGCTGGGCATCCAGAACAAGTACAACCTGATGACGATCATCGAGAACGCCGAGGTGCCGATCATCGTCGACGCCGGCGTCGGCACTGCCTCGGATGCGGCCGTGGCCATGGAGCTCGGTTGCGACGGTGTCCTGATGAACAGCGCGATCGCGCATGCCAAGAAACCGGTGCTGATGGCTTCGGCCATGAAGAAGGCGATCGAGGCCGGCCGCGAGTCCTTCCTCGCCGGCCGCATGCCGCGCAAGCGCTTTGCCAGCGCCTCCTCGCCCATCGACGGCCTGTTCTTCTGAATCCCATGAGCGAGACCAGCCAAAAAAGCGACGGCATCCGTCGCCGCATCCGGTCGTTCATCCGCCGCGAGGGCCGGCTCACCCCGGGTCAGCAGCGCGCCCTGAACGAACTGGCGCCGAAATACCTGATCGAGGCCGAGGGCGAGAGGCTCGACCCGGTCGAACTGTTCGGTCGCCAGGCGCCGCTGACGCTGGAGATCGGCTTCGGCAACGGCGACAGCCTGGTGGAGATGGCCGCCAAGGACCCGGACAGCGACTTTATCGGCATCGAGGTCCACCGCCCGGGCGTCGGCCATCTGCTGAACGGCATCGAGCACTTCGGCCTGACCAACCTCAAGGCAGTCTGTGGCGATGCCGTGCCGTTCGTCGAGGAGCGGCTCGGCGAGGGCAGCCTCGACCGGCTGCTGCTGTACTTCCCGGACCCCTGGCACAAGAAGCGCCACCACAAGCGCCGCATCGTGCAGACACCGTTCGCGGATCTCGTCGCCAGCCGCATGAAATCCGGCGGGCTCTGGCACCTGGCGACCGACTGGGCCGAGTACGCCGAGCACATGCGTGACGTGCTCGACGCCCACCCGGCGTTCGTCGCCGAACACCAGGGCACCGGCGAGAACGCCCGCCCCGACTGGCGGCCGCGCACCAAGTTCGAGCGGCGCGGCGAGGAACGAGGCCACCAGGTCTTTGACCTGCTCTATCGGCGCCGCTGACGGAGCTCCGCCACCGCCCGGGCATGGCCCTATTCGATAGGCAGCAACTTGTTCCCCGTTGCGTAAACCCCTATTATCGTGGGCTTTCGTTTTGCCGGGTGAGTCGAGCACCATGCAGCTGGCCGCGCTCCTCCCCGGCTGACCGACCGAATACCACCGCTTTCCACGTTTCGTTTTTCACTGCTTTCCAACAGGAGGGACCATGTCCAAGAAGCATCCCGTAGTCGCGGTTACCGGCTCGTCCGGCGCCGGCACCTCGACCGTCAAGAAGGCGTTCAACCACATCTTCCGTCGCGAGAACATCTCGCCGGTCGTGATCGAAGGCGACAGCTTCCACGCACTGAACCGCAAGGACATGCGCGAGCGCATGGCCGCCGAGGCCGAGAAGGGCAACAACTTCTTCTCGCACTTCGGTCCGGATGCCAACCACTTCGACAAGCTGGGCGAGCTGTTCAAGAGCTACGGCGAGTCGGGCACCGGCAAGAAGCGCTACTACCTGCACAGCGACGAGGAAGCCGCCGAGCACAACGCGCGCCTGAACACCAACCTCGGCCCGGGCGAGTTCACCCCCTGGGAAGACATCCCGGCCGACTCCGACCTGCTGTTCTACGAAGGTTTGCACGGTCTGGTGAAGACCGATGACGTCAACGTCGCCGAGCACGTCGACCTGGGCGTCGGCGTCGTGCCGATCGTCAACCTGGAGTGGATCCAGAAGATCTTCCGCGACAACGCCGAGCGCGGCTACTCCGCCGAGAAGATCGTCGACACCATCCTGCGCCGCATGCCGGACTACGTGAACTACATCACCCCGCAGTTCTCGGAGACCGACGTCAACTTCCAGCGCGTACCGACCGTCGACACCTCCAACCCCTTCATCGCCCGCGACATCCCGACCCCGGACGAGAGCGTGGTCGTGATCCGCTTCCGCGATCCGGAAGAGTTCGGCGTCGACTTCCCGTACCTGCTGCAGATGATCCCGAACTCGTTCATGTCCCGCTACAACACCATCGTGGTGCCGGGCGGCAAGATGAGCTACGCGATGGACCTGATCCTCACCCCGCGTATCCACCGCCTGATCCAGGAGCGCAACGGCTAAGTCACACCGTTCGCCACTGGCACGAAAAAGCCCCCGCCGGCATACGCCGCGGGGGCTTTTCTTTTGCGCGACCACCGCCCGCAGCCCGGGCATCAGCCGTCCACGCCCTCCGCCGCACGGTGGTCAAAGTAGCGGAACGTGTCACGACCGGCCGCCTTGGCCTCGTACATGGCCGCGTCGGCATGACCGATCAGGCCGTCCGCGTCCCGCGCCTGCTCGGGGAAGACGGCAATGCCGATCGAGACGCCGATCTGGATCGACTCGCCCTCGATCTCGAACGGCTGGGTCAGCACCTCGATCACCTTGTGCGCCACTTCGCCGGCGAAGCGGGACGCGGGCAACCCCTCCAGCAGGATCAGGAACTCGTCACCACCCAGTCGACCGACCGTATCTTCGTGCCGCAGCACCCGCTGCAGGCGCTCCGCCACCTCACGCAACAACCGGTCGCCCATGGCATGACCCAGCCGGTCGTTGACGTCCTTGAAGTAGTCGAGATCGAGGAACAGCACCGCCAGACGGCTCTGATCCCCGTGCACGTGCTCGATCGCCTGCTCGATGCGGAACCGCAATGACGCGCGGTTGGGCAGATCGGTGAGCGGATCGTGATGCGCCTGGTGCCGGATCGCTTGTTGGGCGGCCTTGGCCGCGGTGATGTCGTTGAAGATGTGGATGTAGTGACTGACACGCCCCTGATCGTCGGTCACCTGGCTGATGGTCTGCAGCGCCGTCATGCGCTCGCCACGGCGATTGCGATAATCCATCTCGCCCTCCCAGCTGGGCTCTTCACCGAGACGGCGGCAGATGGCATCCAGCAGTTCGGCATCCGATTCGCCCAGCTGAAACAGGTCGGTCATCGGTCGCCCGATCGCCTCGTCCGACGCAAACCCTGTGATGCGGGTGAAGGCGGGATTGACGCGCAGTACACGATGGTTGGGCGACGTGATCATGACAGCCTCGCCGGTGCCATCGAACACGCTGGCGGCCAGGCGAAGCTCGCCGGCGGAATGCTCCAGCTCCTCGGACTGCTCGGTCAGCCGCTGGAGCACGGGGCGCAGCGCCCTCGCGGCCAGCCAGGCAACAATGGGCAGCAGCAGGAACACCAGCCCCAGCGGCCAGAGCAGACGTGCGATCACCGGCTCATAGAACTTCCAGAATCCGACCTCGACCAAAAGCAGGCACCGCCCACCCCCCACCGGGGTGTAGAACAGCACGCCACTCTCGCGATCCAGATCGGGCCAGACCACGCCCGATTCGGTCGGATCGATCCGCGAGACGTCGCCGGTGAGCACCTCGCTGGCCGACGAGATCACCAGCTCGCCACGCTCCGCGTCGATACCGACCAGGCGCCTGCCCTCGCGCTCGATCAGAAAGCCGCGAGCCGACGGCTCCAAGGTGCGGCTCCGCTGCAGCAGCTGGACCAGATTGTCGACCTCGAAGAACATCACGTCTGTCCCCAGCCGCAGACCGAGGTCGTCGAATATGGGCACGATGGTGCGCCAGATGACGCTTCCCTCGAGCCGGACCAGTCGACTCTCGGTGTCACGCAGATCGGCCAGCCGGGAAAGGTCCGGCATCTCGCCCCCCACGCCCTGGTCGACGATCACCTCGCCCATCGGCCCCAGCCGCTTGATGCCGAGCAACGCCGGTTCGCTTTCCAGCGCCTCGGCCAGACGCGGGTTCGTATACGCCGCCAGCCGGCCCATCGACAGCTGACCGTTGACGTACTGCTCCAGACGCCGGCGGATCTCGGTCCGGCTGGTGACCTGACGGGCAACCCCCTCGTAACGCTGCACCAGATTGTTGAGCGCGGCGCCCTGCGCCTGGATGCCCATCAGGGTGCTGCGCTCGAGCCCTTGACGCGCGGACTGGTAAATGGGTATCGCGGTCACTGCGGCAACGAGCACACCGCTGATAAAAATGCCCAGCACGGCCAGCAACACCGCTTTGCGGCGTATCAGGCGGATGGTATTGACTTCGGGCATCGGCCGATGGCTCCTGTCGGGGTGGCCCGTCGGGTTGCGAGCGGGAGGCTTGACCCGCTTCCCTGCGGGCCGTTAAAGCAAGGGGAATCATCCCAGAATCCGGGCACACATACCACCACGAAGTGGCGCTAACTTACGGAAAAACACGGCAATTGGAGGCCGAAGAACACAAAACGTCGCGAAAAACGTGAGTCAGGCATCACCAGCACCCGTCACGCCCAGCGACCGGCGCCAGTCATCCGCCGCCTGCCGGATCGCGGCGAGTCGCTCGGGGTCGATACGTTCGAGGTGCTTCCACTGCAGCGCGGTGCGCGGATGACGCGCGAAGCGCGCCCGGTGACGATCGAGGAAGTTCCAGTAGAGCGTGGTGAACGGACAGGCCCGCTCACCCACAGCCTCCGCCGGGTCGAAACAGCAATGCCGGCAGTAGTTGCTCATACGCTGGATATAGCGCCCCGAGGCCACATAGGGCTTGCTCGCCATCAACCCGCCATCGGCATGCTGCGACATCCCGATGACGTTGGGCAGCTCCACCCACTCCACGGCATCCACATACACCGCCAGATACCACTCGTGGACCGCCCGCGGGTGAACCCCCAGCAACTGGGCGAACAACCCGGTAACCATCAGTCGCTGAATATGATGGGCGTAACCCAGTGACAGCGTCTGACCGATTGCCTGGTCGAGGCAATGCATCGGCACCGTCGGGCCGTCATCCATCCGACCGTTCCAGTAGAACGAGGGCAATCGCCCCTCGGCGTCCAGGGCATTGCGCTCGGCGAGTTCGGGCATCGCCCACCAGTACAGGCAACGGACGAACTCCCGCCAGCCCAGCACCTGGCGGACAAACCCCTCGGCCGCCGCCAGCGGCATGCGCCCGTCGTGATACGCCGCCTCCACTGCCCGGATGACATGATGCGGCGACATCAGCTTGAGGTTCATCGCCGCCGACAGGCGCGAGTGATACAGCCAGGCCTCGTCGGTCCACATGGCATCCTGATAGGCGCCGAAGCCGGCGGCACGATGGTCGATGAAATCGGCCAGCGCCTGCTCGGCCTCGGCGGGCGTCACCGGCCAATCGAAACGCGACAGCGCATCGTGACCGGACCCCGGGTGCGATGCGAACCGCTCGGCGACCCGCTCGAGCGCCGAGCGCGTGATCCGGTCGGGCCGGAAACGGCGCGGCGGATCGATCATCCCCGGGCCACGGGCATCGAAATGGCGACGATTGTCGGCATCGAAGTTGAACTGGCCGCCGACGGGCTCGCCGTCTTCCATCAGCACGTCGAGACGGCGTCGCTGCTCGCGGTAGAAATGTTCCATGCGCAGCGTCTTGCGCCGCGCGGCCCAGCTGGCAAACCAGTCGGCCTCGACCAGAAAGTGCCGATCGGGCCGCTCCTCCCACTCGACCCCGAGGGCTTCGGCCACACCGGGAAGCGACTGGCGTAGCCGATGTTCGCCCGGCTGGACCCAGACCACCCGTTCGGGCCGCAAGCGCTCGATCGCCCGCCTCAACGCCTGCTCCAGTGACTCCGTGTCGTCCAGATCGGCATCGGCCGGAAGCTCGCGGTAATCGACCCGCCAGCCATCAGCGCGCCTGGAGGCGGCGAAGTGACGCATCGCGGCGAAAAACAACGCGATACGCGACTGCTGCGACCAGACATGGGTCGCCTCCCCGGCCACCTCGGCCACCTCGGCCATCCAGACGACATCGCGCGCGACATCCGCCCCGTCAAACAGGGCCGAGTCGGCATTCAGCTGATCGCCCAGCACGACCAGCAACTGACGCACAGGTTGACTCTCAGTCTCGGCCATGGCGCTTCCTCGATCGACGACAACGCTCGGAGCAGTAGCGCACCCGCTCCCAGTCACGCGCCCACTTGCGTCGCCAGCTGAACGGCCGGCCGCAGCCAAGGCAGGTCTTCTGCGGCCGCATCGAGGGGCGGTTGGCGCACTGACGGGGCATGAGGGGCACTCCTCCGGATCAGGCAAACACCCCGCTAACGGTCACGCTCAAGCCGGATGGCGATCACGCTCAGGGTGGACTACATTTCTGTGCAAAACCTGTACAGAGTTTATACACTCAAGTTGAAAACTGCCCGCCCCGGAGATACCCGTGCCCGTGACCGACCCGCTCCAGTCCCCCACTGATCGCCCGCTGGCCATTGCCGTGATCGGCTCCGGCATCGCCGGCGTCAGTGCGGCCTGGCTGCTGGGGCAGCGTCATCGGGTCACGCTGTTCGAGAAGAACGACTATTTCGGCGGGCATACCCACACCCACCTGGTGGACGACGGCCGCGGCAGCGGCGTGCCGGTGGATAGCGGCTTCATCGTCTGCAATCGGCCGAACTATCCCCACCTGTTCGGCCTGTTCGCGACGCTGGGCATCCGCACGCAGGCGACCGAGATGTCCTTCGGCATGAGCATGGACGCGGGCCGACTCGAGTACAGCGGTGACAACCTCGACACCCTGTTCGCGCAACGCAGCAACCTGGTCCGCCCCGGATTTCTGCGCATGGTGAGCGAGATACTGCGCTTCAACCGGCTCGGCAAGGCCGCTCTGGCCCGCGGGGAGGCCGGCGAGCACAGCCTGGGCGACTTCCTCGAACGCCACCGCTTCTCGCCGCGCCTGGCGGACGACTACCTGCTGCCGATGGCCGCGGCGATCTGGTCCTGCCCGACCCGCACGATGCGGGATTTCCCGGCACGCAGCTTCCTGCAGTTCTTCGACAATCATGGCCTGATGAACGTCAACGACCGGCCGCAGTGGGAGACGGTCGTCGGCGGATCGCGACGCTACATCGACCGCATGCTCTCCGATCAGCGCTTCGAGGCGGTTGCCTCACGGCCGATCACCCGCATCAAGCGCGGCGATCACGGCGTCTACCTGCCCGAGACCGGACAGCGCTTCGACGCGGTAGTCATGGCCGGCCACGCCGACCAGACGCTTGCCGCGCTCGATGAACCGGACGCGACCGAATCCGACATCCTCGGGGCGTTCCGTTTTCAGGAGAACCGCGCCTTCCTGCATCGTGACGTCACGCTCATGCCGCGGCGGCGCAAGGTCTGGTCCAGCTGGAACTACCTCGGGCGCCGCGAGGCCGGCGGCGACCGCGCCGTGGCCGTCACCTACTGGATGAACCACCTGCAGCGCATTGATGCCGCCCACGACTGGCTGGTGACGCTCAACCCGTTCGAGCCGCCGCGCGAAGCGCTGGTCGAGCGGGAGATCACCTATCACCACCCGGTCTTCGACGCCCGCGCCATCGAGGCCCAGGCCCGCCTGCCCGAGCTGCAGGGCCGTCGCCGCACGTTCTACGCCGGGGCATGGACCGGCTACGGCTTCCACGAGGACGGGCTGGCCTCGGCCGTTGCGGTGGCACGCCGGCTGGGCGTCCCGATACCCTGGGATCGCCCCGAGGGGACCGCATGAACTCGGCGCTCTACCAGGGCTGGGTAATGCATCAGCGGTTCACTCGAGCCTGTTACCGCTTTCGTTACCGAGTGTTCTCCCTGCTGGTCGACCTTGACGACCTGGAAGCGGGCTTCCCGGGCCAGCGACTGCTCTCGCACAACCGCTTCAACCTGTTCTCGGTGTACGACCGTGACCATGGCCCCCGCCGCGACATGTCGCTGCGCGACTGGATTACGGCAACGGCCCGGGCGCAGGGCGTCGACATCGAGGGCGGAACCATCCTGCTATCGGCCTATCCGCGCGTGCTTGGCTACCAGTTCAACCCGCTGACCGTCTGGTACTGCCACGACCGTCACGGCGAACTGGTCGCGATCGACTGCGAGGTCAGCAACACCTTCGGCGGGCATCACCACTATTTCCTGCACGACTACGGCCGTGCCCTGGAAAGCCCCTTCCGCGCCCAGGCGGACAAGGTATTCCACGTCTCGCCATTCCTGCCCATGAACATGCGCTACCACTTTTGCCTCTCGCGACCGGACGGACGGCTGAGCGTGGCGATACGCGAGACCGAAGTGGACGCCGATGGCGAAGAGACCCTGACGCTGGTCGCCACCCACAACGCGCAGCGCCGCCCCCTCGACGATCGTCGCCTGCTGCTGGAGGCGCTGCGCATCCCGTTTCTCACCGTGAAGGTGATCGGCCTGATCCACTGGCAGGCCGTGAAAATCTGGCTCAAGGGCGGCCGCTTTCACAAGAGCCCGCCACCACCGGCTTCGGAGGTCAGTTCATGCCCACCGTCCAGACACGAAACCTAGGCACGCTCAGCGGCGCGGCGCCCGCCGCCCAGCGACAGAACGAACGCCCCCTGGCACTCGCCGCACGCTGGGTCAACCACTTCCTGGCCGACATCCGCATCGGCCGGGTGCAGGTGACCACCGACGATGGTGGCGCGGCCGAATTCGTCGGCGTCGAACACCCGGAGCTGTCGGCAAGCTGGCACCTGCACCATCCGGCCCGCCTGTTCTCGCGCATCGCCCGGCTGGGGGATATCGGTATCGCCGAGGGGTTCATCCACGGCGATTTCACCACCGACGACCTGACGGCCCTGCTCGAGATCGGCGCACGTAACTTCGAGGCAATAGGCGACGACCTGCGTCCCGGCTTCTGGACACGCCTCGGGCATCGCATCCAGCACGCCCTGCGCGCCAACCACCGCCGCGGCAGCCGGCGCAATATCGCCGCGCATTACGATCTCGGCAACGACTTCTACCGGCTGTGGCTGGACGAGTCGATGACCTATTCCGCCGCCATCTTCGGCTCGCCCGACGAGCCGCTGGAAGACGCCCAGCAACGCAAGTACGACCGTCTGCTCGACCGCCTCGAGACCACCCCAGGGGACCGGATACTGGAAGTCGGCTGCGGCTGGGGCGGGCTGGCCGAACGTGCCGCCCGCCGCGGCCTGACGGTCGACGGCCTGACGCTGTCCACCGAGCAGCTCGCCTACGGCCACGAGCGGCTGGCACGGGCCGGCCTGGCCGACCGCGCCCGCCTGCACCTGACCGACTATCGCGACCAGGCGGGGCAGTTCGACCACCTCGTCTCGATCGAGATGTTCGAGGCGGTCGGCGAACGCTACTGGCCGACCTACTTCCAGACCGTCCGGGACCGGCTCAAGCCGGGCGGCCGGGCCGCGATCCAGGTGATCACCATCGACGAGGCGGCCTTCGAGACCTACCGTCGCGAGCCCGACTTCATCCAGCTCTACATCTTCCCCGGCGGCATGCTGCCCTCGATCGAGCGCTTTCACGCCGAAGCGAAGGCCGCCGGCCTGCACGTGCGCGAAACCCACCGCTTCGGCCAAGACTACGCCCGCACGCTTTCCCGCTGGCGCGAGCGTTTCGACACGGCCGAGGATGAGCTCGAGGCGATGGGCTTCGACCACGCCTTCCGCCAGACCTGGCGCTATTACCTTGCCTACTGCGAGGCCGGCTTTCTAGCCGGGCGGATCGACGTCGCCCAAGTGATCCTGGAACGACCATGACGCCGACCGACCTGCCCACCGCCCGCTTCTCGCTGTGGCAGGTCTTCGCCTACGGCATCCCGGGCCTGCCGCTGGCCCTGATGGGCATCCCGCTGTACGTCTACCTGCCGCCGTTCTACGCCAACGAACTGGGGCTGGGACTGGCAGCGGTCGGCCTGGCCCTCATGCTCACCCGGTTGTGGGACGTGGTCACCGATCCGTTGGTGGGCTACCTCTCCGATCGCGTCCCCGGACGACACCGACGCAAGCTGCTGATGGGCAGCGGCATTCCGCTGCTGATTGTCTCGCTGTGGTTCCTGCTCCGACCCGGCGACGAGGTCGGGCTGTGGCACCTGTACCTGTGGGGGCTGGCCGCCTTTCTCGGCTGGACGATGATCCAGCTGCCCTACACCAGCCTGGGCGCGGAGGCCGATCCCAGTCCCCACGGGCGCACCCGTCTGGCCGCCAGCCGCGAGGGGCTGGCACTGGTCGGCACCGTGCTCGCCGCCGCCCTGCCGATCCTGATCGGTTCGGAACAACCCGGCGAGGTCCTTGCCGCCGTGTTCTGGCTGATGGCACTGCTGCTGCCCGTTGCCTTTGTCGTCATGGCTCGGGGTGCCCCCGAACCGGCGCGGCATCACGCAATCGTCGACTGGCGGCGTGGCTGGCCGTTGCTGGTCGCCAACCGTCGCCTGCGCACGCTGCTGGGCGGCTACTTCCTCAACAACCTCGCCAACGGCATCCCGGCCGCGCTCTTCCTGATGTTCGTCGCCGATCGCCTGGGTGCCGAGGGCTGGCTCGGCGGGCTGTTGCTGCTCTACTTCGGCGCCGGCATCGCCGCACTGCCGGCCTGGACCTTCCTCGCCCGGCGGATCGGCAAGCGCCGCAGCTGGGGATTTTCGATCCTGCTGGCCACCGTCAGTTTCGCCTTCGCGCCCCTGCTGGGCAGCGGCGACGTCGTCTGGTTCGCGCTGATCTGCGCGGCCTCCGGGCTGAGCCTCGGCGCGGACATGGCCCTGCCGGCTTCGATCCAGGCGGACATCGCCGGCATCGACAGCCGCGAGGGCGGCGGCGATCGGGCGGGGCTGTTCTTCGGCCTGCTGGGGCTGGCCACCAAGCTCGCGCTGGCCGTGGCGGTGGGGGTCGGCTACGGCCTGCTGGCCCTGGCCGGTTTCGAGTCAGGTGACGCCGATACCACCGCCCTGGCGCTGACCTACGGCAGCCTGCCCGTGATCTTCAAGCTGGCCGCCGCCTGGCTGGTCTTTCGCCATCTGAGCGATACCGAACCGCAACTCGAGGAGGCCTCGACATGACACGACGACTCACCCTGGGACGATTCACGCTGGCGATCGCCATCGCCACCACCCTGCTACTCACGGGATGCACCAGCATGAAACTCGAGCAATTCCGCGGCACCGAGCCCGCCTTCGACCTGACCGGCTACTTCCAGGGAACGACCTGGGCCCACGGGATATTCCAGGGACGCGGGGGCGAGATAAAACGCCGGCTCCGGGTGGTAATCGAGGGCTACTGGGACGGGGACGAATTCGTTCTCGACGAGGACTTCGTCTATGGCGACGGCGAGACCGACGAGCGCAGCTGGCGCATCACCCGTACCGGCGAGGGCGAATACATCGGCCGCGCCGGCGACGTGATCGGCGTCGCCAGGGGCCGGGCAGTCGGCCAGGCACTGAACTGGAACTACGTCCTGCGCCTGCCCTACGGCGATTCCACTGTCGACGTGCGCTTCGACGACTGGATGATTCGTCAGAGCGAGAACGTGATGATCAATCGCGCCACGGTGACCAAGTTCGGCATCCGGGTGGGCGAGTTGACCCTGTTCTTCACCAAGACCGATCCCGATGCGGAACGCTGAGCCATGAAAAGCCGACTCCGGGCTGCTATCGCGGTGATAGGCCTTGCAACCGCGCCAGTGGCGGTGGCGAATTTCACCGAACGGCTAACCGTCGGCGACTCGTCGCTTGCCCTGCAGGGCGAAGGCACGGCCAGCTACCTGATCTGGGACGTCTACGATGCGGCCCTGTATGCGCCGACTGGGGCGACGGCGGAGGCGATTCGCGCGGCCGAGGTGCCGATGAGTCTGGTTCTGGAATACCACCGCGACGTCCGGGTGGCCGACATCCGCAAGGCGACCTGGAAGGCGCTCGACGAACAGTATCCGCCGGCAGAGCGCGAGGTGATCCGACCGAAGATCGATGCGATCCAGGCGGCGATGATCGACGTCAGCGACGGAGATCGCTATCGACTCGACTGGTCGCCGCGAAGCGGCCGGCTGACCCTGAGCCTCAATGGCGAGGCCCGCTTCGAAAGCGAGGATGCCGAGCTGGCGCGTACCTATTTCGGCATCTGGCTGGCCGAGCCGCCGCTGTCGGACTCGTTGCGCGCGGCGCTGCTGTCGCGAACCGAGTGAGGGCGCGAACCCGTCGGCTCAGACCGCGGCGGCCAGCGGCTCGATCATCTGGCGCGCGGGCAGGTAGTCCCACCAGGCGATCGCGGCACCGTCCGCGGCCATGGGGCGGATGTAGCGGGCGTGCTCGGCTTCCTTGCCGGCATTGTCGTAGTCCATGCCGTCCTTGCGGAACGAGGCGAGGATGCGCTGGCGAGAGATCTCTTCCTTGCCGTCGATCAGGCCCGGGTGGTTGCGCAGCACGAAATCCGGCTGGAAGAAGAAGTAGGTGTAGTCGAAACCGTAGGGATTGCGCGGGTGATCCTCGGGGTAGCAGACACCGAAGGCGGTGAGGAACATGGTCTCGCCGGCCCACTCGAACTTCCAGCCGGCCTTCTCGTCGACCCGCTCGAGGCAATCGGAGCCGGCCGGGTCGATGCGGTTCAGGCCATCGAGCAGCAGCGCCGTGGTCTCGGCCAGCTGCTCGATCGAACCACTGAACGCGGCCGGCAGACGCAGGGCCAGCCCCTTGAACTTCTCCTTGCGGGCCACCGTCATGAATCGGAACAGGTCCTCGCCGAACTGACGCACGTTCGCATCGAAGCCGCGCGCCTCGTCGTAGTCACGCGCGCCCCAGTACTTGCCCGACGGGGCGAAGATGCAACGGGTCTTCTCGACCGCGCCGACGAACTCGAGGTGCGTGGGCGAGTAGACCGGCACGTGGGCCGCACGACGCGGATAGCCGGCGCGCACGGCCGCGGCCACCTCGTCGCGCATCACCTGCGCGTGTACCTCGGCCATGTGGGCGGGGAACTGCGCGCCGACCACCGCGAACAAGGTGTTGGTCAGGCTCTGCACGCTTGCCAGCCCGTTGGCCGGCAGGGAGGCCGCCATGTCGGGCAGTTCGTCGTAGAAACGCAGCGTGGCGGCGAGATCGTTCAGACGCTCGGGCAGCATCGAGGCCGGGTAGAGCGCCCGGCCCTCCTCGGACTGGCAGGTCTTGAGCGCCTTGTCGGCCTGGACGTAGTAACGGTGGGCCGTCTCCAGCACCAGGAAGGAAAGCAGCGACAGATCGAGGTCGTCCGTCGCCCGCGGGGCATTCCAGTCGCGTGAAGCGAGGGTCTCGGCCAGCCGGACGGCCGCGGCGTCATCGAGCGTCACGCCCTGTTCCGCCGCCCAGCTGCCCACCAGCCGACGACCCAGCAAAAACTGCTTCATGATGTTCATGGCACGCCCCGTTCTCTTGCTCTCCCACCAACCGGCAAGTCACTGTTTTGTAACACCAAACCAGCACCTGCCGACACCCCGCCGCGCCGAGCGGAGCGCGCAATCTACCCGATAATCGGTTCCGGCGCAAAGCGAGGGGAAGAATCGGGGCGAATTCGCGGGGTAACCCATTGCGGAAAAACGGGTTTTACCCGAGAGAAGCGGTCGGGAAAAGCGCCGCTCACGCGACCCGGCCCGATGAGGCCTCAGCCGACCAGTTCACGCCATTCGCCGGGGGCGAGTCCATCGAGGCGATAGGGGCCGATGGCGACCCGGATCAGGCGCAGGGTGGGAAAGCCGACATGGGCGGTCATGCGCCGTACCTGGCGGTTACGCCCCTCGCGCAGGGTGAGCTGCACCCAGCTGGTGGGCACGCTCTTGCGATAGCGCACCGGCGGATTGCGCGGCCACAGCCAGTCCGGCTCGACCACCCGTTCGGCGCCGGCCGGCCGCGTGGCGCCGTCCTTGAGGGTGATGCCTGCCCGCAGGGCTGCCAGCGCCTGCTCGTCGATCTCGCCCTCGACCTGAGCAAGATAGGTCTTGGCAAGCTTGTGACGCGGGTCGGCGAGACGGTTCTGCAGGCGTCCGTCATCGGTCAGCAGGAGCAATCCCTCGCTGTCGCGATCAAGGCGACCGGCAGGATAAACGCCGGGGCAGTCGATCCAGTCGGCCAGCGTCGCCGCGGGGCTGTTGGGTTCCGGCGTGAACTGGCTCAGACAATCGAACGGCTTGTTGAAGGCGATCAGCATCAGGCCGTCTTTACCAATGGCGCATCCCAGGCCTCCCAGCGCTCGATCTGCGCCGGGTCGGCGCCAGCCTTGTCGAGCAGAGCGACCAGGGCGTCGCGGTCGATGCCCTGCCACGGCTGCGGCGTCTGCGCCAGCGGCAGGTCACAGACGATCTCGGTCAGCCGCCGCGACAGGCGCACCTGTTCCTCGTGTTCCTGCAGCAGACGCTGGGCGCGCGGTGCGCCACGGAACTTCATGCCATAGACCGCCGAGAGATTCTCGTAGATGCCGTCGATGCAGCCGTGCTTGCGCAGCAGGCGGGCGGCGGTGCGCGGACCGATGCCCGGCACGCCCGGAATGTTGTCGGCCACATCCCCGGTCAGCGCCAGCCAGTCGGCAATCTGCGCCGGGCGCACGCCGAAGCGCCGCTCGACGTCGCCGTAGGCCATCACCGAGCCGCGCATCGGGTTGTACCAGCGATCGTCCGGACCGAGCAGCTGGGCGAGGTCCTTGTCGCCGGTGACGATGGTCACCGCGCGTTCGCGATTGCGCAGCCGACCGACCAGCGTGCCGATCACGTCGTCTGCCTCGAAGCCGGCATGGTCGAGCGCACCGAAGCCGGCCGCCTCTGCCAGCTCGCGGCAGCGCGGGAACTGCTCGCGGAGGTCCTCGGGGGTGGGCGGACGGTGGCCCTTGTAGTCGGGGTAGATCGCCTGACGATGACCGCGACCGCAGGGCGCATCGAAGATGGCGGCGATGATCGGCGCCGGCTGGTTGGGCAGCCAGGTCGATTCGAGCAGGGCCAGCAGGTAGTCGGCGAACCCGAGCAGGGCATTGACCGGGCGACCGGCACTATCGGCGCGGCCCTTGTCGTAGACGTGCCATGCCCGCCAGATCTGGGCGTGGGCATCGATCAGCCAGGCGCGCGCCTGACTCATTCGGCCTCCGGCATGGGGTGCGGCCGGTAGGTCATGCGGGCAACGCCGTCGGACTCGGCGGCCCGGGCGACCGCTACCGGCAGGCGCTCGATCAGGCGCGGATCGAACGGCTTGGGCAGGATGTACTCGGGCCCGAACGTCATCTCGTCGAGCTCGTAGGCGGCCAGCACCGAGGCCGGCACGTCCTCGCGCGCCAGCGCGGCCAGGGCCTCGACGCAGGCGATCTTCATGTTGGGCGTGATGCTCCGCGCCCGGCAGTCGAGTGCGCCGCGGAAGATGAACGGGAAGGCCAGCACGTTGTTGACCTGGTTGGGGTAGTCGCTGCGCCCCGTCGCCATGATCAGGTCATCGCGCACCTTGTGGGCGACTTCCGGCAGGATTTCCGGGTCGGGGTTGGCCAGGGCGAACACCACCGGCTTGTCCGCCATGCTGGCGAGCATCTCCTCGCTCAGGAGGTTCGGCGCCGACAGGCCGACGAACGCATCCGCGCCGACCAGGGCATCGGCGAGCGTGCGCGCCTCGGTCTTGGCGGCGAAGCGACGATGGTGCTCGGGCAGATCGTCGAGCTCCTCGTGCAGCACGCCGACCCGGTCGACCACCAGCAGGTTCTCGCGCTTGAGGCCCATGTCGAGCAGCAGGTTGAGCGTCGCCGTGCCGGCCGCCCCGGCGCCGACCAGCACCAGCCGCGCCTCTTCGAGGCGCTTGCCCTGCAGGCGAAGCGCGTTGCTCAGGCCGGCGGCGATGATGATCGCCGTGCCGTGCTGATCGTCGTGGAAGACGGGGATGTCCATCGCCTTGCTCAGGGCGGACTCGATCTCGAAGCAGCGCGGCGCACTGATGTCCTCCAGGTTGATGCCGCCGAAGGAGGGCTCGAGCCGACGCACGGTGTCGATGAAGGCCTGCGGGTTCTCGGCCTCGACCTCAAGATCGACCACGTCGATATCGGCGAAGCGCTTGAACAGCACCCCCTTGCCTTCCATCACCGGCTTGGAGGCCAGCGGGCCGAGATCCCCCAGCCCCAGGATCGCCGAGCCGTCGGAGATCACCGCCACCAGGTTGCCGCGGGCGGTGTACTGCCAGGCGGCGTCCGCATCGGCGGCGATGGCGCGCACCGGCTCGGCCACGCCCGGCGAATAGGCGAGCGCCAGGTCGCGTGCGGTCTCGGTCGGCTTGGTGATCGCCGTGGCAATCTTCCCCGGCTGCGGGTGGGCGTGATAGTCGAGCGCCTCGGCGCGTCGCTTGTCGACGTCGGGACGGGAGGAATCGGTCATGGGCCGGGAGCCTGGAACGGGTGTGAATGGCGGGCGCTCATCTTATCAGCGCCCGTCGTGATCGTCAGGCCGAGAATGCGCCTTGGTATCCTTCACCGATGTCCATCACACCGCGCCACCCATCCCTCACTCGCGGCCTCGCCCTGCTGTCGGCCGCAATGCTGCTGACCGCCTGGTTCGGGTGGGCCTCGAGTGCGCGACCAGTCCCTCTCGCCGAACTCGACGGTCAGACTCGGGCCATGACCGTCGGCGGCGAGCGATTCGTGGTCGAGCTCGCCAGTACGCCGACCAGCCGCCAGCGCGGTCTGATGGGCCGCTCACGACTCGCCACCGGACACGGGATGCTGTTCCTCTACCCCAAGGAAGCCCCGCGCACCTTCTGGATGCGCAATGTCCACTTCGCTCTCGACATCCTCTACCTCGACGCGGACTGGCGCATCGTCGACCTGGTTGCCTCGGCCCCGCCTTGCCTGGTGCTGCCATGCAGCGAATACCCGTCGGCACGAGCGGCGCGCTACGTGCTCGAACTCCCCGCCGGCAGCAGCGATCGTTTAGGGCTTTCCCCGGGTCACCAACTCACCCCTCCGCCGGGGCTGCCGTAAATCCCGGGACACAAAAAAGCCCCGGGATTACCGGGGCCCTTTCTCGCGTGCGGATCGAACTTACTGCTGCTGCGGCAGGATCAGGATCTCGACCCGACGGTTCTGGGCACGCCCTTGCGGCGTGGAGTTGGTCGCGATCGGGCGGCTCTCGCCGTAGCCGATGGCCTGGACGCGCGACGGGCTTACCCCGCTCTGCGCCAGGTAGCTCGCGACACTCTGAGCGCGGTTGACCGACAGGTCCTGGTTGTAGCTCGCCGAACCAGTGGAGTCGGTGTGGCCCTCGACGCGCACCACGGTGTTCGGGTACTGCTGGATCGAAGCGGCGATGTCGTTCAGCGTGCGACGGAACTGCGGCTGAATCTCGGCGCTGTCGGTCTGGAACGTGATCGACTCGGGCGCCTGCAGACGGATGGTGTCACCCTGGCGCTGCACGTCCACGCCGGTGCCCTGCATTTCCTGGCGAAGCTGCCGCTCCTGCTTGTCCATCTGACGACCGATCAGGCCACCGACCGTGGCACCCACGGCCGCACCGATCAGGGTGCCGCCGGTGCGGTTGCCGTCAGGGGCAATCACGTTGCCGAGCAACGCCCCGGCACCGGCGCCGACGGTCGCACCGGTCGCGGTCTTGCGGTTCTCCCCGGTATAGGGGTTCTGGGCACAGCCGGCAGCCACCAGGGCACCGGCGAGCACGGCAATCAGACTCAACTGTTTCATTGTCATCACTCCTTGAGAAATTGGTCGGAAATCGACCCGGACCAGGCCTATCGACCCGGCCGGCCGCTCGGCACTGCCGAGCGTCGATTACCCGGTGTGACAAGGGCAGGCGCGCCAGG
The DNA here is from genome assembly GCF_001641825.1 of Guyparkeria sp. WRN-7. Taxonomy (GTDB): domain Bacteria; phylum Pseudomonadota; class Gammaproteobacteria; order Halothiobacillales; family Halothiobacillaceae; genus Guyparkeria. Next base: position 457,750 of record NZ_LRFH01000014.1, on the reverse strand, counting down.
TTCGGTGCGAACGCATATCCGGCTCATGGCCGGCTCATCGCCCTCAGCTAACCGGGCGGGCGCCTTCCTGCCTCCTGTTGCTGTCAGTCGATGGTAGTGCATTCACGCAGGACTGACAGGAGCTGGCGCAAATCACTGTCCTCATGCGCCGCACTGAAGGTCACCCGCAACCGCGAGCTGCCGCGGGGCACGGTCGGCGGGCGGATCGCCGGGACCAGGAGACCCTGCTCCGCCAGCCGCTTCGCCATGACAACAGCCCGATGGGCCTCGCCGACCACCAGCGGCTGGATCGGCGTGGCCGAGGGCATCAGCTCGACCCCCTCCAGCGCGCCCGCCGCCTCGCGAAAGGCCGCGACCAGCGCCTGCAGACGCTCGCGCCGCCAGCCTTCCGAACGCACGATCGACAGGGCCGCCCGCGAGGCCTCGGCCACCGCCGGCGGCTGGGCGGTGGTGAACAGGTAGGTCCGCGCCCGTTGCAGCAGCACCTCGAGCGGCTCGGCCGCGCCGGCGACGAATGCCCCGGCCGTGCCGAAGGCCTTGCCCAACGTCCCGACCCGCAGCACACGCTCGCCGGGCACGAGGCCGGCAGCCGCGAAACTGCCGCGCCCCTCGTCGCCCAACGCGCCGAAGGCGTGCGCCTCGTCGACCACCAGCCAGGCATCGTGCCGCTCGGCCAGCGCGACCAGATCGGCCAGCGGCGCGGCGTCGCCGTCCATGGAGAACACGCCGTCGGTGAGGATCAGCCGCTCGCCCTTGGCCCGTGCCAGCCGGGCCTCGAGGTCGTCGAGATCGTTGTGCCGGTAGCGGGACAGGCGGGCGCCGGAAAGCTGCACCGCATCGACCAGCGAAGCATGGTTGAGTCGGTCGGCGATCACGGTATCGCCCCGCCCGACCAGCGCGCCGACCACACCGAGATTGGCCATGTAACCGGTGGAGAACAGCCTTGCCGCATCCACCTCGAGCCAGTCGGCCAGCTCGTCCTCCAGTTGCTGGTGCGGAGCGAAGTGGCCGTTGATCAGGTGGGCGGCGCCCGCACCGACCCCATAGCGACTCGCTGCCGAGCACATCGCCTCAGCCAGGCGCGGGTCGGCGGCCAGACCCAGGTAGTCGTTGCTGCAGAAGGTGAGCCGATCCTGGCCGTCGATACGCATTCGCGGGCCCTGCGGCGAGTCGGCAACCGTCAGGCGGCGGGCAAGGCCGGCGGCGTCGCGCTCGGCCAGCCACTGTGTCCAGTCGTGCTTTGTGATAGCGTCACCTCTAATCGATTTCTTACGCCCCGGCCCCGCCGGGAGCGCCTCGAGGCCCCGATTCTCATGCGTCTGCCGGTCAGCATCTTCCTGTGGACCTTCACCGCCACGGTGGTACCGCTGGTACTGCTCGTCTGGGGTGTGACCACCTACAGCGAGCAGCGGCTGCAGAAGGAGATCAGTCGCGAGGTCGACGAGAACATCGATTCGCTGATCGGCGAGATGAGCAACCGGATGCGCTACGAGCGCGAAGTGGTCGAGGGCATCGGCGAGTCGCAGGAAATCCAGACCATGCTCAACGCCCTGATGGCCTCGGCCATGGGCATTCGCCACCCCGAGCTCACCTCGATGCGCATCAACGCCAACCGGTTTCTCGCCGGCCTGCAGCGCACCGTCCCCGGGCTCGGCAGTATCCGCATTCTCGATGCGGCCGGCAATACGGTCATCAAGGTCACATTGGGCAGGGTCGCCTCACCGTCGTTCGAGAGCCTCGGCCAGGTCAACTACGTCGAGGAGGAATTCGACAACAAGCAGTTCCTCGACCGCCTCCAGGAGCTGCCGTCCGACCAGATCAGCTTCATGACCCTGCCGCTGGCATTCGGCGACACCCTGCAGGATCGTGAGCCGAGCACGCTGTACGCGGTGCGCCCGCTGCGCAATGTCGATGACCGCACCGCCGGCTACGTGGTGGTGAACACCTTCGGCGAGCAGCTCGACCAGATCCTGTCGTTCTCGCCACGCCCGCGCGACGGCAAGATGATGGTGATCGAGCACAACCCGGGACATCCGGCCCGGGACGGCCTGATGCTCTACAATGACCAGACCGATCTCAGCTTCATCAGCCCGTTCGAGAACGGCGACGAGCCACCGCAGCGCTACGCCCAGCACATCGATGGCGGCGAGTTCTGGGAGGATGCCGTCGCGGAGTCGAATGGCGCCTATCTGGATAGCGTCGGCGAGAGCCGTTACTACTACCAGGAATACCACCCCTACCCGAACAGCCTCGCTTCCTGGTTCGTGGCGGTGAAGCTGCCGGCAAACATCACCACCGCCCCGTTTCGCGACATCCGCCTGAGCCTGTTCGGCTTCGGGCTCCTGGCCCTGGTGATGAGCCTGGTGATCGCCGGCCTGGGCGCACGCTACTTCTCGCGTCCGATCATCAACCTCTCCGAGCGCCTCAAGCGTTTCGCCGACGGCGACCGCAACGAACCGATACCAGCCGATTCGCGCACCACCGAGGTACAGGAACTGCAGACCTCGTTCCGCTATCTCACCGAGCAGCTCGCCAACGAAGCCCGTCGCCGCGACCGCGCCGAGCGCAAGGCGCTCCAGCAGGCCAAGCTGGCCTCGATCGGCGAGATGGCCGCCGGCATCGGCCACGAGATCAACAACCCGCTCAACAACATCCTCACGCTCACCCGCCTGATCGAGCGGCAACTGCCGAGCGACGACAAGGGCCTGCGCACGGACATGGCCGACCTGCGTGCCGAGGCGCACCGCGCCAGCCGGATCGTGCGCGGCGTGATGAACTTCGCCCGCCAGCTGCCGCCCGAGCACCAGACCGTCCAACTGGCCGAGTGGCTACAGGAAGTCGTCGACCGCATGGAACCCGAGGCGATGGAAGCGGACGTCCATCTGGCGCTGCTGAGCGCCACCGCCCATTGCCAGGCCGAGTTCGACCCCGGCCAGATGGAGCAGGTGATTACCAACCTGGTACGCAATGCCATCCACGCAAGCCCGGTGGGCGGACATATACTGATACAGGCCGAATGCCTGGAGGAGGCCATTCGCCTCGAGATCCGCGACGAAGGTGAAGGCCTGCCGCCGGACGTGGTCGACCAGATCTTCGACCCGTTCTTCACCACCAAGGCCGTCGATCGTGGCACGGGCCTGGGACTGTCGATCAGTCTGGGCATCGTCCAGTATCACGGCGGCGACCTCAGTCTGGAAAATCGCCGTGACGCCGGCGAGCCGGATACCCGCGGCGTGCTCGCTCGCGTCGAGCTGCCGCGACACAAGGCCCGGCCGCGCGTCACCCACACCAATCACGATTCCGGTCACTCGATCACGCAGTCATGACGACACCACGCTCAAGCGACAACCCGCCCGCCATCGCCTTCGTCGACGACGACGAGCGCGCCTCGGACCTGTTCAGCCGCTATGCGCGCACCGAGGGGCTGACGGTGCACGGCTTTCAGTCGGTCGAGGCCGCCCAGCAGTGGCTGCAGGAAAATCCGGTCGACCTGGTGATCTCCGATCTGAAGATGCCGGGCATGAACGGCCTGGAGTTTCTCGAGTGGCTGCGCGAGCGCTGGCCGGATCTGCCGGCGATCCTGATCACCGGCTACTCGACCATCGACAATGCCATCCAGGCACTGCGGCTGGGGGCGAGCGACTTCGTCAAGAAGCCCTATGACCCGGAAGAGCTGATCGAACTGGTGCACCGACTGCTGGGCGACGAGGCACCCAGCCCGGCCGAGCCGCCGGACACCAGCGAGCGGGCAATGATGGGCCACTCGCCGGCGATCGAGGCGATCTACCGCATCATCGACAAGATCCACGACGTGCGCATCAACGTCATGATCGAAGGCGAATCCGGCTCCGGCAAGGAGCTCGCCGCCCGCGCGACCCATGAGCGCTCCGACTTCGCCCACACGCCCTATATCGTCATCGACTGCGGCGCGCTGACCGACACCCTGCTCGAGAACGAGCTCTTCGGTCACGAGAAAGGGGCGTTCACCGGCGCGACCAACAGTAAGCCCGGCCTGCTCGAGGTCGCCAGTGGCGGCACGGTCTTCCTCGACGAGATCGGCAACATCTCGGACGCGATGCAGGTGAAGCTGCTGCGCGTGGTGCAGGAACAGGAAATCACCCGCGTCGGCGGCGTCCAGACCCTCCCCATCGACGTGCGCTTCATCGTCGCGAGCAACCGCAACCTTGCCGAGATGGTGCGCGAAGGCACCTTCCGGCACGACCTGTACCACCGGCTCAACGTGGTGCGCCTGCAGATGCCGCCGCTGCGCGAGCGGCGCGACGACATCCCGGTGCTGGCCCAGCACTTCATCGACGAGTTCGCCCAGCGATTCCGTCGACCGGCCACGCGCCTGACCGAGCGCGCCGCCCAGGCAATACTCGAGTACCCCTGGCCGGGCAACGTGCGCGAACTCAAGAACGCCGTCGAACGGGCCGTAGCCCTCTCCGACGGCGAAGAGATCGACCTGCAGCTCGGCGGCGAGGACACCGCCGCCAACCAGCCGTCCGAAGGGTCGGCGATCGATGCCGACCACCCCACGCTGGAGGTGCTCGAGCGCCGTTACATCGAGAAGACGCTCGCCCACACGGACGGCAACCGGGAGAAGACGGCCGGCATACTCGGGATCAACAAGTCCACCCTGTGGCGCAAGCTGCAGAACTACGAGAAGAAGTGACCCGGCCCGGGGTGGCATCGAGGCTCGCCACTGCAATCCGCCAGCGCGAAATGTTGCAGATTGCAATCTGCAACCCGCCCAAAGAACCACAAGAACCCTTCTTTTTCAACGTGTTAGAAAGCTGGCACAGGGCATGCTAAAAGAGGGGCGTGGACAACCACACATTAACGAGGAGTTAAGATATGCAAACCAAGCGTCGCGTATTTCTGAAGGGCAGCCTCGCTGCCAGTGCTGCTGGTCTGGCTGTTGGTGCCGGCCTGCTTTCCCCGCGTGCGGTCCTGGCCTCCGAGTGGCCGACTGCCGCGTTCGATGCCACCAAGATGGACGCTGGCCTGAACGAGCTGTTCGGCACTGCTGACGCCGCCGAATCCGGCGACGTTTCCGTCAAGGCTCCGGACATCGCCGAGAACGGCGCCGTCGTTCCGGTCACCGTCGAGTCCTCCATCGCGGACGCCAACCAGGTCGCAATCTTCGTCTCGAAGAACCCGACCCCGCTGGTCGCTTCCTTCGACCTGTCTGGCGCCAACCCGTTCGTCTCCACCCGTATCCGTATGGGCGAGACCGACAACGTCACCGGCGTAGTCAACGCGGGCGGCAAGCTGTACAAGGCGTCCAAGGAAGTCAAGGTAACCATCGGTGGCTGCGGCGGCTAATCAAGCCTCTGATATACCGAAGTCATTGATTAAAAGACAGATAACCCAAGAGGTATAGATTATGTCTACTATCCGCATGCGCATCTCTCCGGCCGGCGACGTTCTGGACGTGAAGGCCCTGATCCGTCACCCGATGGAGTCTGGCAACCGCGAAGACAAGTCCACCGGCAAGAAGATCCCGGCGAACTACATCCAGAAGCTGATGGTCGCGGTCAACGGTGAGAACGTCATGGACGGCAACCTGTCGGAAGCCGTTTCCAAGAACCCGTACCTGAACATCAAGGTACCGGGCAAGAAGGGCGACGAAGTCACCATCTCCTGGAACTCCAACACTGGCGAGTCCGACGAGGCAACCCAGTCTGCCTAATCCAGGCTGAAGCCCGATGAAAAAAAGCCCGCCATCCGGCGGGCTTTTTTTGTGCCCGAAAGACGGGCCCGCAAGAACGTCGCGACGGCCTCCCTGCTAGGCCGGCCGCGCCTCCAGCCAGAAGGTCACCGGGCCGTCGTTGACCAGCTCGACCTGCATGTCCGCACCGAAGCGGCCGGTAGCCACCTCACCCGAATGCAGGGCACGAAGCTCGTGCACGAAGCGGTCGAACAGCCTCCGGGCGTCATCCGGATCGGCTGCCGGCGTAAAGCTCGGCCGGTTGCCGCGCTGGGTATCGGCGGCAAGCGTGAACTGCGGCACCGCGAGCACCCCGCCCGCCATATCACGCACCGATCGGTTCATCCGCCCCTGCTCGTCGGGAAAGATCCGGTAGTTGAGAACGCGCTCGGCCAGCCGCTTCGCCTGCGCCGGCCCGTCACCCTGCCCCACACCGACCAGGCAGACCAGCCCGGGGCCGATCTCGCCGACCACCTCGCCATCGACCCGCACCGCGCCACGCGTGGCGCGCTGGATCAGGGCGATCACGCCCCACCTCCGCCACGACCCTGCAACTGATCGGCGAACCGGTCGGTGGCACGCACCAGCGCATCGACGATCCCCGGCTCGCTGGCCGCGTGACCGGCATCGTCGATCACCTCCAGCTCGGCATGCGGCCAGCGGTCCTTCAGGGCGAAGGCCTGATCGATCGGGCAGACCATGTCATAACGCCCGTGAACGATATGCCCCGGGATACCCGCCAGCCGATCCACCCCGTCGAGCAGTGGCCGCTCGAGGAACGCATCGTGACTGAAATAGTGATTCTCGATACGGGCGATCGACAGGGCGTGGTGGGCGTTGGCGAAGTAGTCGACCACCTCGGGCTCCGGACGCAGCGTCGCGCAACGCCCCTCCCAGACCGACCAGGCGCGTGCGGCCTGCAGGCGGGCGATCTCGTCCTCGCCGTCCAGGCGACGACGGTAGGCGGCAACCAGGTCGTCGCGCTCGGCCTCCGGGATGGGCTCGAGGTAGTCCGCCCAGTAATCCGGGAACACGTGGCTCGCACCGTCCTGATAGAACCAGCGTATGTCCTGCTCGCGACAGAGAAAGACGCCACGCAGGATCAACCCGGTCACGCGCTCGGGGTGGGCCTGCGCATAGGCCAGCGCCAGGGTCGAGCCCCACGATCCGCCGAACACGAGCCAGCGCTCGATCTCGAGGGCCTCGCGAATCCGCTCGAGGTCATCGACCAGATGGGCGGTGGTATTGGCCTCAAGGCTCGCATGCGGGGTCGATCCGCCGGCGCCGCGCTGATCGGGCAGCACCACCCGGTAGCGATCCGGGTCGAAGAATCGCCGGTGCATCGGGGTGCAGCCAGCCCCGGGCCCGCCATGAAGGAACAGGGCGGGGATGCCGTCGAGCCGTCCGCATTCCTCGACATGAAGCACGTGACCATCGCCGACCGGGAAACTGTGATTGACCAGGGATTCGACTGGCGGATAGAGCGTGCGCATGGAAGTCGACCTCGTGAGCGGTTGGGGGATGTCCGATCGCCGTGGCAACGGCGCGGGGTCAGTGTAGCGCGTCTGGCCGCCGTTGCCCCGCCAGGCGGCAGTCGGTTCGGCCCGACGCCCGGTCCTGGTGCGCGACTCGTCCCGCCAGCCGTGACATGTCGCGACAGCATGCGCCTCGTGGCTCTGGTGCGCTTATTGCTTGGCAGGGCCTAAAGCGCAACGGAGGTATGTCCATGTCACAACGCGAAGAGATGCGATCCCTGATCGAACTGAAACGAGCACTGGAACGCGACATGGGCATCAGCATCGACATGGACCGCTTCGGGGTGAAGCAGCGCCTGCTGCGGCTGGCACAGGCCAGCGGCAGCCCGGAAGTCTCGGCGCTGGCCCGCCGCCTCGATGCTCCCGAGCCCGAGGAGCCCGCCCCGGCGCAAGGCGACGGTCGCCGCGTCCGCGGCTACTACCGGGGACGCCCCATCTACGACGAGTAGGACGAACCCCGGGGCGTGGGCAGCGCCGGGCGGACTGGTAAGATGGCCGCCCCTTAACCACCGAACGCGTTCGCCGCATGCACGCCATCGTCGAGAATCAACCCGTCACGGATGCCACCGCTCGCCATGCCGGCTGGATCACCCCCGGCCGCGGGCTGCAGAAACAGGTTGCCCGCGCGGTAATGCACTACCAGATGCTGCACCACGGCGACCGGGTCCTGCTGGGGCTTTCGGGCGGCAAGGACTCGCTCTCGCTGCTGCACATCCTGCGCCACATCCAGCGGCGCGCCCCTATCGAATTCGAACTCGCCGCGATCACCGTCGACCCGATGGTGCCGGGCTTCGATCCCGGGCCCATGAGCGACTATCTCGCCGAGCTGGGCGTACGTCACTACCGCGTCCGCGAGGACATCGTTGGCCTCGCCGAAGAGCACATGAGCGGCGACTCGTACTGCTCGTTCTGCTCGCGACTCAAGCGTGGCCTGATCTACCGGCTGGCGCGCGACAAGGGCTTCAACGTGCTGGCGCTCGCCCAGCACCTCGACGATCTCGCCGAAAGCTTCATGATGAGCGCCTTCCATGGCGGCAAGCTCAACACCATGAAGGCCCACTATCTCAATGACGCCGGCGACGTGCGCATCATCCGCCCGCTGGTCGACGTGCGCGAATCCGCCCTGGCCGACTTCGCCCGCCGCAACGACCTGCCGGTCATTCCCGACAACTGCCCGGCCTGCTTCGCCATGCCCACCCAGCGCGAGCACTTCAAGCAGTTGCTGGCCGGCGAGGAGCAGGGCAACGGGCAACTGTTCCATTCACTCAAGTCGGCCATCGCGCCGCTGGTCGCGGATGGCTCGGAGCGGGCGATCGAACACGCCCGGGCACACGCCCGGCCGCGGCCGGCGGAGCGCACATGAGCAAACCGCGCCGCGCCCGGCGCGACCGGTTGCGCGGACAACTGCGGCTGGGATTGGCTCGCTTCCTCCTGTGGAGCCTGGGCCGGCTGTCGCTCGGCGGTGCCCAGCGGCTGGGCCGCCTGGTGGGACGGGCCTTCTGGCTCGCCAACGGCAAGACACGGAAAACGGTCGAGGAGAACCTGGCGCGCTGCCTGCCGGAACTGGACGCCGCGGAACGGAAGAAGCTGGCCAGACGGACCCTGATCGAGACCGGCATGGGGCTGATCGAGACCGCCCCAGTCTGGAACTGGAGCCGTTCGCAGGTCGGTTCGGCCGTGAAGGACATGCCGGGCTTCGAGGCGATCGAGGCGGCGATCGAGACCGGGCGCGGGGCCATCCTGCTCGCCCCGCACATCGGCAACTGGGAACTCGGCGGGCTGGCCACGGCCGCGCGCACCCCGACCACCGTCATGTACCGCCCGCCCCGCGAACCCGCACTCGAAGCGCTGCTCATCGAGGTGCGCTCGCGTTGCGGCGCCGACATGGCCCCGGCCAATCTGCGCGGCGTCCGCCAGGCACTGCGGGCACTCAAGCGCGGCGAGCTGGTCGCGATCCTTCCCGACCAGGCACCGCGGCACGGCGAAGGCGTGCTCGCCCCCTTCTTCGGCCATCCGGCGCTGACCATGACGCTGATCCGCACGCTCTCGCGACGCACCGGCGCACCGGCGTTCACCGGCTGGGCCGAACGCCTGCCCGATGCGGCGGGCTTTCGCATCCACTACTCACCGGTCACCGAACCGATCGACGCCGAGGATCCGGAAACGGCGGCCGCGGCGCTCAATCGCGAGGTCGAGCGGGTCGTGCGAGAAAAACCGGCACAGTACCAGTGGACCTATCGCCGCTTTCGCCGGCGCGCCAGTGGCCGGGCTCGGCGCACGGACTCCACCTAGCCGCCGGCCGCCTCACTCCCCGGACTCGCCCTCTCCGCGACGAGCATAACGATCCGCCTCGCCCGGCGGCGTGGTCTTGAAGTACTTCAGCGACCACATCAGCTGGACCGGATCCTCGCGGACCATGGTCTCGATCACGCGGTTGATGGCCGTCGCCGCCTCGCGGTCGGCCGTGGCGGGGAGCGTGACCGGCTCGAACAAGCGCAACCGGTAACGCCCGGTGCGCTCGTCGAGCTGACCGATCACGGGGTAGACCGGACGCCGCGTCGCCTTGGCGATCTTGCCCGCCAGCGGCAACGTCGCCTTCTCCACACCGAAGAACGGCGCGAACACCCCGTGGGTCGCGCCGAGATCCTCGTCGGCGATATAGAAGAAGCTCTTGCCCTCGCGCAGGGCCCGCATGTGCGGTTTCATGCCCCGGTCGCGCGGCTGGATCAGGGTGCCGTGGCGGCTGCGCATCCCGGCGAACCACCAGTCGAGCACCGGGTTCTTGGCGAACGGCTTGTAGATGGTCGATCCGGGGACGGTTTCGGCGAGCATCGCCGCCGCCCACTCCAGGCCGACGCTGTGGACGGTGAGGATCACGCCCGGCTCGGCCCACAGTCGCTCGAGCAGCGCCTGGTCGACGATCTCCGCCTCATCGGTCAGCTCGCCGCGACGGGCGCGATGCAGCCGACCGAGGTCGAGCAGTGCGAGGATGTGCAGCACCAGATGGCGATCGAGCCAGCGCGCCCGCGTCGCCTCGCTCTCCTCCGGGAAGCACAGGGCGAGATTGGTCGCCATGATGCCGACCCGGCGCGGATTGACGCGCCGGTAGACACGCGCCAGCCCGCGGGCCAGCTGCCGGCGCAGGCGATGACCGGCGAACGACAGCAGCCACAACAGCGCCAGCCCCAGCCAGGTCGGCCAGTGCTGCGGCGCAAGGAAGGCCCAGCGAAAACGCCGGGAGACCGCGGTCGTCGACAGGTCAGTCATCGGCGCCAGAACATCGGCAGGAGGATGGCCAGCACCGTGAAGATCTCCAGGCGCCCGAGGATCATCGCCAGCATGGCGATCCAGAGCACGGTGGTCGACTCGCCGGCGAAGTTGCTGGCCACCGAGCCGATGCCCGGGCCGAGGTTGGTCAGCGTCGCCAGCACCGCGCCGAGCGCCGAGGTCAGGTCCATGCCGGTGAACAGCATGGCGAAGAAGAACACCACGAAGGTGAACATCCAGGCGGCGAAGAAGGCCCAGACCGCGGCGATCACGCCCGGATCCAGCGGCCGGCCACCCAGCCGGATGACGAAGGCGGCATGCGGATGGACCAGGCGACGCACCTCGTTGAGCCCCTGACGCCCGAGCAGCATCACCCGCACCGACTTCATCCCGCCGGTGGTCGAACCGGCACAGCCACCGATGATCGCGGTGAACACCAGGAGCATCATCAGGAACGCGCCCCACTGGGTGTGATCCGCGGCGGTATAGCCCGTGGTGGTGGCAAACGAGACCAGGTTGAAGATCACGTGGCGCAGGTCGGCCAGCCAGCTGCCCTCGGGCAGGTGGACCAGGAAGAAGCCGACCGCCAGCACGGCCACGGCCGCCATCCAGAGAAAGTAGAACCGCACCTCGGCGCTATTGAAATAGCCCTGCAGGGTGCCGCGGCGCAGCGCGATGAAGTGCAGCGCCATCGGGGTCGCGCCGAGGATCATGAACACCATGGCGGTCACTTCCATGGTGGGGTTGTCGAAATAGCCGAAACTGGCGTCGTGGGTCGAGAACCCGCCGGTGGCCACCGTGGTGAAGGCGTGGCTGACCGCATCGAACCAGCTCATGCCCTCTATCTTGTAGATCAGCGCGCACAGCACCGTGATCCCGGTATAGACCAGCCACAGCGCCTTGGCCGTCTCGGAGATGCGCCCCGACAGGCGCGAGTCCTTGATCGGCCCGGTCATCTCGCTCTTGTAGAGCTGCATGCCGCCGACACCCAGCAGCGGCAGGAAGGCGACCACCAGCACGATGATCCCCAGGCCGCCCAGCCACTGCAGCTGCTGGCGGTAGAACAGAAGCGAGCGCGGCAGCTCGTCCAGCCCCGTGATCACGGTCGCCCCGGTGGTGGTGATGCCGGAGACCGACTCGAACATCGCCTGCGAGAAGCTCAGGCCGAGCTCGGGCTGCAGGTAGATCGGCGTCGCCCCGATCAGCCCCAGGACCACCCAGAACGACACCACGATCAGCAGCCCGTCACGCAGCTTCATCTCGCGCCGGTACTGGCGCGTCAGCCCCCAGAACACCCCGCCGATCGAGACGCTGATGACGAAGCTCAGCACGAACGGGGTCAGATCGGCATCGCCCATCAGCCAGCCGACGAACCACGGCGGCACGAAGGCCAGGCCGAACACCATCAGGAGAATGCCGAGAATGCGGATGACGATCAGTAGTTGCATCGGAGTCCTGTGCTGGTCGACCTAGAAGAAGCCGAAACCGACCGAGAACAGCTGCTCGATCTCGCCGATGCGACGCTTGTCGGTCAGGAACAGCACCACGTGGTCGTCCGACTGGATCACCGTGTCGTGATGGGCGATCAGCAACTCCTCGTCGCGCAGGATCGCCCCGATGGTGGTACCCCGCGGCAGGTCGAGGGCGTCGATGCGCCGCCCGACCACGCGCGAGGTGGTCTCGTCGCCACGGGCAATGATCTCGATCGCCTCGGCCGCGCCGCGCCGCAGCGAATGCACGCTGACCATGTCGCCGCGACGCAGGTGGGTCAGCACCTCGCCGATGGTGATCTGATGCGGCGACAACGCGATGTCGATCGCCCCCATCTCGATCAGGTCGACGTACTCGGTGCGATTGACGATGCACATCGCGCGGCGCGCGCCCAGGCGCTTGGCCAGCATCGAGGCAAGGATGTTGTCCTCGTCGTCGTTGGTCAGGGCGAGGAACACGTCCATGTCCTCGATGTTTTCCTCCTCGAGCAGCTCGGTGTCCGAGGCACTGCCCGAGAGCACGATGCTGCGGTCGAGGGAGGCGGACAGCTCGCGCGCCCGGCGAGGGTTGTGGCTGATCAGCTTGACCTGGTAGTCGTCCTCCAGCCGGGCGGCCAGCGCCCCGCCGACGTTGCCGCCGCCGGCGATCATGATGCGCTGGTACGGCTTGTCCAGCGGGCGCATCACGCTCATCACGCGGCGGATATCGTCGCCCGCGCGGGCGAGGAAGAACACCTCGTCGCCGGCCAGCAGGCGGGTGTCGCCCTCCGGCGGCACCGAGGTCTCGTGGCGGTAGATCGCCGCCACGCGCGCCTCGATCCCCGGCAGCAACTCGCGCAACCGGTGGATGGGCTCGCCCACCATCGGCCCGCCGCGGTCGACTTCCATGCCGATCAGCAACAGCTTGCCGTCACCGAACTCGCGCACCTGCAGCGCGTCCGGGTATTCGATCAGGCGGGCGATGTAGTCCTTGATCAGCCGCTCGGGACTGATGATGAAATCGACGGGGATGGCCGCATTGTCGAACAGTGCCGGGTGGTCCTGGTAGTCGGTCGCCCGGATGCGCGCGATCTTGGTGGGCGTGTGGAACAGCGTCCAGGCCACCTGGCAGGCAAGCATGTTGGTCTCGTCGGACTGCGTCACCGCGATCAGGATGTCGGCGTCGGCCGCGCCGGCCTCGGCCAGCACGCTGGGGCGCGACCCCAGCCCCGTGACCGTACGGATATCCAGCCGCTCCTGCAGCCAGTTGAGCGAGTCGGCATCGGTGTCGACCACCGTCACCGAGTTGTTGGTTTCGTTGGCAAGCGCGGTGGCGACCGAACCGCCGACCTGCCCCGCGCCGAGAACGATCACCTTCATCGAGTCACCTGTGCTGGCTCGGCTCCGCAGACGGTCATGAATTCGTCCCCGAAGCGCGCTCGCTGGCCTGGATGCCCAGCGACTTGAGTTTGCGATAGAGGTTGGTGCGTTCCATGCCGGTGCGGCGCGACAGCTCGGTCATCGACCCCTCGACGTTCTTCAGCTGGGCGAGCAGGTAACGCCGCTCGAACTCGTCGCGCGCCTCGCGCAGCGGCAGATCGAGATTGAGCGACACCAGTGCCGGGCCATTGTCGGCATCCGCCTCGTCCACCGGCGCAAGCCCCAGTGCGCGCTGCACCTCCTGCTCGTCGATCACCTCGCCACTGCCGAGAATCAGCAGGCGCTGGACCAGGTTCTTCAGTTCGCGGACATTGCCCGACCAGTGGTGGTAACGCAGCAGGTTGCGTGCCCCGATGGTGAGATCGCGTCGTGGCAGACCCTCGACCGCATGCGCCGTCTCCAGGTAATGGGCCAGCAGCACCGGGATGTCTTCAGGGTGCTCGCGCAGCGGCTCGATATGCACCGGCACGACCGAGAGGTGGTAGTAGAGATCCTCGCGGAAGTTGCCGGCCCGCACCTCGGCCTCGAGGTCCTTGCGGGTGGCCGCGATCACCCGCACGTCGACCCGCACCGGCTCGTTGCCGCCGACGCGGAAGAACGACTGGCTCTCGAGCGCCGAGATCAGCTGCATCTGGGTCTGTTCGTCCATGTCCGCCGCCTCGGCGATGAACAGCGTGCCGCCATTCGCCTGTTCGAGCAGGCCATAGCGGATACGCCCCTCCTCCTCGGCACCGAACAGCTCCACCGCGGCGTTCTGCCGCCCCGACACCGCACTGCCGCCAGTGTCGACGAACGGGAAGTGCCGCCGGGCCGAGTGCCGGTGGATGAAGCGGGCCAGCGCCTGCTTGCCGGTCCCCGGCTCGCCCGAGATCATCACCCAGGCATCGTGGCTGGCGATCTTCTTCGCCTGATCGCGCAGCTCCTGCATGTACTCGGAGTCGCCGATCAGGTCGAGCGGATCGATCTCGCCGCGCTTGAGTGCCGCGTTCTCCTGGGCAAGCCGGCGGTTGTCGAGCGCGTGTTCGATCAGGAGCAGCAGCTTGTCGAGCGAGATCGGCTTCTCGATGAAGTCGAAGGCGCCCAGCCTCGTTGCCTCGACCGCGGTCTCGACCGTGCCGTGGCCGGACATCATGATCACCGGCCAGACCAGCTGGTCGCGTTCGTGCCATTCGCGCAGCAGGGCGATGCCGTCGGTCCCCGGCATCCAGATGTCGAGCAGGATCAGGTCCGGCCGGCGCACGGCGATCGAGGCCCGCGCCTCGACCGCGTCGGCCGCGCTGCTGACGGTGAATCCTTCGTCCTCCAGGACGTCAACCAGCAGGTTGCGGATCTCGTTCTCGTCATCGACGACCAGGATGTGTCCGATACTCATTGGTCAGGAAGTTCCCGTTTTTCCGTTGGGTTCGCCGCCCTGCGCCTGGCAGCGTCCCGATTCCAAGGGTAGGCGAATCGTAACGCGCGCACCGTGATTGGCAAGCCGTTGCCCGACCGCGGAGTCGTCCGCGACCGAATGCTCCGTGGCATTCCAGGCATGGACCGCACCGGCATGCTCCTCGGCGATCTTCTTGACGATCGCCAGCCCCAGCCCCGACCCCTTGGGCCGGGTCGTGGCGTAGGGCTCGAACAGACGATCGAGCATGTCCGCCGGGAAGCCGGGGCCATTGTCCGCGACCAGCAGCTCGGCCAGACAGTGACCGGCCTCGCCGACGACGCGCAGATCGACCAGCACCAGCGGCTCGCCGCCCTGCGCTCCCTGCTCATGCAGGGCCTGGCTCGCGTTGCGGATCAGGTTGTGCAGCAACTGCCGCAGCCGGTTGGCGTCGCCCTCGATCCACACCGCCTCCTCGCTCTCGGCAACGAAGCGCACCTTCACGTTGGTATTGCCACGATAGAGCTCGACGGTCTCGCCGGCCAGGGCATGCAGGTCGAGTCGCTCCAGTTGTGCCCGGGGACTGCGGGCGTAATCGGCGAACTCGTTGACCATCTGCTTCATCGCGTCGACCTGGGCGATGATGGTCGACGTCGCCCGATCGAGGATCGGTGCATGGTCCTCGTCGAGCTGCGGCAGGATCCGCCGGCGCAGGCGTTCGGCCGACAGGCCGATCGGCGTGAGCGGATTCTTGATCTCGTGTGCCAGCCGGCGGGCCACTTCCGACCAGGCCGCATCGCGCTGTGCCTGGATCAGGGCGGTAACGTCCTCGAGCACCATCACGTAGCCGCCGGCGTCCACGTCGCCGTCCGGCGGCAGGGCCGCGAGACGCGCCAGCAGCACCTTGCGGCCGCTGCCGTTCATGATGCGCACCTGCGCCTCGACCGTCTCGCCCGGCGGCGGGCCCGCGGCCCCAAGCCGATCGAGGAAGGCCTCGCACAACGGCTGCAGGCTGGCATGCTCGCGGCAGATATCCTGCAGCGACCCCTCGAACATCTCGTCGGAGGCCACGCCCAGAATGTGTTGCGCCGCGGAGTTGCCGCTGATGATCCGTCCGTCGTAGGACAGCGTCAGCACGCCAGAGGAGAGGTGCTGGATGACCGTATCGAGGTAGTCGCGCTCCTTGTCCGCCAGCTCCTGGAGCTCGCGCATGACCTCGTGGGCACGGCGCACCCGCGCGGTCATGGTGTTGAACGACTGCACCAGCTGACCGAGGTCGTCACGGCGGTCGACCGGCAGGCGCAGGCTGTAGTCGCCCTCGGCGACCGCCTGGGTACCGGCGGCCAGCTCGCGGATCGGGCTCAGCAGCCGGCGGGCGGCGAGGAAGGCGAGCCACACCGCGGTCAGCAGCGAGAGCAGCAGCGCCAGCGTCAGGGCCAGGGTAAAGGTCTGCTTGAGCGAGGTGTGCAGGTACACCAGCTCGCGGTAGTTGTTGTAGGCGGCCTGCACGCTCTTCGAGAGCTCGTTGGCCTCCTCGGGCACGTCGAACAGCGCCTGGAGTACCCGCTTGCCGCCCTCGCTGGTCAGGCCCGCCTCCATCGGCACGACCACCCGGATCTGCAGGTTGCCGTCGCCGCCGGGATCGAGACCGATGAAGTCGCGCCCGGAGCGGGCGTGCGCGAGTGCCGTCTCGTCCGCCCGGGCGGGCACGATGCTGGTGGCATCCTCCGACGAGGAAGCGACGATCAGGTTGCGCTGACCGAGAATGGTCATCTCCTGGGCGCCGGTGGTCCGCCGCACCCGCGAGAGCTCCAGGGCGATGAGATCCGAGCTGCCGTCGCGCAACTCGTCAGCCGCCCGCTGGGTTTCCTCCAGCGCTTGGCGCATCCGGCCGTCGAAGGCGATCTGCGACAGCGACAGCGCATCGGTCATCGCCTGCTCGACCTGGACGTCGAACCAGGAGTCGATGCCGCGCTGGACGAAGGTCAGCGAGAAATAGAACACGATCGCCACCGGCACCACCGACAGCGCGACGAAGGTGACCACCAGCCGGGCGGTCAGGCGGGCACCAGGCGTGCCGCGGCGATAGTCGCGTATCAGCCGGACGATGTGCCAGAGCACCACCAGGGCGAGGAACAGCAGACCCACCGCGCTGATGCCCAGCAGCGCGAGAAACAGCCCCTCGGGCTGATCGACCGCCCGCAACGAGTCGGAGACGAGGTACAGCAGCACCAGCAGCAGCACCACGACCATGGCGCTGATGGGCGCGATCGCCCGGCGCACCCAGCGCTGCAGCCGACGTCCCGCCCGGGTCATCGTCTTGCCTCCGAAAGGGCCCACAGGAACCAGTCGCTGCCGAGGTCCCAGTCCTCACGCACCAGCGCCGGCACGCGCAACGGCAGCGGCAGCTTGTTCACGTCCAGTCGCACCCGCAGCTTGCCCAGGATCCGCGATTCGCCGGCCAGTGCCTCCGAGGCACCCAGTCGCCAGGCACGGATGCGCGACAGCGACTCCACCGCACCGGCGAGCCGGGAGAAGGTATGGGTCTCGCGTGCGGTCAGGTCGGTAACCATCCAGGTGCGCGACAGGGCGTGGTACTCGAGTCGCAGGGCACGCTCGCCTCCCAGCAGGCGGCGATCCCAGAGCCACTCGCGCGGCGCGACCAGTTCGGCCTCGACCACGAAGTTCAGGGCGATGGAGTTGCGCAGCGCGTCGATCACCTCGGCGTCCAGATGCATCTCGAGATCCGCATCGAGAAACACCGTGCCCTCGCGCACCTCCGCGTGCACGTCGATGACGCGGGTCTCCGCGCCCGCAAGGCCCGGCAGGCCGAGCCCGGCGACAAGCGCCAGCAGCCAGCCGATCAGCGGGCCGCGGGCGAGACTCATCCCGCCTCCGACCGCTTTTCCAGGACGGCGTAGTAGAAGCCGTCGTGGCCGTCGACCTCGGGGAACAGCTGCCGGCCGACCGATTGCGGCTCGCCCCAGTCGACGTCCATCGGCACGGCGACTGCATCCGGGTGCGCCTTGAGGAAGGCCTCGACCTGCTTGGCGTTTTCGCGCTTGAGGATCGAGCAGGTCGCGTAGACCAGCCTGCCGCCCGGACGCAGCAGGGGCCAGAGACGCTCGAGGATCTCGCGCTGGCGTTTCACCAGCGCGTCGAGGTCATCCGGGCGGCGCAGGCGCTTGATGTCCGGGTGGCGTCGGATCACGCCCGTGGCCGAACAGGGGACGTCGGCGAGAATGCGGTCGAAGGAGGCCGGCGGCTCGATCGACTGGGCGCTCAGGTCGGCACAGACCAGTTCGGCGAAGCGTCCGGCCCGCTCGAGGTTGTCCTGCACGCGCGCCAGCCGGGTGACATCGATGTCGACGGCGGTCATCGCCACGGCCGGCTCGGTATCCAGCATGGCCAGGGTCTTGCCGCCCGGCGCACAGCAGGCATCGAGCACGCGCTGGCCGGGCGCCAGGTCGATCAGATCGACGACCAGCTGGGCCGCCTCGTCCTGCACGGACACCAGCCCCTGATGGAAGCCGGGCAGACGCTCGACGTCGAGCGGCGCGCCCAGTGCCACGCCATGCGGAGCGTGCCGGGTCGCCGAAGCCTCGACCGACTGCTCGGCCAGCCGTTCGAGATACCCCGGCACGCTCTCCTCGACCGCGCTGACGCGCAGGGTCATGGGCGGGTGCGTCGCCAGGCGCTCGCCGATCTCGACGGCACGCTCCTCGCCCCAGTCGGCGGCCAGCATGCCGAACAGCCAGTCCGGCAGCCGGGCACGCACGGCCGGCGGCGCCTTCGGCAGCGGCGTCTCGCCGGATTCGACCTGGCGGACGGCGCGGCGCAGCACCGCGTTGACCAGGCCGGTGGCCCAGTTGTGATTCAGCTCGCGGGCCGCATGCACGGCGGCGTTGACCACCCGCGAGGGCTCGCGCTTGGAACCGGTCAGGCGCTCCAGCCCGACCAGCAGCAGCATGCCCACCTCGGCAGCGCGGGGATTGAGCGGCCGGTCCAGCAGCTGGTCGCGCCACCAGGCGAGCTGCTCGTAATGACGCAACACCTCGTAGCTCATCGCCTGGACGACACTGCGGTGCGCCGCCTGGGCACGGCCGGTCAGTTCGGGCAGCACCTGATCCAGCGAACGCCCCTGCTGAACGACCTGCAGCAGCCCCTCGGCCACCAGGGCCTCCGGTGACCGGGCACGGCCGGCGTTGCCGCCGGGATGACGACGCCTCTGACGGTCCCCTTTCGGCTGCCCGCCGCGGCGCTGGTTCGCGTCGGTCTTCGGCCCGTTATTCGCCAAGCCGCACCCCCTCGAGAGAGCGGCCGCGGGCAAAGTCCGCCGCGTCGATCGGCCGCCCGCCGGCACGCTGCACGCGGGTCAGTTCGACCGCCGCATCACCCGCCTGCACGACGATGCCGTCGGCGGTGACCGCCGTCACCTCGCCCGGGGCGGCGCCCTCGCGTCCCTCGGCCAGGCGCGCGCCCCACAGACGCAGCGGCTGGCCTTCAAGTGTGGTCTGGACAACCGGCCAGGGATTGAAGGCACGCACGCGACGCTCGATCAGCTCGGCGGACTCGCGCCAGTCGACGCGCCCCTCGGGCTTGGCAAGCTTGGCGGCGTAGCAGCTCTGGGCATCGTCCTGCGGCTCGGGGGCGCCATCACCGGTGACGATGCGGGGCAGGGCCTCGATCAGCGCAGTCGCCCCCAGCGGCGCCAGCCGGTCGTGCAGGGTCGCGGCGGTGTCGTCGGCATGGATCGGCTCGGGCAGCTTGTGCCACATCGGCCCGGTATCCAGTCCGGCCTCCATCTGCATGATGGTAATGCCGGTCTCGGTGTCGCCCGCCTCGATGGCGCGGTTGATCGGCGCGGCCCCACGCCAGCGCGGCAACAGCGAGGCATGGATGTTGATCGCGCCGAGGCGCGGCAGGTCGAGCACGGACTGCGGCAGGATCAGCCCGTAGGCGGCCACGACCAGCAGGTCCGGCCGATACTCGGCCAGGCGGGCCTGGGCGTCCTCGTCGCGCAGCGACAGCGGCTGCTCGACCGGCAGGTCCAGCGCCAGCGCCGCCTGCTTGACCGGCGAGGCGGTCAGCTTCTTGCCACGACCGGCGGGACGATCGGGCTGGGTATAGGCGGCCACCAGCTCGACGGCCTCGCCGCCGACCTCGTCGAGTCGCGCCAGCGCCTCGAGGGCCGGCACGGCGAAGTCCGGCGTACCGCAATAGACGACACGAAGGGTCATACGCGCTCCCGGCGAGCGGCCTTCTGCATCTTCTTGCGGATGCGCTGCTGCTTGAGCGGCGAGAGGTAGTCGATGAACAGGCGCCCCTCGAGGTGGTCGAGTTCGTGCTGGAAGCAGATCGCCAGCAGCCCCTCCAGATCCTGCTCGAAAGTCTTGCCCTTGGCGTCCTGGGCTCGCACGCGGATGCGCTCGGCCCGCGCAATGGTCTCGTTGATGCCGGGGATCGACAGGCAGCCCTCCTCGGACTCGACCGTGCCCTCGCTCGCGAGGATTTCCGGGTTGACGAAGGCCAGCGCGCCGCTGCGGTCCTCGCTCACGTCGGCGACGAACAGCCGCCGGTGCTCGTCGATCTGCGTGGCCGCGAGCCCGATGCCCCGCTCCTGATACATGGTCTCGAACATGTCGTCGACCAGTTCGGACAAGGCCGGCTCGAAGGAGTCGACCGGGCGGGCGATCTCGCGCAACCGCTCGTCGGGATAGATGAGGATGTCTCGCAGACTCATACGTCAATCACCAGAAAGGGGCCACCTCGCCCCGCTGCCGACTGGACGGTGGGGGCGAAATCTTTTACAACAAGCCATATTTGGGGATACATTGTACGCCAGCACTCGGCAGAACCCAGATGCATGTCGACAATCATGGGGGAACAACCCGACGCCGGGTTGCTCTCGACCGGACACCAAGGACGTTGTAACGATGAGATCGACCAAAGGACTCCCCCTGGCACTCGCGCTCGCGGGCCTCGTGCCGTTCACCGCCATCCTCTCCGGCTGCGCTGGCATCGATGAAGACGATGTCATCAACCCGCGAGAGCCCTACGCGGCCGACACCCTGCCCCTCGGCGCCGAACGCGGCCCCGTCAAGCGCACGCTGACCGCCGAGGAAACGCGCGACCAGTTCCGCGACCTCTCCGCCAAGGATTACGTGGTCAAGAAAGGCGACACCCTCTGGTCGATCGCCAACCACTTCCTCAAGGATCCGTACTACTGGCCGGAGATCTGGTACGGCAATCAGGAGATTGCCAACCCGCACCGCATCTACCCGGGCGACCACATCACCATCATGTTCGTCGGTGACCGGCCGCGCCTGGCGGTGGGCCTGCGCCCGCACATCCGCTACGAGTCGCTGCCGCCGGCCGTCTCCGCCGTGCCGCTGGAGCTGGTGCGCCCGTTCCTCAGCTACGACCAGGTGCTGGACGCGGAGGACTTCGAGTCGGCCCCGTACATCCTGGACAACCGCGAAGGCACCCTGAACGCCAGCACCGGCGACACCATCTACGCCCGCCCGGAACTCGACGGCGAGCAGCAGCGCTTCGCCGTGGTCGAACAGGGCAAGGAACTGCGCGACGGCCGCACTGACGAGCTGCTCGGCTACCGCGCGATCTTCAAGGGCGAGGCCAACCTGGTCGAGGCCGGTGACCCGGCCACCCTGACGCTGGAAGACACCGTCCGCGAAGTCGAGGCCGGCAACCGCCTGGTCGAGATGACGCCGGAGGCGTTCACCAGCGACGTCACCCCGCAGATCCCGGCCTTCCCGATCGACGCACGCATCATCCTGCTGCCGGACGCGATCACCCAGGTCGGCAGCCAGCAGGTGGTCATCATCGACCGCGGCGCCGAGGCCGGAGTCACCGCTGGCGACCTGCTGCAGATCAGCAAGCGCGGCCGCGTGATCGAGGATCGCTTCGCACCGAAGGAGACCACCGAAAACGGTCGCGAGGCCCTGCACGGGCCGGCGGTCCGCCTGCCCGACTATCCGATCGGCAGCGCCATGGTCTTCCGCGTCTACGACCGGGTCAGCTACGCGCTGGTGATCAAGGCAACCAAGCCGATCCACGCCGGCGACCTGGCGCAGACCCCGACCCAGGACAACCGCCTGTAACGGGTGGCAATCTCGCCAACCCGCACAGCCGGAACCGAGTCTCCGCCCGCCGCGCTGATCGAGCTGCTCTCGATCCCCGGCATGGGTCCGCGGCGGCTCGATCGCCTGCTGTCCCACTTCGAATCGCCCCGCCAGGCCCTTGATGCCTCGCGGGGCGATTGGCTGCACGCGGGTCTGCCGGAGGCGCTGACCCGGTCCCAACCGGACCCGGCCCGCGCCGCCGCCATCCACGACTGGCTGGCCGCCTCCGCCGACCACCACCTGGTCGCCCGCGGCGAGGCGGCCTTCCCCGACGCCCTCGACGAGCTGCCCGATGCACCGGCAGCGCTGTTCGCCCGCGGCCGACTTGCCGCCCTGCGCGAACCGCAGGTGGCCATGGTGGGGTCACGCACGCCAACCACCGGCGGCCGCCAGAACGCGCGCGCCTTCGCCCGCCACCTCGCCGGTCAGGGACTGGTGATCACCAGCGGGCTGGCCCTGGGGATCGACGGCGAGGCACATCGGGGCGCACTCGATGCCGACGGCACCACCATCGCGGTGCTCGGCTCCGGCATCGACCGGCTCTACCCGTCGGAACACGCCGAACTGGCCGAAGAGATCGTCGCCAGCGGCGGACTGATCCTCTCCGAATGGCTGCCGGGCACCGAACCGCGCCGCGGCCACTTCCCGCGGCGCAACCGGCTGATCAGCGGTCTGGCGAGCGGCGTGCTGGTGGTCGAGGCCTCCGTGCAGAGCGGCTCGCTGATCACCGCCCGACTGGCCGGCGAGCAGGGCCGCGACGTGTTCGCCATCCCCGGCTCGATCCACAATCCGCTGGCCCGCGGCTGCCATCGGCTGATCCGCCAGGGGGCCAAGCTGGTCGAGACCGGCCAGGATGTCCTCGAGGAACTCGCACCGACATTGCGCCGCCAGCTCGAGGCGATCGATACGCCAGCGCAGACGCCCAGCGAACCTCCCGAACCGGCGCCGGCAACGCGGGATCCCGAGCAGCAACAAATCCTCGACCTACTGGGCCACGACCCTCAACCGGCGGACAGCCTGATCGAGGCCAGCGGATTGACCGCCGGGGAGGTTTCCTCCATCCTCCTCATGCTTGAACTGGCGGGAGAAGTATCCACCCTGCCCGGCGGAATGTACGTCCGCACGAGCCAGACGGTCGCCCCCGACTGACCCGAATGTCGGACGACACCCGCCACCCGCACCTGCCACCGCCCTCGTGAATTCCTGCTCGCGTGTGCAGGCTCAAGCCATCATTGCCCGGTGAGCCGATGAAAGAGACCGTTCTCGACCTGTTGATGTTCCTCTTCGAGAATTACATGGAAGACGAGGACCGCTTCCCCCCGCAAAACGAGCGCGCCGGGCTGCAGATGAAACTGCTCGAGGCCGGTTTCGACCACGACGAGATCGAGCACGCCTTCGGCTGGCTCGAGGGCGTGCTCGAACAGGGCGGAGTCGCGGGCCCCGAACGCGACCAGGCCTTCCGGGTCTACAGTGAGGACGAGCTGATGATGCTCGACGTCGATGCCCGGGGCTTTCTCATGCAGCTCGAGCAGATAGGCGTGCTGTCGCCGTCGAGCCGCGAGACGGTCATCGAACGCGCCATGGCCCTCGGCGAGGACGAGATCGACGTCGAGCGCCTGAAGTGGATCGTGCTCCTGGTCCTGTTCGCCAAGCCGGGCGAGGAGCAGGCGTTTGCGTGGATGGAAGACCTCGTCTTCGACGACGCCGCCGTACTGCACTAAGGAAGGGCTGGGCGAACGGTTCGCGCAGAGCTTCCGTAATTAACGAAGACACCTTATGAGCGAAAATCTGGTCATCGTCGAGTCCCCCGCCAAGGCCAAGACGATCAAGAAATATCTCGGCCCCGGCTACGAGGTACTGGCCTCGTACGGCCACGTGCGCGACCTGGTGCCCAAGAACGGCGCGGTCGACCCCGAGCACGACTTTGCGATGAACTACACGGTCATCGACAAGAACAAGAAGCACGTCGATGCCATCAAGAAGGCGTTGAAGAAGGCCGACACCCTGCTGCTGGCGACTGACCCCGACCGCGAAGGCGAGGCCATCTCCTGGCACCTCTACGAGCTATTGAAGGACAGCGGCCTGCTCGACGACCGCGATGCCAAGCGGGTGGTGTTCTACGAGATCACCAAGCGCGCCGTGCAGGAGGCCATCGCCCACCCGCGCGAGCTGTCGCAGGAGCTGATCGACGCCCAGCAGGCCCGCCGCGCGCTCGACTACCTGGTGGGCTTCAATCTCTCGCCGCTGCTGTGGAAGAAGATCAACCCCGGCCTGTCGGCCGGCCGGGTGCAGAGCCCGGCGCTGCGGATGATCGTCGAGCGCGAGGAAGAGATCGAGGCGTTCAAGCCGCGCGAGTACTGGTCGATCGCCGCCGACTGCCGCACCGGCGAGCAGCCGTTCTCCGCCCGCCTCTACCAGCTCGACGGCAAGAAGGTGGCCCAGTTCACCCTCGAGGACGAGGCGTCCGCCACTGCCGCGCGCGAACGCCTCGAAGCGGCGGCGAACGGCACGCTCAAGGTCGCCAAGGTCGACCGTCGCGAGCGCAAGCGTCACGCCGCCCCGCCGTTCACCACCTCGACGCTCCAGCAGGAGGCCGTGCGCAAGCTGGGCCTGTCCGCCTCGCGCGCCATGCGCGTCGCCCAGGAGCTCTACGAGGGCGTCGACATCGGCCAGGGCACCGTCGGCCTGATCACCTACATGCGGACCGACTCGGTCAACCTGTCGAACGACGCGATCGGCGAGATCCGGGGCCACATCGGCGACAGCTACGGCGCCGACTACGTCCCGGAAAGTCCCAACCGCTACCGGACCAAGTCGAAGAACGCCCAGGAGGCCCACGAGGCCGTCCGGCCGACCTCGATCGCCAACACGCCGGACAAGGTGCGCGCGTTTCTCAATCGCGACCAGTTCCGCCTCTACGAGATGATCTTCAAGCGGACGCTCGCCTCGCAGATGACGCCGGCGATCTTCGACCAGGTCTCCGTGGATCTCGCGGCCGGCGACGAGCACAGCTTCCGCGCCACCGGCTCGACCCTGAAATTCCCCGGCTTCATCGCGGCCTACCGCGAGGACGAGGACGACCAGGCGAGCGACAAGGACGACGACCGTCGCCTGCCGCCGCTGGAGGAAGGCCAGGAGATCGATCTGGCCGAGATCAAGGCCACGCAGCACTTCACCGAGCCGCCGCCGCGCTACACCGAGGCGAGCCTGGTCAAGACGCTCGAGCAGTACGGCATCGGCCGGCCGTCGACCTACGCCAGCATCATCTCGACGCTGCGCTCGCGCGAATACGTCGAACTCGAGCAGCGCCGCTTCCGCCCCACCGACATGGGGCGCGTGGTCAACGGCTTTCTGACCGAATACTTCCGTGACGTGGTCGACTACGAGTTCACCGCCAAGCTCGAGGACGAGCTCGATGCCGTCTCGCGCGGCGAGATGGACTGGGTGCCGCTGCTGCGCGAGTTCTGGGAACCGTTCTCCGAGCGCATCGAGGACACCGCCAAGAACGTCTCGCGCCAGGAAGCCGCCCAGGGCCGCGAACTGGGCACCGACCCCAAGACCGGCAAGCCGGTGGTCGCCCGCCTGGGCCGTTTCGGGCCGTTCGTCCAGCTCGGCAGCAAGGACGACGAGGAAAAGCCCAAGTTCGCCTCGCTGCGCCCGCACCAGAGCATCGCCACCATCACCCTCGACGAGGCGATGGAGCTGTTCAAGCTGCCGCGCAAGCTCGGCGAGACGCCCGAGGGCGAGCCGGTCGAGGCCAATATCGGCCGCTTCGGCCCGTACGTGAAGTTCGGCAACAAGTTCGCCTCCCTGGGCAAGGACGACGACCCGTACACCATCGAACTGCCGCGTGCGCTGGAGCTGATCGAGGTCAAGAAACTCGCGGAAAAGAACCGCATCATCAACGACTTCGGTGACGGCATCCAGGTGCTCAACGGCCGCTACGGCCCGTACGTATCCAACGGGAAGAAGAACGCCAAGATCCCCAAGGACACCGATCCCAAGACGATCACCCACGAGCAGGCGATCGAGATGATCGCCCAGGCACCGGAGCGCAAGGGTCGCGGCCGCAAGGCGGCGCCCAAGGCCGCGGCGAAGAAGACCGCGTCCAAGTCGACGACGAAATCGACGGCCAAGAAGAGCACGACCAAGAAGACGACCGCCAAGAAGACCACGGCGAAGAAGGCCACCAGCAAGAAGAGCGCCTCCGGAGGCAAGGAGGCGTGAGCGGGCTCTCGCCCTTCCGCCTGCGCGAGATCGCCCGCCACCTCGATGCCGGCGGGCTGATCGCCTACCCCACCGAGGCGGTCTTCGGCCTGGGCTGCGACCCGCTCGACCCCTTCGCGGTGATGCGCCTCCTGGCGCTCAAGCGGCGCGACCTCGACAAGGGCCTGATCCTGGTCGCGGACACGCCGGAGATGCTCCAGCCCTACGCGGCGGTGCCGGCGGACGAGTGGGAGAAGCTCGCCGCCGACTGGCCGGCCGCACGCACGGTAATCGTGCCGGCGGCCGAGGGCGTGCCCGACTGGCTCACCGGCGGGCGCGACGAGATCGCCCTGCGCGTGCCGGCCCACGAGACCGCGCGCGCCATCAGCCGCGCCTTCGGCGGTCCGATCGTCTCGACCAGCGCGAACGTCACCGGTCGCCCGGCGGCACGCGATGCGCTCACCGCCCGCCGACAGTTCGGCCGGGCGGACGTCAAGATCATCCCGGGCACCGTCGACCGGCGCGCCCGCCCCTCGCAGATCATCCACTGGCCCACCGGAAGGATCATCAGGAGCTGACCATGGCCGATACGCAGGCGGATCTCCAGGCCGTTCGTGACTACCTCATCGACCTGCAGGACCGGATCGTCGCCGGCCTCGAAGGCCAGGAAGACGGCACCCGCTTCCTGCACGACGACTGGAAGCGCCCGCCGGGCGACCACCTCAACGGCGAGGGCCGCGGCCGCATCCTCGAGGACGGCAGCACCTTCGAACGCGCCGGGATCAACTTCTCGCACGTCACCGGCAACAAGCTGCCGCCGTCGGCCACCGCCCACCGCCCGGACCTTGCCGGCGGCTCGTTCGAGGCGATGGGCGTGTCGCTGGTGATCCACCCGCGCAACCCGTACGTGCCCACCTCGCACGCCAACGTGCGCTTCTTCCAGGCGCAGAAGGAAGGCGTGGAGCCGGTGTGGTGGTTCGGCGGCGGGTTCGACCTGACGCCCTACTACGGCTTCACCGAGGATGCCGTTCACTGGCACGAGCAGGCCGAAGCCGCCTGCCGGCCGTTCGGCGACGACCACTACCCGCGCTTCAAGCAGTGGTGCGACGAGTACTTCTGGCTCAAGCACCGCAACGAGCCGCGCGGCGTGGGCGGCCTGTTCTTCGACGACTATGGCGCCGACGGTCAGGTCGAATTCGACACCGCTTTCGGCTTCATGCGCTCGGTGGGCGACCACTACCTGCCGGCCTACCTGCCGCTGGTGGAGAAGCGCAAGGACACCCCCTACGGGGAGCGCGAGCGCGACTTCCAGGCCTACCGGCGCGGCCGCTACGTCGAGTTCAACCTGGTCTATGACCGCGGCACCCTGTTCGGGCTGCAGTCGGGCGGGCGCACCGAGTCGATCCTGATGTCGATGCCGCCGCGCGCCGCCTGGCGCTACGACTATCACCCGGAGCCGGGCAGCGAGGAGGCGCGTCTCTACGACGAGTTCCTCCGCCCGCGCGACTGGCTCGCCGAGCGCTGAGCGGATCACGGCGCCGCAAAGAAAAAGGGCGAACCCGAGGGTTCGCCCTTTTTCGTTCCGCGGCAGGCAAGCCGGCGTTCTTAATCCATTCGTTCGAGCGCATGGGCCGAATCGACCGGGATGAACCAGTCCTGGTAGCGGTTGCTGTGGTGGACGATCCAGCCACGCACCCGCAACCGCTCGCCCTCGAGCGCGTCGAAATCCCAGCCGGGGAAGCGCTCGCGATCGGCCTTGTCGATGCGCACGGCCACCCGTCCCTCGAGGTTGAGCCAGATATTGCGCCGGCTCTCGCCCACCGAGACCACCCGGCCCTGGACGATCGCCGCCCCCTGCACGTCGTCGGGTATACCCCGCACCGACGGCAGACCGGGGTCGTAGGCGAGCAGCGACCAGATGCCGCGGTCCGCCTCGCGCGCCCGTCGCTCATGCGCCATCAGGCAGTCGGCCAGCGCCAGGTTGGGGGCGATGAACACGGCCATCGCCATGCCCTCGGCCAACAGGTGACCCTGAACCGAGGCCCCGTCGGGACGGTAGAGATAGGCGAGCGTGCGCCCGTAGCGATCCTCGTGCTCGCGCGCCGGCACCAGCTCGATGCGGTTGCGCGAGTCAGCGATGAATGCCTGCAGCGCCTGACGGCTCTCGCGGGCGAACGGCTCGTCCGGGTCGCCGTCGCGCCCGATCTCGGGGGCATCGATTCCCACCAGGCGCACGCGCTCGCCACTGGTCAGGCGCACCGTGTCGCCGTCGTTGACGTAGGCCACGGTGGCCGCCCGACCCTGGGCGCCGTCGGGACGGCAGTCGGCCGTCGCCGGGGCGGCGGCCACGAGGGCGACGACGAAAAACCACACACGAAGAGGCCAGACACGAAAAAGGGCACCGGGGAGACCCGCGGTGCCCTCTTGCAGCGTCCGGCCGAGTGGCGGGAACGCGACCATCAACGGTCTTACTTCTTCTTCTGACCGTAGCGGTTGCGGAACTTGTCCACCTGCTTGGCCATGCTGCCCTCGGAGCGCTTGCCGGTGAAGAACGGGTGGCTCGCGGAGGACACGTCGACCTTGACCAGCGGGTACTCGTTACCGTCTTCCCACTTGATGGTCTCGTTCGACTTGATGGTCGAACGGGTCAGGATGGCAAAGTCTGCCGCGACGTCCTGGAACACCACCGGCTGGTAGTTCGGGTGAATGCCTTCTTTCATCTCGATTCTGCCCCTGGTAAAGGTTCGAAAGTTGGGTCGGATGCCGCCGGGGCCGCATCTCAAGTTGATCGTCTTCGGGTTCGCCCCGATCTGGGGCCGCCGCCCGGGCCGCCGGGTAATCACCACGGGCGTACGCGGCCGGGACGGCCAAGGCGCGAGATTCTACCCAAACTCCACGATCGGCACAAGCCATGTCCCCGCTTTTCCCGGGATGCGAATCAGGGCGTGCGCGCCAGCGACCAGACGGCCACCGACTCGGCACCGCCACGGCGCAATTCGGTCGCCAGCGCACGGGCACTCGCGCCCGTGGTGAGCACGTCGTCGACGATCGCCACCCGGCGCGGCAGTTCGGTATCGGCGGCAAATGCCCCCTTGAGTGCCCGACGCCGGTCACGCGACGATTGCATGGTCAGCGAACCGGTATCGCGCACCCGGCGCACGCCCCGCTTGAGTATCGGCCGGTCGAGTGCGCGCCGCAGGCCGTCCGCCAGCAGCCAGGCCTGGTTGAAGCCGCGCCGCCGGCGCTGGGCCGGGTGCAGCGGCATCGGCACCAGTGCATCGGGCAGGACGAAGGCCGGGGAGCCGCGCACCGCGTCGACCAGCGTCTCTTGCATCAACGGCAGGACACTGAAATCCTGACCATACTTGAGCCGATGGACCAGCTCGCGGACGGATGGCGCGAGATCCACGGCCGAGACCACCCCGTCGAACGGCCACGGCCGGGCCGAGCATGCCCCGCAGGTCATGCCCTCGCCCCGATCGGCGAGCGTCAGCGCACAGGATATGCATCGCGGCCTTCCCAGCAAGGCGCGCCACTCGACAAGGCAGTCGACGCACAGTCCAGTCGGGTCGACCGTGTCGCGTCGACAGAGGTGGCAGGGCGCGTCGAACCAGCGCCCACGTCGAGCGGGAATCCATTCCATGGTAACCTGCATCCCATCTGCATATTCTGAGGTCGAACGATCATGAACCAGGAAGCGCCCGCCCAAACAGTGGAGTCGGACGACGAACACACGCCGACCCGCATCTCCGGTCGGTCGGCCAAACGAGCCGCCACCTGGTTCAACTGGGGCAATATCGTCGCCATGGCCATTCCGCTGCCGCTGGCGATCTTCTGGACCGGCCTTTCCATGCTGGTCTATGCCCTCAACCGGCATCACCCCAATCCCAAGGTCGGCGAGTACACCCAGTGGGCCGCCTACCGCTTCTACGCGGTTGCCGGAACGAGCGTGGCCGTTGGCGCCTTCGCGCCGCGAAGCCTCACTTTCTACCTGATTTTGTGGGCGGTTGCGGCCCTGATCATCGTGCCGTGGTCGCTTTACGACCTGTATCGAATCAAGCAAGATACGTGGGAAGACACCTTCACCGACCCGCCCGAATCCTTCGAGGATAGCTGATCCCATGACCCGTCCGCGCTGGAGCAAACAGGACGCGCTCGACCTGTTCGAAAAACCCTTCAACGATCTGCTCTTTCAGGCGCAGTCGGTGCATCGCGAGCACTTCGACCCCAACAAGGTGCAGGTCAGCACCCTGATGTCGATCAAGACCGGTGCCTGCCCGGAAGACTGCAAGTACTGCTCGCAGAGTGCCCGCTACGACACCGGCCTCGAGCGCGAGCGCCTGCTGCCGCTCGAGGAAGTGCGCACCGCCGCCCGCCGGGCGCGCGAGAAGGGCGCCTCGCGCTTCTGCATGGGCGCGGCCTGGCGCAACCCGACCGACAAGCAGCTCGAGCGCGTCATCGACATGGTGCACGTGGTCAAGCAGACCGGCATGGAGGCCTGCGTGACGCTCGGCATGCTCGAGCCGCACCAGGCCACCCGCCTCAAGGAAGCCGGTCTCGACTACTACAACCACAACATCGACACTTCGGCCGAGTACTACGACCAGGTGATCACCACCCGTTCGATCGAGGACCGCCTCGAGACCCTCGACCACGTCCGTGATGCGGGCATCAACGTCTGCTCCGGCGGCATCCTCGGCATGGGCGAGTCCCGTCAGGATCGCGCCTCGTTCCTGACCACGCTCGCCAATCTCGAGCGCGCGCCGGAATCCGTACCGCTGAACATGCTGGTGCGCATTCCGGGCACGCCGATGGCCGACGTGCCGGCGCTCGACCCGATCGAGTTCATCCGCACCATCGCGGTGGCCCGCATCATGATGCCCTCCTCGCACGTGCGCCTGTCCGCCGGCCGCGAGGGCCTGAGCGAGGCCATCCAGGCCTGGTGCTTCTTCGCCGGTGCCAACAGCATCTTCTACGGCGAAAAGCTCCTCACCACGGAGAACGCCGATGCCGAGGCCGACGAGGCGATGTTCGCCAAGCTTGGGCTGACCCCGCTGATCCCCGAGGGCTGCCAGCTCGACGAGCCGGCCGACAGCGAGCCGACGCCCGCCTCGGCCTGATCACCACGCAAAAGCCCCGACGGGCCGCGGCTGACCTCCCCGGTCGGTCGCGGCCCGTTGCGTTTCTGCCCTAGCGCCCGACCGGCACCTCGACCGTATCCGGCGCCAGGCAGACCTCGTCATCGCAGGCCTGGATCTCGATCCGCAGGCGCGTCGGCACGTCACCGGCGACCGGCGCCCGCAATGTCAGCTCACCCTCGTAGACGTCGATGGCCTCGGTGGCGAACGCGGCACGGAACGGCTTGCCGGCCGGATAGTCGATCGCGCCGATCTCGCCATCCACGGCGGTGACCCGCGTCGGCACCAGGTAATCCGCGCTGGCCGGGTTGGCGTTGATGTGAAAGCCCGGGTCGATGGCGAGGCGCACCTCGATCGCCTCGCCGTCCTCGACCCGCTGCGCGTCCACCGCGACGTGATCGCGCGAGGCGCCCGGGCCGGCCGGTTCGGGGGCGGCCAGCTCGGCGGCAAACCGCTCGACCGCCGCGGCACGCGACGGGCGCGCCAGCTCGCCGACCAGCCACCCCCAGGCCGAGGGATCCGCCGTCACCTCGCCGGCAAACCCCGCCAGCGCGGCCACCGCGCGCCGCTGCCGTAACGGGGCATCCATCACCTGGCCGATGTCGAGCAGGAACACCACCGCCAGGCTGTGTCCCGACGGGCCGACCTCGTCGCCGAGTAGCGGCGGGGTGATCGGCAGTGCCGCGGCCTCCTCGCCCAGCGCCCGCTCGTGCAACCGCCCCGCCTCGCCGACAAAGCGCGCCTCGATCGCGTTGGCGATCCGCTGGGCGCGGAACAGCCATTTCAACTCATGCTGACTGCCGTACAGGGCGAGCATCAGCCGCCCGGTCGCCGCATAGTCGGCCAGGAAGGCCTCGCCGCTGACCTGCCCGGCGTAGGCCTGCCGGGACAATTGCCCGGCCCGCTCGTCCCAGAGCGTGTCCCACAGCCACTCGCCCACGGCCACCGCCCGCCCGGCGGCATCGCCCCGGTCGAGCGGCTGGGCAGCGGCCAGCAACCCCAGCCCGGCCAGGGCGTTGAACTCGGCCACCCGCTTGCGATCCCGGCTCGGCTGTCCGCGCGCCTGCCGATGGTCGAGCAGCGCGGCATAGTCCCCCTCCAGCCCGGTCATCGCCGCGGCCAGTTGGTTTCCGTCCAACGCCTCGAGTGCCCGGCCCGGACGCAGATTGACCACCCCGCCGTCGGGCAGCTCGTGGTCGATGCGGCTCTCGGGCAATGGCACCAGCTCGTGCCAGTCGAGAAAGACATCCGCCCGCTCGCCCAGCACCGAGCGGATCTCCTCGGACGTGAAGACATAGCTCTTGCCCTCGATGCCGTCGAGCGAGGCGCTCTCGGCGGTGTACAGGCCGGCGGCCTCGGCCCGCAGCCGCCGCTCGAGGTAATCGATGCTGCGCCCGGCCACGCGCGCGTACCAGGGCTGCTCCAGCCGGTTGCCGGCGCGGGCGTACAGGCCGATCAGCTGGGCGTTGTCGAGCAGCATCTTCTCGAAGTGCGGCACCTGCCACTGCGGGTCGACGGTGTAGCGGTGAAAGCCACCGCCGACGTGATCGAACAGCGCGCCGATGCTCATCGCCGCGAGCGTCAGGTCGAGCATCTCGGCAGCCGAATCGTCGCCCGCCTCCGCGGCCGAGAGCAGCAGGGAGAGTTTCGGCGACTGCGGGAAGCGGCTCGACTGTCCTGCCGGCGCGAAGCCACCGACCAGCGGGTCGAAGGTCTCACTCAGCGCCGCGACCGCCTGTTCGCGCCAGGCCAGCGGGTCGAGGCGCGCCGGATCGATGCCGCTGGCGCCCGACTGCGCGCGCAGTGCCGCGGCGATGCGCTCGGCGCGCTCGACCAGCGGCTCGCGGTCGCTGCGCCACTGGGCCGAGAGCCGCTCGAGGATCTGCGGGAAGCTCTCCCGCCCGGGCAGCGGTTCGGGCGGAAAGTAGCTGCCGGCGAAGAACGGCTCGAGCTCCGGGGTGAGAAAGACGTTGTTGGGCCAGCCGCCACCGCCGCCGAGCGCTTCGGTGGCCTGCATCAGCACCCGGTCGAGGTCGGGCCGCTGTTCGCGGTCGACCTTGATGTTGACGAACCCCGCGTTCATCCGCGCGGCGATCGCCGGGTCCTCGTAGAGTTCGCGCTCGGCGACGTGGCACCAGTAGCAGGTGGAATAGCCCACCGAGACGAAGATCGGCTTGTCCTCGCGGCGGGCGCGTTCGAGGGCCGCCTCGCCCCAGGGGTACCAGTCGACCGGGTTGTCGGCGTGATCGCGCAGGTAGTCGGAGGCCGTGTCGGCCAAGCGATTCTCGGCCGCTGCCGGGTCGCCGAGTCCGACGGCCGCAAGGCAGCAGAGCCCGGCCAGCCAGACCGGAAAACGGCGGGATAACGACGGCGGACGAAGCATGCGCATGGATTCCCTCTCGTGGACTCACGAGGATGGCACAGCCGTGGCAGGAATGCGGCTGGAGCGGTGCTAGGCTTGAGGCCAACGACGCACCCGAGGGACCGCCATGTTCGAAGCCGCCGAGCTCGGCCGCCGCCTGTCAAAGTCCGATTACCGCGAGGCCGAACCGGAACTGCGCGCCCAGCTGCTCGAGGCCCAGCGCCGCGCCCGCGCGGCCGGCCTGCCGGTGCTGCTGCTGATCACCGGCGTGGCCGGGGCCGGCAAGGGCGAGCTGGTCAACCGTCTGCACGAGTGGCTCGACTCGCGCAACGTGCGCACGCACGTGTTCTGGGACGAGACCGACGAGGAGAAACAACGCCCGCGCTGGTGGCGCTACTGGCGCGCCATGCCGGCCGCCGGGGAGATCGGCATCCTGTTCGGCGGCTGGTACGCGAAACTGCTCGACGATGCCCGGCAGGGCCAGCTGGGCGAAGAAGGCATCGAAGGCGAACTCGATCGCATCCGCCAGATCGAACGCATGCTGATCGACGACGGCGCCCTCCTGGTGAAGTTCTGGCTGCACCTGCCGGCGAGCGAGCAGGCCCGCCGGGTGGAGGCACGCCGCCGCGACCCCAAGAGCCACTGGCACATGGCCCCGGAGACCGCTCGCGAGGCCAATCACTACGACGAGTTCATCGATCTCGCCACCCGCATGGTGCGCGAGACCGACACCGGCGAGTCGCCCTGGTTCCTGATCGAGGCGACCGACCGCCACTTCCGCGACCTGACCGCCGGCAAGACCCTGCACCGTGCCATCGACACGCGTCTGGCCGCAGGCGACGAGACGGCGACCACCCGGGTCTCGCATGCCCCGGCACTCCCCGAGGCCGAAACGGCGCGACGCACCATCGTCGACCACGTCGATACCGACCTCGTCCTGGCGAAGGACGAATACAAGCGGGAAAAACGCGCCCTCGACACCACCATCAACCGTCTGGGCTGGAAGGGATTCGAGGCGCGCCACCCGGTGGTCGCCGTGTTCGAGGGCTGGGATGCCGCCGGCAAGGGCGGGGCGATCCGCCGGCTGACCGAGGCGCTCGACGCGCGTCTCTACAACGTCATCCCGATCGCCGAGCCCAGCGACGAGGAGGCCGCCCATCACTACCTGTGGCGCTTCTGGCGACAGCTGCCGCGCGACGGCTACTGGACCATCTTCGACCGCTCCTGGTACGGCCGGGTCCTGGTCGAGCGGGTCGAGGGCTTCGCCTCGCAGCCGGAGTGGGCGCGCGCCTACCACGAGATCAACACCTTCGAGGAACAGCTCGCCGAGCACGGCGTCACCCTGCTCAAGTTCTGGCTCAACATCACGCCCGAGGAACAGCTGCAGCGCTTCGAGGCGCGCCAGGAGACCCCCTACAAGCAGCACAAGATCACCGACGACGACTGGCGCAACCGCAAGAAGTGGGACGACTACAAGGCCGCCGTCAACGAGATGGTAATCCGCACCAGCACCGAGTACGCGCCGTGGCACATCATCCCGGCGAACGACAAGCGCTATGCGCGCATCGAGGTGATGCGCATCGCCGCCGAGGCGGTCAAGCGGGACGTGAAGGCGGCGAAAAAGCGCAAGGAGAAGGGCTGATCCGCCCCACTGCCCGAGCGGCCTAGGTCGCGTTGATCCAGGCGGTGGCGATGCCGAAGTAGATCAGGATGCCGCCGATGTCGGCGATCGAGGTGATCAGCGGCGTCGAGGCGGTCGCCGGATCGAGCTTGAGGCGGGTGAGCAGGAACGGCAGCAGCATCCCCACCATGCTGCCGAAGATCACCACGGCGATCATCGACAGGAACACCACGTTGGCCAGCATGGTGCCGCCATAGAACAGGCCGATGCCCCAGGCCGCCGCGCCCATGGTCACGCCCAGCGCCGTGGCCACGCCCAGCTCGCGCCCCCACAGCCGCGCCCAGTCGCCGGAGGAGACATCGCCGGTCGCCAGCGCGCGCACCATCATGGTCGCCCCCTGCGAACCGGCGTTGCCGCCCGAGCCGATGATCAGCGGCAGGAAGAAGCTCAGCACCACCGCCGCCTCGAGGGTCTCCTCGAAGGCCGAGACGGCGCCGGCGGCGAAGATGGCGAGGAACACCAGCATCAAGAGCCAGCCGATGCGCTTCTTGAACAGGTCCAGGGTCGAGGCCCCGCGCAGGCTCACCTGCTTCGCGCCCAGACCGCCGAGCTTGTGGATGTCCTCGGTGGCCTCCTCCTCGACCACGTCCATGACGTCGTCGATGGTCACCATCCCCAGGAGGGTGCCGGCCTCGTCGACCACCGGCAGCGCGGTGAGGTCGTAGTGCTGGATCAGGCGGGCGACCTCCTCGCGGTCGTCGCCGACCACCGCGCGCACCGGATCGTCGTCCATCAGCGACTCGACCGTCGCCGCGGGGTCGCCCAGCACCAGCTTGCGCAGCCCGGTCCAGCCGAGCAGCCGGCCTTGCGCGTCGGTGACGTAGAGCGTATCGATGGTCTCGCTGCGCCCGGCGTGCTGCTGGACGTGCTCGAGCGCATAGGCGAGGCTCCAGTCCGGACGCAGGGCGATGAACTCCGGCGTCATCAGTCGCCCGGCACTCTCCGGCGGGTAACCCAGCAGGCGCAGCGCCTGCTGCACCCGGCGCGGACTTAGGCGACGCACGACCGCCTCGCCCTCCTCGGGCTCGAGGTCCTCCAGCATCGCGGTCAGGTTGTCCGGCCGCAGCGCCTCGAGCAGTTCGCGCGCCTGCGCCTCGTCGAGCGCTTCGATCAGCGCGTACTGCGTATCGGGCTCGAGAAAGCCGAACACCCCGCCGCGGCGCTCTGCCGGCAGCACGTCGAGCACGCGCGCCATGCCCCCGGTCGACAATCCCGCCATCGCCCGGGCGATGTCCTGGTCGCGCACGGCCTTGAGGTCATCGCAGAGCGCCTCGGCCTCGACCTCCTCGCGGTCGAAGCGGGCGAGGAGATCGGCGAGTCGCTCGATGGTTTCGGTGGGGATCATCCGGTTGCCTCGATTGAATGTGAAAAACGGGCCGGTCGCCGCCCGGGGCGATTCAGTCGATCACCACGTTCTGGTAGCCGGGGCGCACACCCCCGCCGGCAGAGCGGTTCGGCGTGCGCAGACGCCCCTCGATCACCATCGGGCCGGTGGTCCGGCTTTCGCCGTTCGAGGCCCGCAGCGACCCGCTCAGCATCTCGTCCGGGTCGCAGACCGGCGAACGCGCCACCCGGAGATTCTCCGGCTCGTCGCAATCGTACAGGTAGCGCGTGGACACCAGCGTGCCGTCACCCGAGAGCCGGAACGTCGCCTCGATGCTCGCGCCGGTGAGCTCCTCGATCGTCACCTCGCCGGTCAGGTGGCCGTAGAGCGTCTCCCGGGTGCCCTCGAAGGCGTAACCCATGGTGCGGATGGCCATGCCCTTCGGTACGGGGATCTTCTCGAACGTGCCCTGCCAGCGCGCGTAGAAGCCGTTCGGCGAGACGGCCGGGTTCTCGGTGGAGCCGGTGCCACCGCTTTCCGGGGCGATCGCGACCGCCTCGTAGCTCTGCCCTTCACGCAGGTCCTCGGGGCGCGTGCCCGGCAGGTGCAGGACGAAATTGGCCGCGGCATTGCTCTGCCAGCCGCCCACGCCGCCATGCCGGCTCATGCGGATCTGGCCGGCCTGCCACATCGAGACATTGGGGCTGTACACGGGCAGCACCACGTCCTGCGGCGCGGAGTCCGGCTCGGTCTTGTTCATGCCCTCCATCACCTGCGCGGACAGGGCCGCGGCGGCTCGAAGGTCGGACTGATCCATGTCGTCGGCCGACTTCTCCATCAAGCCCTCGAGCTGATCGATCTTGCCCTGCACATCGTCGAGGTTGTCGTCGAACTGGCGGCGCGCCTCGCGATCATCGACCGAGCGGCCCGTGACCGTGGTCGCCGCCAGGTGGCCGCTGCAGCCGACACCGCCATCCGACACCAGCCCCTTGATGAGCAGCCGCCCCTCGCCGGGCAGGACGCTGCCGCCGGGACGGCGGATCTGGCGCTGCACCCGCTCGACGAACGCCTTGCCCACGCCCGACAGCTGGGCGTCATCCACCGCGCCGCTCGGGTCGGGCAGGTTGTCGACCCGGCCGACCGTATCGGCCGCGGCGGACTCCATGGCCTCCATCCCGCAGGGATCGAGCGGGCGCAGCCGCACCTCGAGGTCGTATTCCTGCTCGACCGAGTCGGCCGCCTCCGGCGCCACGTTCGCCACCCGGACGAACAGGGTCGTCGGCCCATGCAGCGCATCCCGATG
Organism: Guyparkeria sp. WRN-7; assembly: GCF_001641825.1. Lineage (GTDB taxonomy): Bacteria > Pseudomonadota > Gammaproteobacteria > Halothiobacillales > Halothiobacillaceae > Guyparkeria. The sequence goes on along the minus strand of NZ_LRFH01000014.1, from coordinate 419,801 downwards.
GACGTTGCGCGGCGTGCCGGCAATCTCGATATCCCGACGCTCCTTGTCCACCAGCAGATGCAGGTCGGGACGGTCATCGTCGGCAAAGCGGATCTCGAGGCCGGCGGTCTTGCCCTCGGGCATGTCGATCTCGATGCGATGCGCGCGCGTCGCCACCGGACGGACCGACTGGCCACCGATCACCCGCTCGTCGCGGGGAAACGTCAGCGTGTGCTCGGTGACATCGTCGAAGAACACGTCCTGCATCACGTAGCGCGCCATCACCGTCGGATAGAGCGCGTACAGCCCGTCGGCATGCCAGCGGCGCAGGCCGGCGTCGATCCCCTCGAGCCCCTGGCTCAGCTGCAGGTCCTGCTCGAGCAGGTGATCCAGATACTGCACCTCGTCGCGCGAGCCGAGCACCTCCCCGAGCGTGAACCAGAAGTGGAAGGTGCGATAGTCATCCAGGGTCTCGTCGGGGGCTTCCGGCCGGTGCAGGGGATACTCGTAGGAACGCACCCTGGTCGACACGGACTGATCCTCGTTCCGCTTGAGCCAGGAAAACGCCACCGCCTCGGCCATGCCCTCGAAGATCCAGTCGTGCCCCACCGAGTCATAGACCCAGTCCGACTGATAGGTACGCTGAACGGCGTGGAACAGCTCGTGGACCATGCTCGCCGTCGTCGACATGTCCCCGGCCAGATTCGCCTCGCGAGCCTCCTCCGTGTCGCCCTCGCCCACGGCGAAGTAGGACTCGCTGTTCATGTAGATGGTCCACTCCGACGTCTTGTAGAGCCCGTGTGTGAGAAAACCGTCTTCAGAGGCCGTCTCCTCGTCGGAGATGTAAGCCAGGTACGCCGGCGGGTTGCCGCCCATGGTGTCGATCGTCGGCTCGCGGAACCCCAGCCCCTCGAGCCAGACACTGGCCTCCTCCAGGGCCGCCCGTGTCGCCGCCGCGGGACCGGTCGCCTCACTGTCGTCACACATCTCGTCCGGAGCGGTTCTGATCAGCTCGCTATCGCAGAAGACACTCCATTCCGTGGTTTCCCAGCCATCGGCCGTCGCGATGGCCGGCAGGAAGGCCGCCAGCGCCAGACAGGACAGGCGCGCGCCGCGAATGAGTCGGCGGATCGGGGCGTCTGCCCCGGCGAGTGAGTCGATGCGTGATGGCATGCCAACAACCTCCCTGATAACGGCCGTCTTCTGCCGGTCGTCTACCGGGCCGGAATGGACGGCGTGCGACATCCTGTCGCGGGAATCGAAACCGTGGGGTTCAGACTGACCCAAGGTCGGGCTCGTGACAATCCCTGCTCCGCGCAGGGATGTACAAGCTGAGACGCTGACGAAGCGTGGGGGAAGAATGTTTCACGCGCATTTTTCCTTGCGGGGTCTCGATGAACGCCCATCGATGCGCGCGAGCCCCTTTTCTTGCTTGTCCAAGAAAAGAGGCGAAAAGAAAGACACCCCACGGCTTGGCCCTCCGGGCCTTCGAGGCCGGACCTAGTCCGACCTCGAAGCCTCACGACCGGCGGCTGGCTTTCGGGTCCGGCTCGACGCGACGTCGTGTCGCGGCGAGCCTCGGAGCGACGTCCGTGTCGCTCCGCCCCGGCCACCCGCCGGCCGTGAGGCAAGCCCTAGGGGGCAAGGCCTCCGCCGACCCTCGTGCAGTATGTGCCGATCCGACTACCTCCTCAGGCATGGTGCACCGAGACTCAAGAGGGGCATGGCAGACCCGGATAGCATTGAACCGGAACGAAGGGGTGCCCCCGTGGCGCCTTGCCTCGCGAGCGGGGGATTGCAGGGACGGGCCGGCATGGACGCCGGCCCGAGGTTCGCCGCGACAGGACGTCGCGTCGAACCGTGCCCGTCGGCAATCCCCCGATCGCGAGGGGAGCCCGCAGGGCCAAGGCGCCGGGGCGTCCTTCTTTTCGGGTGTTTTCTTGGACGAGCAAGAAAATACCCTCGCGCGCCGGGCACGGTGGTTTACCAAGAACCACCCAACGAGATCGGCGTGCGAAACTTCTCCAGCGGTCAAAAGAGAAGGGCGCTATACCCGTCGCAAATACGCCGTCACCTCATCCCGATCGTGATACAGCTGCCGAATGTCGATATCGAAGTCGATCTCGGCATCCTCCAGCCGATCCGCGATCCGCTCGACCGCATCCATCACCGCCTGCTGGCGCTTCTTCATCGGCAGCTTGAGGTTGAAGATCGCCCGCTGGCAATCGCCGCGCGCCATCCAGTCGGCCATCAGGTCGGCGACGCGCGAGGGCTTTTCCACCATGTCGCAGACCAGCCACTCGACCGGCCGCTCGGGGCGGAAGGTGAAACCGTCCTCGCGGCGATGCTCGACGGAGACGTGACCGGTGAGCACGTCCGCCATCGGACCGTTGTCGACGGCGGTGACCATCAGCCCGTCGCGCACCAGCTGCCAGGTCCAGCCGCCGGGCGCGGCGCCCAGGTCGACCGCCTCCAGCCCCGCACGCAACAGGTCCTTGCGCTCATCCGGCGAGAGGAAAGTGATCAGCGCCTCCTCGAGCTTGAGCGCCGAGCGGCTGGGCGCGTCCTTGGCGAGCTTGAGGCGCGGGATGCCCATCGGCTGCGGCGCGGCCTGCCCCGGATGCGACCAGCCGGGGATCGCGGTGGTGGTATCAATAAAGGTGAGATGCAGTCGCGGCAGATCCGGATTACCCGGGTCGAGCAGCCCGCGCTTGCGCATCGACTGCTCCAGCGGCTTGGTGAACTTGCGGCATAGCCGCATCAGCGGCCGGGTCGCCTCGGCATCTGGCGTCTCGACATAGACGCCACCGAACTCCTGCCCCTCGATCGCGGCGAGGATCGGCCCCAGTCGGTTGTCCGGCGGCAGGTCGTCCAGCGGCTCGCCGGCCAGACACAGCTGCCGGGCGAAGATCAGCTCGTCGAGGGCGAGCGCCTCGAACCAATGGGCCAGCGCCTCGGGGTCGTGGGCGATAAAGGTGAGGTAACCGGTATCGGCCTTGGCCTTGCAGAAGCCGTGGACGCCGGCCTCGGCGGCAACCGTCTGCACCTGGGCGGCGCAGTCGCCTTCGTAGCCGGCGCGGGTGAGGAGAAGCAATTGGGTTTCATTCGACATGACGCGAAGCATGCCAGAGCGCGGCACGGATTCCAGCCCTACATGCCTGAGGGGATAACGTCGCACACCGGTGTTGCGGAGAGGGCGGAAACAAAGACTTCCCTCGGCTTCGCCCCTCGGGGCCTTCGAGGCTGCAACAAGTCCGACCTCGAAACCTCATGACCGCCGGCTGGCTGGCACTCCCGGCGCTTGAAACCCATCAACCACCGTTCACAGGGACAGCAGATGCGTTACCGCCTATGCTCGTCCATCATCAAAAGGCCTCTCCGTTGGATGGACGGTGGGCACAATCTTCCCCAAAGCGGGTGCGCCCTGGTTTTTGGCTTTTCTTTCGATTCGCAAATAACGTGCTCGCGGAGGACGGATGCTGGACGCGTTGCAGGCCGGTTTGAAGGCGTGGTTGTGGCCCGGGTTGTCGGCCATTCTTTCGGTGGCGGTCACCTATGCCGTTTATCGCGCCGCGTTGGCGGTGTTCCGTCGTTTCTCCAAATCACGGGCCGTCCTTCGGCTGTTTGTCGACGCCGCGGCCGGCGCCCTCGGGGCGGTCTTCTCCCTGCTGGCATTAACGGCAGCGCTCGCATCGGCGCCATCCGACCTGCCATTGATCGCAGGTATCCAGCACACCGCCACACTATTGCTGGTCCTTGCGATCACCTGGGCCTCGGTGCGACTGACGTCCGCGATTGGTGAGGTGATTGTCGCGCTGAACCCGGCACTTGAAGACGAGTGGAAGCGCGCACGAAAAATCGAGACCCAAACCCGTTTTCTCGTGCGCGCGCTGCAGATCCTGATCGTGGTCATCGGTTTTGGCGCCGCCCTGATGACCTTTGATTCCGTCCAGCACATGGGCGCCAGCCTGCTGGCATCCGCCGGCGTGGGTGGTTTGATTCTGGGTTTTGCCGCCCGCCCGGTGCTGAGCAACTTGCTGGCCGGGATGCAGATTGCCCTCACACAGCCCTTTCGCATCGACGATGTACTCAACGTGCAGGGCGAGTGGTGCTGGGTGGAAGAAGTGACCGCCACTTACGTGGTGGTCCGAGTCTGGGACTTGCGGCGTCTGGTTATCCCGTTGCAGTGGTTCATCGACAACCCGTTCCAGAACTGGTCTAGGCACAACTCCGAACTGCTGGGAACCGTGTTCATCTGGGTGGATTACACGATGCCGATCGAGCCGCTGCGAGAGGAATTCAACCGACTGCTCGCCCAGTCGAATCTATGGGACGGGAAAGTGGCCACGGTGCAGGTGACCGATGCCAGCGACCAGGCCATGCAGGTTCGTTTCCTGATGAGCGCACCGGACTCCTCCCGGAACTGGGACCTACGGTGCGCCATCCGTGAAGGGCTTGTGACCTTCATTCAGAACAACTACCCGGCCCATCTGCCTCGCGTGAGGGCGCGGCTCGTGGATGAGCAGCAACCGTCCTGAGCCCCGCCGGGTATGCGAGTTTTAGAAGGTGCGAGCCAACCTTGACTGACACGAGCCACCCTGTGGGTTGGGCTTCAGCCCAACGTCGCCCCTAGGCCTTCTACACAGAGCACCCGAATACACATTGGAGGCTCGTTTCGCACGCCTGTTGCGCGGAGCGGGCGATAGCGACCGCCCTGCCAGGCGCGCGAGGGTCTTTTCTTGCTTGTCCAAGAAAAGACCCGAAAAGAAAGACACCCCACGGCTTGGCCCTTCGGGCCTTCGAGGCCGGACTTCTGTCCGACCTCGAAGCCTCACGACCGACGGCTGGCCAGGGAATCTCTGCACGAATCGATAGTGTCTCTGCGGGACCGCCAAGGGTTCAGATACAAGGCGCGGTGCGCCGTGAATGGCCGTCGCCATTCGCAAGCGCCGCAACGCCGCAGATGGGCCCTTGGCGGCCCGCCCGTGCGGGGCTCGCGGGTTTGCCCGCACTCCTCGTTGCCGTCCCTCGACGGGCAATGAGCCCGCCTTCGCTCCGGCGCCTCGATTGCGAACAAACCCGCGAGCCAGAGGCACCATCGATTCGTGCAGAGATTCCCTAGGGCCGGCTCGACGCGACGTCGTGTCGCGCTGAGCATCGGAGCGACGTCCCTGTCGCTCCGACCCCGGCCACCCGCCGGCCGAGAGGCAAGCCCTAGGGGACACCAACCTTCGCCTACCGCTATACCAGACTGCGAGTGGTCACCCCACCAGATAACAAAGGGAAGTCGCGCGCCTCAGATCGGGCAACTATGCGAATCGAAGGGCGAGCCCCCTTTCGCCTTACCTCGCGGGCGGGGAATCGCAGGGGCGGGCCGGCAGGGACGCCGGCCCGAGGTTCGCCGCGACACGACGTCGCGTCGAACCGACCCGTCAGCGATTGCCCGTTCGCGAGGCTGATCGCGCAGCGATCAGGCCCGCAGGGCCAAGGCGTCGGGATGTCCTTCTTTTCGTCGGTTTTCTTGGACAAGCAAGAAAACCGACTCGCGCGCCACGCACAGAGCCAAAGCAGTGCCACCTCACGGGACGAGCGCGTGAAACTGATCCACCACGCTTCAAGCCGGGAAAACCAACCTCTTACGGGATCAGTTTTCATGTCAAAAACGCCGCTCTAAGACCTGAAAAGCCTCTCATCAGAAGGGGTAAGGCTGATATATCAGCCAGCTGCACAGGTCGGACCCCGTCTGAAGCAGCCCAACCAAAAGGTGCGCCCCTGAATTTCACCGATAGGTGCGACCACTATTATTCGTAGAGAGAGCTCGCCAAATTGCCCAAAGCCTCGTCGATCACATCACAAACGACTAGAAATCGCTCAGCCCATTCCAAGGACTCTTCACTATCTGCTCGTGTAGTCATCACATTGATGAAGTCGGACTTACGAGCATCTTTAATCTTGAAGGGCTCAACTTCTCCAGCCGCATCAACAGAGTACGAATCAAACCATCCTTCATGGTCTTCGTAAACATCCTTAACCCACTGATCTGGAAATAAACCCTCAATGGCAAACCTGGACCGAACGGAAACAAAATCTCGATTGGCCTGAAAAGGAATATCCTTATTGCCAAAATAACCCTGAAGCCCCCTTCTCTCTTTTTCGCCAGCATAATCCCCATCGAAAACGGAGACGCAGACTCGCTCCTGCCGAATGAATTCATACGTTGCCCGCAGGAATCCGGCAAGGTGTCTTACGCCTCCAAAGTCTTCGAACTTCGCGCGCCTAAGATAGGGCCAAGCGCGTGAAGACTCGGGAACCAACTCCAGAAACCAAGAAAAAAGCGAGCGATCAGAGGCGCCTTCCACAAAAACGTTATAAAAATCTAGGTTATAGAAGTCGCTAAATCTAATTCCCAAGGCAGAACGTATTTCAGAAACCGCCTCACTGAAGGTCGCGTAACCTTTAACCTCAGTGCGATTTTTTTCGTTTAGAAGAGTTCCGCTAACGTGCTCCGGATCCTGCGGAACAAAAGCCATCGAATGAGTTGTTTTTATAACAGTAGAATCCTTTGAAAGATTCTCGAGTATCGAATTGCAATTGCTTGCCAAGTAGGGGTGCAGGTATGACTCAGGTTCTTCTAGAAGCCACAATACCTTTTTCCCACCCTCTTTCTCTTGTTTTGTTATCCAACGGAAGGCCGCCAATAGCGCGGTCGTCTGAATCCCCATCCCCTTCTCATGTATCGGTGTCATTTGAGGGTCCGATATCATGAAATCAAAGCCAGAAACCAACTCCTCAACCGACTGCTGCGGCAAAGAGAAGCTAGCCTCAAAGTCAGAGAGCTGCGCATCCGCTAACTCGTCATTTAGAGCAGACGCTGCCTCCGAGAGGCTCGCATCAATATCAGAAAGGTGGGGCGCAATAACTTGCGAAACCTTTCGTCTCAGAAATGGATTCAGCAAATCATTGTAGATATCATCTACGCTCTTTGCAGATGGAACATAATGCAAACTGAACCCGCCCAAGAGCCTATTAACCAACCCGATATGGGTTCTTGAATACTGTGCCGCCTTGGTATTACCAGTCGGCCTTTTTATATTAGGAAAAATGCTATAAACGGGGGTGTTTGTATCAGTGAAATACAGGTTCAGCGATATCTTCTCCCCCTTCCTCTCCGTACCCTGCAAGGCATGCAATTCATCTATAGCTTCATATACATCTGGCTCGGATTCTGGATCGCCATCAAAAGTCGCAGTAATACTAGTCCGCGCGCGCCCCACGCCAAACGTCAGGTCAGAGTCCCTCGCATAACCGTAAGAATTTGAGTATCCAGTAAAAAGAACCTGAATAGCCCTTAATATATTTGTTTTCCCTGAATTGTTTGGCCCCACCAAGGTCATGCTTTTCCGGATCGGAATATGCTGCTCCGACTCTATAGACCGAAAGTTGCGCACACGAACGTCGATTAGATCCATCTAAAGCTCCGTAAATTCGATCCACCAAGAATAGGAGTAGGAACACCAGCCCTCTTCAGGGCCAAAGTTCAAGAAAATCGCAGCTAAGTTTCACCCGAGTCGAGACCCCGACTCGCCATATTGGCCGCCCGGAACAACGCCCTACGCTTGTTCAACGTCTCCTCCCACTCGGTTGCAGGCACGGAATCCGCAACAATCCCGCCCCCAGCCTGAACATGCAGCTGCTCGTCCTTGATCACCCCGGTACGGATGGCGATGGCCGTATCCATGTTCCCGTTCCAGGCCCAGTAACCCACCGCCCCGGCGTAGACGCCGCGCTTGACGGGTTCGAGCTCCTGGATGATCTCCAGCGCGCGGATCTTCGGTGCACCCGAGACGGTGCCGGCGGGGAAGGTCGCGCGCAGGACGTCCATGGCATTCAGGCCCTCGTCGAGCTGGCCGGTGACCTGCGAGACGATGTGCATGACGTGCGAGTAGCGCTCGATGATCATGCGCTCCTCGAGCTTGACGCTACCCACCTTGGCGACGCGGCCGGTGTCGTTGCGGCCCAGGTCGATCAGCATGACGTGCTCGGCGATCTCCTTCGGGTCGCTCAACAGGTCCTGCTCGAGGGCCTTGTCCTCGACCTCGGTGGCACCGCGCGGGCGGGTGCCGGCGATCGGGCGCACGGTGACCTCGCCGTCCTCGAGGCGGGCGAGGATCTCGGGGCTGGAGCCGACCACGGTGAACTCGCCGGCATCGATGAAGTACATGTACGGCGAGGGGTTGATCGAGCGCAGCGCCCGGTAGAGGTCGATGGGCGCGGCACCGAACTCGATGCTCATCCGCTGGCTGGGCACCACCTGCATGACGTCACCCGCCGCGATGTACTCGCGGATGGTGCGCACGGCGTTCTCGTAGCCCTCGCGGGTGAAGGTGGCGGTGAAGTCGTTCTCGTCGATCGACTTGCCCGGGGCGGACGAGCCGTAGTGGGCCACCGGCTCGCCCAGGCGGCGGGCGAGCTGGTCGAGGCGGACGTTGGCGAGATCGAGCGCGCCGGTCTCGGCCGGGTCGATCATGGTCACCAGCAAGAGCTCGCTGGAGAGGTTGTCGACCACGACCACCTCCTCGCTCGCCATCAGGAGGATGTCGGGCACACCCAGCGGGTCGTCGGCGTCGAAGTTGGCCAGGCGCGGCTCGATGTAGCCGATGGTCTCGAAGCCGAAGTAGCCCACCAGCCCGCCGTGGAAGCGCGGCATGTCGGCCGGCTCGTAGACGCGGTAGCGGGCCTTGAAGGTCTCGATCCAGGCGAGCGGGTCGTCGACGGTCTCGTCCTCGACCACCTCGCCGTGCTTTTTGACCACCACGCGGTGACCGTGGACGGTCAGGACCGTCGGGGACGGCAGCCCGATGATCGAATAGCGCCCCCAGCGCTCGCCGCCGGTAACCGACTCGAACAGGTAGCCGAACGGGCCTTCCACCAGCTTGTGGTAGACGGACAGCGGCGTGTCGTAGTCGCCCAGCACGCGGCGGGTGACGGGGACGCGGTTGTAGCCCTCGGCGGCGAGCTGCTCGAGGTCGACGCGGGTGGGCTGGTAGGGCTGGAAACGGTTGGGCATGACGGGCTCCGGTAAGGAAAACGATGGGCGGCGACGGGTGGCGTTCAGCTACGCCATCGTCTCCGCCATCGGAACGTCCCTGTCACCGTCATGAGGCTTACCTGCCGACGAGCCCCGCAAGTTCGGTCATCGAGTCGATGACCGCGTCCGGGTCGTAGTCCCGGATGTCCTTGCCGTGGTTGTAGCCGTAGCTCATGCAGACGATCGAGAAGCCCGCAGCGCGCGCGGCCTTCACGTCGGAAATCGAGTCGCCGATCATCAGCGCCTCGGAGGGATGCACGTGGAACCAGCCCGCCGAGTAGATCAGCGGCGCCGGGTCCGGCTTTTTCAGCGGCAGGGTGTCGCCGCTGATGATGACCTCGAAGTGGTCCTTCAGCCCGGTCTGCTCGAGGAGCGGCAGGGTGAAGGCCGACGCCTTGTTGGTCACGCAGCCGACCGACAGGCCCAGGGACTTGATGAAATCGAGCCCCTCGGTGACGCCGTCGAACAGCTTGGAGTGCTTGCCGTTGCTCTCGGCGTAGGCCCGCTTGAACACGGGCAACGCCTTGTCGAATTCGGCCGGGTCGGGTGTGCCATCGAGGTCGTTGGTGAGCGCGCGCTCGACCAGTCGCTCGATGCCGTTGCCGACCCAGGTGCGCACGTCGGCATCGGTCCGCTCGGGGTTGCCGAGCTCGGCCTGCATGGCGTTGACCGCCACGTGCAGGTCCGGGACCGAATCGACCAGGGTGCCGTCCAGGTCGAACAGCACCATGCGCGGGGTGAACTGCGCCATTACTTCTTGACCTTGGCCAGCTCGTCGCGCATCGCCTTGACGATGCTGTCGTAGCGGTTCGGGTCGGAATCCTGACCCTTGCCGAACAGCGCGGAGCCGGAGACGAAGGTGTCGACGCCGGCCGCGGCGATCTCGCCGATGTTGTCGGCGTTGACGCCACCGTCGATCTCGAGGCGGATGTCACGACCGGAGCGGTCGATGATCTCGCGCGCCTGGCGGGCCTTCTCGAGGGTCGCCGGGATGAACTTCTGGCCGCCGAAGCCCGGGTTGACCGACATCAGCAGGACGATGTCGACCTTGTCGATGACCCACTCGAGCACGTCCAGCGGGGTGGCCGGGTTGAAGACGAGACCGGACTGGCAGCCCTGGTCACGGATCAGCTGCAGGCTGCGGTCGACGTGCTCGGTGGCTTCCGGATGGAAGGTGATCGAGGTCGCGCCGGCCTTGGCGAAGTCCGGGATGATGCGATCGACCGGCTTGACCATCAGGTGGACGTCGATCGGTGCGGTGACGCCGTGCTTGCGCAGCGCGTCGCAGACCAGCGGGCCGATGGTCAGGTTCGGCACGTAGTGGTTGTCCATCACGTCGAAGTGCACCCAGTCGGCGCCGGACTTCAGGACGTTGTCCACTTCCTCGCCCAGGCGGGCAAAGTCGGCCGACAGGATACTCGGGGCAATGATGTAGTCGCTCATCTCGCGGTCCTCGGATACTTGGGGAAATTCGGTCGAGAGCGCCCGGCCCGATCGCCGGAGACGGGATCGGTTTCGCGGGCACACGCGCGGAAACTGGCGCTCAATGTACCGGATTTCGCCCGATTTTTTAAGAACAAGCGCGCCGCGCGCGGCAGCGGAAACACGCTGTGGCGCGGCGAGGCGCGGCCAAATCAGCTAGAATCGCGTCTCATTTCCAGCCGAAAGCATTTCCACAAGCCTATGTTCCAGACCGAACTGCTGCTGCGCGAATTCGTCACCCACGACGTCCAGCGCTACATCCTGGCCAAGCCCGAGGGCTTCTCGTTCACGCCCGGGCAGGCGATCGAGATGGCCATCGACGATCCGAAGTGGCGCGACCAGCCCCGGCCGTTCACGCTCACCAACCGGGTCGACGATCGCGTGCTGGAACTGATGATCAAGAGCTACGGGGATCACGACGGCATGACCCAGACGCTGGGCCGGTCGCAGCCGGGGCAGAAACTGCTGCTCTCCGAGCCGTTCGACAGCTTCACCTACGAGGGCTCGGGCTGGTTCATCGCCGCCGGCGCCGGCATCACGCCGTTCCTCGCCATCATCCGCGATCTCGCCGATCGCGGCGAGCTTGCGAACCAGAAGCTGATCTACTCCAACAAGACCGCCGACGACATCATCCAGCAGCGCGAACTGGAGGCGGCCTTCGGCGAGAACGCCCACTTCGTCTGCACCCGCGAGAGCTCGCCGCTGTGCACCCACTTCGGCCACGTCGACGAGGCCTACCTGCACGAGCACGTGCGCGATCTCAACGAGGAGTTCTACGTCTGCGGCCCGCCGGCCTTCACCCAGCAGGTAAAGAAGACCCTGGGCGAGCTGGGCGGCAACACCCGCAGCATGGAATTCGGCTAAGGCCGCACCGCCAGCCGGATACCGAAAAGCCGCGCCTCGAGCGCGGCTTTTCATGGCGACATGCCGGGTCGCTGCTCAGCGCAGGTCGACGTCGAACCACTCGGTGACCCGCACCCGGGCCAGATGGATGCGGTAGACGGTCTCGCGGGTGATCAGGCGCCCCTCGCGACTGACCCGGAAGCTCAGCCGTCGGCAGCGCGGCTGACGGGCGAGCACCTCCATCAGCGGCGTGCCGCCCAGCCCGGTAATGGCGCGGTGCAGCTTCGGCGGGATGGGACCGTTGACCCCGGCCACCTCGGTCATCGCCTCGATCCGGGCATCGCCGCTCTCCAGGCGCACGAGACGTTGCCAGACGCGAGTGGCCCGCGGAACGGGCCAGCCATCGGCCTCGGGTGCGCCCCAGCCTTCCAGGAGCGGGCGGACGATCACCGGGTGGCCGGTATGCCGATGAAGGGCGCGCGTGAAGGAGCCGGAGGTGCCCGCCAGCCGGCGCACCGACCCCGGCACGCCGAACAGCATCCCGGCGCCCGCCGGTCCGCTCGCGTGGCGAAAGCAGCCGCGGACGAAGCGACGCTCTCCGCCGAGATCGCTCATGGCGCCTCCGTGGCGAACACGGCTGCCTCGCCCTCGCCGCGCGGATCGCTGGCCGCCTCGAGCCGGCCGTCCGTACGCCACCAGGCGACCGCCTGCATGTTGCCGAAACCGTCATTGGTCTCGATGCGATGGCCCATCAGCTCGAGTTCGGCGCGCTGCTCCCCGGTGAGCCGGTCGGGCTCGACCTCGACCCGGTCGGGCAGGTACTGGTGATGGATGCGCGGCTCGGCGACCCAGTCGGCCACCGGCTCGCCGCGGGTGGCGGCCAGCACCCCGCCGAGCACCATGGTGATGATGCGCGAGCCGCCGGGCGTGCCCAGCACCCCGACCAGTTCGTCGTTGCGCACGAAGGTGGGCGACATCGAGGACAGCGGCCGCTTGCCCGGCGCAATCGCGTTGGCCTCGGCGCCGATCAGGCCGTAGACGTTGGGCACGCCCGGCTTCTGCGAGAAGTCGTCCATCTCGTCGTTCAGCAGCACACCGGTGCCGGGCACGGTCACCGCCGCGCCGAAGGGGTAGTTGATCGAGAGCGTCGCGGCGACGTAGTTGCCGTCGGCATCCATCACCGAGAAGTGGGTGGTGTGCGGGCCCTCCGGCTGGGTGACCACCGGGGCAAGCGCCGACGAACGGGTCGCGTCGGTAGGCGAGAAGCCCACCGCCAGCCCGGCGGCGTAGTCACTGCTGGTCAGGCGCGCGACCGGCACGTCGACGTAGTCGGGGTCGCCGAGATACTCGGCGCGGTCGCGGTATGCACGGCGCATCGCCTCGATGCGGTAGTGCAGCCCCAACGCGGAGGCATCGCCCAGCCCGCCTGCACGACGCTCGAGCCAGCCGTAGGTGTTGAGGATCTCGGCGATCGCCACCCCGCCGGAGGACGGCGGCGCGGCGGAAACGACCTCGAAGCCGCGAAAGCGACTGACCACCGGCTGACGCTCGACCACGCGGTAGCCGGCCAGGTCCGCGCGGGACCAGATGCCGCCGGCCCGGCGCACGCCGTCGACCAGCCGGCCGGCCAGATCGCCCCGGTAGAAGCCGTCACGGCCCTCGGCGGCAATCCGTTCGAGCGTCTCGGCAAGCTCGGGCTGCCGGATGACGTGTCCGAGCTCGGGCACCTCGCCATCGTCGAGGAAGATCGCGCGGCTGACCGGGTCGGCGGCCATCACCTCGCGGCGGAAACCGGCGAGATCGCGATACATCCGGGTGACCGCGAAGCCCTCGCGGGCGGCGCGGATGGCCGGATCGAGGCTGGTGGCAAGCGGCAACTGGCCGTAGTCGCCGGCGAGGTGATCGAGCGCGGCGGGAATGCCGGGGATGCCGGCGGCCAGCGCCCCGTCGACCGAGAGCTTGGGCTGCGGGTTGCCGTCGGCATCGAGATACATGTCGCGGCTGGCCTGCCCCGGAGCGCGCTCGCGGGCATCGAGCATCACGTCGCGACCCGACTTCGCCTCGTGGAGCAGGTAGAAGCCGCCCCCGCCGAGCCCGGAGCTGTAGGGCTCGACCACCGCGAGTGCGGCGGTAATGGCCACCGCGGCGTCGAATGCGTTGCCGCCGGCCTCGAGCACCTCGCGACCGGCCGCGGTGGCCGCCGGGTGGGCCGTGGCGATCGCCGCCTGGCCGGGCGCAGCCACCTGGCCGGCCTGGGCCACCGCCCACGGCAGCAGGACGAGCGCGAAGGCAAGCCGTCGCAGCACGTTCACGTTCAGCCCCCGCCGATCGCCTGGACGATCTCGACCCGGTCGCCGTCGGCGACCACCGCGCTGGGATGCTCGGCGCGCGGGCAGATCTCGCCGTTGAGCTCGATCGCATAGCGCTTGCCGCGGGTGCCGGCCAGCGTGACCAGCGCCTCGAGGGTGGTGCCTTCGGGGACGTCGCGCGGCTCACCGTTGAGCTCGATGCGGACTGTCGATTCAGCCATGTCTCTCTCCTGCGTCACCGGAACCGCTGTCCCGATCCGATTGTCTCTGCTGCTAATATGCCGTGCCGGTCAGCGGCCGGCCAACCCCACCATTCGTCGAAGCGATATCCATGAGCGAAACGCCCCGGGTCCATGCCCCCGAGCCATCCCTCGCCCTGCCGTGGGACGAGATCGACACCGTCCTGCTGGACATGGACGGCACCCTGCTCGATCTGCATTTCGACGCCCGCTTCTGGAAGGAACACTTCCCGCAGCGCTACGTCGAGCTTAGCGGCCTCTCGTCTGCCGAGGCGAAGCGGCGCCTCGAGGCACGCTTCGAGGGGCTCAAGGGTCAGCTGGCCTGGTACTGCCTCGACGACTGGCACCGGGCGCTGGCACCCGATTGTCGCGACGAACTGGACCTGGTCGCGCTCAAGCGCGAGCTGGCCCATCACATCTGTTATCGCCACGGCGTGCCCGACTTCCTCGAACGCCTCGGGCAGGCCGGCAAGCAGCGCGTGCTGGTGACCAATGCCCACCCGGCGAGCGTGGATCTCAAGTTCGAGCACGTCGACCTGCCGCGGCGACTCGACCGGATCTTCAACGCCCACGAGATCGGTGCGGCCAAGGAATCACCGCGCTTCTGGGAGCGGCTGGACGACCAGCTGCACTTCGATCCGGACCGCACCCTGCTGGTCGACGACAACCTGGTCGCCCTGGCCGCCGCCGGGGATTTCGGCATTCGCCACCTGCGGGCGATCACGCGGCCGAACAGTCAGGGCGAGCCGATGGATACCGCGCCGTTCGTGGCGCTGGACGACTTTCTCGCCGCCACCGACGAGCTGACGACCGGCACCGACTAGGCGGCGGCGCGTCGCGTCACTCGCTCGGCGGGACGTAGTCCTCGGGCTTTTCTTCCTTGCCCTCGAACAGGAACTTCTCCATCTCGCGCACCAGGAACTCGCGCGCCTTGGGGTCGACCGGCGTCAGCCGGTACTCGTTGATCAGCATGGTCTGGTGCCCCAGCCACTGCTGCCAGGCAGCCTTGGAGATGTTGTTGTAGATGCGCTCGCCCAGTTCGCCCGGGTACGGCGGCTTGGGCAGGGCCTCGGCCTCGCACTGCAGGCGCTGGCAGAAGACGGTGCGTTCGCTCATGAAAACCTCGTTCGCGCGTCGTTTCGAAATGTGTCCGGGATGATAACAGCGCGATCAGCCGAAGGCGGGCACGCCCCGCTCGCGAATCAGTCGCTGCACCGGGGCCGGCAGACCCACCAGCGGCTCGCTGACCAGCCGTTCGATCGCATGCCACTCCCCGGCACGATCGGTTACCGCCGCGGGGCGAACCGGGGCGCCCTGCACCTCGGCGGCCAGCTCGAAGTGGCTGAAGCCATGGCGCAGGCGCCCGAGCGAATGCCAGTCACCGGTGCGCTGCATGCCGAGCTCTGCCAGCCGTGACTCGACACCGTCGCCGCTTTCGCAGACCGGCAGGCTCGCCAGCCCGCCCCAGATGCCGCTCGGCGGGCGCTTTTCCAGAAACAGGTTTCCCTCGCCGTCCTCCAGCCAGAGCAACACGCGCTCACGCACCGGGCGGGCCTTGCGCTTGCGGCGCAGCGGCAGCTCGGCAGTCCGGTCTTCGATGCGGGCACGGCAATCCTCGGTCACCGGGCAGACCTCGCAACGCGGTTTGCCGCGGCGGCAGACCGTCGCGCCCAGATCCATGATCGCCTGGGTGTAGTCGGCGGCCCGATCCGGCGGAGTGTGTTCGTCGGCCAGCGCCCAGAGCGCGCGCTGGGTGGCGGCGGCCTCCTGCGGCGTGTCGACGGCGGCATGGCGGGCCAGTACGCGCTTGACGTTGCCGTCCAGGATCACCGCGCGCTCGTCGAAGGCCTGGGCGACGATGGCCGCGGCGGTCGAGGGGCCCACGCCGGGCAGGGCCGCCCAGCCCTCGACCGTCTCGGGCACGCCCTGCTCGACCATCTGCCCCGCGGCACGGTGCAGGTTGCGGGCCCGGGCGTAATAGCCGAGCCCCGACCACAGTGCCAGCACCTCGTCGGTGTCGGCAGCGGCCAGTGACTCGAGGTCGGGGAAGCGCTCGAGAAAGCGCTCGAAGTACGGGATGACCGTGGCGACCTGGGTCTGCTGCAGCATGATCTCCGAGAGCCACACCCGGTAGGGCGTGCGCGGATGCTGCCACGGCAGGTCGTGCCGGCCGTGGTCGTCGAACCAGGCCAGCAGCCGTTCGGCAAAGGGGGCCGTCACGACCCGCGGACGGGCCGGGCGGCCGGGTATCGGCAAGACAGGACGACAGCGCTCATCAGAAGCCGAGGCCCTTGATCAGCCCCTTGACCGGCGAATCCTCGCCCAGGCGCTTGTCGATCTCCTCGTCGAGGCGCTTCTTGACCTCACCCTTGGCCGCCTCCTTGGCCAGCGACTCGAGATCGAGCGAGATCGACGGGTCGGCGAGCGCGCCCTGGATGCGGATCGGCACCGGCACCTGCTTGAGGCGTTCGAGCTGCTTGCCGCCCTGCCCGGTAGCCGTATTGACCACGGTCGCGGTCAGGCGGTAGTCGATCGCATCGCGCGGCAGGTCGACTTCGCCCTTGCCGGCAACGCGCAGCAGCGGCGAGGCGCCCGCCAGGTCGTCGTTGCGCACCACGCCATTGCGGATATTGGCCGTACCGGTAATCGAGGTGAAGTCGGTCGACTTCTCCTCCGGCTCCGGTTCGGTCCTTCCCTCGAGCTTCGCCTGGGCACGACGCAGCAGGTAGCCGATGTCGAAGCCCTTGATCTTGCCGTCGCGCAGGGCCATGTCGGCGGTGCCGTCGAGTCCGGCCTTGAGCTCGTCGACCCGCTCGCCCTGGGTGTTCACGTCAAAGGACACGTCGCCCTTGCCGATCAGGCGATCCTCGTCCATCAGCGCCATCAGAAGCGGCTGCAGCGAGACACCCTGCACGCGCCCCTTGCCGGCGTAGCTCGGCACGTCGCCGCGCACGTCGAGACCACCGCTGGCGTTGACCTGGCCGTCGAATGCGTTGGCGGCAAGCTCGGCCAGCCGGATCCGGCCGCCGGCGGCCGTGACATGGACGACCGGCTTGTTCAGCAGGTAGTTCTCGTAGCGCAGGCTGGCCAGCGCCAGGCGCGCGTCGAGGTTGAGCGCGCGCAACGCCTCGGTGGGCAGCTCGATCTCGGCCGAGCCGGCCGCCGACGGCACGGCGCCACCGCCGCTCGACTGCTTCTTCTCGCTCTTCTCGCCGGCGGGCTTGGGCGCAAGATAGGGGTTGAGATCGAATTCCCCGCCCTCGAGACGGGCGAACAGCCGGCCGCTCTCGAGATCGTCGATACCGGCCCGGCCGTTGAGTTGACGCCCGTCGACCGCCACCTCGAGCTTGTCGAGCATGGCCCGCGTCGGGGTGACGTCGAGCTGACCGGCCACGGCGAATTCGCGCAGCGCATCGTCCGAGCGCATCGCCGGCAGTGTCACGCCGAGCCGGTCGGCCAGCTCATGCGGGTCGAAGGCGGCGATCTTGATCGGACCGCTGGCGATGAACTCGCCCGAGTCGAGTCCGCTGACCTCGATCTGCCCCGCCCCCCTGACCGGGTCGGAGGCCAGCACCAGGTCGCTGATGGTGGCGGTACCCGCCGCCAGGTCGGCACTGACCGAGGCACTGCTCGAGACGCTGACCGTGTCGTCCACCTCCGGCAGGCCCTTGAGATCGGCACTCAGGGCCAGACTGGGCAGCTGGTAGCGCCCGGTTGCCCAGTCTGCCTCGAGCACGGTCTCGAGCCGGCTTTCTAGATAGCTGAGCGGGCCGACGGCCTTGCCGTTGAGGTCGAGCACCACGCCATCCAGGCGGGCCTGCGACTTGGCCAGTCGCAGGTCGGCCTTGTCGACCTGCAGCATCGCCTCGATACGCTCCGGCAAGGTGGATGCGGCCTTGTCCTCTCGGCTTGCAATGAGGTTGAAGGCAACATCCTTGAGGATCACGTCCTGACGCTCGAACCAGACCTGGGCCTCGATGGCCAGATCGAAACTGCCGGAGAGCGGCGGCATGTCGGGCAGGCTGAGGCGGAAGCCCGACACCAGTTCGATATCGGTGGGCTCGCCCTCGCTCAGCGTACCGGTGGTCAGTTCGAGCCCGTCGATGGTGACCTCCTGACCGGCCAGCGCATCGCGCCAGTGGACGGTGGCATCGCGGATATCCACGCCACCGATCGTCAGGCGCATCGCGGGGCCTTCGCCGTCCTGCGGCTCCACCGTATCGGGCTGGTCGGGCTTGCCCGCCTGGGCAGACTGCCGCGCGACCAGGTCATCCCAGTTGGTGGTGCCGTCCGCGTTGCGGGCGAGATTGATCTCTGCCCCCTCGAGCAGCAGGGTGCCGATCTCGAACTCGCCGCGCAGCAGGGGCAGCAGGGCCGCCTGGGCCTCGAGGCGTTGAACCCTGACCATGGCCTCGGGGTCAAAGCCTTCGGCGTTGGCGAGCACCACGTCCTCGGTAGCGGCCCCCAGCCAGGGGAACACGGTCACCGACAGGTCGCCGTTGAATTGAATGCTGCGGCCGGTCTGCTCCTCGACCTGCGCGGCGATCTGCGGCTTGTAGTCGTTCGGGTCGAAGGTGAGCACAAAGGCGACCGCGGCAAGGATGGCGAACATCACCAGGGCGATGAACAGCAGGCCGAGTCGCTTGATCCATTTCATGCGGCGAGATCCTCGAAAATCGGTGGTCGGAGGGGCGGAATCGGGCGGCGCCCGGCCCAATCCGGGCTAGGATTGAAACAGACTTTAGCAGACAATATATCCATTCAGACCGGGCGCTTGCCCGGGGCACGGCGCCACGACTCAACGTCGCCACCCTGCCGACATACACCGCGAGCGATACAGACCATCATGAGCATTACCGTCCGCCTGTTTGCCAGCCTGCGCGAGCGCATCGGCTTCGACGAGACCCGCCTCGAGCAGACGCCGGCAACCGTCGCCGACGCCTGGCAGCAGGTCACCGATATCGAGCGCCCCGGCAACACGCTGGCGGCGGTCAACCACGAATACGTCGACCTCGACCACCCCCTCACCGACGGGGACGAAGTCGCCTTCTTCCCGCCGGTCACCGGAGGCTGAACCATGGCCAAGAACAGCATGCCCGGTAACGAGATGCGTCAGATCATCTCCCGTCGACGCCGCCTGATCCGTGTCTGGCCGGCGATCGCCCTGCTTCTGGCCGTGGTGACCCTGGGCTTCTACACCTGGGCGTTCTTCCACCAGCCGATCCTGGTCAACCCGCTGCATGTGCTCGAGCTGATGCAGAGCGGCAACCTCGACTCGGCCACCCAGGCCCTGCTGGCGGTCACCGCGCCGATGCTGTTTCTCGCTGTCGGCCTGCTGGTCCTGCTGCTGCTCGCCTTCGTCACCGCCGGGCTGGTGAGCGAGGGACGGCTGATGCGGGTACTGGAGAAGAACCTCTCGCGCTGACCCCGACCGTCACACCCCCGTCATCTCCCTTCGGTAAACCGGCCCATGAAGGCCGGCTTGCCAATGCCGACGCCATCGCCTAAATGCTTTGTCTGGCAACGGGCGGGCGGCATGGGGCTTTCCGGCCCGACATGCCGTCAGCCACGTGGAGGGAAACGACCATGGCGATCAGCAAAAAGGCACTCAAGGTGCGGCCCGAGTGCCGCGTCACCTTCTCCTACCAGGCCCGGGACGACGCCCGTCACCGCGTCGAGCTGCGCGGGGATTTCAACAACTGGGGCGAAGATGCGCTGCCGCTCAAGCGCCAGCGGGACGGCAGCTACCGGGTGACGGTGAACCTGCCGCAGGACGGCGAGTACGCGTTCCGTTACCTGGTCGACGACGAGCACTGGGACAATGACGAGGCGGCCGACGCCTACGTACCCAACCCCTTCGGCACGGGCGACAACGGCCTGCTGCGCACCTGACCGCGAGCGCCGGCGGCCCGTCAGCCGCGGGTCAGGCGCAGCCGCTGGAAACGCATCACCGCCCGATCGATCGCCTGGCTGTCGAGTGGCGGCAGGGCATTGAATTCCAGCCCGTAGACGACACTGGTGCCCACACCCGGGCGCCGGTTGCGGACGATGAACTCCAGGCGCGCGTCGATCTCGTCGCTGACCTTCAGGCGGGCGGCGTTGACCTCGTCACCGATGGCGAAGCCCGGGTCGTTCTTCTCGGTAAAGCTCACCGCGCAGCCGGTCGCCGAGATATTGACCACCTCGCCGGAGGTGACCTCGCGACGGTCGGGCAGGCAGAAGGCCAGCGTGCCCGGCACGTCCGGCGGCAGGTCGACGCGGAACGCGGAGCGACGCTGCAGGCGATTCATGGTCTCGGGATAGCCGATGTTGAGATAGCAGTCGTCGCCATCGCGTTCGGCCTGGATGTCGCTGGTGTAGAACCAGCTCAACAGCCCCTCGATGACCGCCTGGATACGCACCTCGCCGGCAGCGAGCACGTGACGCAGGACCACGGGGTCGGGACAATCGAGCACGATGCGGCCGGCATCGGCGTCGTTGCCGACCACCTGGACCTGGCCCTGGAAATCCGGGTCGTCGTCGGGAATCAGCCAGGCATGGCCGCGGGCTTCGAACAGGCGGGCGAGGCTGCGCGCGATGGCGCGCGGTGCGCGGACGGTTTTGATGTCCTGATCGTCCAAGACCAATAACTCCGAATCCATGGGGTTTCACCCGACGCACCTCGCATCCGGGCGACGGTAAGCATACCCAACTTGTCGTCGCCCTGCAGCCGTTGCCAACGGCGCCCGGGCGCGGCCGACATGCTTTGGTTCGGTTGCCGCGGGCGATCGGTTACCATAGGCGCCGAATTTCCGGACAGGGCGGCTCTGAATGTTGGGAAGGTCTGCATGATTCGATAGTGCCTCCGCGAGACCGCCAAGGGCCCAGTTGCAAGGCGCAGTTCGCCGTGAATGACGGTGACCTTCACAAGGACTGCAACGCCGCAGATGGGCCCTTGGCGGCCCGCCCGAATGGGGCCGGCGGGTTTGCCCGCACCCGGCGTTGCCGCACCTCGCCGGGCAATGAGCCCAGCTTCGGCGCGGCGCCTTGATTGCGAACAAACCCGTCGGCCAGAGGCACCATCGAATCGTGCAGACCTTCCCTGGCGCATTCAAAGACTTCCTGTCCCCGATTTTTCGTTTACCCATTCGACTGACACAGAGGACTTTTCCATGTCTGATGCCAAGCGACTTTCGCAGTACCTGGCCGAGCACCAGCGCCAGGGCCGCGTCGACGCCGACTTCGTCGGCCTGATCAGCGACGTGGCTTCCGGCTGCAAGCTGATTGCCGACCAGGTCGGCCGCGGCAACCTCATCGGCCTGCTGGGCTCCGCCGAGACCGAGAACGTTCAGGGCGAGACCCAGAAGAAGCTGGATATCATCTCCAACGACGAGTTCACCGACATCCTCACCGAAGGCGGCCACGTCGCCGGTCTCGCCTCCGAGGAAATGGACGAGGTCTACGACCTGCCGGCCGGCAAGCACCGCGGCCCGTACCTGTGCACCTACGACCCGCTGGACGGCTCGTCGAACATCGACGTCAACGTCACCGTCGGCACCATCTTCTCGGTCCTCAAGGCCCCCACCGGCAAGGAGAACCCGACCGAGGAAGACTTCATGCAGCCGGGCACCGAGCAGGTCGCCGCCGGTTACGTCACCTACGGCCCGTCCACCATCCTGGTCCTGACCATCGGTGACGGCGTCGACGGCTTCACGCTCGACCGCTCGGTCGGCGAGTTCAAGCTGACCCACCCGAACATGACCATCCCGGAAGACACCAAGGAGTTCGCCATCAACATGTCGAACATGCGCTTCTGGGACGCCCCGGTTAAGCGTTACGTCGACGAGTGCCTCGCCGGCACCGAAGGTGAGCGCGACAAGGACTTCAACATGCGCTGGGTTGCCTCCATGGTTGCCGAGGTACACCGCATCCTGGTCCGCGGCGGCGTGTTCATGTACCCGATCGACAGCAAGCACCGCGAGCGCGGCGGCAAGCTGCGCCTGATGTACGAGGCGAACCCGATGTCCATGATCGTCGAGCAGGCCGGCGGCCTGTCGATCACCGGCCCGGACCGGATCATGACCATCGAGCCGGAAAAGCTGCACCAGCGCGTACCGGTCATCCTGGGCTCCAAGAACGAAGTCCAGCGTATCTGGGACTACCACAAGGAAGGCTAAGCGCCTTCCGGGAATCCCGGACACGAAAAAGCCCCGCGACGAACCGCGGGGCTTTTTTTGTGCCCGCCCGCCGCCGGGGCAGGCGGAACGAGACGGCGATCAGCCGTAGCGACCGGTGATGTAGTCCTCGGTCTTCTTCTTGGCCGGGGTGGAGAACATGGTCGCGGTGTCGTTGTACTCGATCACGTTGCCCAGGTGGAAGAAGGCGGTGTAGTCCGCGATGCGCGCGGCCTGCTGCATGTTGTGGGTGACCACGACGATGGTGTAGTCACGCTTGAGCTCGTACATCAGCTCCTCGACGGTCGCCGTGGAGATCGGGTCGAGCGCGGAGGTCGGCTCGTCCATCAGGATCACGCTTGGCTGCACGGCGATTGCCCGGGCGATGCACAGGCGCTGCTGCTGACCGCCGGAGAGCGAGGTGCCCGGCTTGTCGAGCTGATCCTTGACCTCGTCCCACAAGCCGGCCGAACGCAGCGACCGCTCCACCAGCTCGTCCTGCTCGGCACCCTTGGAGACGATGTCGTGCATGCGCGGTGCGTAGGCGACATTCTCGTAGATGCTCTTCGGGAACGGGTTGGGCTTCTGGAACACCATCCCGACCTTCTTGCGCAGCGCCACCTCGTCGACCTGCTTCGACAACACGTTCTTGCCTTCCATGACCACCTCGCCCTCGGTGCGCACCGTGGGGATCAGGTCGTTCATGCGATTCATGCAACGCAGGAAGGTCGACTTGCCACACCCCGACGGGCCGATCAGCGCCGTGATGTTGTTCTGGTAGACGTCCAGATCGATGCCGTGCAGCGCCTGCTTTTCGCCGTACCAGAGCTTGAGGTCCCGTACGGTCAGGGCCAGCTCGTGGGTGGTTTCCTGGTTGAATGTCAGCGGGGCGCCCGTCGATGCGAGTTTGGTTGTCATGCTCGCCGTACCTGTCGTTGTGTGGCGTTCGATGAAAGGGTCGTCTGGCCGCCGGATTACCAGCGGTGCTCGAATTTCTTGCGCAGATAGACCGCGGTCGCGTTGAGCGTGATCAGCACGGACAGCAGCACGATGATACCGGCGGCGGTGCGTTCGACGTAGGCCGATTCCGGCATGCCCGCCCAGGTGAAGATCTGCGCCGGCAGCACGGTCGCCGCCTGGGTGAAGCTGCCCGGCGCGTCCGGGATATAGGCGATCATGCCGATGATGATCAGCGGCGCGGTCTCGCCCAGCGCCTGGGCCAGACCGATGATCGAACCGGTCAGGATGCCGGGCATCGACAGCGGCAGCACGTGATCACGCACCGTCTGCCAGCGGGTCGCCCCGACGCCGAAGGCCGCCTGACGGATCGAATCGGGCACGGCCCGCAGGGCGGCGCGCGAGGTAATGATGATGATCGGCAGGGTCATCAGGCCCAGCGTCAGGCCGCCGGCCAGGGCCGAGGAGCGCGGCGCGCCGAAGAAGTTGATGAAGATCGCGAGCCCCAGCAGACCGAACAGGATCGAGGGGATCGCCGCCAGGTTGTTGATGTTGATCTCGAGAAAGCGCGTGAAACGGTTGTCCGGCGCGAATTCCTCGAGGTAGACCGCCGTCATCACGCCCACCGGGAAGGCGAATGCCAATGTCACGATCAGCACCAGCACCGAGCCCACGGCCGCCGACGCCAGGCCGGCCATCTCCGGCAGCTTGGAGTCGCCGTTGGTGAAGAAGCCGGTGTTGAAGCGCAGCTCGGCATTGCCTGCCTCGACCAGCCGGTCGATCACCGCGACCTGCTTGTCACGCAGACGGGTGTCCCGCCCCTTGAGGTGCTGGTCGACGGCATCGTCCGCCAGCACCCACTCCATGCGCTTGGTGCCGAGCAGGTCGGGGTTGGCCTCCATCCGGTTCGGGATCAGGCGCAGGTAGCCGCGACTGACCAGCTCGCGCACGTCGGCCTCGACGGCCGCCAGCGGCAGTTCGCTGGCCCGCTCGCTGTAATTGATCTCGACCTGGATGTAGGCCTGCTGGAAGGCCGGCAGCCCCTTGACCAGCATGTCGACGAGAAACAGCACCAGGAAGGCGGCCGCGGCGATGAGCGCGCCCATCGACAACCATTTCATGCGTGCCGACTTGCGGTGCCGTTTTTTCAGCTGACGGGAGATGTCGTCCAGGGACTGGGCCATGACAGGAAGCTTCCGATTGGACTGGTTACAGGTTGTTGACCGCGTACTTCCGGCGGAAGCGACGGATCATCAGCACCGAGACGAAGTTGAGCGCCAGGGTAACCACGAACAGCACCAGACCCAGCGCGAAGGCGGACAGCGTCGCGGCCGATTCGAACTCGTTGTCGCCGGTCAGCGCGGAGACGATGCTGACGGTCACCGTGGTCATGTCCTCGAACGGGTTGGCCGTGAGGTTCGGCCGCATGCCGGCGGCCATCACCACGATCATGGTCTCGCCCAGGGCACGCGACACGCCCAGCAGGGTCGCCGAGATGATGCCGGGCAGCGCGGCAGGCAGGACCACGAAACGGATGGTCTCGTTGCGGGTGGTGCCCAGCGCCAGCGAGCCCTGTCGCATCGTGTTCGGCACCGAACTGATCACGTCGTCGGAGAGCGAGGAAATGAACGGGATGATCATGATGCCCATCACGATCCCCGGGGCCAGGGCGTTGTTGAACGAGGCATCCACGCCGACCGAATTGGCCGCGGAGACGATCAGCGGCGCGACGGTGATCGCGGCGAAGAAGCCGTAGACGACGGTCGGGATGCCGGCGAGGACCTCGAGCACCGGCTTGGCCACGGTGCGCACCGACGCCGGGGCGTACTCCGACATGTAGATCGCCGCCGAGACGCCGATCGGCACCGCCACCAGCATCGCGATCGCGGTGATCATGAAGGTGCCGGCGAACAGCGGCACGGCACCGAAGTTGCCGGACGGGCCCTCGCCGCCCTCGGCGCGGCCGGCGGCCTCGAGGAAGGAGTCGCCCGGCGCCCAGTTTGTGCCGGTAATGAAGTACCAGAAGCTCTCCATCTGGAAGAAGCGGATCGCCTCGAACAGGATGGAGAACAGGATGCCGAAGGTAGTCAGGATCGAGACGGAGGCCGCGGCAAGCAGCGTCCACTTGACCGCGCGCTCGAGCGAGTCACGCGCGCGCAGCTCGGGACGGATACGATTCAGGCCGAGAAACAGGCCGAAGGCACCCAGCCCGAGGGAGCCGGCCACTGCCAGCCAGCCCGGGAAGGCATTCTCGAACAGACCCAGCACGATCGCCGCCAGGAAGGCGACGATCACCGCCGGCCCGGCGGATGTCAGCACCGCGAACCAGGCGTACTGATCGGGCTGGGAGTGCATGTGCGCCCCGCCGGCACGCGTCCGTGCCGCCTTGGTACGCCCGAGGTAGAACCCCAACGCCCCGAGCAGAATCACCCCGGCGAAGAACGTCATCAGTATGTGGTCGGTCTGCATCTCTGCGCTATTCCGTCGTGGATCACGGTGTCGGTATCCATCGGGCGGCTGTGCCGGCCAAGGCCATTCCAGGAGTCCCGAAGCGGCCCATTATTGAGAACCTGACTCCTGTTGCAAGCATTCGGCACAAATTCCGCCAAACACTTGCGACAAGAGAAGGCCGGCGACAATACGCGCCGGCCTTTTCCCGTCCCTGGGAGACACCCTCTCCCCATCCCTGGGGAGCGAGTCCTTCGCTTACTTCAGATCGGACAGCTCGAGCTGCTTGCGATCGGCCACGTTGGTCTGCCACTCGTTGAGCAGATCCTGCGGCATCGGGATCAGGCCGATGCCCTTGAGGTAGCCGAGATCGCTGATCATCTTGTCGCTCATGAACAGCTCGACGTATTCGCCCATGGCCGGAACGTCGTCGGCGTGGCTGTTCTTGATGTAGAACCACAGCGAGCGGGAAACCGGGTACTCGCCCGAACCGATGGCTTCCGGCTCCGGTGCGACGCCGTCGATGTTCGCGCCGGCCAGCTTGTTGGCGTTCTCCTCGAGGAAGGAGTAGCCGAAGATGCCGAAGGCGTCGACGTCGTTCTGCAGCTTCTGGACGATCAGGTTGTCGTTCTCGCCGGCGTCGATGTAGGCGCCATCCTTGCGGATGTTGGTGTAGCCCTCGCCACCAAAGGCGTCCATCTCTTCGGTCACGGCCTCAAGCACCAGCTCCTCGAAGGCGTCACGGGTACCGGAGGTGGTCGGCGGGCCGTAAACGCGGATTTCGCGGGCCGGCAGGGATGCGTCGATGTCGCTCCACTTCATGTACGGGTTGTCGACCAGCTGGCCGTCCTGCGGCACCTTCTCCAGCAGGGCCAGGGCGATCTGCTCGCGGGTCAGGTTGACCTGGTCATTGGTGTTGCTCTGGGCGAAGGCGATGCCGTCGTAGCCGACCATGGCCTCGGTGATGTCGGTCACGCCGTTTTCCTGGCAGCGCTCGAACTCGGACGGCTTCATGCGACGCGAGGCGTTGGTGATGTCCGGGGTGTCCATCTCGTTGCCTTCGCAGAACAGCTTCATGCCGCCGCCGGAACCGGTGGACTCGATGACCGGGGTCGGCCACTTGGTGGTCGCGCCCAGCTCTTCAGCGACATAGCTGGCGAACGGGAAGACGGTGGACGAGCCGACGATGCGGACCTGGTCACGCGCCTGGGCGGTGCCCATGGTCGCCGCCATGACGGCGGCCAGGCCGATGCTGGATACGGCAAAACGTTTCATCAGAAAAACCTCAGTTGATGTTCAACACAACGCGATTGCAGGAACGCAGTCTGATGACGGTTTGTGACAGCAAGATGAAATTGTGACAACGATTCCGTGACAGAGGGTAGCGGAAAGCCGGGGGCAACGGGATATCAAGGAGATGGAGGCTGCCTTCATCCCACCGGGATGGCTTTCGTCACCCCGTCGGCTCGGGCGGCCGCACCCGGAACCAGACCGCATACATCGCCGGCAGGAAGACGATGGTCAGCACCGTCCCCACGGCAATCCCGCCGATCAGCGTGACCGCAAGCGGTCCCCAGAAGGTACTGGCCGTCAGCGGCACGAAGGCGAGCACGGCCGCCAGCGCGGTCAGCACCACCGGCCGGGCGCGGCGGATGGTCGCCTCGATCACCGCGGTATAACGATCGTCACCGGCGCGGCGATTCTCGTCGATCTGCCCTACCAGGATCAGGGTGTTGCGCATCAGGATGCCCGCGAGACCGATCAGCCCCAGCAAGGCGACGAAACCGAACGGCTGGTTGAACAGCGCCAGGGCGCCGGCCGCGCCGATCAGCCCCAGCGGCGCGGTCAGGAGCACCATGAACAGCCCCGGGAACGAGCGCATGTTGAACATCAGCAGGGTGAGCATCAGCACCACCATCAGCGGCATGATCACCTTGAGCGAGTTCTGCGCCTTGGCCGACTGCTCGACCGTGCCGCCGATCTCGACCCGGTAGCCGGCCGGCAGCGAGGCCCTCAGCTCGGCCAGATCGTCCCAGCTGGCAAAGGTGGCGTCCGGCGGTTGCGCGCCGCGGATCTCGGCGTTGACGTTGATATACGGCGTCTGGTTGCGCCGCTTGAATACCGGCAGCTCGGTCTCGACCTCGATCTCGCCCAGATGCTCGAGCGGCACGGTCCGCCCCTCGGCGATCCGGATCGGCAGACGGGCGAGCTGCGCCGGGTCGCGGGCAACGCCCGGCTCGGCGCGCACGATCACCTCGACGCCGCGGATATCCTCGCGCAGCCGCGTCGCCGCACGACCGTTGATCAGTTCGGCCAGCTGCGACTGGACCTCGACCGGCGTGACGCCCAGCGCGGCCAGCCGGCCCGGATCGAGCGCCAGACGCAGGGCCGGCACCTGCCGCCCCCACTCCAGGTGCGGATCAACGAGATGCGGGTTCTTCGCCATGATCTCGCGCACCTGCTCGCCGATGGCCACCAGCTGCCCGACCTCGGGCCCCATGACCCGGAACTGAACCGGCCAGACCACCGGCGGGCCGTAGAGCAGCGGGTGCGGACGTACGCGCGCCTCGGGGAAGGCGCCCTCGGCAATCATCGCCTCCATCCGCTCGCGCAGGGCCTGGCGTGACTCGGCATCGTGGGTGACGGCGATGATCTTGGCGAAGGCCGGATCGGGCAGCTCGGGATTGAGCGCAAGGAAGAAGCGCGGCGCGCCCCGACCGATGTAGGTGGAGAGCGATTCCAGCGCCGGGTCGTCCTCGATCGCCGCGGCCACCCGTTCGGCCACCGCGCGGGTCGCCTCGACCGAGCTGCCCTCCGGCAGCTGGATGTCGATCAGCAGCTCCGGACGATCGGAGCTGGGGAAGAACTGCTTGGCCACCCCCTGACCCATTAGCACCACCGAGCCGGCAAACAGGATCAGGGTGGCGCCGAGCACCCACCAGCGATGCGCCACACAGGCGGTCACCACACGCCTCAATGCGCGATAGATACGCCCGCTGTACATATCGTCGGGAGACGAAGGCTCGATACGAGGCAGCAGCTTCACGCCCAGGTAGGGGGTGAACACCACCGCGACGAACCAGGAGGCGATCAGCGAGATGCCCAGGATCCAGAAGATGTTGCCGGCATACTCGCCGACGTTCGACTGGGCGAAGCCGATCGGCACGAAACCGACCACGGTCACCAGCGTGCCCACCAGCATCGGCATGGCGGTGACCGTCCAGGCGTGCGCCGCGGCAGCTGTCCGCTCGGCGCCCTCCTCGAGCTTCACCAGCATCATCTCGATGGCGATGATGGCGTCGTCCACCAGCAGTCCCAGCGACAGGATCAGCGCGCCGAGCGTGATCCGGTCGAGGTTCTTGCCGGTGATCTGCATGACGACGAAGGTCATCGCCAGCGTCAGCGGCACGGCGAAGGCGACCACCAGCCCGGCGCGCAGCCCCAGGGCGAGAAAGCCCACCAGCATCACCACGCCCAGGGCGAGCAGGAACTTGATCTGGAAGGTGTCGACGGCCAGCCGAATCGCGTCGGCCTGGTTGGTGACCTTCTCCAGCTGCACTCCGGCCGGCAGGTCGGCGGCGACGCGCTCCTCGAAGGCAGAAAGCCGCTCGCCGAGCTTCAGGCCGTTGATGTTGTCGGCCATGATCACGCCCACCATCAGCGCCCGCTGGCCGTTGTTCTCCACCACGAAGGCCGGCGGCTCGGCCAGGCGTCGCGAGATGTCGGCCACGTCCGAGAGGCGCAGCACCCGGCCGTCGATGTTCAGGGGCGTGGCGGCAATGCGCTCGATCGTCTCCGCCCCCTCGGCATCAAGCCCCGACCCGACGCGCAGGTACAGGCGCGGGCCGTCGGTCTCGATCAGCCCGGCGGTAGTCATGCGGTTCTGCCCGGCGATGGCCGCGGCAACCGCCTCGGTGGTCAGCCCCATCGACTGGATGCGCGCCGGGTCGAGGCGCACCTCGATGCGGTCGTCCTGCTCACCGATCAGATGAGCCTTGTCGACACCCTCGACCCGCAGTGCCTCGCGCCGCAGCGTCTCGGCGGCACGCACCAGACTCTTCTGGTCCGCCCCCGGCGCGGTCAGGGCATACAGGGTGAAGTAGACGTCGGAGAAGTCGTCGTTGAAGAACGGGCCGGCAACGCCGGGCGGCAGTTGCGGCTCGGCATCGGAGAGGTGCTTCCTGACCTGGTAGAAGACGTCATCGACCGCCTCGGGCGGCGTGGACTCCTCGAAGTTGATCCTGAGATAGATCGAACCCGGCCGGCTGATGCTCTCGACGAAATCGAAGTAAGGCACGTTGTCGAGTGCGACCTCGAGCGGCTCGCCGACCTGCTCCTGCATCTCGCGGGCGGTCGCCCCGGGCCAGTGCGCCTCGGCGAGCATCACCTTGAGGGTGAAGGCCGGATCCTCGGCCCGGCCGAGGGAGACGAAGGCGTACAGACCGGCCAGCGCCACCAGCAGGATCAGGTAGAGGGTGACCGACCGCTCGCGGACCGCCAGCGCGGACAGGTTGAAGCGGCTGACGGACGCTTCGCTCAAGGAGCGGACTCCCCGGCACCCGTCGCCACCTCGTCGCCGCGGCGCACGCGCACGGCCTGGCCGTCATGCAGACGATTGACCCCGGCGATCACCACCAGCGTCCCGGCCGGCAGCTCGGAGTCGATCAGGGCGTAATCGACATCGATGCGCCGCAACGTTACCTCGACGGCCTCCAACCGCCCGTCGAGCACGCGGAACACCCGCGGCTGGTCGTCGCGGGCAAAGACCGCCCCGACCGGCACGCGCTGGTGGCGCGCCCCCTCCCGGGTGAACGAGAGAATGGCGGTCTGGCCGAGCGACCACGGCGTCATGCCCGCGGCCGAATCGGCTAGCCGGTAACGGGCGGCATAACTGCGACTGACCGGGTCGGCCGCACCGCTGATCGTGTCGAGGCTCACCTCGGCGGTCGCGCCGTCGGCCTCCAGACGGGCCTCGGCCCGCTCGGCGAGATCGGCACGGCGGCGCTCGGGCACGGCCACCTCGACCAGCCGCCCCTCATCGGCCGCCAGGCGGACCACCGGCTGGCCGGCGGCGACCACGTCACCCACATCGGCACTGAGCCCCGTCACCACCCCGTCGAAGGGCGCGGCCAACGAGGCATAGTCGAGAGCATTCCTGGCCTCGGCCAGCTGCGCCTCGGCACTGGTCACCCGGGAGGCAGTCGCCTGGGCGCGGGATTCTGCCTGGTCGAGGGCCTGGCGACTGGCGACCTGCTGCTCGAACAATGTGCGGATGCGTTCGAGCTCCTGTTCGGCGAGGCGCGCATCGGCACGCGCCTGCTCGAGCGCGGCCCGAGCCGAATCCACCCGGGCGGCGAGATCGCGCTCGTCCAGCCGGGCGAGCGGCTCGCCCTGCTCGACCCGTTCGCCACGCCGCACCAGGCGCTCGCTGATGCGTCCAGCCGCCTGGAAACCGACGGCGGCATTCGTCTCGGCGACCACGCTGCCGACCAGCGGTGGGCGCGGCTCGACACCGGCGGCGATCGGGGCGACCAGCACCACCGGCCGCTGGTCGGATTCAGCCAGGGCGGACGGGGTGAAGGACAACAGGACAGACGCCGTCAGAGCCGCCCGAGCAATCGCGAAAAGCTTTGCCATACTCACCGGCCGCATCCCCGCCCAGAAGCCATCGACTCGTCCATGTCCGTCACTCCCACCATCGTCTGGTTTCGCCAGGACCTGCGCCTGGCCGACAACCCCGCCCTGACGCGGGCGCTTGCTGCCGGGCCCATCATACCCATTTACATCGCGCCGACCGATAGCCGGCGAACGACCCGCCGCGACGGCTTTCATGCCGGCGGGGCCAGTCGCTGGTGGCTGCATCACAGCCTGGTCGCACTCGACCGCACCCTGCGGGAAAAGGGCAGCCGTCTCGTCGTCCGCCGCGGCGAACCGGCGACCGTGCTGCGCGAGCTGGCCGAGCAGAGCGGGGCGACAGGCGTGCACTGGAACCGCCGTCTCGAACCCGCCGGCATCGCCACCGACCGCGAGGTCAAGCAGGCGCTGCGCAAGACGGGGATTGCCGTGCAGTCGTTCAACGGCAACTACCTGCACGAGCCCTGGAACGTGCTCAACAAGCAGGGCGAGCCCTACAAGGTGTTCACGCCCTACTGGAAGGCGCTGCTGGCTCAAGGCATCGACCAGGAACTGCTGCCGGAACCCGAGCGACTCGAGCCGGCACCCGACGACATTGAGAGCGAGAAAATCGACGCGCTCGACCTGCTGCCGAGGCTCGACTGGGCGGACGGCTTTGCCGACTGGTGGACACCCGGCGAGGCCGGTGCCTGGGAGCGGTTCGAGGCCTTCCTCGACGAGGTCGACCACTACCACGAGACCCGTAACCGCATGGACCTCGACGGCACCTCGCGGCTGTCGCCGCATCTGCACTTCGGCGAGATCGGCCCGCGCCAGGTCGTCGCCCGGGTGCGGGCCGAGCATCCCGAGGCGCTGGAGGAAAAGGGCACCGAGGCCTTCCTGCGCGAGATCGGCTGGCGCGAGTTCGGCGCCAACCTCATCTATCACTTCCCGCAGACCGAGACCGACAACCTCGACGCGCGCTTCGATGCCCTGCCCTGGGAAGATCACCCCGACGATCTCGCCGCCTGGCAGCGCGGGCAGACGGGCATCCCGGTGGTGGATGCCGCCATGCGCGCGCTGTGGTCCACCGGCTGGATGCACAACCGCGCCCGGATGATCGTCGCCTCGTTCCTGACCAAGAACTGCCTGGTCGACTGGCGCTCCGGCGCGGACTGGTTCATGGACACGCTGGTCGACGCGGATCTCCCCAGCAACACCGCCGGCTGGCAGTGGGTGGCCGGCACCGGCGCGGACGCCGCACCCTACTTCCGCATCTTCAACCCGGTGCTGCAGGGCGAGAAGTTCGACCCGGAGGGCGCCTTCATCCGTCGCTGGGTGCCGGAACTGGCCGATCTGCCCGACAAGGCGCTGTACGCGCCCTGGGAGGCGAAACCGGAGACGCTCGATCGCGCCGGGGTGACGCTGGGCGAGACCTATCCCGAGCCGATCGTCGATCTCAAGGCTTCGCGACAGCGCGCCCTGGACGCCTTCCAGCAGATCAAGGACGAACCGCGCTAGCATTCCCGCGCCGCGTCCCCGGGTAAGATTGACCGATACCCACCGCTCGTTGTCACGGCCCCGATGTCGATATATAGTGAAAAACATAACGCTTCGTTCACCGGTTCGCTGGGACTGAAGCTGGGCGCAGGCGAGGTCTCGGATCGCCGCCTGCGACTGCTGGCCGCGCTCGAACAGACCGGCTCGATCAGCGGCGCGGCCCGCTCGATCGGCATGACCTACAAGGCGGCCTGGGACGCGGTCGACGCGATCAACAATCTCGCCGAACGTCCGCTGGTGGCCACGCGCCATGGCGGCAGCCGCGGCGGCGGGGCCGAACTGACCGAGGAGGGCCGGCGACTGCTGTCCGCCTGGCGTCGGCTGGAGGCGATGCAGCGCGAGCTGCTCGAGCTGTTCGACCGCAATGAGCTGGGCGAGGACCTCGACCAGCTGCGGAGGATCCGGATGAAGACCAGTGCCCGAAACGCGCTCGCCGGGCGGGTGAAGACCGTCACGCCGGGGGCGGTGAACAGCGAGGTGGTCGTGACGCTTGCCGGCGGCGACGAGCTGGTCGCGGTGATCACGCGCCACAGCGCCGAGGAGATGGCGCTGGCCGAGGACCGGCCGGTGCATGCGCTGATCAAGTCGAGTTTCGTCATCTTGAGCGATGCCGGCTCGCGCACCTCGGCGCGCAATCATCTGTGCGGCTCGGTCGAGCGGATCGAGACCGGGGCGGTCAACAGCGAGGTGGTGGTCGCCCTGCCCGGCGGGGCCCGCATTACGGCGGTGGTGACCAACGCCAGCATCGAGATCCTGGGCCTGCGCGAGGGCGGCGAGACCTGCGCGCAGATCAAGGCCAGCCACGTGATCCTGGGCGTCGACGACTGAGCAGACGACCCAGCCGCCAGCCGATTGATCGTGCTCATCGAGATATACCGGACAACACATCGAGGACAGCGACCCATGGTCAGAACGACGCGGATCATCGCCCTGCTCGGCGCACTGCTGTGGGCCGGCCTTGCCCGGGCGGAGACCATCACCGTGGCGGTGGCGGCGAACTTCACCAAGACGGCCGAGGCGATCGGCGCGGCCTGGGAGACGCAAAGCGGCCACGAGGTGCGCTTCGCCTTCGGCCCGTCGGGCAAGCTGCTGGCCCAGATCCAGCACGGCGCCCCCTTCGACGCCTACTTCTCCGCCGACACCCGCCGGCCGCAGATCCTGGTCGACTCGGGCGAGGCGCGCGACTTCTTCGTCTACGCCGGCGGCAAGCTCGCGCTCTACAGCGCCACCCTGCCGGTCGACGAGAACGCCGAGACCATCCTCGCTGACGGCGATTACCGCCACCTGGCGATGGCTAACCCCAAGGCCGCGCCCTACGGGACGGCGGCACAACAGGTACTGGACAAGCGGGGCCTGTACGAGCGGCTCAAGGCACAGGGGCGGATCGTGCAGGGCGAGAGCATCAGCCAGGCTTTCCAGTTCGCCGCCACCGGCAACGCCCAGCTGGGCTTCGTCGCCCTGTCGCAACTGCATGACCCGGACAGCCCTGTGAAAGACAAGGGCCACGCTTGGCTGCCGCCGACCGGGGATTACGATCCGATTCGCCAGGGGGCCGTGGCGCTGACGCGCAGCGCGCACCCGGAGGTCGTCGACGACTTCCTGACCTTCGTCCGCGGCGAGACGGCCGCCGGGATCATCCGCCGCTTCGGCTACGATGTGCCCTGACCCGGCCCGCTCAGCGAAGAGTTAGGCAATGACCCTGTTCGGCATCCCCCTCGACACCCACCCGATCTGGCTGACCCTGCAGGTGGCCACGCTGACGACGCTGATGCTGGCCGTCATCGGCATTCCGCTGGCCTGGTGGCTCGCCCGGATGCGCTCGCGCTGGCGGGTGCTGCTCGAGGCACTGGTATCGCTGCCGCTGGTACTGCCGCCGACGGTGCTGGGCTTCTACCTGATCATCGCGCTGGGGCCTGCCGGCCCGGTCACCGACCTGCTCGGCGTGTTCGGTTTCGAGGGGCAGCTGACCTTCAATCTCGCCGGGCTGGTGATCGGCTCGGTGCTGTTCTCGCTGCCGTTCATGGTCCAGCCGCTGATGAGCGCGTTCCAGTCGCTGCCCGAAGAGGTGCTGGATGCCGCGCGGCTGATGCGCGCCGGGACGGTCGACCGCTTCGTCAACGTGGTGCTGCCGCTGTCGCGCCAGGGGCTCGTGGTCGGCGCGGTGCTCACCTTCGCCCACACAGTGGGCGAGTTCGGCGTGGTGCTGATGGTAGGCGGCAATATCGAGGGCCAGACACGGCTGGTCTCGATCGCGATATTCGATCACGTCGAGTCGTTCGAGTACGCCCAGGCCCACCTGCTCTCGGCGATCATGGTGCTGTTCTCGTTCGTGACGCTGGTCTCCGTCTACCTGATCAATCGTCGCCTGTCGGCGCGACTGGGGTAACGCGATGTTCGAAGGCAATCTCTCGCTGAAACTGGGCCGATTCCAGCTGGACTCCGGGCCGTTCGCCTTCGACTCGACCGGCGTGACCGCCCTGTTCGGCCGCTCGGGATCGGGCAAGAGCACACTGCTGCGCGCCATGGCCGGGCTCGACCGGCACACCCGCGGGCAACTGCGTTTCCACGACGAGACCTGGCAGGACGGCCGTCGCGCCCTGCCAGCCGAGCGGCGCGACATCGGCATGGTCTTCCAGCACGCCGCCCTGCTCGCCAACCGCACCGTGCGCGGCAATCTCGACTTCGCCGCCCGACGCGCCCCGCGTGACGGCCACACCGGCATCGACCATGCCGAGATCGTCGAACGCACCGGCATCAGCCCGCTGCTCAACCGGGCGGTCGGCAATCTCTCCGGCGGCGAGCGCCAGCGGGTCGCCATCGCCCGGGCGCTGGTCGGCCAGCCGCGCGTGCTGATGATGGACGAGCCGCTGGCCGCGCTCGACTGGCGCGCCAAGGCCGAGCTGCTCGAGCTGTTCGAGTCGGTGATCCGCGACCTGGGCATCCCGACGCTACTGATCACCCACGCGCCGCAGGAGGTCGAACGGCTGGCCGACCGGGTGGTGTTCATGAACGAGGGCCGGGTCGAGCGGGTCGAGACCCTGCGCGAGGCGCTTGGCCGGGCCGACTCGCCGCTGTTCACCGAGGAGGGGCCAGTCGCCTCGCTGGAAGGGCATCTCGAACCGGTGGCCGACGATCCGTATCGGTTGCGCTTCGTCACCCGCCCCTCCGACAGGACGAGCGGCCCCGTCTCGCTGTGGCTCACTCACGACGGCCGCCCGACAAGCAACGGCCCGCGCCGCCTGCGGGTGCGTGGCGACGACGTGGCGCTGTCGCATGGGCCGGTGGAAGGCATCTCGGTGCAGAATCAGGTGGCCTGCCGCATCGAGCGCATAGAAACCAGCGCTCCCGGCCGGGTCGCAGTGTTCCTGGCACTGGCCGACGGGCAACGTCTGGTGAGCGAAGTCACCAGCCGCACGGTCGAGCACCTCGGACTCGAGCCGGATCAGCCGATCACCGCCTTGATCAAGAGCGCCGCACTGATGGGCTGACGCCGACGTCCTCCACCGCGCACCGCTAGGAGGTCGGGCGGTGCCGCTTCATGGGGCGGGCGCTCCCGCGAAACGGCTTGACCGGGACGACCCCTCATATGCAACATATGCCATGTACCGATATTTGCATATGACACCCATGGAATCCCCCCTGTCACCGGCCGAGATGTTCGCCGTCCTGTCGCACCCCACGCGTCTGCGCCTCGCCCTGCTGATGGCCGAGCACGGCACGCTGTGCGTCTGCGAACTGCAACACGCCCTCGGCGAGGATCAGCCCCGCGTTTCCCGCCAGCTGGCCAACCTGCGCCAGGCCGGTGTGATCGAGGGCGAACGCCGCGCCCAGTGGGTTCATTACCGCCTGTCGCCCGGCCTGCCCGGCTGGGCGGGCGCAATCATCGACAACGCCCTGGCCGGCATGCAGGACGACGCGGCATTCAACGAAGACCGCCGTCGTCTGACCAGCATGACCGACCGCCCCAATGCCGCCTGCTCGGCCTGACCTCCCACGGAACCACCCCATGAAGAAAGCCCTTGTTTCCTTGCTTGCTCTGCTCGGTCTCGGCCTTGCCGGCATCACCCAGGCCGACGAGCCCCAGAACTATGAGCCCAGGGCCACGCCCGTGGTCGACAACGTCTACGCCATCGTCGGCCCGATCACGGGCCGTACCGCCGGGAACGACGCCCTCAACAACAATCTCGGCTTCGTGGTCACCGACACGGGCGTGGTGCTGATCGACTCCGGCGCCTCGCGCCTCGGGGCAAAGCAGATCGACGCGGCCATCGACGCGGTGACCGACCAGCCGGTCACGCATGTCATCAACACGGGCAGCCAGGACCATCGCTGGCTGGGCAATGCCTGGTTTGCCGAGCAGGGGGCGGAGATCATCGCGCTCAAACGCACGGTGGAAACGCAGCGGCGGTTCGCCGACCAGCACGTCGCCCGCCTCGAGGAGGTGCTGGGAGAGCGTTTTGCGGGCACCGAACCGATGCCGTCGGCCGATCCGATCGATGCCGATCGCAAGCGGCTGGAGATCGGCGGCACCACCTTCGAACTGATCTGGTTCGGCGACGCGCATTTCCCCGGCGACATCGTCGTCTGGCTGCCCGAACGGGAGACGGTCTTCACCGGTGACATGGTCTACGTCGACCGCATGCTGGGCATCCACCCCTGGTCGGACGTGCTCTCCTGGCAGGGGGCCTTCCACGAGATGGAAACGCTCGAGGCGAAACATGTCGTGCCCGGCCACGGCCAGGTGACCGACATGGCACAGGCGCGCGCCGAGGCCGGCGACTATCTCGACTTCCTGGTGGCCGAGATCCGCACCGCGGTCGACAACTTCGAGGGCCTGCAGGCCACGGTGGATCGCCTGACCGATGCGCCTCGCTTCAAGCACCTCGAGCACTTCGACAACTGGCATCGCACCAACATCAGCCGGGCCTACACCCAGATCGAAGCGGCGGCGATGCAATAGACGCCAGCCACCCCTCGCTGCGGATCAGGAATGGGGTGTCGAGGGACCGAGGGCACCGGCTGTCAGCTCGGACCCCGACCCGGACGCCTCCTCGGCGGACGATGTCTCGCCGGCCAACCGGGCGAACTGCGCCAACTGCCGCTGGAACTGGCGTGTCCAGCCGTGCACCTGCACCGCCTGCCGGCGGGCGGCGGCACCCAGCCCAAGCCAGTCGCGCTCGAACAACCGCTCGACCGCCCGCGCCAGCTCGGCGCCGCGGGCACGCTCGGCCAGTTCGCCGACGTGCTCGTCCACGAGCTCGGGCGTCGCGCCGGCACGCACCCCCACCACCGGCAGGCCGCAGGCCATCGCCTCGACGATCACCAACCCGAAGGTCTCGGCGTCACCGGCGTGCAGGAGCGCGTCCGCCGAGGCGAGATACGCCGCCAGCTCGTGCTCATCACGGAGGTAATCGACCACCCGCAGACGCGGATGGCCGGTCGATGGCATGCCGGCACCGATCAGCAGCAGATGGTAGCGATCGTCGAGACGCTCGAGTGCCGCGATCAGCTGATCGACATGCTTCTCGCGGGTATTGCGCCCCGCGAACACCAGCAAGCGCCCCTCACGCGGGATACCCAGCGCCTCGCGCAGCACCGGGCTGGCTGCCGAGGGGCGGAACACGTTGGTGTCCACCCCGAGGCGCTGCACGCTGACGTGATGCACGCCCAGGTCCGCGAGCTGCTCGGCCATCACCTCGCTGGGCGCGAACATCCAGTCGAAGCGGTCGTACAGTCGGGCCAGGTAGCGCGATGACAGTGGCCGCACCCACTCGCCGAAACGCAGGGCCAGCAGCCGCGACAGGTCAGAGTGAAAGAACCCCGCCACCGGCACGTCCAGCCGGCGGCCGGCCGCCAGCGCCGCGTGAGCGGTGACGTAGGGGTCGCCGGCTTCGATCACGTCCGGTGCCAGCTCGACCAACGCGTCCCGCCACGGCCCGGGCCGCAAGGGAAAGCGGTAGCCGTCGCCGGCGGGCAGGCGACGCGCCGGCAGCTGACGCAGCCACTGGTTGTCATCGGCGGACCACGCCGGGTAGGGACCGGGCACCAGCAGGCTGTGGCGGCAATCGGCACGACCGGCGAGATGGGCGCGCTTGGCCTCGAGGTAGCGACGAACGCCGCCGGAGGCCGGCCCCCAGAACATGGTGACGTCGGCGAGGTGCAGGGAAGCGAAAGGGCTGTGCTTGTCCATGCCCGCCACGGTAATCGCCGCGGATGACGTTTTGCTGTCAGCCGTCGTCGCCCGGCGACGGCCATTCGACCGGCAGCACCCGTTCCGGGTAACGGCCGGCCAGATGGGCGAGATTGCGACAGTCGGGGCGGTGCAGCTTGTAGCCCTGCGAGCGGCTGATGAAGGCCATCACCCGCTCGCCCGGCTGCGGCTGGCAGCACTTCGCCGCGGTCACCTTGAGCCCGTCGATCGCCTGGTTCTCGATCAGGAGGCTGCGTCCGCCGGGGGGCTCGGCCAGTGGCTCACTTTCGGGCGCGCTGGGCCGAGGCGGGCGCGCCGAGCGATCGGCGTCCGTCCCAAGCTGCGAGCGGGCAGCGGCCTGCAGGGTCTCGGTGGCAATGCGGTGACTGCCCACCGCGAGAAACAGCTGCTCCTCGCTGTTCACGCCCAGGGCGGTCAACAGCCGACGGCGGGCCGCGGCATCCATGGAAAAGCGTCGATAGAGACGCTCGCAGTGGACCCGCCCGCGTTCGCGCGCATCCTCGCGGTCGAACTGGGCGAACCAGTTACGCACCTTGGCGCGCGAGCTCGCCGACTTGAGGAAGCCGCTGTTGGCATGCGCCCACTCGCGATTCGGGGCCGGCTCCTTGTGGGTCAGCACCTCGACGACGTCGCCATTGGCCACCTCGGTCTTCAGCGGCGCGATCTGGCCGTTGACCTTCGCCCCGCGACAGCGATGGCCGAGATGGGTGTGGATGCGATAGGCGAAATCGAGCACCGTCGCCCCGTAAGGCAGCTCGACCAGCTCGCCGTTGGGCGTGAAGGCGTAAACCATGGGCGCGGCCAGCGGCTGGACCTCGCCGCGCGAGAGGCCGCGGCGCAACGACTCGACCTGCATGTCGAAGGGGTTGTTACCCCCGCCGCCACCCTTGTAGCGCCAATGGGCGGCGACGCCGTACTCGGCGAAGGCGTGCATGCGCTCGGTGCGGATCTGGATCTCGACCACCTTGCCCTCATCGGCCTCGACGGCGGTGTGCAGCGACTGGTAGCCGTTGGGCTTGGGGCGGGCGATGTAATCGTCGTACTCGCTCGGGATCGGGCGGAACAGCTCGTGGACCACCGAAAGCGCGGCATAGCAGTCGGTAACCGAGTCGACCTGCACCCGCAGGGCCCGCACGTCGAACAACTGGTCGAAGGACAGCTGCTTGCGACGCATCTTTCCCCAGATGCTGTAGATGTGCTTGGGCCGGCCGTAGACCTCGGCACGGATGCCGGCCTGCACCAGCGCGTGTCGCAACTGGCCCTCGGTGCGGGCGAGGTACGCCTCGCGGCTGGCGCGGCGCTCGTCGAGCAGGCGGGCGATCTCGACGTAGGTGGCCGGTTCGAGATGCCGGAATGCCAGGTCCTCGAGCTCCCACTTGATCTGCCCGAGACCGAGGCGATGGGCGATGGGGGCGTGCACGGCCAGCGTCATACCGGCAAATCGGCGGCGACTGGCCTCGTCCGGCTCGTCGACCAGCGCCCGCATGCCCTCGAGGCGGTAGACGAGATCGATCAGCACGGCACGGGCGTCGCGCGCCCCGGCCAGGAGCAGGCGCCGCCAGTACTCGCGCTGGCGCTCCGAGCGCGGTGCCGGATACCGCGCCTCCCACTCACGCAAGCGCTCGATGGCGGTCAGCAGCTGCTGCACCTGTTCCTGGCCGGCGCGATCGAGCACGCCGACGCCGAACGAGAGATCCGCACCCTTGGCGAGGTCGGGATCGGCCAGCAGCGCCGCCACCAGCGTGGGCAGGTCGGCATGGATGCCCGCCAGCGCCACCGCGACGCGCGGCCCGGTGGTCGCCGGGCTGTCCTCGCCGGGCTGTGCGGCGGCATGGCAGAGGCGATCGAGGGCCTGCGCCGCGGCCTGGGCGAGGCCTGCGTCGACGTCCGCCAGCGCCTGCTGCAGGCGCTGGCAGAGATGATCGGTGCTGATGTCGAATGGATGCTGCATGCGCGAGAGAGATTCCGCCTGCCGGTTGGCCCTTGCTGTGGACGCGACTCCGGTTGGGTTGCCGCGACCGCCGTGGCAGTATCATGGGCGACCGACGCGATCGCCGCTCGCCCCGGAGCGCCCAGATTACCATCCGGCCGTTGGGCCGGTCAGGAACAGAGAGACCCGCATGACGCAACGGCCCGACCTTCATGGAGAACATCACCGGCTGAACCGCTACCGCAGCCTGCGCGCCAGCCTGCTCGGTGCCATCGCGGGCCTGGTCGCGGTCGCCAGCCTGATCGCCGGGCTGCTGGCGGCGGGTTCGGAGCGCGCGGACATCGTGCTCGCCGCCAGCATCGCCCTGGTGGCCGGCGCCCTGGCTCTGGCGGCGGGCCAGCACGTCGCGCTGCGACTGCGTCAGGACACCGAGCAGGCCGACCTGGAGATGGAGGCGCGCGAGCTGGAGATCAACTTCGAGCACGAGCTCGGCGAACTGCGCGACATCTACGTCCACCGCGGCTGCGACCCGGAAACCGCCGAGCGCGTCGCCCGCCAGATGATGGCCCACGATGCCCTGGGCGCCCATGCGCGCGAAGAGATGGGGCTCTACCGGATCACCACCACCCGCCCGTTTCTCGCCGCCATTCCGCTGGCCGCGGCCTTCGCGATCGGCGCGGCCACGCCGTTGTTCGCCACGCTGCTCGCACCGGCATCGGTCATGACGCTGGTGACCGTGCCGGTCACCCTGGCGGTACTGGCAACCCTCGGCGCGCTGAGCGCCCGGACCGGCGGCGCCTCGCTGTTCCTCGGCGGCTTTCGCACCGCCTTCTGGGGCGCGGCGACCATGGCCGCGACCGCCCTGGTCGGCCAGTTGATCGCGAACATCGCCTGACCCGCCCGGTGACGGACGAGCCGCGGCCGACGATCGCCCTGATCCACGGCCTGTGGATGGGGCCCTGGGCCCTACGCCCACTGGCCGGCCGACTCGATCGCGCCGGCATGACTCCCTCCCGGTTCGGCTATTCCACCCGCGCCACTCCCGCGGCGAGTGCCGATCAGCTGGCCGCCTG
The DNA here is from genome assembly GCF_001641825.1 of Guyparkeria sp. WRN-7. Classification (GTDB taxonomy): domain Bacteria; phylum Pseudomonadota; class Gammaproteobacteria; order Halothiobacillales; family Halothiobacillaceae; genus Guyparkeria. Next base: position 377,916 of record NZ_LRFH01000014.1, on the reverse strand, counting down.
GCTGAAACGGCAACCCGCCACACCCCGGCACCTGATCGCCCACAGCCTGGGCGGCATCGTGCTCGCGCACCTGATCGACCGTCACCCGGCCCTGCTCGCCTCCGACACGCGCATGGTGCTGCTCGGCAGCCCGCTGGCCGGCAGCGAGGTCGCCAGACGCCTGGCACGCTGGTCACTCGGCCGGCGGCTGCTCGCCGGCAGCTTGGTCGACGGCCTCGACGGCAAGGCACCGGCCTGGCAGGCAACGGACACCCTGATGGTCGCCGGCACCCGCCCGATCGGCCCGGGTCGACTGGTGCCCGGCGCCCTGAACGGAGCGAACGACGGCACGGTCGCGGTCGCCGAGACCCGCGTGCCCGGCATCGCCGCGCACCTGTGCCTGCCCGTCAACCACTTCGGCCTGCTGCTGTCGAAAACGGTGGCCGCGGCGGCGATCGACTTCCTCGGCCGTTGACGGCAGTCGCCTTGGCATGAAAAAGGCCGACCCGGTGGGTCGGCCCGCTGATGCCGTTGCGACCTGGCCGCGGCGGCTGACTATTCGCCGGTGTCGGGCGAGTGATAGGCGAGGATGTAGTTGGGCTCGCCCATGCGCTCGATCAGTTCGAGCTGGCGCTTGAGCCAGTCGGCGTGGCCCTCCTCGTCCATGAGGATCTCCTCGAAGATATGGACCGTACCCACATCGCCTTCGTCACGCGCCTGGATCGCCGCCTTGCCGTAGAACTCGATCGAGGCCAGCTCTTCCTTGAGGTCGGCCTTGAACATGTCGCTCAACGAGTTGGAGCGCTTGGCCGGCTTGGCCTCGGTGACCTCGGGGTCGCCGTCCAGGAACAGGATGCGATCGATGAACTGACTGGCGTGGCCCAGCTCTTCCTGGACCTCGCCGTGCATCTTCTTCGACAGGCGATCCAGCCCCCAGTCCTCGAGCACGTGCGCATGCAGCATGTACTGATGGGTAGCGGTGAGCTCCATCGAAAGCGCCTGCTGCAGATTCTTGAGGGTCTTGTCGTTCTTCTTCGCCTTGGCTGCACTCATGGATGGAAATCCTCCGTCGACAATGTGAATGATTCCGTCTGCCGGCCGCTTGCCGGTGCCTGTGCAAGACTTTAGACGTCGAGAGCCGTTTTGACAGCCGCCACCCTGTCGTGACGCCGCAGCGGGTCCTGTCCGTAGAACGCCGCCAGATGACGATAGAGACGGATATCGAAATGCGCGAGCTCCTCGGGGAGGCGGAAGAAGTACTCGCTGAGCACGGCGAAGAACTCGGCCGGATTGGTGGCCGCGTAAGGGTCGATCGCTGGCTCCCGGTCGGCGTCAAGGCAGCTGTTGAGCCGCTCGAAGGCCGCCTGGAAATCCTCGGTCCAGCGACGACGATCCTGATCCTTGTGCAGCGGCGGGAAGCCGTTTTCCGCCCCGTTCGCCCCGTCGATGAAGTGGGCGATTTCGTGCACGACCACGCTGGTGGCCACCTCGGGATCGAGCCCGGCCTCGATGTCCGCCCAGGAAAGCACCAGCGTGCCGTGCGACCAGGCCTCGCCGGCGCGCAGGTCGCGCACCTCGTGCACCACGCCGGCCTCGTCCATTTCCTCGTGGTCCACCTCGAAGGCATCGGGGTAGACGATCACCGAGCGGATCGCCTTGAGCCAGTCCAGGCCCAGACCGAGCACCGGCAGCACCGCCAGGGCAGCGATGCGCAGTTGTGCGGCATCGGTCAGCGCCATGCCCCCGGCGGCATAGAACGGCCGGCCGGCAAGGAAGCGCCCGGCCAGCTGCCGCAGGCGCTCGACCTCGTCGTCGGTCAGGTCGGCCAGCTCCGACTGCTCGCGGCAGAGCGCCGACCAGGTATCGGGCGGGATCTCGACGGACGGGACGGGATGCCGGCCGAACAGCCGGCGGAGGGCCTGCCAGAGCATCAACGACGACTCGTTCGGCGGCTCATGCCCCGTCGGCCCGACTGTCGTCGCCCAGACTCATCAGCGCACGGGTTTCCGGCAGGTAGTGCACCAGCCCCTCGAGCACGCCGGCGGCATAGTTTCCGTTCATGCCGAACAGGCCACCCTGGGCGAGGTAGAGGGTGTCCTCGAGCGCACCGGCACGCACCAGTTCCCGAGCCCGCTCCTTGACCTCGGGATCGGCGTTGGCTACCAGCACGCCGTTGATGTGACTGCCCAGCGCATGTAGGTCATTGCCCGAGTCTCCGGCAAACAGAGCGCGGCGCTCATCGAAGGCCAACGACTGGATGAGAAACTCGATCGCGTGCAGCTTGCTCGCACCCGACGGCAGCACGTCGAGCAACAGCACGTCGGCCGCCTCGTCGACCGACCACACCAGTCGCGCATCCATGCCGTTGCGCCACAGGCGGCCGTGCAGCTCGGCATCGAGGACCTCCTGGTTCACGTTGCGCTCGACGTAGTAACTCGCCTTGAACGTCCCCTGCTTTGACGGTTCCTGCGAGCGGATCGCGGTGATGTCGTCGAACAGGTCGCTGATGTCGTCGTGGGTCAGGCCGTTCCAGTACGGTGCGATCTCGTCGGTCCACGCCGGCCAGTGGATCCAGTCACCGCTGCCCGCCCCCGTCTGCCGACGAGGCGCATAGATGGTCGTGCCCACATCGCCGATGATGTAATCCGGCTGCGGCAGCGACCACTCGTCGATACCGTCGAGCACCAGCTGCAGGTCACGCCCCGAGACGAACACCAGCTCGACCGATGGATGGGCGCAGAAGCGCGCCAGCCGGGCACGCGCCTCGGGCGACTCCTCGGCCTTGCCATTGGGGATCAGGGTGCGATCCAGGTCGCAGCACAACAGGATCGGCGCCACCCCGTTCACTGCTCGCCCTCCGACACGTCACGGTTTTCGGGCACGTCGCAGGCCCCGAAGAAGTCGTAATGCTCGATCGCCTCGAGCACCCCGCCCGGCCCGTGAGCGCGGGTGAAGATCACCCGGTCGAGCCCGGTCAGACCGGGCAGCTCGTGCTTGCCGTGGGCGGTGACCACCGCGCCGAGCGGGTTGCCGCGCAGCATGTCCTCGTCGGTGGCGACACCGCCGGCGACCAGCAGGTGGTCGAGCGGGATATCCCATTGACTGGCGAAGTAGCGCAGGGCGAAGCCCTTGGAGGCGCGCACCGGCATGGCCAGCAGTTCGTTGCGCGTCAGGCGCACCAGATGGGCGTGAATGTCGAGGGCGTGCAGCTCGTTCTCGACCGCCTCGATACCCTCGAAGGCATCGGCATCCTCGATGAAGGCATGCACCGAATGAACGCCCTGGACCGCCCTCGAGCGCAGGACCACGCCGGGTGTCTGCGCGAGGAAGTTGTAGACACGGTCGGGCTGCCAGGCATAGCCGATGTGGCGGCTCCAGCCCTCGTCGCGCGTCAGATGCGCGCCGTAATGGATCTGGGTGCCGCCGCGGGTGATCAGCACGTCCGGCGAGGGAATCGCCATTTCCTTGAGCAGGGCGAGCACCTGGTGGCGCGGGCGGTCGGAGACCACGACGAACCCCACCTGGCGACGATGGCGTCGCAGGGCTTCCAGCAGGCGCTCCCGGTTCGCCTTGTCGGTGGAGTCCCCGAGGGCCGCCAGCTCGATCACCAGCGCACGGTCGATCTGGGTAAGCAGGTGGTCCGGCAGCTCGGGGCGTTCGGCCCGGCGCTCGCCACCACCCAATTGTCCGACGCGCTCGAGGTAGGACTCGACGTGCGCATCCCAGGAGTAGTGCTCGCGCACGCGGCGCACGCCGTTGTCCGAGTAGCGCCGCCAGCGCTCCCGGTCGTCGAGCAGGGCGTGGATCTTCTCGCCCATGGCGCCGGCGTCGAGCGGATCGATCAGCTCGCCGTTCTCGCAGGCACCGACGATGTCGCGCGGCCCGCCATCCTCGGTGGCGAGTATCGGCGCGCCCGTGGCGGCCGCCTCGATCAGCGTCAGGCCGAAGGGTTCGGTCAGAGCCGGATTGATGAACACGCCACCGCTGCGCGTGACCAACCGGTAGAGATCCGGCACATCGCCCGAGGCGTGGTGGCGCGGGTAGGCCGCCACGCCGTAGAGGTCGTAGTAGTCGATCAGGAGCAGCAGGTCGGTGAGCACCTTGCGCGGCCCGGCATCCATGTCGCGGATGTCGTCGCGTTTGCCGGCAATGATCACCAGGTTGGCCTGATCGCGCAGCTCGGGATGGCCGCCGAAGGCCTCGATCAGGGTCGCGATGTTCTTGCGCTCGTCGGGGCGGGACAGTGCCAGCACCAGCGGCCGCTCCGGCTCCTTGAGGAAGCGCCGGAGCTCGGCGCGGATGGGGGGGGCGAAGGTCGCCGGCGGCGGGTTGAACCGCTCGAGGTTCACCCCCGGCGGGATGACCGTCATCTTGTCCTCGTCGGCCCAGTCGTAGAGCCCGTACTGCTCCTCGATCTCCTGGCCGGTACTCACCACCACCATGTCCGCGGCGAGCAGCACCTCTTCCTCGGCGCGCACCCGGGTGGACATCGCATAGGTGTTCTCGATGGTCGCGCTGCTCTCGCCACGGGCCAGCAGGCGGCGGCGCTTGACCCGCCCGAGGGAGTGGCCGGTATGCACCAGCGGCACGCCGAGATTGCTGGCCAGGCGCACGCCGACGTAGCCGGCGTCGGCGTAATGACTGTGCACCAGTGTCGGTGTCCGACCCACCGAGTCGATATGGGCGAGCGCCCCGTCGACGAAGCAGTTGAGGTAGTCCCAGAGGCGTTCCTTGGGCAGGTATTCCTCCGGACCGGCGTCGATGCGGATGATGTGGGCGTTGTCACCCAGCTCCTCTTCCGGCTGGGCGTAGTCGGCATCGACGCGCGGGTCGACCACCCGCCGGGTAAACAGGTCGACGCGCTCGACCTCGGGGCGCCGTGCCAGCGCCCGGGCCAGCTCGACCACGTAGAGCGTCTGCCCGCCGGTATCGGCATCACGCCCCAGCTCCAGGTTCTCCCCTCGGATCAGCCCGTGAACGCTGACCAGGCAGATATAGAGTCCGTTTTCCCCTGCCGTAATCGTCATGCCTCAATCATCTCCGTGATCGTCCATGTCCGGACCGTCGTCTCCGTTGCGCGGCTCGGTGTCATCGTCCTCGGTCAGCGCCAGCGCGGCCAGCCGCCCGGGGCTCTCGAGGAAATGCCGGGCCAGCAGCATGCCGGTCGCACTCCACACCTGGTGCAGGTTCGCCCGGCGGCCGATCAGCCGACCATGACGGCCGTCGTAGTACTCCGGCCAGCTGTCCTCCATCAGTCGCCGCTCGGCGACGCGGAAGGCCCGTTCGCCGAGGTCCTGACGACCGGCCACGATCGAGGCGGCCACCAGCGGCCATACCAGCACCGGCCAGTTGCCGCCATTGTGGTACGACCAGGGCACGTTCTTCGGATCCGACCCCGTCATCAGCCGCCATTCGGCACCGCGCACCGCCGGATAGACCAGCTTGGCCGGCATCTGCCCGATCAGGTCGTCCCAGCGCTCGGCGAGGGTATGCATCTGCAACCCTCCCTGACGCGGCGTGGCCAGCCCCGCCAGGGTGGCAAGGTAGTTGCCCTGCGAGAAGAAGCGGAAGTCGATCCGGCCGGGGCCCAGATTGCCGACAAAGTAGCCGCCGTCGTCGGGCAGCCAGTCGGCCACCCACTCCGGGATCGACTCGGGGTAGATGTTGAAGACGTTGTCGACGTCGTGACCGAACTTCTCGGTGGAGAAGCGGTGCACCTCGTTGAGCACGTCGAGATCCAGCCAGTAGTAGCGACGCACATAATCGCGCAGCACGCCGCGGCGGCGCTTGGCCAGATCGATCAGCCAGTGGCTGCCCTCGTCGACGGTCAGGAGGTCCGCCGCCCGCAGGGTCATGTCGAACAGCGCCTGGATCTCCAGCGGATGACCGTTGACGCCCATGCGGCGGTCGATCATGAACGAGCCGTCCGGCACCAGGAGCGTCGGGAAGACCTCGAATCGGCTCTGCAGGCACAGGCTCAGGATCATGCGCAGGCCGCGCTGCACCTCGGGGGTATGGGCGAAGGCGGTGTCGCCGGTGAAGCGCACGTAGGCACGCAGCAACACCGCCCACCACATCATCGAGTCGACCGGGGCCACCCGACCGATGGCGCGGTCGCCGAAGTCGGCGGACAGCTGTTCGCTGCCGTCGTCGAGCGTGATCACGCGGAAGGAGGCTGGCAGCACGCCAGGAGCGATCTGCTGCCCCTCGAGTTCCTCCTGCTGGCCACGCATGCGCAGGATCATGGCGAGGAACTCGCGCACCACGTCGGAGCGCCCCTCGAGCAGCATCAGGAAGGCGGCCGAGACGAAATCGCGCACGAAGCAGTCACGATAGTTGTCGGCCGGCGCGCGCGGATCGAGACTCGCCATGGTGCCGACGGTCTGACCCTCGTAACGGATCACCGCGTCGTCGAGCAGCCGATAGGCATCGGCCAGCACGGCCGATTCGTCGGCGAAACGGGGCGATGCGAAACAGTGGTGCGAGGCGTGCAGGGGCTCGGTGGCACGACTCGTTGGCGGACGCTCGTTCATCCGGGGTCCTTTGATGCAATCGCGATGAGATGTCCGCGGGCGCGGCACGAGCGCCCCGGCGTCAATTGAAAAGTTAGCACAGGCTGATGCACGACGTCGCGGCCGCGTTCGGGTCAGTCCCTGGTCAGGCGTGAATGCCGAGATCGCCGGGTCGGTCCACGTCCTGCACCACACCAGGATGAATGCAGCGCAGCATCTTGCCCTCGCCGGCCGGAAAGCCGTGCGCGGCCACGTGACCAATCCAGCCGGGCGGACAGGCGACCGGGTGCCCCGGCCGGCCGTCATGCACCGGACGCACGGGGCGGCCGTCCAGGCGCATCGAACGGATCAGCCGCAGGGCATCCACCGGACGAACATCGGGCATGTCGCCGAGAAAGATCAAGACTCCCGCGACACCGACCGCTCGCTCGATCCGAGCCAGCGCACAGCGACGACTGGCCGCCAAACCCTGGTGGGCCTCCGGACAGATGATCGCCTCGGCGGGCAGTCGGTCGAGCAGGGCATCCAGACGGGGATCGGGGGCCTCGACCACCACCAGGACGCGGTCGCAGACCGTCCGCGCGACCGTCAGCGCATGGGCAAGCAGCGGCTCGCCGCGACAGCTGGCCCAGCGCTTGTCCGCCCCGAAGCGCCGCGCCCGCCCCGCGGCGAGCACCACGCCGACGATGCCCGCCTCCGATTCGGCCGGGGCGCGGCGTTCAGCCGGCATCCAGCGAGGCGCGGGCAACCGGCATGGCCGCCACGCCATCGGCACGTTTCCGCGCCAAGCTGCGGGCGGCCACCAGTTCGGCGGCGATCGAGACGGCGATCTCTGCTGGGGTGTGCGAGCCGATGTCCAGCCCGGCCGGCGCTCGTAGCCGCGAGGTGTCGACACCCAGCGAGGCCAGCCGGTCGCGGCGGGCCCGACTCGTGCCTGCCCCGCCCATCGCGGCAACGTAAAAGGCGGATGAGTCGAGCGCGTCGATCAGGGCCAGATCGTCCAGGCGCGGGTCGTGGGCGACCGCGACCACGGCGGTGCGCTCATCCAGTCCCAGGCGTGCGAACAGCCGCTCGGGCGCCTCCGAGGAAAGCGTTGCTCCGGCAGGCGCCGGCTGCACACTGTCGCGTGGGTCGCAGACGATCACCTCGAAGCCCAGGGCCAGCGCCTGTGGCCCGAGTTGATCGGCCACCGGACCGCTGCCGACGATCACGAGCCGCCACGCCGGGCCGAAGGGCACCGCGAGGCGCCGCTTGTCGTGTTGCGGCGATTCGGCCAATGGACTGGTCGCGGGCCGCCATTCAACCGCGCCACTGGCCAGGTCGACCTGGCGCCAGACCGGCTGCCGGCCGGACACGGCCGCCAGGGCCGGCTCGAGCTCGTTGAGTTGCCGCGGCCACTCGACCAGTACCGTCAGGGTGCCGCCGCAGGGCAGGCCGGGATGCTCGCGACCGTCATAGGAACGGGTCACCGGTGCCTGGCGCTCGCCCCGGGACGGCTGCTGCGCAAGCCAGTCGAGCAGGTCGTCCTCGACACAGCCGCCGGATATCGACCCCTGCATCCGAGGCCGGTCGGCGCCCGGGTCGACGATCACCCAGATCGACCCGGGCCGACGCGGGGCCGAGCCGTAGGTCGACAACACCGTGACCAGCACCACCTCGCGACCGGTGGCCAGCCCGTCGACGGCCAGTCTCAGGGCCGCCTCGCGGTCCGAGAACGACCGCGCGGCGGAGGTCATGCCGAGCCGTCCAGCTCGATCGGCAGCTCACGGACCGGCTTGCCGGTGAGGCTCGCCAGCGCGTTGGCCACGGCCGGCGCGATCGGCGGCACCCCCGGCTCGCCCACGCCACCCGGCGCATTGCCGGAGTCGACGATCGACACCTCGACGGCCGGCATCTGGTCCATGCGTAGTGCCTTGTAGTCGTTGAAGTTCTGCTGCTGGACACGGCCGTTCTTGATCGAGATGCGGCCGAACAGCGCCGCGGTCAGGCCGTAGGCGATGCCCGAATGTATCTGACGTTCGACGCCCGCCGGGTTGACCGCAATACCGCAATCGATCGCGGCCCAGACGCGATGAACGCGCGGCATGCCGTTCTCGATCGACACCTCGGCCACCTCGGCACAGTAGCTGCCGAACGACTTGGCCACCGCAACACCGCGGGCGCGCCCTTCGGGGACCTTGCCACCCCAGTCGGCCATCTCGGCAACCCGGTCGAGGACGCCGCGCTCACGCGCATCGGACTTCAAGAGCCGGCGGCGGTACTCGACGGGATCCATGCCGGCCTTGCGCGCCAGCTCGTCGAGGAACGACTCGACAACATAGGCGTTCTGCGAATGCCCCACCGAGCGCCAGAAGCCGACGGGGATGCCCGGATCGACCTGGGCGTAGGAGACATCGATGTTTTCGATCTGGTAGGGGTGATCGGCTGCCCCCTCGACCGCCGCCGGGTCGATGCCGTCCTTGACCATGCCCGGCGCGACCCGCGACCAGATCGACGGACCGGCAATGCGATGCACCCAGGCCACCGGCAGGCCGTCGTCGCCGAGCGTGGCGGCAAGCTCGTTGTAGGCCGCCGGGCGATAGAAGTCGTGCCGGATGTCGTCGGGCCGAGACCAGATCACCTGCACGGGCCGCCCGGCCTGCTTGGAGAGCTCCACCGCCTCGCGGACGAAGTCGGTCTCGAAGCGCCGGCCGAAACCGCCGCCGAGGAAGGTGGTATGTACCGTCACCTTGTCCTTGGACACACCGGCCACGTCCGCGGCGACCTGCTGGACCGAACCCTGGGCCTGGGTGGGTACCCAGACGGTGACGCCGTCACCGTGCACCGAGGCGGTGGCGTTCATCGGCTCCATGGTGGTGTGCGCCAGGTACGGCACCCGATAGGTGGCCTCGAGCGTATTCTCGCCGTCGGCCAAGGCCTCGGCACCACGCCCCTCGCTGCGGGCCGGCTTGCCGCCGGATTGCACGCCTTCGCGGAACTGCGCCTCGATGGCGGCATCGTCGAGATCCGCCAGCTCGCCCTCGTCCCACTCGATCGAGAGCATGCTGCGCGCCTGATCGGCGCTCCACCAGTCACGTGCCAGCACGGCCACGCCACGCTCCATCTCGATCACGTCGACGACATTGGCCGCCTTCCGCGCCTTGGATGCGTCGACCGACTTCAGCGTGCCGCCGAACACCGGGCAGCGGGCAATACTCGCCTTGAGCACGCCTCCCGGCCGGGCATCGATACCGAAGTCGGCCTGACCCGTGGTCTTCTGCGGCGAGTCGAGCCGCTTGGTCGGCTGGCCGATCAGGCGGAACTCCTCGGGCGACTTGGTAAACACCTCCTCGGGCGGCTCCAGCTCGGCGGCATCCGCGACCAGATCGCGATATTCGGCCTGGCGGCCGGTGGCGGTGTGAACGACCACGCCCGGCTCGGTCCGCAACTCGCTGAGCGGCACCCCCCAGCGATTGGCCGCGGCCTGCATCAGCAGCTCCCGGGCACTGGCGCCGACCTCGCGCAGCTGGTTGTAGAAGCCGCGCACGGTGGCGCTGCCGCCGGTGACCTGTCCACCCAGCACCGGGTTGGCGTAGACCGGATCGGCCGGCGCGAAACGGGTGTCGAAGTCGGCCCAGGGGAGGTCGAGCTCCTCGGCAATCATCATCGGGATCACCGTCATCGCGCCCTGGCCCATCTCCGAGCCGGAGATGGTCAGGATGTTGCGACCATCGGCATGCATCTCGACCCACGCATTGGGCTCGAAGACCGCCTTCCCGTCAGACGAGGCGCCGTCCGCCGACGCGGCACGGGCGGACTCGGGCGCACCGAGGCGAAAACCGATCAACAGGCCGCCACCGACCGCGGCGGAGACTTTCAGAAACTGCCTGCGTGTGGTCATGCCGACACCTCCTCGCCGTCACGACCGGCCATCTTTGTCGCCGCGGCATGCTTGATCGCCGCGCGGATCTGGTTGTAGGTGCCACAGCGGCAGATGTTGCCCTGCATGGCCTGATCGATGTCCGCATCGGACGGGTCGGGGTTGTCCGCCAGCAGCGCGGCGGCCTGCATGATCTGGCCGGACTGGCAGTAGCCACACTGAGGCGCATCCTCGGCCACCCACGCCAGCTGCACGGGGTGGTCGCCGGCCGAGGAGAGCCCCTCGATCGTAGTGACGTCCTTGCCGTCGACCGAGGCAATCGGCGTGACGCAGGAGCGCGTCGCCTCGCCATCGACGTGCACGGTGCAGGCACCGCAGAGGCCGGTGCCACAACCGAACTTGGTGCCGGTCAGGCCGACGTAGTCGCGGATTGCCCACAGCAGGGGCATATCGTCGGCGACCTCGAGCGTCACCGGACGACCATTGAGGGTGAGTGTTGCCACGGCGGACCTCCTTTCTGGAAAGCACAGTCGACAATCGCTCCAGAGCGGAGCGATCAAAACGTGCAAAGGAGCCTAGACCCTGCTGACCGGGTCGCAATATGTTTTGCCGAACAGAGCGCCGACAGGCGCGAGGCCGGGTCAGAGACGATCGGTGATCAGGCCATCGACGATGCGGAGGGTGCGGTCCATGCGAGCGGCCAGGCCGAGATCGTGCGTGACCAGCACGATGGCACTGCCCATGGCCCGGTTGAGCTCGAGCATCGCCTCGATGGCGGCCTCCGAGCTCTGCGTGTCGAGATTGCCGGTCGGCTCGTCGGCCAGCACCACGTCGGGACGCGCGACCAGCGCCCGGGCAATCGCGACCCGCTGACGCTCGCCGCCGGACAGTTCGCCCGGACGATGGTCCAGCCGATGACCCAGCCCGACGCGCTCGAGCAGGGCACGGGCGTCGGCCTCGGCCTGCTCCCGCCCCACGCGACGAATGATCAGCGGCATGGCGACGTTGGTGAGCGCCGAGAACTCCGGCAGCAGGTGATGCGCCTGGTAGACGAAACCCAGATGCCGATTGCGCAGCAGGCCACGGCGGCGCTCGCCCAGCGCCGAGAAGCGCTGCCCGGCCAGCCAGACTTCGCCGTCACTCGGCTGGTCCAGCCCCGCCAGCAGGGACAGCAGGCTCGACTTGCCCGCCCCGGAGGCGCCGACGATCGCCATGCGCTCGCCGGCCCGGATGGTCAGGTCGATGCCGCGCAGCACCTCGACGTTGAGGTTGCCCTCGCGGAAGGTGCGGGTCAGTCCGCGCGCCTCGAGGACGGCACGTTCGGTGGACGAATCATTCATATCGCAGGGCCTGGGCCGGTTGGACACGGGAGGCGCGCCACGCCGGATAGAGCGTGGCGAGGAACGACAAGGCGAAGGCCATCAGACCGATCAGGCCGACATCGCCCCAGTCGAGCCGCGACGGCACGTCGCTGATGTAGTAGACATCGGCGGGCATGAACTGCACGCCGAAGGCGTTCTCGATCCAGGGCACGATCACGTCGATGTTCTCCGCGATCAGCACGCCGACGCCGACGCCCACCAGCGTGCCGATCAGGCCGATCACCACCCCGGTGATGATGAAGATCATCATGATCGAGGCGGGACTGGCGCCGAGCGTGCGCAGGATGGCGATGTCGCCCTGCTTGTCGGTGACCAGCATCACCAGCGTCGAGACGATGTTGAACGCGGCCACCGCCACGATCAGCGACAGGATGATGAACATCACGGTGCGCTCGATCTGGATCGCGCGGAAGAAATTGGCGTTCGAACGGGTCCAGTCCTGGGCCACGTAGGGCGGGCCGAGGCGGTGGTTAAGATCACGCGCCACGGACGGTGCGGCGAAGATGTCGTCGAGCGTCAGACGCACCCCGGTGACCGACTCGCCCTGGCGAAACAGCGCCTGGGCGTCGGCGAGATGAATCATCGCCGTGCCGCGATCGTACTCGTACATGCCGACCTCGAAGATGCCGGCCACGGTGAAGCGCCGCTGGCGCAGCATGCCGCCGACCGGAGTGACGGCCACGTCCGCGCTGATCAGCATCAGCTTGTCGCCGATCCCCACGCCCAGCGAACGGGCGAGCGCCGAACCCAGTACGATGCCGAAGTCGCCCGGTTCGAGATCCTCGAGCGCGCCCTGCTGCATGTGGGCACCGATGTCGGTGACCGGCTTCTCGAGCGCCGGACGGATGCCACGGATGATCGCCCCGGAGACCGCCGACCCGGCCGAGAGCATGCCCTCGGACTGGATGTAGGGCGCGGCGGCCTGTACCGCGGGGTTGCCGTCCACCCGCTCGACCACCGACGGCCAGTCCGCGAGCGCCCCGCCCTGCTGGCTGACGGTGACGTGCGCGGTCATGCCGAGGATGCGCTCGCGCAGCTCGTCCTGGAAGCCGTTCATCACCGAGATCACCACGATCAGGGCGGTCACGCCGAGGGTGATGCCGATGATCGAGGTAGCCGAGATGAACGACACAAAGCGGTTGCGTCGCTTGGCACGCGTGTAGCGCAACCCGATCATCCATTCGAATGTTCGCCTCATCCGGCCCTCTCGTGTGGTCTCGATGCGTGGAACAGCGCAGTCTAATGGCATCTGCACCGACTGTCCCGCTGCGGGTGGCTGCTCGCCGACGCGCTTGCAGCATGACGCGGCGTGACGCAGACTAGCGGAAATTCCCGTCGTGGCGAGCCGATCCCGCTCCCGTGGCGGGAGGCAGCGCCCGGAATGTCGCGGCCGGACAACACCGACCAGCCGATCAGTCACCGGGCAACCGTCAGGGAACGAGCCATCCGACCAAGGATCCAGGAGCTAGCCATGAAACCGTTGACTCACCTGAACCGCCTGCTGGCGACCATCGCCTTCGCGATCGCCATGACCGTCTCCGCCACCGCCGTCCAGGCCCAGGCAGAAGACAGCGCAACCCATGCTTCGGTTCACGGGCTCTCGAAGAGCGAGGTGACCGCCCGCTACGGCGAGCCCGAGAAACGCTTCGCCCCGGTACCCGCGCAGGGCGACCACCCGACCCCGCCGATCACCCGCTGGGATTACGCCGATTTCAGCATCTACTTCGAGAACGATACCGCCCTGCATCGCGTCGAACACGGGAAATTCCCGCCGCAGTGACTACACTCGCCACAGAGAATTCCTAGTCCAGACCTCAATCGGAGGAACGCGCGATGAAAGCGAACATCGGAGTGATCGACAAGTGGTTGCGGATCGTGGTCGGCGTGGCACTGATCGCGCTGGCACTGTTCGGCGTGATCGGCTGGTGGGGCTACATCGGCATCGTCCCGCTGGCGACCGCGGTGATCAACTTCTGCCCGGTCTATCGGCTGATCGGCATCGACACCATCGGTGCCGGCAAGGGCGGCTCGTCGGGTGACGGCCCCGCCTGATACCGCTTCTGCGCGAACCGCCACCCCGGCTCGACGGGGAACCTTGGGCGGTTTCGACGGACCAACCAAACCGACGCATCCTCGCCCCGCCCCGGACACACCGGGGCAGGCGGGGTATCTTCGTGCCCGTCCAATACCCTTTTCGCCTCGACGCTCAGCCGCCCATGCCCTTCTCCGTCCTTCGCCATCGGCCGACGCTCGCGCTGCTGCTGACGCTGTCGTGGGCCCCGAACGCCCCTGCCAGCTCGGCACTGCCATCGGAAGCCGAACTGCCGGCCGGCATCGACGAGGCCTCCGGACTGGCCTACTCGACAGGCCAGTCCGACCTGCTCTGGACGCACAACGACAACATCAATGATCCCGGCTCGATGCGCCGGGTGACGCCGTTTCTGTACGGCATCGCCCCGGACGGCCAGCGCCGGGTCCGTGTCGAGCTGACCGGGCTGACCCAGCGCGACTGGGAGGCGATCGAAAGTGGCCGCCTCGACGGGGTCGACACGCTGGTGGTCGCCGATTCCGGTGACAACCGCGCCAGCTGGCCGGATTACGCGCTCTGGTTCATCCCGGAACCGGCAACCCTGCCGGCATCCGGCGAGATCCGCACCGCGCCCACCGCCCTGCTGCGCTACCGCTACCCCGACGGGCCGGCGGACACCGAGGCCATGACTCTCGACCCCGCCGGTCGCCAGATACTGCTGCTGAGCAAGCGGGAGACCCCGCCGCGGCTGTTCTCGCTGCCCGTCTCGGCGCGCCAGCCATTCGATGCGACCCGAGGCGACAGCGACCGACAGCGCCTGCGCGCAGCGCCGGTCCACGAGGCCCGCCTGATCGGTCCGATGGGCGGACTGGTGCCGACCGACCCCATCAACTGGCTGCTCTCGCCGCTGACCGGCGGTCAGACCAGCCTGCCCACCGACATGGCCCTGTCGGGGGACGGGCGCCTGCTGGCCGTGCTGACCTACTCCTCGCTGTACTTCTTCCGCCGCGATCGCGGCGAGCCCTGGGCCGAGGCGATCCGCCGACCGGTCGCCTCGCGCTCGCTGCCACGCATCGACCAGTGGGAAGGCCTCGCCTTCTCGCCGGACGGACGCTTCGTCAGCATCGTTCGCGAGGGCAGCGACGCCGCCAGCATGCGTCACCTGGAAATCCCGGAAGCGGCCCGCAGCGCGCCGCGCCACTAGCCTCCCGGAGCGGCTAGACTCCGGGCGATGCCATCGAGAGGAGGACGATCATGTTCCGAATGCACCTGTGGGTCAGTGGCCGTGTGCAGGGCGTGTTCTTCCGCGACTTCACCCGCCGCACGGCCCTCGAACACGGCCTGTCCGGCTGGGTGCGCAACCTGGCCGACGGCCGGGTCGAGGCCGTGCTCGAAGGGGCGCGCGCCGACGTGGAGGCCGTGACGGAACGACTGCGTCACGGCCCGCCCCAGGCGCAGGTCGAGGACATCCTGCATCAGGAAGAGCCGCCCGAGGACCTGAAGGGTTTCAACGTGCGCTGACCCTCAACCGGACAGACGCATCCCGGCCAAGGCCAGCTGATAGACACCGAAGGCGATCACCATGCCGCCGGCAACCCGGCGCACCCACTGGCGCCGCACGAAGGCGGCCAGCTGGGCGGCGAACGCCCCCATCGCCAGCAGATTCGGCAGGGTGCCCAGACCGAAGCCGAGCATCAGCAGCGCCCCGGCCAGCGGCCCGCCGGCCGACAACGCCCAGATCAGGACGCTGTAGACCAGCCCGCAGGGCAGCCAGCCCCAGACCAGGCCGAGACCGAAGGCCTGCGCCGGCGAGCGCACCGGCATCAGGCGCCGACCGACCGGCTCGATGAACCGCCACAACCGCGAGCCGGCCCGCTCGATGCGCGTCAGGCCGAACCACCAGCCACCGACGTACAACCCCATCATCACCATGAACAGCCCGGCAATGCCGAGCAATACCAACTGCGCCTGCTGCATCGGCACCAGCGACAGCCCCAGCAGTCCCACCGTGCCGGCGATCGCGCCGGCCGCGGTGTAGGACGTGATCCGGGCGAGGTTGTAGGCCAGCAGGTAGGGCAGCAGTCGCAGCGGGCGCTCGCGGGTCTCGGCCGGTAGGCCGAAGGTCAGTGCCCCGACGATGCCGCCGCACATGCCGACGCAGTGCACGCCGCCAAAGAAGCCCACGGCCAGGGCGGCGAAAAAGCTGATGTTCTCCGGCATCGGGTCTCCTGCTCAACGCTCCAGTCAGGTCCAGATGGCGCCCCGTGCATCATCCGGGCACGGCTTGGCGGTGGCTTTTCGTACAATGGGTCGGATGAGCCATCCTGTTGACAGCGCCGATCCGGCGAGCATTCTCGCGTATATCAACGCCAATCGCGATCACCTGGCCCTGCGTCATCTGCCACAGATCGACCGGCAGCTGCGCCGGCTCGAGGAAGGTGCGCCCGACGAGGAGGCCCTGCACCGGCTGGTCGACCGGGTGACGAAGGCCGCCGACGAGGTCGCCGCCCGCGAGGCGCTGGCGATCGACATCGCCTACCCCGAGAGCCTGCCGGTGTCCGGGGCGCGCGAGGAAATCCTCGAGGCGATCGAGAGCCACCCGGTCACCATCATCGCCGGCGAGACCGGCTCGGGGAAGACCACCCAGATCCCCAAGATGCTGCTCGAGCTCGGTTACGGGCGGCGCGGCCTGATCGGCCACACCCAGCCGCGGCGGATCGCCGCGCGCAACGTCGCCCGCCGCTTGGCCGAGGAGCTCGACGAGGGCAAGGGCGGCGGTGACGGCCGCACCGCGGTCGGCTACAAGGTGCGCTTCTCCGACCAGACCCGCCCCGACTCGCGCGTGGCGGTGATGACCGACGGCCTGCTGCTTGCCGAACTGCAGCACGACCGCGACCTGCTGCGCTACGACGCGCTGATCATCGACGAGGCCCACGAGCGCAGCCTCAACATCGATTTCCTGCTGGGCGTGATGAAGCGCCTGCTCAAACGCCGGCCGGACTTCCGCCTGATCATCACCTCGGCGACCATCGATCCGGAGCGCTTCGCCGAGCATTTCGCCGATGAACATAACGGCCGACCGCCGATCATCTCGATCAGCGGCCGCGGCTATCCGGTCGAGGTGCGCTACCGCCCGCCGGAGGCCTCCCGCGACGAGGAGCTCGGCTCCACCATCGCCCGCGGCGTGATGCATGCCGTCGACGAGCTGGTCCACGAGGGGCCGGGTGACATCCTGGTGTTCCTGCCCGGCGAGCGCGAGATCCGCGAGACCGAGCGCCAGCTCTCGCGCCACGGCCTGCGGAACACCGAGATCCTGCCGCTGTACGCGCGCCTGTCGGCGGCCGACCAGCAGCGCGTGTTCGCCCCACACGCCGGGCGGCGCATCGTACTCTCGACCAACGTCGCCGAGACCTCGCTGACCGTACCGGGCATCCACTACGTGATCGACTCGGGCGTGGCGCGCATCAACCGCTACCACCCGCGCGCCAGGCTGCAGAAGCTCGGCATCGAGCCGGTCTCGCAGGCCTCGGCCAACCAGCGCGCCGGGCGCTGCGGCCGGATCGCACCGGGCGTGTGCATCCGCCTCTACGAGGAAGAGGATTTCGACCAGCGCCCGGCCTTCACCGACCCGGAGATCCTCAGGAGCAACCTCGCCTCGGTGCTGCTGCAACTCGATTCGCTGAAACTCGGCCGGGCCGAGGAGTTCCCGTTCATCGAGCCGCCGGACCCGCGCCAGCTGGCCACCGCCCGCAAGCACCTGTTCGAGTTGCGCGCGCTCGACGAGAACGGCCGCCTGACCGACATCGGCCGCAAGCTCTCGCGCCTGCCGATCGACCCGGCGCTGGGGCGGATGATCGTCGCGGCGCGCGAGCATGGCGACCGCGCCACCGAGGACATGCTGGTACTGGCGGCCTTCCTCGCCATCCAGGACCCGCGCGAGCGCCCCAGCGAGGCGCGCGGGGCGGCGGATGCCGCCCATGCCGAGTTCGCCCTGGCCGGCTCGGACTTCGCCAGCGCGCTTGCCCTGTGGTCGGCCTGGCACGAGGTGCGCCGTCACAAGAGCCGCCGTCAGGCGCGCCAGTGGGCGATCAAACGCTACCTCAACGCGAACCGTCTGATCGAATGGCACGATCTGGTCGGCCAGCTGCGCGGCTCGGTCGACGAGATGTTCCGCATCCGCCTGCCGGAATTCGAGCCGCTCGTCATGCCGGAAAAGCCCAAGGAGGGCGAGAAGCAGCAACTGCCCGGCAAGCTCGCCGCCCGGCTCGAGCAGCTCCACCAGGCCGCGCTCGCGGGCCTGCTCGACCAGATCGGCATGCGCGACCCGGCCCCGCCGAAGAAGTACCAGCAGGCCGCCGGCGATCATCGCGGCAAGAAGCGCCGCGCCCCGACCGTGTATCTCGGCGCCCACAACCGGCGCTTCTACCTGTTCCCCGGCTCGGTGACCGTCAAGGCCCAGCCCAAGTGGATGGTCGCCGCCGAGATCGTCGAGACCTCGCGGGTGTTCGCCCGCATGAACGCGCCGATCAACCCGCGCTGGCTCGAGCCGCTGGCCGAGCACCTGGTGACCCGCGAGTACAACGAGCCGACCTGGGATGCGAAATCCGGCCGGGTGGGCGCCTTTGAGACCACCCGCCTGTTCGGCCTGCCGATCGTGACCAAGAAACGGGTCGACTACGGCCGCATCGACCCGGTCGAGGCGCGCGAGATCTTCATCCGCCGCGCGCTGGTCGAGGGCGACTTCGAATCCAGCCAGCCGTTCTGGCAGCACAATCAGGCGCTGATCGAGGAGATCCAGACGCTGGAGGCCAAGCTGCGTCGGCCGGCCTTCCTGGTCGACGAGCAGGCGCTGTTCGACTTCTACCATGCCCGCATCCCGGCGCACGTCACCGACGCGCGCAAGCTGCATCACTGGATCAAGAAGGACCGGGCCGCCGCGGGCCGCCTGGAACTGACCCGCGAGGATCTACTGGCCGCCGAACCCGACGACCGCCGGCTGGCCGAGCTGCCGGACCACTGGCAGGCCGGGCGATACCGCCTGAAGCTTACCTACCATTTCGCCCCGGGCGAGCCCGATGACGGTGTCAGCCTGCACATCCCGATCGGCCTGCTCGATGCGTTCGATGCCGCCCCCACCACCCACCTGGTGCCGGGCCTGCGGCGCGAGAAGATCGAGACCCTGATCCGCGGCCTGCCCAAGGCCGAGCGTCGCCATTTCGTGCCGGCCCCGAGCTTCGCCGAGGCCGTGGAAGAGCGCATCGGCGACACCGACCTGCCGCTGACCCAGGCGGTGGCCGACGAGCTGCGGCGCATGACCGGCCACGAGGTCGACCCGGCATTGCTCGACGAATCGAAACTGCCCGAGCATCTGCGCATGCGCTTCGTCGCCGTCGACGAGGACGGCGAGCCGATCGATGCCGATCGCGACATCAACGCCCTGCGCGGCCGGCAGGCCCAGCGCGCCCGGCAGGCGTTCAACCAGCGCTCCAAGCACCGCCTCGAGGATCACCGCACCAGCGAGTGGGACCTCGGCGAACTGCCCGACACCCTGACCATCGAGAGCGGCGGGGCAGAGATCGAGGCGCACCCGGCCCTGGTCGACGACGGCGATGCCGTGCGCGTCGAGCTGATCGACGACCCCGAACGGGCCCGCCTGATCCACGAGGCCGGGGTGGTGCGCCTGTTGCTGCTGGCCCGCGCCCAGCAGGTCCGCCAGGCCGAATCCGACCTGCGCGGCGACCGCTCGCTCGACACCGTCCGCCTGCATTACAGCCGCCTCAAGGCGACCCGACCCGTGCCGCAAGAGGGCATGCATCGCGCCAAGCGGGCCGACCGTGCCTTCGATCAGGAGCTGATCTTCCGCGCGGCCTGGGAGCTGGCCGTCGCTGGCGAACCGCCGGTGCGCGACGCCGCGACGTTCAACCAGCGCCTCGAGCGGCTCGACCAGGCGCTGGGTGAGCGGGCCGGCGCGCGGGCCCAGGAGGTCAAGAGCATCCTCGAGCGCCAGCATCGCCTGCGCCGCCAGCTGAGCGGCCGGCTGCCGCTGTCCGTGATCGAGGCGGCGCGCGAGATCGGCGAGCAGCTCGACCTACTGATCCATCCGGGCTTCGTCTGGCTTGCCGGCGACGAGCGGCTGGCCGCCCTGCCGCGTTATCTCGAGGGCGCCGAGAAGCGTCTGGAAAAGACCGAGCGCCAGCCGGAACGCGACCGCATGCTGCGCGTCCCGTTCGCGCCACTGGCCGAGCAGGTGGCAAGCCGGCTGACCAAGGGCACGCCCGACCTGCCCGAATGGCAACGCCGCGAGGCACTGCTCGATCTGCTCGAGGGCCACCGGCTGGCCGTGTTCGCCCAGGAGCTGGCCGGCAAGGGCGCGCCCAAGGCCAAGGACGTCGAAGCGGCGTTGAGCAAGGGCTGATCCGGGAGCGCTCGAGCGAACCTGCCCCGCCCGGATCTGGTCTATATCAGTGGGTAGGCAACGATAGGAGTCGCCGGGCAAGTGAATGCGTTACGCAAATCCTCTCGCATGATGGCCGCTGCAGCGATCGCGGCAATGGCCGGGTTCGCCTCGGCACAGGAAAGCGAGACCGTCTACAAGTGCACCCATTCCGACGGGCGCATCGTCTTCTCGGACGAGCCCTGCACCGGCAAGATGGAGGTGCAGACCATCACCGCCCCCGAAGCGGGCAGCGGTGGCGAGGCGGCGCGCGCAGGCATCGATCGGCTGGCACGCGAATACAAACAGCGCCGCGAGGCCGAGCGCGAGGCGGCTGAAAAGGCCCGCGAAGAAGCGCGCCGTCGCGCCTTCGAGGAGCGTCTCGCCAATCCGGAGGTCACGGTAATCACGCCCTGGCGCGACGGCGGTTACTATCCGCGCTACCCGGTCGCCCCGTACGACCATTACCGGGACCGAGCGCAGGGCGGCCTGCGTCTGAACGACGACGGGCTGTCACTGTGGTTCGGGCCGCGTCGCCCGTTGCCGCGACACCATCCGCCACACCGGTCGCCCCGGGTGATCGATCCGGACTATCCGCCGCGCGATCCCTATTCGGCCGATGGCAACCCCATCAAGGAGCCGGGCTATTCCGGCCGCTATCCGGGTGGCTTTCCCGGCTACCGATAGGCAACTGCCGCGATCGGCCGGAATCTGCGACAATCATCGCCCCATTCACACCCCAAGCATCCCGCCATGCAGGCCCATATCTTCAAGAGCCGCAAGAATCCCGACATGTACCTGTTCGTGCGCGAGGGACAGGACTTCGACGAGCTGGACGCGATGGTCCGTGAGCGCCTCGGCGAGCTGGAATTCGTCATGGAGCTGGACCTGTCGGAAGACCGGCAGCTGGCCCGGACCGACACGGCCACCGTACGCGACCACATCGAAAAGCTGGGTTTCCATCTGCAGATGCCACCCACCGCCGACAACTGGGCGCACTGGGACAACCTCAAGGCGGGCATCCGCGCCGGCAAGGCGCGGCCGGAATGATGCGCCCGACCACCTCCTTCGCCGGCCTGTTACTGGCCGCCCTGCTGCTTGCCGGCTGTGCCCCGAGCGGCCCGAGCAAGGCGGATGTGCAGGAGATCCTGCAGTCGCAGCTGGACCCGTCCACCGAGGTGGTGCGGGTCGAGACGGTCGATCAGCTGAATGCCGCCGAACAGGGCGACGTCTGGCTGACGGACGTGAAGGCCACGCTGCGCTTCCCGCAAAGCCTGACCGACGTCGCCCAGGGCATGCAGGAAAACGGTGGCGCGGCGGAAAGCCTGAGCCGGTTGGGACTGATGCTGCGCTTCGGCAAGTTCGAGGCCGGCGAGACTCGCCCCTATCGCACCCGACTGAAGCTGATCGAGGGCAAGAACGGCTGGATGCGCGCCGAGCCGACGTCCGAGTAAGCCCGCGCAACCCGCATCACGAATGACTCAGAGGGCGGCGATCTCGTGGAGCCGGTCGAAGTCGAGCGCGATGCCGTTGTGCGCGACGAACATCGGGTTGATCAGCGAGTCGCGCGTGTTGTAGCGCAGCGGCCGGCCGGTCAGGTCGGTCAATGCACCGCCGGCAGCCTCGAGCACGCACTGCGAGGCGGCGGTGTCCCATTCCGAGGTCGGCCCCAGACGCGGGTAGAGATCCGCCTGCCCCTCGGCGACCAGGCAGGTCTTGAGCGAGCTGCCGCAACGCACCACGCGGGCGCGGTCGCCGCCGGGCCGTGAAAACGTCTCGATCAGGTGCATCTCGCGCCGGCTGGCGTGCGAACGCGACAGGGCCAGGGTCGGCGGCTCCGCGACCGGTCGTACCCGAATGGGCGAGGCCTTGCCGTCGTCGTAGCGCCATGCCCCCTCGCCACGGATGGCGGCGTACTCGAGGCCGATGGCCGGGGCGAGCACCACCCCGAGCACCGGGTCACCGGCATCGATCAGGGCAATGTTGACCGAGAACTCGCCGTTGCGCTTGACGAACTCGCGCGTGCCGTCGAGCGGGTCGACCAGCCAGTAGCGCTGCCAGGCGCGCCGTTCGCGCCAGGCCGGCGCCCGCTCCTCCTCGGTCAGTATCGGCCAGCCGCCCCCCAGGCCCGCCAGGCGGTCGGCAATCAGGTGATTGGCCACCAGGTCGGCCTCGGTCACCGGCGAGGCGTCTGCCTTGCGCTCGACCGAGAAATCCTGCTCGTAGATCCTCATGATGGCCTGGCCGGCGGCCTCGGCGATCGCTCGCACCTCGTCGAGCAACGCGCGATCGACCTCGACCGGGGCTCCCATCCGTTGGCTGTTCATCGTCTCGTTCACGCGGACCCTTCCCTTTCCCGTCGTTGACGGTGCGCGCGCACCAGGTACATGGCTGCCAGCGAGCGCGCCTCCGAGCAGTCACCCGAGGCGGCGAATTCGTCGAGGTCGACGACCGGCAGGAAGCTGACCTCCAGCGGCTCGGGCTCGTCGCCGGGGCGGCGTGCCGGGTACAACGACTCGGCCAGCACCAGCTGTGTGCGCTGCCCCGAGTAGGTCGGCGCCATGGTCATCTCGTTGAGCCGAGTGAGCCGGCGTGCCGCGAAGCCCGCCTCCTCCATCAGTTCGCGATTGGCCGCCTCGATCGGGTTCTCGCCCGCATCGATGCGGCCCTTCGGCAAGCCGAGCTCGTAGCGCTCGGTGCCGCAGGCGTACTCGCGGATCAGGACGAACCGATCGTCATCGGTCACCGCCGCGACGATCACCGCCCCCTGCGCGCTGCCCTTCAAGCGCTCGAAGCTCACTTCGGTGCCGTTGTCGAATCGCAGGTCGACGCCCTCCACCCGGAACAGGTGGGTTTCGGCAAGCGGGCGGACGGCTCGGATGGTCGGCGGTGCGTTCAGCGGCATGAAGTCTCCGGTCCTGCAAGCATGGGGCGAGTCCATTGTAGCCGACAAGCCTCCAGGCGCCCGCGCCCCGCGTGGTGCATCGCCACTAATACAAACCATGAGTCCGGCTCAGGCTGCGGACTTGCCTTCATGGGACGAATTACGAACAATGCACACCGACGTCAGAGGTGGCGATCCCGGCCGATTACGCCGGCGGTCGCTGAAACAGGGAAACAGGTCGAACGCCTGTGCTGCCCCCGCAACGGTAGGCGGTGACGCCGGCATCAATGCGCCACTGGTCCGGACAGCCCCGGGCCGGGAAGGCGATGTCGGTAGACCGCGAGCCCGGAGACCGGCCTCTGACCGGCTTTCCCGACCCGCGGTGGGCTGGTCGGCGCGATGATCTTTTCCCATGACTCAGCATCTCCCCCTGCGGCCACTGGCCGCCGGCCTCACCGGCCTTTCCCTTCTTGTCACCGCCAGCGTTTCCGCCGCGGACCGGCTTGGCCCGATCAACATTACCGCCGCCCGCAGCGCCCCGATTCCGGCACCGGCAATGCCCGAGACGGTAATCACCCGCGCGCAGATCGAACGCAGCCAGGCCGGCTCGCTCGCCGAGCTGCTGCGCGGTCGCGCCGGGGTGACGATGACCAACCTCGGCGGCGCCGGCAAGCCGACCAATGTCTCGCTGTGGGGGCAGAGCGCCAGCCGCACGGCGGTATTCCTCGACGGCGTTCGCATCGGCTCGGTCTCCGCCGGGCAGACCTTCCTCGAGCACGTCCCGTTGGCCCAGATCGAGCGCATCGAGATCGTGCGTGGCGCCCGCTCCGGCCAGTGGGGAGCCGACGCCGGCGGTGGCGTGATCCAGATATTCACCCGCAACGGCACGGCCGAGGGCACGCGGGTAACGGGCGGCATCGCGGCCGGATCGCGGGGCCATCGTGCCGCCGACTGGCATGTCAGCGGCCGGCAGGAAAACGTCGACTACGCGCTCGGCGTCAGCCATCGCGAGACCGATGGCTTCGACGCCTGCATCAACGATCCGGCCGCCGGCTGCTACGCGAACGAACCCGACAGTGACGGCTACGTCAACGACTCGGCCCAGGGGCAGCTCGGGTACCGCTTTGGCAACGGCGGGCACGTTCGGGGGCACTTCCTCGCCAGCAGCGCCGATGTCGAGTACGACGGCTACACCAACGAATCGAGCGTCGACCAGGCCACGTTCGGCGTCGAGGCAGCCACCGGGCGCATCGAATTCTGGCAGCTGCGCGCCCGCCTCGGCCGTCATCTCGATTATCAGGACAACTTCGCCGACGGCAGTGCCGTCAACCGCTTCGATACCCGGCGGGACACCCTCTCGCTGGCCGGCGACTTCTTCCTCGCGAGCCACACCACGCTGACCATCGGCGCGGAGCAGACCCGGGACGAGCTTTCGAGCAGCACCGATTTCACCGAAACCTCACGACGCAACCGGGCGCTGTTCGGCCAGCTCAACTCGCGCCTGGGCGACCTCGACCTCCAGCTTGCCTTGCGCCGCGACTTCAACGAGCAGTTCGGTATCGCCAACACCGGCTCGCTGGATCTCGCCTGGGCGCTGACCGAGGCATGGACGCTGACGGCGGGGCACGGCACCGCCTTCACCGCGCCGTCGTTCAACCTGCTCTACTACCCGCCGGTCTACAACTGGTTTACCGGCACGTACGATGCCTACAGCAACCCGGATCTCGACCCCGAACACACCCGCACCACGCGCGCCGGGGTCCAGTGGCAGGGCGAGGCGATCGCAGTGGAAACCCACGTTTTCCAGACCGAAGGGGACGACCTGATTCGCACCGGCCTGAACCCGGTGAACCTCGACGAGACCCGGGTGCGCGGCGCCGAACTCGCGCTGAGCTACACGAGGGATGACTGGCACGCCCGACTCGACGGCACCTACCTCTCAACCGAGGATCGGGCCAGCGGCGACCGGCTGGTGCGTCAGCCCCGCTGGAGCGGCCGGTTCGACATCGATCGTTCGCTGGGTGCCTTCAGCGTCGGCGGCAGCCTGTGGGGCCAGAGCCAGTCCGAGGGCGGCCCCTACGCCCCCGACAACGAGGGCTTCGTGACCGCCGACCTGCGTGGCAGCTACCGCTTCAAGCGCCACTGGCGGGTCGAGGCCCGCATCGGGAACCTCTTCGATCGCGACTATCAACCGGTCCATGGCTACCACGGAGCCCCTCGGGGCGTGTTTGTGGGCCTGCGCTACGGTCGGTAACATAAGCGACCTTCCTACCGGCTTTCAGGAGCATGCTGCCGATGCCCAACCCGACGCTTGACCGCCTCTTTCCGTCCAGCCGTGTCGTCGGCATGGTGGTACTGGCCCTGCTCGCCCTGTCGATGCTGGCGACCCGCTATCACCATTTCAGCTCGGCGCTGCATCTGGCGGACACCTCCTGGGCGGTGTTCTTCCTGGCCGGACTGTGGTTCCGCTCGGCGCGCGTACTCGTCGGGCTGCTTGCCGTGGCGGTACTGGTCGACCTTGGCAGCATCGTCCTGGACGGCGCGGCCATGGCCAGCTGCTTCTCGCCGGCCTACCCGGGCGTGCTGCTGGCCTACGCGGCGCTCTGGGGCGCCGGCCGGCTGGCCGGCCGCCGGCTTGCCACCCCGAACCGGGCAGGCATGATCGGGGGGCTCGCCGCGATCGCCGTGGCGCTGGTCGCCGGCGTCGCCGCCGCGTTCGGCATTGCGAACGGGACCTTCTACGTCTTCTCCGGGCAGTTCGAGGCCATGAGCGCGGGCGACTATCTCGCACAGGTGCTCCCGTATCTGGCGGGTTACCTGGGCTCGGCGGCAGGCTACTCGGCACTGGCCCTGGCCTCGCTGGGCGCTTTTCACCTCATCCGGGAAAGTGCCGCCCAGCGCCACCACGGCTAAAAAACGACACGCCCCAATACCAAGAACCCCCGGTCACCTGACGGTGGCCGGGGGTTCTTTCATGGCATCGGGAGCGAGACGTCAGCAGCCGGCTGGACTCAGTCGGTAGCCGATTCGCGTCCCTCTTCCTCGCCCAGGCGCATCCGGTCGATGCGCTCCTCGATCTCGCGGATGTCCGGGATCGCGGTCATGCGCCCGCCCAGCTGGACCACGGCGCGCCAGAGCGGATTGTCCTGCGCGCTGCTGCCTTCGGCCTGACCGCGAACCACCTGCTCGGAGCGTGGCACACCGGAGAGCAGCACGGCGAAGTAGGGCAGGGCCCGCTCCGGATTGGTGCCGTAGAGCACCGCGCAGCGTACCCGTCGGCCGATGGTGGGCACCGATTCGCCGTTCATCGCCTCCAGGCTCACCAGCGGCACGCGCTGGCCACGCCAGTTGACGATGGTCGCCTCGTTTCGGCCCAGGTGAATGCTGCCGTCGGGCAGCGAGACGTCGGTGATCTCGGCGATCAATGAATAGGGTACGAGCAGCTCGATCTCGGTGAGCTGGGTGGGCAGGCGCACGGTCCGGATGACCCCGGCCTGCTCCTGCGCCTGCGATTCGTTCGGCTGGTCCATGACGGCGTTACTCGTTTCAGTCGGCATGCTCTTCGCCTACGGTCGAATCCGGACGGTCTGCCGTCGTCGACGGCAGCAGACGCTCGATGGTGTCGATCAGGTCGAGCTCGGTATACGGCTTGCCCAGGTAGGCGGATACCCCGAGGGTTTCGGCGCGGGTGCGGTGCTTCTGCCCCGTGCGCGACGAAATCATCACCACCGGCGTGTCCTTGGCGGCCCGATCGTTGCGGATTGCCCCCAGCAGTTCGAAGCCGTCCATGCGCGGCATCTCGATATCGGTCAGCACCAGGTCGGGCATGCTGTCCTGCAGCAGGCCCAGCGCCTCGACGCCGTCGCGGGCAAGCAGCACGTCGTAGTTGTTGCGCTCCAGCGTCCGCGCCGTGACCTTGCGCACGGTGAGCGAGTCGTCCACCACCAGGACCGTCGGCCGGGCGCGATGCGGCTTGAGCCCGACCTGCTCGCCCAGCCGGCGCTGGTAGTCGCGCCGCTGGAACTGCTGAACCAGCTCGAACAACTCCAGCACGAGGATGACGTCGCCATCGTCGGCGATCGTCGCCCCGGAGAGGCCGGGAATCCGGCCGAGTTGCGGCCCAAGCGACTTGACGAACAGCTGGATGCCGCCGAGCTGATGATCGACGTGCAGGGCGAAGCGACGTTCGCCGAGCTTGAACAGCAGGATCGGCCGGATGGCGGCCACGTCCTGCTCGGTCTCGGCCGGCGGCTGCCCCCACAGCAGCTCGCCCAAGTAATACAGCGGGTAGTGCTCGCCGTCGTACTCGACCTGCGGCTTCTCCTCGCGATAGTGCTCGGCCAGCGACACGCCGGTCATGCGGGTGACCGCGACCACGCCCTTGTAGGGGATGGCGTAGCGGTCCTCGCCGCTGCCGATGAGAATGCCGCGGGTCATCGCCTGGGTCAGCGGCAGGTTGAGACGAATCTCGGTGTAGCGCCCCTGCTCGGAGTCGATGTCGACGAAGCCACCCAGCTCGCGGGTGGCGCTGGCGACCACGTCCATACCCACGCCACGCCCGGCGACCTGGGACACGTTCCCCGCGGTGGAGAAGCCCGGCAGGAAGATCAGCGAACGGGCCTCCTCGTCGCTGACATCGATGTCGGCCGGGATCAGGCTGCGCTCGACCGCCTTGCGGCGAATGGCGTCGAGGTCGAGGCCGCGGCCGTCGTCTCGCAGGCTGACGGTGATGTTGCCGCCGCCGCTGTCGACATTCATGACCAGGCGCCCCACCGGTGCCTTGTGCGCGGCACGGCGCTCCTCGGGCGGCTCGATGCCATGCGCGATCGAGTTGCGCAGCATGTGTTCCAGCGAGGGCAGCAGGGCCATCAGGGTAACGC
This sequence comes from Guyparkeria sp. WRN-7, assembly GCF_001641825.1. GTDB lineage: Bacteria > Pseudomonadota > Gammaproteobacteria > Halothiobacillales > Halothiobacillaceae > Guyparkeria. Next base: position 349,958 of record NZ_LRFH01000014.1, on the reverse strand, counting down.
GGTCGATCTCGGCATCGCCGTTCTCGATCACCAGCTCCGCCTGACGCCCCATTTCGTCGCCTACCTGGCGGACGATGCGGCGCAGGCGGCCGGCGACGTCGTTGAATCGCACCAGCCGCATGGCCAGCACGCCGTCCTGCATCTTGCGACCGAGGCGGGACTGCTGCAGGAGCAGGAGCTGGGACTGCTCGGTCAGCGAACTGAGGCTTTCCTCGATGTTGGCGACGTCGCCCAGCGACTCCATGATGCCGCGGGACAGCTCCTGGACCTGCGTGAAACGGTCGAACTCGAGCGGATCGAAGTGATCCTCGTCGACGCCCGCCTCTTCCATCAGGTCGGCCTTGATCTGGGTCTCCGTCTCGATCTCGAGACGGCGCAGCTGACTGCGCAGGCGCGTGACCGTCTGCTGCAGCTCGAACAGCTGGCGTTCGAAGCCGTTGACCTGGCGATCGACACGCGACTGCAGCAGTACCGACTCGCCGATCTGGTTTACCAGCGCATCGATGCTGCCGGCGGCGACCCGCACCTGCTCGTCACGACGCTCGACGGCGGCCGGCTCCGCCCCACCGCCGGATTCGCTGGCGGCCGGCTCGGGCTCGGGCGGCGTCTCCTCGACGGTCGCGGTCGAGGCGGGGGGCAGATCGCCCTCTGAAGGCGCCTCGGGCTCAGCCTCCGACTCCGCACCACCCTGAGTACGCTGGGCGAAGCGCTCCGCGCCCTCCGGGTCGCGGATCAGGCCGATCAGTTCCCGTTGCTGGGGAATCGGTTGCTGATTGCGCACCCGGTCGAGCAGGCCGGCGATGACGTCGTAGCTGTGCTGGACCAACGCCACCAGGGCCTCGTTGTCCTGCGACTCGTCGCGTCGAGCGACGTCGAGGCGGCCTTCGAGGTGGTGGGCCACATCACCGAGATTGAGCAGCCCGGCCATCCGTGCACCGCCCTTGAGAGTATGCAGGTTGCGATGCAGCAGTCGGATCGATTCGAGGTCGTGGGGGTGGACGCGCCAGTGGGCAAGGTAGGCGTCGGCCTGCTCGAGCAGCTCGTCCGCCTCGTCGAGGAAGATCTGCAGGATGTCCTCGTCCTGCTCGGATGGGTCGTCGTCCGGACGCTGCTCGATATCAGCGTACTCGTCCGCCTCCGCCGGCTCGTCGCCGGGCTCCTGGGAGGAGGCCTCGGACTCCTCGGCGGGTTCGCCCTCATCGGCGTCTGCCGTCTCCTCGGTGGCATCGGCCGGTTCGAACGTTTCGGGCTCGTTCTCGTCGCCGGTCGGCTCGAGATCGACCGCCTCGTCAGCCGGCGTATCGGCCTCGGTGGTCTCGTCGGTCGGCTTGTCCTCTTCACGGGACTCGCGCGCCTCCGCGCTCTCGCCGACCTCGCCATATTCGGCCAGCACCCGCTGCAGCTGTTCGTCGAGCCGCTGCTCCAGTGCCTCGCTGTCGGGCCGTTCACGGACGGGATCGACCGCCCATTGGCGCAGTGCCTCGATGGCATCCGCACCTTCGGCGAACAACGCCAGGTCCGCGCCGGCCAGACGCTGCTTGTGTTCGGCCAGCACCCGCGTCCAGTCCTCGAGATAGCGCGCCAGGGCGGCAATGATGTCGACACCGGCCGTACGGGCCGAGCCGAGCGTGGTATGCAGCAGCCGCACCAGGTCGTTGTCGCAGGTCAGACCGACGCCGTGCTCGCGGGCGGATTCGATCTTGCGATGCAACTCATCGATGTAACCGCCGATCTCCTGATCGAAGATCTCTCGCAGTACCGGATCCTCGATCACCGGCGCTGCGGCGTCGACTGACTCGACCGCCTCGGCAGGCTCCGTTTGCGCCGGCTCTGTGATCTCGTCGGCCATCGCGGCCGACGGCTCGACCGCCGCCTCGTCGACCTCGGACTCGGCCTCGCCGGACTCGAGACGGTCGGCCAGCTCCCGGGATGCCGCCCAATGCTCCGCCGGCGTTGCCCGACCGGCCTCGAGGTCGGGCAACGCCGCCTCCATCAGGGCAACGGCGTCGCTCGCCCCCTCGCGCGTGGTCTTGCCGGCTTCGAGCTTGCCGTCAATCACCTGGTTGAGCAGGCGCTCCCAGGACCAGGCCCACTCGCCGATGGTATCGAGCCCGACCATCCGGCCGCTGCCCTTGATGGTGTGGAAACCGCGACGCAGGCGCGCAAGCTCATCACCACCCTGCTGAGTGCGCCATTCGGCGGCGGCCTCGGCCATATCCGGCACGGTCTCTGCCATTTCCTCGGCGAAGACTTCACGCATCTCCGCCATCATCGGATCTTCTTCCGGTTCGGCGGGGGCCACTTCCTCCGTCGCCTCGGCTTCAACCGCCGACGAGCCGTCGTCCGCCTTTTCGGGCAGCTCAGGTGCCGCGACGACCTCGTCGGGCAGATCGACCGCGGCTTCGTCGTCCGCTGAGGGCGATGCGTCGGCCCGCAGTTCGTCCTGGTCCTCGGCAAGTCCGAAATCGAGCGCCGACTCGAGCTCCGACGAGGGTTCGGCTTCCGCCTCGTCGAAGGTCAACCCCTCCGGTTCGTCAGAAGCTGCCCCCTGATCCGCTACGGCCTCGCCATCCTTGGGGGACTCTCCCGCCGCGGCCTCAGCCACAGCCACAGCCTCAGCCTCAGCCTCAGCCACAGCCTCAGCCTCGGTCTGGGTCTCGGTCTGGGTCTCGGTCTCGGTCTCGGTCTCGGTCTCGGTCTCGGTCTCGGTCTCGGTCTCGGTCCACGAGAGCGTTCGCTCCTCGGCCTCCACCGGCAACCCCTCGGTTTCCGGTGCGGCAACCGGCTGATCGGGAAGCTCGTGAGGTTGTGCGTCCTCGTCGGTGTCCCCGGCCGTCTCGCCCGACTCGAGACGCAGTTCGTCCTGATCTTCGGCCAGGCCGGCATCGAGGGCCGATTCCAGGGCCGGTGAGGATTCAGCCTCGGTTTCCGCGAACGACAAGGCCTGTGGCTCGTCATCCGATTGTGCTTGATCCGCCTCCTCGGCGGATTCGGTCAGCGGGGTCGAGAGGAGCGCGTCCTCGTCAACGGAGGGTTCGGCGGCCGGCTCCGCCTGGCTGTGCTCGGCGCCTTCGGTCTCCGGCACCTGGAGGGCGTCCTCGTCGCTGGCGAGCGGCTCGCTCAATGCCGATTCGTCGACATCGGCTTGGGCCTCGTTCTCCTCGTCCGTCTCCGGCAGGCTGAACGCCTCGAGTTCTTCCGTCGCTTCCTCCGGCTCGGCCGCGGCAGGTTCGGGTCCGGCCTCGGGCAGATCCGGGAGCTCTTCGCCGTCATCCTCCGTCGCGGCGTCAAGACGCTGGTCGTCTTCACCCGCATCCAACGAGTAATCCAGGGCGGCCTCGAGCTCCTCGCCGCTCGCCTGGTCGCTGGCATCGGCCTCGATGGGCTCGACCGGCTCGCTGCCAGCATCCGTCTCGGATGTCTCGGTGTCGGTCTCTGCTGCCGTGGCCTCGAGCTCGTCCTGCTCGACTTGCCAGAACGAAATCAGCTCGTCCGGGGTGGCCAGGCTGTCGTCCACGGGCTCCGGCGCTGCCTGCTCGGCGGTTTCATCGGCCGCTTCGGCCGCCGCCGGCTCGGCCGTGTCCACGGGCTCGCTCGGCTCATCGACAGGCGGCTGAGCGGATGTCTCGCTCTGGTCACCCGGCAGCAAGTCCTCGACGCGTCGTTTCGGCGCCTCGAGGAAGCGCGCGATTTCCTTCTGGAAGTCACGCAGGTTCTCGAGATAGAACTCCAGTGCGGCAAAAATCTCGCTCAGTGCCGAGAGCGTGTGGTCGTCACCGGCGGGCTCCCCAGAGGCCTGGCTCCGACTCCACCGCGCAAGCGCCATGGCCAGCGGAGTGGCCGCTTCACGACCGGACAGCCGCAATACCTCGCCGATACCGGTAAGCATCTCGGCGGCCTGCTCAAAGGATTCTCCCGGGGATGCCTCGGCTTCAGTGCGCCCGGCCAGGCCGGCATCGATCTTCTCGCGAGCCTCGCCAAGCGATTCGTAGGCGGCGCTGGCAATGGCACCAATGGAGCTGGCAACGGTCTGGTCGTGGAGCGATTCGGCCCGGCCACCGTCGGCCATGTCGCGCGGAATGCCGTCAATGACCTGCTCGAGCAGCATGACCGTGCCGGCAAGATCCATGAGCATGGCATCGTCGAGCAGTTCCGTACCCCGCGTGACGGCCAGCAACCGGTCACGGCCGTCGTCCAGTGACGCCGCTGCCGCGTCATAGCCCAGGGCAGCCAGCACGCCGGACATCTGCTCGAATTTCGACAGGATCCGGCTGAGCGGCTCGAGGTCGTCGCGCTTGCCGCGTACGAACAGGTCCAGCACGTCCTGCGTGACCAGCAACTCTTCCTGCAGCGCCTGCTGAACGGCCACCAGCGCCTCGGCATTGAGGCCGACGAAGCGGGCCGGAGCTTCATCGGCGCTCTCCAGCTGGGCACGCCATTCGGCCGCCGTGTCGCGGCAGATGACGTCATCGTCGTCCACCTGATCGAGCAGCGAGAGCAGCACCGAGGCACCCAGGTCGAGACCGGCGTGGTTGATCACACCCTCGCTGCGGGCCTGTAGCTGTAGGCGGAACAGTTGCAGTACACGACCGACGGCACGCTTGAGGATGGGGGCGTAGCGCTCCGGTTCCGCTTCGGTCAGTCGCAGCAGCTCGCCCACGACTCGGATCGCGATGATGGCGCTGCGGCTGGATTCGTGCGCGATGATCTGCATGGACAGGTCACGCAGGCCGGGCAGCACCGACCAGTCATCCCGCATGACCGCCAGCACCTCGCGCTCCATTCGCCGCAGCAACGGGCGCAGCTCGGCTTCCGCATCCACGCCCTTGGGGCGGTGCGGCCGCTTGCCCAACTCGTGTTCGGCCTGCAGCAGGTAGGCGCGGGCGGCGAGTTCACGCACGTCCAGCGCCGGCTGACCGATGGTCTCGCGCAGGCGATTGACCATCGGCCGCAGGCTCGCCGGGGTGATGTCCGCCCCGGCGGCCATGCGGTCGAGCAGCGCTTGGAGCAGCGCCGCCGACTCGATCTGCGCCGAGACGGCAGCCTCGTCACGCCCCTCCTCTTCGAGGGGCTCGAGTGCGGCCAGCTGCGTCCGCACCAGCACGCGCACCAACTGGATGTCGACCATCGAGAAGACGCGATCCAGCGTCTGCAGCGCCTGGGTGGCATCGAAGACGTGCTCGGTAGCATTCTCGCCCTCGGAAAGCTGCTCCAGCGCCCTCAGCAGCTCGGCGAGACGTTCCTCCAGCCCCTCACGGAGCCAGTCGAACACGATCGCATCGACTTTCCTTTCTGTCCGCATCTTCAGTTACACCGCCTCTCGGCATCCCGCCTGCTGGAATCCCCGTCGCCCATCATCAGGCCAACGGAGCCATGGTCCGTCGCGTCGACCGGGATCAGGCCCGCTTTTCTTCGGGCTCGTCCCACTCCTCGTCGGTCGACTCACCCTCGATCGCATCCTGCTGCACGGTCGGCTGAGCCGCCGGCTCGTCTCGCTCGGGCATGGTGAAGCCGGCCACGGAGCGGTTGAGCTCCTGGGAAAGCGACCCGAGCTCACCGATCTCGTCGGCCGCCTGCGTCGCGTTCTCCGCGGTTTGCTGGGTTTCCTGCATGATCCGGTTGACCGCCTCACGCAGATCGGTGGCCACCGAGGCCTCCTTCTGAGCGACCGAGGTGATGTCGTTGATCTGCTCGGAAAGCTTCAGCGAGACGCTTTCGATCTCGGACAGTGCCTTACCGGCATTCTCGGCCAGTGTCGCGCCGTCGACGACGTTCGAGGTGGTCTGCTCCATGGCGAGCATCGCCTCGGAGGTATCAGTCTGGATCGTGTTGACGAGCAGCTCGATCTGGCGGGTCGCGTCACTGACACGCTCGGCCAGGCGCTGGACTTCGTCGGCGACCACCGCGAAGCCGCGGCCGGCTTCGCCCGCCATGGCCGCCTGGATGGCGGCGTTCAGAGCCAGAATGTTGGTCTGGTCGGCGATGTCGGTGATCAGGCCGACGATGTCGCCGATTTCCTGCGAGGATTCGCCCAGGCGCTTGAGTCGCTTGGAGGTTTCCTGAATCTGCTCGCGGGTCTGGTTCATGCCCTTGATGGTCTGACGCACGGCGTCGCCACCACGGTGGGCCACGTCGACCGAGGACTCGGCGATCTGGGCGGACTGCTGGGCGCTGACCGAGACGCTCTGGATCTCGTCGGACATCTGCGCGATCGCGTCCGAAATGTCGGTGATCCGCTGCGCCTGGTTGCGGGATTTCTCGGCCAGTGCCCGCGAGCTGTCCTGCGAGGACTGCACCGCCTCGGCGACCCGGACCGAGGTGTCGTTGATGGTGCCGACCAGGTCTCGCAGGGCGTCGATGGTGTAGTTGACCGAGTCGGCGATCGCGCCGGTGATGTCCTCGGTGACGGTGGTGTGCGCGGTCAGATCGCCGTCCGCCAGCGTCATCATCTCGTCGAGCAGACGCAGGATCGCGGCCTGGTTACGCTGGTTGGTCGCCTCGGTGTCGGCCAGGGCCCGCCGGGACTCCTGCACCAGAGTCACGCCCAGCCAGATCAGGAACAGCAGCCCGATCGCGCCGCTGGCGTAGCCCACGTAGAGGAACTCCGAGGCCTGGTTCTGATCGTCGGCCAGGGTTCGGGCGAGCTCTGACGTCGCCTGGGTGAATTCGCCCGACATGGCGTCGATTTCGCGGGCCGCCTGGTTGGCCGCCAGCAGCTGCGGCGCCTGCTCGAGTACCGCCGATACCAGCTGGTTGACCGTGGCGAACAGTACGCCCACTTCGCGCAGGCCGTCGCGCACCTCGGGATCGCTCACCCGCGGCGCCATGCGGTTGCCGTTCAGCAGACCGTTGAGCACGCCGCCGAACAGGGCCACGTCACGACCGAAGCGCTCGGAGGCGTTGACTGCCTGCTCGCCACCGCCGGTGATCTCGTCAAGGGTCGTGCCGATGCGCTCGATGAACATCAGCTGCCGGGTCGCGAGGTAGATGACATGGCTGGGCGCGTCGTTGGCGACCAGTGTCTGCACCACCTCGTCCGAGGCGGCGGTCAGGTCCGGGAGGATCTCCTCGATCTGCCCGGACTGCTCACCGACGCTCAGGATGGCAGCACGCCCTTCCAGCACCTTGGCCAGAGACTCGTTGTAGACGTTCCAACGCTGGGACACCTTGCCCAGCAGCTCCTCGCGGTTGGCGGGAATCGCCAGCTGGGGACGCTGGGGGTCTTCGCCCTGCAGGCCGTTGAGGCTGTCGGTGAAATCGGCACGGATCGACTGGACTCGGTCGAATGCGCCGGGATTGCCCCGGATGGCGCGCAGCACCTCGATGGTCAACTCCTGAGAGGAGCGCTCGAGTTCGGCGGCCGCCAGACGGCGATCAAGGAAATCCTGTTCGCGCTGGGCCGAATAGATGAACACGACAACCGTCGTGATCAGGGCCAGCACCGCCAGGACAACGAGAACCAGTATCTTACGGCTGATGCCGCCCATCCGTGCGCCAAGACTCATAGTTGCCAGTTACTCCTGAGGTCGAATCATCGTTTTTGTTGCTTGCGGGCCTGCGCCCCTAACCGCGACATCACGCGACGGCATTGTGAAACTGATCGTTTTCCAACAGCGAGCCGAATTCCATCACCGGGAGCCACTCGTCGTTCAGGCGTACTTCCTGATGGAAGCCCGGCAGGGCGGCGAGATCGCCATGGTGCTCGGACTCGCTCAGCGGGCGCTCCTCGCCATAGGGCACCTGCCGGATGCCGTAGGAACGTTCCACGAGAAAGGCGGAGGCGGCCTGGGCACGCTTGGCCAGGAACACCACACTATGACGAGAGGCCGGCGCCGGGTTGTCGAACCAGAACCGGGCAAGATCGAACACGCCGGTCAGCTCGCCGCGCAGGTTGGCCAGACCCACCACCCAGGGCTTCGCGCCGGGGAGCGCCACCTGACGCGGCGGGGTGACGATCGCGCGCACCTCGTCGAGCGCGACCAGCATGCGCCGGCCGTCCACGGCGAACAGGATGCCCTGCCACGTCCGGACGTGATCCTCGTTCCGGGGAAGGCCGACTGCATGTGCCTCGACCTGGCCGTTGATCCAGTCGAGATAGTCGAATACGTCTTCCGTCCGCTGCATGGTGTCAGCCGAGCACAGTCTTGAGCACGGCGATCAGGTCGGCTTCCTTGACCGGCTTGACCAGGTACTCCTTCGCCCCCTGGCGCATGCCCCAGATCCGGTCGGTCTGCTGATCCTTGGTGGTGACGATGATCACCGGGATATCGCTGGTGTCGCCATCCTTGTTGAGCGTGCGGGTAGCCTGAAAGCCATTCATGCCGGGCATCACTACATCCATCAGCACGGCATCGGGGCGCACTTCCCGAACCAGTTCGATACCCTCCTCGCCGCTGTTGGCCACGGACACCTGGTGATTGTGACGCTCGAGAATCTGCTGGAGCACGTACACCTCGGTGGGCGAGTCATCAATGACAACGATGTGAGCCACTACCCTGTTCCTCTAGAAAATCCGGTTCTGAAACGTAATTGCCGACCGCGGTCGACTGCCATCCGGGCCTCAACCGGCCATCGCGCCCTCGTCGGTCACGGAACGCCCCTCGGCGAACCGCTCCACGGCCGCGAGGATCTCGTCGCTGTTGAAGGGCTTGGTGAGGTAGTCGGAGGCGCCGACAATGCGCCCGCGCGCCTTGTCGAAGATGCTGTCCTTGCTCGACAGCAGGATGATGGGGGTGTCGGCGAAGCGATCGTTGTTCTTGATCAGCGCCGTGGTCTGGTAGCCGTCGAGACGCGGCATGAGGATGTCGATGATCACGACGTCGGGATCGAAGCTGCCGATCCGCGCCAGCGCGTCGAAGCCGTCGATCGCGCTCTCGACCTCGCAGCCTGCCTTGCTGAGAATGCTGTCAGCCGTCCGGCGGATGGTCTTGCTGTCGTCGACCACCATGACTCTCAGGCCATCGAGGCCCGCCTGATTCTCTGTCGCTTCCATGTCTTCGTCCTTGCTGCTGGCCGATTCTTGCCGTGCTCCGATCGGAATGTAACCAACGTGCCCGCCTTTGGCAAACGCCGCCATCTCCCGAGAAGGCGGCGAAACAAGGCTGGCTCCCATCGTTTACAATACGCCCCCGGAACGCACGCCGCCCGCCGGCCCGCCATGCCATCCAGCGAAGAGCCCGACGAAATCCGATGCCGAACAACCACTCAGCCCTGCAGATCGAAAGCAACGATGCCACCCCAGAGCTCGAGGAAAGCTACTGCGGCCCGCTGCTGATGATCGAGTCCCACATCATCGAGAACCGACGCCACATCGAGACCTGGTTCCGGGAGCAGTGGCGTCATACCCCGGCGCCGTTCTATGCCTCAGTGGATCTGCGCAACGCCGGCTACAAGCTCGGCCCGGTGGACACCAACCTGTTCCCGGCCGGCTTCAACAACCTCAACCACAGCTTCGACCCGCTGGTCGTCCAGGCGATCCAGTCGGCCGTGGAGCATGCCTGTCCCGACGCACGCGGCATGCTGATCATCCCGGAGCGCCACACCCGCAACCAGTTTTATCTCGAGTCGCTGGCGACCATGGCCGAACTGTTCGAACTGGCCGGCTTCGAGACCCGCATCGGCTCGCTCGACGAACTGGACGAACCGGCGCGCTTCGAACTGCCTTCCGGACGCACCCTCATCCAGCACCCGATTCACCGTGAGGGTCGACGCATCGAGGTTGACGGCTTTTCGCCCTGCACCATCGTGCTCAACAACGACCTCTCCGGCGGTCGCGAGGAGATCCTCGACGACCTCGAACAGACCGTGGTGCCGCCGACCGTCCTGGGCTGGTGGAACCGTTCCAAGTTCAATCACTTCAGCCACTACCAGGCGCTCGCCCACGAGCTCGCCGAGCTGATCGACCTCGATCCATGGCACCTCGCCCCGATGATCCTGGACTGCGGCCAGATCGACTTCATGAAGCGCGAAGGCGAGGCCTGCCTGCAGGAGAAGGTCGGCGAGATGCTCGCCTCCATCCAGAAGAAGTACGACGAACTCGAGATCAAGGAAAAGCCGTTCGTCGTCATCAAGGCGGACGCCGGCACCTACGGCATGGGCGTGATGATGGCCCAGTCGGCCGAGGATGTCGTGGGCCTCAACCGCAAGCAGCGCACCCGCATGGCCGCCTCGAAGGACGGCCGCGACATCAACCGGGTACTGATCCAGGAAGGCATCCACAGCTTCGAACGCCTCGGCTCCAGCGGCCACGTCGCCGAGCCGGTGCTCTACATGATCGACCGCCACGTCGTCGGCGGCTTCTACCGCGTCCACACCAAGAAGGGCCAGAGCGAGAACCTCAACTCGCCCGGCGCCGAGTTCGTGCCGTTACCCTTCACCCAGTCCTGCGTCACGCCGGCCCCGGACGCCTCGCCCGACAGCGACCAGAACCGGCTGTACTGCTACGGCGTGGTCGCCCGCCTGGCACTCCTGGCCGCCGCGCGCGAACAGCGCGACCTGATCGGCGGCCCGGCCGCCGACTGAGCCGACACGCAAGCGGAGCCCCTCTCATGCGCATTGCCGTCGTCATGGATCCGATCGAGCGGATCAAGCCATGGAAGGACACCTCGTTCGCCTTCCTGCTGAGCGCCCAGGCACGCGACTGGGAGTGCTGGTACATCGAGCCGTCGTGGCTGTTCTTCGCCGACGGCGCACCGCAGGCCGAGGCCGCGCCGGTTTCGGTCATCGACCGCGACCAGGACTTCTACACGCTGGGCGAACGCGCCACTCGCGCGCTGACGGATTTCGACATCATCCTGCAGCGCCAGGACCCGCCGATCGACCTCGACTACCACTACGTCACCGGCCTGCTGTCGCTGGCCGAGCAAGCGGGTGTCGTGGTGGCCAACCGCCCCGACGCGGTGCGCGCGGCCAACGAGAAACTGCTCGCCCAGCACTTCCCGGCGTTCTGTCCGCCGACGCTGGTCAGCCGCTCGATCGAGCAGCTGCGCGCCTTCGCCGCCGAGCAGGGCGAGATCGTGGTCAAGCCGCTCGATGCCATGGGCGGCAGCTCGGTGTTCAAGGTCCACGAGGACGACGTCAACACCCAGGTGATCCTCGAGGTGATGACCCGCGACCAGACCGAACTGGTGATGGCGCAGCGCTACCTGCCCGAGATCCGCACCGGCGATCGCCGGGTGCTGCTGATCGACGGCGAACCGGTCGACCATGCCCTGCTGCGCATCCCGGGACAGAAGAGCTTCCGCGCCAACCTCGCGGCCGGCGGCCGCGGCGAGGTGGTGCCGCTGCGCGAGCGCGATCGCGAGATCGCTGCGGCCGTCGGCCCCTGGCTGGCCGAGCGCGGCCACTGGTTCGTCGGCCTGGACGTGATTGGCGACTGGCTCACCGAGATCAACGTCACCAGCCCCACCTGCGCCCGGGAGATCAGCGCCGCAACCGACCAGGACGTGACCGGCCGACTGCTCGACCACCTCGCGAGCCGCGTCCCGGCGTGACCAACCGGCGGCGTCGCGCGCTGCTCGCCGGGCTGGCCGGCCTGCCGCTGCTTTCCCTGCTGCCGGGCTGCTCGGACACCCCGCCGCTGCGCGAGGGGGGCTTTTCGGTATTCGGCCAGATCTGGACCCTCACCTTCTTCGACACCCCGCCCGAGCGCATCAATGCCGCCCTGCGCGCGGCCGAAGGCATCGTCGAACCGCTCTACCGCCGCCTGCACCCCTGGAAGGACAGCGAGCTCACCCGCCTGAACCGCCAACTGGCACGCCACGGCGAGGCCCGCGCCAGCGACGACATTCTCGCCCTGATTCATTCCGCACGCCCCCTGTTCGAGGCAAGCGGCGGGCGCTTCGACCCCAGCATCGGCGGGCTGGTCGAACTGTGGGGCTTCCATCGCGACGGCAGGCGACAACCCGACGCCAAACCGCCGGCGGAGGCCACGCTCGATGCCTGGCTGGCCGACGCACCCTCGCTTGACGACGTCCACCTCGACGGCGACCGGATCGAAGTCAGCAATCGTCGGGTGCAGTTCGACTTCAACGCGCTGGCCGAGGGGTTCGCCGCCCGGCAAGTGTTGTCCGCCATCGGGGAGCTGGGCGTGACCGACTGCCTGCTCGATACCGGCGGCGACCTCTACACCCTCGGCCGGCCCGGCGAGCGGGACTGGCAGCTGGGGATCCGTGACCCATTCGGCGACAACCCGCTCGGCGGCGTGTCACTGTCCGGACGCCGGGCCCTGTGCAGTTCGGGGAACTACGAACGCCACATCCGCTACCGCGGCGAGAATCTCGGCCACATTCTCGACCCGCTGACCGCGCGCCCGGCCCGAATCAATGCCGGCACCACCGTGCTCGGCCGCGACCCCGTGACTGCCGATGGTGCCGCCACCGCCCTGATGCTGATCGCGCCTGCCGAGGCTGGTCACTTCGCGCGGCAACTGGGACTCGACGGCACCCTGCTTGTGACCGAGAATGGGCAGCCGTGGCGGGATACGGGCATGCAGCAGGCAATGCAGCCATCGCCCGCCGGCAAATCCGTCGACTGGCGGACGCTTTGACCATCAGCCAAGAGGGCAGGGATGCCGACGCAGCAAATCGCGATCAAGGAGCGAGCACACACCGACGCACTCGGATCGAGCCGTGTACTCAAGGTGGCACTGGTGCTGGCAGTACTGGTGCACATCGGGCTGCTGCTGGTGCACTTCACCCGCCCGGAAGTGGAACAACGCCCGGTCATCGAGATCACCCTCGATGCCCCGCAGGCAGAGCGCAGTCTCGATGCCGGCCGCCAGACGGATGCCGAGGCCCTCGACCTGCCGACCGATCCCACGCTGGCCGGCCTAGCCGGCCAGGCCAGCCCCAGCGACACGCTGCGCGAGGACGGCCGCGGGCCGCAGCATGAAGGTGCAGGCGGCGCGAGCGACACGCCGCGTCACCTGTCCACCCAGGACCGCATCGACCGCCTGTACGAGCAGGTGAACTCGGCCCTGCGCACCGGCTACGCCACCAGCCGCACCCAAGGCGGCCCCGCCGGACGCTATCTCGCGCGCTGGAAGCGCCAGGTGGAGGTTTACGGCAACCAGCACTACCCCAGCGCGCTGGTCCAGCGGAACATCTCCGGCCAGGTGATCCTCGAAGTGACCATCGGCAAGAAGGGGCATGTGCTCAACCTGGCCATTCGGCGCTCGTCGGGCAACCGGGTCGTCGACAACGCCGCCCGCAACCTGCTGCAGGCCGCGGCACCCTACCCGCCGTTCCCTGCCGAGCTTGCCGCCGAGCACGACCGGCTGGTGATCACCCGCACCTGGGTCTTCACCAGCGACCGCCGCCTGCGCAACGAAGCCCCCGCAAGCCCTTGATTGGCAACTGTGAGCCCCCACCGGGCGGGCGTTGCGCTGACAGGGCACCACCCCTATACTTGCCCGTCGCCCGTCTACGGCCATGGACCGGATGACGAGGCAGGCAGCGGCCCAGATCGACCCGCCGGGTCCCACGCCGCGAGTCGTCTCATCGGCGCATTCCATTTCCAATTTCAGCGTCTGCTCGGGCAGAGGTGGTGCAAAACATGGCAGTTGAACTCCCGGAAGGTTACAAGCCCTCGGAAGACGAGGAATACATGAACCCGATGCAGCTGGAGTACTTCCGGCAGAAGCTCCTGACCTGGCGCGACCAGTTGATGATGGAATCGGATTCCACCATCAATCATCTGCGCGAGGAGAACTGGCAGGAGCCGGACATCAACGACCGCGCCACGCTGGAGTCGGACGCCGCCCTCGAGCTGCGCACCCGTGATCGCTACCGCAAGCTGATCAACAAGATCGACAAGGCATTGAAGCGCATCAGCGATGGCGACTACGGCTTCTGCGAGGAGACCGGCGACGAGATCGGCCTCAAGCGCCTGGAGGCCCGCCCGATCGCCACGCTGACCATCGAGGCCCAGGAACGCCACGAACGACTCGAGCGTGTCCAGCGTGATGACTGATATCGCCCGACGCGTCACCGGCTGGCTTCTCGGCGCCGGCCTGCTGTTCTCGGCGCCGCTGGCGCTCGCCGACACCCAGGTACGCATCGAGACCAGTCACGGCCCGATGCTGATCGAGCTCTATGACGAGCGTGCCCCGGCCACGGTCGAGAACTTCCTGGACTACGTCCGGGACGACTTCTACGACGGCACGATCTTCCACCGCGTGATCCCGGATTTCGTCGCCCAGGGCGGCGGCTTCACCGCCGACTTCACCCGCAAGGAGACCCGCGCAGCGGTGAAGAACGAGGCCGGCAACGGTATCAGCAACACCCGCGGAACGCTCGCGATGGCGCGCACGTCGGACCCCGACTCGGCCACCTCGCAGTTCTTCATCAACCTCGCCGACAACGCCTTTCTCGACCGCCGTGACGACTCGGCCGCCGGCGCCGGTTACACGGTATTCGGCGAGGTGGTCGAGGGCATGGAGACCGTCGAGCGCATCGCGGACCTGCCCACCGGCGCGGCCGGGCCATTCCGCAAGGACGTGCCGCGCGAGACCGTGCGGATCGAGTCGATGCGGGTCATTCAGGCGGACGACTGAGGCGACGTGACTCGAACGACGCAAAGCGCTCGTCGCCTCCCATGACGCCGGACGCCCCCGAGGTCCGCTTCGTCACCGAGCCGGCAGCGCTCGAGGCGCTGCTCGAGGCGATGGCGCAGGCGCATTACCTGCCGCTGGACACCGAATTCGTCCGCGAACGCACCTACTACCCGCGCCTGGCCCTGCTGCAAATTGCCACCGATGACAGCACCGTCTGGCTGGTCGACCCGACCTCCGGCATCGACCTGTCCACCTTCTGGCATGCACTGGTCACGACCGACGTGCCGGTGATCCTGCACGCCGGCGACCAGGACCTCGACCTCATCCTCTCCGCCGCCGGGGAACTGCCCCGCGACGTCTTCGACACCCAGATCGCCGCCGAACTGCTCGGCATCGGCGGACAAATGAGCTACGCGGCCCTGGTCGAGGCGCTGCTGGGCGTGGCCCTCGACAAGGCCGAGAAGCGCAGCGACTGGCTTGCCCGCCCGCTGAGCCCCCAACAGATCGACTATGCCGTGCAGGACGTCGCCCAGCTGCATGCCCTCTACCCGTTGCTGCGCGAGCAACTGGCCGAGCGCGACCGGCTCGACTGGATGGCCGAGGAGTCCCGCCACCAGCTCGACCCGCAACGCTTTGCACCGGACGACGAGCAACGCTGGAAGAAGGTGCGCGGCGTCCAGACCCTCAACCGCGCCGGACTGGCCGCGCTGCGCGAACTCGCCGCCTGGCGCGAGCGCCGGGCACGCGAACTCGACCGGCCGCGACGCTGGGTCTGGGGCGACCAGGCCATGCTGGATCTGGCCCACGCCATCGTGCGCGAGAAGTCACCGGCGACCGCCGCAAGCATCGAAGAGCGCCTTGTGCGCAGCAAGGCACCGCTGGGGAAGACCCCCGAGGCACGCCACGACATGGCCGCCGCAATCGCCACGGCCCTGTCCGGAAACACCGAGGACTGGCCACGGCAGCCACGTCCGCCCGCCATGCCTCCCGAGCAGCGCGAACTGGTAAAATCATGGCAATCGCAGTTGGCAGGGATGGCCGCCGAGACCGGCGTGACCGCCTCCCGGCTGGCAACGAGCGCCGAACTGAAACAGCACCTGGCCAATCCGGATCGGCCTTCTCGACTCACTCGGGGCTGGCGCGCCGCGCTGCTCGCCCCGATCCTGCAGGCACAAGACTGACGACCACGACCGGAGGACCATCCGCAGATGACCGACAACGAGATCATCGAGCTGATCCAGGCCGAACTCCCCGACGCCCGCGTGCGCCCCGATGGCGAGGGCTGCAATTTCCGCATCGCGGTGACCAGCGACGCCTTTGTCGGCAAGTCGCTGCTGCAGCAGCACCAGATCCTCAACCGCATCCTCAAGCCGGCGCTCGAGTCCGGCGAGCTGCACGCGGTGACCTACGACACCCGCACCCCGGACAGCTGAGCCCACCCGACCGAAGAGGCATCCCGATCATGGCCATTGATTCCAGCAACCGTGACCAACTCGAAGCCGCCGCGTTCCGGCGGCTCGTCGCCCACCTGCAGGAGCGCACGGACGTGCAGAACATCGACCTGATGGACCTGGCCGGGTTCTGCCGCAACTGCCTGTCGCGCTGGCTGCGCGAGGAGGCCGAGAAGCAGGGTATCGAGGTGGCCGATGCCGAGGCGCGCGAGCATGTCTACGGCATGCCCTACGAGGAATGGAAGTCGCGTTACCAGAAGTAAGCGCACGCACCTGTGCGGCCGCATGAAAAACGCCCGAGCGGCACATCGCTCGGGCGTTTTTTCGTCTCGGTAATCGGACGCCCGGTTACAGCAGCGACGGCCACTCGCCGCTCTCGAGCGCCTTCGCCGCCCGCTCTCGGTAATACTCGACCTGTGCATTTTGGAACGGCTGCGTGTCATCGGCCGTGATTACCCGATACCAGCCGGTATAGATCGCCAGGAGATCATCGACGCTGTAGCCGGACACCTCGCGCGGATCACTGCTCTGCTGCTCCAGCTCACCCAGCTGCTCCTCGAGGAGCTCGTGCAGGCGAACGATCACCGCGGCGATCGGCTGGTCGCGATGCGAGGGGGTGGTGCCGCCGAGAATCCTCGCGGCCTCCTTGACGGCCCCCGGGTGCGACTCGACCATCTCGGCCACCTCGTCGAGCATGGGAGCGGCCTTCTGCAACGCCCGGCTCGCCGGCACCGGAAAGCCGCGGCCCTGTGTCGACACCACCTGCTTCTTGGCAATTTTCATGGCGGTGGCCATGTCGGGCAGACCAACGCTGTTCGCACGGCGAATGGCGACGTCGAGCCGATCCGGCGTCATCCCCATGCCGCTGCCGAGATACTTCAGGTAGGCGACGCTGAGGTTCTCGCGCTTGAGATAGAGCTGGCTGCCGCGGCGATAGGGCATCACCTCGTCGGCGTCCAGTCGCTGCTCGATGACGATCCGCTCCGGGTCGTCCGACAGGATCTGGGCTCCGGCGAGCGGCGTGCCACCCGAGGGGTGACAGGTACCGGCCAGGGTCTTGTTCTTGCCGGTTACCACCTCGTCGATCTTGAGCGTCAGGGTGCCGTCGTCATGGACCTGGTCGACGAAGCCCACGGCATAGCCGTCCAGCTCGGGGTTGGGCTGGAACATCGGCACGAACACCTTCTCACCCACCTCGAACGTGGCCGCCTGGAGCGGCAAGGCCAGCACCGACAGGGCAAGGGCGGCCCACACCCCGACCGCGCGCCGGGTGAAAGCCGACGCCCGTTCGCGGATAATGGTCCAGGCCTTGCGGCCGGCCGCCGTCATGCCGGCCCGATCCGCTGACAGGTTGATCCTCATCATCAATACCTCGATTGTCGTGTTTGTCATGCCCCGACCTCCGTATCGTTCCAGACCGATGCCCGCCGGCTTCGTTCCGCAACCGCCCGATCCGCGGAGAGCGGCATGAAGGCGCAGCTGCTCGAACGCCAGGTCGACGAATTCGGTCCACTGGAGGTTTACGAACAGAGCGGCGAGATCGCCCTGCACTTCGGCAATCAGACCGCCCAGTCGGCATGGCGCCCCGATGCACCGGATCGCCTGTGCTTTGCCTACTATCGCGGCCTGACCCTGCCGCTGGCGCTGCACCCGAACCCGGAACGGATCGGCCTGTTCGGCCTGGGGGGCGGCGTCCTGGCGAAGTTTCTTCTTGAACATACCGAGTCTAGCATCCACGCCGTGGACCTGCGCCCGGCCCTGGCACCGCTGGCGCAGCGCCATTTCGGACTCGAACTCGACCACCCGCGCCTCGACCTGCAGTTCGCCGACCTGTGCGGCTCGGAGTGGCAACCACCGGAGGCACTGGACCTCGCGCTGCTCGACCTGTTCGACGAGGCCGGCATGACGCGCCTTCCGGACGCGGCGGTCGCCCGGCTCGCCGATGCCGTCGCCCCCGACGGGTTGCTGGCGGTAAACCTGTGGCGCAGCAGCATGCCGGCGGTGGTCGAGATCCATCGCCAGCTGTCGGGTCACTTCCACCCGGACGCCCTGGTCGCGCACGTGCCCGATCGGCTCAACACCGTGATGATCTATCGCCGACAGGGCTGGCAGCCGGCCGACCTGGAGGCGGGAGTGAAGCGGCTGACTGCCGCCCCTCGCCCGTTGCGGCGCGCCCAGGGCCAGGCCTGGCAGTGGCTGCAGCCGCTCAGGGGACAGCCTCGACGCCCCTGACCGACGGGGCTTGGGGGCACCCCGGAACGAAGAAAGGCCCGCCATGGAAGGCGGGCCTTTCGGGATGTGGCGCAGCGGACGGGACTCGAACCCGCGACCTCCGGCGTGACAGGCCGGCATTCTAACCAACTGAACTACCGCTGCTTGTAGAGATGATGGTGGGTGGTGAGAGGCTCGAACTCCCGACCTAAGCCTTGTAAGGGCTCCGCTCTACCAACTGAGCTAACCACCCATTGGAGCGGGAAACCGGATTCGAACCGGCGACCCCAACCTTGGCAAGGTTGTGCTCTACCAGCTGAGCTATTCCCGCACATCTCACACAATCGATCGCTCGACTGCGTTTGCTAGAGCGCGCATTATACAAACCCGAATCGGCGACGCAACCCCTTTGGCACGCCGATGACGAAAAAATTTCGCGCCGATGACGGAGTGCCTCGCCATCCTCTTGATCGCAGGCAGAAATTCTTGTCGAGCCGCTCAGCCGGGCAGGCGCTCGACACCCGGCTCGCCCGCCGGCTTCCCCGAGCGCGAGGCCACACGATCGGCCTCCGGACTCGGCTCGTACAGGCCGATAAGTATCCAACCGGGCCCCGGACGCTGGCTGGGCTCCTCGCTCAGCGGGCGCAGATTGCCGTCCGGACTGATACCGAACAGCAATTCGCCGCGACCTTCGTAATGCACCACGTACTCACTGTAGCCGAAGTTCTCGGTCAGGCGGGTACTGAACAGCTCGGCCCCCGCCTCCACCAGCCGGAAAAGATGCCCCAGCGAGACGCCTTCACGAAACAGGTGGCGAGCGTTGAACTGCGTCGTGATGCGCTGATTGTCCGACCCGGAGACCTCCTGTGGCGTCTGCAGGACGAACACGTTCGATTGGCCGAACTCGTAACCGTAGCGAATCGCCGCGAGGTTGTTGATCTCCGACTGGGCGGACATGGCAAACATCTGCCCGATCCCCACCAGGTCGAGCTTGCGGTCGGCCGCCTCGGAGACCGGGTTGCCATAGTAGGTTTCCAGCCCGTCCATGCGGGCCTGACGGATCTCGCTGTAGTTGCCGTCGGCAAGCACCACGCGAAAGCCGTGCCGCTTGAGGACCTTGGCAATCTCGCGGGTCACCCGGTTGGCCCCCACGATCAGCACCCCGCGATCCTCCGGCAGCGCGAGGTCCAGCGCCCGGGCCATGGGCCGGGCGGTCAGGGAGGCGAACACCACGGTGCCGACGATGACGATGAAGGTCAGCGGCACGATCACCTCGGCACTCTCGTAGCCCTCGTCGACCAGCTTGATCGCGAACAGACCGGAGACGGCCGCCGCGACGATGCCGCGCGGGCCGATCCAGGCGATCATCAGCTTCTCGCGCCAGTTGAGGTCGCTGCCGATGCTCGACAGCCACACCTTGAGCGGCTGGGCGACGAACAGGATCGCCGCGAGCACCAGCGCCGCCCCGAGACCGACCTGGGTCAGGGTCGCCGGATCGATCCGTGCCGCCAGCAGGATGAACAGCCCCGAGATGAAGAGAATGCTCAGGGTCTCCTTGAAGTGGAGGATGTCCTCCAGCGGCACCCCGCGCATGTTCGCCAGCCAGATGCCCATCACGGTCACCGCCAGCAGGCCCGATTCCTCGGCCAGCACGTTGGAGGTGGTGAAAACCGCCAGCACCGAGGCGAGCACGGTGACGTTGATGAGATAGTCCGGCAGGGCGTGGCGCGCCAGCACCTGGCCCAACAACCAGCCGCCGATGACACCCAGCACCGCCCCGATGGTCACCAGCTCGAGGAACGGCAGGATCACGCCGCCGACCCCGGCCGCACCCGCCTGCGACTGGGTGACGATGAACTCGAACACCAGCACGGCCAGCAGCGCGCCGATCGGGTCGATAATGATCCCCTCCCAGCGCAGGATCTTGGACACGCGCGCGGTGGGACGGACGATACGCAGCAAGGGCGCGATCACGGTCGGCCCGGTCACCACCACCATCGCCCCGAACAGGAACGCGATCGGCCACTCCAGGCCGACGAACCAGTTCGCGGCCGTGGCAGCCACGCCCCAGGAGACTGCCGCGCCCAGCGACACCATGCGCAGGATCGTCGACGAGACCCCCTGAATGTCGCGAAAGCGCAGGGTCAGGCTGCCCTCGAAGAGGATCACGCCGACGGCCAGCGACACGAGCGGGAACAGCAGGTCGCCGAACAATGCATCCGGCTCGAGCAACCCGAAGATCGGCCCCAGCGCGATACCGATCAGCAACAGCAACAGGATCGGCGGCACCTTGACCCGCCAGGAAACCCACTGGGCGGCAATGCCGAGGACGACAATCGCCGTCAGGGAAAGAAGGATGTAATCGTGCATGCAGCTGCTCGAAGGGAACCAGTCGGCATGATAGACGTTCGGCCGGGCAACGGACGAATGCAAAAGACCCGGGCGCAGGCCCGGGTCAAGGAGGGATCGGCTGAACGGCAGCCCTCAGGCCGCCGTCATGCATGCCGGCTTACGGATGGATGTAGGCCCAGCCTTCGAGCTGCTGGTCGGCGAGATAGGCAACACCCGACGGCACGATGTCCGACTCGTCGGTGTAGTAGAGGTCGCTCACCTCAAGGCCCTTGCCGCGCAGGGTATTGGCGCAGACCTTGAACTCGACACCGTTAGCCTTGAGGTTGTCGATGGCTGCGGCCAGCTGCGGGTCCTGACGCGCCTCGGTCATCATCTTGATGCCGCCGCCATGAACGACCATCTGGAGCTGGGTCTCCGGACCTGAGGGCGAATTGACGTGATTGGTCGCGTTACGCAGACCGGCCTTGATGGTGTTCATGTCGGCCTTGTTGAAGTGATAGACCACATGCTTGGTCTTCTCGGTCTCTGCCATGGCTGTGTTGGCCTGCAGCGCCAGCGGTGCGGCGATGATCAGGGCAAGCATCGTGAACAGCTTTCTCATGGTTTCCTCCTTGGGATTGCTAGAAGCGACGTCCTCACCCTACGCCCCAAATAACCCAGCGGGGAACTCAAATATTCTTATTCGACAAGTGCCTTTGTGAATTAAAAGATCCACGAATATTCACAATTGTTTTAATTCTAAATCAGCAACATACGCACACCCCCCATGCGGCCGGCATGAAAAAACCCGCCACAAGGGCGGGTCTATGCACGGCACGGCTGGGGCCCGGTCGAGATCAGGCGTCGTTGTTGCCGCGGGTGACGATGCCCTGCTGGCGGGAGAAATCGAGCATGCGCTGGATCGACTCGACCGCCTTGACGCGGACCGCCGGGTCGACCGTGATCTCGTGCCCCTCCGGGTGCTTGAGCGCATCACGGACGCTGACAAGACCGTTCATCGCCATCCACGGGCAGTGCGCACAAGAAACGCAGGTGGCCGAGCGGCCGCCGGTGGGCGCCTCGATCAGAGTCTTGCCGGGCGCGGCCTCGGCCATCTTGTGGAAGATGCCGCGGTCGGTCGCCACGATCAGGGTCTCGTTGGGCAGCTCGGTGGCCGCCTTGATCAGCTGCGAGGTCGAGCCGACCCGGTCGGCCATGTCGACCACCGCCTCGGGCGATTCCGGATGCACCAGGATGGCCGCCTCGGGATGCTTTTCCTTGAGCTCGGCGAGCGCATCGGCGCGGAACTCGTCGTGGACCACGCAGGAGCCTTCCCAGAGCAGCATGTCCGCACCGGTCTTGTCGCGGATGTAGCGGCCGAGATGCTTGTCCGGGGCCCAGAGAATCTTCTCGCCGCGTTCCTTCAGGTGGGTGACGATCTCGAGGGCGTTGGAGCTGGTGACCACCCAGTCGGCACGCGCCTTCACCTCGGCCGAGGTGTTGGCGTAGACCACCACGGTACGATCGGGATGCGCGTCGCAGAACGCGGTGAACTCCTCGGGCGGGCATCCCAGATCCAGCGAGCACTCGGCATGCAGCTCGGGCATCAGCACGCGCTTCTCGGGACTGAGGATCTTGGCCGTCTCGCCCATGAAGCGCACCCCGCAGACCACCAGCGTCTGCGCCTCGTGCTCGGCGCCAAAGGCGGCCATGTCGAGCGAGTCGGACACCCGCCCGCCGGTCTCGTCGGCGAGGATCTGCAGGTCCTCGTCGACGTAGTAATGCACCACCAGCACGGCGTTCTGCTCGGCCAGGAGCTCCTTGATCTCGGCCCGCAGGGCTTCGCGCTCCTCGGCGGTCACCGGGGCGGCCGGCTTGGAGGCCAGCGCGATACGGGCGATCTCGGGTTCGAGGGCAACGGGAATCTCGCGCGCGGCGCGATCGGATTGGGCATTCGCGGTCATACGGCCTCCCGGGAAGGACGGCGCGCCGGGCTTACCCGGCGCGCCAACGAACAGGGCACTACTGTCTCCCATGTCTATAGACAGCAGCAGCAATTGCAAGCGTAGGAAACCCCGTTGGGGGTGATCAGCCCTTGTCTTCCTTGGGCGGCAGGCGCACGCGGATGGAAAGCTCGCGCAGCGCGGCCGGGTCGATCTCGCCCGGGGCGTCGGTGAGCATGCAGGAGGCAGACTGGGTCTTCGGGAAGGCGATCACGTCGCGGATCGAGGTCGCCCCGCTCATCAGCATCGCGATGCGGTCGAGGCCGAAGGCCACGCCGGCCATCGGCGGCGCACCGAACTTGAGCGCGTCGAGCAGGAAGCCGAACTTCTCCTGCGCCTCCTCCTCGTCGATGCCGAGGTGGCCGAACACGCGTTGCTGCATCTCCGGGTCGTGGATACGCACGGAACCGCCGCCGAGCTCGTAGCCGTTCAGGACGAAGTCGTAGGCCCGCGAACGGACGTTTTCCGGGTCGGAATCGAGCTTGTCGATGTCGTCCGGGTGCGGCGCGGTGAACGGGTGGTGCAGCGCGTAGAGGCGCTTGTCCTTCTCGTCGTACTCGAACATCGGGAAGTCGACCACCCACAGCGCCTTGAAGCCGTGCTCGACCATGTCGAGGTCGTGACCGAGGCGCACGCGCAGCGCGCCCAGCGCCTCGTTGACCACCTTGGCCTTGTCGGCGCCGAAGAAGATCAGGTCGCCGTCGGCCGCGCCGGTGCGCTCCATGATGCCGGCAATCGCCTCGTCGGTCAGGAACTTGAGGATCGGCGACTGCAGGCCCTCGCGGCCGGCGGCCGCGTCGTTGACCTTGACGTAGGCCAGCCCCTTGGCGCCGAAGATCGAAACGTACTTGGTGTACTCGTCAATCTGGCTGCGCGGCATCTTGCCGCCCTGCGGGACGTGCAAGGCGGCGACGCGACCGCGCGGGTCGTTGGCCGGGCCGGAGAAGACCTTGAAGTCGACGTCCTTGACCAGGTCGGCCACGTCGACCAACTCGAGCGGGATGCGCAGGTCGGGCTTGTCGGAGCCGAAGCGACGCATGGCCTCATGCCAGGTCAGGCGCGGCAGCGGGTCGTGCAGCGGCACCTCGACCGTCTCGATGAACAGATGGCGCATCATGTTCTCGATCAGCCCCATCGTCATCTCTTCGTCGGCGAAGCTCATCTCCATGTCGAGCTGGGTGAACTCCGGCTGACGGTCGGCGCGCAGGTCCTCGTCGCGGAAGCACTTGACGATCTGGTAGTAGCGCTCCAAACCCGAGACCATCAGCAGCTGCTTGAACAGCTGCGGCGACTGCGGCAGGGCGAAGAACTCGCCCGGATGGGTACGTGAGGGGACGAGGTAGTCGCGCGCGCCTTCCGGCGTGGCCTTGGTGAGCACCGGCGTCTCGACGTCGATGAAGCCGGCATCGTCGAGGAAGCGGCGCATGGCGCTGGTCACGCGGTGACGCAGGCGCAGTCGCTCGAGCATCTCCGGGCGACGCAGGTCGAGGTAGCGGTAGCGCAGGCGCACGTCCTCGGAGACCCGCTCGTCGTCGAGCTGGAACGGCAGCGGCTCGGAACGGTTGAGCACGTTCAGGGACAGACCGAGCACCTCGATCTGGCCGGAACGGATGTTGGGATTCTCGGTGCCGGCGGGGCGGTTGCGCACCCGGCCGCGCACCTGGATGACGAATTCGTTGCGCAGCGTCTCGGCGACCGCGAACATCTCCGGGTCGTCCGGATCGAACACCACCTGCACCAGACCGTCCCGGTCGCGCAGATCGACGAAGATCACGCCGCCGTGGTCACGGCGCCGGTTGACCCATCCGACCAGCTCGATTTCCTGGTCGAGAAGCGCCTGGTCGACTTGTCCGCAGGTGTGTGTCCGCATCGGCATTGTCATCAAACTCGTCTTGGTGAAAAGCCCGCTATGGTAGCCCGAGCGCGGTGATTTTTCGAGACTTGGCGCGCGGCGCTGGCGCGCCGATCGTCGGCTGGTTACGATTGCGCCATGCACCCGGCCCTTTCACACGTCGTCCGGCACTGGACGACCAGTCTCGCATGCACCCTCGTCCTGCTGCTCGTGATGCCGGCTGCCGTCACCGCCGCAAACAGCACCGCACTGCAATTCGCGCCGCTGCCGTTCGAGGACCGGAAGGTCCTGCTGGCGCAGTTCCGCCCGATGCTCGAGCACCTCGAACGGAAGACAGGCAACACCTTCGAACTCAAGACCCTCGCTGAATACGAGTCCATTCTCGACGGTCTGCACGAGGACCGCATCGATCTCGCCTTCCTCGGTCCGCTTCCCTACATCCTGCTCACCGACGAGGACGATACCTTCAAGCCGCTGGTGCGCTTTCTCAACGCCGAAGGCAAGAGCCAGTATCGCTGCGTGCTGGCCCGGTTTGGCGGGCAGCCTGCCGGACTCGACGAGGTCGGCGGCGCCCACCTGGCGCTGACCCAGCCCTACTCGACCTGCGGCTACCTGGCCACCGAGCACCTGCTGCGCGATGCCGGACAGACCCTGCGCAACACCCGCTATTTCTATGCCGGCAGTCACTCGGAGAGCATGCTGGAGGTGGTCCGGGGGCACGCCATGCTCGGATCGGCCAAGAGCGCGATCGCCCGCCAGTACCGTCACCTGAACATCGAGATCATCGCCGAGTCGCCACCCCTGCCCGGCTTCCTGCTGGTCGCCAACCCGCGCACCACCACCGCCAAGCAACGTGCAGCGATCCGCGATGCGCTGCTGTCGCTCCAGCCGCTGTCCCGGCAGGCAGACCGGGCACTGACCGAATCCTGGGGCTCAAACATCCGGCACGGCGCGATCCCCGCCGACGACGCCGCATATGACCCGGTACGACAACTGTATCGCTCCCTGCCCGACGGCATCCCCGAGGTGAAGCGATGAGACGGCTGACCCGCTACGCGCTCGCGTTCCTCGCAGTGGAAATAGTCGTCTCCACCACCGTGATCGCCCTGCATCGCGAACAAAGCCAACACACCCTGAACGTCAACCTGGCCGAGCAGAGGGCCGCCTATGACGCGATCCTCACCGGAACGCGGCGCCTGACCGACCTGGCGTTCGATTCCCGGGTGACCACCGCGGAAAACCTGCGGCTGTTCCACCAGGCCAATTCGCCCGACGACGAGCAGGCCGCCGTCGCCCGGGGACTGCTCTATCGCAAGCTCTACCCGCTCGCCCAGGACATGAAGCGAAATCACGTGCGCCAAATGCACGTGCATCTCCCCGGCGGCATCTCGTTTTTGCGCATGCATCGGCCGGAACGCTACGGCGACCCGCTCTACCCCTACCGGCCCATCCTGAAGAAGGTCAACGAGACGCGGGCGCCCGCCACGGGTTTCGAGACGGGCCGAGTCACCCACGGGTTTCGTTTCGCCTATCCGATCATCGATGACGGCGACCTGCTGGCGACATTCGAATTCAGCATGTCGTTCACCGCCATCCGCGAGGAGCTCGAACGCACCGCCGCCCTGCCGGAGACCCATTACCAGTTCATCGTCAAGCGCAGGGCGGTCGAACCCAAGCTGTTCGAGGGTCGCGAGACGCTCTACCGCAACAGCCCGGTCAACCCGGCCTACGTGGTCGAGGACCCGGCATCGTCCTTGAGAAACGAGGCCGGCGGCAACGAGCTGCCACGCGACGTCGCGGAACTCGATCACGAGATCGCCCGGTCCGAGACGATCCAGCGGCGCATGGAAGGCGGCGAGGCATTCGGCCGCTTCATCAAGGCAGGCGGGATGAGCTACGCGGTCAATTTCCTCCCGGTCGAGAGTGCCACCGGCGGTCAGGCGGGTTACATACTCGCCTACACTCCGGCCGCCGATCACGACGAGCTCACCAACGCCAGCTTCGCGATCTGGCTGCTGGGCTCGCTGCTCCTGCTGCTCACCTTCACGACGCACCACCGGCTGCAGAAATCGCGACACTTCATGAGCACGGTCGCGGAACACATGGGGTCGGGGCTTTACGTCACGGACAACCGGGGGCGCATCACCTACGTCAACGCGGCCGCCACGGACACACTGGGCTACTCGCGTCACGAACTGCTGGGGCGAAACGCGCACGACACCTTCCACGCCCACCCGCCAGAGCCCACGCCGGAAGGTGACGAATGCCCCTTCGAGCGCGTCGTGCGGGGCGGCACGCTGTTCTCGTCGGACAACGAGACCTTCCGCGACGCGCACGACCGCCTGCGAGAAGTGGAAGTGCTGAGCACCCCGCTGGATCTGGATACCGGCGAGAAGGGGGCGGTCACCGTGTTCCGCGACGTCACCGACCGCAGGCGAAGCGAGGAAAAGCTGCAACAGGTGGTGACCGCCCTGCGGAACAGCCGCGAGGGGGTCATGATCACCGACCGGAACCTCAGCATTCTCGACGTCAACGAGGCGTTCACCACGGTGACCGGCTACCAGCGTCAGGAGATACTCGGGCGCACCCCGCGGGTGCTGCAGTCCGGGCGCCAGGGGCCCGAATTCTACGAACAGATGTGGCACGAGCTGGACACGGCGGACAACTGGCGCGGAGAGATCTGGAACCGTCGCAAGGACGGCAGCATTTACCCCGAATGGCTGACCATCAGCGCGATCCGTAACGACGACAACGAGGTCACGCATTACGTCGCGATCTTTTCCGACATCACCGATCTGCACGAGGCCAACCAGCGACTGGAAGCGCAGGCCCACCAGGACGCGCTCACCGGGCTCGCAAACCGCCATGCCCTGGAACGGCACCTCGACTCGCTGATCAGGCAGCCCGGCGCCCGGTTCGCCGTGCTGTTCGTGGACCTCGATCACTTCAAACGGGTCAACGACACCATGGGGCACGCCATGGGCGACCGCCTCCTGCGCGAGATGGCCGGCCGCATGCAGGGAATGCTGCGCTCGCACGACATGCTGGCACGGCTCGGCGGTGACGAGTTCGTCGCGGTACTCGAGGATCTCGACGGTCCCGACGATGCCGCCGCGGTCGCGCGCAAGCTCATCGAAGAGATCTCGCGCCCCTACGAGCTGGGCGACAACGAGCTGAGCGTGGGCGCCAGCATCGGCGTGGCCCTCTATCCGGAAAACGGCGACAGCGCCGCCACGCTGCTGCGCAATGCCGACACGGCCATGTACCAGGCCAAGGCGGAAGGGCGCAACAATCATCACTTCTACACCGCCGAGCTCACGCGCCTGGTCACCGAGCGGATGAAGATCGAAAGCCAGTTGCGCCGGGCCGTCGAGAACGAGGAATTCTCGATCCACTATCAGCCACAGATCGACCTCGCCTCCGGTCGCATCGTCGGCGCCGAGGCCCTGCTGCGCTGGGAAAGCCCGGACGGCCCGGTATCACCCGCCATCTTCATCCCGGTCGCCGAGCAGACCGGACAGATCAACGCCATCGGCCGCTGGGTCCTGGACACCGCCTGCCAGCAGCTGCGCTGCTGGCGAGACCGAGGCATCGAGGGGAGCGGCGATCTGCGCATGGCGGTCAATCTCTCCGCCCAGCAGCTGTCCAGCCCGGACATCATCGCCGACGTCGACAACGCCATCGATCACGCCGGCATACCGGCGGGGCAGCTCGAGCTCGAGATCACGGAAACGGCCGTGATGCAGGACCCGTTCAACGCCTGCAAGCTGCTCGAGGCGTTCCGTGAACGGGGCGTGAAGCTGGCCATCGACGACTTCGGGACCGGCTACTCGTCACTGAGCTACCTCAAGCAGCTGCCAATCGACTATCTGAAGATCGACCAGTCCTTCGTCCGCGGCATCCCCGAGGACCTCGACGACCTGGCGATCGTCGACGCGATCATCGCACTGGGCAACAGTCTGGAGCTGGTCACCATCGCCGAAGGCGTGGAGACGCGCGCGCAGCTCGACGAGCTGCGCCACCGCGGGTGCGGCGTCTACCAGGGTTACTTCTTCTCGCGGCCGCTCCCGGCATCGGCATTCGAACGGCTGCTGCGCGAGGACTGATCCGCGCCCGGCGTCTCGCCGGTTGCGGACAACGATTCCATCGCCCGCTCACCGCCCGTGTCCGCGTCTCGCCGCGGCGGCACCACCACCCCGAGCGAGACCACCATGCGGAAGCCTTGCTCGACCGACATCTCCAGCTCGATCACCTCGTCGCGCGGCACCATGATGACGAAGCCCGACGTGGGATTGGGCGCCGTGGGCACGAACAGGGTGATCAGGTGCTCCTCGGTGCGGTCCTGCACCTCGCCGATCGGCTCGCCGGAGACGAAGGCGATCGACCAGGCATTGCGCCGCGGGTACTCGACCAGCACCACCTTGCGGAACGAGCGCGAGTCCTGCGAGACGAAGGTCTCCACCACCTGCTTGACGGACGAGTAGATGCTGCGCACCAGCGGGATGCGGTTGAGCAGCCGCTCCCAGGCATGGATCAGGCTGCGACCGAGGATGTTGGCCACCAGGGCGCCGGTGAGCAGCACGATCACCACGGCGAAGAACGCGCCCATCCCCGGCAGCTCGAAGCCCAGCACTGCCTCCGGGCGATACGACGGGGGAAGCAGGACAATGCTCTTGTCCATGAAAGAGATCAGGGCGTTGACCACCCAGAAGGTCACCGCCAGCGGCGCCCAGACCAGGATGCCGGCGATCAGCCAGCGGCGCAGGGTCAAAAAGCGGCCGCCCTTGCCGGGCTTGCCGTCGGCCTCGGGGGTTTCCGGTGGCTGCTCGTTCATGCACCGCTCCCCGGGATCAACGGCCGCAGCCACGAGGCGATCGCCACCAGCAGCGCCAGCGCGGCCAGCAGCGTGAACAGTTGACGCAGCCGCGGGTAGGACCAGCCGACCGGCAGGTTGTCGAGCCAGTGCCGGTCGACTTGCCAGGACACCACCAGCAGCAGGAACAGCAGCGAGAGCGACAGCACTGCCCACGGCAGCATCGCCGCCACCCAGGCGACAAGTACCAGCAAGGCACCCCAGGCCAGGCGATGACGCGCATCACCCACCAGCAAGGCCCGCTCGGCCGGGGTGGTCGCCAGCACCACGCCCCAGTGGATCGCGCCGAGAAAGCCGAGCATCACCGCGGCGTAGGCGGAGAGGGCATCCAGCGCCGGGGCAACCCAGACGAACGGCCCCAGCCAGGCCAGCAGGGCCAACCCCCAGAACGGCAGCAGCAATCCAAGCGCAATCAGGTAGGCGGTGGCACGCATTCCGATCTCCTTGGCCCTCGGGCCGTGTTCATCCCGGGTGGCATGCGGGACATGAGCCGCATTCTACGCCCAAGCCTAGACCGGAACGAGCCGAAGACGTTCCGCGAAAACGAAATCGCCCGGGCAAGCCCGGGCGATCCAAACGGCTATCGATGCGAAGCCCGGCTCAGCCGGTGTTGAACTTGCTCACCAGACGCGAGAGCTCGTGGGCGTAGCGCGCCACCGATTCGCCCGCCCGCGCCGTTTCCTGGGCGGCATGGGCATTGTCGGTGGTGGTCTCGCTCATGTGCTCGATGCTGGTCTTCATCTCGCCGGAGACGGCAGTCTGCTCCTCGGCGGCCGCGGCGATCCGCGTGCTCATGTCCTCGAGCCGCTCGAAGGCAGTCGCGATCTCGTTGAGCATCCGGTCGGCATCGGTCACCGCCTCGAGGCTCTTGTTGCTCACCTCGCGGCCGGTGGTCATGGCCTCGACCGCCTCGGCGGCACCCTCGCGCAGACGGGCGATGATCTCGGTGATCTCGCGGGTCGAATCCTGGGTGCGATTGGCGAGCGAGCGCACTTCCTCGGCGACCACGGCAAAGCCGCGCCCCTGCTCGCCGGCCCGGGCGGCCTCGATCGCCGCGTTCAGCGCCAGGAGGTTGGTCTGCTCGGCGATCGCGCCGATCACGTCGAGCACCTTGCCGATCGACTGCGACTGATCGGAGAGGTTGGCAACGATGCCCTCGGCACGCGTGAGCACCTCGTCGAGCTCCTCGGCATTGCGCGCACTGCCGTTGACCCGGCCGAGACCGTCATGCAGCTGACGGTTGGCCTGCTGGACGGCGGAGCTCGCCTCCTCGGCACCGCGAGCCACCTCCTCGGCGGCCTCCTGGGTCTGCCCCATGCCGCTGACCAGCGAGTCGATTGCCGACTCCTCGCGCTCGGCCCCTTCCCGGCCACGACGCGAGGCGCGCTCCAGGCTCTCGGAGGCCTCGGTCATCGCCGCGGACGAGCGGGCCACCTCGCGCACCAGGTTCTGGGCGGTATCCGCGAAGGTGTTGAATGCCCGGCCCACCTGGGCGATCTCGTCGTTCCCCTCCGCCGGCAGGCGCTGGGTCAGATCGCCATCGCCCTCGGCGATGTCGTGCATCCGCCCGGCGATCCGCTGCAGGGGACGCGAGATGATCAGGACGGACAGCCAGGCCAGCAGGCCGACCACCACGATCCCCGCGATCACCGCACCGATCTGCCAGTTGCTGGTCGAGTCGAGGGCCGCCAGCAGGCTTTCGGAGCGCTCGGCGATCTCGTGACGCTCACGCTCGACGATGGCCTCCACGTCGCTTTCGATCTGCTCGAAGATCGGCGTCAGCTCGGTACGCACGAGGTAGGCATCCATGCGCCACTTCTCCGAGGCATGGATGTCGAAGGCGTGCTCGGCCTCCTCGACGAACCGCGGCAATTTCTCGTTGAGCTGCTCGACCGCGTCGAGCTGCTCGAAGGTCAGCAGGTAGTCATAGTCCTGCGCGATCTTCTCGGCGCGCTCGATCGCCTGGCTGGCGTAGAGATTGAAGTTCTCGCGCAGGGCGGGCGCACGGAAGGACATGAAGCCGCGCAGGCTGGCGACCACGTTGCCCCAGTCCGCCTGCAGCCGCGCCAGGTCGAGCACCAGGGCGCGCCGCGAGTAGCGGCTGGCATCGGCATTCTGCTCGGCGTTGATCAACTGCCCCAGCAACCCCGCGATTTCCCGCTGCAACGGGTTGGCGTTGACGTTGGCGTACTGCATGCCCGGGTTGTTGGCCGCCTCGTCGCCGGAGATGGCGATGATCTTCTCGGCCGTCGCCGTGAAGCGGTCGATGCGCTGACCGAGCTCGCCGCCGCTGTCGCCGCGATACTGGGCCAGCGTCTGGCGCGCGGCCTCGACCTTTTCCAGCGCGTCACGGAACCGCGCCAGGTCCTCGTCACGCTGGCTTTGCAGATAGAAGCCCAGCGCCCCGACCGCACGCTCCACCTGGATGCGGATGGTGTCGGCGGCAAAGGCTGCGGGCTGACCGCGCTCGACCACCTCTTCGACCTGGTGGGCCACCTTGTTCATGTTGACCATGGTGAGCACGGCGATCCCCACCATCAGGGCCAGGATCAAACCAAAGCCCACCAAGTTCTTCTGCGACAAACTGAATCGGTTCAGCCATGCAAGCATTGTTTTCTCCTGTCCCGGTGACGGTGCCGCCAGGGCACGCGATGACCGCGCATTTCCCGTGGGTAGAGGGTTCTATCGACACCCGGCGCCAAAACTTGACCCTGCCGGGCGAACGACGGAAACCCGACGCTCCTAGGGGAGCTCTGCACGAATGCCATGCCTCTCTGGCTTGGCGAGTCGTTCGTGATCAAGGCGCGATGTCGCTGGCGTGCCGGTGGACACGTCAAGACATCGCAACGCGGAGCACGGGCGACTCGCTAAGCCCCGCGGGGCGCGCCTTGAGCCAGGCATCTGCTGCGTTGTCGTCCTTGGAAAGAGAGTGACTCTCCCGCGGCGGACTAACGCCTTGCATCTGCCCGGCTCAAGGCGCGCAGAGCGGTATGTCATTCGTGCAGAGCTCCCCTAGAGCGTACTCATCAGGAATGCCACGAATCCGGCCACGGCTAGCAGGATCAGTGCCACACCGAGCCATTCCTCGCGCGAACCCTGGCGGCTGGCAGCCATCATCGGCTTGATGCGGGGGATCAGGAACAGCAGCACGGCGCCGAGCAGCACCGCCATGCCGATTTTCATCCACAGGTCCATGGAGCGACCCTCCTGAGGCCAAAAAAAGGCCCCTTGTCGCCAAGGGGCCGTCGTCCGATTGCGGGATGCGTCAGTCGTCCTGACTCATCCCCAGCAGGCTGAGCAGGTGGACGAACAGGTTGAAGATGTTCAGGTACAGGCTGACGGTCAGCAGCAGGTAGTTGTCCTCGCCGCCGTTCACCATGCGGCCGGTGTCATAGAGGATGAAGCCGCTCATCAGCAGCACGACCGCCGCGGAGATCGCCATCGACAGCGCCGGGATCTCGAGGAACAGGTTGCCGAGCATCGCGGCCAGCACGACCACCAGACCGACGACCAGAAAGCCGCCCATGAACGAGAAGTCACGCCGCGAGACCAGCGCGTAGCCGGACAGGCCGAGGAAGATCGCGCCGGTGCCGCCGAGTGCGGTCATGACGATCTGCCCGCCGTTCGGCAGGGCGAGGTACTGGCTCAGCATCGGGCCGAGACCGAAGCCCAAAAGACCGGTGATGCCGAACACCACCGCCAGCCCGGTGCCGGAGTGGGCGGTCCGCGGCAGCACGAACCAGATCAGCACCAGTGCCGCCCCGAGGCTGACCAGCGAGGTCCAGCCCGGCACGCCGGCGAGCAGCGACACGGTTGCCATTGCCGCCGAGAACAGCAGCGTCAGCGACAGCATCATGTAGGTGTTGCGGATGACCTTGTGGGTCTCGAGCCGATCGACCCCCGCCTGGACGGCCGTCTGATTCTCGAATGCCATGCAACCTCACCTCGTCTTTGATATTCATGTGATTTCGAATCGAGCACCGAGTATAAGTGCTGTGAACTCAGGCGCAATCGCGCCGGCCGCCAGCAACCACAGGAGAAACCCTTGTCGCGCTCCCGCCAAGCCATCGCCCCGCGCCGCGTCCTGATCACCGGCTGTTCCTCCGGCATCGGCCGGCGGGCCGCCGAACTGCTGGCCGAACGCGGCCATCGCGTGGTCGCCAGCATGCGCGGCGACGAGGACCTCGCCGCCTGGCCGCATGAACACATCCCGGCAGTGTCGCTGGATCTGGACGATCCGGCGTCGATCCGCGACGGACTGGCGGCCGCGGAAGAGGCCGCCGGCGGACCGATCGAGGCATTGTTCAACAACGGCGCCTACGGCCAGCCGGGCGCCGTGGAAGACCTCGACCGCGACACCCTGCGCGCCCAGCTGGAGACCAACCTGCTGGGCACGGTGGAGCTGACCAACCGCGTCATCCCGGCGATGCGCGAGGCGGGTTTCGGCCGCATCGTGCAGAACAGCTCGGTCCTCGGCGTGAGCGCGCTGGCCTTCCGCGGCGCCTACGTCGCCTCCAAGTTCGCCCTGGAGGGGATCAGCGACACGATGCGCCTGGAGTTGGCGGGCAGCGGCATCGACGTGTCATTGATCGAGCCCGGCCCGATCACCTCGCGTTTTCGCGCCAATGCCCAGCGCGCCTTCGAGGCCAATATCGACTGGCAGCATTCGGTACATCGGGATGCCTACGAGCGACAACTGGAGCGACTGAAGAAGCCCGGCCCGGCCGCCCCGTTCACCCTGCCGCCCGAGGCGGTGGTACGCCGGGTCATCCACGCCATCGAGGCCCGCCGGCCGAAGGCCCGTTACCCGGTGACCGTGCCGACCTACCTGTTCGGCGTGCTCAAGCGCCTGCTGACCACGCGCGCCATGGACCGAGTCCTGGCCCGAGCCTCCGGGGGCGGCAAGCGCTGATGTCCCCCCTCGACTCGCCAGCTGCTCAGCTCTATTTCCTGATCGAGTGGACGATCCGGCTGGCCGCGCTGTTCATCGTGCCGATGCGGCGCCCGCCGACGGCCGCCACGGCCTGGCTCCTGCTGCTGTTCTTCCTGCCGATCGTCGGCCTGGTGATGTATCTGCTGATCGGCCGGCCGCGCATCTCGGGTGACCGTAGCGAGAAGATCGCCCGACTGGCCGAGACGCTGCGACCGATCACCGAACACCTGGCTCGCGCGGAGCCGCAGGGCAGCGGCAACCTCCCGGCCCGGTTCGCGGCCGTCGACCAGATGGTGCGCTGCTGGCGGCAGTTCCCGCTGTTCGATGGCAACCGCATCGGCCTGATCGACTCCATGGACGACTTCGCCACGGAACTGGTGCGCGAAATCGACCGGGCCCGACACCACGTCCACCTGACGTTCTACATCGCGGCAATCGATCCGGCGACGCGATCGGTGTTCGATGCCCTGGCACGGGCTGCCGCGCGCGACGTGACCGTCCGCCTGATCGTCGACGACTTCGGCTCGAAGGAGGGCATGCGCCACCTCAAGGCGCTCGCCAAGCTCGGCATCGAGATCGGGCAGGCCTTCCCGCGCAGCAAGCTGCCGCGCAAATCGGCCCGATTCGACCTGCGCAATCACCGCAAGCTGGTGGTCATCGACGGTCGGCTGGGCTACGCGGGCTCGATGAACCTGATTCACCCGGAGTTCAAGAAAGGCAGGATCTACGAGGACCTGATGATGCGGATCGAGGGGCCGGTGGTGCTGGAGCTGCAGGCGGTCTTCGCCGGAGACTGGCACCTGGAAACCGGCATCCTGCTCGATACCGAATCGCACTTCCCGGAGCCGGAGACGGCCGGCCACGAGTCGTGTATCGGCCTGCCCAGCGGCCCGGAATACCCGGAACCGCTGCTGCAGCGACTGCTGCTGGGCCTGATCCACGCCGCGACCGAACGACTCGAGATCGTCACGCCCTATTTCGTGCCCGACGAGTCGACGCTCGATGCCCTCAAGGCGGCCGCCCGGCGCGGCGTGCACTGCGAGCTGCTTCTGCCGGCCGAGCTCGACCATCCGCTGGTGCAGCTCGCGCAGGAATCCTATTTCGACGAACTGCTGGATTCCGGGGTGCGCATCCGCCGTCATCCGACCCGGCTCCTGCACACCAAGATCACGCTCTGCGACGGGCGCCTGTCCCTGGTCGGCAGCGCCAATCTCGACGTGCGCTCGTCGCTGATCAATGCCGAGCTCGGCGTGCTCTGCTATTCGAGCGAGACCGCCGCCCGCTTCGCCGATCAGATCGAAATCTACCGACGAGCCTGTCGCCCACTGATCCCCCAGCAGTGGGCGCAACGCAGCCGGGGACGCATCCTGCTGCAGAACATCGCCCGACTGACCTCGCCGCTGCTCTGATTCGCGGACGCAAAAAAAAGCGGCGCCCCGCAGGGCACCGCCTCGATCGTCGGATTGTCCGCGCGCTCAGCGCTGCGCGGCACGCTGGTCCAGGGCCACCTGCATCCGGCCCTGCTCGCGCAGCTCCTTCGACAGGTCACGCGCCGCGACCAGCTCCTCCTCGTTCATTTCACCCAGGAAGGACTGCATCAGCTCGTCGGCCGCCCGGTGGCCGTTTTCCACCATCGGGCTCAGCAGGCCGTAGGCCGCGACGTAGTCCGGCTCGTCGATACCCAGACCGTGGGCGTACATCATCGCCAGGTTGTAGCGGGCGACCATGTGACCCTGGTCGGCCGCCTCGCTGTACCAGTGTAGCGCCTTGTCGTAGTCGGCCTCGATGCCGTCGCCACTCAGGTAGAGCGCACCGAGGTTGCTCTGGGCACGCGCATAGCCCTTGTCGGCTGCGCGCTTGAACCAGCGCGCGGCTTCGGCGACGTCGCGCTCCGTGCCCTCACCCTCGAAGTAGAGTGTGCCGACGGCCACCTCGCTCGGCGCGAAGCCCGCATCGGCCGCGGCCCGGTACCAGCGCATGCCCTTGGCGTAGTCCTGCTCGACCTTCTTGCCGTTGCAGTACATGTGGCCGAGGACGTACTGGGCGAAGATCTCACCATCCTCGGCCTTCGGCAGCCAGTACTCGACCCCGCCCTTTTCGTACAGATCCTGCGCCACGGCGGCCGGCGCATCGGCGGCCATGCCGCTCAGCGGTAGCGTCAGACCACCGGCCAGCAGTGAAAAGCTCACGGCACGCGCCAGGCGCCGCATGCCCAAAAATTGTTCGATTGCCATGATCCCTGCCCTCGTTCAGCTCCAGTTCGGACGATCAGAATGCCCCCGAACGGAGGCAAATTCAATCAGCACTCACGATCCCGAGTGTCTGATTTGGAAGGAAAAATATCCCCCGATCTGCATATTCGACAATCAGCATTAACAGACGTTCCCGAGCTAGCGGGCTATCAGCAGCTGGAAGGCGAACATGGCCATGAAGGCGAACACCACGGTCGCACCGACGGCACGCCCCGAAAGCCCGCGCAGGGCATCCGGCAGCATTTCAGCAAACACCATCCAGATCATCGCCCCGGCGGCCAGACCCAGGCCGATCGGAAGAAACGGCTCGAACGCCGTCACGAACAGGTAGGCCGGGATGGCCATCAACGGCTGCGGCAGGCTGGAGAAGACCGCCCACCAGGCCGCCTGCCAGACAGGCATCCCGCGAGGCACCAGCACCAGGGCGATCGCCAGGCCCTCCGGGATGTTGTGCACGGCAATGGCGGTGGTGATGAACACCCCAAGGTCCTCCCCGCCACCGTAGGAAACCCCCACGCCGATGCCCTCGGCAAAGGAATGGATGGTCATCACACCGACGATCACCAGGGCCTTTTTCGCATCCGCGCCCTGCAATTCACTGACGTCCGGAGTCTGATGCCGATCCAGCCAGCGGTCGGCGAGCACGACAAGCAACAGCCCCGAGAGCATCCCCAGCAACACGCGCCAGGGCTCGATCGCGCTGCCTTCGGTCACCAGACCATGGCTCGCCGCCAGCATCAGGCCGGCCGCCAGGGCTGCGCCCGCAGCAAGCCAGCGATCGCCCACCTGCCGGGCGAAGGCGAGGGGGATCGCCCCCAGGCCGGTGGCCAGGGCGGTGATCAGGGCCGCGAGGAACACGGTCATCAGGCTGACTTCAAGCAGCATCGAGCGCTCCCGGGCACGCGGCATTTCCAATCATGCTGGCAACGATAGCCGCTTGCGCCCCAACTCGCCTCACCCGCCGTCGCTCCCGGGCCAGTCGAAATCGAGTTCCGTCAAGCCTGTCGGGACCCGCTCCTCGAGCGACGAGCAGGTCACGCCCAACAGGCGCACCGGGCGACGACCCGCCTCGGTGGCATCCAGCAGCGGCCGCAGCGCCTCGACCAATTCGGCGGCAGTGCAAAGGGGGCGACCGAAGGTCTGCCGCCGCGTGATCTGCACGAAATCGCCATACTTGACCTTGAGCGTGACGGTACGGGCGGTCAGCTCACGGGCGGCCAGGTCGGCGGCGACACGATCTGCCAGCGGCGGCAGGGCGGCCTCGACCTCCTCGCGACTGCGCAGGTCGATGGCGAAGGTGGTCTCGTGACCGAGCGACTTGCGAACCCGCTCACTGACCACCGGCCGTTCGTCGATGCCGCGGGCAATCGAGTAGTAGTGCCGGCCGGCCTTGCCGAACCACTCCACCAACTCATGCAGGTCGTGTCGGCGCAGGTCGGCACCGGTCGCAATGCCGTGCTCCCGCATGCGCCGTTCGGTCGCCGGCCCGACGCCGTGAAAGTCACCCACCGGCAGCCGGTCGACGAACGCCTCGGCAGCCGTCGGGTCGATCACGTACAGCCCGTCGGGCTTGTCGAAATCGGAGGCCAGCTTGGCGAGAAACTTGTTGTAGGAGACACCGGCCGAAGCGACCAGGCCGGTGGCATCGAGAATCGCCGCCTTGATCTCGCGAGCGATCAGGGTGGCGGAACCACGACAGGCACGCGTGTGGGTGACGTCGAGATAGGCCTCATCGAGCGAGAGCGGCTCGATGCGATCGGTGTAGCGGCGGAAGATGCCGTGGATCTGGCGGGAAACGGCGCGGTAGACGTGAAAGCGCGGTCGCAGGAAGACCGCCTCGGGACAGGCGCGGGCAGCGCGCGCGGCGGGCATGGCCGAACGGATGCCGAAGCGCCGCGCCTCGTAGCTCGCCGCCGCGACCACGCCCCGGCCGGCCGGGTCGCCGCCGACCACCACCGGCCGACCACGCAGCTCGGGCCGGTCGCGCTGTTCGACCGAGGCATAGAACGCGTCCATGTCGACGTGGATGATCTTGCGCATGCGCACTCTCCGGCACGGCTGAAGACAGCATACCGCGCCCCGGAACGAGAAAGGCCCCTGATCCAATGGAATCAGGGGCCTTCGTGTCATGGTGGCCAGAGAGGGAATCGAACCCCCGACACGGGGATTTTCAATCCCCTGCTCTACCAACTGAGCTATCTGGCCAGATCCGTTCTTCGCTGCCGGCCGCCTGGAGCGAACTGACGCCGGCGCCGGGCAACGAGGCTGCGCATTTAACGGCAAAATTCCCTCGCGGTCAACCCCGTCACGGGCGGATCCGGGCGAACCGGCGGCTGCGTTTTGCGCCGAAAGGCTGACGTGCCGCGGCGGGCATTGTATGCTCCCGGTTCGGGAACCGTTTTCCCGTCACCTCATACTCCAATCCGCCCGAGACGCGAACCGACCATGGCCGCACGCACCGCGCAGATCCGACGCGAGACCAACGAGACCCGCATTTCTCTCGAGATCAATCTCGACGGCGAGGGCAAGGCCCGCCTGGAAACCGGCGTCCCCTTCTTCGAGCACATGCTCGACCAGATCGCCCGCCACGGGCTGATCGACATCACGCTGAGCTGCGACGGCGACACCGAGATCGACGACCACCACACGGTCGAGGACTGCGGCATCGTGCTAGGCCAGGCGGTGGCGCAAGCCGTGGGCGACAAGCGCGGCATCTATCGTTACGGCCATGCCTACGTCCCGCTCGACGAGGCCTTGTCTCGGGTGGTGATCGACCTGTCCGGCCGGCCGGGTCTGGAGTTCCACTGCGACTTCACCCGCTCGCTGATCGGCCGCTTCGAGACCGAGCTGGTCGAGGAGTTCTTTCGCGGCTTCGTCAACCACGCCAATGCCACGCTGCACGTCGACAATATCCGCGGACGCAACGCGCACCACCAGGCCGAGACCATGTTCAAGGCATTCGGCCGGGCGCTGCGCATGGCCCTGAGCGCCGACGAGCGCCAGGCCGACGTCGTCCCGTCGACCAAGGGCTCGCTCTGATGCAGATTGCGGTCGTCGATTACGGGATGGGCAACCTGCGCTCGGTGGTCAAGGCCATCGAGCACGTCGCCCCGGACGGCGCACACGTGGTGCTGACCGACGCCCCCGAGGTCATTCTCGAATCGGAGAAGGTGGTCTTCCCCGGTCAGGGCGCGGCGGCGCAGTGCATGAGCGCGCTGCGCGAGCGCAACCTGCCCGAGGCCTTGCGCGAAGCGGCACGAACCCGGCCGTTTCTCGGCATCTGCATGGGCATGCAGGTACTGCTCGATCGATCCGAGGAGAACGACGGCGTCGACCTGATGGGCTGGTTTCCGGGCCAGGTGAAACGCTTCCGCCCGACCGGCGAGCACCTCAAGGTGCCGCAGATGGGCTGGAACCAGCTGCACCAGACCCAAGACCACCCGCTGCTCGACGGCATCCGCCAGGACGCCCGCTTCTACTTCGTGCACAGCTACTACTGCGACCTCGACAATCCGGCACAGCAGGTCGCGACGGCCGACTACGGCCTGACCTACGCCGCTGCGCTCGCGGACAAGTACGTATTCGCCATCCAGGCACACCCGGAGAAGAGCGCCGACGACGGCCTCCGGCTTCTGGCCAATTTCACCCGCTGG
Organism: Guyparkeria sp. WRN-7; assembly: GCF_001641825.1. GTDB lineage: Bacteria > Pseudomonadota > Gammaproteobacteria > Halothiobacillales > Halothiobacillaceae > Guyparkeria. Next base: position 309,845 of record NZ_LRFH01000014.1, on the reverse strand, counting down.
TCCGGACCCTGGTCCTGACCGCCACCGCAACACGACAGACGCGTATCGAGGACGCCTGAACCATGCTCCTGATTCCCGCCATCGATCTGAAGGAAGGCAAATGCGTGCGCCTGCGCCAGGGCCGCATGGAGGACGACACCGTCTTTTCCGAGGACCCGGTCGCCGTGGCCGGCCGCTGGGTGGAGGCCGGCGCGCGCCGCCTCCACCTGGTGGACCTGGACGGCGCCTTCGCCGGCAGCCCCAAAAACCGCGAGGTCATCAAGGCCATCTGTGAGGCCTACCCGGACCTGCCGATCCAGGTCGGCGGCGGCATCCGTGACGAGGCGACCATCGAGCAGTACCTCGAACTGGGCGTCGAGTTCGTGATCATCGGCACCAAGGCTGTCTCCGAACCGCACTTCGTCGAGGACGTCTGCCTCGCCTTTCCGGGACACATCATCGTCGGCCTCGACGCGCGCGACGACAAGGTCGCCATCGACGGCTGGTCGAAGCTGTCGCACCACGATGTCTACGACATGGCGCAGCGCTTCGAGCAGGACGGCGTGGCCGCGATCGTGTTCACCGACATCTCCCGTGACGGCATGATGCAGGGCGCGAACATCGAGGCAACCCGCAAGCTGGCCACCTCGGTACGCGTGCCGGTGATCGCCTCGGGTGGGGTGACCGACATGAACGACATCGATCGCCTGATCGACGCGGCCGACGACGGCGTTTCCGGCGCGATCATCGGCCGGGCGCTCTACGAGGGCACCATCGACCTCCAGGAAGCGCAGAAGCGCATCGACGACCGCGCGGGCATCCCGCCGTTCTCCGAATAAGTCATGGGGCTTGCCAAGCGCATCATCCCCTGTCTGGACGTGGCCGAGGGCCGCGTGGTCAAGGGCGTGCAGTTCGAAGGCCTGCGTGACGCCGGCGACCCGGTCGAGGCGGCGCGCCGCTACAACCAGGCCGGCGCCGACGAGCTGACCTTCCTCGACATCTCCGCCTCCCACGAGGGGCGCGAGACCATGCAGCACGTGGTCGAGGCCGTGGCCGCCGAGGTGTTCATCCCGCTGACCGTCGGGGGCGGCATCCGCACGCTGGCCGACGTGCGCCGCCTGCTGCACGCCGGCGCCGACAAGGTCTCGATCAACACCGCGGCGGTGCACCACCCCGAGCGCATCAAGGAGATGAGCGATGCGGTCGGCTCGCAGTGCATCGTGGTGGCGATCGACGCCCGTCGGGTCTCCGGCGAGGACGAGCCGCCGCGCTGGGAGATATTCACCCATGGAGGGCGCAACCCGACCGGGCTGGATGCGATCAAGTGGGCCAAGTACATGGCCGACCTGGGCGCCGGCGAGCTGCTGGTGACCAGCATGGATCGCGACGGCATGCAGCAGGGCTTCGACCTCGAACTCACGCGCACCATCAGCGATGCCGTACCGATCCCGGTGATCGCCTCCGGTGGCGTCGGCAACCTCGACCATCTGGTCGACGGCATCACCCAGGGCCATGCCGATGCGGTGCTTGCCGCAAGCATCTTCCACTTCGGCACCTACAGCATTCATGAGGCCAAGACGGTCATGGCCAAGGCCGGGATCGAGGTGCGGGACTGACCGGGCCAGCCCTTTCGGGCCGCTGACGGTTTTACCCGCATCCCTGATATACTCCGGCGCCGCCCGCCCACCGCTGCACGACGACATCCAAGTGACCGACTCCAAGGCAACTTTTCCGGAAAACCGCGCTGCCGACTGGATCGAGGCCATCGCCTTCGACGCCGACGGCCTGGTGCCCGCGATTGCCCAGGACGCCGACACCGGCCGGGTGCTGATGTTCGCCTGGATGAACCGCGAAGCGGTGGCGAAGACCGTCGAGCTGGGCGAGGCGGTGTACTTCTCCCGCTCGCGCCAGAAGCTCTGGCACAAGGGCGAGCAGAGCGGCCACACGCAGAAGGTGCGCGAGATGCGGCTTGACTGTGACGGCGACGTGCTGCTGTTGTCGATCGAACAGGCCGGCGGCATCGCCTGTCATACGGGACGGGAGTCCTGCTTCTACCGTCGCCTCCAGGACGGCCGCTGGCAGGTGGCCGACGAGGTGAAGAAATCCCCGGGAGCGATCTATGGCAACGGCTGACAACCCTTCCGCTTCGTCGAGCGAGGTGCTCGAACGGCTGGCCGCCCTGCTCGAGGAGCGCAAGGGCGCCGATGCCGGCAGCTCCTACGTGGCCAGCCTATACAAAAAGGGCCGCGCCAAGATCGCCCAGAAGGTGGGCGAGGAAGGGGTCGAGGTCGCGCTCGCCGCGGTGGGCGACGACCCCGACGAACTGATCAACGAGATGGCCGACCTGTGGTTCCACAGCCTGGTACTGCTGGCCGACGCCAACCAAACCCCGGCGGACGTGCTCGCGGAGCTCGACCGCCGTTTCGGACTGTCGGGCCTTGAAGAAAAGGCGCGGCGCACACAAGATTGACTGGATACCAGTAGGAGATCGCGATCATGGGTACTTTTAGCATTTGGCACTGGCTGATCATTCTCGCCATCGTGCTGCTTCTCTTCGGCACCAAGCGCCTCAAGAATCTCGGCACCGACCTTGGCAGCGCCATCAAGGGCTTCAAGTCGGCCGTGAAGGAAGAGTCCGAGAAGGACGAGGAAGAGCAGAAGCGCGCCGAGAACCTGGAGCACAAGGAGGGCGAGAAGCCCGACGCCAACCGGGTGATCGAAAGCGAGACGATCGAGGCCGGCAAGGAAAAGACCGCCGAGAAGTCTTCCGAGCGCAAGGGCAGCTGATCCGCGCCGGTCGGGATTGATCCGTGTTCGGTTTCAGCTTCTGGGAAGTCTTCCTGATCCTGGTGGTGGCGCTCCTGGTCATCGGACCGGAGCGCCTGCCGGGCGTGGCGCGCAAGGCAGGCGAGTGGACCTACAAGGTCCGCAAGTTCGTCGCCAACGCCAAGGCGGAGATGGACAGCGAGTTCAACATGCAGGACATGAAGCAACTGCTGAACTCGCAGGAGTCCGAGATCTCCAAGCTGCGCGCCATGGTCGAGGAAACGCGCCACGACCTCTCCGACACCGAGAAGTCGGTGCAGGGTGCCCTGTCGGACGCCGAGCAGACCATGCGCGACTCGGCCTCCGCCGAGAAGTCTCGGCAGGACTCGGCCACACGGCTTGCGGCACTCGACGAGAGCGGTCGCGCCCCGGGCGTTGAAGACGACTTCGAGGACGAACTGAGCCGGCTGGAATCGGAGACCGGCGAGAGCTTCCAGCGCCCGTTCGCCGCGCCCGAGCCCGAACCTGAGCCCGACACCCCGGCCGAACCGGCCCCGACCCAGGAATCGACGACGAAAGGTCAAGATGAACCAAAGGAACGCGGACGCGACAACTGACGAACCGTCCGGCCTGGCCGGCTTCGTCTCGCACCTGGTCGAACTGCGCAACCGGCTGATCAAGTCGGTCGGCGTGGTGTTCGTGCTGTTCTTGGCACTGTTCCCGTTCCGCAACGAACTGTTCCGCTTCCTCTCCGAGCCGCTGTCGCGCTTCCTGCCCGAAGACACCGCCATGATCGCGGTACAGGTCGCCTCGACCTTCTTCATCCCGCTCAAGCTCGCCGGCTTTACTGCCCTGTTCCTGGCGATCCCCTTCCTGCTCTACCAGCTGTGGGCGTTCATCGCGCCCGGGCTCTACCAGCACGAGCGCAAGATGGTCGTGCCGCTGGTGTTCTCCAGCACGGTGCTGTTCTACGTGGGCGCGGCATTCGCCTACTTCGCGGTATTCCCGGTGGTGTTCGGCTTTCTCGCCGGGGTGGGTCCGGCCGAGGTCAACTTCGCGCCGGACATCAACGAGTACCTCAGTTTCACCATCACGATGTTCTTCGCCTTCGGCTTCGTCTTCGAAGTGCCGGTGGCGACGGTCCTGCTGATCCTGATCGGCGTGGTCACCCCCGACCAGCTGGCCGAGAAACGTCGCTACGCGATCCTGGTGGCATTCATCCTCGGGGCGATTTTCACCCCGCCGGACATCCTGTCGCAGTTCATGATGGCGATCCCGGTCTGGTTCCTCTACGAACTGGGGATCGTGATCGGTCGCATCCTGCTCAAGCGCCAGGGCGGCCCGGTCCTGCCTTCCGACGACGATCCGGACCCGGACGGCAGCGGTCCGGGCGGCGGCACGCCTTCAGGCACCAGCGGTGGCGGCAGTGCGGCGAGTGCTCCTCGTCAGGCAGAGACCGAGAAGGACGAGGACTTCGACTTCGATCGCGCCTTCGACGAGATCGAGCGCGAACAGCAGTCGCTCGACGAAACCACAGACCGGGACGAAGACGCCCGGGAGCGCTCCGCGGCCGACCAGGATACGGACACGACCGCGAGCGAAGACCGGCCGGGCAAGCCGCCGGAAGACGACGAGACCGACCAGGAGCGCCCGGGACGGAAATGATCCCGGGCCAAACGGCTCGTCACGCCGCCGCACGCACGTGGAGGGTGCGGCGCCAGGAACCCCCGAATGAATCGGATGGCACGCTGCCCGTCGCGTGCCGGCCGGAGGCCACGCGCCACCCGATTCGTTCAGGTGTTCGTCAATACGTATAACCTGAGGGAATACAACGCCATGTCCAACATCGCCCCGCGACGCCCCGTCCTGCTCGTCATCATGGACGGTGTCGGCGTCAACCCGAGCCGCAAGAACAACGCCGTCAGCCTCGCCGAGACGCCACGCCTCGACGAGCTGTTCGCCAGCAATCCGCACACCGTGATCGAGGCCTCGGGCCGCGCCTGCGGCCTGCCGGACGGCCAGATGGGCAACTCCGAGGTGGGCCACCTGACACTGGGCAGCGGCGCGATCAACCGCCAGGACCTGGTGCGGATCGACGATGCGATCAAGGACGGCAGCTTCTACGAGAACGCGGCCCTGACCCAGGCCATGCAGAAGGCCGCCGACCGTGACCGCCCGATCCACCTGATCGGTCTGGTCTCCGACGGCGGCGTGCATAGCCACGTCCGCCACCTGCTGGCGCTGATCAAGATGGCGAAGAAGATCGGCGCCCGGCCGCTGGTACACATGATCACCGACGGCCGCGACACCGCGCCCAAGTCGGCACAGACCTACCTCGAGCAGATCGAACCCAAGCTCGCGGATGCCAACGGCGCGATCGCCACGATCAGCGGCCGCTACTACGCCATGGACCGCGACCAGCGCTGGGAGCGCACCGAGGAGGCCTTCAACGCGATCGTGCGCGGCGACGGCCCGCGTTTCAAGGACGCGCGCGAAGCGCTGGCCGCCTCCTACGAGGCCGAGCAGCACGACGAGTTCATCCGCCCGGCCGTGCTCGACGGCTTCGAGCCGCTCACCGCCGACGACGCGATGATCTTCTTCAATTTCCGCAACGACCGGCCGCGCCAGCTGACCGAAGCGCTCGGCCAGGCGGAGTTCTCCGGCTTCGACCGCGGCGACTACCAGCCGATCGTGGTTACCTGCCTGACCGAGTACGATCCGCGCTTCCTCTCGCCGATCGGCTTCCCGCCGGAGCGACCGAAGAACGTGCTGGCCGAGGCGATCAGCCAGGCGGGCATCAAGCAGTTCCACTGTGCGGAGACGGAGAAGTACGCTCACGTGACGTTCTTCTTCAACGGCGGCAAGGAGGAGACCTTTGCCGGCGAGGATCGTGTGATGGTGCCCTCGCCGAAGGTCGCCACCTACGACCTGCAGCCGGAAATGAGTGCCCGCGAGGTGGCGGACGCCGCGATCGACGCCGTCCGCGCCGACCAGTACGGCTTCGTGCTGGTCAACTTCGCCAACGGCGACATGGTCGGCCACACCGCCGTGCGTGATTCGGTGATCAAGGCCATGGAGACAGTCGATCTCGAGGTCGGCCGCCTGGTGGATGCCGCCAGCGAACAGGGCTACTCGATCATCCTCACCGCCGACCACGGCAACTGCGACGAGATGGTCGATCCGGTCACCGGCGATCCGCACACCCAGCACACGGTCTATCCGGTGCCCTGCATCGTCATCGACAAGACACCGGTGCGCCTGCGTAATGGGGGCGGGATCGCCAACATCGCGGCAACCGTGCTCGAGCTGATGGGCCTGCCGCTGCCGAAGAAGATGAAGCGCTCGCTGCTGCTGGACAAGCCCAGCACCTGAGTTGCCGCCCGGATGCCGGGCACAAAAAGGCCGCGCTGACCGAATCCCGGTCGCGCGGCCTTTTTTATGGCGAGAGTCGCGAAGCCGGTCAGGAGAGCAGGGCAACGTATCGGTCACACACTTCAGTCCCATGACAGACCTTACCGGGCAGCGAGTGTTATGTTATAACAATCGGGACTTTTGATATTCGCCTCCGATTCACCTTTGCAAGATCGCATGCCATGAGAAACCGCCACCCCGAACGACTCCTGCTGTCCGCCCTGATGAGTGCGGCAACCCTCGCAGGCGCCGCGCCGGCTATCGCCGAAGAGACGCCGCTACCGCTGGACCCGCAGTTCTCCGTCATTCTCGACGGTGTCTATTACGACGACAGCATCGACGGCAGCGGCGATGCGATGCTCGGCGAGACCGCCGGCATCTTCGCCGCCCATGGTCACGAGGAAGAGGATGATCACGCCGTTCACGAGCATGGCCTGGAACAGGGCTTCAACCTGCGTCACACCGAGGCGGTCGTCACCGGGGGCATCGACGCACTCTTCGACGCGCGACTGAATATCGCCATCTCCGACGAAGGCGACATCACGGTGGAAGAGGCCTATGTCGCCAGCACCGGCCTGCCGGCCGGCCTGCGGGTCAAGGCGGGCAAATTCTATTCGGGCATCGGCTATCACAACGAAAAGCACCCCCACAGCTGGGACTTCGTCGATCAGAACATCGCCTACCGTACCCTGCTCGGCATCCATGGTCTCGCGGACACCGGCCTGCAGCTGACGTGGCTGCCCGCCTGGGACCATTACACCCTGTTCGGCATCGAGGCCTTCCAGGGTGACGACAACGAGCGCCTCGGCACCGAAGCCGAGCACGGCGATGACCTGCCGGAGCGCGACAAGGCCCCCCGGCTGTGGACGGCCTTCGCCAAGTGGTCGCCGGATCTCGGCTACGATCACGCCCTGCAGCTCGGCGCATCGGCCGCCTTCTTCCGCAGCCACCAGGAAATGCATGACCACGGCGAGCCGGAAGAGCACGCGCTCGACGGCGACGCCCGCCTCTACGGCATCGACGCGGTCTACAAGTACGACTCCGGACAGGCCTACGGCCAGGGCGACTGGCGCGTGTCGGGCGAATACCTGTGGGTCAAGAAGGACCTCGAGGTCGCCCATCACGCGAGCACCCCCGGCGTGATCGGCGAGGCGCGCGACTTCCGGGAGGACGGCCTCTACGTCCAGGCCACCTACGGCATCGCGCCCCGTTGGGAGCTGGGTCTGCGCTACGATGCGGTCGGCTTTACCAACGAGAAGCGCGGCCCGCGAGCGGCGGTCGACGCCGACTTCGAGGAGAGCCAACGCTGGACCGCTGCAGCGACCTGGCACCTCAGCGAGACCAGCCGCATACGCGCCCAGGTCGCGCAGGTAGAAGGGGCCTTCGGCGACCATCGCGAGGACTACACCCAGTTCTACCTGCAATACCAGATCAGCCTTGGCGCCCACGGGGCGCACAGCTTCTGAGGAACAACACCATGCTGAAACGACTGCTGATCCTGCTGGCCGCACTGCTACCGGCAACCGGATACGCGGCGGACCTGCGCGTGGTGGCGACCACCTACACCATGGGCGCGATGGCCTCGGCCGTCGGCGGCGAGCGCATCGATCTCGCCGTGCTCGCCCCGCCCGACCGCGATGCCCACTTCCTGCAGGCAAAGCCCTCGATGATGCGCGACCTGCGCCGCGCCGACCTGGTCGTCGCCGTCGGCGCCGAACTCGAGGCCGGCTGGCTGCCGGCGGCGGTCAAGCGAGCCGCCAACCCGGCAATCCAGCCGGGCCAGCCCGGGTACTTCGAAGCCGCCGGACATGTCGACCTGCTCGACGTGGGCGGGACCGGCACCGGACACGTTCACGACACGGGCAACCCGCACTTCAACCTCGATCCGCGGGCCATGCAGGCACTGCTGCCGGCACTGGCCCAGCGGCTGGGCAAACTCGACCCGGCCGGCGCAGCCGACTATCAGGCGAACGCCACGCAGGCGATCACGCGTATCGAGGCACGGCTGAGCGACTGGCAGGCACGCACGGCCGACGCCCCCGGCGCCGTCTTCCACCACGCGGATACCCGTTACCTCATGGACTGGCTGGACCTGCCCACGCTGGGCTACCTGGAACCGGTGCCGGGCGTACCGCCGACGGCGCGGCACATCCAGGAGCTGGCCGAGTCGCTCGAGGGCCGGGACGGGGTGATCATTCACGCGCCGTACTACCCCGAACGGGGACCGCGCAAGCTGGCCGAGGCCCTCGGCTGGCCGGTCGAACAGCACTACACCGAACCGCAAGCGCCCACGCTGACTGCCTGGATCGAGATGATCGACGGCTGGGTCGACGCCCTCGCGGCGGGGCAGTAGTGCTGCTGTCATTGCAAGAGGTGATCACGGCACCGCCGGGCCGGCGCGAACCGCGTATTGGCCCGATATCGCTGTGCGTGGATGCCGGTGAGGCCGTCGCCCTGACCGGGGCAAATGGGACTGGGAAGTCCACCTTGCTGGCAGCGATCACCGGGCGGGCACCGATTCTCGCCGGTCACTGCCAGTTGGCGGCCGGCACACGCCTGCGCCTGGTCGAGCAGTCTCCCCGGCCGGACCGCGACCTGCCGGTCAGTGGCCGCGATTTTCTCGAGCTTGCCGATGCCGATCCGAACCCACCCGCGCCGCTGGCCGGCTGGCTCGGCCAGCGCCTCGACACCCTCAGCGGCGGCCAACGCCAGCTGCTTCGCGTCTGGGCCGGCCTGACGGCACCGGCCGACCTGATCCTGCTCGACGAGCCCAGCAACAACCTCGACAGCGCCTCACGAGCCACCCTGCAACGCCTGCTTCGCGAGCGACCCATCGGACGAAGCCTGCTGCTGGTCAGCCACGACTCGGAGCTGCTGGCGACCGGCTGCCACCGCATCGTCGCGATGCCGGAGCCGGGCGATGGCTGAGCTGTTCGGCCTGCCCTTTCTCACCGGACTGGTGCTGGCCACCCTGCTGCCGCTCGTCGGGGCCTGGCTGAGGCTGCGCGACGAATGGCTGGCCGCCCTCGCCGTCGCCCATCTTGCCGGCGCTGGAGCCGTGCTCGCCCTGTCGATATCGCTACCGGCACTGCTGGGCTCGCTGGCCCTGGCGGTAACCGGCATGCTGGGCCGACACCTCCCGGGAGCAGGCAATTCCGCCTATGCCTGGCTGATACTCGTCGGCTGGACCGTGACCCTGCTGGTCGCCGCCAACAGTCCGCTGGGCGAGACCCTCGCGCGACAGCTGATCGACGGGCAGCTCTACTTCACCGGGACCGAGGAACTGGTTGCCGCCCTCGTCCTGCTGATGGCCATACTCGGCCTGCGGACGCGCATCGACCGCAACGAGCTTGCAACCCGCCTCCTGCCCGCGACGACACGCATCGAGCAGCAACAACGACGGCACACCGCCCTGCTGACCGACACGCTTGTTGCCGCAGCGCTTGCCGCCGGCACCCTCTCCATCGGCCTGATGGCGACCTTCGCGCTGGTTTTCCTGCCGGCCTGGGCGACCTTCCGCAAGGCCCGCAACTGGCGACGGGCCCTGTTGGGGGCAGTGGCCCTGGGACAGCTGGGCTACCTGGTCGCCTTTGCCGCCGCATTGAAACTCGACCAGCCGTTCGCCCCGATCCTGGTTGCCGTGCTGCTCGGCCTGGCCACTGCCGCGCGGCTGCTACCGGCAAGGGCATGCTAGTCTGGCCGGCGTGGACCAAGACCGGTCCGTGACACTGGGAGCAGCTCGTGGACCCACGTTCCCCGCAGACGGACAACCAACCCGCACCCGTCCCGCGCCGTCGCGGCCTCGGCTGCCTGGGCGTCAGCCTCGTCATTGTCGGCACCGTGATCGTCACCCTCGTGATCGGGGCCCTCGTGACCCGCTACGTCCTGTTCCCGGAACGCTTCGAACCCGTGACGCTCGATGCCACCGAACAGCAGGTGCTCGACCGGAAGCTCGCCTCGCTTGGCGTGCAGACCGAGCGCGACCCTGCCGGTGACCGCTTCGCCCCGCGAGCAGAGGAATTCGATGCGCAGGGTCGCCTGCGACCCGAGCCATACCGCGACGCAAACGGCCCACGCGAGGTGCATTTCGACGAGCGCGAGCTCAATGCCATCATCGCCCGCGACCCCGAGCTGGCCAGGCGCCTTGCGATCGACCTGTCCCGGGATCTGGTGAGCGTCAAGCTGCTGGTGCCGCTGCCGCCGGATTTCCCGGTGATGGGCGGGCAGACCCTGCGCCTGACCGCCGGCGCCGAGGTCCGCGAAGTGCCCACGCGGGGCGGCGATACCCGGCTGGCCGTCATCGTCACCGGCGTGAGCCTCTGGGGCGTGCCGCTGCCCAATGCCTGGATCGGGGGGCTGAAGGGGGTCGACCTGGTCGAGCAGTTCGGCGACGACCCCGGGTTCTGGCAAGCGCTGGCCGACGGGGTCGAGAGCGTTCAGGTCGAGGAGGGCGAGCTGGTGCTCCGGCTCGCCGAATGAGACGAATCTTGATCAACAGGAGGCAACCCGGATGAAAACCGCACTGATTACCGGCACCAACCGCGGCATCGGTCTGGACTTGGTGCGCCAGCTGCTCGAGGACGGCTGGCGCGTACACGCCACCGCCCGCGATCCGGTGGACTCGGCCGAGCTGACCCAGCTGGCCGAACGCTTCCCCGCGACGCTGGAACGCCACGCGCTGGACGTGGGCGACCCGGCCGCCATCGACGCACTGTCCCGCGAGCTCGCGGACGAGTCGATCGACTGGCTGATCAACAACGCCGGCATCTACGGCCCGCGTGGAGTGGCCTTCGGCAACGTCGATGACGTGGATGCCTGGCTGGAGGTATTCCGCATCAACAGCATCGCGCCAATGATGGTCATGCAGGCCTTTGCCGAGCAGGTCGCCCGCAGCGAGGAGAAGAAGATCGGCATTCTCTCGAGCAAGGTCGGCTCAATGGGCGACAACGGCTCGGGCGGCGGCTACATCTACCGCTCCAGCAAGGCGGCGGTCAACGCGGTGATCAAGAGTGCCTCGATTGATCTCGAGCCGCTGGGCATCAACGTGGTCGCCCTTCATCCCGGCTGGGTACTTACCGACATGGGCGGTCCGCACGCCGAGATCACCACCGCCGAGAGCGCCGCCGGGCTCTGCCGCAACATGAGGGATCTCACCGAAGCCGACCGCGGGCGCTTCATCGACATCGACGGCACCACCATTCCCTGGTGATCGCACATTGCGCCCGCGAACGGGAATCGTTATCGTTTGCACAAACGATTCTCGGAGGCCGCCATGCGACTGATGCACCACTGCGGAGCTCTCGGCGACCGGATCGAGGTCCGCGCCACCGATCATGACCAGCTGATCGCCCGCTTCCGTTACCAGGAACTCGACCGATTCGTCGCCGAGGGCAAGCTGTCTGTCGCCGACCTGTTCGACCATAGCGACACTGGTCGCGCCGCCCTGTGCCGCCGGCTGGCACTGCTCGCCTGCGCGCAAGCCTGCCGCCACGGCATGACCTGCCTTGCCTTCGACTGCCCCCATCATCCGGCGTCGCAGCAGGTCACCCCGTCCGCCTCGGGGATTGCCCGTAAGCCCAGCGCCTGAACCATTACCGTGCACGCGGAATACCAATAGCACTCTATTGGTGCATTTTGGCAGCGGTCCGCGCTCCCGCACGGGCAGGAAACCGATTGCCGCGTGACTGCCCGGTCGCCCGCCTGCCGAACCAGCCACCGGCAATCAATCAGTTACCCAACGGCTGGCCGCCTCACTGGCGACCAGGGGCTTCGCCGCACCTCGGCCATGCAAACCGGCATGATTTCTGCTTTTCTTGCACCAAGTCGGGCATCAGCGGATCATGTCGGCAGTTCGCCGCGCAACCCGCGCCCGCCGCATTGAGAGATTCAACGTCTACCGGAGGATTCCATGTCCAACGCGACCAACAAAGTCATGACCATGATGGAAGAACACGGCGTCAAGTTCGTCGACTTCCGCTTCACCGACACGCTGGGCAAGCAACAGCACGTCACCTACCCGGCCAGCTCCATGGACGAGGACACCTTCGAGGAAGGCGTCATGTTCGACGGCTCCTCGATCGCCGGCTGGAAGGGCATCAACGCCTCGGACATGATCCTGATGCCGGACCCGGAGTCCGCCAACATCGACCCGTTTTCCGAAGAGCCGACCCTGATCGTCGTCTGCGACATCATCGAGCCGGACACCATGCAGGGCTACAACCGTGACCCGCGTTCGGTCGCCCGTCGCGCCGAGGCCTACATCCAGTCCTCCGGTCTCGCCGACGTCGCCTTCTTCGGCCCGGAGAACGAGTTCTTCGTCCTCGACGACGTCCGCTGGGGCGCCGACATGTCGGGCTCGTTCGTCAAGATCGACTCCAAGGAAGCGGTCTGGAACGCCGAGAAGGTGTACGAGGACGGCAACATGGGCCACCGCCCGGGCGTCAAGGGCGGCTACTTCCCGGTTCCGCCGGTCGACTCCCTGCACGACATCCGTCAGGCCATGTGCCTGGTGCTCGAGGAAATGGGCCAGGAAGTCGAAGTACACCACCACGAAGTGGCGACCGCGGGCCAGTGCGAGATCGGCGTCGCGTTCAACACGCTGGTGAAGAAGGCCGACGAGGTTCAGGACCTCAAGTACGTGATCCACAACGTCGCGCACGCCTACGGCAAGACCGCCACCTTCATGCCCAAGCCGCTGGTCGGCGACAACGGTTCCGGCATGCACGTCCACCAGTCCATGGGCAAGGACGGCAAGAACCTGTTCTCCGGTGACGGCTACGCCGGTCTGTCCGAGATGGCGCTCTACTACATCGGCGGCATCATCAAGCACGCCCGTGCGCTGAACGCCTTCTGCAACCCGTCGACCAACAGCTACAAGCGTCTGGTCCCGGGCTTCGAGGCACCGGTCAAGCTGGCCTACTCCAGCCGCAACCGTTCGGCATCCATCCGGATCCCGTTCGTCGCCAACCCGAAGGCACGCCGCATCGAGCTGCGCTTCCCGGACTCCACCGCCAACCCGTACCTGGCGTTCGCGGCAATGCTGATGGCCGGCATCGACGGCATCCAGAACAAGATCCACCCGGGCGAAGCGGCGAGCAAGAACCTCTACGACCTGCCGCCGGAAGAAGAGAAGAACATCCCCGAGGTGGCCTTCTCGCTCGACCAGGCGCTGGAAGCCCTCGACGAGGACCGTGAGTTCCTCAAGCGCGGCGACGTCTTCAGCGACGACCTGATCGACGCCTACATCGAACTCAAGGGCGAGGAAGTGCAGCGTCTGCGCATGACCACGCACCCGGTCGAGTTCGACATGTACTACAGCGTGTAAGCCACGCCACCGCGCCGCCGGGCCCGACCCGGCCAGCGGAAACGAGAACGCCCCGCATGATGCGGGGCGTTTTTTTGTGCGCGACCGGCCGGCTTTCCGTCTAGTCCTTGGGAAGCCCGCCTGGCCCGAGCTCCTCCTTCATCTTGCGCTGGAATTCGCGGACCTGCTCGCGCGCCTCCTTCTCGCTCACGCCGTAGCGCCTCTGGATCTTGCCGATGAGCTCGTCCTTCTTGCCTTCGATCACGGCGAACTCGTCACCCGTGATCCGACCCCAGTATTCCTCGGCATGGCCAATGAAATTTCGCCAGTTGCCTGCAATGTGATCCCACTTCATACGGAACTCCTGTGCGTTTTGACCCTCTTGAGTGTAGGCAATGCAAAGAGAGCCACCGAAATGAAAGACATTCACACGGAAGCCCGCACTGAACAAGTTTCACTACAACGGACACATGCAAACGTGAACAGAGACGTGACCCTGGAACCCGAGACCCTTTTCCGCGCACTCGGGGACTCCACCAGGCTGCGCTGCCTGATGCTTCTGCTCCAGGACGACGAACTGTGCGTTTGCGAACTGACCGAGGCGCTCGACCTCAGCCAGCCGAAGATCTCGCGCCATCTCGCCCATCTGCGGGAATCGGGGATCACCGCGGTACGACGGGACGGCACCTGGGTCTTCTACCGGGTGAACGAACGGCTGCCCGACTGGGCCAGACTGGTATTGCAGCGCACCCGGCAAGGCTGCGCGCAAGAGGAGCGGTTCCGCGCGGACCGGGCACGCCTCGAACGGATGACCAGCCGCCCGTCAGACAAGGCTTCGATCTAACAGGGAGCCAAAGGGGCGCGGGCCTTCAGGGCCAGGGAGAGCTCGGTAGCGCCCCTGGACCCGCTCGGTGGGCGGGGCCCTCACCGGCCTGATTCGCCGCCGTCTGGCGACGGCTGACGCAGCGCGTTAACGAAGGGCGGCGGGGATCGGGAAGATCATGTTCTCCACCACGGTCGGCTCACGCTCCTCGAGCGCGGCGTCGCACTCGAGCTTGAGCCGCTCGATCACCTGCTGGACGAGGATCTCGGGGGCCGAGGCGCCGGCGGTCACGCCGACCCGGCTGCACTCGTCGAACCAGGCCGGGTCGATGTCCGCCGCCCCGTCGATCAAGTGCGCCGGTGTGCCGGCCTGCTGAGCCAGTTCGCGCAGACGGTTGGAATTCGAACTGGTCTTCGAACCGACCACCAGCACCACGTCGCAGCTTACCGCCAGTTCGCGCACGGCATCCTGACGGTTCTGGGTCGCGTAGCAGATGTCGTCCTTGCGCGGCCCCTCGATCTGCGGGAAGCGTTCCTGCAGCGCGCCGATGATGGCACGGGTCTCGTCGACCGACAGGGTGGTCTGGGTCGCCCAGGCCAGCCCCTTGGGATTGTCGATGATCAGGTGCTCGACATCACTGATCTTCTCCACCAGGTGGATCTTGCCGCCGAACGACGGGTCGAAATGCCCCATGGTGCCCTCGACCTCGGGGTGGCCGTCATGACCGATCAGCACCACGTCGCGCCCGGCGCGGGCGTGGCGGGCAACCTCCATGTGCACCTTGGTCACCAGCGGGCAGGTGGCATCGAACACCGTCAGGCCACGCTCGGCGGCAGTATCCTGGATCTCCTTGGACACGCCGTGCGCGGAGAAGATCAGGGTCGCGTCGTCCGGCACGTCGGCCAGATCCTCGATGAAGATCGCGCCCTTGTCCCGCAGGTTGTCGACGATGTAGCGGTTGTGGACGATCTCGTGGCGCACGTAGATCGGCGCGCCGAACGACTCGAGCGCCCGGTCGACGATCTCGACCGCCCGGTCGACACCGGCGCAGAAACCGCGCGGATTGGCCAGCTGGATCTTCATGTCGTCGCTCCCGGCGGGGTCTCGCCCGCCTGTTCCGCCTGCTGGCCGTCGATGCCCAGCACCTTGACGATGAACTGGATGTTCTGACCGGCCAGCGGATGGTTGAAGTCCACGGTGACCGCATCCTCGGTAACCGCCGTGACGGTCCCGGGCACGGACTCGCCGTTGGGCAGATCGAATTCGATCACCAGCTGCGGCTCGAGCCGCATGTCCTCGGGAAACTGCCCGCGCGGCATGGTGTGAATGTTGCTCGGGTCCGGCTGGCCGAAGGCATACTCGGGCGTCAGCAGGATGCGGGTGTGCTCGCCCAGCGGCAGGCCCACCAGCGCCTCCTCGAGACGGGGTTCGAAAGCCCCGCCGCCCAGGCGCACCGTGAACGGCTCGTCGTCGAGGGTGCTGTCCACCACCCGGTCGTCGGGCAGGCGGATCTCGTAATGGATGGTGACCTCGGAGTCCTTCGCGATGGTCGGCAGCGTCGGATTGTCGGCGTCAGTCATCGGATGCGCTCGCTTGCCGTTGGGGCCGCAACTCGGCCCAGATGATCAGGATCACGCCGATGGTAATGGCCGCATCGGCGATGTTGAAAGCCGGCCAGTGCCAACCGGCCACGTGAAAATCGAGAAAGTCGACCACGTAACCATAGGCGGCCCGGTCGATTACGTTGCCCACCGCGCCACCGATCACCGCCGCAATCCCGGCCTTGATGCGGCGGTCGTCGAGGGACACGAACGCGAGCCACGCCAGCAAGGCCGCGACGATCACCACGGCGAGGAAGATGAAGAACCAGCGCTGCCAGCCGTCGTGGTCGGCGAGAAACGAAAAGGCCGCCCCGGTGTTGTAGAGCAGCGTCAGGTCGAAGAATGGCAACACCTCACGCGGCCGGGCATACTCCAGCCCCGCCAGCGCGGCCCACTTGGTCAGCTGGTCGGCGACCAGCAGACCGAGTGACAACCAAAGCCAGCGCAGATTCCCCGCGGGCAGACGCATCACACCAGGTGGCGGGTTTCCCCGTCACCCTCGATGTTCTCGATGCAGCGCCCGCAGAGCGTCGGATGCGCGGCGTGCGTGCCGACATCGGGACGGAAGTGCCAGCAGCGATCGCACTTCTCGGCCTCCATCGGCGCGATGCGGACCGCCAGCTCGCCTACGCCCTCGACCGTCTCGGCGGCCACATCGGCCGGCTTTTCCGCCAGCGGACGGACCGTGACCTCCGAGACGATCAGCAGGAAGCGCAACTCGTCGCCCAGCGTGTCCAGGCGCTCGGCGACCGTCTCGCCGGCCCAGATCTCCACGTTCGCCGACAGGTTCGCCTTGATGCGCTTCTCGTTGCGCGCCGCCTCGGCATGCCGGTTGACCGCATCGCGGATGGCGATCACGTCATCCCAGAAGCCACGCTGACCCGGACCGGCATGACCGTCCTCGAGCAGTGGCGCCAGCGCGTCGACGTGCGTGGCCTTGAAGACGGTGTCTTCGCGGCCGTCCGCCAGCTCGGGCAGGTGCTGCCAGATCTCCTCGGCGGTGAACGACAGCACGGGCGCGATCCAGCGAGTCAGCGCCTCGACCGTGCGCCACATCGCCGTCTGCGCGGAACGGCGCATCGGTGCATTCGTCTGCCCGGTGTAGATGCGGTCCTTGACGATGTCGAGGTAGAACGCCCCCAGTTCGATCGAGCAGAAGTGGTGGATGCGCGCGACCATCTGGTGGAACTGGTAGGCCTCGAAGCCGTCGCGCACCTCACGGTTGAGTTGCGCGGCGCGGTCGACCAGCCAGGCGTCCAGCGCGAGCAGCTCGCTGTCGGCGACCGCATCGGTGTTCGGGTCGAAGCCGTCGATGTTCGCCAGCAGGAAGCGGGCGGTGTTGCGGATACGGCGATAGGCGTCGGCGGTACGCTGCAGGATCTCGTCGGAGACGGTCATCTCGCCGGAAAAATCGGTCGAGGCCACCCACAGGCGCAGCGGGTCGGCGCCCATCTTGTCAATCACCTGCTGCGGCGCGATCACGTTGCCCAGCGACTTGGACATCTTGCGCCCCTTGGCATCGACGGTGAAGCCGTGGGTGAGCACCCCGCGGTACGGCGCCTTCTCGCGCAGGGCGGTCGCCGTCAGCAACGAGGACTGGAACCAGCCGCGGTGCTGGTCGGAACCCTCGAGGTACAGGTCCGCCGGCCAGGTGAGCTCCTCGCGACGGTCGAGCACGGCCCAGTGGGTCACGCCGGAGTCGAACCAGACGTCGAGGGTGTCGATCACCTTGTCGTACTCGGCAGCATCCTCGCCGATCAGCTCGCGGGCATCGAGGTCGAACCAGTAGTCGACGCCATGCTGCTCGACCTGCTCGGCGACACGGCGCATCAGCTCGGCGGAATCGGGGTGCGCGTGACCGGTCTGCTTGTGGGCGAACAGCGCGATCGGCACGCCCCAGAAGCGCTGGCGCGAGATACACCAGTCCGGGCGGTTCTCGACCATGCCCTCGATGCGGGCACGCCCCCAGTCGGGCGTGAAGTCGACCTCGTCGAGCGCGTTGATCGCATCGGCGCGCAGACGCTGCTGCGTCATCGAGACGAACCACTGGTGCGTCGCGCGGAAGATCAGCGGCGTCTTGTGCCGCCAGCAGTGCGGGTAGCTGTGCTTGAACTTGGAATGCGCCAGCAAACGACCTTTGGCCTCGAGCTCCTCGAGGATCGCCTTGCCGCCGGCCTTGAGATCCAGCCCGCCGACGAGCGGCGTGTCGGCGAAGAAGCGCCCCTCGCCGTCGACCGGGTTGTCGACCGGCAGGTCGTACTGCTTGCCGACCGCGAAGTCTTCCTCGCCGTGCGCCGGGGCGGTGTGCACGAGACCCGTACCGGCATCCAGCGTGACGTGCTCGCCAAGGATCACCGGCACCTCGCGCTCGAGGAAGGGGTGCGCCAGCTTGGCGCCCTCGAGCGCCTGGCCACCTGCCTCGCCCAGCACACGCGGCGATTCGACACCCATGCGAGAAAGCGCTTCCTCGGCCAACCCCTCGGCCAGCACCACGCGCCGGCCGTCGATCTCGATCAGCTGATAGGAAAGCTCGGCATTCATCGCCACGGCCTGGTTGGCCGGCAGCGTCCACGGGGTGGTGGTCCAGATGACGAAGTCGACCGGCGCCTCGTCCTCGACACCGAAAGCGCGATTGACGCTCGCCGGGTCGATGGCGGCAAAGGCCACGTCGATCTGGTGGGAGGTCTTGTCCTGGTACTCGACCTCGGCCTCGGCCAGTGCCGAGCCGCAGTCGACGCACCAGTGCACCGGCTTCTCGCCACGGTGCAGGTGGCCGCGCTCGATGATGCCCGCCAGCGCGCGCAGCGTGTCGGCCTCGAAGGCGAAATCCATCGAGCGGTAGGGGTTGTCCCAGTCGCCGATCACGCCCAGGCGGATGAAGTCCTGCTTCTGGCGCTCGATCTGGCTGGCCGCGTAATCGCGGCAGGCCTGGCGGAACGCACGTTCGTCGAGCTTGACGCCCGGCTTGCCGTGCTCGCGCTCGACCACCAGCTCGATCGGCAGGCCGTGGCAGTCCCAGCCCGGCACGTAGGGGGTATCGAACCCTTCCAGCAGACGCGTCTTGTTGATGACGTCCTTGAGGATCTTGTTGACCGCGTGACCGATGTGGATATCGCCGTTGGCGTACGGCGGGCCGTCATGCAGCACGAACTTGGGTCGGTCGGCGGCATGCTCGCGCACGGCGCGATAGAGATCACGCTCCTGCCAGCGCTCGAGCATCTGCGGCTCGCGCTTGGGCAGGTTGCCGCGCATGGGAAAGTCGGTCTTGGGAAGGTTGAGCGTCGATTTGTAATCGGTCACGGTTGGGCCACGTCAGTTCAGTTCGCCGGAACACTGCTAGGGGAAAACTCTGCACGAATCGGATATCGCTCTGCGCGTCTTGAGCCGGGCAGGTGCAAGGCGATCGTCCACCGCGGAAGAGTCATTCTCTTTCCAAGGACGACCACACAGCAGATGCCCGGTTCAAGGCGCGCCCTGCGGGGCTTGGCGATCCGCCCGTACTCGGCGTTGCGCCGTCTTGCCGTGGCCACCGGCACGCCGGCGACGACGCGCCTTGATCACGAACGGCTCGCCAGCCAGAGCGCCATCGGATTCGTGCAGAGTTTTCCCGGCCGATTGTAACAGGCAAGCCCTTGCCGGCGCTCGTCCTCGCGGTCGTCCGGCGCCTGCGCGCGCCGGCGGTCACAGAGCGGGGCAACTGCCGCCGAAATCACGCGACACGAGACGCACCCGGCCGCTGGCGGAAATCACCAGTTCGCGGGCATTGAATGCGAGGTCGTGAGGGACACAGATACGCAGACGACCGGCGCCAAAGCCACCGCCCGGCCACTCGGCATGCCCCATCGGAACGTACACCAGCGCTGCGTCCAGCGGGCCATTGCCGTCGACGCGCGCGCCGCCGGGCACCCCGCCGCTGCGGATCACGGTCTCGCCGGCATCGAGGTCGCCACCGTGGTCGGCATCCCGAAACACCATCCAGCGACCGTCACGCCAGTTGCCCGTGCATCCGGCCGTCGGCGAACCGGCGCACAGACCGACCGGCCGCCCCTGCGTGACCGCAGCCTGTCGAGCGGCAAGCAATGCGCCACGCAACGAGTTTGTCGCCACGGTCAGATCGTTACGCGCCGCAAGTGCCGAGAATGCCGGCACGGCGACGGCGATCAGCACGACCGACACCGTCACGGCGACCATCAGTTCCATGATGGTAAAGCCGCGCTGACCGCCAGGCGCACCGCAGGACGGGCTGGCGCAACCCAACGGCAAAAAGGAGCCACACAGGGCTCCCCGCTCATCCTTGAGCATAAGGACCTCCTTGTCCGGTTGGTAGAAATACGAACGGGCGCTTCCCTGCGCCCGCTCTCGTGACTTATATCGCTTCTCGGATCAACCGCCCTACCAGCACTGCTCCACCGTTCCGCCACCGGTCACGCCTCGCGTGCCTGCCTGGTCGAGTGTCAGCGTGCCGCAATCATCTCGGCTCGCCTGGGCACCCTGGGGCGCGGCGGTCACGATGAAGGTCGACTGGGTCGGTTCGCCGGCGGCGAAGGCGTAGTTGTAATCCTGGCCGGTATTGTCGTTCGAGGCGCAGTCGAGAGCCGGCAGGGCCACCGCGGTGCCGCCACTGTCCTGATCGTAGCGAAGGTTGGTGGTGTAGAACCGCTCCATGAAGCTCGCATACTCGGACAGACAGGCCGCGGCCGCCGCGCGCTTGGTCTTGACCACATGATTGGTGTACGCCGGGTAGGCGATCGCGGCCAGGATGCCAACGATCGCCACGACGATCATCAACTCGATCAGGGTGAAACCAAGACCGCGCCGGGACGGCGACATCAGGCCCGCGTTCATCGCTGTGCTCATCCGTGTCTCCTTTTATTAATCGAAGATGATCTCGCGCCAGGAACTACGCTGCCCCGAGCTGCCGCCACCGGCCGCCTCGACCGAAGCGGTGCTGCCGTCATCGAAGCTGATCAGCATGGTATTGCCGACGAAGATCGGTGCGTTGGGCAGACGGTTGAAGCCGATCGCCCCAACGGCATAGGTCACGCCATCGTCACCGGTGATCACATCCGAGCCATCGACCACACCGTCGCCGTTGTAATCGACGAACGCCTGCTCGACGTTGGTGCCGTCGAACGGGTCGATCCCCATGATGAAACCGCGACCGGAGGGGTTACAGATATCCGCCGCGTCCGGGATCACCGACGTGCCCACCAGCACTTCGCCCTGGAACTGGTTGGGCTCGACCATGCGTTCGCCTTCTGCGCCGTTGTCGGGCGAGATCAGGTCGATATACCAGCCGGACTTGCCGTCCATGTCGTTCGCCGCCCCCTGGCTGAAGGCACGCGCCGTGAAGGTACCGTTGCTCTGCTCGTCGACGATGTCGCGCTCGACCAGCACCGACCTCCCGTCGCCACTGGAGACGGGCAGGCTGGTGTCGGCAGACTCGACGATCAGGCCGTACCACGTCTGGACCGACTGGTCGGTCAGGTCGCCCTGCGACAGGTACTGACCGGTACCGAAGAACGCCCACAGGTTGCTGGTGGCCGGGTTCTTGCCCAGCAGCAGGCCCGCTGTGATCGGCTGTGCCGTGCCGTCCGCGCGGGTCGCCTGGTAGACCTGCACGCCGTTGCTGGTCGAGGTGCTCAGGTCGAAACGCCATACCCAGCCGTTCAGGTCGCCGGCATAGGCCACGTCCTGGATGCCGTCCGGGCTGTCGGTGTAGTCGAACGTGGCGGGTGCGGCGAGGCCGTTGCCGGTAATGCCGTCGTTGGTCACATGCACGTCCAGCGCGCCGGTGCCGACGTCGAACTGCAGCAGTGCAGCGCTGTCATTGGCGCTGTTGTAACCATTGCCGATCAGGACCGACCACTCGCCGTTGGCGGTCTGAACCACCAGCGGCTTGCCGATCATCTGGCCGATATAGCCGGCGTTGGCGCCGCCATCACCGGCAGAACGCTCCCACAGGAAACGGATATCGGCCGGGTCGGTGATATCGAGGGCATAGACGGTCTTCGCCTCCCCCCGACCGGTGGTACCCACCAGCACGGTGCGCCACTGCACGTCGGAGCCGTTGGTATAGGGCAGGTCGATGTAGACGTCCGCAACGGTCAGCTCACCGTCGTTGAAGAACTCGTGCCCGGGGTTGGCCCCATAGTCGGGGTCGGCGAGTTTCTTGACACCCGCCTCGATCACCGCGCCCGGCATGAAGGCGTACAGTTCTTCGCCGGTAATGGCGTCGAAGCCGTGCAGCATGCCGTCGTTGGCGGCCACGTAGACCAGTGGCTCGCGGGTGTTGCTGCCGCCTTCCGGATCGATGCCCTGGTTGTCGTTGTCGCCCTCCGGATCTTCTGCGAAGGCCGGATAAAACTCCACCCCGTCGAAGGAGCGCGCGGTATGGAGGTTCGGATCCGGCTGCCCCACATAGACTGGCTGGGAGTTCACGATGTCACCGAGCGCGGTGCTTCGGTCACGATAGTTGCCGCCATTTGCTTCAGCGTTGGTGGTGTCGCCGCGCAGGAAGTCGACGATCGCCTGCCGCTCGGTCGTCGTACCGCCCAGCGCCGCCTGCTGCGCGTTGGACAGGCTGGCGACGTCGCTGGCCAAGAACTCACGGTACTGCGGGTCGTTGTTGCCGAGATTGGCATCGCTGGTCGCGTAGGTATAGATCGCCCGGCCATCTGGGCAGACCTCGCCCGCCGATGCGGCGCAACTGTCTGCCGGCTCGGCCAGCAGATTGTCGGCCGCGGACCAGTCCGGGTAGGTGGCGATTTGCTTGGTGAGCGGATCGACGGGATAAGCCTTCAGGTCCCCCACCCAGGTGCCGGTGAAGTAGTTCGCCTGATAGGTGACCGTGCCGGTCTCCAGACGCGTGGAGTTGGCCGCCAGACTCGCGCCCGTACCAACCCGCTCGGCGGTACGCCCCACGGCATCCGAAATCGCCGCGGCGAAGGCCTGCGACGACTTGGCGGAATAGAAGCCGCCGTGGCCGTTGACCGCCGCATGCAGCATGTCGGCAATGTTGTTGATGCTGCCCGATGCCGGCTCCGGCCAGGCGAACCCGCTGATCGGGTCACCGCCGTTGGCCCAGTCGAAGACCGCGTCCGAGTCGATCACGTTGCCATTGGCATCGAGCGGGTCGTATCCCAGCCCGATGGCGAACGTGGTCATGTGCTGCCAGAAGGCCGGGTCCTCGTTGGTAGTAGGCACCTGATTGGTCAGGCCCGTGCGCAGGTCGTTCTTCCAGTAGTACATCGCGACGTCCGCCAGCGTATTGCTGAAATCATCGCTGTACGGATCGACCGCCTCGTAGGTGTACTCGATCCCGTTGGGGGCCGTCATGGTGCCGGAGCCATCGTCACCCAACGTGGCGCCGGAGGTGCCGTCGGCGTTGCCGACGTCCGGATCCGGGGCGCCAACCTCGTTCCAGAAACCGTCCGACGTCAGGATGGTGTAGGACTGGCGGCAGGCATATTCCTGGGAAGTGCCGCTGGAGTCCCGGCTCGACCACGGCTGGCCGGTGCGGTAATACTCCCCGGCCGCTTCCAGCGTTTCACGCAGCGGGGTGTTCTGGTCGCCCCCGGCGTCTTCCAGCCAGCCCCAGAACTCGTCCTTTCGCGTACCGGCAGCACCGTCGCCCCAAGTCGCGACGCCGGCCAGTTCGTTATTGTTATTGGTGTCAGTGACAAACCCGTAGCGGCAACTCGCGCTGAACACGTCCCCGCACTCACCGGCGGTGATGTTGCGAATATAGTCGGCGGAGTTGCCATTGATCGAGCCGAACCCCACCCGGAACTCCGCGCTCACGTCGGCGAAGCCGTTCATCAGGCCGCTCTTGGCCGCCAGCATGCGCGTACGGTAGTAGCCGAACCAGTTGCCGACGTTCTGCTGGGTGGCCGCATCGTCCGCACAAGTGGCCTGCGCATCCGTCGGCAGATCGGCGCAGTTTGTGGCGACATAATTCTCGATGTAGCCACCGCTACCGTCGGGCGTGGTGTAGACAAACGCGAGGGCATCGGCCTCGTAGTAGTAGAGATTGTTGCCGCTATCCTGGAATAGGAAAACGTGATCGGCATCGTTGTAGTAGGTAGCGGAATAGCAATCCCCGTAATGAACGACGCTCTGGGTCGTGTCCGGCGGACAGAAGGCGCGGAAGAACGGGAAGTTCACGTTCGCGTAGCTGCCGTTCGAGTAGTACCTGGTCACGTCTGCCGTGGACGAGGAGCTATCGAACCCATCCAGCGGCAGGGTCGGGAAGGTGGTGATGTCCGAATAGTAGGTGCCATCGGCCTTGACCGGCGGCTCGTAGGTCACGCTGCCGTCGTAGTAGATGTAGTTGACCGACGCGCTCTGCATGCCCTGATCAGAGGTATCGCTGAGATACGAAGCATCAGGCATGTACTCGCGCAACATGGAGCCGGAATCATCCAGCAGCAGCATCACGTTGGGCGGCAAGGCCTGCTGGACGATCAGCGGCTTCTGGTCGATGGTGATCGCGGTCGCCTGCCCGGCCCACAACCCGCTTGCGAGCAGCAGGCTGGAAGCGGCTCGAGCTACGTATCTCCTGCCGAAGGCTCGCAGGTGACAAGAGAGATCCCGGTAACGCATTGCAATGTTCATGGGATATTCCTCCTAGCCCCGAACCCAGGTCTGCAGGACCACGATGGCCCGGTCCGACGCCACTGACGGGTCCGCACTGCGTGCCGTGACCCGGTAGAAATTGATAGTCGTGCTGGTTCCCTGCGCCCCGTACTGACTGGCCGCACCGCTCAGGTTCACGCCCGTGTTCGAGGTCGGATCCGGCCACAACCCCATGTTCTCGACCACGTACTGCGGCTGGGCGGCCGCCAGGGCACCGGCATCGAACTCGTCGGCCGCCGTGCCCGCATCAACCGTCTGCCACGGCACGCTGCTACCCGTAGGCAGCGCCTCGCAGGTCACCCCGCCCAGCGAGCAGTCGTGCCAGATGTCCGCGGTGGTATCGGCGATCCGCCGTTCGGCGATGCGCAGGGCCGCCTCGGCTGCCTGGAAGGCGATGTCCCGATCCTGCAGGTTGCTGGACATCTTCTCCTGCAGCGTCGTGCCGCGGATCGAGGCGAGCCCGACCAGGCTGATGGCCAGCAACAGCACCAGCGCGATGACCAGCGCGATACCGGATTGTCGGTTTTTCAGGGCATTCATTGTCATGTCATTCCACCCGGTTGCGGACCGCGACCGTGGTCGACAGGGTCCGGGTCAGGACGTCCTGGTCGGTACCGGCGCGCTCCATCTCGCTCTGCATGGTCAACTCGACCCGCGCGGCGTCGACCAGCGCCCAGTCGGAGACCGCGTCGGCATCCTGCAGCGTCGTGCCGCCGTCAGTGATGTAGGTGACCTGCATGTCGGTCACGTTGCGCACCATCTCGGTCGCCCGCTCGGTGGGCACACCGCTACTGGTGATGATGTCGATGCGGTAGAGCGAACGACCACCGACCGGGTTGTTGCCGATGTACCAAGCCGTGGATGCCAGCTTGGCGATCTGCGAATTCGGCCCGAACTCGTAGCTGTTGCCCACCGCGGTGCACTGCGTCGGGAAGCCCAGCCCCTTGGAGCAGTTGCCCGGCGTGCCGGTACCGGTGTTGTGCACCACGGTCACGTTGCTGCTGTTGTAGTTGGTGATCTGCATGACCGCGGCGTGATCGGGGTCACAGACCACGACGATGTCACCCACCTGGAAATCGGTGGATGCCTCGTTGATCTTGAACTGGGCCGAGGTCGGCTGGTGGCTTTCCACGCTGAAGCCGCTGCCCTCGATACCGACAAGCTGGAACGAATCGGTGCCGGCGACACGCTCGGCCTCGGCGGTACCGGTGGCCACGGCCGGATCAGTCTGGTTGCCTTCGTAACCGATGATGGAATTGGCGAAATCGGCGAACCAGTCGGTCGCCGAGCCGCCATTCGGCCCGTTGTTGAGCACGTTGGCGATCCGGTTAAGGTTGCCGCAGCCGGTCAGGCCCGCCATGCGGATATCCCGCGCCAGGAATTCGAAGGCCGTCCGGCCGTGATCCTGCACCTGGCTCAGCGCCTCGTTGGTGCGATAGGACTGCTTGTTGGCAACGAAGACGCTGACCACGCCACCGATCACGACCAGGCCGAGCACCATGGCGATCATCAACTCGACCAGGGTGAAACCGCGCGCCCCTCGCTGAATGGCCGCATGCCCCCGCCGGGGTTTTCGCTGATAGGTCATCATGTTCATAGTCTCGCCCTGGTCACCACTTCTTGGGCGTTACTGCCGCCGGTGGCCTTGTCATCGTCGAATGTCACGGTGATTTCGCAGATGCCGTTGCCGTCGCAGTCGACCTCGCCGGTCGTGCCGTCGCCGAGGGCGGCCAGCCCGTCCGGTGGCGTGTTGCCCGATCCCGTGCACCAGCGATTCAGCTGCACGCTGGCGAGCGTGCCGCCGACAGCAGGACAACTGCCCACTGTCACGGTGCCGTCGTAATCCCCGGCAAGCGCATTCGAGCGGTCGGCCCGCATGGAATCGAGAATCGAGTAGCTGGCAATGGTCGCCTGAGTGCGGTCCATCGCACTGTTGTTGTTCGACAGCGCCTTGGTCTGCAGCGCGGCCATGCCGAGAAAACCGATCGACAACACCAACACGGCGATCAGGATCTCGATCAACCCGACGCCCGCCTGCGCCTTTCTGTCATGAATGCTCGTGTTCATCAGTTACATACCGTGTCGGAGTCGGTGGTCACGGTGGTCCCGGAAATCACGCGAATGCAGCGGTGATTCTCGCCAGCAAGATCCGCCGAGCTGATGTCGGCGACAATCCCCGTGTACGGCGCGGTGCCACTCGGCAGCCGACCGATGCCGGTCGAGCCGAAACGCAGGCTTTGCGTCTGCGCCAGGCTCACGCTATCCGGGATTTCCAGCGCGGCTCGAACGACCGTCACGGTCGTCGTCCCCGCCTGGAACGCGCGCACCTCCCCGAGATTGCTGGCGCAGCCATCACTGAGCTCACTGCTCCCGCTCTGGTTACCGCCAGCACCGCAGACCACGACGGCGGCGCTGCGCTTGATGGCCTCGGATCGAGCCAGATTCACCGCGGTGACCCATTCGTTGGTCGTCGTGGTCAGCTCGTTGGCCAGGATGATGTTGCGGAAGCTCGGGATCGCGACGGCGAGCAACACGGCTGCGACCACGGTAGTGATCATCAGCTCGATCAGGCTGAAACCCTGTTGCCGCGTCTGCCGGCCGCGAAGACTGACGAGATTACGATTCATGCCGTTCAATTCCTTTTCCACGCACTAGATCCAATCATGCCCGAACGCGACCCGCCAGCCCATAGGTGACGAAAGGACGGTTTCGGCCGACGAGCGGTCGACCGTCCGATCGGTGACGTAGAATCCGGGGCAGACCCCATTTCCATCGGAAGCCGATATGACGCAGGATCACCACGTTTCCCCGACCGAGCAGCAGACCGTCATCGAACTGGTCAGAAGCGCCGCCGCCGAGCACCTGACCCGCGCCGGCACCCAGTCCGCCGACCGCAAGGCCGACGGTAGCTGGATCACCGCCACCGACGAGGCCATGCAGGCCGCACTGCAGGAGGGGCTCGCCGAGCGCTTCGCCGGCCACGGCTTTCTCGGCGAGGAGATGAGCGTCGCCGAGCAGGAAGCCGCCTGGCGCGCATGCCTCGACGGGCAGCCGACGTGGGTGGTCGACCCGCTCGACGGCACCAGCAACTTTCGTATCGGCTTCCCGGTGTACTCCGTGACCGTGGCGCTGCTGGTGGGTGGCCGGACGGTCTTCGGCGTGGTCTTCGACCCCTGTCGCGACGAGTGCTTCCACGCCGCGCGCGATGGCGGCGCCTGGCTCAATGGCGAGCCGTTGTCGCTCAAGGACGAGCCCCGCCAGGCTCTCGGCAGCTGTCTGGCGACCGTCGACTTCAAGCGACTGCCCAAGCCGGTCGCCACGCGGCTGGCCTGCGAGCCGCCCTACGCCTCGCAACGCTCGATCGGCTCGGTGGCACTCGACTGGTGCTGGGTCGCCGCCCACCGGGTACAGGTCTACGTCCATGGCAAGCAGAAGCTGTGGGACTACGCCGCCGGCCAGCTGGTCCTGCAGGAGGCCGGCGGCACGTCGGCCGAACTGGACGGCCGGCTGGACATCGCCGAGGAGCCGCTCGAGCCGCTGCCGCGCTCGGCCGTGGCCGCGACCCACGTTGAGCTTCTCGAGGAGTGGCTGGACGTACTCACGGCGGAAAGCTAGCAACCGGAAGGCAAGGTTCGCTTGGACCACGCCGCCACCCAAGGGCCGCTTCCGGCGGCGAACCCCTGCCCAAGGACCGCCCCGCCAAGGGCCGTGTGTCGCAGATTAGAAAGGCCCGTCACCTCACGGTGACGGGCCTTTGCAGCATCATCAGGCGCCCGAGGGAAAGAGAAGGGCGCCGCCGGGGCGATCAGCTGCCCCAGATGTCCTCGGTGATCGAGGCGTACCAGTCATGGGCGTAGCCGGCTTCCTTCTCGGCATTGACGCCGCCCTTCGGCGAGACGCCGCCAGCGCCCTTCACGGATACCGTCTTGCCGTCCTCTACGCGATAGACAGCCGCCACGGAGATACCGTAGTCCGGCGCGACCAAGCTGTAGCAGGTGTTGACCCAGCTCGGCTCCGGCGGGCTCTCGTTGTGGAACATCGCCACGATCGCCGCCGCGCAGTTCTTCGCCTGCGAGTTGGCCGCATATCCGGACTTGGGCAGCGGCGAGCCGATGCAGGCATCCCCCACGACGTGAATGCGCGAGTGAATCGTCGACTCGTAGGTGCCGGTGTTGATCGGGCACCAGCCGGAATCGTCCGTCAGGCCCGCCTTGTGGGCGATCCAGCCGGCCTTCTGCGGCGGGATGACATTGATCACGTCGCCCTGGTACTCGGTACCGCCGGCCGTGACGGTCATGGTGGCCGGGTCGACCTTGGTCACGCCGCCGCCGAAATCGCCGCCGATCCACTCGATCATGTTGCCGTAGTTGGCCGTCCAGCCCTCGCGGAACAGCGGCTCCTTGGAGAACTTGGTCTTGGGATCGAGAACCAGGATCTTCGAGTTGGGCTTGTGCTTCTGGAAGTAGTTCGCGATCAGGGAGACACGCTCGTACGGCCCCGGCGGGCAACGGAACGGGTTCGGCGGCGCAGCCATGATGAACGTGCCGCCATCCGGCATCGCCTCGAGCTGTTCGCGCAGGAGCAAGGTCTGCTCACCCGCCTGCCAGGCGTGCGGCATGCTGGAATTGGCCACCTCCTCGCTGTAGCCCTCGATCGCGTCGTAGTGGAAATCAATGCCCGGCGAGACGACCAGGCGGTCGTACTCGTAGCTGCGACCATCCTTGAGCGTGACGACCTGTGCCCCGGCGTCGACGCCGGTGACCCAACCCTTGACCACGTTCACGCCGCGCTTTTCCAGGGCGGTGAAATCGTGGGTGATCTCGTCGATGTCCTTCAGGCCACCGATCACCAGGTTGGAGAACGGGCAGGTGGTGTGGCTCGCCTTGCCGTCGATCATGGTGACGTCGACGTTCGGGTCGAACAGCTTGACGTACTTGGCCGCCGTCGCGCCGCCGAAGCCGCCGCCAATGACCACCACGCGCTTGCGCCCGGCCATCATGCCGGTGCTCTGGCAGCCGGCGGTGGCACCCATCGCCCCAGCGCCCGCCATCGCGGCACTCAGTTTCAGAAATCCGCGTCGGGAAAGACTCATAGCGGTTACCTCTCGTATTCCTTGTGCTTGAGCGGGACGGCTCACTGGTTGGCGAAGAATTCGGCTACGGCCTGAATCTCTTCATCGCTGTAGCCCTTGGCGATCCGGTTCATCACCGTGCCCTCGAGCGCATCCGACTTGTAAGCCATCAGCTTCCCGGCCGTCACTTCCTTGGGCAGCCCCGCCAGACGCGGAATGTTGCCGCTACCCATGCCCTTGAAACCGTGACAACCCATGCAGGTCGCCCCGATCACCGAGCCGTTGCTCAGCTCCATCTTTCCCGTATGACCATCTGCCTGCGACGCCCCGGTCGCCAGCATCAGGCCAAGCCCGATCGCCGCAAGGGAAACGGCAGGCAGTCGGCGACTGAGCGCCGCTTCTCGATTCTGTGACATCCCCTTTCCTCCTCGAATTGTTCTTGTCGCCCAGACAAGCATTAGACGCCCCGTCCAGGCGCTGCAACCTTACCGCCACAGTTCACGACTTTGCAATGCTTATATAGTCAGTTCTTTTACCCATATTTATTAGACAGGCAATCCAACCAGACTAACCTCCTTACAGTCATATACTTGCACTATCATTGAATATTTAGATCTGCACATAACACGGCAAATAACCACTCCTGCCGGCACACTGATTTACCATAATGTTTTTCTAATATACGCAAAGGGGCTTCTCTGCCGGGCCGACAGGCGGGGGGAAATCAGGTCAGGGAGAGGCCGATGGAGGCGATCGATACCCCGATCACGGCACCGACCAACACATCGGAAAGGTAGTGGAGGCCAAGCACCATTCGCGAGGCGGCAACGAGCAGGGCAAACGGCACGACCAGAGGGGCGAGCAGGGGTTCGAAGGCAAGAAGCTGGATGCCGAAATTGGTCGCGTGCAGGGTGTGCCCCGAGGGGAAGCTGTACTGATCGAGCGGCGCCACGCTCACCTCGATCCGCGCGTTGCGATGCAGCGGTCGCAGCCGGGCGGTCCGTCGCTTGATGGTGAGGTAGACGAGCACCCCGACGCCACCCGAGAGCAGCATGACCAACATCGCCTCGACCGCTGGCCGTCCGTGCGCCACCAGGACCAGCAGGGCCAGCACGTACCAGCCGATACCGTCGCCCAGCCTCGAGACGAGCGCGAACACGGTCCGCAGGCAACGCACACGATGGATACGGTTGCAGCGCTCGGTAACCAGCGCCTCCCAGGCCAGGTAGGTGTCGAGGTGCCGCGACCAGCGCGGCATCCCGAGAGGACGGTGACGCAACAGACTCATGCACGCCCCTCCATGGCAACCGATTGCCGTGTTGCGCTCTCGACCACCCCGAGCAGATGCCGTTCGAACGAGTCGATCACCGCTGACCAGCCGCACTTGAGTGCCGTCTCGCGGGCGCGGGCACGACGCCCGTCCGCACTGTCCGAACCGGTGGCATCCAGCAGCGCCGGCACCTGGTCGAGAAACGCCTCGGGCGCGTCGACCGGCGCGAGCAGCCCGTTGACACCCGGCTCGATCAGCATGCGTCCGGCCGCGTAATCGAAACTCAGGCAATCGAGCCCGCTCGCCATCGCCTCGAGGACCACGATGCCGAAGGTCTCGGTCAGGCTGGGGAACAGAAAACCGTCGGCGGAGGCATAGTGCCGCGCCAGGGTCTCGCCGCGCAGTGCGCCAGTGAAGATCGCGCCCGGCAGATGCCGCTCGAGCCGGCCGCGCTCGGGGCCGTCGCCCACGATCACCAGACGCGTGGTCGGATTGACCGAGCGGGCCAGGTCCATCGCCTCGATCAGCAGGTCGAGATTCTTCTCCGCCGCCAGACGCCCGACATGCAGCAGCACCGGGGTGTGCTCGTCCGCACCCCAGGAGGACCGCAGGGCACGGTCCCGCCGAGCCGGACCGAACAGGTCGGTATCCACGCCCCGGCCGAGCACCACCAGTCGCTCGAAGCCGTTCGCCGTCAGGTCGGCCGCCTGCTTGTCGGTCGGGATGAAGGTGCCATCGGAGCGGTTGTGGAACCGGCGCAGGTAACGCATCACCGGCCGGGCGAGCCAGCCCAGCCGATAGGCGCGGGCATAGGCGTGGAAATTGGTGTGCAGCGAGGTGGTGACCGGCAACTCGAGCGCGCGGGCTGCAGCGAGCGCCGAGGCACCCAGCGGGCCTTCGGTGGCGATGTGAACGACGTCGGGCGGATCCGCGCGCCACTCGTCGAGAAACGCGCGGCGACGCGGCAGACCGAAACGCACCTCGGGATAGAACGGCAACGCCAGCCCCGGCACCTCGGTACCGTCGCCCAGGTCACGGCGCGAACGCCCCCGCGGACAGGTCACCATCACCCGATGCCCCCGCAGGCGCAAGGCATCCACGAGACAACCCAGCGTGGTGGCCACCCCGTTGATGTCGGGCAGATAGGTTTCCGTGACGAGACGTATATCCAAGCGGCACCCCGCGATCGATCCGAGGCGAACGTACCCCGTAGATCAGAACGCTAGGCGGCTTGGATGACAGTGCCGTGTCGGCCGGTTGACGATTTGGCGACAGGGAAGAAAAAGGCCAGAGGGCGGACCGATGCTCGACCCGCGCCGCTCAGGCCGGGACCTCGGAGGGATCGTCGAGCAGCCGGGCGAATGCCTCGGCATCGAGCACCGGCACGCCAAGCTTCTCTGCCTTGGCAAGCTTGCTGCCGCCAGCCTCGCCGGCGATCAGGGCGGTGGTCTTCTTCGAGACCGAGCCGGTGACCTTCGCCCCCAGCGCGGTCAGCCGGTCGGAGGCCTCGTCACGGGTCATGTCCGGCAGGGTGCCGGTGATCACGAAGGTCTTGCCGGCCAAAGGCGCGTCATCGGCCGGTGCCTCCGGCGTCGGCCAGTGAATGCCGGCATCGAGCAGCCCGTCGATCACCTCGCGATTGTGTGGCTGCTGGAAGAAGGCGTGGACGTGTCGCGCGACCACCGGGCCGACGTCCTCGACCGCTTGCAGCTCCTCCTCGGAGGCGGCCATCAATGCATCGAGGTCGCGGAAGTGGCGGGCGAGCGATTCGGCGGTCACCTCGCCTACCTCGCGAATCCCGAGCGCGTAGAGGAAGCGGCCGAGCGTGGTCTCCTTGGCCCGCTCGAGCGCATCGAGAAGATTGTCGGCCGACTTCGCGCCCATACGCGGCAGGGCGATCAGGTCGTCGCGGTCGAGACGGAACAGGTCGTCGACGTGATCGACCATCTCGCGCTCGAGGAACAGGGTGATCCATTTCTCGCCCAGCCCGTCGATGTCCATCGCCTTGCGGCTGGCAAAGTGGCGGATCGCCTCGCGCCGCTGCGCCGGGCAGAACAGCCCGCCGGTACAGCGGGCCACCGCCTGCTCCTCGTCACGCAGCACCTCGGAGCCGCACTCCGGGCAGTGGGCGGGCAGCTCGATCTCGCGCGCATCCGCCGGGCGCTTCTCGGGGAGCACCTCGATGATCTCGGGGATGACGTCGCCGGCGCGGCGCACCCGCACCCAGTCGCCGATGCGCACGTCCTTGCGCTCGATCTCGTCCATGTTGTGCAGGGTGACGTTGGCGACGGTCACCCCGCCGACGGCCACCGGCTCGACTCGCGCGACCGGGGTGAGGGCCCCGGTGCGACCGACCTGGAATTCCACGTCACGCAGCTGGGTGACCTTCTCCTCGGCCGGGAATTTCCAGGCGATCGCCCAGCGCGGCGCCCGGGCGACGAAGCCAAGACGCTCCTGATCGGCAAGCGCATCGACCTTGTAGACCACCCCGTCGATGTCGAAGGCGAGGCTGTCGCGACGCTCGCCCAGCCCCTCATAGAACGAACGCGCCCCCTCCAGGCCGGTGACCCGCTGGCGATGCTCGGCCACCGAGAAACCCAGGCTCTCGAGATAGTCCAGCCAGGCGGAGTGACGCTCGGGGGGCTCGACACCGTCGACCGCCCCGAGGCCGTATGCATAGAAGTGCAGCGGTCGGCTGGCGGTGATCCTGGGGTCCTTCTGCCGCAACGACCCGGCGGCGGCATTGCGCGGATTGGCGAACACCTTCTCGCCGCGACGCTCGGCACGCTGGTTGATCTCGGCGAACGCCCGGTGGGTCATCACCACCTCCCCGCGGATCTCGATCGTGCTGGCGGTCGGCAGGTCGAGCGCATAGGGCACGGACTCGATGGTGCGGACGTTGTCGGTGACGTCCTCGCCGCGGCGACCGTCACCACGGGTCGCGGCACGTACGAGCACGCCGCCCTCGTAGGTCAGACTGATCGCCAGACCGTCGAACTTCGGCTCGGCAAAGTAGCAGACCGGCTCGTCGCGGCCGAGGCGCTCGCGCACGCGGCGGTCGAAGGCCTCGAATTCCGCCTCGTCGAAGGCGTTGTCGAGCGAGAGCATCGGCACGCGGTGCTCGACCGTCTCGAAGGCATGGCTCGGCGGGGCGCCCACGGTCCGGGTGGGCGAATCGGGCGTGATCCAGTCGGGGTGCCTTTGTTCGATCGCCTCGAGCTCGCGCATCAGCGCGTCGTACTCGGCATCGGAGACCGTCGGCCGATCGAGGACGTAGTAGCGGAAGTTGTGCTGGTTGAGCTCGGCGCGCAGGGCCGACAGGCGTTTGCGATCGTCTGCGTCAGTCATCAGCCGCAGTTCACCCGTGCTGCTCGATCAGCTCGCGGTACCGGTCGATCGATTCGCTGTCCAGCGGCTCGCGCCGGTCGTCGATCAGCATGGCATCAAGCGACTCGGCCAGCGAGGAGGCCACCTGGTGCATGCGATCGAACACCAGCGAGGCATCCGCGCTGCCACGCACCGGCAGTTGCATGAACAGCGCCAGCGCCGGCGTCTCGTAGGAAGTGAGGTCGTCGGGGTCAAAATGACCCGGCGAGACGGCATTCATCAGCGAGAACCACTCCTCGCCGTCAAGCCCGTGGAAGTGATAGATCGAGAACTCGCCGTACTCGAAGCCGGCTTCCTCGACCGCACGGCGCACACGCTCGGCCGGCATGGGCGACTGCTCCCGGTCGACGATCATCATCGAGATCACCGCACCGCCGACACTCGCCTCGGCGTCCTCACTGCCCTCGTCCGCCGCGGTATCGGCGGACGGCGCCGCTTCGTTCTCGGCCTGCGGCTCGGTCGAAGGCTGCGGCTCCTGAGGCTGCTGTCCCTGGCGGGTGAACAGGCGGGAAAAACCGGGCCGGGGCCGCTCCTCGGGAGCCGGCTCGGGTGCGGCCTGATCCTCGTCCGGCCCGATCACCGGCTCCGACGACGCCTCGTCATCCGATCCGCGCGGCGCAGGCTCGGCATCGTCCGCCGGCGAGACCACGCGGGCCTTCGATGCCCCGTCAATGAAGCCGTCCTCGTCCGGCTCGGACCAGTAGCCGCTGCCGCCCAGCTCCAGCTGCGGCTCGCGGCGCGCCTCGCCGGCGTCTGCCTCATCGTCCCGGGCGCCCACGCTGGCGTCGATCGGGTCGTGGTAACCGCCGGGGTCCGCACGGCCACCGCCAAGGTCCACCGCCTGCTCGCTGCGATGGCGACGGTACATCCAGACGATGCCCCCGATCACCAGCAGACCAACCAGAAGAACTATCCAGCGCAACCATTCCATAACGTCTATCCCCCGAGACCCGGTGTCGACGCCGAGAGCCCGCCTCTCCGGCGGAACGCCATGCTCCGACCCGCGTCAGGCGCGTCAGTTCGATACGTCTGGTGGTTCGCGGCAGCAGTCGTCCCGCTCGCTACGGCTTTCAGGGGCATTCGAATCAAGTCTCGATCAGGTCCACGGCGGCATCGACATCGACGGACACGATGCGCGACACGCCGGCCTCGCGCATGGTCACGCCGACCAGTGCCGAGGCGCTCGCCATGGTGGTCTTGTTGTGGGTGATGTACATGAACTGCACCCGGTCCGACATGGCCGAAACCATAGCACAGAAGCGCCCCACGTTAGCCTCGTCCAGCGGCGCGTCGACCTCGTCGAGAATGCAGAACGGCGCGGGGTTGAGCTCGAATATGGCGAAGATCAGGGCGGTGGCCGTCAGGGCCCGTTCACCGCCCGAAAGCAGCGACAGGTGACTGATGCGCTTGCCGGGCGGACGGGCCATCAGGGCGACCCCGGCATCAAGCGGATCGTCGCCGGTCAGCTCGAGCCGCGCCTCGCCGCCGCCGAACAGCGCCTCGAAGCGGGGACCGAGCCGCTGATTGACCGCGTGGAAGGTCTCGCGAAAGCGCTCGCGGGTCTGGCGGTCCATGGTGTCGATGGCCTCGGCCAGCTGGGCCAGCGCCGACTCGACGTCCTCGATCTGGCCCGCCAGCTCCTCGCGGCGCTGCTCGACCTCGCGGTGATCCTCGATCGCCGAGAGGTTCACCGAGCCCAGCCGGCGGATCTGCGCGTCCAGTTCGGTCAGCCGGCCGGCCAGGCGCTCGCTCACGCCCGCCTCGGCCGCCAGCTGCTCGACGGCCGCCGCCTCGGGCTCGTCCTCGTCGT
This sequence comes from Guyparkeria sp. WRN-7, assembly GCF_001641825.1. GTDB lineage: Bacteria > Pseudomonadota > Gammaproteobacteria > Halothiobacillales > Halothiobacillaceae > Guyparkeria. The sequence goes on along the minus strand of NZ_LRFH01000014.1, from coordinate 273,787 downwards.
CGGCCAGTTGCTCGCGGGCCTCCTGCAGACGGGCACGGGCATGCTGCTCGCGGGTCTCGCCCTGGGCACGATCGATCCGCGCCTGCTCGCTCTTCTCCCGGGCCGCGTCGCGTTCGGCACGCGCCTCGGCCACGACACGACGCGCCTCGGCCTGGGCCTCGGCCGCCGCCTGCTGCGCCTGGCGGGCCTCCGCTTCGGCCGTTTCGGCCTCGGCCAGCCGCTCACTGTGACGCTGCCGCTCGCCCAGGAGTGCCTCGCGATCGTCGCGCGCCCGCCGGGCCTCCTGCGCCTGTTCGTCGAGTCGGCGGGCGATCGCCTCGCACTCGTGACCCAGACGCCGGATTTCGTCACCGAGCCGGGCGATGGTCTCGTCACGTTGCTCGATCTCGCGACGGGCACGGTGGAATCGGTCGGCCGCCGCCCGGGCGACGTCGCGCGCTGCATCGAGCGCCTTGCGCGCGGCCTCCTGCCGCTCGACCGCCGCATCCCGCCGGCGATCGGCCTCGGTCACCGCAGCGACCGCCGCCTCCCGCTGCTGCTCCAGTTCCGCCCGGTCCCGGCGGGCCGCGTCGAGCTCCTCGGTCTCGGCCGTCGCTCGTTCCGTCAGGGTGTCGACGGTGTCCTCGAGCCGCTCGATGCGCTCGTCCAGATGCCGATAGGCCAGCCGCGCCGACTCGAGGGCGCGATTGCGCTCGTCGCGCTCGCGGCGTGCCGCCTCGACTGCGCGGCGATCTTCGTCGCGGCGCGCCCGACTCGCCTGCACCGCCTTCTGAGCTTGCTGCAGGGCGGTATCGCTCCGGGCAATGGCGGCGTCCAACTCGCGGCGCCGTGCCAGGTGGGCGAGATGGGCAGCCGCTCCCGACGTGCCCGCGCGGCCGAGCCAGTGCCGACCGACCCACCAGCCCGACGGGGTGATCAGGAATTCGCCGCGGGCAAGCGACCCGCGCCGTGCCAGCGCGGCCTCCAGGCCCTCTGCCGGACGTCCCGGAAAGTCGTGGATCCGGTCGGCCAGCCAGTCGGCATCGGCGCTCGAGCGACCGGCCTCGAGCCACCAGCCACCCGCACCGTCCTCGTCGACAAATCGGTCGATCTCGGCGGCGACCATCGCGTCGAGGTCGAGGTCCTCGATCAGCTCGGCCTCAAGCGCCTCGCCCAGGGCATGGCCCACCCAGGGGTCGTGAATATCGGCCTCGACAAGTCGATCGACCAGACGCGGACCGGCCGCCTCGCCGCGATCGGCAGTGGCATGGGCGCTGATCAGCCGCTCCAGGGCCTGGCGTTCGTTGGTCAGACCGTCGTGCTCGTTGCGGGCGGCACGCTGCGCCTCGTCGTGCTCCTGCAGCGCGGCCTCGCTGGCCTGCTCCGCGACAATCGCGGCATCAAGTGCTTGCTCGGCCCCGACGGCCGCCGCCTCGGCGCTCTCGATCTCGTCGGCCCGGGCCTGCCGTTCCTGTTGCCACCCGGCCAGCTCGTCGCGCACCGCGGCCAGTTCGGCGGCCGCCGGGGCGGACTCGAGCCGGCGGCAATCCCGCGTCACGGCCTCGAGACGCGCATCGAGACGCGCCTGCTCCCGCTGCGGCTCGACGCGCGCCTCGGCGGCCGTCATGGCCTCGCGGCGCAGGGCGTCGAGCTCGGCCTCGACGGTGGCGCGACGCTCCCGCGCCCGGTCATGATCAGCGGCCAGCTCGTCCAGGCCCGCACGGCTGTCGCGCTGCTCGGCGATCAACTGCTCGCGCCGGTGCTCGGCCTCGCGACGCTCGGTCTCTCGGCGCTCGCGGGTGTCGCGATCATGGCGGGCCTGACGGTCGAGCCCCTCAAGGCGAGCATCAAGCTCCGCCTGCCGGGTCGTGACGGCATTGAGCTCGTTGGCGAGCCGGTACTTCTCGGCGGACAACTCGCCCAGCCGGTCGCCGGCGGCCTGATAGGCATGCTCGGCCTCGTCCTGTGCCGTCTGTGCCTGGGCGAGGCGGTTTTCGCGGGCGGTCTCGATGTCGCCCGCCTCGGCCACCACGCGATCGAGACGCTGGCGCTCCTCGCGGGCATGGATCAGGGCGACGGCCGCTGCCTCGACCTGGCGGTAGCGCCGCTCCTCGGCCAGTTCGCGGTAGCGACGCGCGGCACGGGCCTGGCGGGCGAGCGTCGCCTCCTGGCGTTCCAGCTCGGCGGCGATGTCGTTGAGCCGGGAGAGGTTCTCCTCGGTGTGGGTGATGCGGTTGGCGGTCTCGCGGCGACGTTCGCGGTAGACCGAGATGCCGGCCGCCTCCTCGAGGTAACCGCGCAACTCGTCGGGCTTGGCATCGACGATGCGGTTGACCTGCCCCTGCTCGATCACCGAGTAGGAGCGCGCGCCCACGCCGGTGCCGAGGAACAGGTCGACCACGTCGCGACGGCGCACGCGGGTGTTGTTGATCTCGTAGCGGGACTGGCCGTCACGGTCGAGGCTGCGCCGGACGGTGATCTCCTCGTAGGCGGCGAACGGGCCGTGGATGCGGTGCTCGCGGTTGTCCAGGGTCAGCTCGACCACCGCGCGGCTGGCCGCGGCGCGGTCACCGCTGCCGGCGAAGATCAGGTCGTCGAGGGCCTGGCCGCGCAGGTGGCGGGCCGAGGATTCGCCCATCACCCAGCGCAGGGCGTCGATCAGGTTGGACTTGCCGCAGCCGTTGGGACCGACGATGGCGAGCGTGTTGGCCGGCAGGCGGATCTCGGTGGGCGAGGCGAACGACTTGAAGCCGGCCAGGTACAGGCGGGTCAGGCGCACGGGCGTCCTCCCGCACGCATCGGGGGGACGAGGGACAACGCGGCCTGCAAGCCGGTCCCTCGGCCCTTATAATCACCCCCCCCGATCAACGGGCGATTGCCACATTGCCGCAACAGGACAGTCATCTATGTCGACGCAACCCAGCAAGACACTCGAAACCTTCCCCAACCCGCATCCGGAACGCGACTATACCATTCACATGGAAGTGCCCGAGTTCACCTGCCTGTGCCCCAAGACGGGCCAGCCGGACTTCGCCACCATCGTGATCGACTTCGTGCCGGACCAGCGTTGCGTCGAGCTCAAGTCGCTCAAGATGTACATGTGGTCGTTCCGCGAGGAAGGCGGCTTCCACGAGGCGATGACCAACCGCATCGCCGACGACATTGCCGCCGCCATCGACCCGCGTTTCCTGCGCGTCACCGGCCGCTGGAACGTCCGCGGCGGCATCTGGACCAACGTGGTGGTCGAGCACCGCCAGGACGGCTGGGAGCCCGCCCCGCGCGTCGAGCTGCCCTGAGACCCGCCCGCGCCATGACGGACCGGCAAGCGCGGACACTGGGCATCGACGTCGGCACCTCCGGGCTGCGTATCGCCGCGCTCGGGGCGGACGGCGACTGCCTGTGGCTGGAGAAGGCCGACTGGTCGGTGCCGACGCTGGAGAGTGGGCACGAGCAGGATCCGTCCGGCTGGTGGCTGGCCTTCGACGAGCTCATGCAAACGCTCGGCGATAACGGTCGCCTGGGGGAGGTTCGGGCCATCGCCTTTGCCGGCACCTCCGGCACCGTCCTGACCGTGAACGAGGACGGCACCCCCGAGGGGCCGGCGCTGATGTACGACGACCCGCGTGGCGACGAGCAGCGCGAGGCATTGCGGCGGCTCGACATCAACGCCGACGCGCAGATCGACGCGCTGGCCCGCTGGCGCTGGCTGGCCGAATCGCGCGGCCAGCACGGCCGGCCGGTCAGCCAGGCCGACTGGTTCGTCTACCGGCTGACGGGCCAGCACGTCAGCGACAGCAACAACGCGCTCAAGTGGGGCTTCGACCCGGTGGCCGAACGCTGGCCGGCGGCGCTGGCCGAACGCTTCGGCACCCAGTTGCCGACGGTACAGCGTGCCGGCACGTCCGTCGGGCCGTTGCTCGAACGCTGGTGCCACCGCTGGTCGCTGCCGGCCGGCGTGCACATCGCCGCCGGCACCACCGATTCCATGGCCGCGCTCTGGGCGAGTGGTGCCTTTGAGGAGGGCGACGGCGTGACCAGCCTCGGCTCGACCCTGGCGCTCAAGCTGATCAGCGACCGGCCAATCGCCGATGCCGCCAGCGGCGTCTACAGCCACCGCTTCGGCGAGCGCTTTGCCGTCTCGGGCGCCTCCAATACCGGCGGGCGGGTGCTGGCCGCGCATTTCTCGGCCGAGGAGATCGAGCGCCTCAGCCGGAAGATCGATCCCGAGCGCCCCGATACCCTCGGCTACTGGCCGCTGGCCGGCCGCGGCGAGCGCTTTCCCGTGGTCGCCCCGGACATGGGGCCGCGCCTGAGCCCGCGCCCGACCGATCCGGCGGCCTTCCTGGCCGGGCTGCTGCGCGGCATCGCCCGGATCGAGGCGCTCGGCTACCGGCGCTTTGCCGAGCTGGGCGGCTCGCCCCTGCGCCGGGTGCTCTCCTCCGGCGGTGGTGCCCACAACAGGGTGTTCCGCGCGATCCGCTCGCGGGCGCTGGGCGTGCCGGTGAGGGTGGCCGAACACACCGAGGCGGCCATTGGTGCTGCCCGCCTGGCCGAGCTCGCCCTGCACGAGCAAACGACGACAGGAGCAACCCGATGAGCACCCTGAGACAGGCTGCCACCGAGATGGGCGGACTGGGCTACTGGCTGGCCGGCTGGCGACTGATGTGGCAACCGGGTCTGCGGCGTTTCACCCTGATCCCGCTCGCCATCAACGTGCTGCTGTTCGCCCTGGCCGGCTGGCTGCTGTTGAGCTTCGCCGGCAGCTGGATCGACTCGCTGCTTCCGGGCTGGCTCGACTTTCTCTACTGGCTGCTGATGCCGCTGCTGGTGATCACGCTGCTGGTGGCGACGTACTTCAGCTTCACCCTGGTCGCCAACCTGATCGCCGCGCCGTTCAACGCCATTCTCGCCGCCCGAGTCGAAGCGCATCTGACCGGCTCCCCGCCCGCCGAGAATGGCGCGGGCTTCCTGGCGGAGGCCGGCCGCGCACTGGTCGACCAGATCCGTCGCCTGCTCTACCTCGCGGCCTGGGCCATCCCGCTGCTCGTGCTGCTGTTCATCCCCGGTCTCAACCTGCTCGCCCCGGTCGCCTGGTTCCTGTTCTCGGCCTGGATGATGACGGTCGAGTACGTCGACAACCCGGCGGGAAACCACGGACTGAGCTTCGCCGAACAACGCCGTCGACTCAGGCAGCGCCCGGCCCTGACGCTGGGATTCGGCAGCCTGATGACGCTGATGACCCTGGTGCCGGTGGCGAATTTCCTCGCCATGCCGGTCGGGGTCTGCGGGGCGACCCGGATGTGGGTGGAAGGATTCCAGAGAAAAGAGCTCAGAGACCAGAGCTAAGCGCCGGAAGCCCGGCCGGTTCACGGCGTGTGATTCGAACCTGGGCGGCTGCGTGAGCTGATATCGGCCCGGCCGGTCGGGAATGAAGGGTCGGTCGTGCCGACTCAGCCCTTGTCGCGGTGACGCGAACGGCGGCGCGCTTCGGCCTTCTTCTGCTTGACCTTCTGCAACGGCGTGCGGCGGTCGAACTTGCCTTCATAGGGGTTGGAATCGGTGCGGAACTCGATCCGGATCGGGGTGCCCATCAGATCGTATTCCTTGCGGAAGTACGACTCGAGGTAGCGGTGGTAGTGGCCCGGCAGGCGCTTGGTCTGCTTGCCGTGAATCACGATCACCGGCGGGTTGCTGCCGCCCTGGTGGGCGTAGCGCAGGCGGATGCGCCGGCCATGGACCAGCGGCGGCTGGTGCTGCTCGACGGCTGCCTGCAGGGTGCGGGTCAGCGCATTGGTCGAGATCGACCGCATCGCCGCGTCATAGGCCTGGTCGACGCTCTCGAACAGGTGGCCGACGCCGGTGCCGTGCAGCGCGGAAATGCGATGGATCTCGGCAAAGTTGATGAAGCCGAGCTTGCGGTCGATCTCCGAGCTGACCCGCTCGCGGATGTCGCTCTCCAGCCCGTCCCACTTGTTCACCGCGATCACCAGCGCCCGACCACGATCGTTGATGAAGCCCAGCAGATGCTGGTCCTGGTCCGTGATGCCGGTATGTGCGTCCAGCACCAGGATGACCACGTTGGCCGCCTCGATCGCCTGCAGCGTCTTGACGATACTGAACTTCTCGATCGCCTCGCCGACGCGGGATCGGCGCCGCACCCCGGCGGTGTCGATCAGCGTGTAGGGCTTGCCGTCACGCTCGAACGGGATCTTGATCGAGTCGCGGGTGGTGCCGGGCTCGTCGAAGGCCAGCACGCGCGCCTCGCCCAGCAGACGGTTGGTCAGGGTCGACTTGCCGACGTTGGGCCGCCCGACCAGGGCCACGGTAATCCCGTGATCCTCGCCCTCCTCGTCGCTGTCGGCATCGAACGACTCGGGCAGCATGTCCTCGAGCCGTTCCCACAGCCCGCCGACGCCGCGCCCGTGGGTGGCTGCGAGGAAGGCCGGCTCGCCCATGCCCAGCGCCCAGAACTCGGTCTGCACCTCGGTCTCGTCGACGCCGTCGATCTTGTTGACCACCAGCTGCACCGGCTTGCCGGCGCGGCGCAGCTCGGCGGCAATCTGCTCGTCGGCCGCGGTGAGACCCGCCCGGCCGTCGACCATGAAGGCGACCAGATCGGCCTCCTCCACGGCAAGCCACGCCTGATCCTGCATCAACGCCTCGATACCGCCGCGCTCGCCCGTCAGGCCGCCGGTGTCGATCACCAGCCACTCGCGGCCCTCGTGGCTCGCGGTGCCGTACTGGCGATCACGCGTGAGGCCGGCGTAGTCGGCCACCAGGGCGTCACGGCTGCGGGTGAGCTGGTTGAAGAGGGTCGACTTGCCCACGTTGGGGCGGCCGACCAGGGCGATAACGGGTTTCATCGCGTCGTTAGGACTCGTTGGCTATGCGGCGGGTGGCGGCGGTTCAGTCGAGGGTGAAAACGCGCAGTTCGCCGTCACGGGTCACGGCCACGCCCCGCCCGTCGACCTGAAGGATCGGATCGATCAGCGGGTCACCCCAGTCGGCCCGACCAAGCAGTGCACCGCTGGCGCTGGAAAGTACGTGCACGTAGCCCTCTCGGTCGCCGACCACGAGGTAGCCGCCGATCAGCGCCGGGCCGGTCAGGCCGCGATGGGCGAGATCCGACTGGCGCCACAGGGCATCACCGCTGCGACGGTCGATCGCCCAGACCACGCCGTCGGCGTCACTGAGGTAGAGCGCCCGGCTGCCGGCGGCGATGCTGTTGGCGTTGGAGAAGTTGCGCGACCACAGTTCGCGACCGCCCTGGGCCGCCAGCGCGACGAGCTTGCCCTGGTAGCTGGCGGCGTAGAAGACGCCGTCGGCGAACACCGGCGTGGCATCGACGTCCACCATCCGGTCGACGTCGGTCCGGCCGGTCGGCAGGGCCACGGTCCGGCTCCAGACCTCGTTGCCGTCCTCGCGGGCGTAGACGGCCAGGGTACCGTCGTCGAAGCCGGCGGCCAGGGCATCCGGGAACATCAGCACGCGCCCCTGCCCCTGCAGGGTCAGCGGCGGCTGGCTGCGCGACTGGCGCCAGCGCACCTCGCCGTTTTCGACATCCAGTACCGCAAGGGTGCCGTCTCGACCGCGCACCGCCACGTCACCGAAACCGACCGACGGCGCCGCGTCGACGGTACTGCGAATGGTCGTCTGCCAGCGCAGCGCACCGCTGTCGGCTTCCAGCGCGAATACGCGGCCGTCGTCGGAACCGAACACGACCAGCCCCTCGCCGGCACCACCACCGACACTCAGATCGGCATCGAGGTCGGCCGACCACAGCTCGTCACCGGATTCGAGATCATAGGCCAGCACGTCACCGTCCGGCCCGGCGACGAACAGGCGCCCATCGCTCTCGACCGGTGCAATGGCGGTCAGGTCGTTGTTCTGATCACCGCCGGAGGAATCGCTCCAGACCACCTGGGGCGGCTTTTCGTTGCTGATTTCGGTCAGCGGCGTGGGCTTGACCAATTCACGCGGCGAGGAACAGCCGGCCAGCACCACGGCGAGCGCGGCGATCGGCAGGCCCAGACGGGCGGCGCGCAAGGTCTTCATCACGACTCCTCCCCGGCAGCCGGCAGGCTGTCGAGCTTCATTTGCAGCAGGCCGTTGCCGGCACTGGCGGCGGCCGCATCTTCGTAGGCCTGACGCGCGGCGGCGAGCTTGCCCTGGTCGGCGAGCACGTCCCCGCGCAGCTCGGCGAACAAGCCGGCGAACCCTGCAGGCGGTTCGGCCAGCCGATCGAGGGCCGCCTGATGCTTGCCCTGTGCCCAGAGGACCCGGGCGAGGCGCAGATCGACGGTCGCGACCAGCTGCTCACGGTCGGCGCTGGCCCGCGCCTGCTCGAGATAGGCCACGGCGGTGTCGAGGTCATTCTTCTCGACCGCGGCACCCGCACCGATCAGCCAGGCAAGGGCCGTGTAACTGGTGCCGTCGTGGGCGGAGGCGACCGCTTGGGCACGCTCGACCACGTCGCCCTCGCCGCTGGCCGCCATCTGCTCGAGATGGGCGAAGGCGGCAGCGGCCGAGGCGACGCGGTTGTCCTGCCAGACCTGCCAGCCCTGCCAGCCGACCAGGCCGGCGACGCCGAGCACCACCCCGGCAATGACCGTGCGGCCGTTCTCCGACCACCAGTCACGGATGCGTTCGATCTGTTCTTCGTCTGAGGCGACCATAGGGGTTCCCGAAATGTGTCCAGATGTTCCTTACTTGGCGAGCAGCGAGTCGAGGGCGTCGGCGGCAACCGTCTGCTGCTCGCCATCACCGCGCAGCGGCTTGATCGATACCTGAGCGGCCGCCTCGTCCTCGACGATCACCGCGGTCTCGGCGCCGCTGCGATCGGCGCGCTTGAACTGCGCCTTGAGGCTGCCGCCGTCGAGATTACACTGCACCCGCCGGCCGGCCAAGGTGCGGCGCAGCCGGTCGGCCAGCCGCAGTGCCGCACCCAGACGGGAGGCGTCCGGCACGACCACGTAGATGTCCGCCCGACCTGCGTCCGCCGGCGTCTCGGCGAGTGAAAGCAGCCGCTCGAGGCCGATGGCGAAACCCGCCGCCGGCGTCGCCCGACCGCCGAGCTGCCCGACCAGCCCGTCGTAGCGTCCGCCCGCGCAGATGGTGCCCTGGGCGCCGAGCGACTCGGTGACCCACTCGAACACCAGCTTGTTGTAGTAGTCGAGACCGCGCACCAGCCGCGGGTTGACCCGGTACTCGATGCCCAGCGCATCGAGCAGCTCGCAGGTCTTGGCAAAGTCGGCCGCCGATTCCTCGTCGAGGTAGTCGGCCAGTTTCGGCGCGGCCTCGAGGATCGGCTGGATGTCCGGGTTCTTGCTGTCGAGCACCCGCAGCGGGTTCTCGTGCAGGCGACGACGCGCCTCCTCGTCGAGCTGGTCGGCGTGACCCTCGAGATACTCGATCAGCACCTCGCGGTGGCGGGCACGCGCCTCGGGCTGGCCCAGGGTGTTGATCTCCAGGCGCACGTCCTCGATGCCGAGACGCTGCCACAGCGAGGCGGCCATCTGGATCAGCTCGACCTCCAGCTCCGGCCCGGCCACGCCGAAGGTCTCGACGCCGAACTGGTGGAACTGCCGGTAGCGGCCCTTCTGCGGACGCTCGTGGCGGAACATCGGCCCGGTGTACCAGAGACGACGTTGCTGGTTGTGGATGATGCCGTGCTGCAGGCAGGCGCGCACGCAACCGGCCGTACCCTCGGGGCGCAGCGTGAGCGAATCGCCGTTGCGGTCCTCGAAGGTGTACATCTCCTTCTCGACGATGTCGGTCACCTCGCCGATCGAGCGGGCGAACAGCCCGGTATGCTCGACTACCGGCATGCGGATCTCTTCGTAGCCGTAAGCGGCGGCGGTGTCGCGCAGCGCCGACTCCAGGCGCTGCCAGGCGGGCGTGTCGTCGGGCAGCACGTCGTGCATGCCCCGGATGCTCTTGGGCGTCTTGCTCATCGTCGGGTTCGGAAGGTTATCGGTCGTCGTCGGAATCACGGGCCGCTTCGTGGGCAGCCTTGTCCCGGGCGACGCGCTCGCGGATGGTGTCTTCGATCTGGTCGACCAGCGCGTCCTCGGAGAGCTTGCGCGAGGGCTTGCCGTCGACATACAGGAGGTTGGGCTTGCCGCCGGTCAGGCCGATGGCCGCCTCGCGGGCCTCGCCGGGCCCGTTGACGACGCAGCCGATCACGGCCACGTCCATGGAGGTATCGATGTCCTCGATCCGCTCTTCCAGGGCGTTGACGGTCTTGATCACGTCGAATTCCTGGCGCGCGCAGGACGGGCAGGCGATCAGGTTCACCCCGCGGCTCCTGAGCTTGAGCGACTTGAGGATGTCCCAGCCGACCTTGACCTCTTCGACCGGGTCGGCGGCCAGCGAGACGCGCAGGGTATCGCCGATGCCCTCGGCCAGCAGCATGCCCAGTCCCACGGCCGACTTGACCGCCCCGGCACGCGGGCCGCCCGCCTCGGTGATCCCCAGGTGCAGCGGCTGCTCGATCTGGTCGGCCAGCTTGCGGTAGGCGCCCAGCGTCATCCAGACATCCGAGGCCTTCAGGGAGACCTTGAACTCGGGGTAGTCGAGCCGGTCGAGGATGTCGATGTGGCGCAGGGCCGACTCGACCAGCGCATCGGGGGTCGGCTCGCCGTACTTCTGCTGCAGGTCCTTCTCCAGCGAACCGGCATTGACACCGATCCGCAGCGGGATGCCGTGATCGCGCGCCGAATCGATCACCTGGCGGACGCGGTCCTCGCGACCGATGTTGCCCGGGTTGATGCGCAGGCAGTCGGCACCGAGGTCGGCCACCCGCAGGGCGATGCGGTAGTCGAAGTGGATGTCGGTGACCAGCGGTATCGACACCCGCTGCTTGATCTTGCCGAAGGCCTCGGCGGCGTCCATGTTGGGCACGGACACGCGCACGATGTCCGCGCCGGCGGCCGCGAGGCGCTCGATCTGGGCGACGGTCGCCTCGACGTCGCAGGTGTCGGTGTTGGTCATCGACTGGACGGCGATCGGCGCATCGCCGCCGACGCCCACGGATCCGACCTGGATGCGCCGCGAGAGGCGGCGCGTCACGGGAACCGGCTGAAAACTCATGTATTCCCCACTGTGGTTCGCAGCACCCCGGTGGCCTCGCTGGGTTCACCCAGCTCCACCGGCTCGCCCTGGTATTCCACTTCCAGCCCCTTGGGCTGACCGAGCACCAGCGAGAACGGTCCCTCGACGTCGGTGAACGACCGCTCTTCGCCGGCAGCGAGCACGTCGTACATCAGGCGCTCGCCCTTGCCGTCACGCACCTCGACCCAGCTGTCGGCCTCGGTGGCCCGCAGCACCAGCACCGGTGCCGCCGGCGCCGCTTCGGCCGGAGCCGGCTCGGGCTCCTCCGGGGCGGGCGCGCTTTCGATCGCGACCAGGCGTTGCTCGGGGAGACCGGCCGAGGTCATCTCGGCGGGCGCCTGCTCGGGCTCGGCACGCTCGACCACCGGCTCGGCCGGCGGCTTGGGCGGCTGTTCGAGTGCACCGTCGATCGGCGGACGCTCGGCACCCGCCGGATCGCCCTGTTTCGATTCGACACCCGGCTGGCCCTCGGCCTCGACCGGGACGCCGCGCAGCTCCGCCCACCAGGTGCGCAGCTGCTGGGTATCCAGCTTCGACAGGCCAACGGCCACCAGGGCGACCAGCAACAGGAGGATCAGCCAGCCGAACAGACGCCGGGCGGCCCCGCCGCGGCGGGGCTCCATCACATCCAGGGTCGGGTGGATACCGCCCTGGACCGCCTCGTTACCCGGCGCCTGCTGGGCGTTGTACTGGGCGACCAGCGCGTCGGCATCAAGGCCCAGTTGCGCGGCCCAGCTGCGCAGGTACGCCAGGATGTAGGGACGCCCCGGCACCGCATCGAGCTCGTCGCGCTCGATGTGCTCGATCACCTTCAGATCGAGGTTGAGCGGCTGGGCCAGATCGGCTGCGCTCAGGCCCGAGGCTTCGCGCGCTCGGCGGATGCGCTCGCCGACGGTCGGACCGGTCAGCTCCTCTCCCAGCGACCCGGTCTCGCCCGGCTCGCGTCCCTGTGCCGCAACGACCGGCTCCTGCCGCTCCTGTTCGCTCATCGACTGCCTCCCTGTTCGATTGCCTTGGCTTCCGGCGAGTCGGGGAATCGACCGCGCAGGATCAGGCGGTGGTTCTTCAGCGCCTGCTGGTCACCCGTTGCCTTGTCGATGGCGATGGCGACCGCCAGCGAGCCGGGCGTGTGCCGGTGACGCGATTCGTAACGGCGCATGACCTCGGCGGCCTCCTGGTGCGCGCCGGTCTGGTGGAGCGCGCGAGCCAACCCCAGCAGGGCCGCCGGGCTGCGTGCCCCCTTGTCCAGCGCACGGCGGAACTGGGCCAGCGCCTCGGTCGGCTTGCCGGCTTCCTGGTAGCAACGCCCGGAATTCACCAGCGCATACTCGGGCGTCTCGTAGAGCGGATCGCTGTAGGCGCGCTCGAACATCGCCTGCGCCTGCTCGTAGTCGCCCTGCGAACAGAGAAAGCCACCGTAGTTGTTGGCGAGATCCGAGTTGTCCCGATCCAGGCGAGCGGCGCGAGCGAAGGAGTCCCGGGCCTTCTCCTCTTCGCCCAGGCGCGCCATCAGCAAGGCATGCACGTGGTGCGCCGGGCCGTAGCCGTCATCGAAGGCAATCGCGCGACGCACCTTTTCCACGGCCACCTTGATCTGGCCTTCCTGCATGTAACCGCTTGCCAGCTCGGTGTTCACCTTGGCCGCCTCGCGATTCTGGCCGACGCTGCGCTCGATCGCGCCGTCACCGGCAGAGCCGCCGGTGGTCACGCAGCCGGTCAGTCCCAGCGCGGCGAGGGCGACCAGCAGGAGGCCGCGCCCGATCATCGGGTCACCTCGACGACGCCGCGATCCAGCCCCATCTTCGCCAGGCGATCCTGGCGACGGGAGCGGTCGGACACCTGCCCGGCCAGCTGACCGCAGGCGGCATCGATGTCGTCGCCGCGCGTCTTGCGGGCCACGGTGTTGATGCCGTTGTCCCGCAGCCGCTTGGCGAAGCGCATGATGCGGTTGCGCGACGAGCGCTCATAGCCGGAACCCTCGAAGGGGTTGAAGGGAATCAGGTTGACCTTGACCTCCTCCCGGCGCGGGCCGAGCAGGGCAACCATCTCGTCGGCATGCTCGAGGGTATCGTTCACGCCCTCGATCATCACGTACTCGTAGAGGATCGCGCCGTGCGGCACCACCTTGGCGTAGCGATCGCAGGCGGCCATCAGCTGGTCGAGCGGGTACTTCTCGTTGATCGGCACCAGCTCGTTGCGCAACTCGTCGTTGGGCGCATGCAGGGAGATCGCCAGCGAGATCGGCAGGCGCTCGCCCAGCCGGTCGATCGCCGGGACGATGCCGGAGGTCGAGATGGTCACCCGCCGCTTGGACAGGCCGTAGCCGTAGTCGTCGAGGAACAGCTCGGCGGCATCGACCACCGCCTGCTCGTTCAAGAGCGGCTCGCCCATGCCCATGAAGACGATGTTGCTGATCGCCTTGCCGGTCGGCAGGCGCTGCTCGATCAACCGTTCGGCCACCCACAGCTGGCCGACGATCTCGGCGGTCGACAGGTTGCGATTGAAGCCCTGCCGGCCGGTCGAGCAGAAGGTGCAGGTGAGCGAGCAGCCCACCTGCGAGGAAATACAGAGGGTCGCGCGGTCATCCTCGGGGATGTAGACCATCTCGACCGAGTTGCCGCTACCCGTGTCGAGGAGGAACTTGCGCGTTCCGTCCTCGGATTCCTGGTCGAGCACGACCTCGGGTGGCCGGATGCAGGCGATCTCCTTGAGCTTTTCGCGCAGGCTCTTGGCGAGATCGGTCATCGCGTCGAAGTCGTCGACCCGACGCTGATGCACCCACTTGAGCACCTGGTTGGCGCGGAAGGGCTTCTCGCCCATCTCCGCGAACCAGGCACGCAGGCGGCTGGGCGTCAGGCCCAGCAGATTGATGCGTTCGTCGGTCGAGGTCATTCAGGCCACCAGTCTAGTCGACCCGAAAAGGTGCCAGCGCGATCAGCGGCTGGTCAGCTCGTCGGGCTTGAAGAAGAATTCGATTTCGGTCTTGGCCGTCTCCGGGCTGTCGGAACCGTGCACGGCATTGGCGTCGATCGACTCGGCGAAGTCGGCGCGGATGGTGCCCGGCTCGGCTTCCTTCGGGTTGGTCGCGCCCATCAGGTCACGGTTCTTGGCGATGGCGTCCTCGCCCTCGAGCACCTGGACGAACACCGGGCCGGAGACCATGAAGCCGACCAGTTCGCCGAAGAACGGGCGCTCCTTGTGCACGGCGTAGAAGCCCTCGGCCTGCTCGCGGGTCAGCTGCATCATGCGCGCACCGACCACCGACAGACCGGCGTCCTCGAAGCGAGAAATGATCTGACCGATCACGTTCTTGGCGACGGCGTCGGGCTTGATGATCGAAAGGGTGCGTTCTACGGCCATAAGACTCTCTCCTGATCGGGCGGTTCAACCCGCCCCGGTGAAACGTAAAAAGAAACGAAAAAACAGAAAGCTGCCGCTCGTCCGGGAAAACTCCCCGACCAGCGGCCACAAAGCGCGATAGTTTAACGAGTCACCGGGAAACAATCCATGCGGAGACGTCAAGCGAGAGCGGGCCGCCCGAGAAACGGCGGCCGAATGATCAGGGCCCGACGCCCCGCATGCCGGCGGCGACGGCCTCGGAGCGCTCGTCGCGCGCGGCCTGGAGCTGACCATCCTGACGGGCGGAGACGTCGAGCACGTCGGGCTGCTCCACCAGGTCGGCAAGCGAGATCGACTCGAGGAATCCCCGGATCTGGGCCGAGAGCCCCATCCACAGGTCGTGCGCAAGGCACTTGCCGCCACCCTGGCAGTTGCCCTGGCCGCCGCAGCGGGTGACGTCGACCACCTCGTCGACCGCGTGGATGATCTCGGCGATATTGATGCGCGAAGGCTCGCGCGCCAGCTGGTAGCCGCCACCGGGGCCACGCACGCTGCTGACCAGCTGACCACGGCGCAGCTGGGCAAACAGCTGCTCGAGGTAGGAGAGCGACAGCGACTGGCGTTCGGCGATATCGGCCAGCGCCGTGGGTTGGCCGCGATCATGGATGGCCAGGTCCAGCATCGCCGTGACGGCGTATCGGCCCTTAGTCGTCAGCCTCATTAAACAACCTCCCGGCAGCCGCGCGGCGTGCTGCCCAACAGTCAATCCCGAGCAATCCTCTCGGGGAATAGCCCGCCCATCATAGTCGCGCAGGCCGGTGCTGTATACGGTTTCGATCGAGCGCTGTCAACGGCGCTCCGCATCCACCGGCTCTTCCGGCTCGGCCTGGCCGCAACCGGCCACGCCTTCCTCCTCGTCGAGATGGCAGCCGTCCAGGCTGGGGCGGCTAGGGCGCGAGACCTCGACGCCGAGCGACCGCAGCGCGTCGGCCATCTCGTCAAGCTGGCCATCGACCGTCTGGACGTGATCGAGCAGACGGTCGACGACGGTGGCGACCGGGTCGGGCATGTCGCGAGCGACCCCGTAGGCATCGAAGCCCAGCCGCTGCGCCACCCGGCGCTTGGTCTCGTTCTCCTCGGCACGCTGTTCGACCACGCGGGCGGGAATCCCCACCAGGGTCGCGCCGGCGGGGGCGTCCTTGAGGACCACCGCATTGGAGCCCACGCGCACGCCCTCGCCGAGCTCGATCGGGCCGAGGATCTTGGCACCGGCACCGACCACCACGCCATCACCGAGCGTCGGGTGGCGCTTGCCCTCGCGCCAGGTGGTGCCGCCGAGGGTCACGCCGTGATACAGCGTGCAGTCGTCGCCGATCTCGGCGGTCTCGCCGATCACGACGCCCATGCCGTGGTCGACGAAGAAGCGTCGACCGATGTGCGCTCCCGGATGGATCTCGATGCCGGTCAGCCAGCGGCTGACGTTCGAGATCAGCCGCGCCAGCAACCGCCAGTTACGCCGCCACAGGGCATGGGCGACACGATGCCACCAGACCGCGTGCAGGCCGGGATAGGTCAGGGCGATCTCCCAGCGGCTTCGCGCGGCCGGGTCGCGGTCGAACACGCTGTCGACGTCATCGAGAATCGTTTTCCACCAACCCATCGGCTCGCTCCAGAAAGTCTCTCACTCGTCCCGTTCGCGCGGCAGGCGCAACAGCGCGGTCAGCATGCCGTGCAGGATCTGCAATTCGTCGTGGCGTGGCTGGGCGCGATTGAGCAGCAGCCGCACCCGCTGCATCAGCCGGCGCGCATGCCGCTCGCGCTCCTCCCCCTCGCCCGGAAAGAAGGCACGCCCCTCGAGCGCCGTCTCGAGACGAGCGCAGAGTGTAGCAAGCTCGGCCTTGGTCACCGGTGGCTCGGCCGGTTCGAGACCGGCCGGCGCCTCGCCGGTCGCGTGGAACACCTCGTAGGCGACCAGCTGCACGGCCTGGGCGAGGTTGAGCACCGGGTAGTCCGGGTTGGCGTTGAGGGCGAGCAAGCGGTCGGCCACGTTCAGCTCCTCGTTGGTCAGTCCGGTGCGCTCGGCACCGAAGAGCACGCTGACCCGGTTGCCGGAACCCGCCGGGATGGCCGCCGCCTGACGCGTTATCTCACCGGCGGCCGCCCGTCCGTCGAGCAGCGGCAGGGTCAGGCTGCGCGAGCGGGCCGTGGTCGCCCACACGGCGACCGAGTCGGCCACCGCCTCGTCGACCGAATCGACCACCCGGGCCGCATCGAGGACATCGCTGGCATGCGTGGCCACCGCCCGCGCCTTGGCGTCGATCGTCGCCCTGGGCGCGACCAGCACCAGCCGCGACAGCCCCATCGTCTTCATCGCCCGGGCCGCCGCGCCGATGTTCTCGGCCATCGACGTCTGGCACAGGACGACCTCGATGCGATCAAGGGCGGAGGTCGGGGCGGCAGTGGGGGAAGGCGACATGGCTGACATGGGGGCGTTTACGCGTATAATTCCGGATCCGGGAAACGGGGCACGGCCGGACGCATCGGTCCGATCGACCGGCCCGGACGTGCCTGACGGCAGCGGCGAGACCGCCTGCCACGGCCCGTCATCCACCATTCGCTCGTCGAGCCGACCAGACCATTATGCCGCACCCCATGCTCAATATCGCCGTGCGCGCCGCTCGCGCCGCCGGCAGTGTCATCTCCCGCAGCCGGGATCGCGTCAACGATCTCACCATCGAGTCGAAAAAGCGCAACGACTTCGTCAGCGAGGTCGATCACCAGGCCGAAGCCGCGATCATCGACACGCTCAAGCGCGCCTACCCCGATCACGCCATCCTGGCCGAAGAGACCGGTGCGAGCGGGGAGGACAACGCCGAGTACCGCTGGATCGTCGACCCGCTCGACGGCACCACCAACTTCCTGCACGGCATCGGCCACTACGCGGTCTCGATCGCACTGGAGCGTCGCGGCCGGCTGGAACTCGGGGTGATCTACAACCCGGTCAACCAGGAGCTGTTCACCGCCGAGCGCGGCTCGGGCGCCTTCCTCGACAACCGCCGCATCCGCGTCTCGCCGCGCAAGGGGCTCGACGGCGCGCTGCTGGGCACCGGCATCCCGTTCCGCGACGACCAGAACCTCGACCGCTACGTCGCGACCCTCAAGGCGCTGCACGGCCCGATCGCCGGCATCCGCCGCCCGGGTTCGGCTGCGCTCGACCTGGCCTATGTGGCCGCCGGCCGCTTCGACGGCTTCTGGGAATTCGGCCTCAAGCCCTGGGACATGGCCGCCGGTGTGCTGTTGGTGCGCGAGGCCGGCGGCGTGGTCGTCGACCACCGCGGCAGCGACGAGTACCTGGCCAACGGCAACGTGATCTGCGCCAACCCCAAGCTGGCGCACGTGATGCTCCAGCGCATCAGCAAGGCCGATCAGGCCTACCAGTCGGTGTCCCGCCCGGAGGCGTAAGCCACGGCGACTGCCGGCAATGAAAAGCCCGCCGATCGGCGGGCTTTTTCGTGTCCGGTCGACAATGCCGGTCAGGAGGCGTTGTCCTCGACCTGCTTGGCCTTTTCCCGATCGTCGATCTTGAGCAGGTCCTGGCGCTTGAGCCCCATGTCCAGCGACAGGGCCGAGGCCACGTAGACCGAGGAGAAGGTACCGATCGCGATGCCCAGCAGCAGGGTCAGCGAGAAACCGTACAGCGCCTCGCCACCGAAGACGAACAGCGCCAGCGCGGTGAAGAAGGTGGTGCCGGAGGTGATCACCGTCCGCGACATGGTCTGGTTGACCGAGGCATTCATCACTTCCTGCTCGGTACCCTTGCGCATCTTCTGGAAGTTCTCGCGGATGCGGTCGAACACGACAATGGTGTCGTTGATCGAGTAGCCGGCGAGCGCCAGGAAGGCCGCCAGCACCGTCAGGTCGAAACGGATGCCCAGCAGGCTGACGATACCGAGAACCACCACCAGGTCGTGAGCCAGGGCGAGGATCGCCCCGCCGGCCAGGCGCAGCTGGAAGCGGAAACCGACGTAGACCAGGATGCCGGCGAGCACCACCAGCAGCGCCAGGCCGCCGGCATTGAACAGCTCCTTGCCCACGGCCGGGCCGACATACTCGACCCGACGCATGGTCACGTCCTCGGCCTCGGCCTGCAGGGCGGTGAGCACGGCGTCGGCGACGCGCGACTGGCTCTCGCCGCTCGGCGGCAGGCGCACCAGCACCGACTCGGAGGAACCGAACAGCTGTGCGACCGCCTGGTCGAAGCCGTGCTCGTCGAGCGTGTCGCGCACCGCCTCGATGTCGGCACCCTGCGGATAGCCCAGCTCGACGACCACGCCGCCGGTGAAGTCCAACCCCAGGTTCAGGCCCTTGGTCGCCAGCGAGCCGGCGGCCACCAGCAGCAGAAGCACCGACAGGACGTAGGCAATGAAGCGCTTGCCGAAGAAGTCGAAACGCGCGTTGGGCGGAAATACGTTCATGTTTTCACTCGTCTGATTCGAACGCCGGCACGGAGTCGGCTCAGATGGAAAGTCCCTTCAGGCGCGCCTGGCGGCCGTAGATCAGGTTGGCCAAGGCACGCGAGAGCATCACGGCGGTGAACATCGAGGCCAGGATGCCGATCGACAGCGTCACGGCGAAGCCCTTGATCGGGCCGGTGCCGAAGGCGAACAGCGCCAGTGCGGCAAGCAGCGTGGTGATGTTCGCGTCGAGGATGGTGGCGAACGCCCGCTCGTAGCCGGCCTTCATCGCCGCGTGCGGCGTCATGCCGTTCCTCAGCTCCTCGCGGATGCGCTCGAATATCAGCACGTTCGCATCCACCGCCATGCCCACGGTCAGCACGATCCCGGCGATGCCCGGCAGGGTGAGCGTGGCCTGCAGCATCGAGAGCACCGCGACGATCAGGATCAGGTTGGTCACCAGCGCGACCACGGCGATCACGCCGAAGACGCGGTAGTAGATCATCATGAAGATCGCGACCAGCACGAAGCCGAGGATGGCGGCGTTCACGCCCGCCTGGATGTTCTCGGCACCCAGGCTCGGGCCGACGGTGCGCTCCTCGACGATGTCCATCGGGGCGCGCAGGGCGCCGGCACGCAGCAGCAGCGCGAGGTTGCGCGCCTCTTCCGGCGAGTCGAGACCGGTGATCTGGAAGCGGTTGGCGAGCTGGTCGCGGATGGTGGCGACATTGATCACCTCCTCGACCCGGCGCTTCTCCTCGACCAGCTTGCCGTCGACGACCTTGCTGTCGGTGCGGTTCTCGATGAACACCACGCCCATCTGCTGGCCGATGTTGTCGCCGGTGATGTCGGCCATGCGACGCGCGCCCTGGCTGTCGAGATTGACGAACACCGCCGGCGAGCCGGAATCCTGGTCGAAACCGGAGGAGGCGCCGGTGACGCGATCACCCGTGACGATCACCTGGCGCTTGAGGAGTACCGGACCGCCGCCACGACGCTGGTAGAGACGCGCCTGCGGCGGCACGCTGCCGGAATCGTCGGCTTCCATCCAGTCGGTGGGGGTGCCGTGCACCAGGCGGAATTCCAGGGTCGCGGTCGCGCCGAGGATCTCCTTGGCGCGGACGGTGTCCTGGATGCCCGGCAGTTCGACCACGATGCGGTCCTCGCCCTGCTGCTGGATCAGCGGCTCGGCCACGCCCAGCTCGTTGACGCGGTTGCGCAGCGTGGTGATGTTCTGCTCGAGCGCGGCGCGACGCTCGGTGGTCACGCCCTCCTCGGTCATCTTGGCGACCAGGTACGGCTCGCCCTCGATCTCGCTCTCGTCGAACGTCAGGTCCTCGTAGTCGGCGGTGAGCTGCTCGATGGCCTGGTCACGGTCGGCGGCATCGCGGAAGCGCACCCGGATGCGCTGATCATCGCCCACCTCGGCCGAAACGTAGCGCAGCTTCGTCTGGCGCAGGTCGGCGCGCATGCCGTCGACGCGACGTTCCAGCGCGGTCTTGATTGCCGCATCCATGTCGACCTGCATCAGGAAGTGCACGCCGCCACGCAGATCGAGACCGAGGTACATCGGCAGGGCGCCGAGGTCGGTCAGCCAGTCGGGAGCCGCCGGCGCGAGGTTGAGCGCCACCGGGTAATCACCGCCCAGCGCCGCCCGGACCACGTCGACGGCCTCGAGCTGCTCGTCGGTCGACGGGAACCGGATCAGGGCCGACTCGTCCTGCGTCTCGCTGCGTGTGTAGTCGATGCCCGCGGCGCGCAGGGCGCTCTGGGCCTCGGCCAGCGCCGTCTGCTCGACGGCACCGTCACGCTTGGAGATCTGCAGGGCGGGCTCCTCGCCGAAGAAGTTGGGCAGGGCGTAGAACAGCCCCACCAGCACGACAACGACGACGATCAGATTCTTCCACAGGGGGTAGCGGTTCATCTTCTAGACCTTCGCGTGGAATGCACCCCGGGACGGGGCTCGATCCACCGACGACAATCCCTTGTCGGTGGACGGGAATGACAAAGGGCCCGCCGTGGCGAGCCCTGGTAACAACCGCGAGGATCAGGCCTCGCGAGCGTCCTTGATGGTGCCCTTGGGCATGACCGAGGCAATGGCGAAACGCTGCACCACGATGGTGGTGTTGTCCGCGACCTCGAGGACGACCAGCGTGTCGCCCAGATTGACCACACGGCCCAGCATGCCGCCGGTGGTCGCTACCTCGTCACCCTTCTCGATCGACTCGATCAGCTTCTTGTGCTCCTTCTGCCGCTTGATCTGCGGGCGGATGAGCAGGAAGTACATGACGGCGAAAATGAGCAGCAGCGGCAGGAAGGTGGCCAGCAGGCTGGGCTCGCCGGCACCGGCGCCCTGCGCCTGGGCCATGGCATCGCTGATAAAGAACATCGTGTTTGGTGCTCCCGATTGGATTCGTGCGTGGTGATTTAAAGCAGCCCCGGAGTATGCCACAAGCCCGGGGGATTGCATTGCCCGCTGGGCCGAGCCGTCAGGTCCCGCGGTCGCGATCGGCGTAGAAGCGCGCCCGGAAGGCCTCGAAGTCGTCGGCCTCGATTGCCGCGCGCATCTCCGCCATCAGCACCTGGTAGTAGTGCAGGTTGTGGATGGTGGCCAGCCGCGCGCCCAGCACCTCGCGGGTCTTGTGCAGGTGCTTGAGGTAGGCACGCGAGTAGTGACGACAGGTGTAGCAGTCGCAGTCTTCATCGAGCGGGCGCACGTCGGTCGCAAAGCGGGCGTTCTTCAGCCGCACGTCGCCATAGCGGGTGAACAGGTGGCCGTTGCGCGCGTTGCGGGTCGGCATGACGCAGTCGAACATGTCCACGCCGCGGGCGACCGACTCGACCAGATCCTCGGGCTTGCCCACGCCCATCAGGTAGCGCGGCCGCTCTGCGGGCAGTTCGGGCAGCGTGACCTCGAGCACCGCGTTGCGCTCCTCGAGCGGCTCGCCCACCGACAGCCCGCCGACGGCATAGCCGTCGAAACCCAGGTCGATCAGCCCGGCGGCCGATTCGCGCCGCAACGACTCGTGCATTCCGCCCTGGACGATGCCGAACAGGGCGCGATCCGAGCCCTCGGGTTTCAGCGCTTCGAACGCCTGCTTGGAGCGCTTCGCCCAGCGCAGCGACAGGCGCATCGAGGCGCCCGCGACCTCCGGCGTCGCCGGGTAGGGGGTGCACTCGTCGAAGATCATCTGGATGTCCGAACCGAGTTCGTGCTGCACCTGCATCGAGGACTCGGGGCTGAGCATCACCTGATCGCCGTTGACCGGCGAGGCGAAGCGCACACCCTCCTCCGTGATCTTGCGCATGTCGGCCAGCGAGAACACCTGGAAACCGCCCGAATCGGTCAGGATCGGCCGCTCCCAGTGCATGAAATCGTGCAGGTCGCCGTGCAGGCCGATGATCTCGGTGCCGGGGCGAAGCATCAGGTGGAAGGTGTTGCCGAGCACGATCTGCGCGCCCAGGTCGACCAGCTCCTCGGGCGTGACGGCCTTGACCGTGCCGTAGGTCCCCACCGGCATGAACGCGGGGGTATCGATCACCCCGCGTTCGAAGCGGACCTGGCCGCGGCGGGGACCGTCAACCCGTTCGCCGGCCGGCTTGGCCAGGGTGCAGTCGTGCAACTGGAACTTCATGCGTCGGTCTTCCGCTCGCCGGACGAATTGGCTTCGATGAACATGGCATCCCCGAAGGAGTAGAAGCGATAGCCCCGTGCGATCGCCTCGTGATAGGCGGCCAGCACCCGCTCGCGCCCGGCGAAGGCCGAGACCAGCATCAAGAGAGTCGAGCGCGGCAGGTGGAAATTGGTCAGCATCGCGTCGATCACGTGCAGGGGCACACCGGGATACAGGAACAGCTGGGTGTCACCGACGAACGCCCCGATCTCGCCCCGCGCGGCCCGCTCGGGATGGGCGCGGGCGGCGGTCTCGATCGCGCGCACGGCGGTGGTGCCGATGGCGATCACGCGCCCGCCGCGCCGCCGGGTTTCGGCAACCGCCTCGACCGTCGCCTCCGGCACTTCGGTCCACTCGCGGTGCATCTCGTGCCCTTCGATGGTCTCGCTGCGCACCGGCTGGAAGGTCCCCGCCCCGACGTGCAGGGTGACGAACGCCGTCTCCACGCCCCCGGCCTTGAGCTTCTCGAGCAGCGCCTCGGTCATGTGCAGGCCGGCGGTGGGCGCGGCGACGGCTCCGTCACGGCGGGCGAACACGGTCTGGTAGTCGTGACGATCCTGGTCGTCGTCGGGGCGCTCGATGTAGGTCGGCAGCGGCATGTGGCCGTGCGCTTCCAGCCAGCCGAGCAAGCCACCCGGCGTTTCCGAGTCGACCAGCCGCAGTTCGAACAGGGCCCCGTCGCGTCCGACCACCTCGAGCGTCGCACCGCCCTCCATCAGGAGCTGGGCGCCGATCTTGGGCGAGCGGCTGCTGCGCAGGTGGCACAGCGCCCGTTCGGCATCGAGCAGTCGTTCGAGCAGGAATTCCACCCGGCCGCCCGAGGCCTTGCGACCGAAGGCGCGCGCCGGGATCACGCGCGTGTCGTTCAGTATCAGGAGATCACCGGGCGCGATCAGGTCGGGAAGATCGGCGATATGGCGATGATCGAAAGGGCCGGTCGCCGGCAGCACCAGCAGGCGCGCGGATTCGCGCGGCTCGGCCGGACGAGCGGCAATCCGTTCCGGGGGCAGGTGGTAGTCGAAGGCGTCGAGCTTCATGGCCGGCGCAGTCTACCCCGCCACGCCGGGACAGGCCACTACCGGGCCGGCCGGCGACCGCACCCGGCCAGCGGACACGCAAAAAACACCCGATCTGATCCAGTCAGAGGGTGGTTTGCGAACAGCATTGCTGAAAAAAGGAGGAGGGCCTTCCTGGCCAAGAATCGATCCTGCCGTGAAGCCGGATCTCGCGCGGTTTCCCTGCGCGTAGGCTTGGGTCCCAATCCTTGGGTCCGGTGTGGCGAGTGCTTATCCCTAAGACAAGGGCAACTCCGTTGCCGGTCCTGTTGCTTCTTGCTTCTTGTCTCGCCGGTGACCGTTCCTGCGGTTGCTTGTTGTTGCCGGTGTCTACCACCGTTTTTTTTCGGCGATGCCTTCCTGCATCTGAGCGCGCGTCCCGCGCGGAATCGTCCCGTGCCATCCTTGGCAGCGTCCATCCTGGACGCTCGGCATGTCCCTGGTCGGGCCCGGCCTCCCTGCCGAACGCGCCGTTGCCTCCTGGCGACCCGCAAAAAACCTGGACTCTGTCCCGAGTGCCGGTTGTTTACGGTGCGCATCCTTAGACAAGCGCCTGGCGCGCGCCGGGCGAACCCGGCAACCCGTACTGGCAGATCCTCTGCCGGTGCTTCCTGCGCGAACGTCCTGTTCGCCGTACGATCCCTCGGCCGTCCTGGCCTGGTGGGCTTCCTGCCCGATGTGCATCCGAGCACGGGACACATATTGCGCCGTCGGGCGGCGGCTGGATAGACGAAATCGCCGAAAGTTTCGTAGGAATTTGCGATTTGTTTTGTAGGAATTTTCCTACAAACCGGCCGTCAGTCTTCGCGAGGCGCGGGGAATTCCTCGCAACCGCGGGCGAAGAAACGGGTCACGGCGTCGAGAAAGCCCTCGGTATCCTCGATGTGCGGCCAGTGGCGCGCCCGCTCGAGCGTGGCGATGCAGCTCTGCGGGAAATCCCGTCCGATCTGCGGCTCGTCGGCCGCCTCGATGTAGGCCGACTGCGCGCCGCGGATGAACAGCGTCGGGCCGAGATAGAAGCCCGACAGGGCCGGCATGTCCGAGGTCTGCTCGTAGGCGGCCTTCAGTTCCGGCAGGTTGAAGCGCCAGCGCCACTGCCCGTCGACCTGCTCGAGATTGGCGGCGAGGAAGGCGCGCACCTCCGGCTCGAACACATGGGCCGCCATCTGCTGGCGAGCCTGCTCGCGCGATTCCAGATTGGGCAGGTCGACCGCATCCAGGGCCTCGAAGACGTCCTGGTGCCAGGGCGGGTACCACTTCGGCGCGATGTCGACCACCGCCAGGCGCGCGACCCGCTCGGGGTGCCGGTCGGCGAGCACCATGCCGAGCTTGCCGCCCAGCGAGTGACCGATCAGATGGGCGCGCTCGATGCCGAGCCGGTCCATCAGGGCGAGGATGTCGCTGGTCATCGCCTCGTAGCCGAGTCCCGGTGCATGCGGGGAGCGGCCGTGGTTGCGCAGGTCGACGTTGACCACCCGGTAGTTCTCGCTCAGCGACTGGGCGACACCGCGCCAGTTGGAGAGCGAGCCGAACATGCCGTGCATGATGATCACCGGCAGCCCGCCGCCGCGCTCCTCGAAATGCAGGTCGACCGCCGCGTTTGCTTGCGTGTTCATGTAACTGGTTCCCTTGGAATGACGCTGGCCGGCCGGAGCCGGACCGCTTGCTGGGTCGTGAGATACTACCAAAGGGCAGCGATCCCACGCTCGACCCCAGCGCCGCCAACCGACCGACGAGCCCACGGCATGTCCGATCCGACCCCCGATCCCGCCACCCTGTCCGGCAACGACTGGCCCGCGCCGACCCTGCCGCGTGGCCGTCCCTTCCCCGCCCAGCTGCAACTCGCCGCGGAGCTGCTCGAGCGCATCAGCCAGGATGGCCTGCCGGCCGATCGCACCCTGCAACGCGAGCTCGCCGCCCGGCGCCGGATGGGCCGCCGCGATCGCGAGCGGGTACGCGAACTGACCCTGTTCGTCCTCCGTCAGCGGAATGTGCTCGACTGGCTGCTCGGCCGCGAAGCGCCCACGATGGCAATGCGGGTGGGCGCCGCGTTGCTGCTCGCCGATGCGCTCGACCCGGTCCTCGCCGAGAAGGCCGGGCTCGACGAGCACGACATCGACCGACTTGCCGATCGCCGACGGAGGTCCTTTACCGACCTACCGACCGAGATCCGCTTCAACCTGGGCGCCGAGGTCGCGACCCAGTGGGACGCACTTGCCCCCGATGACCCCGAGTCACTGGCGCAGGCGCTCGAGGCCCGTGCCCCGATCGACCTGCACGCCAACCCACGCTGCGGCACGGTCGACGCGCTGCGGCGCGAGCTCGCAGACGCGGCGATCGACGCCACGCCCATCGCCGGCCTGCCGCTCGGCCTGCGGCTCGACCGGCCCGCCCGCCTGACGCGCCTGCCGGCCTTCGAGCGCGGTGCGTTCGAGATCCAGGATGCCGGCAGCCAGTGGGTGGTACGCGCCCTCGACGCGCAGCCGGGGGAGCGGGTCCTCGACCTGTGCGCCGGCGCCGGCGGCAAGAGCCTCGGCCTGCTGGACGAGAGCGGCGGCAACCTGGAGCTGGTCGCCTGCGATCTGCATGCCGAGCGCCTGGAGCGCCTGCGGGCCCGCGCCGAGCGGCACGGCGATCGTGCGCTGTCGCTGCACGCCCTGGACGCCACCCAGCCCCTCCCCGACGCACTCGGTCAGTTCGATCGTGTGCTGATCGACGCGCCCTGCAGTGGCTCGGGCACCTGGCGTCGCCACCCCGAGCTGCGCTGGGCCGAGATCGACTGGCCGGGCCTGGCCGCCACCCAACGCCAACTGCTCGAGCAGGGCGCCGCGGTCACCCGCCCCGGCGGGCGGCTGGTATATGCCACCTGCAGCCTGTGGCCGGCAGAAAACGAGGCGGTGGTGGCCGATTTTCTCGCCGAGCACCCCGGCTGGCAGACGGCCAGCCCCGAGGACATCGGCCTGCCCGGCGATGCCGTCACCGCCGAGGGCTGGCTGCGACTGCGCCCGGACCGGCACGATTGCGACGGTTTCTTCATCGCCTGCCTGCAGGCACCGTGACGCCGGGGCCGAGCAAACCGGCCGCGGCTTGAGGCATAATCGGCCGCCAGCCATCCTCGTCATTCATCCGCAAACGGCCCTCCGGGCCCGGGAGTCCGCATGACACGCTTGTTGCCGATCCCCAGCTTGTCTCGCCCAATCGGAACAGGGCTGCTGCTGACCGCCTTGTGCCTGAGCGGCTGCGGCCAGAAGGGGCCGCTGTACCTCCCCGACGAGGACGCGAATGCCGCGCCGGCCGAAACCGACACCTCCCCGACCGCCACCGACCAGGACTGACCCCGGAGCCACGCCGTGTCCCAGACCGAACTCCCGCCGTTCTTCTCCCGCACCGCCAACGGTGAGCTGCAGATCGAACAGGTCACCGCCAGCGCGATCATCGAGCGGTTCGGCTCGCCCACCTACGTCTATTCGCGGGCAGCGATCGAATCGGCCTTCACCGCGCTCACCGAGGCCTTCGGCGAGCGGTCCCACCGCATCTGCTACGCCGTCAAGGCGAACAGCAACATCGGCATCCTGAGCGTGCTGGCCCGACTGGGCGCCGGCTTCGACATCGTCTCCTACGGCGAGCTGGCCCGCGTGCAGGCGGCCGGCGGCGATCCGGCCCGGTGCGTGTTTTCCGGCGTGGGCAAGTCGGCCGACGAAATCCGCGGCGCGCTGGCAGCAGGCATCGGCTGCATCAATGTCGAATCCGAGGCCGAACTGCGGCGCATTGCCGACATTGCGAGCGAAATGTCCCAAATTGCGCCGATCTCGCTGCGTGTCAACCCGGACGTCGACGCCCGCACCCACCCCTACATCTCCACCGGGCTGAAGGACAACAAGTTCGGCATCGCCATCGACGATGCCCTGCCGCTGTACGAGTGGGCCCATGCCCAGCCGTCACTGGCGGTCACCGGCATCGACTGCCACATCGGCTCGCAGCTGACCGACGTCAGCCCGTTCCGCGATGCAGCCGAACGGGTGATGAAGCTCGCCCACCAGCTCGCCGAGCGCGGCATCGAACTGGCACACCTCGACCTCGGCGGCGGGCTCGGGATCCGCTACACCGACGAGACCCCGCCGGCGGCGGCCGACTGGATCGAGGCGATCCGCTCGGTGGTCGACGCCGACCCGCTCGCCCGCGAGCTGCCGATCTGGATCGAGCCGGGCCGCTTCATCGCCGGACCGGCCGGTGCACTGCTCACCCGGGTCGAATACCTCAAGCCCGGCGAGCACAAGTCGTTCGCCATCGTCGACGCGGCGATGAACGACCTGATGCGCCCGGCCCTCTACGGCAGCGACATGGCGATCGTCCCGGCCGGGCAGGCCCCGGGCGAACGCCAGCACGCCGCCTGGGAGATCGTCGGGCCGATCTGCGAGACCGGCGACTTCCTTGGCCATGACCGGCGCTTCGACCTGGCCGAGGGCGACCTGCTTGCCGTGCTCGGCGCCGGGGCCTACGGCTTCTCCATGGCCTCCAACTACAACACCCGCCCACGGGCGGCCGAGGTGCTGGTCGACGGTGATGCCTGCCACGAGATCCGTCGCCGCGAACCGCTCGAGTCGCTCTGGGCGCTGGAACAACTGCCGCCGACCGACTGACCCCTTCGGCCGGCAAGCGGCAGCCGTCGCACCAATTGATAGTTTTCGGCTATCAAAAGCATGGGAAAAACCAATTTCCCTCGATGGAAACCCTCGACTATGCTTTCTGCAGTCACGTCGCGGCACTCGCCGCGGCGACTGACCGGGCGGCGATTGTTTTTTGACGTTCCGTCCCCATGATTTTTCGACGGCGAGGTGCCCCGCACCCCGCCCCGGTTTTGTTCGTTCGTTTGTTTCCAACTCAAAAGGAGATTCCGCATGCTGGAGAACCGCGAAGGCCAGAAGGTACCCAACGTCACCTTCCGCACCCGTCAGAACCACGACTGGGTCAACGTGACCACCGACGAGATCTTCAAGGGCAAGACCGTCGCCGTCTTCTCCCTGCCGGGCGCATTCACCCCGACCTGCTCCTCGAGCCACGTGCCGCGCTTCAACGAGCTGGCGCCGGTGTTCAAGGAGAACGGTGTCGACGAGATCGTCTGCATCTCGGTCAACGACGCCTTCGTCATGAACGAGTGGGCCGAGGACCAGGACGCCGACCGCATCCGCTTCCTGCCGGACGGCAACGGTGATTTCACCGACGGCATGGGCATGCTGGTCGACAAGGACGACCTCGGCTTCGGCAAGCGCTCCTGGCGCTATTCCATGGTCGTAAAGGACGGCACGATCGAGAAGATGTTCATCGAGCCGGAGAAGCCGGGCGACCCGTACGAGGTTTCCGACGCGGACACCATGCTCGACTGGCTGGCGCCGAACGCCAAGAAGCCGCACTCGATCATGCTGTTCACCCGCAAGGGCTGCCCGTTCTGCGCCCGCGCCAAGGGCATGCTCCACGACGCGAATCTCGAGTTCGACGAGATCGTCGTCGGTGACGACGTGAACCTGCGCGCCCTGCGTGCCGTCGCCCAGACCGAGACCGTGCCGCAGTGCTACGTCGACGGCCAGAAGGTCGGCGGCAGCGAGGAAGTCGAAGCCTGGCTCAAGCAGCAGGGCTACTGATCGCTCAACCGTAGCGACCCATCACCGGCCCGGGCCTCCCCCGGGCCGGCTTTCGCATGCCGCGGGAGCGCCCCGGCATCCGAAAGCCAGACGACAATCGTCCCAACACCTTTCTGGAGGCATCCATGAGTGGCAAGCATTTCGACATGATCGTCCTCGGCGGCGGCTCCGGCGGCCTGGCCGTGGCCGAGCGGGCCGCGCAGTACGGCAAGGACGTTGCCGTCATCGAGCCGACCGCTCTCGGCGGCACCTGCGTCAACGTCGGCTGCGTGCCGAAGAAGGTCATGTGGTACGCCGCCAACCTGGCCCACGATCGCGTCGATGCCGCCGACTGGGGCTTCCCCGAGGCCACCGGCGGGGTCGATTTCGGCACGCTGGCAAAGAAGCGCCGCGAGTTCATCGCCGGCATCAACCGCTTCTGGGACGGCTATGCCAAGGACCTCAAGCTGACCGTGATCGACGGTTACGGCCGGCTGACCGGTGACAAGCAGGTCGATGTCGACGGCACCACCTACAGCGCCGACCACATCGTGCTTTCCACCGGCGGCCGGCCGCTGGTGCCACCGGTGCCGGGCGCCGAGCACGGCATCACCTCGGACGGCTTCTTCGAGCTCGACGAGCTGCCCAAGCGCACCGCCGTGATCGGCGGCGGTTACATCGGCGTGGAGCTCGCCGGCGTGCTGCGCTCGCTGGGCAGCTACGTCACCCTGCTCGACATGCTCGACACCATCCTCGCGCCGTTCGATCCGCTGATCCGCGAGACGGCCACCGAGAATCTCGAGCAGCAGGGCATCGAAACCCACCTGCCGTTCAAGGTCGCGAAACTCGAGAAGACCGACGAGGGCACCGTCATACACGGCGCCGACGGCGAGCAGCTCGGCCCGTTCGACCAGGTGATCTGGGCGGTGGGCCGCAAGCCGAATACCGACGACATCGGTCTGGACAAGGCCGGCGTCGAGGTGGAGAAAAACGGCATGATCCCGGTGGATGCCTATCAGAACACCAACGTGAAGGGCATCTACGCCATCGGCGACATCATCGGCAAGTATCCGCTCACGCCGGTGGCGATCGCCGCGGGCCGACGTCTCTCGGATCGGCTGTTCGACGGCCAGGAAGAGGCGCACCTCGAATACGAGACCATTCCGACGGTGGTCTTCGCCCACCCGGCCGTCGGCACGGTCGGGCTGACCGAGCCGCAGGCGATCGAGCAATTCGGCAAGGATCAGGTCACCATCTACGAGACCCGGTTCACGCCGATGCGCTACGCTCTCTCCGGGCACGGCTTCAAGACGGCGATGAAGCTCGTCTGTGTGGGCAAGGAGGAGCGTGTCGCCGGCCTTCACCTCGTGGGCGACGGCGCCGACGAGATGCTGCAGGGCTTCGCGGTGGCGGTGAAGGCCGGCCTGACCAAGGCCGACTTCGACAACACGGTGGCCCTGCACCCGACCTCGGCCGAGGAACTGGTCACCCTGAAGTCCCCGCGCGACGACTGACGTCCCGCGGACAGCGGACACATCAAGGCCGGTGCGGGACAATCCCTCCGGCCTTTTTTATCCTTGAACAGGGTTCCTGCGAGGGCTTTCCATGTTTCTGGAACTGCGTCACCTCAAGACCATCCGCGCCATCGAGCAGACCGGTTCGCTGGCCGCGGCAGCCGACCGGCTGCACCTGACGCAATCGGCGCTGTCGCACCAGATCCGGGCACTGGAATCCTATTACGAGACGCCGCTTTTCTCACGCAGTTCGCGGCCAATGCGTCTGACCGAGGCGGGCCGCCGGCTGTTGGCAGGGGCCGACGTGATCCTGCCGGAGATCGAGCGGCTCGACCGCGATCTGCGCCAGATCGCCGGCGGGGCGACCGGGCGCCTGTTCCTGGCGCTGGAATGCCATTCCTGCTTCACCTGGCTGATTCCCACCCTGGAGCACTATCGGGCGCAGTGGCCATCGATCGAGACCGACCTGTCGATGTCATTGGGCTTCGATGCGATCGATGCGCTGCGCGACGGCCGGCTCGACGGCGTGATCAGCTCGGATCCGATCGACGACCCGGAACTGCACTTCGAACCGTTGTTCCGCTACCCCGTGGTCCTTGCGCTCGCGCCGGGACACCCGCTGGCCAACGAGACCCGCATCGAGCCCGAGATGCTCGCCGACCAGACGGTGATCGGCTACCCGGTCGATCGCGAACGGCTCGACATCTACCGCCGCTTCCTTGACCCGGCCGGCATCGAGCCGGCGAATTCGCGGCAGTCCGAACTGACGGCGATGATCGCCCAGTGGGTGGCCAGCGGTCATGGCGTGGCGGCCTTGCCGAAATGGGCCATCGCCGACGAACTGGAGCGCGGCATCGTCACCGCCCGCCCGCTGGGTGACGGCATGTCCTCGACCATGCACCTGGCGGTGCGCCGCGACGAGCACCGACTGGCCTACATGGACGCCTTCCTGCGCCTGGCACGCGAACAGGCGGGCCAGCGACTGGATGACATCAGCCTGGTGCGCCCCAGCCGCTGAGAAACCGCACCCGTCGTCCCACCCCCAAGACGTCAGCGCGCCTCCGGGGCGGGCAGCAACGCCGACGGCAGGGCCTCGGTCTCGCGGGCGAAGCGGTAGCCCTGCATCAGCTCGATCGACAGCCCGCGGATCAGCTCGACCTGGGCGTCGGTCTCGACATTGTGCGCAACGACCGTGACGCCGAGGGTCTCGGCGATGGCCAGCAGCCCGTCGATGAACGCCCGGTCGCGGCGATTCACCTTGCGATCGCACAGCCAGTCGGCCTCGATCTTGAGGTAATCGAACGCGAAGCGCCGCAGATAGGCGAACGTCTCCCGGCCCGAGCCGGCATGATCGATCGCGGTGCGCACGCCGGCCGCACGCAGGTCCGCCATCGGCCGGCCCAGCGCGCTGACGTCCCCGGCCAGCGGGCTCTCGCTGATCTCGATCACCACCTGGTCGGGGTTCAGCGGCGAATGGGCGATCGATTCGAGCAGGAAATCGATGAAACGCGATTCCAGGAGACTGGTCGGTGCGATATTGAAGAACAACTGGCCACGGCAGTCGGCCAGGGCGGGGTCGGCCAGCACCATGGCGACCACGCGCCGGTCGACCACGTCGATCATCTGGCCGCGCCCCAGCACCCCCACGAACGCCGCGGCCGGCACGACACGATCACCGACCCGGGCGCGGGCAAACACCTCGGCGCCCACCACCGTGCCGTCTCCCCGCCGGACGGGCTGATAGACCACCGACACCGCCTCGGCCGTGAGCGACGTGACCGCGTCCGCGCCAGGCTCGTCGACCGGCTCGGCGGCGGTGACATCGTCGCGATCGGCGACCGCCAGCCGGTTCTTGCCGGCGGCCTTGGCGCGGTACATCGCCTGATCGGCCAGCGAGAACAGCACCTGGCCGGTCGTCGCGCCCTCCTCCGCGGGACCGACCGCCAGGCCGATCGACAGGGACAGGCGCAGCGATTCGCCGTCGGGGGCCGCGATGGAGGTCTCCTGAACACGGGCAAGCAACCGCTCGCCGACCTGCTCGGCCGTGCGGTCGTCGGCATCCGGCAGGATGGCCACGAACTCGTCGCCACCGTAACGCGCCACGATGTCGCCGTCGCGCAGGCCCGTCTGCAGCAGATCCGCCACCCGCCGCAGGTAGTCGTCACCGAAGCCGTGGCCGTAACGGTCGTTGACGCGCTTGAAGTCGTCGAGGTCGATGACCATCAACCCGAACCGGTACTCGTGACGGCGAGCCCGGCCGATCTCGTACTCGAGCAGTGACCAGAACATGCGCTGGTTGTACAGACGCGTGAGCGGGTCGCGCGTGGCGAAGTACTCGAGATCCTCGGTGTGCTTCTCGATCGCGCGCACCGAGCCGACCACGTTGATCAGCGTCGAGAGGATCGACTCGATCACCAGGCGCTTGACCGTCATGCGCGCCTCGCCCATCGGCACGATCAGCCCGACCATGCCCTGCATCGGCGGCAGGTCCATCGTCAGTGTCTTGGTATGCAGGTCGAGGCAACCGGCGTCGGTCAGCAGTTCGCCGTCATGGCCGTTGTGCTGCCGCGGGGTCACCTCGCGCGCCTCGCCGCCGAAGCACTCGCCCACCCGCCGGCTGACCTCGGCATCGATCCGCGCGGCGACCACCTCATCGGTCCGCCCCTGCCAGAACACGTCCACGCCCACCGGCCGGTCGGCGATCGAGAAGGCGGTGAACACGCCGTGAACGGTGAACTGCTTGTTGATCTCCTCGAGCAGGTCGCGCACGTAGCGCCGCCAGTCGCGCACCACGTCGGAGGTGATCACGAAGTGCTCCATCAGCCCGATCTCGAACTCGAGCAGGTTGCGGTCGATGGCGACGTCACGGACCTTGTCGGTCAGCACGTCCACCCGACCGAGCACGTCGTCGAATTCGGAAAAGCCGGTCGACGCGCCGGCAAAGCGCAGATGCGCCAGATCGTCGACCCGGTTGACCTGCTCGACCGAGCGATTGAGCCGCCGCAGCGACCGACCCAGCCGCCAGCTGAGAAAGCCGGCGATCAGCAGCGCGACCAGCAGAGGGACGGGAACGATCAGCATCAGGCGGTCGACCAGCTGGTCGTGCGCCTGCTCGATCATCGGTCCGACCGGCTGACGGATGGAAAGCACCCCCAGCACGTCACCGACCTCGGCATTGACGTGGCACTGCAGGCATTCGCCGCTGGCGATCAGGGGACGGTCGTAACGCACCAGCTGGGCGTCGGTCTCGACATGGGTGCGACGGGTATCGAACGCCGCGCGTGCCGTGTCATCGGGGGCGGGCTGGGCGAGCGGGCCGAACAGCGCGTCGACCCGCTCGCCACGGTAGACGTTGATCACCGCGCCCGGATCGGCGCGCTGGTTGAGGGAATCGAGGAATTCGTTGAGCTGCTCACGCGTCCATCCCTGACGCATGATCTGGTACATCGCGTTGAAGGTGCCGTCGGCGAGCACGCGGGCGTTCTGCACCGCGGAACGTTGCACGGCCTGGGTAAACACCGTCTCGGTGACCAGGTAGACCGCGACGGTGAGCCCCAGCGACACCAGCAGGGCGGCAATCACCATCAGCGCGCGCAGCGAACGGAACGAGGCGGCCAGCCGATCGGCCAGTGCCCGACCCCACCCTCCTGCCTGCTTCCGCCTGCCCCGCATCCACCTCCTCCTTGACCCGCCGGGACGGGCATCGATGACCAAACCCACAGCCTCAGTGTGGGCATTATTGGACTATTACCCTACCGGGGTCCAGATGCGGACTGAAATCAGTTTTAATTCCAGCATTATCAAATATTTGAATATTCTGTTTTCAAAATGCGTACCCGCCATCGCGTACGACGGGAACCGGCCCTAGGCACGATCCACGCGCACCCGGTTCCGGCCCTGGCGCTTGGCGACATACAGGGCGCGATCCGCCCGGGACAATGCCTCGGCAATGCCACCATCCTCGGGCCGCGCTTGGCTCAGGCCGATGCTTGCGCTCAAGGACAACGTCCGCCCCTCGAAGCTCACCGGCATGGCAGCGATCCGCTCGCGCAATCGCTGCAGCAGCGACTCGCCGCCGGCAAGGTCCGTGTCGGGCAACAGCACGCCGAACTCCTCTCCACCCAGCCGGCCGACCAGGTCGGTCTCCCGCAACGTGCCGCGCAGGCAGGCGGCCAGCTCGCAAAGCACCACGTCCCCGGCGGCATGCCCGTAGAGGTCGTTGGTGTCCTTGAAATGATCGAGGTCCAGTACGGCAATGACCAGCGGCTCGCCGGAACGCCTGGCGTGCAGCCAGAGCTGCTCCGCCTCTGCGAGGAAATGCCGCCGGTTGGCCAGCCCGGTCAGGCCGTCGCGGGTCGCCAGCATCTGCAGTTCGCGATTGGCCTCCTCGAGCTCGGCGGTGCGGGCTCGAACCCGCGCATCGAGCCGTTCGTTGGCCTCCACCAGCGCCCGCTCGCGTCGTTTGATGCGTCCCTGCAACTGATTGACGCCACGGGTGATCACGTCGAGCTCGCGCACCCCGGTCGGCTCGATGGACCCGGAATGGCCGAGAGACAGCCCGGCCAGCCCATCGGCAATCCGATTGACCGGCCGGATGAGGTGACGGGAGAACAACCAGCGACTGATCAGGAAGGCCAGGGTGCCGAACACCAGCACCGCCACCACGGCAAGAATGCCCGTGAGCTGCAGGAGCCGCTTCTGGGCGCTGTTGTCGTAGACGACCCGGGTGATCAGGTCCTCCGTCTCGCCGCCGGAGCCGCCGACGCGGGTATAGCGCTCGTAACGCACCAATCGATCCCCGCGGCGCCGGACCACGGTGTCCCTCTCGGTGGTCTCGAACACCTCGAGCACCTTGGCCGGCAAGGTCTCGCCCGAACCGCCCAGGGACCAGGCGCCGAACCCGTTGGCGAGGAAGGTGTCCAGCGAGACGACCTGGCCGTCCATCCGGGTCGGCGCCCGGAACAGACGGTTGAACAGGAAGTCGAGGTAGCGATCGCTGCGGCGCTTGGCAATGAACTCCTGCAGGTCGAGCGATGCCTCCAGGATGTAGGAGGCATCCACGGGGCCGAAATAGGCATATTTCCGCAGCTTGCCCGTGGCGATGGAGATGTTGAACCGGTCGGAGAATACCTGGCCGCTGCCGCGCAGCCGGGCAAGCATCTGGCGCATTCCTTCGCCGGCCTGGGATAGGTCAAGCCCCTGGTCCGGGGCATAGTTGGTCGCCACGACCACCCCGTCGGTATCGATGACGTAGAGGTGTTCGACGCGAAAGCGTTCTGCCAGACGCTCCAGCACCTCCGGCGGAGCGGCACGCGGGTCCTCGACCCAGACACGCAGGGCGGAGTCGATGCGCGGCAGCCGGTTCTCGAGGCGCTCGTCGAGTTGTGCCTCCTCCTCGGCCAGCAACAGGTCGAAGGCACGAAAGCGCTCGCGCAGCTGACTGTGCAGGTGGGCGACACGCTCCTCTCCCACCTCGGCCAGCTGGTGGCTGGCCAACCCGGCCACGCTCAGTGCCGTCAAGGCGGCGGCCATTGCCACCGCAAGCAGCAGAAAAAGGGTGATTCGTCGCTGCATACGCCGTCGACGCCTCCTTAGCGTCAACCGCACCTTATGCGGAAAGGGGCATAAACCGAGTCTAGCGCTGGGTTGTTGGCACTGCCAGTGCTGAAAAACTATTGTTACGAAAGGGACTTTTTCAGGGAGAAAACGAGGCGTGCCGAATACCCACCACAGGCGACGGCGGCAGTTGCTGCGCGCCGCCGCAGCGGGGCTCATCGCCGGCTATCTGCCGGGCGGGTCCGCCCGCGCGGTGGCGGACCCGATCATCAAGCGACGCATTCCCGCCAGCGGCGAGACGGTGGCCGCGATCGGCATGGGCACCTGGATCACCTTCAATGTCGGCAGCGATCCGCGTGCCCGCCAGCAGCGCACCGAGGTGTTGCGTACCTTCCTCGACCGCGGCGGCCAGCTGGTGGACTCCTCGCCGATGTACGGCTCGGCCGAGGCGGTCCTCGGCCATGCCCTCGCGTCGATCGAGCGGACCGATCCGCTGTTCGCCGCCAGCAAGGTGTGGACGCCCGACGAGGACGCCACCCGCGAGCAGGTCGCCCGCAGTGAACGACTGTGGGGCATCGACCGCTTCGACCTGATGCAGGTGCACAACCTGGTGGCCTGGGAGGCGCACCTCGAGACCCTGCTGGCGATGCGCGAGGCAGGCGAACTGCGCTACGTCGGCATTACCACCTCGCACGGCCGGCGCCACCGCGAGCTCGAACGGATCATGCGCGAGCGGCCCATCGACTTCGTGCAGGCCAGCTACAGCCTCGCCAACCGCGAGGCCGAGCAGCGGCTGCTGCCGTTGGCCGCCGAGCGCGACATCGCCTTCATCGCCAATCGGCCCTTCCAGGGCGGACGGCTGATCGACCGGGTCAAGCGCCACCCGTTTCCCGGCTGGGCCCGCGAGGCGGGGCTGGCCAACTGGGCCGACGCCCTGCTCAAGTTCATCATCGCCCACCCCGCGGTGACCTGTGCGATCCCCGCCACCAGCCGGGTCGACCACATGCGCGAGAACATGCAGGCATTGCGCGGCCCGCTGCCGGACGAGGCCCTGCGCGAACGACTGGCACGCCACGTCGCGCGGCTCTGAGCCCATGATGGACACGCTCGCCACCTGGCTGAGTTATCGCCCCGGCGACCTGCTGATGTTCTCGCCGGAGACCTATCGGCGCCTGTTCGAGCGGCTCAACCTCGAACTGTGGCCGTGGCACGGCCTGCTTGCGCTGCTGGTCGTCGCCATGCTGTGGCTCGCCCTGCGCCCCGAGCGGGTCGCCCAGCGGGCGGCAGGCATCCTCCTGGCCGCGGCGTGGGCCGCGGTAGCCTGGGGTTTTTTCGATCTCTACGCGGAGATCAACCTCCTCGCCCCTTGGCTGGCAGGCGTGTTCGTCGCCCAGGCACTCGCCATCGCCGCGATTGCGCTGGTCGGGCCGGGCCTGGCCATCGGGTATGCCGGCCGGCGTGCTCGCATCGGTCTGGCCATTGCCTGCTGGGGGCTGCTGGGGCACCCCCTGTTGCTGCTGGCCGTGGGGCGTTCGCCGGCGTCACTGGAACTCTTCGGCCTGGCACCCGATCCCACGGCCATCGCCACGATCGGACTGCTGCTGTCGAGCCAGCTGCGCCACCCGGTCCCGTTGCTGGTGCTGCCGCTGGCCTGGTGCCTGATCGCGGCGCTGACCTGGTGGGCATTGCTCACGGCATGACGCCGCCATTGGACTAGCCTTGAGGACGACCATTCATAAGCGCTCGACCCGAACAGGAGGGTGACACCCGCATGCCACCCCAGGAACAGGCCACCTCAACCTCGACCGACAAGCCGAAAGGGTTCTGGCGACTTGGCCGCGCCGACCGCCTCGGCCTCGTCGTCGACGGCGAAAACTGGTTTCCGGCGTTCGCCGAGCTGATCGCTCAGGCCCGGAATCAGGCGGTGATCCTGTGCTGGGATGTCGACAGCCGCGTGATCATGCGACGGCCCTGCGAAAGCGAGCAGGCGCCCTGTCACCTCACGGCGATCTTGCACCGGGCCCTGGAACGGAACCCCGGACTGACGATCCACCTGCTGCCGTGGAACTTCGCCATGATCTACGCCTTCGAGCGCGAATGGATGCCGCTGTTCTCGCGACCGATGGCGCGTCACCCACGGCTGCGCGTCCACTACGACGGCGAACACCCGCTTGGGGCCTCGCAGCACCAGAAGCTTCTGGTGGTCGACGACCGCACGGCCCTGGTGGGCGGCTTCGACCCGTCCCGCTGGCGCTGGGATCGCCGTGACCATGCCGCCGACGACCCGGTGCGCCGCGACCCGGACGGCCATCCCTATCCACCGTTTCACGATCTCGCCTTCGCCCTCACCGGACCGATCTGCCGTGACCTGGGCGAGCTGGCCCGGGAGCGCTGGCAGCGCGCCACCGGCGAGACGCTCGATTCACCGGCCCTGCCGGCCGGCGAGGCACCCTGGCCCGCAGCACAGGTCGCGGTGACCCTCGAACAGGCCTCGGTCGGCATCTGCCGCACGCTGCCGGCCTGGCGCGACCAGACCGAGGTGCGCGAGATCGAGACCGCCCTGTGCCGGCTGATCGGCGAGGCGCGCGACTGCATCTACATCGAGAACCAGTACTTCACCAGCCATCGCATCGGCGACGCGCTGATGGACTCGCTGCAGGCCGACTCCGGCCCCGAGGTGATCGTGCTGCTGCCGCGGGAAAAGGACGGCTGGCTGGAGCGCCTGACCATGGACGTGCTGCGCGCCCGGCTGATCGATCGCCTGCGCGAGGCCGACCGCCACGGCCGCCTGCGGCTGTTCTACCCCGCGGTGGTCGGACTGGAACCGTCCATGGTCAGCCTGCACTCCAAGCTGGTGATCGGCGACGACCGCCACATCAATCTGGGCTCGGCGAACACCTCCAACCGCTCGATGGGCTTCGACAGCGAACTGAACCTCTCGCTGCTGGGCGACCGCGACGAGGCCCGCCGGACCATTGCCGCCATGCGCCACGAACTCCTCGGCGAACACCTCGGCTGCCGGCCGGGCGAGGTTGCCGAGGCCGAACGCGCCGAGGGCAGTGTCAGCG
The DNA here is from genome assembly GCF_001641825.1 of Guyparkeria sp. WRN-7. Taxonomy (GTDB): domain Bacteria; phylum Pseudomonadota; class Gammaproteobacteria; order Halothiobacillales; family Halothiobacillaceae; genus Guyparkeria. Next base: position 234,418 of record NZ_LRFH01000014.1, on the reverse strand, counting down.
CGGCCATCGACCGGCTCAACCGACCGGGCGAGGACCGCTGGCTCGAACCGCTCGAGATCACGCTCGATCCGGAGATCGACCGCCAGGTGCCGGGCGCTGCCGTCATCGACCCCGAGCGCGCCCGACCACCCGAGGAGCTGATCGACATGTTCATTGAAAGGAAGGCGCGCCGACCGCTGCGCCGCAAGGCCGCCGCCTTCGCCGGGCTAATCGTCCTGACCGTGCTCGCCGCCGGCCTGCTCAAGTTCACGCCACTCGGCGAGGCCATCTCGCCGGGAGAGCTGCTCGCGCAGCTGGGCGATCTGCGGCAGGTGCCGGGCGGCAGCTGGATTTTCCTCGGGCTTGCGGTGGTCGCACTGCTCGCCGGCCTGCCGGCCACGCCACTGGTCGTGGTCGCGGGCCTGATGTACGGCGCCTGGACGGGATTCGGTCTGGCCTACGGCGCGCTCAACCTCGCGGCGCTGCTCGGCTTCTTCATCGGGCACTTCCTCGGTGGCGAGGCCCTGCGCCGGCTGGCCGGCAAGCGGCTCGACGAGCTCTCGCGCCGGCTGGCACGGCGCGGCATCCTGACCGTCTTTTCCCTGCGGCTGATACCGCTGGCACCGTTCACCGTGGTCAACCTGGTGGCCGGCGCGACCCGCATCCGTTTCCGTGACTTCCTGATCGGCAGTCTTGCCGGACTGGCTCCCGGCACCGCCGCCCTGACGATCTTCTCCGATCAGCTGCTGCGCGCCGTGCTCGAACCAAGCCCGACGACCATCGGTGTGCTGGCCGCGCTCACCGTGCTGTTCGTCGGCATCGGCTGGGGGCTATCGCGCTGGCTCGCCCTGCGTGAGCAGGCGTCGGGAAACACATGACCGACCAGCATGAGGCAACCCGCCGCTTCCGGATGGTCACCTGGAACATCCACAGCTGCATCGACCATCGCGGACGCTATACGCCGGAACGCACGGCCCGGGTGATCCGGCTGCTGGCCCCCGACATCGTCGCCCTGCAGGAAGCCAATCTCGCCAGCGAGCCGGACCGCGACCGGCTCCTCAAGGCACTGGCGCCGGACCTGCCCCACTGGCTGTTCGCCCCCACACACGAACGCGGCTGCGCGCATCGGCCCGGCGAGACCACCAACTTCGGCAACCTGATCGTCTCGCGCTGGCCGATCCACCCCGAGACCCCGCTGGAGCTGTCGCACGCCAATCGCGAACCACGCCAGGCACTGCGCGCCCGGGTGGAGCTGCCGGAGGCGTGCCTGCACTGCTGGGCCGTGCATCTGGGACTGGGGGTCATCGAGCGGCGCGAGCAGGGGCGCCGCCTGGCCGAGGCCGTCGAACGCCTGGCCGGTGACGAGCCGCTGATACTCGCCGGCGACTTCAACGAATGGCTGCCGCGGGCGCGCAGCCTGCGGGCGCTGCATCGACAGATTACCCGCCTGCCGCCGCAGCGCAGCTTCCCGGCTGCGCGGCCCTTGCTGCCACTCGACCAGGTCTGGATCCGCGGTCCGCTGCACGCGCATGCGCTGACCGCGGTGCGCGACCCGATCGTGCCGCGCATCTCCGACCACCTGCCGGTGGTCGCCGACCTCTCGCTGGGATAAGGCCGGATTCAGCCGGCGGCGGTCAACCAATCCGCGATGACCGCGCGCGCCTCGCGGACGTTGGTGTTCTTGGTGCCGGAAAACGCCATCCACTGGCCGTTGGGCAGCGGGTGCTCGCGCTCGAGTCGGGCGACCGTCTGCTTGACCTTGCCGAAGCCGAGCTTGTCGGCCTTGGTCAGCAGGGCGAGCACCGGCAGGCCGCGGGCGGCGGCGTAGTCGAGCATCTGCCGGTCGAGTTCCTTGGCCGGGTGACGGATGTCCATGATCACGACCACCCCGACCAGCGACTCGCGCTCGGCGAAATATTGCGCCATCGCCTCGCCCCACTGGCGGCGGACCGCCTGGGGCACCTTGGCAAAACCGTAACCGGGCAGGTCGACCAGCCGGTAGCGCGCGCCCTCCTTCTCGCCACCCAGACCGAACAGGTTGATCATCTGGGTGCGCCCGGGCGTGCGCGAGGTACGGGCCAGCGCCTTCTGCCCCACCAGGGCATTGAGCGCGGTGGACTTGCCGGCATTCGAGCGGCCGGCGAAGGCAACCTCGGCGCCGGCATCCGCACCGATGTCGGCCAGGCGCGGGGCGCTCTTGATGAAGGTAGCGGCGTCGAACAGTTGGCGGCTCGACGGGGCGGCATCTTGGGTCATGCAGGTCGTTCCTGAGCGTTTCGCTGGGTCATGGTTAGGCTTGAGCGGGGCAAGCGGAGGTAAACCGGTGTTTCCCCGCGGGCATCGTGCCACGCCGCGAGGTTGCAAGCGAGAGACTTATGCGGTTTGATTACGGGTCGTTTTTCTCGGCCAGGGCCGGCCTTCAGCGAAACCACAACGAGAAAGCTAGTGATGATGAACGCAATTCACCCCATGCCGCGCCGCGGCCGTTTCACTGCCGGCATGCTTCTGGGACTGACCTTCCTCGCCGGTTCGGTCCACGCGCAGGAAGGCGGCTCGATCAAGGCCGGCCGCGAGGCGACCCAGACCTGCGCCGGCTGCCACGGCGCCAAGGGCAACAGCCCCACGCCGGCCTTCCCGTCGCTCGCCGGCCAGCCGGCCAAGTACATCGCCGCGCAGCTCAAGGCCTATCGCAGCGGCAAGCGCGAGAACGCGATCATGAACGGCCAGGCCGCCGGCCTTTCCGACCAGCAGATCCTGGACATCGCCGCCTACTATGCCGCCCAGGAACGCAAGGTCGCCAACCCGGCCAGCGAGGGCTCGGAAATGGGCGCTCAGCTCTATGCCCACGGCCGCGAGGGCGTGCCGGCCTGCGCCGCCTGCCACGGGGTGGGCGGCCACGGCAACCAGCCGGCCGGCTTCCCGGCGCTGCGCGGGCTGCCGGCCGCCTATGTGGGCCAGTCGCTCAAGGACTACCGCGCCGGCAAGCGTGCCCACGGCCAGGGCAGCCTGATGCTGCCGGTCGCCGCCGAGCTCTCCGGCGAGGAGATCGAGGCGCTGGCAGCACACATCGCCACGCTCGACTGACCGGCGCATCCTCCCCGGCAGCCGACCGGTGCCCTGCGGGGCGCCGGTCGGCTGCACGCCGACATTCGCCCCGAATCCCAAGGCTAGCCGATGACTTCCCAGGCCCAAACCGCCCGCAAACGCCGCCGCAGCCTCGCCTCGCGCCTGTACACCTGGCTCACGTCGATGAACCTGGCGATCGCGCTGCTCTCGATCCTGGCGATCGCCTCGGTGATCGGTACCGTGCTGCAGCAGAACCAGCCGTTCAACGACTACCTGATCGAGTTCGGCCCGTTCTGGTACGAGGTGTTCAAGACCCTGGGGCTGTACGACGTCTACTCGGTCAGCTGGTTCGTGGCGATCCTGCTGTTCCTGCTCGCCTCCACCAGCGCCTGCCTGCTGCGCAACACCCCCGGGTTCCTGCGCGACATCAAGAGCTTCCGTCTCAACGCGCAGGAGAAGTCGCTCAAGGCCTTCGCCCACTCGCGCCAGTTCGAAACGCCGCTTGACGGTGACGAGGTGGCCGAGCGCGCCCGCGGCCTGCTGCAGCAGCTGGGCTACAAGGCGCGCCTCAAGCAGCGCGACGGCGAGACCCTAGTGGCCGCACGCAAGGGCGGGATGAACCGCATCGGCTACGTCCTCACCCACCTGGGGATGGTGGTGATCCTAGTCGGCGGCCTGGTCGACAGCAAGATGTACCTCAAGACGCTCAACATGCTGGGTGTGGTCGAGGTCGAGACCCGCGACCTGCCGGTCAGCCAGGTGCCGGAGGAATCCCACCTGCCGCCGGATTCGCTGGCCGGCTTCCGCGGCTCGGTCAACATCCCCGAGGGCAAGTGGGGCGACGTGGCCTTCATCGGCCTGAAGGACGGCTACGTGGTGCAGAACCTGCCGTTCAAGATCGAGGTCGAGGACTTCTTCGTCGAGTTCTACGACACCGGCATGCCCAAGTCCTTCAACTCCGAGCTCACGCTGACGGACAAGGAGACCGGCGAGTCGACCACCGAGACCATCCGCGTCAACCACCCGCTGCGCTACAAGGGCTACAACATCTTCCAGTCGAGCTTCGGCGACGGCGGCACCGAGCTGACCTTCGACGCCTGGCAGCTCGCGGGCGACGTCGGCAGCCATCAGGAGCGCGAAGGCAAGGTCAACGACGACACCACCTTCGAGTTCGACGGCAAGAAATACACGCTGGAATTCCGCGACTTCTCGCTGTTCAACGTCAACCCGACCGAAGGCCCCGACGGCAAGACCGAGAACACCAACTTCGGCCCGTCGGTCACCTTCCGCCTGCGTGACGCCGCCGGCCAGGCGATCGAGTACGAGAACTACTTCCAGCCGGTCGATTTCGACGGCACCCGCTACTTCCTCAGCGGCGTGACCAAGGAAGTCGGCGGCCAGCAGCAGTTCCTGTTCATCCCGGCCGACCGCAACAACTCGATCGAGACCTTCATGGCGTTCTACGCCAAGCTCAAGGACCGCGACGCCATTGCCGGCGTCGCCGCCGACCTGATCGGCCAGACCACGCAGGGCCGGGAGCAGCGCGACCAGCGGATGCAGAACGCCGCCGCGCGCTCGATTGCCGAGCTGGTCACCACCTTCGTCAACGACGGCTTCTCCGCCCTGGGCGAGCGAGTCGACCAGTCGCTGGCCGAACGCGGCCTGACCGGCGAGCAGGCCGAACAGGCACGAAATGCCACGTTCGGCGTGGTGCAGCAGGTCCTGATGCGGACCTACATGGAGGTGCTCGACGAGCAGGGCATCGAGGATTTCACCCAGCAGGACGAGGCCTTCTTCGAGAACGCACTCGACGTGATCACGGTCATCCCGAGCTACGGCTCGCCGATCTACGTCGCACCGAAGAGCTTCAACCACATCCAGTCGACCGGCCTGGAGATCACCCGGGCGCCGGGCATGCTGTGGGTCTACCTCGGCTCGCTGATGCTGACGGCCGGCATCTTCATGCTGTTCTACATTCACTACCGCCGGCTGTGGGTGTTGATCAAACCATCCACGCTGGACCAAGATGGCCAGTCCGGCGACCAACGCGTGGTCGTCGCCGGTACGGATGCCCGCAAGAACATCGACTTTGACCAGGCCTTCGCCCAGTTCAGCAATGAACTTCAGCGACGGACCGGGTCAAAAGGCCAGAACAATCCGTCCTCGACCCCAGCGAAGGGCTGAGGACAGGACAATCCGCGCAGGAGAACCGAGTATGTCCGTCCCCAACGAACAAATGGCCAACGGCTTCGAGCCCGCCAGCGAGTTGCCGACCCAGAAACGCATCGGCGTGATCGACGTGTTGTGGGCGCTCGCCATGCTGGTGGCCGCCGGCATCGGCTACACCCAGTACAGCGAATCACTGGACGTCTACGCCACCGGCACGCTGTTCGGCGCCGCCCTCGGCCTGGGCTTCCTCGGCTGGGTCTGGCCGGCGACGCGCTGGCTGACCGGCGTGGTGGCGGTCGTGTCGATGTATGCGCTGTGGCAATACAACATCCTCGGCGCCGATGGTGCCGTGGGTCGTGACGCACTGGCACAGTTCCAGGAGTCGAACTTCCTGTTCAAGTTCCTGCTCTCCAGCCAGGCGGCCACCATGTGGATGGTCGCGCTGTTCTTCCTTTCCATCCCGACCTACTTCATCGGGCTGGCGGTGCGCTCGGAGTACGGCCTCAAGGTCGGCAGCGCGCTGGTATGGAGCGGCTCGGCCATGGCGTTCATCGGCTTCTTCTCCCGCTGGCGCGAGTCCTACCTGATCAACCTCGACTACGGCCACATCCCGGTGAGCAACCTCTACGAGGTATTCATCGTCTTCGCCGTGGTCACGGCGCTGCTGTACCTGTTCTACGAGAAGCGCTACAACAGCCGCAGCCTGGGCGGCTTCGTCATGACGATCGTCGGCGTCGCCCTGGCTTTCCTGATGTGGTACCAGTTCACGCGTGACGCCGAGGTGATCGCGCCGCTGGTCCCGGCCCTGAACAGCTGGTGGATGAAGATCCACGTGCCGGCGAACTTCATCGGCTACGGCACCTTCGCCATTGCCGCGATGGTCGGCATCGCCTACCTGATCAAGCAGAAGATGGGCGGCGACGGACCGAACGACCGCCTGCCGTCGCTGGCCGTGATGGACGACATCCAGTACAAGGCGATCGCGCTGGGCTTCGCCTTCTTCACCATTGCCACCATCCTCGGCGCGATGTGGGCGGCCGAGGCCTGGGGCGGCTACTGGAGCTGGGACCCGAAGGAGACCTGGGCGCTGATCGTCTGGCTGAACTACGCCGCCTGGCTGCACATGCGCCTGACCAAGGGGTGGCGCGGCCCGGTCATGGCCTGGTGGAGCATCGGTGGCCTGTTCATCACCAGCTTCGCCTTCCTGGGCGTGAACATGTTCCTCTCGGGGCTGCACTCCTACGGGGAGCTCTGACCCGTCCCGACCGAGGGAATCCGATGGGGCGGCCGGCTGCAAGGGCAGCGGGTCTGCCCCATACTTCGTTCCGGGGTACGCTCACCCCCACCCGATCACCAAACCAATCCCGGAGATTCTCCGACATGACCGCTTTCCGGACATTCGCCTCTCGACTCCAGCACGGCCTGCTCGCCCTCGTGGCCGTCGGCCTGATGGCCGTCACCGCCCCCACCCTGGCGGCCGACGACAAGGGCTACCGCGAGGTACAGACCGACGTGTCCTCGCCCGAGGGCAAGATCCTGGTGCAGGAGTTCTTCTGGTACGGCTGCCCGCATTGCTACCACCTCGAGGCCGAAATCCAGCCGTGGCTGGAACGACTGTCCGACGACGTGGTCTTCGAGCGTCGCGCGCTGGCGCTCGGCCAGCACTGGCTGCCGCTGACCCGCGCCTACTACGCGGCCGAGATGCTCGAGGCGGTCGAGGACACGCACCACGAGGTGTTCCTGGCCATCCACGAGGACGGCAAGCGCCTGCACGATTTCGATGCGATCGTGGACTTCTACGCCGAGCAGGGTGTCGAGGCAAAGGCCTTCCGTGACGCCTACCAGGGCTTCTCGGTGCAGAACGAGATCCGCAAGACCGGCCAGATCGCGCAGGCCGCCGGCGTGCGCGGCGTGCCGGCCCTGCTGGTCGACGGCCGTTATCTGGTCACCGGCCGGCTGGCGGGCGGTAACGCCGAGATGCTGCAGGTGGTCGACGCGCTGATCGCGTCGATCCGCGACGAACGCGACTGATCGCTCCGTGAGCTCGGGCGCCAAACTGCTGCTGCGCTGCCTGGAAAACGAGGGCGTCGAATACGTCTTCGGTATCCCGGGCGAGGAGAACCTCGACTTTGTCGACGCGCTCAACGAGTCGCCGATCGAGCTGATCGTCACCCGCCACGAGCAGGGCGCAGCATTCATGGCCGACATCGTCGGCCGGCTGACCGGCAAGCCGGGCGTGTGCTTCTCCACCCTCGGCCCTGGTGCGACCAATCTCGTCACCGGCGTGGCCGACGCCAACATGGACCACGCCCCGCTGATCGCCATCGCCGGGCAGGCCGGCATCGACCGGCTGCACAAGGAATCCCACCAGGTGCTCGACCTGGTGCGGATGTTCGAGCCGATCACCCGCTACGCCTCGCGCGTGGTCACCCCCGCGGCGATTCCCGAGACGGTGCGGCGTGCGGCCAAGTTTGCCGAGGCCGGCAAGGGCGGGGCGAGCTTCATCGAACTCCCCGAGGACGTCGCCGCCATGCCGGTGGAGGCCGGCTTTTCCGACCCGCTGCCGGTGACCGCCAACGGCGAGGGCGAACCGCGCGAAGCGTCCCTCGAACAGGCCGCGCGCCTGTTGAGCGAGGCACGCCACCCGATCATCCTTGCCGGGCACGGCGTCGTCCGCGCTCAGGCCAGCGAGGCGCTGGCCAACCTGGCCGAACGGCTCAACATCCCGGTGGCCAACACCTTCATGGCCAAGGGCGTGATCCCGTTCCGTCACCCGATGGCACTGGGTTCGGTGGGCCTGCAGTCGAAGGACTACGTCAACGTCGGCTTCGACCAGGCCGATGTGATCGTCTGCATCGGCTACGACCTGGTCGAGTACCACCCGCAGCTGTGGCATCCCACCCGCGACCGGCAGATCATCCACGTCGACACCGAGGCGGCCGAGGTGGACGCGCACTACCCCGTGGCCACCAGCATCGTCGGCGACATCAACACGGCGATGGATCGCCTCGGCGAGCTGACCACGCCGCACGAGGGCCCGGCGTTCCGCGACCTGCGCGAGGCGCTGATCGAGGACATGAACCGGCACGCGGATGACGACTGCCTGCCGATCAAGCCACAGAAGCTGATCTGGGACCTGCGCACCGCGCTGTCCAGCCGCGACATCGTCATCTCCGACGTCGGCGCCCACAAGATGTGGCTGGCGCGCATGTACCGCTCCGAGCGTCCCAACAGCTGCCTGATATCCAACGGCTTTGCCAGCATGGGCATCGCCCTGCCCGGCGCGATCGCGGCCAAGCTGCTCTACCCGGACCAGCACATCGTCGCGGCCACCGGCGATGCCGGCTTCCTGATGAACGTGCAGGAACTGGAGACCGCGGTGCGCTGCAACACGCCGATCATCGTGCTCATCTGGAACGACGGTGGCTACGGCCTGATCGACATGAAGCAGCGTCGCGGTTTCGGCCGGTCCACCGGCGTGCACTTCGGCAACCCCAATTTCGTCCAGCTGGCCGAGAGTTTCGGCGCGAAGGGCTATCGGGTGGAATCCGGCGACGGGCTGCTGCCGATCCTCAAGGAGGCGATGGAAAGCAATGCCGTCTGCGTGATCGACGTGCCGGTCGACTATCGCGAGAACGAGCAGCTCACCCGGCGCCTCGGCGAGACCCTGGTGGGCGGATGAGGCGCCGGCCCGGCAGCCGTCGCAACCTGGCGACCAGCCGGCCGGCCGACGGACCGAGCGACTTCGCCGCCGTGCGCGGTCACCGACCGCTGCGCCTGTTGTCGCACAACATCCAGGTCGGCATCGCCACGCACCGCTATCGCGACTACCTGACCGGCGGCTGGAAGCACCTGCTGCCCAGCGCCGACCGCGACCGCAGCCTCGCCGCGATTGCCCCGACCCTGACCCACTTCGACATCATCGGCCTGCAGGAAGCGGATGCCGGCTCGATCCGCAGCCGCTTCGTCAACCAGGCCGAGCAGCTCGCCGAACTGGCCGAGCTGCCGCACTGGGCCGTGCGCGTCAATCGCGACCTGGGCCAGTTCGGCAAGCACGCGCTGGGCCTGATCAGCCGCATCCAGCCGATCCAGGTCGACCAGTGCCCGCTGCCCGGGCGGATGCCGGGCCGCGGCGCCCTGGTGGCCGACTTCCTCTGGGACGGCCACCCGCTGCGCGTGATCGACACCCACCTGGCGCTGAGCCGGCGCGCCCGCGACTGGCAGTTCGACCAGCTCGGCGTGCTCTGCGACGTGCCCGGGTACGTGGTGGTGATGGCCGACTTCAACTGCGAACCGGACGACCCCGGCATGCAGCAATGGTGCATCGAGAACGGGCTGAAACTGCCGACCCGCCCACCACTGACCTACCCGCGCTGGCGCCCGCAGCGGGCCATCGACCATATCGCCGTCAGCCAGTCGCTCGACATCCGCGGCACCGAGGCCAGGCCGATTGGCGGTTCGGATCATGTTCCCGTCGCCATGAGCATCGCGCTACCATCGGTGCGGTGGCACGAACCGACCGGCCGGGAAACGGACCCGGCCGACACGGCACGCCGAACGTCGCAGGGAATGCGTGAAGGAGACAAGGACTGATGGCCGAGGAACCGACCCCGTCGACGCCCGAGGGTGAAGACTACCGCGAACGCTACGAGCAGATGCTGGGCGAGCTCGGGCGACTGGAGGAGCACGACCAGGAACTGGGCGGGCTGCTCAAGCTGACCCTGTCGCGCGTCCTGTTCGCCGTCGACAAGGCCTACCCCGCGCTGGCCGATGCCGCCAGCCGCATCCGCGACAAGGCCCGCAAGCAGGACGACCATGCCTTCGAGGTCGGCCGGCTGCGGGACGACGTCGAGGACCTGGCACGGCGCATCCGCGAACAGGAAGCGAAGAGCGAGCCGGAAAACCCGATCGAGACCAGCGACGCCGCGCCGGCCAGTCACGGCACGCACAACGGCACGGCATCGCACGTCCGCGAGGTGCTGCCGCTGCTGCTCGACCGGATCGCCTTCGTCGACTCGCTCGAGGGCCGGCGCGCCCGCCTGATCTCGACCATCGACGATCCCAGCGACCAGACCCTGCCCAGCATCCTGATCGATCGCACCGCGACGCTGATCAACGACATGCGTCAGGCGATCGAGAAGGAGAAGTCGGAGCTGACCCGCTTTCTCGAGCAGGTCACCGAGGCGCTGGCCGACATCGACCAGCACACGCAGCTGCAGAGCGACGATCTGGCCGAACAGCGCAGCGCCCGCCTCAAGCTCGACGACAATCTCCGGCGGCAGGTCGACGATATCGATGCCGAAGTGGAATCGGCCGATGATCTGGGTGGACTAAAGCTCGCCGTCCGCGAACGGATCACGCGTATCCGCCAGCAGATACAGTCCTTCCAGCAGGGCGAGGAGCGCCGCCAGGAAGACATCGAGGCGGACAACCAGCGGCTGCGCGAACGACTCGCCCAGCTCGAGGGCCAGACCCGCATCCTCGAGGAACAGCTCAAGCAGAGCGAGGCGAAGCTGTTCCGCGACAATCTCACCGGCCTGCCCAACCGGCTCGCCTTCGACCACCGCACCCGACTGGAGATCGCGCGGATGCGTCGCGACGGCGCGCCGCTGACACTCGCCATCTGGGACCTGGACCACTTCAAGGACATCAACGACCAGCTGGGCCACCAGGCCGGCGACAAGACCCTGATCATCGTCGCGAAGACATTCAACAAGCTCATCCGCGACGTCGACATGATCGCCCGCTTCGGCGGCGAGGAGTTCGTGATGCTGCTCCCGGGCGCCAGCGGCGAGGACGCGCTCAAGGTGGTGGATCGTATCCGCGAGAAGCTCGCGCGCACCAAGCTGCGCTCGCGCGAACGGGAGATCAGCGTCACCGCCTCCTGCGGGCTGGCGACCTTTGCCCCCGACGAGGAAATGGAAACGGTCTTCAGCCGGGCGGACGACGCGCTCTACCAGGCCAAGGAGCAGGGTCGCAACCGTTGCGTGCTCGCCCCGACGGAAGCGGCCGGCGACTGAGCCGCTAGCCCTCGCCGCGCGCCGCGGCCGCTCGCGCCATCACCGACTCGAACACCTCGCTCATCGCCGCCTGCGCGTCCGGATCGGGCCGGATCGGGCGTCCCCACTCGCGGTCGGTCTCGCCCGGCCACTTCGAGGTCGCATCCATCCCCATCTTGCCGCCCAGCCCCGAGACCGGCGAGGCGAAATCGAGGTAGTCGATCGGCGTGTGCTCGACCAGCGTGGTATCGCGCACCGGGTCCATGCGGGTGGTCATCGCCCAGATCACGTCTTCCCACGATCGCGCATCGACGTCGTCGTCCACCACGATCACGAACTTGGTGTACATGAACTGGCGCAGGAAGCTCCACACCCCCATCATCACGCGCTTGGCATGCCCGGCGTACTGCTTCTTCATCGACACCACCGCCATGCGGTAGGAGCAGCCCTCCGGCGGCAGGTAGAAGTCGACGATCTCGGGGAACTGCTTCTGGATCAGCGGCACGAACACCTCGTTCAGTGCCACCCCGAGGATGGCCGGCTCGTCGGGCGGACGGCCGGTGTGGGTGCTGTGGTAGATCGGGTCCCGGCGGTGGGTGATGCGCTCGATGGTCATCACCGGGAAGGTCTCGGTCTCGTTGTAGTAGCCGGTGTGATCGCCGTAGGGACCCTCGACGGCCGTGTCGTCGGGGTGGATGAAGCCCTCCAGCACGATCTCGGCATTGGCCGGCACCAGCAGGTCATGCGACAGGCACTTGACCAGGCGGGTGCGCTCGCCGCGCAACAGGCCGGCAAAGGCGTATTCGGACAGGGTGTCGGGCACCGGCGTGACCGCGCCGAGAATCGTGGCCGGATCGGCACCCAGCGTCACGGCCACCGGGAAGGGTTCGCCCGGATGGGTCTGTTGCCAGTGGGCGAAATCGAGCGCACCGCCGCGATGCGCCAGCCAGCGCATGATCACCCGGTTGCGGCCGATCACCTGTTGGCGATAGATGCCCATGTTGAGCCGCTCGCGCCCGGAGGCGGCCGCGTCCTCGGGGTCGGCCTCGATCCCGCCGCCCTTGCGCGGCCGGCCGCGGGTGGTCGTCAGTCCCCAGGTGATCAGCGGCGCGGCGTCTTCCGGCCAACAGGTCTGCACCGGCCAGCGAGACAGGTCGATCTCCTCGCCCTCGAGCACCACCTCCTGCACCGGCGCCTTCTTCACCTGCCGGGGCGCCATGTCGAGCACCTTCTTGAAGATCGGCAGGTTGCGCCACGCCTCCTTGAGCCCTGCGGGCGGATCCGGCTCCTTGAGAAAGGCGAGCAGCCGGCCGATCTCGCGCAGATCCGCCAGCCCCTGGCCACCCATGCCCAGTGCGACCCGCTCGGCGGTGCCGAACAGATTGAGCAGCACCGGGGTATCGAAACCGGCAGGACGCTCGATCAGCAGGGCCGGGCCGCCGGCGCGCAACACGCGGTCGGCCAGCACCGTCATCTCCTGGTCGGGATCGACGGGTTCGCTGACGCGCACCAGCTCACCGCGCGCCTCGAGGTAGTCGAGAAAGCGCCGCAGATCGCCCAGGGCGGCCCGGTGCTCCCGGGTCACCTCAGCGGTCATCGGCGACCGCCGGCTCCGGCGGGATCACCTGGCCCTCGAGGCCGGCACGTGCCAGTGCCCGCTCGTAGAGAACGGCCGCCTCGCTGCTGTCGCGCAGGCGCGCATGCACCCGGGCGGCGACCGCAAGGTAGCGCAGGTCCTGGTCAAGCGGCCCCAGCCGGCCGATCCACATCTGGGCATTGCCCGGATCGGACTCGGCCAGCGCCAGCCGGGCCATCGCGTAGGCGAAGGCCGCCCGCTCGCGGGGTCGACCGACGTCGGCGGCCTCGGCCGGCTCGGCCCAGTCGTCGGGCACCACCTTCATCAGCCGGCGGCGCGCCTCGGCCGGGTCCCCGTGAGGCACCTCGGCCCAGGCCTGCAGGGTGGCGGCCTCGAGCGTGCGCGCCAGGCGCTTTTCCAGCACCCGGGCAGCCGCGTTGGCAGCGCCGACACGCACCAGGGCCTGTGCGTAGGCCACGGTGACCGCGTCGCTGTCGACCACCGACCGGTTGGCCTCGGCCCACAGGCGCGACAGCAGGTCCGCATCGCGCGAGCGGGCCGCCGCATCGATCCGTCCCAGCAGCACGCGCCGCTCGATCCGCAGCAGCTCGTCGCCGGTCAGGCGCTTGTCCTTGATGCGGCGCAGGGTCGGCAGCAGGGCCGCCAGCTGCTCGACGTCACCCGCCATCTCGAGCAGCTGCGCCCGGATCAGCAGGATGGCCTCGTCGCGCGGATGGGTCTCGATCAGCGGCTCGAGCATCGAGCCGGCCCACTCGATCTCGCCGAGGGCAATCAGCCGCTGGACGATATGCAGGCGCAGGAACTCGGCGAACTTGGGAAAGCGGCGGTCGACCGTCTCGTACAGGTCGCCCACCTCGTCGCGGATGGATTCGCGGTGGTGGCCCGGTGCGCCCTTGCGCGACGGATCCAGCCCGTCGAGGAGGGCGTCGATCGCCACCTGGAAGTGCATCGGCGGCAGGCTGCCGTTCTCGACACCCGCCAGCGCATAGCGTTGCGCCACCTCGGACTGGCCGCGCTGGCGCTCGGCCCAGGCGCGCAGCAGCTTGTCGTCGGCGGCCCGGCGGCGCTGCTTGGCCGAACGGCGCGACAGCCGGGCGGGCAGATGGAGCACACCGGCAAGCAGCCGCCACAGGACCTGCAGCACGATCACGGCGACCAGCGCCATGACCAGCAGGCCGACGGCGGTGGTCTCGACGCGCCAGCCGGCGATCTCGATCATCGCCACACCCGCGTCGGGGAGGAAATAGATGCCCGCCGCCACCAGGGCGGCCAGCAGGACGATCCAGACGATCACGCGTTTCATGACTGCGCCTCCTTGCCGGTGTCATCGGCGCGCGCCTTCTCCTGCGCCGAGGCACGTTCCCAGGCCCGCAGCACCGCCTCCAGCGAGGGGAATTCACGGCTGGTGAACTGCGTGCGTACCCGCTCGATCGCCTCGAGGGCGGCCGCCGGCCCGGAGGCCTCCACCGCATAGTGCGCCTCGATCCAGTCGCGCGACTCGTCGAGCGTGGTCATCAGCGCCTCGCGATCACGCGAGAGCAGCGCCTCGCGCACCGCGGTCAGCCACAGACGCGTCTCGCGATCGGTGGCCACCCGCTCGCGCAGGCGCACCGGCCGATCAGAACGGGTCACGCTCACCTGGCTCGTCAGCCAGCCGGTGGTCGCCGCCCAGGCCTTCTCGTACCAGGCAGCGTCCGCCGGGGCCGCCGGGGCGGCAGCACTGGTCTCGCCGGTCGCCTCCTCGTCGGCCGGCGCGTCACGGCCGGCCAGCGGCCATTCGTCCACGCGGTCGCCCAGGCGGCGCAGGGCCAGCGCCTGACCGACGCGGTCCCCTTCACTGGCGTCCTCGATCGAGGCGATCGCATCGCTGATCGCCGAGCGCAGCGGCAGCCAGTGCGGTCGCGACAGGGCAGCCACCCGCTCGTCCGCCAGCTCGAGGGCCAGCTTCGCGCCGTGCGGATCACGTGCGATGGCCAGGCGTTCCTGGGCGCGCGTCAGCAGGAAACCGACCTCCGCCGTCTTCCAGGCGATTTCGCCGCGGGCAAGGCGGTCGTCGATGCGTGCGACCCGTTCGCCGAGGCTGTCCTGCCGGTCGGCGAGCTTGTCGAGCTGCCCGCTCAGGGCGGACTCGACCTCGTCACGGATCGCCTCGTCACGTTGCTCGAGGGTGTCGATCGATGCACGGGTATCGGCGATATCGCCGGACAAGGAGTCGATGCGCGCGGCCAGCTCCTCGCGGTCGGCCTGGGTCGATTCGACCTGCGCCTGACGCGCCTGGTCGAGCTGCCACAGCTGCCAGGCGCCAATCCCGGCCAGCACGAACAGCAGCACGACGGCAGCGACCAACCAGGGCATCGCCGAACCGGGGCGCGGCGACGCGCCATCGCCGGACGGCTTGCCGGCGCTCGTCGAGGCACCCTTGCCGGCGTCCCCGGCACCTGCCTTGGCGTCCGCCTTGTTCTGCGCGGACGACTGCTCGCCGGCCGTGGTCGACTTGGCCGCGGGCTTGTCATCCTGGCTCTTGTCGCCCTGGCCCTTTCCGCCCTGGCCCTTGTCGCTCTGGGTCTTCTCGTCCTGGGCGGCTTTCGGGGCAGCCTTCGAACCCGAGCTGGCGCTACTTGCCTTGCTGCGCTTCGAACGCCGGCTCGAGGCGCGGCTCGACCCGGACGACCGGCTCGCTGCCGACGTCTTGCCGGCGCCGGTGTCCGTGTCCTTGGCTGACGTCCCGGTCGAAGTCGATGCCGTCGACTCGGTCGGCTTGTCGGCGGCCTGCTCCTCGGTTTGCTTGTCGCCTTGCTTCTTTTCCATTGCGCATCCCCAGTGTGCGTGCGGTCGACAGCCCGGCGAAATGGATCAGGGCCGGGCCCGCAACGACGTTTGCCGCTCGGTGATCAGGTTCCAGGCGGCCTCGGCCAGCGTGGCCGGGGCCGGCCCGCCGGCCAGCGCGATCGGGCCGCGGAACCCGAGTGCCCGCGCCCGGTCGCGCGCCCGGTCGTTGATCACCAGCAGAGTCGAGTCTAGCAGCCCCGACGATTCGTCATCGGTTGCCGGAGCCAGTGCCGCGAGGCAGTCGAGGGCCTGCGGTGCGGTAACGATCCAGAGACGGTCGCCGCCGGCCGGCACACGGCCGGGAGCCGGCGCGCACTCGCGTCGATAGACGGCGACGAATCGGGGGCGGGCACCGCGTGCCGCCAGCGTGTCGGCGAGCAGCTCGCGACCGGTCTCGCCGCGGATGATCCATACCCGGCGGCCAGTCATCGACACCCCGTCCAGCCGCTCGAGCAGCCCCTCGCTGTCCTCGGAGCCCGCGGGAAGCAGGGCATTGCCGCAACCGGCCTCCGTCAGCGCCCGCCCGGTGGCCGCGCCCACGGCGGCGACCTGAGCTGCCGGCCAGTCGGGCAGCGGGCGCACCTCGGCGGCGGCTGCCACCGCGCGCGGGCTGACGAACACGACCAGATCCTCGGGCCGCATCGCCGCCAGCGCCTGTGGCAATTCCCCCCCGCCGGGCAGCGACCGAATGGCCAGCAGCGGCAAGGGGGTCAACGACGGCGAAGGACCATCGAGTACGGCAGGGCGCGCCGCTTCCATCGCCGCGCGCAGCTCGGCGTTGCTGCCCTCGGGCCGGGTCAGCAAGACCTCGCGGATGGCTGTCGGGGCAGACGCCGGCACGGGATCAGTCCTGGCTCGGGGCCTCGGTCTCGATACCCACCTCGGCGAGGATCTTGTCGGCACCCGCGCGCAGCACGCGCTCGGCCAGCTCGATACCCAGCGCCTCGGCCTCGGCACGCGGCCCGGTGATCTCGTCGCGCAGGGTCTCGGAACCGTCCGGGCGGCCGACCAGGCCGCGCAGCCACAGCTTGTCGTCCTCGACCAGCAGCGCGTGGCCGCCGATCGGCACCTGGCAGCCGCCGTTCAGACGCGTGTTGAATGCCCGCTCGGCGGTGACGCGGGTGGTGGTGTCCTGGTCGACCAGCGGGTCGATCAGCGCGTGCACCTCGGCATCGTCGCTGCGCGCCTCGATACCGAGCGCACCCTGGCCCATGGCCGGCAGCGACTCTTCGGCGGTCAGTCGATGCGTGATGCGGTCGGCCAGCTCGGCGCGCTTGAGGCCCGAGGCGGCGAGGATGATGGCGTCGTACTCGCCGTCGTCGAGCTTGCGCAGGCGGGTGTGGATGTTGCCGCGCAGCGTCTTGACCTCCAGCTCCGGGAAGCGCTCGCGCACCTGGGTCTCGCGACGCAGGCTGGAGGTGCCGACCACGGACCCGGCCGGCATCTCGTCGAGATTGCCGTACTTGTTGGAAACGAACGCGTCGTGCGGGTCATCACCCTCGAGGATGGCGATCAGCTCCAGCCCGTCCGGGAACTGCATCGGCACGTCCTTCATCGAGTGCACGGCGATGTCGGCGCGGTCCTCGAGCATGGCGACCTCGAGTTCCTTGACGAACAGCGCCTTGCCGCCGATCTTCGACAGCGGGCTGTCGAGCAGCTGGTCGCCGCGGGTGGTCATCTTCACCAGCTCGACCTCGAGCCCCGGGTTACGCTTCTTCAGCTCGGCGGCCACGAACTCGGCCTGCCACAGCGCCAATAGGCTGGCCCGGGTCGCGATCCGCAGCACGCGGCCCTCGGAAAATGCCTTGCTCATCTGTCATCCTCGTCGTTCTGGAACCGGAAGGCCCGGCGCTGTCCACCGGGCCATTCGAGATGGTCGCCATGGTAACCCGGATGCCGTCTGCGGACACGACCCGGCCGGAACCGTTACCCCCACGCATGGTCCAAAACGCATACAATCCCGCCACCCATTCCGGAGGCACCCATGCTCGCCCAGTTTGACCCGACTCGTCCGATCCGACTTGCCACGCTGCTGCTGGCCCCGTTCGCCTCGCTGTTCCTGCTCGGCATGGCCGCACCGCCGGGCCAGGCCGAGGAAGCACTGCCGGCAGAGGGCGAAGGCGCGGTACTGATGATGGACGACCTGCGCGATGTCTCCCGTGATCTGGAGCTCCTCCAGGAACGCCAGATCCCCATGCTGCTGTTCTTCCACGCCACCTACTGCAGCTACTGCCAGACGGTCGACGAGGAATTCCTGCAGACCATGGCCGAGGACGAGGCCTACAGCGACCGTCTGATCATCCGCCGGGTGGAGATCGACTCGCCCAGCCCGGAAATCCAGTGGCAGGGCACCTCCTACACGCCGGTCGAGTTCGCCCGCTTTCAGGGGGTCGAGCTGGTACCGCAGGTGATGTTCTTCGCCCCGGACGGCCAGCAGGTGGTCGACGAACTCAAGGGCGTGACCGTGCCGGACTTCTACCCGGAATACCTGGAGCAGCGCCTGAAGGCAGCCGAGCAATGCATCGACGAGCCGACGCTGCCGGTCTGCACCGAGGGCATCGACCAGCCGCGGCGCGACCTTGCGGTCGACGGTTAATCAATCAGTTGGAGCGGCTAACAAATCGCAGCGTTTCACTCTGGAATTGCCGCACCGGCTGGTGCATGATCAGGAAACCGATAGCCGCGCCGGCTGTCGTAGTGTCTACGCGGCCCGACCGCGCGAACCCTAACGAGAGGATCTGACGACATGAAAACGCAATCGAAGAAGCATCTGCTGATCGGTTCGACCGCCCTGGCCACTGCGCTGGCCGGCTCCACCGCCATGGCAGCGGCCAACGGCAACCCGTTCGCTTCCGAGTCCACCCACGCGGGCAGCTTCCAGACCGCGGAGATGGCCTGCGGTGCCGGCCAGTGCGGCAGCAGCATGGACGAGGAGACGGGCGACGAGGAAAAGGGCGAGTCCTGATCCCGTCGTGACGGCATCGGCCCGCCAGGCCGAAGCCACGACCGACGACCGTCGACGCCCCGTCGATGGTCAATAGATCCCCGGCCGATGGCGCCACCGCGCCGTTGGCCACCCAGCGTTCCGGGAGGCCTGCCATGAGCCCCCAATCCGCCAGCCCCAGCGTCACGCAACACGTTCCCGTCGGCATCGGCCTGCGTCGCGGTCCGCTCATGCGCGAGATCGAGGAACAACGCCCCGACGTCGACTTTCTCGAGGTCGCCCCCGAGAACTGGCTGCGCTTCGGCGGGCCGGTCAAGGAACGCTTCAAGGCCCTGCTCGAGGACTACCCGCTCTACACCCACGGCCTGTCGCTGTCGATCGGCGGCCCAGCGGCGCTCGACCTCGAGTTCGTCGACGCCGTGGGCGAGTTCCTCGACGAGTACCAGCCGGCGCTCTACAGCGAGCACCTGTCGTTCTGCTCGGACAACGCGCACCTCTACGACCTGATGCCGATCCCCTTCACCGAGGAGGCGATCGACCACGTCGTCGCGCGCATCGACACGGTCCAGCAACGCCTCGGCCGTCGGCTGGTGCTGGAGAACGTCTCCTACTACTCGCCGGTGGAATCCACCATGGACGAGAGGACGTTCATCTTGAACATCCTCGAGCGCTCGGGCTGCGACCTGCTGCTCGACGTCAACAACGTCTTCGTCAACAGCGTCAATCACGGCTACGACCCGTATGCCTTTATCGACGCCATGCCCGCCGAGCGGGTGCGCTACCTGCACGTCGCCGGCCACCACCAGGTCGAGGAAGACCTGATCATCGACAGCCACGGCGCGCCGGTCAGCGCCCCGGTATGGGACCTGCTCGAGCACACCTACCGCCACGTCGGCCCGGTGCCGACGCTCCTGGAACGTGACTTCGACATCCCGCCGCTCGAGGAACTGATGGGCGAGGTCGCGCAGATCCGTCGCGCCGCCGAGCGGGCGCTGGGTAGCAAGGCGGCTTGACTTGTCCGGGTTCCTCGAAAACCGTCACGAGCACGTCCGAGTGCAAGGAGCCGCGCAGTGAGCGACGAGACATATCGGGCAGATAGGCGAGGAGCGAACGAGCACGCGACGCAGCAATCGGACGGCACAGTAGGTTTGTCGAGGAATCCGGTGGCCGATTTTCGCGAGACGCAAGAGGCCTTCACGCGGTACGTACGGGATCCGGAGGCCAACCCGCCGCCCCCGGGCAGCAAGCCCGAGCGCATGGCCTGGTACGCCAAGCTGTTCTTCAACAACATCGACGGTACGCTGGAAAACGCCTTCCCGGCGCTGCGCGCGAGCCTCGATGACACGAACTGGCTGGCACTGACCCGGCCGTTCTTCCGCGACCACCCGGCCCACTCGCCGATCCTGCGCGACCTGCCCGGCGAGTTCTGCGCCTTCCTGCAGGAAAACCCCGAGCTGGCCGACTGGCAGCGCGAACTGGCCGCCTACGAACTGGCGCGCTTCGAGCTGATGGCCGAGGATGCCGCGCCCGCCCCGGCCGATCTCGACCCAGAGGGCGACCTGCTTGCCGGGCAGCCGGTGGTCTCCTCGCTGGTCCGCCTGCTGGTGACCGCGTACCCGGTCGACCGGATCGCCGCGATGCTCGAGGCCGGCGAGACACCCGCGATCCCGCCGGCAGGCATGCATCATCTGGCCCTGCATCGCGACGCACACGGCGCGCCGTTCGCCCTGAACCTCACGCCCGGCAGCGCCCAGCTGCTGCTGGCACTGACCGAGGCAGACGACCAGACCGGCCGCGAGATCGTGGCCGCGCTGGCCGAGACCTTCGGCCGCCCGGTCGAGGAACTGCTGGGCTTCGCCGGCGAGCAACTGGAACAGTGGCGCGCGCAGGGCATCCTGCTGGGGGCGCGTCCGCCCGACTGAGCAAACACAATTCAACTGCCATGACGATTCCAGGGAGGGAATCACCATGCCCATCACCGACTGGCCGACCACCGAGCGGCCACGCGAACGCCTGCTGGCCCGAGGGCCGGCGAGCCTGTCCGACGCCGAACTGCTGGCGATCTTCCTGCGCACCGGGGTCGCCGGCCGCTCGGCCGTGGATCTCGCCCGCGACCTGCTGTCGCACTTCGGCTCGATCAGCGCGCTACTCAATGCCTCGCGGCAGGACTTTTCCCGCGCCCGCGGGCTGGGCGACGCCAAGTTCTGCCAGCTGCAGGCGGTACTCGAACTCGCCCGGCGTCACTTCGCCGAGGAGCTGCGCGTCGGGCCGGACATCGCCAGCCCGCAGGCGGTGTTCCGCTTCCTGCAGGCCGAGCTGGACGGCGAGACCCAGGAGGTCTTCGGCGTGCTGTATCTGGACAACCGCCACCGGGTGCTGGCCTTCGAACGGCTGTTCTTCGGCACCATCGACCAGGCCGCCGTCCACCCGCGCGAGGTGGTGCGGGCCGTGATGCGCCACAACGCCGCGGCGGTAATCCTCGCCCACAACCATCCCTCCGGCGTCGCCGAACCCAGCAGCGCCGACCGGCGCCTGACCGAGCGACTGCGCGAGGCGCTCAACCTGATCGACGTGCGCCTGCTGGATCACGTGGTGGTGGGGCGGCCCTGCATCTCGATGGCCGAGCGGGGCCTGCTC
This sequence comes from Guyparkeria sp. WRN-7, assembly GCF_001641825.1. GTDB lineage: Bacteria > Pseudomonadota > Gammaproteobacteria > Halothiobacillales > Halothiobacillaceae > Guyparkeria. The sequence continues at coordinate 213,198 of NZ_LRFH01000014.1, read as the reverse complement.
TAGGGGATCAGCCGGATTCGACCCCGGTGCGCCAGTCGATCGGCGCCAGTCCATGGGATTCGAGGAAGGCGTTGATGCGCGAGAAGGGCTTGGAGCCGAAGAAGCCGCGGTAGGCGGACAGCGGCGAGGGGTGCGGGCTCTTGATCACCAGGTGCTCGGGGCGGTGGACGTGCGCGGCCTTCTTCTGCGCCTGCGCGCCCCAGAAGACGAACACGATCGGGCGCGGCTGCTCGGCGAGCACGCGGATGGCGCGTTCGGTCAGCGCCTCCCAGCCCATGCCCTGGTGCGAGGCCGGCTGCCCGGAGGCGACGGTGAGCACGGCGTTGAGCAGCAGCACGCCCTGGTCGGCCCAGTGGGTGAGATCGCCATTGCTGTTCCGGATACCGAGATCGCTCTCGAGCTCCTTGAAGATGTTCAGCAGGGACTTGGGCAGCGGCCGCACGTCCGGGCGCACCGAGAAGCACAGCCCGTTGGCGTGCCCCGGGGTGGGATACGGGTCCTGGCCGAGGATCACCACCCGCACCTGGTCGAGCGGGGTGTGGTTGAAGGCGCGGAACCACTCGTCGGGCTTCGGATGGATGACCGTGCCGCGCTTGCCCTGTTCGAGCAGCCGCTGGCGCAGCTGCTGCATGGGCGTATCGAGCAGTATTGGTGCGAGCGCCTCGCGCCAGGCCGGTTCCATCTGCACGCGTTCGAGGGCGGCGTCCGTCATGGCATCAATCGCTCCACGAGCCACTTGTCACCATCCCGCACGTAGGCGAAGCGGTCGTGCAGTCGCGACGGCCGGCCCTGCCAGAACTCCCACTCGCGCGGCACCACGCGGTAGCCGCCCCAGGCGGGGTTGCGCGGCACCTCGCCTTCCGGGTAGCGCTCGGCCATCGCCTCGAACCGCGCTTCCAGCGCCTGGCGCGACTCGATCGCCGCGCTCTGGGTGGAGGTGATCGCCGCCAGCCGCGAGCCGCGCGGGCGCTGGCGGAAGTAGGCCTCGTTGTCCTCGTCGGGCAGGCGCTCGACCGTGCCGGCGACGCGTACCTGCCGGTCGACCTCCGGCCAGAAGAAGGTCAACGCGGCGCGCGGGTTGGCGTCGAGCTCCCGCCCCTTGCGGCTGCGGGTATCGGTGTAGAAGCACAGGCCGCGCGCGTCGAAGTGCTTCAACAGCACGTAGCGCGCGGACGGCCAGCCATCGGCGTCGACGGTGGAGACGCACATCGCGGTGGGATCGAAGTTGCCCGCCTCGCGCGCGGCGATCAGCCAGTTGGCCAGCTGATCGACCGGGTCGGCGGCCAGTTCGCGGCGACGCAGCTCGCCGTGGAGGTAGTCGCGCCGATCGGCACGGTGATCGAATTCGCCCGCCATGGGTGCTCCTGTTGCAACGGATTTGCCGTGCGAGACTATAGGGCACACGAACACGACGTTTCCAGAAAGGACGAAGGACGATGAGCCGACCGCTGCACCTGTTCCTGTTCCACGGCCTCGGCGCCGACGGCGACGACCTCGCCCCGATCAGCGACCTGATCGCCCAGCGCGTGGCACTCGATGACCACCACTGGCAGGTCCATCGCCCGGACGCCCCGGTCTCGTCGGTCTCCATCAACGGCGGGCTGCCCATGCCCAGCTGGTTCGACCTGGTGCCGGAGGCCGACGGCAGCATCGGCGTGGACCGGGACGCGCTGACCGGCATCACCGCCGACCTGCAGCAGCAGGTGCAGGACACGGTCGGCGACGACCCCTACATCCTCGGCGGTTTCTCGCAGGGCGGCGTGCTAGCCAACCGCCTGATGCTGACCCTGCCGCGCCCGCCGCTGGCCGCCGTGATGCTCTCCACCTGGCTGCCCGCCCCCGAGCAGATCGTCCCGCCAACCGACGGCCGCAACCCGCCCGTGTTCATCGGCCACGGCGAGCACGACACCCTGATCCCGGTGCGCGCTGCGGGCAAGCTCAACGCGTTCCTGCAGGACTGCGGGCTGACGAATGTCACCGAGAGGCACTACGCGGTCGAGCACGGCATCTTGCCGGAAGAGCTGGATCAGATCGTGTCGTGGCTAAGAAAAGTTCTTTACATGACGAACTAAAACCAGCCATGAGCCCGCCCAACTGAAAACTCCGGAAATAAACGCAACCAAGCAAACCCAGGCTTACAAAAGCATATGATCAACTTTTACAAGGAAGAGGAACGAGTCCTCCTATTTTACGATGGAGCCTATGGGGACGCCACCTGGATAGAGGACAGCTTAGAGGAACACGGCCAAGTTACAATAGCGAAAACATTTACTTTCACTAAAAATGACGTAATAAACGAACCCTCCAACTACGACGAACCTGCAGTGTTTCAAGCAGCGACGCTTGAGGAAGATTATTACCGATTCCCGGGGCGAACACTGTCAGTAGACAGTGACGTATACATTCACAAGGACATCACACTAAAACGAAACAAGTTTATAGCCGAACGGTCAATATCAATATTCGGAAAACTAGACAAAGTCACTCAAGGGCCGATCTATATTGGCGGAAAAAGGAATGACGCTATTCCAAAATCAACATACGAGCACCTTGTAAAGAACTTCCCCAACAAACACGAGCTTGACAAATACACCTCAGCAAGGATAAGCAGCACAATATCGTCTTATATCGAAACAAAAGACGATTTTGAGGAAGACTTCCATCGCTACATGAACAAAAAACAAAGTCGCGTCGGAAACGATCTTCACAGCAGCCTGTCAGAATTCGAGACCACCAAATACGAAAGAATCCTCAAAAAACTACAAGGCATGCTTAATCAAGAGCAAACATATTCAGAGAAACAATGGCAAAAAGAGATAATACAAATTATACTCCTGCTTTACCCCAAATACCTATATGTATTCAGTGAAAGCCCCGTCAAAGACTTCTACAAGAACAAAAACCGAAGCATAGACTACTTACTTGTAGACTCATCCGGCTACACAGACATTATTGAAATAAAAAAACCATTCGACAAGAGCATCATTACAGAGCGGACATACCGCGACAATCACATCCCGCTCCGGGAGCTAACAGGAACAATAATGCAAATTGAAAAATACATATTCCACCTAAACAAGTGGGGAATAAAAGGCGAACAAAAACTAACCGAACGCTTTAGAAGCGAACTACCCAAAGATTTCCAGATAAAAATAACCAACCCCGGTGCGATAATAATAATGGGGCGAACGAAGGGAATGTCTAACGAGCAAAATCAGGACTTTGAAATAATAAGAAGGAAGTTTAAAAATGTGATCGACATATTGACGTATGACGACCTGATCGACCGACTAAAATTTACGATAGCCCAATGGAAAAAACGCATCCCCGATCAAAGAACTAGGGCACAGCATTGAATAATTAAGAACATCGCGGGAGCATAACCTTGATTGACGAGTCCGTAATTCGAGAACTTCTACGGCTAAACGGTGGAAGACTTCACCACAGAGAAGGGCAAGAACTGGAGTTTAAAGAACAGTTCAGCCTAGCTGCGTTAGCAGATTATTTTCGGGACTTTGCAGCGTTCGCCAACAATAGAGGAGGGCACTTGATATTTGGGGTTAAGGATGCCCCGCGCGTACTAATTGGGATGTCTGAGAAATCCATCGATCAGTTCCAAAAGATCGACCCAGAAAAAATCAGCGGATTTCTGCTAGAGACATTTTCATCCGAAATAGAGTGGACTCAGGCCAGCTTTGAAATAAACGAAAAAGTATTCGGTGTTTTCAAAATCGAGCCCTCGACATCGAAGCCAGTTATAGCAAGAAAAGATGAGGGGAAAAACCAAGCAATAAAAAACGGAGAGATTTACTACCGATACGGAGGGCGAACGCAAAAAATCCAAGGGGCTGAGCTGGAAAGCATAATATTTCATCGCATAGAGCAGAACAACCGAAGTTGGTTAGACCTAATGTCCAAAATCGGACGAATGGGCCCTCAGAATGCAGCGATCCTCGATACTGAAAGCGGTCTGATAGAAAAGAATGAAAATCAAATCATGGTCGTGGACGAAACACTTGCATCAAAGCTAAAGTTTATAAAACAAGGGGAGTTTGTCGAGAAAGGCGGATCTACCGCACTTCAGCTAGTAGGCGATGTAGTCCCTGTAGACCAGGTAGAGGTCGTAAAGAGAGTTAAGGAACACTTGACCAAGAACTACCCGCTTTCAGCACTTGAGCTTGCGGAGAAGGTCAAGTCGGCGGTTCCTGAGACAGGCCGGCACGAAGTATGGGCCTGTATAAGAGAGAATGACATAAAAAACAATCCGGATTATGCCGCCTACAATTTTCGCAACAAAAAGCAAGAAGACGAATTCAAGGAAACCGGCAAAATCCCGAAAGCGACCCCAAGCATTTACAACCACGCTGCCGTCGAATTCATCGCAAAAATTCTCAAGAACAAGCCGAACACCTAGAGCGTCGACTGACGACCGCTTAGATTTTTGCACGCCCCAAGGACATCCGCCTCATTAAATGAGAGCCAGAACCGCCTGCTAATGACCTGTTGTCTCGCTGGTATTCAGGACGCAGGGAGAGCTTATTTAAAGGATCAAGCAATCTTGAACGCATCTAGCGCCGCCCGTGCCGCCACCGCCCGGGCACGGACGCGCTTGGGCGCAGTGCCGCCCGGCAGGTCGCGAGCAGCCATGGAGCCCTCGACGGTAAGCACGTCGAAGACGTCCTCGCCGATGTGGCCCGAAAGCGCCTGTAGCTCGACCAGTGACAGGTCGGCCAGATCGCAGCCCTTGTCGGTGGCCTGGCGCACGGCCTTGCCGACGATCTCGTGGGCATCGCGGAAGGCCACGCCCTGGCGGACGAGGTAGTCGGCGAGATCCGTGGCGGTGGAGAAGCCCTGGCGGGCGGCCTCGCGCATGCGCTCGCGGTTCGGAACGATGGCCGGGATCATGTCGGCGAAGGCGCGCAGCGAGCCCATCAGGGTGTCGACGGTGTCGAAGATGGGCTCCTTGTCCTCCTGGTTGTCCTTGTTGTAGGCCAGCGGCTGGCTCTTCATCAGGGTAAGCAGGGAGAACAGGCTGCCGTAGACGCGGCCGGTCTTGCCGCGCACCAGCTCCGGCACGTCGGGGTTCTTCTTCTGCGGCATGATCGAGCTGCCGGTGCAGAAGCGGTCGGGCAGCTCGATGAAGTTGAACTGCGCCGAGGTCCACAGCACCAGCTCCTCGCTGATGCGCGACAGGTGCATCATCAGCGTCGAGGCGGCGGCGAGGAATTCGATCTGGAAGTCGCGATCGGAAACGGCGTCGAGCGAGTTCTCGCTGATGCCGTCGAAGCCGAGTTCCTTGGCCACCCAGTCGCGGTCGAGCGGGTAGGAGGTGCCGGCGAGCGCCGCCGAACCGAGCGGCATGATGTTGATGCGCTTGCGGGTGTCGATCATCCGCTCGACGTCGCGCTCGAGCATGTCGTGCCAGGCCAGCAGGTGGTGGCCGAAGCTGACCGGCTGGGCGACCTGCAGGTGGGTGAAGCCGGGCATGACGGTCTCCGCCTCGGCCTCGGCCAGGTCCACCAGGCCGCGGCGCAGGCGGTTGGCCTCCTCGATGATCGCGTCGACGGCGCGGCGCATGAACAGGCGGATGTCGGTGGCGACCTGGTCGTTGCGCGAGCGGCCGGTGTGCAGCTTCTTGCCGACGTCGCCGATGCGGTCGATCAGGCGCGCCTCGATGTTCATGTGCACGTCCTCGAGCTCCACCGACCAGGCGAGGTCGCCGCGCTCGATGTCGCCACGGATGTCCTCGAGGCCGCGGACGATCTTCTTGGCCTCGTCCTCGGTGATCACGCCGACGCGCGCCAGCATGCGGGCATGGGCGATCGAACCGGTGATGTCCTCGTCATAGAGGCGCTGGTCGAAGCCGATCGAGGCGGTGAAGGCCTCGACGAAGGCGTCGGTGGGCTCGGAGAAGCGGCCGCCCCAGAGCTTGGTGGCCGGGTTGTCGTCGCGATCGGTCATGGTGGTCCTCGAACGGATTCGGTTTCGCGTCGGGTCGGTCGTGCCGGCCCGGCTTGAGAATGGCGCGAGTATATCGCAGCCAGCGCCGGCGCCCTGAGACCCGCATCGATTCGCCTGCTGCCTTGAGGCAAGATAGACCCCGTCAGGCCACCGACGCGAAAGGAGTCGCCGCTTGCCCGTCCAATCCACCAACGCCTCCGCCACGGACACCGACCGCGCCGGCACGCTGCTGCCCGCCGCGCTGCCGGCGTTCTGCACCGCGCGGGTGATCCTGATCACGCTGGCCCTCGGGGTGATCCTGTCGCTGCTGCTCTCGCTGGTGCCGGGCGTGGGCACCGAGCGCTGGAGCCGCTTCGGCACCACGCTGTGGCTGGTGACCTGGATCGCGCTGGTGACGGTCGCACTCCTGTGCGCGAGCCGCCGCTGGCTGCAACGCCTTCCGCTGGCCGCGCTGCTGGCGACGGTGGTGGTCCTGCTGCTCGCGGTGACGGCCGCCAGCAGCGCGGTGGCCTTCTCCGCCCTGCTGTCGGTCGGCTGGGAGCCGGGCGAGACGGCCGGGCGCTTCGTGCTGCACAACCTCGCCATCGCGCTGGTGGTGGGGCTACTGGGCATCTGGGTGTTCTCGCTGCACCTGGCCAACGCCCGCCAGATCAACGCCGCGGCCGAAGCCGAGCTGTCCGCGCTGCACGCGCGCATCCGGCCGCACTTCCTCTTCAACAGCCTCAACACGGTCGCCGAGCTGATCCACGAACGCCCCGAGGCCGCCGAGCAGGCGGTGCTCGACCTCTCGCGGGTGTTCCGTGCCGCGCTGGCCGCCGACGAGCGGGTCACGCTTGCCGAGGAGATCGAGCTGGCGCGCCGCTATCTCGACCTCGAGCAGTGGCGACTGGGCAACCGCCTGCGCGTCGACTGGCAGCTGCCCGAGCCACTGCCCGAGATTCGCCTGCCGGTGCTGACCCTGCAGCCGCTGGTGGAGAACGCCGTGCGCCACAGCGTCGAGCGCCAGCAGGCCGCCGGGCCGATCCGCATCGAGTGCCAGCCCGGACGGCGTTCGGTCGGTCTGGTGATCGAGAACGATCTGGTCCCCGGCGAGGATCGCCACGGCAACGGCATGGCGCTGGCAAACATCGCCGACCGTCTCGCGCTGGTGTTCGGCGAGGCGGCCTCGCTGCGGGCCGGGCCGGTGGACGGGCGCTTTCGCGTCAAGCTGGTGATCCCGCAACCGGGAGGGGCGGCCTGATGCGCGCGCTGATCGTCGACGACGAGCCGCTGGCACGCGGGCGGCTGCGCCGGCTGCTCGACGGGCTGGGCGGTGTCGAGGTGGTCGGCGAGGCCGGCAACGCCGAGGAGGCCTGCGAGGCGATGCGCAACGTGCCGGACCTGGTGTTCCTCGACATCGAGATGCCCGGCGAGGACGGCATCCGTCTCGCCCACCGGCTGCGCAAGGCCGACCTACCGCCGGCGATCATCTACACCACCGCCCACGCCGACCGGGCCCTGCCCGCCAGCGAGACGGCGCCGGCCGGCTACCTGCTCAAGCCGGTCGAACCGGCGGCTTTGCGCGCGGCGATCGACCGCGCCGCCCAGCCGACCCGCTGCCAGCAGGCCGAGCGGCCGACGCTGAACGTGCGCCTCGGCCGCGAGGAGCTGTGCCTGGGCACCGAGCACCTCGTCGCCGCCCTGGCGGAGGACAAGGCCACCCACCTGTATTTCCTCGACCCGGCCGACGGCCGCCGCCGCGAGGCGTGGATCGAGGCCAGTCTCAACGAGCTGGAAACCCGCTTCGACCGCTGCTTGCTGCGACTGCACCGCAACAGCCTCGCCAACCCGCGCCGGATCGTCTCGGTGACGCGCGAAGGCGGCGTGCACCACTGTCATCTCCGCGATCTCGACGAGCCGCTGGCCATCAGCCGCCGCGCCTGGCGCTCCGTGCGTGCGGCACTGGAGAAACCCGAGACCTAAGCCCTTGTCCGAAGGCAGATTGTCGCATTTGTGCGACACTGGGTTCTATTGCCGCCGGATCGAACTTGGGCCGGGTGACACAAGCGGAGATCGACGATGATGCAATGGCTCAACGAGCTGTGGTTCCTGACACTGGAGGCCGCCCCCTGGCTGCTGCTGGGGCTGGTGATCGCCGCGCTGATCAAGGCGTTCTCCGACCGCCTGGCGATCGCCCGCTACCTCTCGGGCGAATCGACCGGTGCGGTGGTGCGCGCCTCGCTGATCGGCGCGCCGCTGCCGCTGTGCTCCTGCGGCGTGGTGCCGGCGGTACTCGGCCTGCGCTCGGCGGGTGCCGGCAATGCCCCCTCGATGGCCTTCCTCGTCGCCACCCCGGAAACCGGACCGGACTCGATCAGCGTCAGCTACGGCCTGCTCGGCCCGGTCTACGCCATCGCCCGGCCGATCGCCGCGATCATCGGCGCGATCGCCACCGGCCTGGTCAGCGGCCGCTTCGGCGGCACGACCCCGGCCGCCGGCACCGTATCGAGCGACGCCAGCGGCGACAGTTGCTGTAGCGGCGAGACATCGACCAGCTGCTGCGAGTCGACCCCCGCCCAGGCGAGCGAAGGCTGCTGCGAGACCAAACCGGACGAGACGAGCGGCGACTGCTGCGGCAGCGAGGCGCCGGCCGTACCGCGCACCGGCGAACGACTCGCCCACGGCTTCAACTACGCCTTCGGCCAGGTGCTGATCGATATCGTGCCGTGGATGGTCTTCGGTCTGGCGATCGCCGCCACCGCCGTGGTGCTGATCCCGGAGGGGTTCTTCGACCAGCCCTGGGGCATCGTGGGCAGCTACCTGCTGATGGCGGTGATCGGCGTGCCGATGTACGTCTGCGCGACCGCCTCGACACCGATCGCCGCCGGTCTTCTGGTGGCGGGCATGTCGCCGGGCGCGGCGCTGGTGTTCCTGCTGGCCGGCCCGGCGACCAACATCGGCACGCTCGGCATCCTCAGGCAGCACTTCGGCACGCGGCGGATCGGCCTGTATCTCGCCAGCGTGATCGCCAGCGCCCTGATCGCCGGCATCACGCTCGATCTCCTGTGGCGTCAGTTCGACTGGGCGCTGCCGGAATCGGCACCGGCCGGTCACGCCATGGCGGGCGACTGGCTGGCCATGGGAGCACTGACGGTGCTCGTGATCGCGACGCTGTCCGCCTACTGGCGCCGGCATCGGAAAAACCAGACGCCAGAGGAGGGAGCCTGTGGCTGTTCGGAAGACCGGGATGGATCTCAGTGACAGCGAGCAAGTCACGCTCGGACTGATCAGCGACACGCACGGCACGCTGGTCTGCGATCTGCTGCCTTTGCTAGCCGAGTGCGACGTGATCGTCCACGCCGGCGACCTGCTCGACCCCGGCGAGCTGCGCCAGCTCATTCCGCGCTCGGGCCACGTGGTCGTGGTGCGGGGCAACAACGACACCCCGTCACAATGGCCCGGCGGTTACGACGGCCTGCTCGAGTCGCTGCCCGAACAGGCCGAGATCGCGCTGCCGGGCGGGCTGCTCGTGGTCGAGCACGGCCACCGGGTCAACCCGGCCCGCACCCGCCATGAACGCCTGCGCCGCCGACACCCCGAGGCGCGGGCGATCGTCTACGGCCATACCCACCGCCGCGTCATCGACACCGACGAGACACCCTGGGTGCTCAACCCGGGTGCCGCCGGACGCCAGCGCGCCTACGGCGGCTCGGGATTCCTGCAGCTGGTCGCCACCCGGGACGACTGGCATGTCGAGCCGATCACCCTCCCCAAGGGCTCGCGGGACACGTACACTTCGGCCAACCGACATTCCGAAGGGCGGCCATGACGAACGTACTGGGCGTTGGCATCGCCACGCTGGACATCATCAACGAACTCGAGCACTACCCCGAGGAGGACAGCGAGCAGCGCGCGCTCTCGCAGCGGGTCGAGCTGGGCGGCAACGTCGCCAACAGTCTGCGGGTGCTGCGCCAGTTCGGTCATCCCTGCGACTTCGCCGGCGTGCTGGCCGACGACCCCGACGGCCGGCGCATTGCCGAGCTGATGGACCGCTACGGCGTCGACACCCGTCATGCCCGCCACGTCGAGGGGCACGCGCCCACCTCCTACATCACCGCCAACCGGGCCACCGGCAGCCGCACCATCGTGCACTACCGCGATCTGCCCGAGTTCGACCTGGGATCGTTCATGGCGATCGATCCGTCGCGCTACGACTGGCTGCACTTCGAAGCGCGCGCCTGCGACGAGACCGCCGCCATGCTGGCGCTGGTCCGCGCGCAGGTCACCGACCAGCCGATCTCGCTCGAGGTGGAAAAGGACCGCGAGCACCTCGACCAGTTGTGGTCGTTCCCCGACGTGATCTTCTTCTCAAAGGCATTCGCCCAGGGGCGCGGCTTCGACGACCCGGAGGCCTTCCTCGGCGAGGCCCGCGGCTGGGCACCGCAGGCGATCCTGGTGCTTGGCTGGGGCAGCGCGGGGGCGTGGCTGTCGTTGCCCGATCAGGCCGAGGCCGCTCATGTTGCTGCCCGGGCGGTCGATACGGTAGTGGACAGCATTGCCGCCGGTGATACGCTGATCGCCGGGTTCATCCACGCCCGTTCGCGCGGATCGAGCTCGCTGGAATCGCTGGAATTCGCCGCGCGGCTGGTCGAGCGCAAGCTGACGCAGGCCGGGCTGGCGGGGCTGGGCCCCGACGATCCGGCGGCCGACCCGCGGCTGCTGTGCCGGCTGGAGGACCTGGAGGACGTCGATGCCCTCGGTGTCTGGCCCGGCGGACGCGCCAAGGGACCGGCCCCGCTGATCGTGACCCGCGAGGGCGAGCGGGTCTGCGCCTGGCGCAACGTCTGCCCGCACAACGGCTCGCCGCTGTCGCGCGAACGGCACGATTTCCTCGAGACCCACGAGGGGGAGCGCCAGCTGCGCTGCAATGTCCATCAGGCCTATTTCCGTCTGGAGGACGGCCTGTGCACTGCCGGCCCCTGCGAAGGACAACGGCTCGAACCGGTCGAGCTGGAACGGATCGACAACCGCCTCTACCTGGCCGACCGGTAGCGCTGAGGACATCGAGAATCGGATGAAGGACCTCCATCACGACATCACCCACTGGCTCGAGGAATTGCCCGACCCGTTGATCGGTCGTGATCCCGAAGGCCGGTTGCAGCTGATCAACCGCGCGGCCCGCTCGATACAGCAGGGTGGCCCGCTGGAGAGCCTTCTGGAGGGCGCCGACACCGAATCGCCGCCCCGTCTGGTCAGCCATGCGAGCACCGAGCGCGTCTACCGTCACCAGCCGCTTGGCAAGCACCCCGATCCCGATGCCGGATTGCACGAACTGCACCTGCTGCAGGACGTGACCGGCGAGCAGCGCGCCGAGGCCCAGCTGGCGGAGAACGAGCGGCTGATCCGCGTCCTGATCGACGCCAGTCCCGACGTGATCATCATCAAGGATGCCGAGGGCCGCTGGCTGCTGGCCAACCGCGCCGCCCTCGAGCTGTTCCGCCTCGAGGGCCTGCCCTGGTGGGGTCGCAACGACGACGCCCTGGCGGAACTGACCGAACCGGTCTTCCGCGACGCCTTCTATCACTGCGCCCAGTCCGATCAGCGGGCCTGGAAGGCCGGTGAACTACACAACGAGACCGAGGTCGTCGCCTCCCCCCAAGACGACGAGCAGGTGTTCGAGACACTCAAGCAGCCGATCTTCGACGCCGACGGCAAGCGTCACGCGCTGATCGTGATCGCCCGCGACATCACCACCCAGCTGCGGACCCAGGCGGAGTACGAGGACCTGGCGATCCACGACGAGCTGACCCATCTCTACAACCGCCGTTTCTTCCAGATCGAGGCGCAGCGACGTCTCGACGAGTTCGGCCGCTCCCATCGCCACGCCGCCGTGGTGGTACTGGACCTCGACCGCTTTCGCACCCTCAACGAGTGTCACGGCCACGACGAGGGCGACCGGGTCATCCGCCAGATGGCCGACCGCCTGCGCGAGCTCGGCGCACGGCAGGACTGGCTGGTGGCGCGACTGGCCGGCGACGAGTTCGCCATCCTCGCCGGCGACCTCGAGCCGCAGGACGGGCTGCCGGTCCTGGGCCGCGAGCTGCGCGAACTGACGCGGCGCTCGTTCGAACTCGAGAGCGGCCACTTCAACATGACCGCCAGCGGCGGCATTGCCTACTGGCCGACGCACAGCCGCCACATCTCCCAGCTGCTCAGCCAGGCCGATTCGGCGTTGTTCGAGGCGAAGAAGAACGAGCGCGAACCGCTGGCCGAATTCAGCCCGCGGCTGTCCGAACGGCAGATCTGGCGCTCGGCGATGATCGGCGCGCTGCGCGACAGCCTCGAGAACGACCGCTTCCACCTCGTCTACCAGATCCAGCAGGATGCCCTCGGTCTCGCCGTGACCGGCGTCGAGGCCCTGCTGCGCTGGGACGCGCCGGACCCGCAGCTGCAATGCGGCCCGCAGGATTTCATCCCCTTCCTCGAGCAGTCGGGACTGATCGTCGAGGTCGGCGGCTGGGTGTTGACCGAATCGGCCTGCCAGGCCGCACGCTGGGGACGCGAGACCGGTGAACCGATCACCGTGTCGGTCAACGTCTCCAGCGTGCAGCTGCACGCCCCGTGCTTCGCCGACCGGGTCGCCCGGGCACTGGAGATCTCGGGGCTGTCCCCCGAACTGCTGGAGCTGGAACTGACCGAGACCGCGCTGGTCCATGACCCGGAGCAGGCGGCCACCATGCTGAGCGCGGTCCGGGAGCTGGGCGTGCGTCTGGCGCTGGACGACTTCGGCACCGGCTATTCCTCGCTGAGCTACCTCAAGCGGTTTTCCTTCGACCGGTTGAAGATCGACCAGGGCTTCGTCCGCGATATCCTCGGCGACCGCAACGACTTGGAGATCGTCAAGGCGATCATCGCGATGGGGAACGCCCTGTCGCTGGAGATCATCGCCGAGGGGGTCGAGACCGCCGAGCAGCGCGACCTGCTCGACTCGCTCGGCTGCCACTCGTTCCAGGGTTACCTGATCGGTCGACCGACGCCGCCCGAGGCCATCCGCCCGCTGCTGGGCGTACGCCTGCTGTGACCCGACCACCCATCCCGACACGAGGCATGACATGACCACACGCGCGCAATGGATCGAGGAGACGCTGCGGGACGCGCTCGCCCCGACCCATCTCGAGATCACCGACGAGTCCGGCCAGCATGCCGGCGACCGGGTCGAGAGCCATTTCCGGGTCGTGGTGGTCAGCGATCGCTTCGAGGGGCAGATGCTGATCAAGCGTCATCGCCTGACACAGGACCCGCTCAAGTCGGCCTTCGAGCAGGGCATGCACGCGCTGGCCCTGCACACCTACACCCCCGCGGAATGGGCCGAGCGCCAGGACGCACCGGCCTCGCCCCCCTGCCGCGGCGGCGGGCACTGACGCCCGCCCGCTAACCCGAGTTTTCCACTCGGGTTTGTTTACAGCCGGGTCACGGCGGTCTAGTCTTCCCGCCTTTGTCCCCCGGCCTGCCGAGACCCCATGCCCCCACGCGGGGCATTTTTGTACCTGAACCGCCGGGCGACTCAAGCATCGAACCCGGGATGGGCGATACCGATCCGACGGCGTCGGTGCCGCCATGTCCCGTCCGCTTTCATTGCTACCGGAGTTTTCCCGATGAAGACCAGAACCCTGCTCGTCGCAAGCCCGCTGCTCCTCTCCCCCCTGTTTGCCTCGCCGGTACTCGCCGAGGAAGAGGGTGACGGTAACTGGAGCGGCTCGACCGAGTTCGGCGCCTCCATTACCACCGGCAACACCGACTCCTCGACCCTCAACGGCAAGCTCAAGATCGGTTACGAGAGCGAGCCGTGGAAGCACCTATTCCGCCTCGAGGCGCTGCAGGCAAGCGAGGACGGCGAGGACACCGCCGACCGCATCCTGAGCGAATTCGAGAGCGATTACTCGCTGACCGAGCGCGACTACCTGTTCGGCGCGCTGCGCGGCACGCGCGACGAGTTCTCGGCCTACGACTACCAGGCCAGCGCGGCGGCCGGTTATGGTCGCAAGCTGTGGATCTCCGACAAGGGCTACTGGGACGCCGAGATCGGTCCGGGTGTGCGCGTGTCCGAGACCGACGCCGGAGAGCGGAACACCACGCTGATCGCGCGTCTCGCCAGCGGCTTCGAGTACCAGTTCTCCGACTTCGCCAAGTTCAACCAGGACGTCACCGTGCTGGCCGGCGAGAACAACACTGAGATCGAATCGGTCACCGGCCTGACTTCCGCCCTGACCGAAACGCTGGCGATGAAGCTCTCCTACACGGTCCAGCACAACACCGAGGTGCCGGCCGACACCGAGAACACCGACACCTACACCTCGGTCAACATCGTCTACAACTTCGACTGACGGCGTCTCCCGCGAACGCAAAAAAGGCCCGGTCGGTCGCTACCGCCGGGCCTTTTTTGTGCCGGGTGATGTCGCGCGGGGCCGGATCAGTCCGGCAGGACCATCACGCCGTCGATCTCGACCTCGGCGCCCTTGGGCAGGGCGCGCACACCCAGTGCCGCCCGCGCCGGGAACGGTTCGTCGAGGTATTCCTTCATGATGCCGTTGACGGTCTCGAAGTGCGACAGATCCGGCAGGTAGATCTGCAGCTTGACCACGTCCGCCAGGTCGCCACCGGCGGCCCGGCAGACGGCGGTGAGGTTGTCGAACACGCGCCGGGTCTGTGCCTCGATGCCACCCTCGACCAGCGTCATGCTGGCCGGATCGAGCGCGATCTGACCGGAGAGGTAAACGGTGTCGCCCACGCGCACGGCCTGCGAATAGGGACCGATCGCGGCCGGGGCGTCGTCGCTGTGGATGATTTCTCGTCGGCTCATGCTGACTCCTCGAAGGGTTGGCGATGATCAGTGGCGCGAGACGCGCACCACGTCACGCAGTTGCTTGATCGAGCGCATCACCCGGGCCAGATGCGTCCGGTCGGTGACGCGCACGGTGATGTCGATGATGGTGAGATTGACGTCGCGATCGTCGAAGCGCACGTCGTCGATGTCCGAGCCGGCATCCGAGACCGCCGCGGCAATCCGCGCCAGCCCCCCGCGCACGTTGTTCGCGTGGATGCTGATCTGCGACTGGTACTCGCCGGAGGGCTGCTGCTCCCAGTCGACCGCCAGCCAGCGCTCGGGGTGCTCGCCGGCATCGGCCGCGTTGGGGCAGCCCTGGCGGTGGACGACGATGCCGCGACCGGTACTCAGGAAACCGACCACCGAGTCGCCCGGCACCGGGTGGCAGCAGCCGGCAAAGCTGACCACCAGCCCTTCCGTGCCGCTGATGATCACCGGCGCCTGCTCCGGCGGAAGACCGCCTTCCGGCTCGGTCAGCTCGATCTTGCCCGCCTCGGCCTTGAGCAGGCGCACCACCAGCGGCGCCATGCGGTTGCCGAGACCGATCTCGCGCAGCAGGTCGTTGAAGCTTTCCTGGTGGTATTCACGCAGGAGCTTGTCGACGCGGCTCTCGTCGAGATCCTCGATGTCGCAGCCCTCGGCGGTCATCGCCTTGGAGAGCAGACGGTGGCCGAGGCGGATGGCCTCGGCATCCTGCAGGTGCTTGAGGTAGGCGCGGATGTTCGCCCGGGCACGCGCGGTGACCACGAACGACAGCCAGCTCGGATTGGGCACGGCCCCCGGCGCGGTGATCACCTCGACGGTCTGACCAGACTCCAGCGGCGTGGACAACGGCGCGAAGCGCCGGTCGATCTTGCAGGCCACGCAGGTGTTGCCGACGTCGGTGTGGATCGCGTAGGCGAAGTCCACCGCGGTGGCACGCCGAGGCAGCTCGATGATCTCGCCCATTGGCGTGAAGACGTAGACCTCGTCCGGGAACAGGTCGACCTTGACCGACTCGAGGAATTCCTGCGGGTTGCCGGCCTTCTGCTGGATTTCCAGCAGGTCGCGCAACCATTCACGAGCACGCGTCTGGGTGACCGAGCCGTGGTCGCCCTGCGCCTTGTAGAGCCAGTGAGCCGCGATCCCCGACTCGGCGAACTGGTGCATCTCGTGGGTGCGGATCTGCACCTCGAGCGGAATGCCGTGCGGGCCGAACAGGATGGTGTGCAGCGACTGGTAGCCGTTCGCCTTGGGAATCGCGATGTAGTCCTTGAAGCGACCGGGCAGCGGCTTGTAGAGGTTGTGCACGATACCGAGCGCCCGGTAGCAGTCGTCGACCGACTCGACCAGCACCCGCACCGCGAACACGTCGAACACCTCGCGGAAGGAGAGGCGTTTCGACTGCATCTTGCGGTAGATCGAGTAGGGCCGCTTCTCGCGGGCGAGGATGTCGGCGGTCAGGCTCTCGTGGGTGAAGCGCTGTTCGAAGCGCTCCTGGATGCCGGCGACGATTTCCTTGCGATTGCCGCGCGCGCGGCGTACCGCCTCGCTGAGGATGCGGTGGCGCAGCGGGTGGAGCGAGGCGAAGCCGAGATCCTCGAGCTCGTGACGGATGGCGTTGAGGCCGAGGCGGTTGGCGATCGGCGTGTAGATGTCGAGCGTCTCGCGCGCGATGCGACGGCGCTTGTCCGGACGCATCACCCCGAGAGTGCGCATGTTGTGCAGGCGGTCGGCGAGCTTGATCAGGATGACGCGGACATCCTCGACCATCGCCATCATCATCTTGCGGAAGTTGGCCGCCTGCGCCTCGGCCTTGGACTTGAAGCGGATCTGGGCCAGCTTCGAGACGCCGTCGACCAGGTGCGCGACCTCGTCGCCGAACTCGGCCACGATCTGGTCATGGGCGATGTCGGTGTCCTCGACGACATCATGGAGGATGGCCGCCACGAGGGTGGCCTCGTCCATGCGCAGGTCGGCGAGGATGTGCGCCACCGCGATCGGGTGACTGATGTAGGGCTCGCCGCTCTTGCGCGTCTGGCCGGCGTGGGCCTCGGCGCCGAACTCGAACGCCGTTCGGATGCGGGCGATGTCCGCCGAGTCGAGATACTCGGCAAGATGCTGCGCCAGGGGCGCGAAAAAGACGTCGGTCAGGTGCGACTCGGCCGACGGGGCGGCGGTCGGCGTTCCTGTCTGGCCGCTGTCCACGTCCACCCCGTACCGGCCGACCGGATCAGGCCTCGTCGGGGGCAGTCGGGGCCGCCGCCGCGCGGCCGCTCTCGGCGCTCTCGTCGGCAAACTGGGCCAGCTCAGCGCGGATCTCCTGCTCGGTGATCTCCGAACGCGACAGGGTGATCTGGTTCTCGATCTCCTCGATCCGGGCGCGGTCGATCTTGCCCTCGCCCAGTTCACGCAGGGCGATGACGGTGGGCTTTTCCTTGCCCATCGGCACCAGCGGCTCGGCGCCGTGCTCGATCTGGCGAGCGCGCTTCGCGGCGGTCAGGACCAGCTCGAAGCGGTTGGGGATCTTGTCCAGGCAGTCTTCTACGGTTACGCGTGCCATCGGTGTTTTAGCCTCGGTATACAGGTTGGACGGCCCGGTCATCCTGGGGATGGCCGGGCCGTGTCTCGATTCGTTATCGATCGGATGAGATCAACAGTTTACGTTCAGTCGACCTCGCCCAGCAAATCGGCGATCAGCGCCGGGTGCCGTTCGCGCTGCCGGTCGGTCTCCAGCATGGCGGCGGTGAACAGCGCATCCAGCTCCTCAAGCGACCGGTCGAAGTCGTCGTTGATCACCAGGTAGTCGTACCAGTGG
This sequence comes from Guyparkeria sp. WRN-7, assembly GCF_001641825.1. Taxonomy (GTDB): domain Bacteria; phylum Pseudomonadota; class Gammaproteobacteria; order Halothiobacillales; family Halothiobacillaceae; genus Guyparkeria. The sequence goes on along the minus strand of NZ_LRFH01000014.1, from coordinate 195,577 downwards.
CACTGCTGCATCTCGCGGCGCGCCTCCGCCAGCCGGCGGGCGATCACCTCGTCATCGTCCGAGGCGCGATTGCGCAGCCGGGCCTCGAGCTCGGCGGTGCTGGGCGGCAGGATGAAGATGAAGATCGCCTCGGGGAACAGCTTTTTTACCTGCGCCGCCCCCTGCCAGTCGATCTCGAGGATCAGGTCGTAACCGTGATCCAGCTGTTCGCTGATCGCCGCCTTGCTGGTGCCGTAGTAGTTGTCGAACACCTTGGCGTGCTCGACGAACGCCTCCTGCGCCAGCATGGCCTCGAACTGGGAGATGTCGACGAAGTGATAGTGCTCGCCGTTGACCTCGCCGTCACGCCGTGGCCGGGTGGTGTGCGAGACCGACAGGGCCAGCTCCGGCCGCCGCTCGCGCAGAGCCTTGATCAGGCTGGTCTTGCCTGCCCCGGAGGGCGCCGAAATCACGAATAGCTGTCCACGCGGCGTTGCCGTCATCGTCTCTCCGTCCGTTTGGGTTCTCGTTCTGGGTCAGCGGGTCACCCGGGTGGTGCCGTCACGCGCCTCGATCACGCGGACGCGCTCGCCGGGCTGGAAGGATACATCGGCCGCCTGCACGATGCTGACCGTCCGGCCGTTGTCGAGACGCACGGTGATCTCGTAGCCCGGCTGTCGGGTGACGCCTTCCTCGGCCGCCGCGCCGGCCAGGCCGCCCAGCACCACGCCGCCGACGGTAGCCAGCGAACGGCCGGTACCGCCGCCCACCTGGCTGCCGAGGATGCCGCCGGTGACCGCACCGGCGCCCGCGCCCACCGGCGTCTTGGTGCCCTCGATCTGCACCGTGCGGATGCTCTGGACGGTGCCGTAGTAGACGGTCTGCATCTGGCGCGCCGAATCCCGCGAGTAGGCGTCACTGGAGAGGCTGCTCGCACAGCCGGAGAGAAAGGCCAGGCCGGCGGCAGCCAGCACGATGGTGATCAGGTGTTTCATGTGGAACCTCCGCGACAGCGCCCCTTCCGGGAGCATAGGAAAAGTATAAGTCAGATCCCCGTCGCGCCCGAGGGTTCCGCCGGGCCCGACCCGATCAACGGTAGTCGATGATCAGCGGCGCGTGGTCGGAGAACTTCTCCTCGCGATAGACCTGCACCTGGGCCAGGCGCGGCTCGAGATCCGGGGTGACGATCTGGTAGTCGATCCGCCAGCCGACGTTGTTGTTCCAGGCGTTGGCCCGGTTCGACCACCAGGTGTACTCGGCCTCGTCGGGCTTGAGGGTGCGGTGGGCATCGACGAACCCCAGGTCGTCGAACACCCGGTCGAGCCAGGCCCGCTCGTGCGGCAGGAATCCCGAGTTCTTGCGGTTGTTGCGCCAGTTCTTCAGGTCGATCTCGCGATGGGCGATGTTCCAGTCGCCGCAGAGGATCAGCGACCGGTCCTTCTCGCGGAATTCGTTGAGCATCGGCAGGAAGGCCTCGAGGAACCGGTCCTTGGAGGCCTGCCGGTGATCGCCGGCCGAGCCCGACGGCAGGTAGAGCGAGGCGACCGTCATGTCCGAGAGCTCGAAGGCGCAGTAACGACCCTCGGCATCGAACTCGGCCAGCCCCATCTCGGTGGTCACCGATTTCGGCTCCTCGCGGCTGTAGATGGCCACGCCGCTGTAGCCCTTGCGCTCGGCATCGACGTAACGGCAGTGGTAGCCCTCGGGCCAGAAGGTCGGATCCTTCTCCAGCTGCCAGGCCTGGGCCTTGGTCTCCTGGATGCAGACCACGTCGGCATCCGCGGTGGCCAGCCAGTCGAAGAAGCCCTTGCGCGCCGCGGCACGGATGCCGTTGGCGTTGAAACTGATTACCCGCATGTCCTCGTCCGGTCGGTTGGATTGCGAAAGGCTTCGAATTCTAGAGAATCCCGGCCCGAAGGCATAAAAAAACCCCGACCATCCGGTCGGGGCAGCGGTTCTTCCTTGAGGAGCCACTGATTGGGATCACCGCCGCGCGGCTTAGTTCCCGGGCTCCTCCGATCGAATCAGTCGAGATCGACCGCGAGGAACAGCGGCTGGCCCCGGCGCAGCAGGCGGATCGCCACCGGCCGGTTCTCCGGCGCGGCATCGAGCGCCGTGGCCAGGTCGCTCTCGCTGCGGATCGGCCGGCGATTGACCTCGAGGATCACGTCACCGGTCTCGAGCGCGCCGGCAAACGGCGAGCCGGACTCGATCGATTCGATCGACACGCCGTAGCGCACGCCCAGCGAACCGCGATCGTCCTTCTCCAGCGGCACGACCGAAAGCCCGTAGGTCGACAGTGCGCCACCGCCGGCGGCCATCGCCCCGTCGAGCTCGGCCAAGGTCACGTCGAAGGTCTTTTCTTCGCCGTCGCGAATCACCGTCACGGTGGCGGACTCGCCAACCGGGGCGCTGCCCACCAGGCGCGGCAGCTGGCCGGAACGCTTGATCGGCTTGCCGTTGAAGGCGGTGATGATGTCGCCGGACTCGATGCCGGCCTCGGCCGCCGGGGTGTCCGGCTGGACCTGGGCGACCAGTGCACCGCGCGTATCCTTGAGACCGAAGGAGCGAGCCAGCTCGTCGGTGACCGGCTGGATGACCACGCCGAGGTAGCCGCGGCGCACCTGGCCGGTCTCCTTGAGCTGGTCGGCGACGTTCATGGCGACGTTCATGGGAATCGCGAACGAGATGCCCATGTAGCCGCCCGAGTTGGTGTAGATCTGCGAATTGACGCCGATCACCTCGCCGTCGGCGTTGATCAGCGGGCCGCCCGAGTTGCCCGGATTGACCGGCGCGTCGGTCTGGATGAACGGCACGTAGGTCTCGTTGGGCAGGTCACGACCGATCGCCGAGACGATGCCGTGCGTGGCCGACTGGTCGAGACCGAAGGGTGCGCCAATCGCCAGCACCCATTCGCCCACCACGACCTCGTCGGAATCGCCGATCTCGACGGTCGGCAGGTCGTCGGCATCGATCTTCAACAGGGCGATGTCCGTGCGCGGGTCCTCGCCGATCAGCTCGGCGGTGTACTCGCGCTGGTTGTTGAGCCGCACGCTGATCTCGTCGGCGCCGCGCACCACGTGGGCGTTGGTGATCACGTAGCCGTCCTCGCTGACGATGAACCCCGAGCCGAGCGACTGGGCCGGGCGCGAGCGCGGCATGGGCTGTTGCGGCATCTGCTCGAAGAAGTCGCGGAACATGTCACCCAGCGGGCCGGGCGGCAAGTTCGGCATCTGCGGCGGCTGACCGCTCCGACCCGCCTGCTGTCCCTTGGTGACGGTATTGATGTTGACCACCGCCGGGGCGTTTTCCTTCGCCAGCTTGGCGAAATCGGGATACTTCGCCTCGACCGGCGTCACCACCAGCACCATCGCCGCGAGCAGGGCGACGGCGGCAAGCGCGGTCGAGCGGCGGGCTGTCACGAAATTCATCATCGACGAACTCCTATTCCGGGTACGGAATCACGGCAAGTGAGCAAATGAGCCCGGGCGGCGGGCCGACCGACGCTCCGGATTCGATGAGATAGGGCTGATCGCATGAAAGTTCAACCACCCGGGCGTACCGCATGCATCGGGATGCGACGGTCGGCAAGCGCCTGTTCGAGGGCGACGATCGCCCGGTCGACCTCGTCCTGCGGACCCTTGAACCCCAGTTCGAGCAGGCGACGCTCCGCCGACAGGACCGGCAGGCTGAACAGGCGCAATGCCGGGTGCGCCGAACAGAACGCCTCCATCAGGTCGACCAGTTCGCTCTCGGGTGTATCCACCAGCCAGACGGAGCGCTCGACGTACTCGGCATCACCGAGCTCAGACAGCGGTCCTGCGAGAATCCCGTCGAGCATGGCATGGGCCATCTCGGGGAAGCCGGGCAGGAAGAAATGCCGTTCGAGCGAGAACCCGGGCACGCGGTTGAACGGATTGGGCACCAGCACCGCCCCTTCGGGCAGGTCGGCCATCAGGATGCGCTTGGGGTAGGCCTGCTCGCCGAACTGGCCCTCGATCAGGGCCACCGCCTCCGGGTGGCGCACCAGCGGCCGGCCGAAGGCGGTCGCGGCGCAGGCCCGGGTGAGATCGTCCGGGGTCGCACCGATACCGCCGAAGCAGAACACGGTCGCCCCGTCGGCGCGACTGCGGCGCAACAGGTCGACGATGGTGACCTCGCGGTCGGGCAGGAACTGCGCCCAGTCGACCACCAGTCCTCGCGCGGCCAGCCGCTCGGTGACGGCAGCGAGATGACGGTCCTGGCGGCGACCCGAGAGGATCTCGTCGCCGATCACCACCACGCCAATGCCCGCGAGCGGACCACTGGAGCGCGTATCAGCCATGACCGTCGCGCCCCTTACTGCTTGGCGCCGACCTTGAGCGCGTTCTCGCGCACCCGTTCGCGCTCGCGCTGGTCCTCGACCGAATCGAACTCGCTGTGCTCGACCCACCCCTGGGTGTGCTGACGCACCAGGCGGGCCAGGCCGTCGAGGTGATCGGCGCGCTCGTTGAGTGCCGGGATGTAGTGGTAGGTCTCGCCGCCGGCCTCCTCGAAGTACTCGCGGTTCTCGTCGCCGATCTCCTCGATAGTCTCCAGGCAGTCGGCAGAGAAGCCCGGGCAGACCACCGCGACGTGCTTGACGCCCTGGCCGGGCAGGGCCTTGAGGGTCTCGTCGGTGTAGGGCTTGAGCCACTCCTCGGGGCCGAAGCGCGACTGGAAGGTGACCATGTAGTCGTCCTCGGACAGGCCGAGACGCTCGGCGACCAGCCGCGAGGTGACGTAGCACTGGCAGTGGTACGGATCGCCGTTGAGCAGGTAGCGCTTGGGCTCGCCGTGGTAGCTCATGATCAGCTTGTCCGGCTTGCCGTGCGCGTCGATGTGCTCCTGGATGCTGGCCGCGAGCGCGTCGAGGTAGCCCGGATCCCGGTGATACTGGTTGATGGTGCGCAGCTCCGGCACCCAGCGCCAGTGCATCAACTCGTCGAAGACCGCATCCAGGGTCGAGGCCGTGGTCGCCCCGGCGTACTGCGGGTAGAGCGGCAGCACCACCACGCGCCGGCAGCCGGCCTCGCGCAGCTCGTGCAGGGCCGAGGGCACCGACGGGTTGCCGTAACGCATGCCCAGCGCCACGGTCACCGGTCCGGCCATCTGTTCGGACAGGCGTTCCTGCAGGCCCTTCTGCTGTTCGCGGGCGATGGTCAGGAGCGGCGAGCCCTCGGCGTGATGATCCCAGACCGAGCGGTAGGCCTCGGCGGACTTGGCCGGCCGGGTACGCAGCACGACGCCGTGCAGGATCGGCCACCACTTCCACTTCGGCAGCTCGATCACGCGCGGATCGGAAAGGAACTGCTTGAGGTAGCGGCGCAGCGCCGGCGCCTCGGGCGCGTCGGGCGTGCCCAGGTTGAGCAACAGGACGCCGAGCCGCTCCGGGCTGCCGTGCTTGTAGTCCGGTTCACCTTGGTAATGCATTCGATGGCCTCAACAATTTTCGACGAGTATCCTACAGTCTGAACGTACCCGGTCGGCGCACCAACAGGCGCCACCGGACCCGAAACACCGGGTCATTCTAGGCAAAGCATGCTTGCGTTGCCGGGCCGATGTCACCACATCCCGGCAAGCCACCTTTTCATTCCCTCGGGCGCCCCCGAAACCGAATCAATACAGGAGTTCTTTCTCACCATGGCCGAAAGCAACACCCGCCACAGCAAACTGCTCATCCTCGGCTCCGGTCCGGCCGGCTACAGCGCGGCGGTCTACGCCGCTCGTGCCAATCTCGACCCGGTCCTGATCACCGGCATGGAAATGGGCGGTCAGCTGACCACCACTACCGAGGTGGAGAACTGGCCGGGTGATCCCAACGACCTGACCGGCCCGGCCCTGATGGACCGCATGAAGGCGCACGCCGAGAAGTTCGACACCGAGATCATCTTCGATCACATCCACTCGACCGATCTCGAGAACCGCCCGTTCACCCTGAACGGCGACCAGGGCACCTATACCTGCGATGCGCTGATCATCGCCACCGGCGCCTCGGCCAAGTACCTCGGGATCGAATCCGAACAGGCCTTCCGCGGCAAGGGCGTATCGGCCTGCGCGACCTGCGACGGCTTCTTCTACAAGAACCAGACCGTCGCCGTGGTCGGCGGCGGCAACACCGCCGTCGAGGAGGCCCTGTATCTGTCGAACATCGCCTCGAAGGTGCATGTGGTGCACCGCCGTGACCGCTTCCGCGCCGAGGACATCCTGATCGACCGCCTGATGAAGAAGGCCGAGGAAGGCTCGGTGGAGATCCACTGGAACCAGGAAGTCGACGAAGTGCTCGGCGACCAGATGGGCGTCAACGGCCTGCGCATCAAGGACAAGGCCGGCGAGACCACCGACCTCGAACTCCAGGGCGTGTTCATCGCCATCGGCCACCAGCCCAACACCGGCATCTTCGAGGGCCAGCTGGACATGGCCGGCGGCTACATCAAGGTCAAGAGCGGCACCGAGGGCAACGCCACCGCCACGTCGGTCGACGGCGTGTATGCCGCCGGCGACGTCATGGATCACGTCTACCGCCAGGCAATCACCTCGGCGGGTACCGGCTGCATGGCGGCCCTCGACGCCAAGGCCTTCCTGGAAAAGCAGGGCGACTGAGCCCGACGCGGTTCACCCGGCCGGTGATGCCACCGGCCCCGATGCAGAGGCACGCCGATCATGGACCCAACCATTGCCGCCTACGTGGTACTGCTTGCCCTCGCCCTGGGCCTGACCGGGGCATTGCGGGCCGAACGCGAGCACTGCGGCCGCGGGCTGCTGATCGTCACCACCCTCTCGGGGTTCCTGGTCGTCGCCGCGGTCAGCGCCCTGCTCACCTCGCAGAGTGCGCTCGAACTGCTGCTTTCCACGGTCGCCGTCTTCTTCGGTGCTCAGGCCGCCGCCACGGCCTTCCTGCTGCTACGCCAGGAAGTCCACGCCGAACCGGAGGACGAGATCGACGAGCAGGAACTGCTCGACGAGGAAACGAACCGGGAGCAGCTGCAGCGGCGTGAACACCGTCACGACGGGGAGGCCCACTGATGGGTATCGGACTGATCATCGACAACGCCGGCTGGTTCGCTCTCGGCCTGGTGCTGATCGCCCTCTCGGCACTTACCCATCCGTCACGGCGACGGGTCTGGATGTGGGCCCTGCCGCTCGCGATCCTGATCGTCCTGGCCGGGGCGCTCTTCCCCGGCACCTCGGGCGAGTTCCCGGGCTCGACCTGGAAGGCGTGGCTGGCCATCGCGGCCCTGGCCTTCGGTGTCGCGGCCGCACCGTGGTACGAAGCGAACCGCGACCAGGACACGCGACTGATCGACCTGGTGCGTGGCGCGGCCATCGTGCTGGTGGGCAGTGGCATCACCATCACCCTGCTCGGGCTGATCGGCTGGGAGCAGACCACGCGCTACATCGCCGCCTGGGACCTGCGTCTGGCCGCCATGATCGGTATCTTCATCGGGGTCTGGACCGGGCTGACCGGGCTGATGCACTGGCTGCGCCTCAAGGGAACCCTCAAGGCCAGCGCGCCGGCCTCGCGCAACCAGCAGCTGGCCCAGTGGGCGGTGCTGGGCATCATCATCGTCCTCGGCGCGGTGGCCGTGCTCTACCCGGATCTGGCCACCGCGCCGCTGGTGCTGTTGATCGTGCTGGCGATCGAATGGGCCGCCCTCGGCGCCCTGGCGCATCCGCACGAGGACCTGCTGCACATCCAGGCCCGCCATGTCGGCCTGGTCGGGGTCGCCATCGTCACGCTCGGCTACGTGCAGAGCAGCCTGTTGCTGCTGGTGATCGGCGGGCTGGTGGTTGCCGGCTCGATCCACTTCGTCAAGCGTCAGGGCGCGTTCTGCCAGATCTCGCGGCGGCCCTTCTACGCCGACGAGACCGAAGATGCCCGGCCCCCCGAGGCGGAGAACGGCCTCAGTCGTGACTGAGGTCGTCGAGCGTCAGCGAGAAGGCGTCGACGAAATGCTCGCGGAAGTACCCCACTGACGGCAGGTCGGTCATCTCGTCGAGCTTCTGCTCGAGGAATTCCTCGGCACGGCGGAATTCCCGATTGCCAGCGGCGCGCTCCTCGATGCACTTGAGGTAGGCGGACAGGGAGTCGGCCGCCTTGACCAGACGCAGCACCTCGGGCTCGATCCGCGCGCTCTCGATCACCTCGGCGAACGACTCTCGCAGAACCGCGGGCAGCTGCCCGACGAGCTTGCGCTCGGCATGCGCTTCGAGCGCCTTGTAGGAGTCACGGATGTCCTCGCGGAAGTACTTTACCGGCGTGGGCAGATCACCGGTGATGATCTCCGAGGCATCGTGATAGAGCGCTACGCTCACCACCCGGCCGACGTCGTTGTCCTCGCCGAATTCCTGATTGCCGATCACCGCCAGCGCATGGGCGATCATCGCCACCTGCAGGCTGTGTTCCTGGACGTTCTCGCTGCGCGTATTGCGCATCAGCCCCCAGCGGTAGATGTATTTCATCCGCGAGATGTAGGCGAAGAAATGACTCTCGTCGGGGCTGTGCTTGGGGCGTTGTTCGGTGTCGCTCATCGGTTGCCTGGAAATCTGCCTGGAAAATCGGGTACGTGTCTGGGTTGACGGGCCTGCGTCGAGGGGTGCCCCTCAGGCCTGCGTGGTAGGGCGGAAGCCGACCTCGCGGAACTCCTCGTACAGGCTGACGGCGAAGCTGTCGGTCATCCCCGAGATCATGTCGGTCAGCAACTGCGCCTCGCGGTAGCGGATCGGCATCGGGTTGCCCGGCGATTCGAACACCCGCCGGTAGTTCTCGGAGATGCGCTGATAGAGGTAACCGGCAAGCGGCGTGGCGCGCGGACTGGCCGGGTCGTTACGCTCTTCGCGACGGGTGATCGCATACCAGAAGGCATCCATCAGGCCGTGGATCACGGTCAGGCCGGTCAGCTCGACGCGCAGCACCGACTTGTGCCGGTAGGCATGCTGCCAGTTGCAGGCCTTGAGCGCGGCCAGCAGCGGGCCGCCGCGCGAGGCATCCACCAGCTCGCGGCCGAAACCGTCCTCGGCCATCGCCGGCAGCGACTCGATGAACACCTCGCCGATCGCCTCCATCAGCGCCCCGATGGCACGGATGCGGAAGGTCTGCATCGAGATGTCGTTGAGCTCGTCCGGCGAGAGGCGCTCCTGGCGATAGGCCTTGTGCTCGGCCGCCGCCGCATCGCAGACCGCCACAACCACCGGGTCGTCCGGCGCTTCGTGGCGCAGGAAGGCGATGGTATCGGAAAACGACAGCAGCCCCTTCTTGACCGCATCCTCGGCGTCCAGCACCGAGTAGGCGATGTCGTCACAGGCCTCCATGACCCAGGTCAGCGGATGACGCTGGCCGGGCGCGAGTCCGGTGCCTTCCCAGACCTCGTCCATCAGGGCACGCTCGGACTGGAAATAGCCGTGCTTCTTGTGGGTGACGCGGTCGCGGTCGGTCTGGTCGCTGGCCACCGGGTACTTCACCAGCGCGGCCAGCGAGGCGAGCGTCAGGTTCAGGCCGTAGTCGTCGTTGATCAACTGCAGCTTGGTCAAGAGGCGCAGCGTCTGGGCGTTGCCCTCGAAGCGCAGGAAATCCTGCTTCATCGCCGGGGTCAACGCCGGGTCGTCGTCGAGCACCTCGTCACGATTGATCTCGAACCAGCGGGCGATCGCATCCTCGCCCTGGTGGCCGAAGGGCGGATTGCCCAGATCGTGGGCCAGGCCGATGGTCGCCAGCAGGGCCGGCACGTCACGTTTCGCCTCGGGCAGACCGTCGGCGATCCCCTGGTTGAACACCAGGTCGATGCCGACCGAGCGGGCCAGGTTGGCCACCTCGTGCGAGTGGGTCAGCCGGGTGCGCACGCTGTCGGAGCGGTCGAGCGGGAACACCTGGGTCTTGTCGGCCATGCGTCGGACCGGGGTGGAGAAAAGCACCCGGTCGTAGTCGCGCTCGATCGCAGTGCGGGGCTGATCGTGGGGACCGCTCTGGCCGCTGCCGGGACGGCGCCGCCCCGGGTTGAGCCAGCGGCGCCAGTGGCTGTCGAGATCCTGCCTCATGACGGTTCCTTGGTGGAATGGAATGAGTCGCGACCCCCGGCAACCGCCTCGCGGTTCTGCTAGCCTCTTTGAGCCGAACCGAGGCCCGATACGACTCGAGCGCCCGTGTTCGACCGGCGGCGACAGGGAGTCGAACAACCGCTGGACCAAGCATAACCCCATACCCGCCGCAATCCACCAGACGACGGAACGTGCCCCGGGCGATCGCGGCGGTCAGAACTACCGCAGACGAATATCGAAGAGGGCACCACCATGAACACGACCATCGGAGTGATCGGCCTGGGGCTGATGGGCACCGCCATGGCTCGCCGGCTGGCCGAAGAGGGCTGGCCGGTCGTCGGCTACAACCGCCACCCGCGCGAAGTCGAGGGCATCACCACGACCGGCAGCCTCGCCGAGACGGCCGAGCAGGCGGACACCCTCTGGTTGATGGTCAGCGACTTCCAGGCCTGTCGCGAGGTGATCGACTCGCTGGGCGAGGCCGGCATCCGCGATCACGTGGTAATCAACAGCTCCACCATCGCCCCGGAAGAATCCGCCGAGATCGCCCGCCGCGTCGAGGCACTTGGCGGCGAATACCTCGAGGCACCCGTGCTCGGCTCGATTCCGCAGGCGAAGACGGGCACCCTGCAACTGCTGCTGGGCGGCTCGGAGGAACTGGTCGATCGGCTGGACGAGATATTGCGCGCCCTGGGCACGCCGACCCACTTCGGGGCGATTCGCAGCGGCGCCGGTGCCAAGCTTGCCTTCAACCAGCTGATCGGCTCGCTGACAGCCGCGTTCTCGATGAGCCTCGGGCTGGTGCAGCGCGAGGGGGTCGACGTCGACAAGTTCATGGCCACGCTGCGCGAGTCGGCGCTGTATGCGCCCACCTTCGACAAGAAGCTCGACAACATGCTCGACCACTCCTTCGAAAAGGCCAACTTCCCGCTCAAGCACCTGCTCAAGGACATCCGCCTGTTCACGCAAAGCGCCTGTGGTCAGGGCATCGACACCCACCTGCTGATCGGGTTGCAGCACGTGCTCGAGGAAGGGGTCTACGCCGGTCACGGCAACCATGACTACTCGGCCCTGTTCGAAAGCGTGGTGCGCGACAACGCGACGACGCACTGATCGGAACGGGCGGCCAGCGAGGCGACTCAACAAGGGTCCGGCAAGCGGGTACAATGCGCGGTTTCCGCACCGCTCGCCCACGGCGGGCGGTCGCTGCCATCCATCGCTGACAAACCGGATATCCCCATGAGCCATCATGCCGTCAAGCCGCGCCGCGCCCTGCTGAGCGTTTCCGACAAGACCGGAATCCTGGGACTGGCCCAGGGCCTGCACGCCGCCGGCGTCGAACTGCTGTCCACCGGCGGCACCGCCCGCCTGCTGCGGGAGAACGACGTGCCGGTGCGCGAGGTCAGCGACGTGACCGGATTCCCGGAAATCATGGCCGGCCGGGTCAAGACCCTGAACCCGCTGATCCACGGCGGCATCCTCGGTCGCCGCGGCACCGACGACGAAGTGATGGCGACCCACGGCATCACGCCGATCGACCTGGTGGTGGTCAACCTCTACCCGTTCGCCCGCACCGTGGCCGACCCCGACTGCGACCTGCCCACCGCCATCGAGAACATCGACATCGGCGGCCCGGCGATGGTTCGCGCCGCGGCCAAGAACCACAACGACGTGGCGATCGTGGTCAACCCGGCCGACTACGAGACCGTGCTTGGGGAAATCCAGGGCGACGGTATTTCCATGGCCACCCGTCAACGACTGGCCGGCGCGGCCTTCAGCCACACCGCCCAGTACGACGGCATGATCGCCGACTACCTCGGCCGCCAGTTCAACGACAGCGAGTTCGCGCCCACCTGGCACCTGCCTCTGACCAAGTCGATGGACCTGCGCTACGGCGAGAACCCGCACCAGAACGCCGCCTTCTACGTCGAACCGGACGCCGCGCCGGGCACACTCGCCCGCGCCCGTATCGTTCAGGGCAAGCCGCTGTCCTTCAACAACCTGGCCGATGCCGATGCCGCACTCGAGTGTGTCAAGCAGTTCGACCGACCGGCCTGCGTGATCGTCAAGCACGCCAACCCCTGCGGCGTGTCCACCAGCGACGACATCACCACCGCCTACGAGCGTGCCTTCGCCACCGACCCGACCTCGGCCTTCGGCGGCATCATCGCCTTCAACCGTCCGCTGGACGCGCACACGGCACGCGCGATCATCGATCGACAGTTCGTCGAAGTGATCATCGCCCCCGAGATCGGCGACGAGGCGGCAAACGAACTGGCCGCCAAACCGAACGTCCGCGCGCTGGCGATCGACGACTGGTCGGTCAAGCCGGCGCCGGGCATGGACTTCAAGCGCATCGGCGGCGGGCTGCTGGTGCAGGACTTCGACCACGGCGTGATCGGCGAAAAGGACCTGAAGATCGTCACCAAGCGCAGCCCCGACGAGGCGGAGATCCGCGACCTGCTGTTCGCCTGGCAGGTGGGCAAGTTCGTCAAGTCGAACGCCATCGTCTACGCCAGCGACGAGCAGACCATCGGCGTGGGCGCCGGTCAGATGAGCCGCGTCTACTCGGCACGCATCGCCGGCATCAAGGCCGCCGATGCCGGCCTGCCGGTCAAGGGCTCGGTGATGGCATCCGACGCCTTCTTCCCGTTCCGCGACGGCATCGACGCGGCGGCAACGGCGGGCATCAAGGCGGTCATCCAGCCGGGCGGTTCGATGCGCGATCAGGAGGTGATCGACGCGGCCGACGAGCATGGCATCGCCATGGTCTTCACCGGCATGCGCCACTTCCGCCACTGAGCAACCCGGCGGCGCCGGCAACGAAAAAGCCCCTCGACCGAGGGGCTTTTTTCATGGGCAGGGCAGACGGGACAACCCGTTCAGGCGAACGGATCGAAGCGCTCCTCCTGCCGGCGGCGATGGCGCTTGAAATCCAGCTCCAGCGACTTCAGTGCCGTGTGCTCGTCGACCGGGCCCGCCTCGCGACGTTCGAGCTCGGCACGCGCCTCGTCGAGCAGGGTGCGCAATTCGCGCCAGTGCAGCCGATCCAGATCCATCATCCCGATCAACCCGTCGCGCTGATCACGCTGTGGGTGTGATGACCGCGGCGGACGAAACGCTGGGTGCGCACGCTCGGATCGTGGTAGTGCGAGCTGACCGCGAGGGTGTCACCCACCTCGACCAGCACCAGCCCGCGACCGGGCCGCTCGTCCCAGGCGCCGCAATCGATCCACAGGCGGTTGCCGTCGCGCACCGGCTGATCGGTGATGGTGTGACCGGCAATCACCCAGTCGATACCCTCGACACTGCGCTCCGGCTTGCGACCGCCCAGCACCTCCTTGAGCTGCGAGCGACCCCAGAGCAGCGGGTCGAGTGAGGTATCGATGCCCGGGGTGCCCCAGTAGTTGAGCTTCTTGACGCGCTCGAGGCGGGCGATGTTCTGGTCCCAGTCCCACAACGGCAGTTCGGCGTGCACGACGCCCACGGCAGCCGGGCCATTGCCCACCTGGATCATCAGCGGCATCTGACTGATGAGGTTCATCACCTCGGTGATCAGATCGTCCCACTTGTCGTCGTTGAGCTTGTCGTAGGACTCGAGCAGCCAGCCGGAGCCCATGGACTCGAGGTCGGCACGCTGCGCGTCGGTGAGGCAGCGTTCGGCCAGGGGGAGACGGTGATCGGCCAGCACGCGCTCGTGGTTACCGGCCACGGAAAAGAACCACGATTCGCCCAGCAGACGCAGGGTGCCGAGCGAGTCCTCGCCGAAATCGACCAGATCGCCAACGGCGATCACGCGATCGCGATCCGGGGAAAAATCGTGCTTTTCCAGAATCTTTTCCAGCAGCGGACGGCTGCCGTGCAGATCACCGACGATGAAATCCCGACCCCGCCGGTTTTTCACTAGCTGTTTGAATAACGTCATGTAAGCAACAACGCCTGCGCCATGGGCAGGGTGCCCCATGGACGATTGGTTCGGTCGATTGGCCGTCCGGAACACGTTCTCGCCCGGCTTCCGGAGAAAACGGAGCGAATCGGGGACGGGGCAGGCGAATGGCCTGCGAATCGGATGGCCGATATGTTCGCTAAAAAATAGCGTCAGGTCAATAGCTTGGCCGGTCCATCGGGAAAAGTCGGTTTAACCCAAGCGACCTTGATACCCCCATCGGATATTTGACCGACCGTTCGGCTGCGGTTTTGGGAAATCCGGCGTATGCTGGCCGGCGGGTTAAGCATTTCATCTGAAAATGAAAACAAAAAACCGAAAAAACGGATAACCCACTGGATATCAGAGAACCCCAAGGAGGAATTCACCATGAGCATCCGTTCCCTTTTCCATCGCACCGGCCTGGTACTGGCCGCGGCACTCGCTTTCGGCACGACTGCCCATGCCCATACCGACAACCAGGAGGCCATCGAGGCCGTTGGCGGTAACACGTTGGCCCAGGAACACCTGGTGTTGCAGATCACCGAAAAGGATCCGGTTCGCCAGAACCTGATTCTCAACGTTGCCAACAACGTGATGAAAGCGCGCGGCGGCCCGGACCAGATCGATGTCGAAGTCGTTGCCTTCGGCCCGGGTATTACCCTCCTGTTCGAGGACAACAAGCAGGCCGATCGCATCCAGTCGCTGGCCCAGCAGGGCGTACGCTTCTCGGCATGCAAGAACTCCATCGCCGGCGCCACGCGCAAGATGGGTCACGCACCGGACATGAATGATTCCGCCCAGCCGGTGGACGCGGGCATTGCCCGCCTGCTCGACCTGGTCGATGCCGGGTACGTGCTGGTTCGCCCGTAACCCGCAACCCCCATCCAATGGCCGACGGCCCCGACCTCCCAGCGAGGCCGGGGCTTTTTTTTGCCCCGCCGTGACGCCATCACTGCAAAGGCGGAGCGGCCGGGCGTATCATCGGACAAATGAGCCATCTACCGACCGAGCAACCCGTGTCCGATCTCGACGAAATCACCCCCGATGCCGAACTGATCGATCGACTGGCCGCCAACGCGACCGGCGGCGATGTGGATCAGGAACAGTTGCGCTACGTGCTGCGTTGCAGCCCGTTCATCCAGCAAAGTCTCGCCGCCGAACCGGCCATTCTCGACTACGTCCTGTCCGGCTGCGACGACGGATTCCTCGGTGACGGCATCGAGAAGCGGTTTTCGGGCTTGTCCGGTTCCCGCGAAGAGCGACTGGCACTGGATGCCACCGACTTTGGTCGCGAGCTGCGCCGATTGCGACGCCGGGAAATGATCCTGATCGCCTGGCGGGATCTGCTCGGCATCGACGACACCGACGCGACCCTGCGCTCGCTCTCGCGGCTGGCCGACTTCTGTGTGGCCGAGGCGCTCGTCTATCACGAACACCACCTGCAGAGACGCTTCGGCCAGCCGCGCGATCCGGAAGGCAACCCGGTCGGACTGGTCGTCGTCGGCATGGGCAAGCTCGGCGGGGACGAACTCAACTACTCCTCGGACATCGACCTGATCTTCGCCTACGCCAGCGAAGGCGAGACCGACGGACGCAAGACCCTCAGCAACGCCGAGTACTTCATCCGCCTGGGACAGCGGCTGATCCGTTCGCTCGACGAGGTCACCGGCCACGGCTTTGTCTTCCGGGTCGACATGCGCCTGCGGCCCAATGGCGACGAAGGGCCACTGGCGATGAGCTTCGACGGCCTGGAAATCTACTACGCGACCCAGGGACGCGAATGGGAACGCTACGCCTGGATCAAGGCGCGCGTGATCGCCGGCGACTTCACGGCCGGTGACGAACTGATGAACATGCTGCGGCCGTTCGTCTTCCGTCGCTATCTCGATTTCGGCGCGTTCAGCCAGCTGCGCGAGATGAAGCGGCTGATCGAGCGGGAGATGACCGATGCGGCCATGCACAACAACATCAAGCTGGGTCCCGGCGGCATCCGCGAGATCGAGTTCATCGGCCAGCTGTTCCAGCTGTTGCGCGGGGGGCGTGAGCCGGAACTGCAGGGACGACGCCTGATCCCCGTGCTGCGGATCCTCGCCGAGATGGGCGAACTCGAGGCGCACACGGTGGCCGACCTGAGCGAGGGCTACGACTTCCTGCGCCGCGCCGAGAATCGCCTGCAGATGCTCTACGACCACCAGACGCAGACATTGCCGGACAACAAGTTCGACCAGCTGCGCCTGGCAATCGCGATGGAATTCGACGACTGGGGCTCCTTCCTCTGGGCCCTGGACCAGCACCGGGAACGCATTCACGGGCATTTTTCCCAGGTATTGCGGCTACCCGACGAGGGTGACGACGACGAGGATCCGCTCGAACGGGTCTGGAACGGACTGGGTGACAAGGCGGATCGCGTGGCGATTCTCGAACGCCACGATTTCGAGGAGCCGGCGACGCTCGAACGCCACCTGTCGGCCTGGCGTGACACGCAAGGCCCGGCCATCAACGGCACCGTCGCCCAACGACTCGACCAGCTGATGCCGGACCTGCTGCGCGATATCAGCGAATACCGTGACCAGGTTGCGGTGCTCGCGCGCATGCTCGACCTGCTCGCCGCGATCCTGCGTCGTTCGGTCTACGTGGCCCTGCTGATCGAGCAGCCGCAGGCACGCCGGCAGCTGGTCCGGCTGGTGCACGGAAGCCCGTGGATCGCCGAACTGCTGACCCAGCATCCCATTCTTCTCGACGAACTGATCGATCCGGAAACGCTCTACGCACCGCCCGACAAGGCCCAACTGGCGCACGAGCTGAACGAACTGCTGGCCAAGTGTCCGGACGACGAGGAACGCAGCCTGGACGAACTGCGCCGGTTCAAGCAACTGGCGACCCTGCGGGTGGCCGCGGCCGACGTGGTCGGCGCCCTGCCGGTGATGCGCGTTTCCGATCAGCTCACCTGGATCGCCGAGGTCATTCTGGAGGCCGTCTACGAGCGCACCCGCGCGCAAGTCGAACGTCGCCACGGCCAACCGCAGGCGCTGGATGCATCCGGCAACCCGTTCACGCCGGGGCTGGCAATCATCGGCTACGGCAAGCTGGGCGGGATCGAGTTGGGCTACGGCTCGGATCTCGACCTGGTATTCCTGCACGATTCCACCGACCGCGAAGCGGTCACCAATGGCGAGAAGTCGGTCGACAACAGCCTGTTCTTTGCCCGGCTGGCACAGAAGATCATCCATACCCTGAGTATCCGAACCCCGGCCGGCGTGCTTTACGAGGTCGACACGCGACTGCGCCCCGACGGCGTGGGCGGCCTGCTGGTCTCGTCGGTCAATGCGTTCGCGCAATACCAGTCCGAAAACGCGTGGGTGTGGGAGATACAGGCGATGTGCCGCGCGCGCTTCGTCGCCGGTACGGAGCGGGTCGGCGAGTCTTTCGCCGCCATCCGGCGCGACGCACTCACGCAGCAACGCGACACCGACCAGCTGCGCGAGGCCGTCGTCGGCATGCGGCGCAAGATGCGGGACAACCAGACCCGGACGCCCACCGGCTTCTTCCACCTAAAGCGGGACATCGGTGGCATCACCGATATCGAGTTCCTGGTGCAGTATCTGTTGCTTCGCCACGCCCACGAATCGCCCGGCATCCTCGCGTTCACGGACAACATCCGGCAGCTGGAATCGCTCGACGAGGCTGGACTGATCGACACCGAGGCGGCCGAGGCACTGACGCAGGCCTATCGCAACCTCCGGGATGCCGGGCATCATCAGGCATTGATGGGCTGCCGCTCGGTCGTCGACGCCCAGGACTTCGAGGAGGAGCGCGAGGTCGTCATCCAGCAGTGGCAGGCGCTGATGGGCTGCCTGCCACCGGGAGCCGATACGGACGACTAGATCAGCTTGCAGGCGTGCCCTGATCGAGTTCCAGCACTACCGGCGCATGATCGGAGGGCCGCTCCCAGCGGCGCGGTTCGACATCGATCCGGCAGGCACTGGCTTTCGCGCGCAGTGCTTCGCTTATGAGGATCAGATCGATACGCAGGCCACGATTGCGACGGAAATTCGCCTGCCGGTAGTCCCACCACGAGAAGGCATTCTCGGGCTGATCGAACAGACGGAAGGCATCGATGAGGCCCGTCTCCAGGATCCGGTCGAGGGCGTCACGCTCCGGCGTGGAACAGAGGATGCGCTCCCGCCAGGCCTCCGGGTCGTGGACGTCGGCATCGCCCGGTGCGATGTTGAAGTCGCCCACCACCACTCGCTTGTCGTACCGGCCCGCCTCTTCGGCAAGCCAGCGCGTCAGCGCCGCAAGCCAGTCGAGCTTGTACTGGTACTTCTCGGAACCGACCGCCTCGCCGTTGACCACGTAGAGATTGATCACGCGCAGGTCGCCGAAGGTCGCGGCGATCACGCGGCGCTGCGGATCGTCGAACCCCGGGATGTCGGTGACGATGTCCGTGGGCTCGGGCCAGTCGGCCGGATACATCCAGGCGACGCCATTGTAGGTCTTCTGGCCGTTGGCAATAATTCGATAGCCGGCGGCCTCGACCTTGTCGCGATCGATCGCCTCGTCGAGCTGCTTGAGCTCCTGCAGCCCGAGCAGCGTATCGGGCTGTTCCTCGAGCCACTGCAGCACCTGGGGTTGGCGGACCTTGAGGGAATTGACGTTCCAGCTGGCGATGTTCATCGGGCGATGCCTTGGACGTGACCGGTTGAATGAATCCGGAGCCATTTTCGCAAAAACCGCCCCCGAGGTGGTCGGCCGGTTCAGATCAGGCTGCGGGTACCCTGGGCGATCAGCCAGAAGACGAACAGCAGCAGCGCGCCGGCGATGAATGCGCCGGCCTTGAAGGTCTTGCGACGCACCAGATTTTCCTGCGGCAGTCCGGAGATGATGAACGGATCGCCGTTGTCCGGACGTCGCATCAGGTGCACGACATTGTTTCCGGTCGCCCGTTCCCGGTCGGCCTCGCCCACTTCCTGTTGCGCCTGAGCCCGCGCCAGTCGCATCGCCCACGACCACTCGCGTTCGGAAATCTCGCCGTCACCATCCAGATCGAAACGCTGTCGCGCCGCCTCGTCGGTCTTCCATTCGCGCAACAGGTCCAGGCGCCGTTGTTCGACGGCATCGCTTTTGCCGCCGCCGATATTGCCGTGGCCACGGGTTTCCAGCCAGCCGAGCACGTAGAGCGGGTGATCGGGCAGCAGCAGGTTCTCGGTGTAGCGATGGGTCTCGCCACCGAAGCCGACGAAGCTGCCCGTCGACCAGCTGCGGCGCCCGCCGCGCTCGCGCCAGCGTCGCCGCGAATGGGGAATCACTCGGGCATGATCCGGATCGACGAACGCCTCGCCGGTATCGTCATCGACCCGAAAGACCGCGTCGCTGCGACGACGTTCCACGGTCACCCACCGGCGGTTCTTGCCGCTCGATTCCAGTCGCTCGATGCTCATCTCGAACCACAGGCAGGGCGTGAACGATAGCGGCGAGTAGAGCGGATGCTCGTCGACCGCGAGGCCAGTGCCCTCGATCTCGTTGAAGCCCTGGGCGGCGGAACGCAGCCGGGCCGTGGGGGTATGGGCGATGATCCGTGCCCGGATCAGGGTGCGAAAGCCGAGAAAGAGAAAGACGGCGGTGAGAATCGCGGATCCCGCCCAGAGGACGAGATAGAACCCCGGGTCCAGCCCGGTCAGCCAGTCGCGCAAGGCATCGAGCATGGCAATGACGGAAGGAGGACGCCCGGCGTGATCAGCCGAACAGCGTCTTCATGTCGACGTCTTCCGTGGTCTTGCGATCGAATTCCAGCAGGCGGAAGGCACGGAAGCGGAACAGCTGCGCGACCATGACGTCGGGGAACTGCTCGATGCGGATGTTGTTGGTATTGACCGCGGCGTTGTAGAACTCGCGCCGGTCGGCGATCTCGTTCTCCAGCCCGGTAATGCGCTGCTGCAGATGCTGGAAGGTTTCGTTGGCCTTGAGCTCCGGGTAGGCCTCGGCCACCGCGAACAGATTGCCCAGCCCCAGGCGCAGGCTCTGCTCGGCACCGCCCAGGGCGGCAACATCACCGCGCTGCTGCGCGTCGTTGACCGCCGCACGCGCCTCCATGACACGCTCGAGCGTATCGCGCTCGTAATGCATGTACTGGCGAGCAGTCTCGACCAGCTTGGGCAGCTCGTCGTGACGCTGACGGAGCAGCACGTCGATGTTCGACCAGGCCTGCGAGACGTTGTGCTTAAGCCGCACCAGGCCGTTGTAGATCACGATCCCCCAGATGAGGATCAGCAACAGCAGGAATACGATGATCGACAGTGCGATACCCATGGTCCAGACGCCTCCTTGGCCTCCCGCGTCAGCGGGCTTGGGTTGATTCTTACCGGTCGCGTGTTACACGTCGATGTTGGACGCCGACAACGCGAATTTCTCGATGAAGTCACGCCGGGGCTCGACCAGATCGCCCATCAGCACGGTAAACACCGAGTCGGCGGCGACCGCGTCCTCGATCTTCACTTGCAGCAGGCGGCGCGTGTCGGGGTCCATGGTGGTTTCCCACAGCTGGTCCGGGTTCATTTCACCCAGACCCTTGTAGCGCTGTACCGCGAGGCCGCGTCGGCCTTCGGCCATCAGCCAGTCGATCGCCTGCTCGAAGCGCTCGATCGTCTGGCGACGCTCGCCGCGAACGACCTCGGCCTGTTCGGTGATCATGCCGTCCAGTCGTTCACCCAGATCACCCAGCATGCGGTACTCGTTGCCGTTGAAGAAGGCGGCCGGGATCGTGGTTTCATGTGAAACACCGTGCTGGCTCCGCTCGATGCGGAACACGTGGCCGTGCTCGCCTTCCTCCATCGAGACACTGTACTCCACGCCCGGATCGGCGATGGCGTTGAGCATGCCGTTGAAGTGCCCCAGCCAGCCGGCCAGGCGCGACTCGTCGTCCATCATTGCCGGGTCGAGACGACCGATCTGCATCAGTGCCTTCAGGGCGTTGATGTCGAACCGGTTGGCCATGCGCTCGATCATCGCCTGGGCGGAGAGATACTCGCGCGCCAGCGACTCGAGCCCCGGGCCGGAGATCGGCGGAATGTTCTCGCCCAGCTCCAGGCGCGCGCCGTCGACCGCCTGCTGCAGCAGGTACTGGTTCAGGGCGAGATCGTCCTTGAGGTACTGCTCCTGCTTGCCCTTCTTGACCTTGTACAGCGGCGGTTGGGCGATGTAGACGTGGCCGCGCTCGACCAGTTCGCGCATCTGGCGGTAGAAGAAGGTCAGCAGCAGCGTGCGGATGTGACTGCCGTCGACGTCCGCATCGGTCATGATGATGATGCGGTGGTAACGCAGCTTGTCGGGATCGAAATCCTCGCGACCGATGCCACAACCGAGCGCGGTGATCAGGGTGCCCACCTCGACCGAGGAGAGCATCTTGTCGAAGCGCGCCTTCTCGACGTTGAGGATCTTGCCCTTGAGCGGCAGGATCGCCTGGGTGCGCCGGTCCCGGCCCTGCTTGGCCGAGCCGCCCGCGGAGTCACCCTCCACCAGGTACAGCTCGGAGAGCGCCGGATCCTTCTCCTGGCAGTCGGCGAGCTTGCCGGGCAGGCCAGCGATGTCGAGCGCACCCTTACGGCGGGTCATCTCGCGGGCCCGGCGTGCGGCCTCGCGGGCACGCGCCGCCTCGATGATCTTCGAGGTGATCGCCTCGGCATCCTGCGGGTTTTCCTCGAGGAAATCGGCCAGGTGCTCGGCGGTCATGGACTCGACCGCGGTCTTGACCTCGGAAGAGACCAGCTTGTCCTTGGTCTGCGAGGAGAACTTCGGATCGGGCACCTTGACCGAAATCACCGCCACCAGGCCTTCGCGCCAGTCCTCGCCGGTGGTACTGACCTTGGCCTTCTTCAGGATGCCGTTGCGATCCATGTAGTCGTTCAGGGTGCGCGTCAGTGCGGTACGGAAGCCGGTCAGGTGCGTCCCGCCGTCACGCTGCGGGATGTTGTTCGTGTAGCAGAACAGGTTTTCCTGGTAGGCGTCGTTCCACTGCAGGGCGAGCTCGATGCC
The DNA here is from genome assembly GCF_001641825.1 of Guyparkeria sp. WRN-7. GTDB lineage: Bacteria > Pseudomonadota > Gammaproteobacteria > Halothiobacillales > Halothiobacillaceae > Guyparkeria. Next base: position 173,586 of record NZ_LRFH01000014.1, on the reverse strand, counting down.
GACCTCGTCGCGATCGCCGGCAAGGTAGATCACGTTCTTGTGGATCGGCGTCTTGTCCTTGTTGAGGTGCTCGACGAACGCGCGGATGCCGCCTTCGTAGAAGAACGTGTCCGAGCGGCCGGTCTGTTCCTCGGTCAGGGAGATGTTGACGCCCGAGTTGAGGAACGACAGCTCGCGCAGGCGCTTGGCCAGGATGTCGTAGTGGAAGGTGACGTCGGTGAAGATCGTCTGGCTGGGCAGAAAACGGATCTGCGTGCCCGAGCGGTCGGTCGGACCGGCGTCCTTGAGCGGGTACTGCGGCTCGCCCAGGTGGTATTCCTGCACGAAGCGACGCCCCTGACGCCAGATGGTGAGATCCAGCCGGTCGGACAGCGCGTTGACCACCGAGACGCCCACGCCGTGCAGGCCGCCGGACACCTTGTAGCTGTTCTGGTCGAACTTACCGCCGGCGTGCAGGACGGTCATGATGACCTCGGCGGCCGAACGACCTTCCTCCTCGTGCATTTCGGTCGGGATGCCGCGGCCGTCGTCGGTGACCGACACCGAGCCGTCGGCATGGATCACGACCTCGATCTGCGAACAGTGGCCGGCCAGCGACTCGTCGACCGCGTTGTCGACGACCTCGAAGACCATGTGGTGCAGGCCGGTGCCGTCGTCGGTATCGCCGATGTACATCCCCGGGCGCTTGCGAACCGCGTCGAGCCCCTTGAGGACCTTGATGCTGCTGGAGTCGTAACTGTTTTCGGCGCTCATGTTTACGTCGTGTCCCTTCCTGTCGAGGCGGCCCGGCGAAGTCCGGTCCCGCCGTTCGGGGAGACACGGCCGGCGGCCGCTTCCTCCCCGTCAATCCGACGGTGTTTCAAAACCTTGTGATCATACCATTTTCCGGGCCGAACCTCTGAGCAAAGCGGAATGCCGCTTCCGTTGGTTTCGCCACCCCGGCATCAACGTTTTTCCACCCGACCGTTTTCGACCGCGAAACGGGCCTCTATGTCGCCTTCACCGTCGATCGCGTCGGGGGCGATCACGCTGACGAATACCTGGTGACCGCTTTCACCCAGGTAGTCGAGCACGCGCCGGCGATTGCCGGCATCGAGCTCCGAGGCCAGGTCGTCGAACAGCACCACGGCCGGCTCGCCGCGCACGCTGGTCCAGAGATCGAGCACCGCCAGGTGCAGCAGTACCACCAGCATCTTGATCTGACCCCGCGAGGCGACCTGGCGGGCATCGTGATCGTCCAGCGCGATACGCAGATCGGCCCGGTGAGGGCCGAACAGGCTGGCCTGCTGGTCACGTTCACGCTCGGCGCCCTGCGCCAGGGCCTCGGCAAGCTCGAGGTCCTGGCGGTAGCCGGGCAGGTAACGCAGTGTCAGCCGGCTGCCCGGCAACATGCGCTCGATCAGACCGTCGACACGGTCCTCCAGCTCGGCAAGCACGCCACGCCGGGCGGTTTCGAGTGCGCCGGCAGTCTCGCGAAACAGCTGATCCCAGGCCGGTTCCTGGCGACCGCGACGCAGCAGGGCATTGCGTTGCTTGAGCGCACGCTGGAAGTCGCGGTGGATCGAATGGAAATCGGGCCGGGCGTAGAACCCGACCCGGTCGAGGAAGCGGCGCCGGTATTCCGGCGAGCCCAGCACCAGATCGTCGGATTGCGGATGCAGGGCCAGCACCGGCAGCAACCGGGCCAGCTCGCTCAGCCGCGTGACGTTCTCCTGGTCGATACGCAGGGTCATGCTGCGACGGTCGCGCTGCAGCGCCAGCCGGTGGGCGCCGCCGGCCGAACGACCGTGCACCTCGGCTCGCAGCAGGAAGTCGTTCTCGCCGTGACGGATCAGCTCCGCCGGGTTGTTGCCCCGAAACGAGCGCCCGAGGCTCAGGGTATGAATTGCCTCGAGCAGACTGGTCTTGCCCGCTCCGTTGGCCCCGCTGATCAGGTTGATACCGGCGGCGGGTTCGAGATCGATCGGCTCGAGGTTACGAAACCGTTCGACATGCAGGTGCGCCAGTCGGGTCACGTCAGACCGCTTAGATCTTCATCGGCATCAGGACGTAACGGGTCCGAACGGCGCCCTCGTCGGTCGGCTGGATCAGGGCGCTGGATTCGGGTGTCTCGAAGTCCATGCGCACCTGCATGTCGTCGAGATGCGAGAGGATGGCAAGCATGTAGCTGATATTGAACGCAATTTTCAGCTCATCGCCGTGATAGTGAACCGGGATTTCCTCGCGGGAGGTTTCCTGGTCGCTGTTGACCGCCTCGATGGCCAGGCGATCCGATTGCAGGTGGTAATGCGCGCCGGCAAAGCGGTCGGTATTGAGCACGGCCGCCCGCTGAAGCACCTGCTTGAGCGTCTCGCGGTCGACGTGGACCTGCTTGCTGTTGTTCTTCGGGATGACGCGATCGTAGTCGGGGAATCGGCCGTCGATCAGCTTGCTCACCATGCGCTGCTGGGCCAGCTTCAACTCGATCTGCTGGGTGCTGACCATCAGTTCGACCGCCGATTCGTCGTCCCGATCAAGCGCGCGCATCAGCTCCATGACCATCTTGCGCGGCACGATGATGCGCAGCGTGTCGCCGACCGATTGCTGTGTCTGGGTCTCGGCCAGGGCGAGACGGTGACCGTCGGTGGCCACGCAACGGATCCGTTCCGGGCTTACCTCGAAGAGCAGGCCGTTGAGGAAGTAGCGCACGTCCTGTTGGGCCATCGAGAACTGGGTCTGCTCCAGCAGCGACCGCAGGCGGTCCTGAGGCAGGACCAGCCGGTATTCCTCGGTGGTGCCTTCCATCCGCGGGAATTCGTCGGCAGCCAGACAGGCAAGCCGGAACACGCTCTGGCCTGCCTGGACGATGACGAAGCCCTCTTCCTGACGCAGACCGATCTGCGATTCGGCCGGGATGGCGCGGACGATGTCGTGCAGCTTGCGTGCGTTGACCGTGGTCCGACCCGGTTGGCCGACCTGCGCGGGGCATTCGCTTTCCAGCTGGATCTCGAGGTCGGTGGCGGTGAGCTTGAGCTGATCGTTTTCCACCTCGATCAGGAGGTTGCCGAGAATCGGCATGGTCTGGCGTTTTTCCACCCCACCGATCACCCGGTTGATGGCGTCCAGCAAGTCGGGTCGGTTGACGGTCAATTGCATGGCTGGCGATTCCTCTAATCAGTAACAGATGTTTTTGTTCTGTTGATGATGATGAATGTGAAGCGACGGTTTTCCTTTGGATAACTGCCAAAAGTCCATTTTTATCAGATGGTTTCGCCGCTTGATAGATTCACTGAACAACGTGGGGCAGGCTGTGTACGGATTGGGACCGTTTGTGGAAAACTCGTTTTGCGTCGTTTCATCCACAGTTTTCCCAGCCGCTGTCCTGCACATGTTCCCCGGTTGTCCCCAGACGGGTGGACTCAGACGTTCAACGTATGCCGGAGCAGGTTGTAATCGTCGCTGATCTTGCTGTCCGACTCGCGCAGTTCCTCGATCTTGCGCACGGCATGCAGCACCGTGGTGTGGTCGCGTCCGCCGAAGGATTCGCCAATCTCGGGCAGCGAGTGACTGGTCAGTTCCTTCGCCAGTGCCATCGCGATCTGTCGCGGTCTGGCGATCGATCGGGTGCGGCGTGACCCGGTGAGATCCTGGATCTTGACGTTGTAGTACTTGGCGACGGTGCGCTGGATGTTGTCCAGCGTGATCATCTTGGCATGGGCCGAGATCATGTCCTTGAGCGCGTCCTTGGTCGACTCGATCGTGATCGGTCGCTTGGAGAACTGCGTGGTGACGATCACCCGTCGCAGGGCGCCCTCGAGTTCGCGGATGTTGGCCTGGATGCGTCGCGCGATGAAGAACGCCACGTCCGAGTCGAGGTCGATCCCCGACTGTTCGGCCTTGCTGTGCAGGATGGCCACCCGCGTTTCCATGTCCGGGGGTTCGACCGCCACCGTCAGGCCCCAGCCGAACCGCGACTTGAGCCGTTCCTCGAGGCCCTCGATCTCCTTCGGGTAGCGATCGCAGGTCATGACGATCTGCTTGCCCTGCTCGATCAGCGCGTTGAACGTATGGAAGAATTCTTCCTGGCTGCGCGGCTTGGTGGCGAAGAACTGGATGTCGTCGATCAGCAGCGCGTCGATGCCGCGGTAGAAATTCTTGAACTGTTCGGTGTTGTTGTTGCGGATCGCGGTGATCATTTCCTGCACGTAGCGTTCGCTGTGCAGATAGATCACGCGCCGATCGCCCTGCTGGTCGATGATCTGGTTGCCGACCGCATGCATCAGGTGGGTCTTGCCCAGACCGACACCGCCGTAGATCAGCAGCGGGTTGTAGCTGGCACCGGCGTTCGCCGCGACCTGTTGCGATGCCGCGCAGGCGAGCTGGTTGGACTTGCCCTGGACGAAGGTCTCGAAGGTGAAGCCGCGATTGAGGTTGTGCGAAAAGCCTTCCTCGTCGCTGTCGCCCGGCTCCACCGGCTCGGGTTGCGGGGGCGCGGGGGCGGCATTTCGTGGCTGGGGCTTGGGGGTTTCGGCGGGTTGCGGCGTCGGGGCGGCCTTGGGGCGGCCGGCCTCGCCGATGCGCAGGGAAACGTCCAGTTCGGGTTTCCCGGAGATTTCCCGTGCGTGCAGACGGATGCGTTCCAGAAGCTTCTGCTCGATCCAGTCGACCGCAAAGCGGTTCGGCGCCCACAGCAGCCATTGATCGTCGCTGGCCTGCTCGGCCTGCAACGGAAATATCCACATGGTCAGCTGATCGTTCGGCAGCTCCTGGGCGAGGCGATCAATGCATTGCTGCCACATTGGGAAATGCTGCATGGCGACGGTCGTTCTCCCGTGGTTCCGGTCGGCGTGGGCAAGGGAGCGATGATAACATCGCACCTCCTCGATCGACATCTTATCCACAAGATGCTCCCGGACGGCGACACGGGCGATTCCGGGTGGATTTTCGGGCGGTTCGGGACAAAAACGCGGGGTTTCCGACTGCCTGAAAGCCGGCAAATCGACGCAGGCCTTGACAAAACCCCCTGGTCCGTCAGAGTATTCGGCCCCTTTTTCAAGCGGATAGGGTCGCCTGAGTCGGCCTCGACGGCCGAACCGATCGGCCGGTCCGCGCATCAACACCTGAATCAACACTGGGACGTCGTCATGAAAAGAACCTTTCAGCCGAGCAACCTGCGTCGCAAGCGTACCCACGGCTTCCGTGCCCGCATGAAGACCCGTGGTGGTCGCGCCATCATCAACGCGCGTCGCGCCAAGGGTCGCAAGCGCCTGTCCGCCTGAGGCAGATGATTGACGCGCCGCCCGAGGCCCGCTCAGCCCGGGCCGAAAATGCCGAACCGGCCGCCGTCACTGGCGGCCGGTTTCCGCGTGCGGTGCGTCTGCTTTCGGGCCGCGATTACCAGCGGGTGATGCGCGGCCGCGACCGCATTCACACCGCGAATCTGATGCTGGCCCTGCGCTGCAACCCCGAGGGTGAGGCCCGTCTGGGGCTGGCCGTCAGCCGCAAGCGGGTCCGCCTGGCGCATGAACGCAACCGGGTAAAGCGTATCGCCCGCGAGGAGTTCCGTCTGGCGCGGGCCGATCTGCCGGGCATGGATATCGTGGTCCTGGCCAAACCGGGCGTCGATGCCCTGACCCTGCCTGACCTGCATCGCCAGATGCGTCAGGCCCTGCAGAAGGCGAGCCGGAAATGCGCCGTCTCCTGATCTTCCTGGTCAAGGGGTACCGGTTGCTGATCAGCCCGGTTTTGCCTCCGTCCTGCCGTTTCTATCCCAGCTGTTCCGAGTATGCTGTCGAGGCACTCTCGAAACACGGGGCGTTGCGGGGTGGCTGGTTGACGCTACGCCGCCTCGGTCGCTGTCATCCATTCTGTGCCGGTGGTGTCGATCCGGTACCGGACGTTCCGTCCCGATCGACCGGCTGCTGTGGTTCCGACCATGGCGCCGATTCGCCAGCCGACGCCCATCACGGGCACCAAGCCGTCCAACCGCGAGACTGAAAGACTCCCATGGAACAACGTCGCCTGATCCTGATTATTGCCCTGGGTTTCGTCCTGATCCTGCTCTGGCAAGCCTGGCTGGAGGACAATCAGCAGCCGGCCGGTGCCGCATCGGTCGCCCAGACGACCCAGGCGTCGGGCGATCAGCCGGCCACCGACCGCCCGGCGGCCGGCGGCCCGTCGGTGGGAGTGGACAAGGCGGACGTTCCCGCTGCCGGCGCGGCCGCGCCGTCCGGTGCAAGCGCGTCGACCGACCTCATCCGGGTCGAGACCGACGTCCTGTCGCTCGCCATCGATCCCAATGGCGGCGTGATCCGCGAGGCGGATCTGCTCGAGTACCCGGTCTCGCTCGACCAGCCGGACGAGCCGGTGCGACTGCTGCAGGACCGCAGTGGCTTCACCTACATCGCCCAGTCCGGTCTGATCGGCGCGAAGAATGCGCCGGCACCCGACCACCATGCCCAGTTCCAGGTGGAAAAGCCGGTCTATCGGCTCGACGACGGTCAGGAGGTCCTCGAAGTGCCGATGACCTGGGAGCAGGACGGCATCGAGGTCACCAAGACCTATCTGTTCAAGCGCGGCTCCTACGCCATCGACCTGCGCTACCAGGTGGAGAACACCACCCAGGCCGAATGGCGTGGCCAGCAGTACCGTCAGCTGACCCGATCGCCGTCTTCGCAGGGCATGCAGCTGATGTACACCTACACCGGCGGTGTCTACGCGGGCACGCCGGCCGGGGGCGGTGACCGCATCACCTACGAGAAGATCGATCTCGACGAGATGGGCAAGCTCAAGCTGCAGAAGGATCTGCAGAACGGCTGGGCCGCGATCATCCAGCACTACTTCCTCAGCGCCTGGGTGCCGGCCAATGCCGACCAGGTGAACCAGTACTACACCCTGCAGAGCCGCAACGACGGCTTTACCGTCTACAGCCTCGGCCTGATGTCGCCGGTGACCACCGTCGCTCCCCAGTCGAGCGAGACGATCGAATCGATCCTCTACGTCGGGCCGAAGATCCAGTCGAACCTCGCGCCGCTGGCGCAGGGTCTGGAGCTGACCGTCGATTTCGGCATGCTCACGTTCATCTCCGAACCGATCTTCTGGCTGCTCGACCTGTTCCACGACTGGGTCGGCAACTGGGGCTGGGCGATCGTGCTCGTCACCCTGGTGATCAAGCTGCTGTTCCTGTACCCGTCGGCGATCAGCTACCGCTCGATGGCGCGGATGCGCGCGGTCACGCCCAAGATGCAGGCCCTCAAGGAGCGCTTCGGCGACGACAAGCAGCGTCTGTCGCAGGAGATGATGAAGCTCTACCAGAAGGAGAAGATCAATCCGCTGGGCGGCTGTCTGCCGATCGTGATCCAGATCCCGGTCTTCATCGCCCTGTACTGGGTGCTGGTCGAGTCGGTCGAGTTGCGCCAGGCGCCGTGGATCCTGTGGATCAACGATCTGACCCAGAAGGATCCGTACTTCATCCTGCCGCTGCTGATGGGCGCCTCGATGTTCCTGCAGCAGAAGCTCAACCCGGCACCGGTCGATCCGATGCAGAAGAAGATCTTCCAGTGGCTGCCGGTGGTATTCACGGTCTTCTTCGCCTTCTTCCCGGCCGGCCTGGTGCTGTACTGGTTCGTCAACAACCTGCTCTCGATCGTCCAGCAGGCGATCATCACCCGTCGGGTCGAGAAGCAGATGGCGGCCAAGAAAGGGGCCTCCTGACCGGCACCGGTGTTTCCCGTGAAACATCGGCCTTTCTGACGGCCAACGCGAGCGGAGCCGGATGAGCCAACCCCCCGTCGAGACGATCTGCGCCGTGGCCACCGCCGCTGGTCGGGCGGGCGTCGGGGTGGTGCGTCTGTCCGGCCCGGAGGCCGGCGCGATCATCGAGCGCCTGACGGGCGTCGCGCCCCGCCCGCGGCATGCCCACTACGCCGATCTGAAACGCCGCGCCGACGGCGCGGTGCTCGACGACGGCATCGTCCTCTACTTTCCCGGACCGCATTCCTACACCGGCGAGGACGTGGTCGAGTGGCAGGGGCACGGCAACCCGGTGCTCCTGGATGCCGCCGTCGAGGAGATGATCGGCTGCGGGGCGCGCATGGCCCGGCCGGGCGAGTTCACCGAGAGAGCCTTTCTCAACGGCCGCATGGATCTCGCTCAGGCCGAGGCGGTCGCCGATCTGATCGAGGCCGGTTCCACCCAGGCGGCCACCGCGGCCCGGCGCTCGCTGACCGGCGTGTTCTCCGAGCGTGTCGATGCCTTCGTCGAGCACCTGATCCACCTGCGCATGTATATCGAGGCGGCACTCGATTTCCCCGAAGAGGAGATCGATTTTCTTTCCGACACCCGCCTGCGCGATCAGCTGGCCGATCTCCGCGCCGAACTGGCCGATCTGTTGAGCCGCACCGGCGAAGGGGTGCGACTGCGCGAAGGGTTGCAGCTGGTGATCGTCGGCCAGCCGAATGCCGGCAAGTCGAGTCTGCTCAACCAGCTCGCGGGCGAGTCGCGGGCCATCGTCACCGAGATCGCCGGCACCACCCGCGACGTCCTGCGGGCGGAAATCATGCTCGATGGCTTGCCGATCCACGTGATCGACACCGCTGGCCTGCGCGAGAGCGAGGATCCGATCGAGCAGGAGGGCATTCGACGTGCCTGGGAGGAGGTCGAGCGGGCGGACCTCATCCTGCTGCTGATCGACGGCGCCCGCGGTCGCTCGGCCGAGGACGAGGACACGCTCGAGCGCCTGCCGGACAAGCCCCTGCTCACGGTGATCAACAAGATCGACCTGATCGACGGCACCGCCTCCGAGCGGGTCGAGAACGGCACCTTGCGGTTGAGTGCGCGCACCGGCGCGGGCATCGATGCGCTGCGCCACGAGCTGCGTCAGCTTGCCGGGCTGTCCGATCGGGCGGAGGATCCCTTCATTGCCCGTCGTCGTCACCTCGAGGCACTCGAGGCCGCGCAGGCGAGCCTGGTCGAGGCGGCCGGCGCCCTCGACCTGGGTGCCGGCGAACTGGCGGCCGAGTCGCTGCGCCGCGCCCAGTCGGCGATGGAAGCGATTACCGGACGCTATACGGCGGACGACCTGCTCGGCGAGATATTCGGCAGTTTCTGCATCGGCAAGTGAATCGAGCTAACCCAAGTGTCATGCTTGGTTGAAGGGACAAGGGCTCCGGGCTTTAATACCCGATCGATTTTTCTTGGGGAGGAGCGTCGCCATGCTGTCGATGGAGTACCAGCCACCGATCGACATTCGTCAGGTCACCGGCCGCGTGGTCGGGTTGGGCAGTCACCGGGCGCTGCAGTCGAAGACGGATTGCCAGGGGATAATCACCCAGGCGAGTCGCTCGCTGGCCGAGATCTCCGGCTTCGAGGTCGACGAGCTGATCGGTCAGCCGCATAACATCCTGCGCCACCCCGACGTCCCCGACACGATCTACTACCTGATGTGGCAGACGATTCGTGCCGACGAGGAATTCTTCGGCATCGTCAAGAATCGCTGCAAGAACGGCGATCACTACTGGGTGCTCACCCGGGTCGCACCGATTCGCAAGAACGGCGAGACCAGCGGTTATACCTCGGCCCGGTTCCTGCCCCGCGCCGAACTGGTGCCGGAGTGGGAGACGCTGTTCGCCGACATGCGCGCCGCCGAACAGAAGGCCTCCGGCGACGGCGAGGCGCGCTTTCGACCGGCAATCGACGTGATGAACCGCTTCGTGCATCGGCGCGGTTACGACACCCTGCAGCAGATGGTGCTCTCGGCGCGGGCATGACCCCTCCGTTCGCGGCGAGCACTACCGCATCGCTTCCCGCATCCGCCTTTGGCGTCGCCGGGATCGAACTGGTGCCCGCTGCTGACGTGGATCTCGCGACCATCGCCGCGCTGGCCGAACGCATCTGGTGGCAGGTCTACCCGCCCATTATCGGTGCCGCGCAGGTGCATTACATGCTCGGCCGTGGTTACGCCCTGCCGTCACTGCGCTCGGCACGAGAAGCGGGAACCCGGTTCTCGCTGCTGTATCTGGGGCCGTACCCGGCGGGTTTTTCCGCGTGGCAGGGAGGGGTCGATGCCGCATTCATCGACAAGCTCTACCTGCTGCCCGCCCTGCACGGCTGCGGACTGGGCCGCTGGCTGATCGAGGCGACCTGCCGGCAGATTGCCATCGCGGGGCACGATGTCGCCCGGTTGCGCGTCAACCGTCACAATCGTGCCGCGATCCGTGCCTACGGTCGTGCCGGCTTCTCGATCATTGCGAGCGACTGCCTGCCGATCGGTGGCGGTTACGTCATGGACGACTACATCATGGAGCGCACGGCGCTCAACGCGCTTTTGCTAGACTGACGCCCCTTGGTACGAATCCGCGCGATTGCCGCGGTCCTGAAGGCAGTTTCTGTCCATGTCCGAACACGTTCCCGAACTCAACGACGTCGAGATCTTCCCCGACGGGGTTCGGCAGGTTACCTGCCGGGACTGCCTTCAGGATGCCAAGAACAGCCTCGGCTTCGAATTCTCGATGGCTTTCCAGCCCATCGTCGACATCGATCAGGGCGGCGTGTATGCGTACGAGGCGCTGGTGCGCGGGCCCAATGGCGAGGGTGCCGGCTCGGTGCTCTCGCAGGTGAACGATCGCAATCGCTATTACTTCGACCAGGCCGCCCGGATCACGGCGATTCGACTGGCCGCCGAACTCGATATCGAGACGCGCCTGAGCATCAACTTCATGCCCAACGCGGTCTACAAGCCGCAGGCCTGCATTCGCGCGACCATGGAAGCGGCCGAGATTTACGGCATCGATCCGCACAAGCTGATATTCGAGGTGACGGAGGCCGAGGAAATCGTCGATCGCAATCATCTCAAGTCGATCTTTGACGAATATCGCGAACGTGGGCTGCTGCGGGCGATCGACGACTACGGCGAGGGTTTCGCCGGGCTCAATCACCTGATCGAACTCGAGCCCGACGTGGTCAAGATCGACCTCAACCTGGTCCGCGGTATCGACACCGACAGGAGCCGCCAGGCAGTGGTTCGTTCGACGGCGGTGATGTGCGAGGAGATGGACATCCGCCTGATCGCCGAGGGCGTCGAGACCCGTGCCGAGTACGAGACTCTGCGCGAGTACGGCGTCCAGCTCTTCCAGGGCTACTGGTTCGCCAGGCCGGCGTTCGAGTCGTTGCCCGACCCGCATCTGCCCTGAACCAACGGGCCGGCGGCCCGTCGAACCGAACGATCCGGCGCACCCTCCGGTTCGGCCGCTCGCTTGACCACGGATACCGAAGACCATGCCCGATTCGACCGATCCCGTCCGACTCACCCAGTACAGCCACGGTGCTGGCTGCGGCTGCAAGATCTCGCCCGCCCTGCTGGACGACATGCTTGCCTCGACCCTGACACCGAGCCGGCCGGATGCCCGACTGATCGTCGGCAACGACTCCCGCGACGACGCCGCGGTCTATGACCTCGGCGACGGCAGTGCGGTGATCTCGACCACCGATTTCTTCATGCCGATCGTCGACGACCCCTTCACTTTCGGTCGGATCGCCGCGACCAACGCCATCAGCGACGTCTATGCCATGGGGGGCGAACCGATGCTGGCGATCGCCATTCTCGGCTGGCCGATCGACAAGCTGGGTCCCGAAATTGCCGCGGCGGTGATCGACGGCGGGCGAAGCGCCTGCCTGGATGCGGGCATCACGCTTGCCGGCGGGCATTCGATCGACGCCCCCGAGCCCATCTTCGGGCTGGCGGTCACCGGTCGGGTCGAGCTCGACCGGCTCAAGCGCAACGACACGGCGCGTGCCGGTGACCGGCTGTTCTTGACCAAGCCGCTGGGCGTGGGCGTGCTGAGCACCGCGCAGAAGAATGACGTGCTCCGTGAGGAGCATGCCGATCTCGCTCCCGAGAGCATGATGCGCCTGAACCGCATCGGCCGGGATCTGGCCGCGATCGAGGCGGTGACCGCCATGACCGACGTGACCGGCTTCGGCCTGGGCGGGCATCTGCTCGAACTGTGCCGTGGCAGCGGCTTGTGTGCGGCAATCGACGTCGCCGCCCTGCCGCTGATCGAGTCGGTGGCCGACTACATCGCCGCCGGCCAGATGCCCGGCGGCACGGGTCGCAACTTTGCCAGCTATGGCGCGGATCTCGGCGAGATGAGCGAGTTCGCCCGCGCCGTGGTCTGCGATCCGCAGACCTCCGGCGGGCTGCTGGTGGCCGTCCGGCCCGATGCCGCCGACGAGGTCGCCGCCATGCTCGCCGAGGCCGGCCTGCATGCCGCACCGATCGGCACCATGCGGGAAGAGGCCGACGGCCCGCGCGTGGTGTTCGAGGAGGGAGAGGCATCGTGAACGGTCGCTCCGACCTGCCGGTATTTACCGATATCGCCTCGGTCTTCCTCGAGGACCGGCCGCTGATGGATCTGCGCGCTCCGGTCGAATTCGAGCAGGGCGCCTTCCCGGGCGCGGAAAACGTGCCCCTGCTCACCGACGAGGAGCGACGCCAGGTCGGCATCCGTTACAAGGAAGCCGGCCAGGATGCGGCGATCGCGCTCGGCTACGAGTTGGTCGACGCCGAGGAAAAGGCGCGCCGCGTCGCCCAATGGCGAGCGTTCGCCGAGGCGTACCCCGAGGGACTGCTGTACTGCTTTCGCGGCGGTCTGCGCTCGCGGCTGACCCAGCGGATGCTGTTCGAGGAAACCGGCATCGTCTATCCGCGCATCGCCGGCGGCTACAAGGCCATGCGGCGCTTCCTGCTCGATGCCATCGAGACCCAGTCGGCCGATGCCCCGCTGATCATGCTCGGTGGGCGGACGGGCGTGGGGAAAACCCCGTTCCTGCACCGATTCGAGCGTCACATCGACCTCGAGGGCCGCGCCCGCCACAAGGGTTCGGCCTTCGGCCGCGAGCCCGAACCGCAGCCCACGCCGATCGATTTCGAGAACCAGGTCGCCATCGACCTGCTTCGGCTGCGCAATCGCGCGCCCGACGAACCCATCCTGGTCGAGGACGAGGGCAAGATGGTCGGTGCCCGCCAGGTGCCGCCGGCCCTGTTCGAGCGCATGTCGCGCTCGCCGCTGGTGGTGATCGAGCGGCCACTCGATGAACGGGTCGAGCAGAGCCTCAAGGATTACATCATCGATCTCGAGGCCGGTTACCGGCGCGTGCTGGCCACCGACGCGGACGGGGCGAGCACGCGTGTGCGCGAGCACATCCTCGGTGCGATCGACCGGGTGGCAAAGCGTCTGGGCGGCGCCCGCCATGCTCAGGTGCGTGGCCTGGCCGAGGAGGCGCTCGACGCCTGGTACGGGCACGAGGACCTCGACGGGCTGCGCGAGCTGATCCGCGTCATGCTGGTCGACTACTACGATCCGATGTACGACTACCAGTTGGCCAACAAGCGCGAGCGGATCGTCTTCAGCGGGCCGCCCGAGGCGGTGGCCGAGGAACTCGCCCGCCGGGGCCTGCGTCCGTAGCGTCCGATCTGAGACTGTTACCCCTGCCCGCGTCGCGGTAGACTTCGCGGCCCGAAGTCAGCCCGAGCCTGTCATGCCGGATTCGCGAGAACAGCCCGTCTCCAGTGGTCGTGACGATCTCTATCGCGACCCGCATCCGCCCGCCGCCTTCCGCTTCGACGCGGCGGTCGCGGCCGTCTTTCCGGACATGATTTCCCGCTCGGTGCCGGGCTACCGCTTCAACCTGGAGCTGGTCGCGGCGATCGCCCGCCGGCACGTCCGACCCCATACCCGTGTCTACGACCTGGGGTGCTCGCTGGGCGCCATGACGCTCTCGATCCGTTCGGCGCTTGCCGGGATGGCCGAGCGTCCCGCCGGCGTCGAGCTGATCGGTGTCGACAATTCGCCGGCGATGATCGAGCGGGCCCGCACGCAGCTGGCCGCGTTCCAGTCCCCCTACCGGACCGAACTGGTCTGTGCCGACCTGGCCCAGATCGAGCCGACGAACGCCTCCATGGCGGTGCTGGGCTACACGCTGCAGTTCGTCGAGCCCGAGGCGCGCGCGGCGGTGATCGGTCGCATCCATGACGGCCTGCACCCCGGGGGCGTGCTGGTGCTGGCAGAAAAGGTGCACGAAGCGGATGCCGGTGCCGAGGCGCTGATGACCGAGCTGCATCACGATTTCAAGCGAGCCAACGGCTACTCGGAACTCGAGATTGCCGGCAAGCGTCAGGCGCTGGAAAACGTGCTGCGCACCGAGACGGTCGAGACGCACGAGGCGCGCCTGCGTGCGGCCGGCTTCGATGAGGTCGTGATGCTGTCGCGCCACTACGGGTTCTGTCTCTGGCTGGCGCAACGATGCGAAAAAACAACATCCGAGGTCGATTGATCGCTGCCGCGAGGGAACCCCGCATGGCGGCGGGGGACTTATTACCTAAGCTGTATCGTCCGCGCCGGACGGTCGCGACCCTTGTGGCAAGCGAACAACAGGAACGGAACCGATGAAACTGTTTGAGAAATACGTGGCAGCGGCCCTCGTGTCCCTGGCCCCGATCGCCCTGGCGCTCGGCGTGAGTCAGACCACGCATGCCAGCCCCATCGCGGACGAGACCGGCCTGTCCGGCCAGGTCATGCCGCTGGGCGGTGTGGTGTCGAGCCGGTCGAATCTCGCGGTTTCCAGCGACCAGAAACGTATCGGTTCCCTCTACAGCCTGTCTTCCCGCGAGACGCGCATGATTGGCGGCGTGCTCGGGCAGGTCGATTACACGCTCGTGCCGCGTCGACTGTCACTGTATGCCGGTACGCCCCGTTCGGCGCTCGCCGATGGCGAGATCGCGCTCGAACTGGGAACGCGCTATCTGGTTGATCGGGTCGGATTGCTGACCGCGGCGGTCATCCCCGTGACGGTGACCGACAGCGAGGCCTGGTCGGATCCGTTCGTGGTGGATGTGCCGCGTGAGGCCACCGATGTCGACCGCCGGGGCCTGCGTCTCGGTCTCGCGGGCATTGCCGGTACGGGGCTGTCGGTGGACTATCGACTCTATCGCCGCAACGTCGACGAGGAACGCTCGGGCGTGGCGCTTGGCCTATCGCCGGCCGACCGCCGCCGGCTGGCTCGTGACGGCAACGAACACCGTTTCGATCTCAATTACCGGCTTGCCATCAGCGATCACCTTAGCCTGACCCCCGGCGTGCAATACCGTCGACTTGACGCCGACGGAGCGGCCAACCGCGGCTGGCTGCTTCGACCGCAACTTTCCGCCCAGCTCGACATCGCGCGCTGGCAGTTCTCGATGACGGGCTACTACGGCGTCGACCGCTACGATGCCCGTCAGCCGATCTACGACGAATACCGCGACGGCAACCAGATGGGTGTCATGGCGGGGGTGCGCTATGCCGAGCCGTTCGGCTGGTCGAACTGGTCGGTCAACGCCTACGGCGTCTGGTCCGAGCGCGATTCGGACATCCGGTTCTACGACGAGCGCACCGGCCTGTTTGCCGTCGGTCTCGGCTACCGTTTCTGATCGGCCCATGACGGATGCGACGACGGAGCGGTCGGTCGCGCTCGGCATCGAGCGGATCGCCCGGCAGACACGCGCCGCGCTTGGCCACCTTCCCCGGCGCATGCCGATGGAGGGCTGGCGGACCTTCGACTGGGCCGCGGTGAACCACGGCGACTGGCCGCGATGGCTGGCCGCCGTCGGCCGGCTGCCCGAGCGCCCAGCCGATGCCGTCAATCATCTCGACCGTGCCGCGATCACCGCCTGTGCCGAGGAATCCCTGCCCGGGCTGGAGGACGCGTTGCGCGATCTGATCCCTTGGCGCAAGGGGCCCTACGAGCTGTTCGGCGTCACCATCGATACCGAGTGGCGCTCGGACCTCAAGTGGGACCGGCTGGTCGACCATATCCAGCCACTTGATGGTCGGCGGGTGCTGGATATCGGCAGCGGCAACGGTTATCACCTCTGGCGCATGCTGGGAGCGGGCGCCGACTTCGCGCTGGGCGTCGATCCCACCTGGGTGTTCGTGGCGCAATTCCATGCCGTGGCGCATCTGCTGGGCGAGACGCGCGCCGGCATCGTGCCCACCACCCTGGAACATTTTCCGCAGCGCCCGCGTTTCGACACCGTCTTCTCCATGGGGGTGCTCTACCACCGCCGTGATCCGTTTACGCACCTCGGCGAACTCAAGGCCTGCCTGCGCCCCGGCGGCGAACTGGTGCTGGAGACCCTGGTGGTCGAGGGCGACGCCACCACCATCCTTACGCCGGCCGACCGTTATGCCGGCATGCGCAACGTCTGGTTCCTGCCCAGTCCCGACGCCGTCATCGGCTGGCTCAGGCGCATGGGCTTCACCCGCCCCGAGCTGGTCGACGTGACCGTGACCACGGCCGAGGAACAGCACCGCACCGACTGGTTCGGCGACCGCCAGTCGCTGGTCGACTTCCTCGACCCCGACGATCCCTCCCGCACCCGCGAAGGCCTGCCAGCTCCCCGGCGGGCCATCATCACCGCCCGCCGGCCGGGCTGAGCCACCCTCTAACTGCCGGCAAACAGCCGATCGAGATTTCGGTAACCGATAGCCTCGGCCAGCACGCTCCTGTCGATCGCGGTGCGTTCGTCGTAGTCGGCGATGCTGCGTGCGAGCTTGAGGATGCGCTCGCGGGCCCGCCCGGATAGCTGCAGTTTCTCGATCGCCTGGTTGAGCATGTCGCGCTCTGCCTTGGCCAGGGGTACCTGGTCGGCGACGCCGCGCGCGTCGAGTTGCGCGTTGACCACGCCTTGGCGCTTCAGCATGCATCGCCGCGCGTTGATCACCCGTTCACGAATGGTGGCGCTGTCCTCCCCCGGCTCGGCGGGTCGATCGAGCTCGGCGGCCGGTACACGCGGTATCTCCAGATGGATATCGATCCGGTCGAGCAGCGGGCCGGAGACCTTGGCGCGATAGCGCTGAGCGGCACGCGAGTGGACCTCGGTGCCTTGCGGCGAGGGGTTCATGGCCGCGATCAGCTGGAAGTCGGCCGGGAAGGTGGCCTGGCGTGCGGCTCGCGAAATCATCACCGAGCCGACTTCCATCGGTTCGCGCAGGGCCTCGAGCACGCGGCGGTCGAATTCGGGCAGCTCGTCGAGAAACAGCGTGCCGTGGTGAGCCAGCGAAATCTCGCCGGGACCGGGTTGCGAGCCGCCGCCGATCAGCGCGACCGCCGAGGCGGAATGATGCGGTGCACGGAACGGCCGTCGTCCGAAACGGGTCGGGTCGAAGCCGTTTGGGCTCACGGCGGCCACTTCGGCCACGGCCAGGGATTCGTTCTCCGTCAGCGGCGGAAGTATCCCGGCCAGGCGCTGGGCGAGCATGCTCTTGCCGGCACCGGGCGGACCGATCAGCAACAGATTGTGTCCGCCGGCTGCCGCGATCGCGAGCGCCCGTTTGGCGCGTGGCTGGCCGCGCACGTCGGCCAGATCGCCGTCTATAGCCGGATCGCTCGGTGGCGCCGGGCGATGCCGCAGGCAGTCGGGATTCTGCTCGCCGGCCAGATAGCCGACCGCCTCGGCGAGGTGTGAGAGTGCGCGTCCGGCGACCCGCGGGATCAGTTCGGCCTCGGCGCGGCCTTCGGCCGGCAACAGCAGCTCCCGGCCGGCGTCGCGGGCCGCGCGGGCAGCCGACAGGGTGCCGCGAATGGGGCGCAGAGCGCCGTCGAGCGACAGTTCGCCCAGGCATTCGACCTGACGCAGGCGTTCGCTCGCCGAGGCCGGCAGTTGGCCGGTGGCCGCGAGGATGGCCAGAGCGATGGCCAGATCGAAACGGGCGCTTTCCTTGGGCAGGTCGGCGGGCGCGAGGTTGACGGTCAGCCGGCGCGGCGGGAATTCGAAGCCCGACGAGAGAATTGCGGCCCGAACACGGTCACGCGATTCGCGTACGGCGGTTTCCGGCAGGCCGACGAGGGTAAAGGCCGGCAGGCCAGGGGCGACGTGCGCCTCGACCGTGACGGCAGGCGCATCGATGCCGAGCAGCGCCCGGCTGTGGATCTTGGCGATGGGCATGTCCATATGCCTCGGTAGGGGTGGCTGGTGTCGCGCGGGCGTCCGTGTCCGCGGCGACGGCGCGGGTCAGGTGGCGATGTCGCCCTCTTCCGGCTCCGACGGGCGGTGCCGGCCATCCAGCTGCTTTTCCAGATCGGTCACGCGTTGTTCCAGCGCCTCCAGCTTCGCGCGCGTGCGCGCCAGAACCTGTGTCTGGACGTCGAATTCCTCGCGCGTGACCAGATCCATGCGGGAAAACCCGTTGCTGACGGCCTGGCGCACCGCCTTCTCGAACTCCTGCTTCCCCTCGCGCAGGCTTTCGGGCATTGCCTGCTCGATCCGCTGGGAGATCTCTTCGATCGTGTGGCTGATGGACATCTGGCTACCTCGGTGTGGTTCGTCGTCGACGGCCTCCCGATTGTTGGGTATGCCCTCCGCAGATGCAAATTCACCCACGGGGGCGGGCTGCGCGTTGCATGCCCCATCTCGGTGCACCATGCTGGAGCAGTAGGGAAAAATCCCGTCCCCAATTTGGGGAGGGGGTCGTGGACGGGTTTCGGCGGCTCAGGACAAAAACGCGATAACCGACTGAAACAAAAGTGATAAATGGAGTTGGCACGGCCAATGCTTCTGCAGGGGCGAACCCGAACGTTCACTTGATGGAGCACAGAGAAATGAAAAAGACCCTTATCGCAACCAGCATCGCTTCGGCCGTTAGCCTGTCGGCTCTCACCCTGCCGTCCGTGGCCTCCGCCGAGGTTTCGGCCAATATCGGTGTGGTTTCCAACTACCTTTTCCGTGGCGTCACCCAGACGCAGGACAGCGCTGCCGTTCAGGGCGGTCTCGATTACGCCCACGAATCCGGTCTTTACGCCGGCACCTGGGCGTCCACCGTCGACTTCGGCGATGACACCAGCTACGAGATCGACCTGTACGCCGGCTACGGTGGCAGCGTAGGCGACCTGAGCTACGACGTTGGTTACGTCTACTACGCCTACCCGGACGCGCCGAGCGACATCGACTTCGGTGAGCTCTACGGCTCGCTGACGTACAGCTACCTGACTGCCGGTCTGGCGTACACGGTCAACGGCCAGGCTGACGATGGTCCGTTCACCGAGGGTGACCTGTACTACTACGCCGGTGTTGACGTGCCGTTCGGCGAGTCCGGCTACACCGGCAGCCTGTACTACGGCTACTACACCTTCGATGACGACGGTGATGCCGGCTACGGCGACATGGACTACGGCCACTGGACCGCATCGGTCGCCAAGGACGCAGGCGATTTCGGTTCGTTCACCATGAGCTTCGAGATGGCTGACGTGGACGACACCAACTACGTCTCGACTGACGATGACCTGCAGGTCTGGGTCGGCTGGTCCAAGAGCTTCTAAGCAACCCTCTAACCACTGGTATACGGGCCGGCCCTTTGGCCGGTCTGTCACCTAGGAGAGATCCATGAAACTGATTACTGCAATCATCAAGCCCTTCAAGCTTGACGACGTGCGCGAAGCGCTCGGCGGCGTCGGCGTGAAGGGCATCACGATGACCGAGGTCAAGGGCTTCGGTCGGCAGAAAGGCCACACCGAGCTCTACCGGGGCGCGGAGTACGTGGTCGACTTCCTGCCCAAGGTCAAGCTCGAGATGGTTATTGACGACGGTCTGGCCGACCAGGTGATCGAGGTGATCACCAATGCCGCGAGCACCGGCAAGATCGGTGACGGCAAGATCTTCGTCTCGTCCGTCGACGAGGCCATTCGCATTCGCACCGGCGAGACCGGCGCGGACGCCCTTTAAGCGGAGGATTTCACCGTGGAAACACAAGTCATCGAATTGGGCTACGCGCTCGATACGTTCTACTTCCTGATCGCCGGTGCCTTCGTCATGTGGATGGCGGCGGGCTTCACCATGCTGGAGTCCGGTCTCGTCCGCTCGAAGAGCACCGTCGAGATCCTGACCAAGAACATCGCGCTGTTCTCGATCGCCTGCATCATGTACATGGTGGTGGGCTACAACATCATGTACAGCGACGGCGTCTCCAGCATCATCCCGGGTCTGTCGTTCTTCCTGGGCGCGGACAACACGGCGGCTGAAGTCGCGGCGAGTGGTGGCGACATCTACTACTCCAACATGGCCGACTTCTTCTTCCAGGTCGTGTTTGTGGCCACCGCCATGTCGATCGTTTCCGGTGTGGTCGCCGAGCGGATGAAGCTGTGGGCCTTCCTCGCCTTCACCGTGGTCCTGACCGCGCTGATCTACCCGATCCAGGGCTACTGGAGCTGGGGTGGCGGTATCCTGAGCGAGCTGGGTTACTCCGACTACGCCGGTTCGGGCATCGTCCACTTCACTGGTGCGGTCGCCGCTCTGGCTGGTGTCCTGCTGCTTGGCCCGCGTAAGGGCAAGTTCGGCCCGAACGGCCAGGTCAACGCCCTGCCGGGTGCCAACCTGCCGCTGGCCACCCTGGGTACGTTCATCCTGTGGCTGGGCTGGTTCGGCTTCAACGGCGGCTCGGAGCTCAAGGTGTCCGACGTCGGTTCCGCCAACGCCGTTGCCCAGGTGTTCACCAACACCAACCTGGCTGCCGCCGGTGGCGTGGTCGCGGCGATGATCGTCTCGAAGCTGACCTTCGGCAAGGTTGACCTGACCATGGTCCTCAACGGCGCCCTGGCTGGCCTGGTCGCGATCACCGCTGATCCGGCTTCGCCGTCTGCCCTGCTGTCCACCATCATCGGTGCGATCGGTGGCGTGATCGTCGTGTTCTCGATCCTCGGCTTCGAGAAGATCAAGATCGACGACCCGGTCGGTGCCCTGTCGGTCCACGGTGTCGTCGGCATCTGGGGCGTGCTCGCGGTGCTGCTGTCCAACGACAGCGCTACCCTGGGCGGTCAGCTCGCCGGCCTCGCCCTGATCGGTGGCTTCGTCTTCGTCGCCAGCCTGATCGTCTGGCTGATCCTCAAGGCCGTCATGGGTCTGCGCATCAGCGAGGAAGACGAGGAAGAAGGTGTCGACTCGGCCGAGTGCGGTATGGAAGCGTACCCCGAGTTCACCAACAAGTAAGGACGCACTGAAAGGATGTAACGGCACAACGGATGTGCCGAGAGGGACGAAGGCCCGGGCGAAAGCCCGGGCCTTTTTTCGTTGCCGGGTCCGTTGTTCGAATCAGTCGTCGGTCCGGTCCAGGACGGCGATGCCCTGAGCGCCGAGGAATGCCTCGAATGACGCGGCATGCTCCTCGGGCACCGCCAGCCGGGCGCCGACTTGCTGGTCGTACTCGATCGACAGCAGCTCGGCCTGATGCTGCTCGGCCCAGTGGCGCAGCGGCTGCTCGCGGGGAAAGTCGAACCGCAACCGGTACGCCCGTCGCGGGCGGTGCTCGGTGAGGGGAAGGTCGGCCAGCACTTTCTGGGTTGCCCCGGAATAGGCACGTACCAGGCCGCCGGCTCCCAGCTTGATGCCGCCGAAGTAGCGCGTGACCACCACGATCAGGTCGCCGATTCCCTTGTGCTGAATGACGTTGAGTATCGGCTTGCCCGCCGTGCCGCTGGGTTCGCCGTCATCGTTCATGGCGGCACTGGCGTCCGTGGCCGGGTTGCCGATCAGATAGGCCCAGCAGTGGTGACGCGCATCCGGGTAGTCGGCACGTGTTCTCTCGACGAACGCGAGGGCCTCGTCGCGAGAAGCCACCATCCCGGCACGGGCAATGAAACGGCTTTTCTTCACCTCCAGCTCCCGCTCGATGGTGTTGGCGGGCGTGAAGAACGATTCCGGTCGGGCTTGCTGGGACACGGGCAGGTACCTGGGCAACAACGGAAAACGCCTGCCGCAGGGGCAGGCGTGGGCAGTGATTAGGCTGAGCCTGGTCTCGTCAGCGCGCGAGCTTGGCTTCGACCTCGTCGCGGGTCTCGCGGCCCTCGAGCTGCTCGACCAGTGCCAGGGCGAAGTCGAGGGCCACGCCCGGGCCACGCCCGGTGACCAGGTTGCCGTCGACCACCACGGCCTCGTCGCAGATCTCGACGCCCCGCGATTCCTCTTCAGTGAGCGCGCCCGGGAAATGTGTGATCCGGTGCCCCTTGAGCACTCCCGCCGCCGCGAGCACCTTGGGTGCGGCACAGATCGCGGCGATCCAGCGCCCGGCGGCGGACTGGTCCTGCAGGCGTTTGAGGAGGCGCTGATCGGCGGCGAGGTTGTTCGCCCCCGGCTGGCCACCGGGCAGGACGATGGCATCGTAGGTGCTGGTCTCGTCCACCAGGCCCAGGTTGCTGTCCGTGACCACCGTGACGCCGCGAGAACCGGATGCCTCGTGCTCGCGCAACGACAGGGTATGTACCTGTACGCCGGCGCGGCGCAGGATGTCGATGGTGGTAATGGCCTCCAGGTCCTCGAACCCGGGGGCCAGCACGATCATTGCCTTGCTTGCCATTGCGTCGTTTCCTCCTCGTCGCGGGCCGTGTTCAGCGGTTGCCGTTCTTGCTGACGATCACCATGCCCTTGAGCATGTTCAGGGCCTCGTAGAGCTGGTAGTCGCGGATCACCAGCGGCTCGCCGTCGTCTTCCTTCGCCTCGGGCTTGTTCTGCTTCTCGCCTTCGGTCTCGGACTCGCCGTTGGTCAGGTGGCCGGCGAGGCTGGCCTCGGAGATCGAGAACACCTCCTCGATGTCGCTGACCTTGAGCTGGTGGACCGTGACGTCGGGCTTGATGCCCTCGGCCTGGATCGAACGGCCGCTCGGGGTGTAGTAGCGCGCCGTCGTCAGGCGCAGCGCGCCGCCGTTGGCCAGCGGCATGATCGACTGGACCGAGCCCTTGCCGAAGGTCCGCTCGCCGATGACAAGCGCGCGGCCGCTGTCCTGCAGCGCGCCGGCGACGATTTCCGAGGCGGAGGCGGAGCCACCGTTGACCAGCACGACCATCGGCGCCCCGTCGAGACGGTCGCCATTGCTGGCCTCGAAGCTCATCTTGGCGTCCGCGACCCGGCCCTTGGTGTAGACGATCTGCCCCTTGTTGAGGAAGGCGTCGACCATTTCCACCGAGCCGTCGAGCACGCCCCCGGGGTTGTTGCGCAGGTCGAGCACCAGGCCCTTGAGCGGCTTGTCGTCGTTGTCCTCGGCCAGCGCGTCGAGGGCGTCGTGCATCTGTTCGACCGTGCGTGACTGGAACTGCGACACGCGGATGTAGCCCAGACCCGGCTCCAGCATCTCGTGCTTGACCGACTCGGTCTTGATGATCGCGCGCGTGATGGTGAATTCCAGCGGCTTCTTCTCGCCTTCGCGGGCGATGGTCAGGTCGATGTCGGTGCCCGGCTTGCCGCGCATGATCTTGACGGCCTCTTCCAGGTCCATGTCCTGGGTGAGTTCGTCGTTGATGCGGATGATCTTGTCGCCCGCCTCGAGACCGGCGCGCTTGGCGGGAGTGTCGTCGATGGGCGCGATGACCGTGAGCACGCCGTCCTTCATGCCGACCTGGATGCCCAGCCCGCCGAACTCGCCGCTGGTGGACTCGCGCAGGCTCTTGAACTCCTCGTCGTCGAGGTAGCCCGAGTGGGGGTCGAGCTCGGAGATCATGCCCCGGATGGAATTCTCGATCAGCTGGCTTTCGCTGATGTCGTCGACGTAGTCCGAGCGGACGCGATCGAGGACGTCGGAGTAGGTGCGCAGCTGCTCCAGCGGGACGTCGGCGGCACCGGCGGTCTCGGCCGGTCGTTCGGCCACGGCGTTGATGGCGATGGCAATGGCAAAACCGAAGAAGGCGGCGACGCCGAGGTTCGAGGCCTTGCGGATCCAGCTGGTCATGGTGTTCTCTCTAGGCATGTTCGTCGGCTTGAGGCGCCCGTCGGGCGATGTCTTGTTGCCTGCATCGTGGGGGCGTCCGTCGGGCAATCAAGGGCCCGGTTCATAAGGCTTCCACTATGCCACGGTGAGGGGGGGCGCCGCGACCCCGGCCCCTTGCGGGTTGCTCCCGGGAATCATAGGGCATGGCAGGCGGGTTGGCGACGGTCGCGGTGATCCCGAAGCGGCTCCGTCAGCCGCCTACGGCCTTTTTCCATGCCGGCCAGCGGCTCGGGTCGATAGGCCGGTTGCCCCGCCGCACCTCTACGTACAGTCCCTCGCGGTTGGCGTCGATCACGCCGGAGTCGCACAGGGTCTGGCCCCGGGAGACCTTCTGCCCCTTCGATACGGCCAGCGAGCGGCAATGTGCGTACAGGCTGAGGTAGTCACCCCGGTGACGCAGCATGATCAGGTTGCCCCAGCCCTTGAGCGGGCCGGCATAGGCAACCTGGCCGTCGGTCACGGCGCGGACGGGCGTGCCGGCCGCTGCGCGGAATTCGACCCCCTCGTTGCGCATTTTTCCCTGAGGCAGCGATTCGCCGAAGCGGCGCTTGATCGAGCCGGTCACGGGAATGCCATCCGTTTTCACGGCCGCGGTACGGGGCGGCGCGCTTGCCGACGGCTTCTGCTCTGCCTGCCGTTTGCTGGCGGCCCGGGCGGCGGCCACTTCGCGATCGAGGCGGCGCTTGCGTTCCAGCATCGACTTGAGTGACTGCTGCTGTTCGTCGAGGGTCTCGCCCAGCCGGGCCAGCAGGCGTTGCTGCTCGTCGAGGTTCTCGCGCACGTCTCGGTAGTGGGCATCCAGTCGGTCGCCGGCCTCGGCAAGTTCGCGCTCGGTTCGAGCGACGGCCTCCCGGTTGTCGGCCAGTTCCGCCCTCTTTGCCTCCAGCGCGCGCCGGGCTTCCTGCACCGGATGGATCAGGTTGCGCAGATAGTGCAGGTCCCGCTCCGCCTGGAGGGCGTCGCCATCGCCCAGGAGTGTCTGCAGGGCGCTGCCGCGGGTCAGGGGGTAGGCCGCACGCAGGCGTCGTTCGAGTTCGGCCCGTCGTTGTGCCAATTCCTCGCGCAGCCGTGCCTCTCGCTGGTCGAGGGTCTGTTGGCGCTGCTCGAGTTGTTGTCGCTCGGCGTCCAGCTCGGCGGTCTTCTTCTCCAGGAAAGCGAGGCGCTTCTTCTGCGCTGAAAGCGCCTCGTGAGCGGCATCGCGCTCGGCCTGGGTCGAGGCGATCGCCTCACGTTGCGCATCGATGCGCTTTTCGATCGGCTCGGCTGCCAGCGCCGCCGGCATGGCCGACAGGGCCAGCCAGAAAAGCGCGACGGTGCCGCGACGGCTGGCGAGCGACGACGAGCGCAAGGGGCATTGGGCGCGTGATGACTGTGGCAAGAAACCCCCTGACCGGTGGTGATGACGGGTGGTTCGGCGAGGGTCCGCAACGGCCCGTCGGGCAGGAGCGGACAGCTCGCTGCAACAAAATGTCGGAAAAGCGGTAGTATACGGAAGCAACAAGGGTTTTCGCCCGGTGTCCGGCAGGGGCATCCCCGATCGGGAACCTCGCCGGCCCTGTCACCGCACAACCAGCACGTGGGTCGAGCCATGAATTTGGAAACCGAGGAATATCCTGCCACCCGGCTGATGGGCCGCTCCGAGGACATCGAGCGCGCCTCACGGTCGCTCAAGGCCATGTCGCACCCCCTGCGCCTGAAGATCCTGTGCGTGCTGGGTGACAACGAACTCAGCGTGCAGCAGATCGTCGAGGCGGTCGGGACCACGCAGAGCAACATCTCCCAGCACCTGGCCATCCTGCGCGACAAGGGCATCCTGGCGTCGCGAAAGGACGCCAACCGGGTGTTCTACCGGGTGTCGGATGCGCGGACCTTGCGCCTGATCGGCATGATGCAGGAAGTTTTTTGCCCGCTTAATTAGGATAGAATAAAATAATTCTATTCGGGTGCGCCGAATCGTTCCGGCGCGTCCTTCTTGTACTGATTTCGCGGAGGGCATCCATGACTACCGATCGTTATGTGCGCATCGTCGCCGGCCTGATGATTCTGGCCACGCTGGCACTCGCCCACTTCATGGGGCAGGCCGACCTGAGCCAGGTCTCCTGGCTGTGGTTCACGGCGTTCATCGGACTGAACCTGTTCCAGAGCGGCATCACGCGTTTCTGCCCGCTGGATTCGATTCTGGCCAAGATGGGCGTGCGCCGCGCCTGCTGAAGACGAGGCAAGCCCGGTGATGCCGGGCCTGCTCTCCGCAAGGCACCGCATCGGCTCTGCGCCGACGGTGCCTTGAATTTTTTGCGCGCCCCGGCCATTGTATGGCGCAGCATCCCTCGTCTCCGACTTTCGAGAAGAACCCCGAGAACCGTTCATGGAATCCTTCATCGATTTCCTCACTCGCCACTGGGTCCTGTCCACCGTGGCGATCGTCCTGATCATCCTGCTTATCAGCAACGAACTGTCGCGACGCATGCAGAAGTTCAAGACACTCGATCCCGCCGAGGTTGCCCGCAAGGCGGGGCGCGACGGTGTGGCCCTGATCGACGTGCGCGAGGACAACGAATGGAAGGCGGGCCACATCAAGGGCGCGCAGCACATCCCGCTGGGCAAGCTGGAAAACAAGCTTGGTGACATCAAGAGCGACAACCCCGACGAGGTGGTGCTCTACTGCCGCTCGGGCAACCGCTCGGCGACGGCGGCGAATATCCTGGTCAAGGGCGGTTTCGAGAACGTCAGCCATCTCGGCGGGGGCATCATCGCCTGGGAAGGCCAGAACTACCCGGTCGCCAAGGGCAAGTAAGACGCCTCATGACCGGCGATACCTCTCGGGCGGTCGACCAGCCGCCCATCGTTGTCTACCAGAGTCCGCTCTGCCCGTTCTGCCATTTCGCCAAGCGCCTGCTAAACAAGCGCGGGCTCGAGTTCGAGTCGATCAACGTCCAGCTGTCGGCGGCGAAGAAGGACGAGATGATCCAGCGGGCCAAGCGGTTGACGGTGCCGCAGATCTTCATCGGCGAGACCCATGTCGGCGGTTACGATGAGCTTGCCGCCCTGGATCGCGGCGACAAGCTGATGCCGCTGGTAGAGCTCGAGTCCCGCCGCGCCACTGGCGAGCCGCCCGTCGACGGAGCCTGAAGCCTCCCGTTGCTCGCCCGGCGCGCTATCATGACGACCGGGATCAAGGAGAGGGTTTCCCGCGATGAGTGACTCGAAACACGTGGTCTGCCCCGCCTGCGGGGCGGTCAACCGCCTGCCCGCCGAGCGGCTGGGCGGCGGCAACTGCGGTCGCTGCGGCCAGGCGCTGTTTCCCGGCCGGCCGGTGACGCTCGACGAGGCCGGCTTCGACCGCCACGTCGGCCGCAACGACCTGCCGGTGCTGGTCGACTTCTGGGCCGAGTGGTGCGGGCCGTGCAAGATGATGGCGCCCACCTTCGACCAGTTGGCGAACGACTACCGCGGCCGGCTGGTGGTCGCCAAGCTCGAGACCGAGCGGGCACCGAATGTCTCGGCGCGCTTCGGCATCCGCAGCATCCCGACGATGATCCTCTTCTCCGGCGGTCGCGAGATCGACCGCCTTTCCGGCGCCCTGCCGGCCGCGCAGCTCGCGCAATGGCTCGCCGGGCACGGCATCCGCTGAACACCATCCATTACGACGATCAGGAAACACCGAC
Source organism: Guyparkeria sp. WRN-7 (assembly GCF_001641825.1). Taxonomy (GTDB): domain Bacteria; phylum Pseudomonadota; class Gammaproteobacteria; order Halothiobacillales; family Halothiobacillaceae; genus Guyparkeria. The sequence continues at coordinate 146,158 of NZ_LRFH01000014.1, read as the reverse complement.
ATGGCAGAAGGTGAGAACAACGCCGCCGGCAACGGCCAGGCAGGCGAGGAAAACCAGCAGCAGTTCTTCGTGCAGAAGGTCTATCTCAAGGACCTGTCGTTCGAGTCGCCGCAGGCGCCGGACATCTTCACGCGCGACGACTGGAAGCCCGAGATCAACGTCCAGGTGGGCAACAACGCCACTCGCCTGAGCGATAACACCTTCGAGACCGAGCTGACGATCACCGTCACCGCCACGCACGACGAGAAGACCATCTATCTCGCCGAGGTCGAGTACGCGGGCGTGTTCACCATCAAGGGGTTCGACGACGCCACCCGTCGCCAGCTGCTGGGCGCCTACTGCCCGACGCTGATCTTCCCCTACATCCGCGAGACGGTTGGCGATCTGGTGATGAAGGGCGGCTTCCCGCAGATGGTCCTGCAGCCGATCAACTTCGACGCCCTGTACGCGCAACACGAGCAGCAGCGCGCGGCGCAGGCCGAAGGTGCCGGCGACGCCCGTCCCAACTGATCGTCGACGCATGAGCGAGGCGCAACCCACACGGATCGCGGTTCTCGGCGCCGGCTCCTGGGGCACGGCGCTGGCGGGGCTGCTGGCGTCCAACGGCGCAACGGTGCGCCTGTGGGCGCGCGACTGCGAGCAGGCGGCCGCCATCGACCGTCAGCACCAGAACCCGCGTTACCTGCCCGGGGTGAACCTCCCCGACGCGCTGCAGGCCGGCTGTGACCTGGCCGAGGCGGTCGAGGGTGCCGAGCAGGTCTGGCTGGTGCTGCCCACCAAGATCCTGGGCGAATTCCTTGACGAGCATCGCGAGACCCTGCCGCGCTCGGCGGTCTACGTCACGGCATCCAAGGGTTTCGAACCGGGCACCGGGCGGCGGATCGACGAACTGGTCGCCGATGCGCTCGGCGATGTCGCGTTCGCGGTCGTCTCCGGGCCGACCTTCGCCATCGAGGTGGCCCACGGCCGACCGGCCGCGCTGGCCGTGGGCAGCCGCGACCGCCGGGTGGCCGAGACGGTTGCCGAGGGGCTGCGAAACGATCACATCCGCTGCTATCCGAGCAGCGACGTGATCGGCATCGAGCTGGCCGGCGGCCTGAAGAACGTGCTGGCGATCGCCGCCGGCGTGTCCGACGGCTTCGGCTTCGGCGCCAACGCCCGGGCGGCCCTGATCACCCGGGGTCTGGCCGAGATCATGCGCTTGGGCGAGGCGATGGGCGCCCGGGCCGAGACCTTCTTCGGCCTGGCCGGCCTGGGGGACCTGGTGCTGACCTGTACCGACGACCACTCCCGCAATCGCCAGTTCGGCCTGCGTCTGGCGCGCGGCGAGTCGGTGGACGCGGCGGTCGCCGCGATCGGCCAGGCCGTCGAAGGCATCAGCGCTGCGCGCGAGGGACGCCGGCTGGCGCAGGCGAGTGGTCAGGAGCTGCCGATCACCGAGTGCGTCTACCGCGTCCTCTACGAGGGACTGCCGGCGCGCGAGGCGGTCAGCGAGCTGCTCTCCCGCGAGCAGGGCCACGACGAGACCTGATCAGTCGCCCGGCTCCGCCGGGACGATCTCCCGGATCTCCGCGCGGTGCTCGCGCACCACGAAACGCACGTCGATGTCCTCGATCCGCATGCCGTAGACCCGCTCCGGGTCGTCGTGGAAGGCCGGACGCGGGTCCTGTGCCAGGGTCTGCTCGATCAGCGCCACCCGATCGGCGCTCAGTCGTTCCAGCCACGGTTCGGCCGCCCCCCAGATCACCGCCAGCCGCTCCGGCGGCGTGCTCGCCCAGCCGCCGCGACTGTCCGCCGGGCAGTCGGCGTAAGGCACGTGCGGCTTGACGTCGAGGATCGGGGTGCCGTCGAGCAGATCGAGCCCGCCGAGATGCAACCGCACGCCGTCCTCACCGCGCTGGACGTCGATCAGCCGCACCACCGACAGCCCGATCGGGTTGGGTCTTACCGGGGCGCGGCTGGCGAACACCCCCACCCGCTCGTTGCCGCCCAGCCGCGGCGGGCGCACCGCCTTGCTGTCGCCCGCCTGCATGCGCCGCTTGGCGTGGAACACCCACACCAGCCACAGGTGCGAGAACGCCTCGATGCCCTGCCAGGCGCTCGGCTCGTTCCACCCATCGGCAGGGACGAGGACGCCGGTGGCCGCCGGCACGATGCCCGACTGGCGCGGAATGCCGAACCCCTCGCGATAGGGGCTCTCGATGTGGCCGATGGGCGCCATTTCCCAGTGTTGGCTCATGTGGCCCCCGTGAAGTCGAGTTGTCGCCAGGCCTCGAAGAAGGCCACCGCGGCGGCGTTGGCGAGGTTCAGGCTGCGCGAGTCCGGCACCATCGGCAGGTAGAGTCGCTGCGATTCCGGCAGCCCCTCGAGCACCGCGTCGGGCAGGCCGCGGGTCTCCGGGCCGAACAGCAGCACGTCGTCCGGCCGGTAGGCGATCCGGTCGTAGCGGGTGGTGCCGCGCGTGGAGAAGGCGAGCATCCGCCCGGGCGCCGCGGCACGCGCCTGCTCGAGATCGGCATGACGGTGCACGTGGGCGAGCTGATGGTAGTCGAGCCCCGCGCGACGCAGCGCCTTGTCCGAGAGCGAGAAGCCCAGCGGCTCGACCAGGTGCAGCGCCGAGCCGGTGTTGGCGCACAGCCGGATCAGGTTGCCGGTATTGGGCGGGATTTCCGGTTCGAACAGCATGATCGATGGCATTTTGGCATTATAGGCCGCATCCGGCCGGGGCCGAGCGCCCCGCGCCCAGACGAATCGATGCAAGAGGTGACGACATGAAGGTACTGGTTATCGGTGGAGGCGGCCGCGAGCACGCCCTGGCATGGAAGATCGCCCAGTCCGCGCGGGTGGAAACGGTCTTCGTCGCCCCCGGCAACCCCGGCACCGCCGAAGAGGCCAAGTGCCGCAACGTGCCGATTTCCGCGACCAACGTCGCCGAACTGGTCGCCTTTGCTGCCGACAATGCGGTCGACCTGACCGTGGTCGGCCCCGAGGCGCCGCTGGTCGAGGGTGTGGTCGACACCTTCCGCGACGCCGGTCTCGCCATCTTCGGCCCGACCCAGAAGGCCGCCCAGCTGGAGGGCTCCAAGGCCTTCGCCAAGGACTTCATGGAGCGCCACGGCATCCCCACGGCCACCTACCGGGTGTTCGACACGGCCGCCCCGGCGATCGACTTCGTCCACGAACACGGTGCGCCGGTGGTAGTGAAGGCCGACGGCCTGGCGGCCGGCAAGGGCGTGATCGTCGCCCAGAGCATCGAGGAGGCCGAGGCGGCCATCCGCGACATCTTCGGTGGTCAGTTCGGCGCGGCCGGTGCGCGCGTCGTGGTCGAGTCGTTCCTCGAGGGCGAGGAGGCGAGCTTCATCGTCATGGTGGACGGCGAACACGTCCTGCCGATGGCCTCCAGCCAGGACCACAAGGCCCGCGACGCGGGCGACAAGGGGCCCAATACCGGCGGCATGGGCGCCTACTCGCCCGCCCCGGTGCTCGACGAGGCCATGATCGCCAAGGTCATGGAGCAGGTGATCGAGCCGACCGTAAAGGGCATGGCCCTCGACGGCCTGCCCTACACCGGCTTTCTCTACGCCGGCCTGATGATCGGTTCCGACGGTGAGCCGCAGGTGCTCGAGTTCAACTGCCGCTTCGGCGACCCGGAGACCCAGCCGGTGCTGATGCGCCTGGACAGCGACCTGGTCGACCTGGTCGAGGCCGGCGTCAACGGCAGGCTCGACAAGACCCGCGCCGAGTGGCGCAATGATGCGGCCGTGGGCGTGGTGCTGGCCTCGGCCGGTTACCCGGAAAGCTCCTCGAAGGGCGACGTGATCACCGGCCTCGACCAGCTGCCCGAAGGCGTGAAGGCCTTCCATGCCGGCACGGCCGAGAAAGACGGCAGTGTCGTCACCAACGGCGGGCGGGTGCTCTGCATCACCGCGCTGGGCGAGACCGTCGAGACGGCGCAGCAGGCCGCCTACGCCGGGGTCGACAAGGTCCATTTCGAGGGCGGGTTCTGCCGCCGTGATATCGGCTGGCGGGCGATCGGCCGAGGCTGATTGGCATATCGACGCATGGCGTGACTGGCCATCGGTGAAAAAGCTGCTTTACTCCGTGTCCGGATAGCCCGTCACGGTGAACATCTCATGCGTCGCTTTCTTCCTCTGCTCGCGTCTTTCCTGCTTGTCGGCACGGCCCAGGCCGGCGACCTGTCGGTGGGCGACCCCGCACCGGGGTTCGTTCTGCCCGATCAGGACGGCGAGGCCCGCTCGCTTGCCGACTATCGTGGCGACTGGGTGGTGCTCTACTTCTACCCCAAGGACGACACCCCCGGCTGCACCACCGAGGCCTGCAGCTTCCGCGACAACATCAACCGGCTGATCGCGCAGAACGCCGTGGTGCTGGGGGTGAGCATGGACGATGTCGCCAGCCATGCCGCATTCGCCGCCAAGTACGAGCTACCCTTCCCGCTGCTGGCCGACCCGGAGGGCAAGGTGGTCGAGCGCTACGGGGCGCTGAGCGATTTCCTGGTGGTGAGGTTTGCCAAGCGTCAGACCTTCATCATCGGCCCCGACGGCAACATCGCGCGGATCTACCGCAAGGTGGACCCCGACGAGCACGTCAAGGAGGTGCTCGACGACCTCGAGGCATTGCAGGGCGGCTAACGCATCCCAGGCAAAAGAAAACCCCGGCACATGGCCGGGGTTTCTCGTTCCGGGGCGGCGGCGTGTCAGCCGCGGCGCATCGAGTCGTAGAACTCGTTGTTGGTCTTGGTCTGCTGCAGCTTGTCGAGCAGGAACTCCACCGCCTCGAGCTCGCCCATCGGATGGAGGAACTTGCGCAGGATCCACATCTTCTGCAGTTCCTCGGTGTCCGTGAGCAACTCCTCGCGACGGGTGCCGGAGCGGTTGATGTTGATCGCCGGGTAGACGCGCTTTTCCGCGATGCGGCGGTCGAGGTGGAGCTCCATGTTGCCGGTGCCCTTGAATTCCTCGTAGATCACCTCGTCCATCTTCGAGCCGGTGTCGACCAGCGCGGTGGCGAGGATGGTCAGGCTGCCGCCCTCCTCGACGTTGCGCGCCGCGCCGAAGAAGCGCTTGGGCCGGTGCAGGGCGTTGGCGTCGACGCCGCCGGTCAGCACCTTGCCCGAGGACGGCACGACGGTGTTGTAGGCGCGCGCCAGACGGGTAATCGAATCGAGCAGGATCACCACGTCGCGCTTGTGCTCGACCAGGCGCTTGGCCTTCTCGATCACCATCTCGGCGACCTGCACGTGGCGCGGGGCCGGCTCGTCGAAGGTCGAGGCGACCACCTCGCCGCGCACGGTGCGCTGCATCTCGGTGACTTCCTCGGGGCGCTCGTCGATCAGCAGGACGATCAGGTCGCACTCGGGGTGGTTGGCGGTGATGCTCTGCGCGATGTTCTGCAAGAGCATCGTCTTGCCCGCCTTGGGCGGGGCGACGATCAGGCCGCGCTGGCCCTTGCCGATCGGGGCGACGATGTCGATGATCCGCGCAGTCAGGTCCTCGGTCGAGCCGTTGCCGCGCTCCATGCGCATGCGCTTCTCGGCATGCAGCGGCGTGAGGTCGCCGAACAGGATCTTGGTCTTGGAGGCCTCGGGCTTCTCAAGGTTGATCTTCTCGATCTTCAGCAGCGCGAAGTAGCGCTCGTTGTCCTTCGGCGGGCGGATCGTGCCGCTGATGGTATCGCCGGTCTGCAGGTTGAAGCGGCGAATCTGCGAGGGCGAGACGTAGATGTCGGCCGGGCCGGCGAGGTAGGAGCCGTCGGCGCTGCGCAGAAAGCCGAATCCGTCCGATAGGATTTCCAGTACGCCGTCGCCGTGGATCGACTCGCCCGTCTTGGCGTGCGCCTTGAGCAGGGCAAAGATCACGTCCTGCTTGCGGGTCCGGGCGATGTTGTCCAGTCCCATCGACTGGGCCAGCTCCATGAGTTCCGGAACGGGCTTGCTCTTGAGTTCGGTTAGGTTCATTCGGATGGATTCGTCGTGGGGACCCAGGCGGGCCACAGATGGATAATCAACGGGATGTCGAAGGGTGAAATCAACTGCTGAGATCGGAAGGTCGCCGAGGTGCGACCGGACGACAGAAGGGGCGTGTCGTCGTTAGCTGGCGGGAGTTTGGCACAGAACCGGCTGCTTGCCAAACATGTCAAGGTCTTTTTTCGTGATGCGGGCGAGGCCGTGCAGCCCCGCCTGCTCGCCGGTTGGCGTGACCCGTCGTTACAGTGCCGAGTCGATGAAGTCGGTCAGCTGCGACTTGGAGACGGCGCCGACCTTGGTGCCCTCGACCTTGCCGTTCTTGAACAGCATCAGGGTCGGGATGCCGCGAATGCCGTTCTGGCGCGGGGTCTCCGGGTTCTCGTCGATGTTGACCTTGGCGATCTTGAGCTTGCCGGCGTAGTCGGCAGCGACTTCGTCGAGGATCGGCGAGATCATCTTGCAGGGGCCGCACCACTCGGCCCAGAAGTCCACCAGCACCGGCTGGTCGCTGTTGATGACCTGGGCTTCGAAATCCGCATCGGATACGTAGACGATGTTGTCGCTCACGGCATGACTCCTAAATATCAGTGACTGTTAATGCCTGTCGGGCAATTGTTCATCCCTGGACGCCGCATTTCAAGCGGATGCGCCCCGCAGTGCTATTCTGCCGGCGATCGGCCGAGCCTGCTCGGCAGAATTCTCCGAGTATGGCCCGCCCCTCACGCTGACGCAAAGAGAAACCCTTCTGCATGGCCTCACTGACCGAACTCCGCTACGTGGTTGCCGTCGCGCGCGAGCTGCACTTCGGCCGCGCCGCCGCTCGCTGTTTCGTCAGCCAGCCGACGCTGAGCGTCGGAGTCAAACGGCTGGAGGAGTCGTTGGGGGTGCAGATCTTCGAGCGGGCCAGCCGTTCGGAGGTGCAGGTCACCCCCGAGGGTCGGGCGATCATCGAGCAGGCCGAGCGGGTGCTTGGCGAGATGGAGCGCCTCGAGGACCTGGCCCACACCCGCCGCGATCCGCTGGCCGCGCCCCTGCGGGTCGGGCTGATCCACACCGTGGGCCCCTACCTGCTGCCGCACCTGATCGGCCGCCTGCACGAACTGGCCCCGCGGATGCCGATCGAGATCACCGAGGGGATGACGGCCGATCTCGCCGAACAGCTCGAGCACGGCGAGCTGGACGTGGTGGTGCTGTCGCTGCCGTTCGAGGCGCCGGGCGTGACGGTCGAGCCGGTCTACCGGGAACCATTCACGGTCGCCGTGCCGGCCGACCATCCGCTGGCGGAGCAGGATGCCGTGGAACCCGACCAGCTGGCCGAGCACGACCTGCTGCTGCTTGGCCGCGGCCACTGCTTTCGCGATCAGGTGCTGGGGGTCTGTCCACGCTGCAACGATGGCCGGACCTTCGGCCGCCTGCAACGCACGCTCGAAGGCGGGTCGCTGGAGACCATGCGCATGATGGTCGCGAGCGGCGCCGGCATCACCGTGCTGCCTTGCGCCTCGACCGAGAACAGCGAAGCGACGGGGACGCGGACGCTGGTGCGTTATCTGCCCTTCGGCCGCGACATCCCGGCTCGCGACATCGCGCTGGCCAGTCGCAGGCGGTTCTCCCGCCCACAGGCGGTCGCCGTGCTGGCGCGCTCGATCCGCGAGACGCTGCCCGCCTGCTGCCAGCCGTTGCCGGCCGGCGAGCCGGTCAGTCGAGGATGAGCACTTCCTCGGCCTGCGGGCCCTTGCGCCCCTGACCGATCTGGTACTCGACCTTCTGGCCTTCGGTCAGGCGCGAGGCGCCGCCGTCGCTGATGGCGCGGAAGTGGACGAACAGGTCCTCGCCGTTCTCGCGGATGATGAAGCCGAAGCCCTTGTCGACGTTGAACCACTTAACGGTGCCGGTCTCGCGCACCGGATCGTGTTCGACGGCGACCTCCTTGGGGCGCAGGCTCGGCTTGGCGGGGCGCTGGGTCAGCCGGGCGGCGAGCAGGGCAATGACGAGAATGACCGCGGCTGAGGCGAGAAACTGTGCCGGGCGCTGGTCGAGGTAGTCGTAGATCTGGCCGATGGCCAGCGCACCGATAATGGCGAGGCCGAGAGTGACGAGGAAGGCGGTGAGTCGGGAGTCCTGCCAGGTTTTCATAGGGTTGGTCTTGTTCCGTTCTGGTTGTGTGATGTCGTGTAGCGGTCTTGCGATGCCGGACGCGCCGGGCACCCGGGAGTGTCCCGGCAAGATTCAGTAAGCCGGGATCGCCGCGTGGCCTCGGACCACGACCCGCCGTCCGCGGGGTCTGCGCCGGCAGGATAGTCGGGCCGGGCCACGACGGGTCACGAGACAGGCGGGCGGCTGGTATTCTGTCACATTTGCCATCGGCCTGATGCCCGGCATCGCTCGGGGCGGGCCGGCGCGGATCACAGAAACGAGGGGGCGGCATGTCCGGCAAGCACGGCGAGTGGGTCTACGAGACAGTCGAGGAGATGGGCGCGCGTTTCGGCATCCGCGTGACCGAGAAGCTGCTCGACGAGCAAACGCCCTACCAGCACCTCGAGGTCTGGCGTACCGAGCACTGGGGCAACCTGATGCTGCTCGACGGGGTGATCATGCTTTCCTCGCTGGAGAACTACATCTACCACGAGATGATGTCCCACCCGGCGTTGCAGACCCATGCCGCGCCACGCAACGTCGTCATCATCGGTGGCGGCGACTGCGGCACCCTGAGCGAGGTGCTCAAGCACGTCGAGGTCGAGTCGGTGGTCCAGATCGATATCGACGAGGCGGTCACCCGCGCCGCCGAACGTTTCTTCCCGGAACTGACCGCCCGTAACGACGACCCGCGCGTATCGCTCCGGTTCGAGGACGGGGTGGCCTGGATGCGCAATGCCGACTCGGAAAGCGTCGACGTGATCATCGTCGATTCCACCGATCCCATCGGCCCGGGCACCGGCCTGTTCGGCCCGGACTTCCTTGCCGACTGCCACCGCGTGCTGCGCGAGGACGGCATCATGGTCGGTCAGAGCGAGTCGCCGTTCTACCACATGCCGTTGATGATCGATTACCACCGCGCCATGGCCGCGGCGGGCTTTGCCGAGCGCCGCTCGCTGCTGTTCCCGCAACCGGTCTACCCCGGCGGCTCGATCACCGGCACGCTCGCCCGCAAGGACGCCTCGCTCGAGGAGATCCGCCCGTTGGCCGATGGCATCGCCACCCGCTTCTACAGCACGGACCTGCACCGCGGCCTGCTGGCCACGCCGCCGTTCATGCGCGAGGCCCTGGGCGACGTCTAGTCGCGCGCACGCTTTCCCCTGGTTTCGTTGAAAATCCCCGCCCCGGCCCCATGTCGGGGTCACCGGGCCCGTTCATTCACGCTTACCCCGCTGTCCGCCATGCCCCACTCCGAATCGCCCGAGCTGATCATCATCCGGCCCGCCCCGGAATTGCAGCTCAAGTCCTGGCACACGCGCCGTCGTTTCCGCAATATCCTGATCAACAACCTGCGGACGGCTCTCGACGGCATCCCGAACGAGATCCGTGTCGATCAGGGGCGGCTGCTACTGCGCACCCCGCAGGTCGATGCGGCCGCCGAGCGCATCGAGCATGTCTTCGGCGTGGCTTCCTACTCGCCGGTCGACGCGGTGATCGAGCCGACCGTGGAGGCCCTGTGCGAAGCAGCCCGGTCCCGTTTTGCCGACGTGATCCGTGGCCGGAGCTACGCCGTGCGCTGCAAGCGTCACGGGGGCGTGCGTCTGTCGACGCGCAAGGTCGAGCAGCAGGTGGGGGCGGCGCTCAATCCCTTCGGCACGGTCAATCTCGATGAGCCGGATGTGCGCGTGGAGATCGATCTGGTCGAGGAAGGCGCCTGGGTGTTCACTCAGCGCCGGCCCGGACCGGGGGGCGTGCCGCTGGGCGTGCAGGACCGGGCGGTGACCCTGATGTCTGGCGGCTTCGATTCGGCCGTGGCCGACTGGTACACCATGCGTCGCGGCGTGGGCACCGACTACGTCTTCTGCAACCTGGGCGGGGCGACGCACGAGAACATGGTCACGCGTATCGCCCACCATCTCACCCGGGAGTGGGCGATCGGTGACCGGCCGCGGCTGTTCGTGGTCGATTTCCTGCCGGTGGTCGCCGACATGCGTGCCCGGCTGCCTGGCGAGGTCTGGCAGGTGGTCCTGAAGCGCCTGATGTACCGGGCCGGCGAGGGCGTGGCGCGGCGCATCGGCGCCCAGGCCCTGGTCACCGGCGAGGCGTTGTCGCAGGTGTCCTCGCAGACCTTGTCGAATCTCAACAGCATCGATCCGGCCTCCGATCTGCCGGTGCTGCGGCCGCTGATCGGCTTCGACAAGACCGAGATCATGAAGCTCGCCCGGCGGATCGGTACCTATGAGCTGTCCGAGGGGGTGCCAGAATTCTGCGCCCTGTCGCTGAGCAAGCCCTTGGTGGCCAGTCGTCGCGGGCGGATCGATCGCGAGGAGCAGCAGCTCGACGCGAGTCTCCTGGAGCGGGCGGTGGCCGAGGCACGCGAGATCGACCTGGTCGGCCTGACCGAGGAGGATCTGATCGAGCCGGACGTCCTGACCGATACCATTGCGGCGGATGCCGAGGTGATCGACTGCCAGCCGCCGCGTCGCTTTCGCGACTGGCATCTGCCCGGCGCGACCAATCTCCCGCCGGACGAGCTGGCGCGCCGTTACGAGTCGCTGCCGAAGGACCGCTCGTATCTGCTCTACTGCCTGCGCGGGGCGAACGCGCCGGTACTCGCCGAGCGCATGCAACGGGCCGGTCTCGACGCGCGTGCCTTCCGCGGCGGGGTGAGCCGGCTGCGCCGCGCCTTCGAACGGGGCGATCCCGAGGTTGCGGTTGCCGGTGGCGAGGCTCGATAACTGCTGGATTTGACAGCGGTTTCCGTTATACTGCCGCGCCCCCGGGAGCGGTGTCGCGCCCATTTCTGTTTTTAATCCCGGCGGGTCGATTGGCCGGAGGTCCGGCAGGAGGTTCCCATGCGTTATCCAGATCGATTTCCCGTGATCGTCATCGGCGGCGGACACGCCGGCACCGAGGCGGCGCTGGCGTCCGCGCGCATGGGCGTGGAGACCCTGCTGGTCACCCACAATATCGAGACCCTCGGTCAGATGAGCTGCAACCCGGCCATCGGCGGGATCGGCAAGGGCCACCTGGTCAAGGAGATCGACGCGCTCGGCGGGGCAATGGGCCACGCTGCCGACCGCGGCGGCATCCAGTTCCGCATCCTCAATGCGCGCAAGGGCCCGGCCGTGCGCGCCACCCGTGCCCAGGCCGACCGCGTCCGTTACAAGGCCGCTGTGCGCCACATGCTGGAGAACCAGCCGCACCTGACCCTGTTCCAGCAGGGCGTCGACGACCTGATCCTCGAGGGCGAGCGGGTGGTCGGCGTGCGTACCGCCGGCGGCATCGAGTTCTACGGCGAGTCGGTGGTGCTGACTGCCGGCACCTTCCTCGCCGGCCAGATCCACGTCGGGCTGGAGCGCTCCGAGGGCGGTCGCGCTGGTGATCCGCCGGCGAAGAAGCTGGCCGACACGCTGCGCTCGCTCGACCTGGGTGTGGCGCGCCTGAAGACCGGCACCCCGCCGCGGCTTGACGGTCGCAGTCTCGACTTTTCCGTGATGCAGGCGCAGCCGGGCGACGACCCGACGCCGGTGTTCTCCTTCCTCGGCTCGGCCGAGGAGCATCCGCGCCAGGTCGAGTGCTTCATCACGCACACCAACGAGCGCACCCACGAGATCATCCGCGGTGGACTGGACCGCTCGCCGATGTTCACCGGCGACATCGAGGGCATCGGTCCGCGTTACTGCCCGTCGATCGAGGACAAGATCCACCGCTTCGCCGACAAGGCCTCGCACCAGATCTTCGTCGAGCCCGAGGGCCTCGATACCCACGAGGTCTACCCGAACGGCATCTCGACCAGCCTGCCCTTCGACGTGCAGCTGGAGTTGGTGCGCTCGATCCGTGGCTTCGAGAACGCGCACATCACCCGGCCGGGCTATGCGATCGAGTACGACTTCTTCGATCCGCGCGGTCTCAAGCCTACGCTCGAGACCCGCGGCATCGAGGGGCTGTTCTTCGCCGGGCAGATCAACGGCACCACCGGCTACGAGGAGGCCGCCGCCCAGGGTCTGATGGCCGGCGCCAACGCCGCGGCGCGCGTGCTCGACCGCGATCCGCTCACCCTGCGCCGCGACCAGGCCTACCTCGGCGTGCTGGTCGACGATCTGACCACGCAGGGCACGCTCGAGCCCTATCGCATGTTCACCAGCCGGGCGGAGTATCGCCTGATGCTGCGCGAGGACAATGCCGACCAGCGCCTGACCGAGATCGGCCGCGAGCTCGGTCTGGTCGGCGAGCATCGCTGGCGTGCCTTCAACGAGAAGATGGAGGCGATCGAGGCCGAGCGCGGCCGGCTCAAGGACATCTGGGTCCACCCGGGGCACCCGGCCGCCGACAAGCTCGAGGGGTCGGTGTCGCGCAACGTCACCGCACTCGACCTGCTGCGCCGCCCGGAGCTCGACTACGCCGCGATCGCCGCGGTCGACGAGCTGGCACCCGAGACCATGCCGGCCCCGGCGGTCATCGAGCAGCTCGAGATCGAGGCCAAGTATGCCGGCTACATCGACCGGCAGCGCGACGAGGTCGCCCGCTCGGTCAAGCAGGAGCAGGAGGCGATCCCGGATGATCTCGACTACGCCGACATCGCGGGGCTGTCCAACGAGGTGCGCGACAAGCTGGCCGCCCAGCGTCCGGCCACCGTCGGACAGGCCGCGCGCATCCCGGGCGTGACGCCGGCCGCCGTATCCCTGCTGCTGGTGCACTTAAAGCGCCGCGGCCAGCTGGCCCGCTCGGCCTGACCGCATGCCCGCGGCGCTATCCGGCGAGCAGCGCGAACGACTCGAGCGGCAGCTGTTCGACGGCGCGGCCCGGCTCGGCATCGAGATCGATCGGGACGTGGGCGCGCGCCTGATCGAGTACCTCGAGTTGCTCGCGCGCTGGAACCGTGCCTACAACCTCACTGCGGTGCGCGACCCCGAGGCCATGGTCACGCGCCACCTGCTCGATTCGCTGGCGGTCCTGCCGCACCTGCCTGTCTGCCCTCGCCTGCTCGACATTGGCAGTGGTCCCGGCATACCGGGTATGATCCTCGGGGTTTGTCGCCCCGACAGTGAGGTCACCTTGGTCGACTCCAATCTCAAGATGACGCGTTTTGCCGCCACCGCTCGGCGCGAGCTGGGGCTGGCGAACGTGAGCGTGCGCCGCGAACGCGTCGAGCAGCTCGACCCGGAGGCGCGCTTCGATTGCATCATCTCGCGCGCCTTTGCCTCGCTGGCCGACTTCGTTCGCCTGGGTGCGCCGCTGCTGGCCGACGGGGGGCAGCTGTTCGCCATGAAGGGGCGGCTGGATGCCGACGAGATCGGCGCGCTGCCCGAGGGCTTTGCCGTCACGGCCCGTCACGCGCTCGACGTGCCCGGTCTCGATGCCGAGCGTCACCTGCTGGTGATCGACCGGGAGGCGGTGGCATGAGCTGGGTGATCGCGATCACCAACCAGAAGGGCGGTGTCGGCAAGACCACCACCGCGGTGAATCTGGCCGCCGCGCTGCAGGCCTTCGGTCGGCGCGTGTTGCTGGTCGACATGGACCCGCAGGGCAACGCCACGGTGAGCGCGGGCTACGAGAAGAACGCGGTCGAGCGGCACATCGGCCAGGTGCTGCTCGAGGAGATTTCCGCCGAGGAGGCGCTTCTGCCCACCGACCCGGGCGGTTTCGATCTGCTGCCGGCGACCATCGACCTGGCCGGCGCGGAATTCCAGCTGGTCACCCGCATCGGCCGCGAGACCAAGCTGCGCCAGGCACTGGCGCCCCTGGTCGACGACTACGACTTCGTCCTGATCGACTGCCCGCCGGCACTCAACACCCTGACGATCAACAGCCTGGCGGCCGCCGACGACATCCTGATTCCGGTGCAGTGCGAATATTTCGCGCTCGAGGGGCTCTCCGCCCTGCTGGATACGGTCGAGCAGGTGCGCCTGGCACTGAACCCGGATCTCGGCATCGCCGGGGTGCTGCGCACCTTGTATGATGCGCGCAACCGGCTGGCACAGGACGTCAGCGAGCAGCTGCGACAGCATTTCGGTGAGCGGGTGTTCGATGCGCTGGTGCCGCGCAACGTGCGTCTGGCCGAGGCGCCGAGCCACGGCCTGCCGGCGATGTTCTACGACAAGAGCTCGACCGGGGCCGAGGCCCATGGCGACGTCGCGCGCGAACTGATCAAGCGGGCGCGCAAGCGCGGCAAGCTGGCCAAGCCCGCGGCGCTGCGTCAGGGCCGGGCCACCGAGCGCCGCTGAGCGCAGGGAACACAGGGGTAGACGATGAGCACGAAACGAAAGGGACTGGGTCGCGGGCTCGACGCCCTGCTGGGCACGGCTGACCGGCCGGAGCAGGAAGAAGGCGCGCAGCTGCGCGAACTGGCCGTCGACCTGATCAGCCCCAACCCCTTCCAGCCGCGCAAGCGTTTCGACGAGTCGGCCCTGACCGAGCTGGCCGACTCCATTCGCGCCCAGGGCGTGATCCAGCCGGTGGTGGTGCGCCGCCGTTCCGGCGAGTACGAGCTGATTGCCGGCGAGCGCCGCTGGCGTGCGGCCCAGAAGGCGGGGCTTGATCACATTCCGGCGGTGATTCGCGAGATCGATGACGATCAGGCCGCCGCGATGGCCCTGATCGAGAACCTGCAACGCGAGGACCTCGACGCGATCGAGCAGGCACAGGCGATGCAGCGTCTGATCAAGGAGTTCGAGCTGACCCATCAACAGGTGGCCGACGTGCTGGGCGTGTCGCGCCCGGCGGTCAGCAACGCGTTGCGGCTGCTCGACCTGGCTGCGCCGGTGCAGAAGCTGTTGCGCGAGCGGCGCATCGAGGCCGGGCACGCCCGCAGCCTCGCCGCCCTGCCGAAAAAGGAGCAGGCCGGCATCGCCGACAAGGTGGTGAGCCGCACCCTGACCGTGCGCCAGGTCGAGTCGATGGTCAGCCGCTACCTCAAGCAGTCGGGCACGCCGGAAACCCGCGACGACGATCCGGACACGCGCGCCCTCGAGCGCCGCCTTGGCGAGGCGCTGGGCACGCCGGTCAGCATCCAGGCCAATCGCCGCGGCAAGGGGAAGGTCACGCTGGCCTTCGACAGCCTCGACCAGCTCGACGGTCTGATCGACCGTCTCGCCGGCCCGGCGGATGCGGGGCGCCCGGCGGTCGACTGATCGCGGGCCGACTTCCGCCGCAGCGCATGCGGGCGGGCGCTTCCTTAGCGAGGCAAGGCATAATTGCTTGTCGTCCGGGGAGCGAGTCGCTACACTGGCCGCCAATTTTTGGGCCCCGAACATGACCGATTTGCACAACAAGCCCGATGAGGCCGGCCGCGGCAAGGCCGGCGGTGGCTACTGGCAGTCGCGCTTCAAGGGGCTGCTGCAGGTGGGTGCGGGCAACATGTTCGCCTCCAGCGTGATCGCCGGCCTGGTGATCGGGTTCGCGCTGGACAGCTGGCTGGACACCGCGCCGATCTTCATGCTGATCGTCGGGGCCCTGGGGTTCATCGGCGGGATGCGCAATGCGCGCAACTCCCTGCTGGCCACCGGTCGCGACGACGAACCGCGGGATTCGGATCGCTCATGAGCCGGATGGCCGATGCGATCACTCGTCGCGGGCGACGTGTGCTGACCGTTCAGCTGATCGTGCTGGCGGTCGCCGTCGTCGCGGCCTGGTTTTATTCCCCGCACGCGGCGCTTTCGGCCGCGGCGGGCGTGGCGGTTGCCATGGTGCTCGCCTGGATGCTGCGCCGGACGATGGCGCGGGCAACGGAGCTGGCGGTGGAGTCACCGCAGCAGAGCATGAACACAATGTATCTCGGGGCGGCAACGCGCTTTGTGGCGTTGCTTGCCCTGATGGCGGTTGGGCTCGGTTTGTTCGGCCTGGACGCGCGCTTCATGGTCGGGGCCTTCGTGGTCGCCATGATCGGCGGCGTTCTTGCGGCCCGCGGTCAGGATTCGGGCCGCCCGACCCGCCAGACAACAGATTGATTTCAAGCTTGAGGAGTTAGAGACAGTGGCTACGGAGAATGCGGGCGGCGGCCCGGTTGAATATATCCAGCATCACCTGACCAACCTCCACGTTGGCGAGGGCTTCTGGCAGCTGAACATCGACACGCTGTTCTTCAGCATCCTGCTGGGGGCGCTGATCGTGTTCGTCGCCATGCGCATCGGCCGCGGCCTGCGTGCGGAGACCCCCAACGGATTGCAGAATGCCGCCGAGGGCATCCTGGAGTTCGTCGACGAGCAGATCCGCGACTCGTTCGGCAGCCGCGCGCCGAAGATCATCGCCCCGCTGGCCCTGACCATCCTGCTGTGGGTCTGGCTCATGAACTTCATGGACCTGATCCCGGTTGACCTGCTGCCGGCCATCGCGTCGGGCCTCGGCATCGAATACCTCAAGGTCGTCCCGACCACGGACCTGAACACCACGCTGGCCATGGCGCTGTTCGTCTTCATCCTGACGATCTACTACAGCATCAAGGTGAAAGGGCTAGGCGGCTACATCAAGATGTTCCTGTTCCACCCCTTCGGCAAGTTCCTGATCCCGATCAACATCGTGATGACCGCGATCGACGAGCTTGCCAAGCCGATCAGCCTCGCGCTGCGTCTGTTCGGTAACATGTTTGCCGGTGAGCTGGTCTTCCTGCTGATCGCCCTGCTGACCCTGGGCGCCAGCATCAGTGCCAGCCTGCTCATCTGGTTCCCGCTGCAGGTCGTGCTGGACATGGCGTGGATTGCCTTCCACATCCTGGTCATCACGCTGCAGGCATTCATTTTCATGGTGCTCACCATCGTCTACATCGGTATGGCGCATACCCAGGACGACCACTGAGACACCGACCCGAGTTTCCTTTGACCCTTTGTTTTATTGATTAGGAGAAGAAGCCATGACCCCCGATATGCTCGCCACGATCTATGCCTACACCGCTGTTGGCGTTGGTGTAATCCTTGCCGCCGCCGGCCTGGGTTCGGCCATCGGCTGGGGCCTGATCTGTTCCAAGACCCTCGAGGGCATCGCGCGTCAGCCGGAGATGCGTCCGCAGCTGATGACCAACATGTTCATCTTCGCAGGTCTGATGGAGTCCTTCCCGTTCATCATCCTCGCGTTCGCCATGTGGTTCCTGTTCGCGAACCCGTTCGTTGGTGCCCTGACCAGCGCGATCGGCGCCCTCTAAATCGCGTCTTCGTGACCATGGTCCGGCTGACGCGGCGGGTCATCCCGCCGCGTCATGCTGACCGGAAACCCAATCCGTAGATACGCGAGGGGACATTGTGAGTATTTCGATCACACTGGTTGCCCAGCTGATCGCCTTCGTGGCAATGATCTGGCTGGTCAACAAATACCTGTGGGCGCCGCTTTCCGCCTTGATGGAAGCGCGTCGCAAGAAGATCGCTGACGGCCTGTCCGCTTCCGAGCGCGGCAAGCACGAGCTGAAACTGGCCCAGGAGCGCTCCTCGGAGCTGCTGCGCGAGGCCAAGGACAAGGCGAACGACATCATCGCTCAGGCGAACACGCGTTCGAACCAGATCCTGGAAGAGGCGCGTACCAACGCCAAGACCGAGGCCGAGCGCATCGTCGCCCAGGCCAACGCCGAGATCGACCGCGAGGTCAATCGCGCCAAGGAAGAGCTCCGTGCCCAGGTGGCCGATGTGGCCGCGACCGGCGCCGAGCGCATTCTCAAGCGCGAGGTGACGGACAAGGACCACGAATCCGCGATCTCAGATCTGATCGCTCGGATCTAAGACAAGCGGAGGCCCTATGTCTGACCACACCACAGTCGCCATCTCGTACGCGAAGGCAGTGCACGATCTCTGCGCCGATGCGGCGCAGGCCAAGCACTGGTCCGAGACGCTTGCCGGGCTGTCTGCCGTCGCGCAGAACGCCGACATGGTCGCGTTTCTCGGCGACGAGTCGCGCTCTCGTGCCGACCGGCTTGCCGGTTTCGTCAAGGTGGTCGAGGACCAAGTCGACGAGAAGGCGCTCAACCTCGTGCGCCTGCTCGGCGAGCGTGATCGCCTCGACCTGCTGCCGGAAGTTGCCGCGGCATTCGAGGAAATGCGCGCTGAGGCGGAACGCCGCATCGTGGCCTCCGTCGTCTCGGCCAAGCCTCTGACCGACGAGCAGTCGAACCAAATCAAAACAGCGCTCGGCAAGCGACTCGATCGCACCGTAGAGCTCGAAACTACCGTCGACGAAGACCTCATCGGCGGCGCAATCATCCGCGCCGGTGACCTGGTGATCGACGGATCGATGCGCGGAGAGCTCGAGCATCTTGCCGTACAAATGAGTCGCTAAGGAGATCTTCCATGATCAACCCGTCTGAAATCAGCAGTCTGATTAAAGAGCGCATCGAAAACTTCGATGCCGGCGCGGAAGCGCAAACCGTCGGCACCATCGTCTCGGTGGGCGACGGCATCATCAAAATCCACGGCCTGAGCGAAGCCATGCTGGGCGAAATGCTCGAGCTGCCGGGCGGCTCCTTCGCCGTGGCCATGAACCTCGAGCGCGACTCCGTCGGCGCCGTGGTTCTCGGCAACTACGAGCACCTGAAGGAAGGTGACCAGGTCAAGTGCACCCAGCGCATCCTGGAAGTCCCGACCGGCAAGGAGCTCCTGGGTCGCGTCGTCAACACCCTCGGTCAGCCGATCGACGGTCGTGGCGAGCTGAACGCCGAGACCACCGCCCCGATCGAGAAGATCGCCCCGGGCGTTATCGATCGTCAGAGTGTCGACCAGCCGATCCTGACCGGTATCAAGGCCATCGACTCGATGGTGCCGATCGGCCGTGGCCAGCGTGAGCTGATCATCGGCGACCGCCAGACCGGTAAGACCGCTGTCGCGATCGACACCATCATCAACCAGAAGGGCAAGGGCGTTTACTGCGTCTACGTCGCGATGGGCCAGAAGGCGTCCACCGTGGCCAACGTGGTACGCGAGCTCGAGAAGCACGGTGCCCTGGAATACACCATCATCGTGTCCGCGAGCGCTGCCGACCCGGCCGCCATGCAGTACCTGGCCGCCTACGCCGGCTGCACCATGGGCGAGTACTTCCGCGACCGCGGCATGGATTCCCTGATCGTGTACGACGACCTGACCAAGCAGGCCTGGGCGTACCGTCAGATCTCCCTGCTGCTGCGTCGTCCGCCGGGCCGCGAAGCCTACCCGGGTGACATCTTCTACCTGCATTCGCGTCTGCTGGAGCGTGCTTCGCGCGTCAACGAGGACTACGTCGAGAAGTTCACCGACGGCGAAGTGAAGGGCAAGACCGGCTCGCTGACCGCGCTGCCGATCATCGAGACCCAGGGCGGCGACGTTTCCGCGTTCGTTCCGACCAACGTCATCTCGATCACCGACGGTCAGATCTTCCTCGAGACCGACCTGTTCAACTCGGGCATCCGTCCGGCGATCAACCCGGGCATCTCCGTATCCCGTGTCGGTGGCTCGGCGCAGACCAAGGCGGTCAAGAAGCTGGCCGGCGGTATCCGTACCGACCTCGCCCAGTACCGTGAGCTGGCGGCGTTCTCGCAGTTCGCTTCCGATCTCGACGAGGCGACCCGCAAGCAGCTGGAGCGCGGCAAGCGCGTTACCGAGCTGATGAAGCAGCCGCAGTTCAAGCCGTTGTCGGTCACCGAGATGGCCCTGTCTCTCACCGCCGCCAACGAGGGCTTCCTCGATGACGTGCCGGTCGAGAAGGTCAACGACTTCGAAGCCGCCCTGCACGCCTACGCGTCCGACAACGCGGGCGAGCTGGCCAAGAAGATCGGTGACGAAGGCAACTACAGCGATGAGATCGCCGCCGAGCTGAAAAAGGTCGTTGAGGACTTCAAGGCCAAAGGCGTCTATTAACCGGGGGGCGAAATCATGGCCGTAGGCAAAGAGATTCGCACCAAGATCAAGAGCGTTCAGAACACGCGCAAGATCACCAAGGCGATGGAAATGGTCGCCGCATCCAAGATGCGGCGCGCCCAGGAAGCGATGGAGGCGACGCGTCCCTACGCCGAGAAGTTTCTCGAGGTAGTCGGGCACATCACCAACGCGCATCCTGAGTACCGCCATCCCCTGATGGTCGAGCGCGAGGTAAAGCGCGTACTGATGATCGTGGTGACCACGGATCGTGGCCTGTGCGGCGGGCTGAACGTCAACCTGCTTAAGCGCGTCGGCGAGACGATCCGTGAATACGAGAAGAATGGTGTCGAGGTCGACGTCATCCCGGTAGGCAGCAAGGGCCGTGCGTTCTTCCGCCGCTACGGGGGCAACGTGCTGACCTCCGTGACCGGTCTGGGCGACAAGCCGAGCTACGCTGCGATGCGCAAGGCGATCAACGCCGCACTGGCAGCGTTCGAGAACGGCGACGTGGATCGCATCGAGCTGGCGCGCAACGAGTTCGTCAACTCGATGACCCAGAACCCGACCGTCGAACAGATCGCACCGCTTCAGTACCAGGAGGACGAGAGCCTCAAGCACCACTGGGACTACATCTACGAGCCGGACTCGGAGATCGTCCTGGACGCGGTGCTCAAGCGCTACATCTCCGGCCTGATCGTGTCCGCAGCCGTGGAAAACGTGGCCTGCGAAATGTCGGCCCGTCGGATCGCGATGAAGAACGCGTCCGACAACGCCAGCGACATGATCACGGACCTGAAGCTGCAGTACAACAAGGCGCGTCAGGCGGCGATCACTCAGGAAATTTCCGAGATCGTATCCGGCGCGGCCGCCGTGTGACGACGGCACCAACCCATTTTTCGAATTGAAAGAGGAACACACATGAGTTCTGGAAAAATTGTCGAGATCATCGGGGCGGTGATCGACGTCGAATTTCCGCATGACCAGGTGCCTTCCGTCTACGACGCGCTGCGCGTTGACGACAACGGCCTGGTGATCGAGGTTCAACAGCAGATCGGTGACGGCATCGTTCGTGGCATCGCCATGGGCACCTCCGACGGTCTCAAGCGCGGCCTGGCCGTGAGCAACACCGGCAAGCCGATCTCGGTACCGGTCGGCAAGGGCACACTGGGTCGCATCATGGATGTCCTGGGCGAGCCGATCGACGAGGCCGGTGACGTCGAGACTGAAGAGAAGTGGTCCATCCACCGCAAGGCGCCGACCTTCGACGAGCAGTCCTCGGGTACCGAGCTGCTGGAGACCGGCGTGAAGGTCATCGACCTGCTCTGCCCGTTCGCCAAGGGCGGCAAGGTCGGCCTGTTCGGCGGCGCCGGCGTGGGCAAGACCGTCAACATGATGGAGCTGATCCGCAACATCGCGGTTGAGCACAGCGGCTACTCGGTATTTGCCGGCGTGGGCGAGCGTACCCGTGAGGGCAACGACTTCTACCACGAGATGAAGGACTCCAACGTCCTCGACAAGGTCGCCCTGGTCTACGGCCAGATGAACGAGCCGCCGGGCAACCGTCTGCGCGTCGCGCTGACCGGCCTGACCATGGCCGAGTACTTCCGTGACGAGGGCCGTGACGTCCTGATGTTCATCGACAACATCTACCGTTACACCCTGGCGGGTACCGAGGTTTCCGCACTGCTGGGTCGTATGCCGGCCGCGGTGGGCTACCAGCCGACGCTGGCCGAGGAAATGGGCGTTCTGCAGGAGCGCATCACCTCGACCAAGACGGGTTCGATCACCTCCGTCCAGGCGGTCTACGTACCGGCGGACGACCTGACCGATCCGGCTCCGGCGACCACCTTCGCCCACCTCGACGCGACCGTCGTACTGGCACGTGACATCGCCGCCATGGGTATCTACCCGGCGATCGATCCGCTGGACTCCACCAGTCGCCAGCTCGACCCGCAGGTTGTCGGTGAAGAGCACTACAACACCGCTCGCGGCGTGCAGACCACCCTGCAGCGCTACAAGGAGCTGAAGGACATCATCGCCATCCTCGGCATGGACGAGCTGTCCGACGACGACAAGGCGATCGTCTCCCGTGCTCGTAAGATCCAGCGCTACCTGTCGCAGCCGTTCTTCGTGGCCGAAGTGTTCACCGGTGCGCCGGGCCGCTACGTGCCGCTGAAGGAGACCATCCGCGCGTTCAAGGGCATCGTGGCCGGTGAATACGACCACCTGCCGGAGCAGGCGTTCTACATGGTTGGCACCATCGACGAAGCCGTCGAGAAGGCCAACAAGATGGCTGAGAAGGCCTGATAACGGAGGTCGACCATGGCTATGACTACCCGAGTCGACATCGTCAGCATGGAAAAGCCGATCTTCAGCGGGATGGCGACGTTCGTCACCATCCCGACCGAAGCCGGCGAAATGGGCGTGACCGCCCGCCACACGCAGACGTTGTCGGTACTGCGTCCGGGCGAAGTCCGGGTGCATCAGGACGACGGCTCGATCGTGCGCTATTTCGTCGGTTTCGGGGTGGTCGAAGTCCAGCCCCACGTCGTCAGCATCATCGCTGACTGGGCGCTGACGGAAGAGGACGCGAAGAGCCTGGATCCCAACGAGCTCGAAGCCCGCATGGGTGAAGAGGAGGAGTACGTTCAGGAGTACGAGCAGCGTGGGCAGCTCGACTTCACCTCGGCCGAGATGATCATGGTCGAGGCGGAAGAACGTCTCAAGTGGATCAAGTCGATGCGTGCGAGCCGCCACTGAGGCGAGCGTCGTAACGCGGTAAAGAAAGGGGCCCCCGGGGCTCCTTTTTTGTTTCCGCCGTCGATGGGCGGCACGAAACACGAGGAACTCGTCACATGAATGATTCGGCAAAAGGGAAGCTGCACGTCGTGGTGCTGGCCGCCGGCAAGGGCACGCGCATGCGCTCGGCGACCCCGAAGGTGCTGCACGAGATCGCCGGCCGCTCGATGCTGGCACACTGCCTGGATACCGCGAGCGGTCTCGATCCCGCCGGCATACGGGTGGTGATCGGTCACGAGGGCGAGACCGTGCTCGCCTCGCAGGCCGACCGGGAGGTGCAGTGGGTCTGGCAGCACGATCAGAACGGGACCGGACACGCCGTACAACTGGGCATCGAGGGACTGGATGCGGCTGCGGACGACCGGGTCCTGGTGCTGTATGCCGACGTGCCGTTGCTGGGCGGTGACACGCTCCGCGAGCTGGCCGCCACCGACGCGGTGGTCTCGCTGCTGACCGTGCACATGGATGACCCGACCGGTTACGGCCGGATCCTGCGCGACGAGAGCGGCAGCGTTCGCCGCATCGTCGAGCAGAAGGATGCGTCCGAGGCCGAGCGACAGGTCCAGGAGGTCAATACCGGCATCCTGATGGCACGCTACGGCGACCTGGTCAGCTGGCTGGATCGCCTCGAGGCCGGCAACGCCCAGGGCGAGCTCTACCTGACCGACATCGTCGAGATGGCCGCGGGCGAAGGCAAGCCGGTCGACGCCGTGATCGCCGGGGATGCCTGGGAAGTGACCGGCGTCAACGACCGGCTCGCGCTGGCCCGCCTGGAGCGGGTCTATCAGGAGCGGCAGGCCGAGGCACTGGCGCTGTCCGGCACCACGGTCGCCGACCCGACCCGGCTCGACATCCGTGGCACGCTCGAGTGCGGCACGGATGTCTCGATCGACGTCGGCTGCGTGTTCGAGGGCGAGGTGCGGCTGGGCGACAACGTGCGAATTGGCCCGCACTGCGTGCTACGCGACTGCGAGATCGGCTCCGGCTCGACCGTGGAGGCGTTCAGCCATGTCGATGGTGTGGTCGCCGCCGGCGACAATGCGATCGGTCCTTACGCCCGGCTGCGCCCGGGTGCCGCGCTCGACACGGCCGCGAAGATCGGCAACTTCGTCGAGGTGAAGGCCGCGCGCATCGGCGAGCGCTCCAAGGTCAACCATCTGTCCTACGTGGGTGACACGCGGGTCGGCGACGACTGCAATCTCGGCGCGGGCACGATCACCTGCAACTACGATGGCGCCAACAAGCACCACACCGAGATCGGTGACCGGGTGTTCGTCGGTTCGGCGTCGCAGCTGGTCGCGCCGGTCACGCTCGGCGACGACGTCACCGTGGGCGCCGGCTCGACCATCACGCGCAACGTGGCCGAAGGGCGGCTGGCCGTTGCCCGAGCGCGCCAGAGCGAGATCGACGGCTGGCGCCGCCCGCAGAAGAAGGGCGACTGAGCGCGAGCTAGTCGCCGTCGGGCAGGAAGCGGCCCAGCACGTCGTTGAGAAAGCGTAGCCCCTGGTCGGTCGGCCGGATCGTCTGGATGTCCCATTCGATCAGGCCGTCGTCTTCCAGGCCGCGCAGGGTCTTCGACACCACCGCGATCGGCATCCCGGTGCGCTCCTGGAACAGGCTGACCGGAAAGCCCTCGGTCAGTCGCAGGGCGTTGAGCATGAACTCGAACGGCAGATCCTGGCGGCTGATGTCGTGGGCGTCGATGTTGGCGGACTGCCCGGCCAGTTCCAGATACTGGTTGGGATGGCGGCTGCGCACGCGCCGCTCGATGCGGTTCTCCGCCGGCAGCGTCAGTTTGCCGTGCGCACCGGCACCAATACCGAGATAGTCGCCGAACTGCCAGTAGTTGAGGTTGTGCTGACAGGCATGGTCCGGCTGGGCGAAGGCCGAGATCTCGTAGTGTTCGTAGCCCGCGCCGATCAACCTATCCCGGCCCGCCTCGCCGATGCGGTCGAGGGTGGCCTCGGGTGGCAGTGCCGGCGGGCTGAAGGCGAAGGCCGTGTTCGGCTCGATGGTCAGCTGATACCAGGACAGGTGCGGCGGCTCCAGCGAGAGGGCCGTTTCGACGTCGGCCAGCCCGTCCGCTTCGGTCTGACCCGGCAGGCCGTGCATCAGATCGATGTTGAAGCTGTCGAGCCCGGCATCGTGGGCCGCCTCGATGGTCCGCCAGGCCGCGCGGCGGTCGTGGATGCGTCCGAGCCGTTCGAGCGAGCGGTCATTGAAGCTCTGTACCCCGATCGAGACCCGGTTGAAGCCGATCGCCCGGTATTCGGCCAGCCTTGATGCCATGTCGGTGCCCGGGTTGACCTCGAGGGTCACCTCGCGGGTGAACCGCAGGTCGAGCAGCGCGCGCAGACCCGACATCAGCCGGTCGAGCGCCTCGGGCGAGAACAGGCTCGGGGTGCCGCCACCGAGGAAGATGGTCTCGATCGGCCGCCCCCAGGTCAGCGGCAGTTCGGGCTCGAGGTCGCGCAGCAGGGCGTCGACGTACTCGGCCTCGGGCAGGTCGCGCCCCTTGAGCCCGTGCGAGTTGAAGTCGCAGTACGGGCATTTCTCGACACACCAGGGCAGGTGGATGTAGAGGGAAAGCGGCGGGTTGTCGGTGAACTGCAGCAGGGCCATGGCGTCAGTCGAGCTCCACGTCGGCCAGACATTCGATCAGCTGCTGGAGGGCGCGGGCGCGGTGACTGACGCGGTGCTTCTCGTCCGGGTCCATCTCGCCGACGCTCATGCCGTGCTCCGGCGAGAAGAACAGCGGGTCGTAGCCGAAGCCGCGCTCGCCGCGGGGCGCATCGAGCACCTCGCCTTCCCAGGTGCCTTCGACCACGATCGGTTCGGGATCCTCGGCATCGCGAACGAAGGCCAGCGCGCAGACGAAGCGGGCCGTGCGCGGCGTATCCGGACGCTTGGCAAGCTCGTCGACCAGCTTGGCGTTGTTCTCCGCATCGCTCGCGCCCTCAGCGGCGAAACGCGAGGAGAAGATGCCCGGCCGCCCGTCGAGGGCGTCGACCTTCAGCCCCGAATCGTCGCCGATCGCCGGACGGGCCGTTTCGGCGGCGGTATGGCGTGCCTTGATCAGGGCGTTACCGCGAAAGCTGTCGGCATCCTCCACCGGCGAGGCGACGTTCCACTGGCGCTGGGAGACGAATCGCAGCCGGACGAGGGTCGGGTGGCTTTCGGCCAGCACCCGTCGCATCTCCTCGAATTCGGCCATCTTGCCGTCGTTGTTGGTGGCGATCACGATGTCGATCATGCGGGCTCCGCGTGCGTGTGGCTTTTCCGGTCCGCGAGGATACTCGCAAGTCGCGGCGAATGCAGCGCCCCGGGAATCACCGGTTGCGCTAACGGCTTGCCCTGAGCGGGAAAAGCCGCTATAGTGCCGCGCTTTATGTGGAACCGAGCGGATTAGCGAAAAGGGGCGTCCATGAAAATTCTGTCTTCTCTCAAGTCGGCCAAGAAGCGACACAAGGACTGCCAAGTCGTTCGTCGTCGCGGCAAGGTTTACGTCATCAACAAGACCAACCCGCGTTTCAAGGCCCGCCAGCGCTGAGTCGCCGGCAGGTCTTATCGCGTGACACGAGGCCCCGCCATCGCGGGGCCTCGTTGCGTTCAGGGAATCCCTAGGCTCTTGAAAATCGCCGCGCCTGACCTACATACACAGGCATGAACGACACGTTGATCGGTCATTAACCAGACATCGAAGGGAGGTGTTGCAATGGCTATCGTGCGTTACAAGCCAGAAGGTCAGAGCCGGACCCAGCCGTGGGGCATGCTCGACCAGCTCTACCGCGAGATGAACTCGCTGTTCGAGCCGGACCTCGCCGAAGGGCGCGACGAAGGTAAGCTGGAGATCGCCGACTGGGCCCCGGCCGTCGACATCAAGGAAAACGAGCACGGCTACGAGCTGCACGTCGACCTGCCGGGCATCGATCCCAAGCAGGTCGAGATCACCGCCGACAACGGCGTGCTCGAGATCAAGGGCGATCGCAATTCGGAGCTGAAGAAGTCGCAGGACGGCTATTCGCGCATCGAGCGGAACTACGGCCGTTTCTATCGCCGCTTCACCCTACCGGAGCAGGTGGATGCCGAGGGCATCAAGGCCAGCTCCGAGCACGGGGTGCTGACCGTGACGATCCCCAAGGCGGAGACGTCCAAGCCGCGACGTATCGAGGTCAGCTGATCCGGTTCGGCCGCCCGGCCCCGGAACCCTGCGAAAAGCCCGGCGGCCCCGGGCTTTTCGCCTTTTAAAAAGGCGCTCCCGCGGGCGTCCCGAAAGCGCGCCCGAGGCATGGCGGGCTTTCGAGACGCCGCGGATAACAGAACATCACTCGGAGGAGTGCAGGCGTGAAATATCACGACTATTACGCAACATTGGGTGTGGCGCGCAACGCCTCGCAGGACGAGATCAAGCGCGCCTATCGCAAGCTCGCGCAGAAGTACCACCCGGATCGCAATCAGAGCGACGAGGCCGAGGACAAGTTCAAGGAGATCAACGAGGCCTACGAGGTCCTCGGCGACGAGCAGAAGCGCGCCCGCTACGATGCCCTGGGCGCGGGCTACCGTGACGGCGACGAATTCGGTGCCGGCCCCGGTGGTCCCGGCGGCTTCGGTGGCGGTTTCGGTGCCGAGGACTTCGCCGGCAGCGGCTTTTCCGATTTCTTTGCCCAGTTCTTCGGTGGCGGCTTCGGCGGCGCGGGCGCTGGTGGTGCCGGTGGCCGGGCTCGCAGCGCAAAGGGCCAGGATGTCGAAGCCGAGGCGCCGGTGCCGCTGGACCTGCTGGTCCAGGGCGGCAGTCATACCATTCGGCTGGCCGATGGCCGTGGCGGAACGCGCTCGCTCAAGGTCAGCGTGCCGGCCGGTTCGACCCCGGGGCGGCGCATCCGCCTCTCCGGTCAGGGCGAGCCGAGCCCGCTGGGCGGCCCGGCCGGCGACCTCTATCTCAAGCTGGTGTTGCGTGACGAGGATCGCGATCGCGTCGACGGCAATCACATCCTCCAGGAACTGCCCGTCACCCCGTGGGAGGCGGCGCTGGGCGGCAAGGTGCCGGTCACCCTGCCCGACGGCAAGCGCATCAGCATGAGCATTCCGGCCGGGTCGCAGTCGGGACGCAAGCTGCGGATCCCCAAGCGCGGTTTTGCCGGTGGCGATCTCTACCTGGTGCTGATGATCCATACCCCGCCGGCGAAGACCGACGAGGCGCGCGAGTTCTACGAGGAAATGCGCGCCTCCATGCCTTACGACCCCCGCCATCAGTGAGCAATCAACGGTTGAGAGTCTAAGCTCCTGTTAGCTTTTCGAAACGCCGCCGCGCGCGGCGCGCGAATGCAACCAGGAGGAAGTGACGATGACGGCGCACGCGCTGACCGAACTCCACGAATCGCAGGGCCAGAGCCTGTGGCTGGACAACCTCTCGCGCAAGCTGCTCGAGGATGATGGCCTGCCGCGACTGATCGCCGAGTACGGCATCCGGGGTGTGACCTCCAATCCGTCGATCTTCAAGAAGGCGATTGTCGGCAGCGATCTGTACACGGACGACCTGGCCGCGTGCAAACGCCGCTACGACGAGATCGAGTCGGTCTACGAGCACCTGGTCGTCAGTGACATCCAGCGCGCCTGCGATCTGCTGCGTCCCGTCTGGGACGCCTCGTACGGCGAGGACGGCTGGGTGTCCTGGGAGGAATCCCCGGGCATTGCCCACGATGCCGCCCAGTCGGTCGAGGCGGCCCATCACCTGCGCAAGCTGGTCGACCGGCCCAATGTGCTGATCAAGGTCCCGGGGACGGTCGAGGGGATCGAGGCCTTCGAGCGTCTGATCGCCGCGGGGGTGAGCGTCAACGTCACCCTGCTGTTCTCGCTTGACCAGATCAAGCGCGTGTTCGCCGCCTATCGGCGTGGGCTGGAGCAGCTGGAAAAGAATGGCGGCAAGCCGGCCGAGGTGCGGGCGGTCGCCAGCCTGTTCATGAGTCGGGTCGACACCCTGGTGGACAAGAAGCTCGACGCGATTGGCGGCGAACGGGCCGAGTCGCTCAAGGGCCGCGCGGCACTGGCACTCGGCGGCATGGCCTATCAGCACTTTCTCGAGGTGTTCGAGAACAACGACGACTTCCGGCGTTTCGAGCAGCTGGGTGCCCGGCCTCAGTACCTGCTGTGGGCGAGCACCGGCACCAAGAACCCGGCCTACTCCGACGTGCTCTACGTCGAGAACCTGATCGCGCCGCGCACGATCAATACCGTGCCCGACGCGACGCTCGAGGCCTTTGCCGACCACGGCAAGATCGCCTCGACCCTGAAGCCGCGCATTGATGACGATCGCGAGGTCTGGGAGGCGCTTGCCGATCTGGGTGTCGACATGGACGGCGCGGTACGCGACCAGCTGCTCGACGAGGGCATCGACCAGTTCCAGGCGGCCTTCGACGACCTGCTCGAGGCGATCGAGAAGAGCTGACCGGTCAGCCGCGGCCCAGCCACCACAGCCGCAGCCGGATGCCCCAGGGGCTGGTCAGCCCGGTGGTGCTGTGCGCCACGTGTCCGTTCTCGTCGAAGAACAGGAAGGTCGGCGTGACGCCAACCCCCAGGTTCTTCGCGAGTCGGCCGGTCGGATCGTTGACCACCGGCAGGGCCTCCAGATCGTTCTCGGCCAGGTACTCGCGTACCGTTGCGGCATCGCCCGACTGCATCGCGACGGTGATGACGCGGTGATCGTCGACCATGTCGACCAGCCAGGGCATTTCCAGCTCGCAGTAACCGCACCAGGTGGCCCAGAACACCACCACCGCGGGCTCCTGTGCTGTGCCGCCGATGGTCACCGAGTCCCCGTCTAGGGTCGTGACGTTCATGCCGGGGATCTCGCCCTCCGGCAGGTCCGGGCCCATCCAGGCCTGGACTGCCAGCAGGGCGGCGATGAAGACCATGCCCTCCAGTGTCCAGCGTGCCCAGCGCGGCAGGCGGCGTTTGCGTTTGGTCGTCGGTTCGGGGGCTTCTGCCATCGGTCGTTCCGGTCGGTGGGGTGTGTCGGGCGCCGCAGCGTCGAATGGTCGGCGCTGGTAAACTGCGCTCATGAACGCCTCGTCATCCAGCAAGCAACGCATTCTCGTCGGTGTTTCCGGCGGCATCGCGGCCTACAAGGCCGTGACGCTGGTCCGTCGCCTGGTCGACGCCGGTGCGGAAGTGCGCGTGGTGATGACCGAGTCCGCGACCCGGTTCGTCGCTCCGCTGACCTTCCAGGCCGTCAGTGGCCAACCCGTGCGCACCACGTTGCTGGACGCCGAGGCGGAGTCCGGCATGGATCATATCGCGTTGGCGCGCTGGGCCGAGCGCATCGTCATCGCACCGGCCAGCGCCGACCTGATGGCGCGGCTGGCCGCCGGCATGGCCGACGACCTGCTGACCACGCTTTGTCTTGCAAGCGAGGCGCCGGTTCAACTCGCCCCGGCGATGAATCGGCAGATGTGGGCACACCCGGCCACCCAGGCCAATCGCGACGTGCTGGTCAAACGCGGCGTGCGCCTGCTCGGCCCGGACGAGGGGTCGCAGGCCTGCGGCGAGACCGGCGCCGGACGCATGATGGAGCCCGAGGCGATCGCCGCCACCGTGCTGGCGGATGCGGCATCAGGCGAGCTGGTCGGCCAGCAGGTGGTTGTTACCGCCGGGGGAACCCGCGAGCCGATCGATCCGGTCCGTTTCATCGCCAACCGCTCTTCGGGGCGGATGGGGTTCGCGCTGGCTGCCGAGGCCGCCCGTCGCGGCGCGGACGTCACCCTGGTCGCCGGGCCGTCCGCACTGCCCACCCCGTCCGGCGTGAGCCGCGTCGACGTGCAGACGGCCGCCGAGATGCAGGCCGAGGTCGAGGCGATCGAGACCATGGACCTGTTCATCGGCGCCGCGGCGGTCGCCGATTACCGCGTCGCCACGCCTGCCGGCAACAAACTCAAGAAGCAGGGCGAGACCCTGAGCCTCGAACTGGTCCGCAACCCCGATATCCTTCAGGGTGTTGCGGCGCGCGATAATCGTCCGTTCGTGATCGGCTTCGCCGCCGAGACCGAGCGGCTGGCCGAGCATGCCGAGGCCAAGCGCCGCGCCAAGGGCATGGACCTGGTCTGTGCCAACCGGGTCGGCGAGCACCTCGGCTTCGATACCCCCGACAATGCGCTGCTCCTCCTCTGGGAGGGCGGCGAGCGCGACCTGCCCACCGCCGACAAGACGCGGCTGGCCGGCGAGGTCCTCGACACCTACCAACAGATTCGACAGGAAAAGCATGCATCGCGTTGAGGTCAAATGGCTCGACCCGCGACTGGGTCACGAGATTCCCCGCCCCGACTACGCCACCGACGGCTCCGCCGGTCTCGACCTGCGGGCCTGTCTCGAGGCGCCGCTCACCCTGTCCCCGGGGCAGACAGAGCTGGTGCCGACCGGCATGGCGATCCACCTCGACGACCCGGAGCTGGCGGCGATGATCCTGCCGCGCTCCGGGCTGGGCCACAAGCACGGCATCGTGCTGGGCAACCTGGTGGGCCTGATCGACTCCGACTACCAGGGGCAGCTGTTCGTCTCGGTGTGGAACCGCGGCAAGAGTGACTTCACCATCGACGTGGGCGAGCGCATCGCCCAGCTGATCGTGGTGCCGGTGGTCCAGGTGGCCTTCGAGGCCGTCGACGAGTTCTCCGAGAGCGAGCGCGGCACCGGTGGCTTCGGCCATACCGGCCGGGCCTGACGCGACTCCCCTATTCCATCCCAGGACACAGAGATTCCCACATGCCCCGATTCGACCCCGCCCTGACGGCCGACGTGCTGATGGAGGCGCTGCCGTACATCCAGCGCCTGTTCGACAAGACCGTGGTGATCAAGTTTGGCGGCAACGCCATGGTGGACGAGGCCCTGCAGGACGCCTTCGCCCGCAACATCGTGCTGTTGAAGCAGGTGGGCGTGAACCCGGTGATCGTTCACGGCGGCGGGCCGCAGATCAACCAGCTGCTGGAGAAGATCGGCAAGGAAGGCGAATTCGTCGAGGGCATGCGCGTGACCGACCGCGAGACCATGGACGTGGTGCAGATGGTGCTCGGGGGGCTGGTCAACAAGGACATCGTCGCCCTGATCAACCGCCATGGCGGTCGCGCGGTGGGGCTGACCGGCCGTGATGCCGGCCTAGTCCGGGCGCGCAAGCTCAAGGTCACGCGCCAGCATCCCGAGCTCGACGAGCCGGAGATCATCGACATCGGTCACGTCGGCGAGGTCGCCTCGATCGATCCGGGCATCATCCAGACGCTGGACGCGTCGGACGTCATCCCGGTGATCGCGCCGATCGGCGTGGGCGAGGACGGCGAGGCCTACAACATCAACGCCGACGTGGTGGCGAGCAAGGTCGCCCAGGTGCTGAATGCCGAGAAGCTGCTCTTGCTGACCAACACCGCCGGCGTGCTCGACGGCGACGGCGAACTGCTCACCGGGCTGACCGCCGACGACGTCGAGGGGCTGATTGCGGACGGCACCATCTACGGCGGCATGCTGCCGAAGATCAACTTCGCCCTGGATGCGGTGCGTGGCGGGGTGAAGACGGTGCAGATCATCGACGGCCGGGTGCCGCACGCCGTGCTGCTCGAACTGCTCACTGACCAGGGCGTGGGTACCCTGATCCGCGGCTGATCCCTCGGCTCAGTTCTGCCGCTGGAGCTCGCGGAAGCGCTGCAGGTCGGATTCGTAGCGCTCGGCCATGTCGCGGCGCTCGGTACGGGTTTCCTCGAGCGATTGCCGGAGTTTCTTCAGGTCGCGCTTGTATTGCTCGTCGCCGTGACCGGCGGCAATCGCGGCCTCCATCCGCTCGATCGATCCTTCCATCTGCCGGATGCGGCCATCCATCCGGTCGAGCCGCTCGTCGCGTACCCGCTTGATGTCCTCCTCGCTACCGTACAGCGATTGCAGGACGCGGTCGCGGCGTGCCTGTTCGCGGGCCGCCTGCTGTTGCTGCTGCGCCGCCTGCCGCTCGGCCTGTTCGCGGGCGCGCTGCTGCTCGGTCTTCTGCGGTGCGACCTCGCGCAGCACCCGGCCACTCGACGGGTCGAGTACCTTGTATCCCTGTGACGCCGCTCGCGGTGGGAGGGTGTCGCTCAGCTGCAGGTTGCCGTCGGCATCGACCCAGCGGTAGGTGATGCCGGCCGCCTGGGCGGCGAACATCGGCGAGATCATGCTGACGAGTGTGGCGATCAGCAGGGTCTGACGAACGCGCATGGGATCCTCTCTTTATATTGTCCAGATCGAATCCTTTGTCTGTCCGCTCGGCGTCACAAGTTGACAGTGAGGGGGCGTCCAGCGCGGATCCGGTTGCATTTGTCCGGGTAGCTGCAAGCCCGATGCCAACCTGTGGGCGCGTGTCACGGGGCAAGCCGCATGGCAACCCACAGGCCCGAGAGCGTCATGGCAACCCCGACCAACCAGAACCCGGCCTCGATGTTGCCGCTGAGCGTGGCGGCCAGGCCGAGCGCCAGTGCCCCGACGGCATAGCCGAAGTCCCGCCAGAAACGATAGACGCCGAGCACGCCAGCTCGTTCGACCGGCTCGCAGTGGTCGGCGACGGCGGCGCCCAGCGTGGGGTAGAGCATCGCCATGCCGATACCGGTCACCGTCAGGGCCGCTGCCCAGATCCAGATCTGGTGGCTCATCACGATCGCGACGATGCCGGCCCCGCACAGCCACATGCCGCCGACGATCAGCCCGCGGCGGCCGAGACGATCCGAGGCCGGGCCGGTGATCAGCTGGCCGGCGCCCCAGACCACCCCGTAGATGCCGACCAGGAAGCCCGCGGTGACCAGGTCCGCCCCTCGCGCGACCAGCAGGATGGGCACGAACAGCCAGATGATCGTGTCGGTGAACTTTTCCACCAGGCCGGCCTGGTTGATCGCCAGCAGGCTGCGATTGCCCCAGGTGGCGTGCAGGAAGAACGCCAGCCCGTTTCGCGTTGGCGGGGTCTTGCCGTTGTCGCTGGCCTGTTGCTGGGCATGCGCCCAGGGAAGCGTGTCGCGAACCATCCACACGGCCAGCGCCAGTGCCAGCAGGGTCACGACCAGACCGAACCAGAACAGCCCCTCGCGGGCGCCCAACTGCTCGGCGGCGATCGCCGCGAGATAGCCGGCCACCGCCACGCCGCCGTAGCCGGCGAATTCGTTCGCCCCGTTGACCAGGCCGCGCTGGTGGGCGTGGGTCAGATCGAGCTTGCTGTTCAATGCCATCGACCAGGCCAGCCCCTGGTTGATGCCAAGGAAAACGGTGGCCAGCAGCACCCAGCCCCAGGAATCGGCGATCAGCAGCAGGAACGGCACCGGGATGGCGAACAGCCAGCCGGCCACCAGCACCCGCTTGCGCCCGTA
Organism: Guyparkeria sp. WRN-7; assembly: GCF_001641825.1. Lineage (GTDB taxonomy): Bacteria > Pseudomonadota > Gammaproteobacteria > Halothiobacillales > Halothiobacillaceae > Guyparkeria. The sequence continues at coordinate 112,076 of NZ_LRFH01000014.1, read as the reverse complement.
GCGGTCGGACAGCCGCCCGGCGAGCAGATTGAGTGCCGCCTTGATCACGCCGAAGATCACCACGAAGCTCGCCAGCAGCGTGAACGCGCCGGCGGCCAGTCCGAAATCGGACTCGGACAGTACCGGCAGCACCGTGCGGGTCATGCCCACCAGGGCGCCGACGAAGAACACCTGCAGCAGGAAGTGGACGAACTGGCCGCGATTGGCGGCAATGCCGTGAGTGATATCCCGGTGACTGATATCCATGGGTTACCTCTTGCCCCTTGCGCGTGACTTGGTTCTGTATCTGTGGTTTACACGTCTTGCCGGATGCGGTCCGACCAAGCGGGCCGAATCCGGCAAGACGCCCCGGGCTATGCGGGGCGTGGCGGGGTGACTTACTTGGCTGCTTCCTGAACCGCCTCTTGAGCCCGCGCGTTCGCCTCGAAGCCACCCGCTTCCTTGAAGCCGGTGAAGCCGCCCTGGAGGATGCGGACATTGTCCATCCCCGCCAGGCGAAGCATCAGGCCGGCCTGGGCTGAAAGCGTGCCGGTGTTGCAGTAGACCAATACCTGCTCGTCGGTCGGTAGCTCGTCCCGGCGCTCGAGGATCTGGCGCCATTCGATATTGATGGCGCCGGGGATGTGATCCTCGGCGTACTGGCCGGCATCGCGGGTATCGACGATGGTGATGTTCTCCCACTCGCCCGCCGGGATCTGTTCCGGTCGGATGGTCGCGCCGTGGTACTCCTGGAACATGGCATAGCCCTGCATGGCATCGACCAGCTCCTCGTTCTCCGCCATTGCCGGGCCGCCGGTGAACGCGAGCGCCAGGATCGGTGCGGTCAGGAGTGTCTTGAGATTTGTCATTTGCGTGCTCCTTAATTGCCGCCGGTCTTGATGATCGACTGCAGGTCGGTGAATTCCTTGTTGACCTTTTCATTGCCGATCAGGCCGACCGATTCGTGTTTCGGTACGCCGTCCATCTCCAGCGTGTCGGCAACCATCTGGTAACTGGACATGCCGTTGAAGTCGGCGCCGTCGGCGGCGATCAGTTGGTCGCCGTAGTAGACGGACGGTGCCGGCAGACCGTCGGCCATGCTGGCGGAAAGGATCTGAATCGGCACCTGGTAGGTATTGGCCACCTGCACGGCGACTTGCAGGTTGTTGTTGCAGCGCGTACCGGGCGGCTCTTTGCCGATGAAGGTGAGTACCGCCTGGCCGTTGGGGCCGGTGGCTCCGGGCACGATGTCCTCGGCTGAGGCCGTGTTGAGCATGGCGGCGCCGAGACCAAGGGTCGCGGCCAAAAGCCCGATCTTGAAGTGTCCCGTCAGTGTCATAAGTATTCCTCCTGGTGTTTGGGGCGAGATCATGGTTTATCGGGATCAGGTCCCGGTGTTGAAGTCGTAGAACGATGCCATGGCCTCGATCGGCGGCAGCTCGAACGCGGCGATGGTGTCGACGAAGCGCGCCCGGTCGCGCAGGAGCCCGTCGTTGTGGCGCTTCTCGAAGCCGAGCGTCGAGACGGGCTTGCCGCTGATGCCGCCGCCGCAGGCGCTGCCGGCCTGGGCGCCGGGCAGGATCTCGATGTGGTCGGGCAGGCTGAGCACGCGGCCGAACAGCGAATCGTGGAGCTTGGCCGCCATCTCGCGTTCGCGGCCGTGCAGGTCGGGCCGGCCGACGCCGCCGGGGAACAGGGTGTGACCGGTGAGCAGGCACCAGGGCTCGTCGGCACGGCTGTGGTCGGTGACCAGCAGGCAGATGTGATCGTCGGTATGCCCTGGTGTGTGCAGCACCTCGACACTGACATTGCCCAGCGAGAGGCACTCGCCGTGGGCGACGCCACGAAAGGCATGCCGTACCGGCGCGGACTCGTGCAGCAGGTACTCCGCTCCGGTACGCCGCGCCAGTGCCGGGCCGCCGGAGTGGTGGTCGGCGTGCACGTGGGTGTCGACGACGTAGCGGATGTCGACGCCTTGCTGGGTTGCCATCTCGACAAAACGATCGACGTCGTCGGCATGCACGTCGACGGCCATGGCCACGCCCTTGCCGGCGCAGCCGAACAGGTAGGCCAGCGAGCTGAATTCACAGGGGTGCTGGATCAGGAACATGTGGATCTCGAGGCAGTGGACTCGAGCAACATTCAATGATTCAATTGAATGTATGTCAAGATCGACGGGTGAGTCGCGCGGCCCGCTTGTGGGAATTGCCCGACAGTGGTTGTATATCCGTCCGCATTCGTCTGGAGGGGCCCGTGTCCTTCAAGCAACAAGTCAATGACCAGTTCGCCCGACTGGGCAAGGTGCTTTCCAACGGCCGCCGCCTGGAGCTGATCGAGTACCTGGCGCAGGGCGAGCGTTCGGTCGACGGTCTGGCGCGCGTCGCCGGGCTGTCGATCGCCAACACCTCCCAGCACCTGCAACGCATGCAGCAGGCAGGCCTGGTGGTCGCACGCCGCGCCGGCAAGCAGGTGTTCTACTCGATCGCAGACGATGACGTGATCGAGTTGCTGGACGTGTTCCGCCGTGTCGGCGAGCGCCACCTGGCCGAGGTGCGCCAGATGGTCGACGATCACCTGCACCAGAAGGATTCCCTCGAACCGGTCTCCGCCGAGGAGCTGATCGAGCGTTGCCGCGAGGGCCTGGTGACGCTGATCGACGTCCGGCCGGCAGAGGAATACGAGGCCGGTCACATCCCGGGTGCCGTGAACGTCACGGTGGCGGATCTGGAGCGCCAGATGGCCGAGCTCGATCCCGAGCGCGAGGTGATCGCCTACTGCCGTGGCCCGTACTGCACCTTCTCGTTCGAGGCCGTCGAGCGGCTGCGCAAGGCAGGATTTCGCAGTCGTCGCCTCGGTCCGGGCTTTCCGGAGTGGAAGCTCGCCGGCCTGCCCATCAGTACTGAAGAGAAAGCCGCGTCATGACCGAACAGATGCCCATCCAGAACCTTCGTGCCCACCTGGGCCACTACATCGTCGGCCAGGGCGAGCTGGTCGACCGGCTGCTGATCGGCCTGCTGACCGGCGGGCACCTGCTGGTCGAGGGCCTGCCGGGGCTGGCCAAGACCACCGCGATCAAGGCGCTGGCCGAAGGCGTGCACGCGCGCTTCAAGCGGATCCAGTTCACCCCCGACCTGCTGCCGGCCGACCTGCTCGGCAACGAGGTCTATCACCCCGAGACCCGCGAGTTCACCTTCGAGGCCGGGCCGCTGTTCAACGAGATCATCCTCGCCGACGAGATCAACCGGGCACCGGCCAAGGTGCAGTCGGCGCTGCTCGAGGCGATGGCCGAGCGCCAGGTCACGGTCGCCGGCCACAGCCGCGACCTGCCGGAGCTGTTCCTCGTCATGGCGACGCAGAACCCGCTGGAGCAGTCGGGCACCTACCCGCTGCCCGAGGCGCAGATGGACCGCTTCATGCTCCATGTGGCGCTCGACTACCCCGAGCGTGAGGACGAGTACGACATCCTCAAGCGCACGCTGGACGGCTCGCTGGGCAGCAACCCGGTGGGCGAGGCGCGCAACATCACCGTCGACCAGGTGCTCGCCGCCCGCGAGTCGGTCCGTCAGGTGCAATGCGACGAGGCGCTGCAGCGCTGGGTGGTCGACGTGGTTGCCGGGACGCGTCGGGTGGGTGAACTCGATCCCGAACTGGCCGATCAGGTGCTGGTGGGTGCCTCGCCGCGCGGCGCCCTAGCGTGGGTGCAGGCCGCCCGCGCGGCCGCCTTCCTCGAGGGGCGCGACTACATCGTTCCCGACGACCTGATCGGCCTGGCGAAGGACGCGCTGCGCCACCGCATCATCCTCGGTCCCCGCGCCATGGTCAGTGGTCTGACCCGCGATACGGTGATCGAGCGCCTGCTCGAGCTGATCCCGGCGCCGTGAAGCCGAGCGGCCTTAAGCGGCTGATGGCGCGACTCGGGCGCAACGCTTCGACGGCGGGCGCCTCCCGCGCTCAGGCGGCCGGTCTGGCGCCCGGGCGTGACGAGATCGCGATCGCCTGGGCCGGGGGCGAGCGCCTGCCCTCCCTGGTGGGCGAGGACTTTCCCACCAGCACCCGGCTGTCCGGCGACCAGCTCGCCCGTCGCCTCGGCGAGGGACTGGACTTCGAACAGCTGCGTGCCTACCAGCCGGGCGAGCCGGCGGCGCGGATCGACTGGCGCATCTCCGCGCGGGTCAACGAGCCGGTGGTGCGCATGCATCGCGAGCCGGCACAGCGACAGGCCCACCTGGTGGTCGACTGTGGTGCGGCGATGCGCTTCGGTACCCATCGGCGGCTCAAGCTGACCCAGGCCCTGCTCGCCGCGCACGCCTTCGCCGCCGGCGCGCTGCGGCAGAACCTGGCCGTCGAGATCCACCCGGTCGGCGAGGCGTTCTGCCCGGGGCATCATGCCGCCGGACCGGTCACCGGTCAGGCCGCGATCCTGCAGCGCCTGAGCGAGCTGGCCGAGGCGGCCGGCGAGGTGGGCGAGCATGCCGCGCCGGTGGACTGGGCGGGGCTTCGTCAGCGCCTCGCGCAGCGGTTGCCTGCCGGCTCGGTGATCATCGTCCTGTCCGACTGTCTGGCCGATACCGGTCCGGGTCGGGCGATCGACTGGGCACCGCTGGCGGCCGATCAGCATCTGATTTTCGTGTCCGTGAGCGACCGGGTCGAACTGGACATGCCCGACATGGGCCTGGTCGCCTTCGAGACCGGTGGCGACGCGCGCTGGCTGGATACGGGCAGTCGGCGCTGGCGTGACGGGTTCGCTCGCGCCCAGCGCGAGGCCCTGGCTCGCTGGCGCGAATCGGCCGAGGCGCTGGGGGCAGCCTTCCTGCCGCTTGCCGCCGATGCCGAGCCGGCCGACTGGCTGGCCGAGGTGCCGGTCGCCCTGGCCCGATCCGCGGGGGCAACGGTATGAGCGAGTACCGCGACTGGCAGCACCCGGAGGGCGGCCCGCCCGAGACCGCGCCGGAGCGGCTGGTGGACGTGTTCACCGCCCCCTGGCTGGATCCGGCGGCCGTCCCGCCGACGACAGGCGTGGATGCCGCCGCGGCCGATGGACGCTGGCTGGCGGTGGTCGCCATCCTGGCCGTGCTCGCCGTGGCGATGGTCGCCTGGCGTCGTCGTCGCGACCTGCGATTGGCCCTGACGCTCCTCCGCCTCGAGCGCCTCGCCCGCCGGACGGATGCCGGGGCGTCGCTGCGCTCGCTGCAGGATCGCACCGCGATGGCCATCGCCCGTTGGCAGCATGGCGGTCAGGCGCCGCGGCGCGAGACGTTGCCGCCGCCGTGGTCGGACTGGATGCATCGTCTCGACCACGCCCGCTTCGCCACGGGGCGTACCGCCGAGCCGCGGGAATTTGCCGAACAGTTGCGCCGGATGCGCCGCGCCCTCTGGCGGCGGGGGGCACGCGCATGATCGGCTTCGACTCGCCCTGGGTGCTGACATTGCTGGTGGTGCTGCCACTGCTCTATCCCGCCTGGTCGCGACGCATCCTCGCCCGGCCGCCGGCGCGCCTGCTGCGCCACCCGGCGCTGGGAGGCAGTGACGCGGCGGGCCGGCCGCAGGGTGGTCAGCGCTGGTTGATCGTGTTCCTGTTCGCGGCACTGGCCAGCCTGATCCTGGCGTTGGCCCGACCGGTCTGGCTGGGCGAGTCGGTCGCCCTCGACCCACCGTCCCGCTCGATCGTCCTCCTGGTCGATGCCAGCCCGAGCATGTCCGCACGTGATTTTCGCGATGCCGACGACCAGCCGGTCTCGCGGATGACGGTGATGCGCGAGGCCCTGCTCGCCTTTCTCGAGGCGCACCCCGACGATCGCTTCTCGCTGCTGGTGGTGACCGATTCGGCCGGGACGCTGGTGCCGGAGACCGATGATCACGCGGTGCTGCGTTTCTGGATCGAGCAGCTCGAGCCGGGCCTCGATGGCAGTGCGACCGCGCTGGGTGACGGGCTCGCGGTGGCGATGGAGCAGATCGCCCAGCGCCGCGAACGCGGCGAGGTGCCGCCGCAGCTGCTGGTCTGGACCGACGGGGTGAATACCGGCGGCGAGATGTCCCCCGCCGAGGCGCTGACCGTGGCGCGCGCCGAGAATATCGAGCTCTATACCATCAACCTGGCGCCGGCGGACAGTGGCGTGGCCGGCGGCGAGCCGACCCTGGAGGACCTGGCGAGGCTGTCGGGCGGGCAGGCGATTGCCGCCGGCGACCGCGAGGCGCTGATGTCGGTGACCGAAACCATGGCGCGCCACCAGACGGCCGATGCCGGCCAGCCGAGCCACCGGACACGCCACCCGCTGCTGGGTTGGTTTCTCGGTGCGGGATTGCTGTCGTTGCTGATGGCGCAGTTCTTCAACGCACGGCTGCAGGTCTAACGCATGGGCGGACACGTCGACAGCCTGATCGAGCTCTGGGGGCTCCTCGCGAATGCCGAGAGCTGGCCGGTGCTGGTGCGCCCCGAGGCATTCGCCTTGCTGGTGCTGCCGGTCGGTCTCGCGCTCTGGCAACGCCGCCGCCAGGCCCGGCTGGACCGCTATGCCGACCCGTCGCTGCGTCCCTGGGCCTTTGCCGAGGGCCGCTCGGCCGGGGTCCGGGCCGGTTGGTTGGCGCGCGGTCTGTGGCTGCTGTTCTGGCTGTTCGCCACCCTGGCACTGGCCGACCCGCGTCTGCCCCAGCCGGGCGAGACCGGTGGCGAGGCACGCGCGCCGGTACTGTTCGTGGTCGACGGCTCGGCGGCCATGACCGGCCGGGATGTCGAGCCCGACCGGATCGGACGCGCCGTCCTGCTGATGGAGCTCCTCGCCGAGGCGGACCCCGGCCGACCCGTGGGGCTGATGCGCTATGCGGACACCGCCGGCGTATTGCTGCCGGTCAGTCCCGATCCGGACCTGCTGGGCTTTTATGCCGACGAGTTGCCGGGGTTGACCGGCACGCGCCTGGCGGCCCGGCCCGACCGCGCCCTGGCACTGGCCGCGCGCATGCAGGCCCTGGCCGGTGGGGCCGTGGTTTGGATCACCAGTGGCGATGCGCGCCAGTTTGCCGGCGAGCAGGGCAGCCGAGTGCTGACGGCCGCCGAACGCCTCGACGAGCAGGGCATCCCCGTGCTGGCGGTGACGATGGCCCGCGAGACGGCGCGTCTCTACCGTGATGGCCAGCCATTGCGCGACGACGATCACAACGTGCTCACATCCACCCCGCAATTCGAGCGCGTCGCGGAAATAGCCGGGCTGACTGGTGGCATGGCGCGCCGGACCGGCATCCTGCGCGAGGATGCCGACGCGTTGGCCGGGGCGTTGGCGGCCCTGCCGGCTCCGCCCGTGCCCGAGAGCGCGCTCGAGCGGCAGCAGTCGGTCGCCGTGCTGGCGTTGTGGGTCGCGATGGTCGCGCTCGCGCTGCATCTGTGGTTCGAATGGGGCCCGTCGGTCCGCCGCAAGAACGGGCTGGCGGTCGCACTCATCTTGATCACGCCGCTGCTGTTCACGGCCGCCCATGCCGAGCCGGTGGTCGATGCCGACACGCAGGACACCCTGCTCAAGGAGGCCTGGGCGGCCTTCGAGGCGGGCGAATTCGCCCGGGCCCAGTCCGGCTTCGACCGGGCCAGCGGTTACGACGCCCGGCTCGGCAGCGGGTTGACCGCCTACCGTCGTGCCGACTACCCCCATGCCATCGAACGGCTGCAGGCCGCGGTCTGGCTGGCCGAGGCCGCCGAGCCGCGCATGCTGGCCCTGTTCAACCTCGGCAATGCCCTGGTGCTCGCGGGTCGCTACCGGGCCGCGGTGTCGGCCTTCGATGCCGTGCTGCTGCTGGACCCGGAGCACGACCCGGCGGAGCGCAATCGTCAGCTGGCCGCGTCCCTGATCGAGGCCGCCCGTGAGGGCCCCGCCGAGGACCAGCCGGGCTTCCGCGGTTTTGATTCCATGCAGCCCGACCCGCTGGACGAGACGCGGGGCGCGCGCATGAGCGAGGAGTTTCTCGAAAGCCAGGGTGGCGGCAGCGGCCCCGTGGCGTCGGGGTCGGCCGATAGCGGCGAGGCCTTCCGCCTCAACGAGGGGCTGCTGCAGGGGGCGCGCAAGAAGCTCGAGCGCATCGAGGACCGGCCGCAGCCGGCGATCGAGGGACTGCTGCGCCAGCAGCCGTACAAGGCGGTGGTCGAGCAGCGGCTCTCCGGGGAGGACGGGTCATGAAGCAAGCCGTGACGTCCCTGCTCGCGATGCTGCTTGGCCTGGCCGCGATGGCTGGCCCGGCGCATGCCGATATTCCGTTGCCGAAGCCCGATCGGGAAACCGACCGCTTTGCCGAGGCGATCGAGCTCGGGCCGATCGAGCCTCTGCCGCCGATCGCCCGGTCGACTAGCGAGGCGGGTGCCGGGCGTGCCCCCGAAGGCGTGATCGTGAGCACCGAGGTGACCCGGCTGGACCCGGTTCAGCGCGAGACCTTCCTCGTTACCCAGACCATCCTTGATCCCGCGCGGCAGGTGCGTGAGGTCGAGGTGCATCGCCCCGAGGGCGAGGGTATCGATGCCCGGCCGCTGGCGGTGACCCGCGATACGGTGGAGATCGACGGCCGGCTGGTCGATCGTCGTCACTACCGGTGGGCGGTGCAGGCATTGCGCGGCGGGGAACTGCGCCTTGAGTTCAGCCGTATCGATTTCGAGGTGGTGGGCCTGGCGCAGAGTGAATACGCCTTTGTGCCGGTCGCCCGCCGGCTCGACGTGGTCGAGTTGCCGGCGCATCTGCCGACCTATCTGCCGGTGACCCCCGAACTGGCCGTGGAGGGAGTGGCGGTCGACGCGCTGGTCGCCGGCGAGCCGGGTGGCTGGCAGTTCCGGGTGCGCGGCGAGGGGCTGACCGCCGAGGCGCTGTCGCGCCTGATCGACGCGCAACTGGTCGCCCCGCCGGGCCTCCGTCTCGGTAGTCCCGCTATCCACGAGCTGGGCAGCGACTCGGCCGAGGCCTTGCCGGCCGCCGAGCGGATTTCGCCACTGGCTAGCATCTGGCAGGTCGATATCTCGTTGTTGCCCACGGTCGAGGGCGGTGCGGACGGTCGCCGCGAGGCGGACCTGCCGTCCCTGCGCCTGCCCTACATCGATCCGCGCGCCGCCGATCCGGGGGTGGAGCTCGACTACGTCCGGCTCGATGCCCGCACGGTGACCTGGGAGGCCGAGCCCACGGAACGTCGGCTGGCGGCGTTGTGGGCCGCCCTGCCGTGGTTGCTGGCCGGCCTGGCCGCTGCGGTTGTCCTGGTGATCACGGGGCGCCGGGTCTGGCGGTACTGGCAGGCCCGGCGCGCCCGGCGGGCAGCACGTCGGCGGCTGCGGGCATGCGAGGAGCCCCAGGCGCTGCGTCGACAACTGCTTGCCGAGCTGAATGCCTTGCCAAGCCTCGTTCGACCGGTGACGCACGAGCGGCTGGCCCAGCGCGGCGCATCGGAGGAATGGCTGGTGGCGCTGGCCACGCTGGAGTCGTGGTGTTTCGATCCGCAGCAGCGCCCGCAGCCGGATGAATTCGATACGCTGCGGCAACGGCTGATCGAAGGGCTGCCCGCCCACTGGTTCCGGTAGTCCGTCATCGGGCCATGGTGTAAGGTTGGCGACGGCGCGCCGCCCGGCGCCATGCCGGATAAGAAACATAACGAGCGAGACCGATGAGCATGCAGTTGAACGAGATCCGCGACCTGATGGCCGACGACATGCAGGCCGTCAACCGCGTGATCATGGAGCGGCTCGGCTCGGACGTCGCCCTGATCAACCAGCTGGGCAACTACATCGTTCACTCCGGCGGCAAGCGTTTTCGCCCGTTGCTGCACATGCTCACCAGCCGTGCCCTGCGCGGCGAGAACGCCGAGCTGCCGGGCGCGGCGCAGATGGCGGCGGTGGTCGAGTTCATCCATACCGCCACCCTGCTGCATGACGACGTGGTCGACGAGTCGACCCTGCGCCGCGGCCACGACACCGCCAACGCCCGTTTCGGCAACGCCGCCTCGGTACTCACCGGCGACTTTCTCTACTCGCGGGCCTTCCAGATGATGGTCGAGGTCGAGCGCCCGCGGGTGATGGCGATCCTTGCCGATGCCACCAACCGGGTCGCCGAGGGCGAGGTGATGCAGCTGATGAACATAGGCGATGCCGCCGTCTCCGAGGCGCGCTACATGGACGTCATCGGCCGCAAGACGGCGACGCTGTTCGAGGCCGCCTGCCGGCTGGCCGCCGTGCTCGACGACCGTGACGAGGCCACCGAGGCGGCGCTGGGCGAATACGGCTATCGCCTCGGGGTCGCCTTCCAGCTGGTCGACGACGTGCTCGACTATCGCGGTGACGAGGCGCAGACCGGCAAGCACGTCGGCGACGACCTCAACGAGGGCAAGCCGACGCTGCCCCTGATCATCGCCATGAAGCGCGCCGATGCGGCTGGTGCGGCGCTGGTCCGCGAGGCGATCGAGTCGCAGACGGCGGCCCGGATCGACGAGGTGCTCAAGGTGGTTGAACAGACCGACGCACTCTCGTATACTTCGGCGCTCGCTGGACATGAGGCCGATGCGGCCAAGCAGGCACTGACGGTGTTGCCGGACAGTGTCTACTCCCGAGCCCTGTCCGCCCTGGCGGACATCAGCGTCCAGCGCGACCACTGACACCGATGGTGTCGCCGGTCTTTTCGGAGTGTAGCTCAGCCTGGTAGAGCACTACGTTCGGGACGTAGGGGTCGTAGGTTCGAATCCTGCCACTCCGACCAAATTCCCCGGCCGGGGCCCCGTTTGGGGTCCCGGCCTTTTTGGTTTTGGGCTTCCCTCTTTCCCTCATGGAGCGAGGCGGCCGATCCGCTCGGCGAGGTGCGTGTCGCACGCCGGTGACGTGGGGCCGTTCCTTGCAGCGCCCGTGACAGGCGCGCGAGTCCCTTTTCTTGTTTGCCCAGGTGTTTTGCCCAGGGGGAGCGCCATCCGTTGCCGTGCTGCCATGCACGTGGCGGTCTACCCGTCTTCCGGGAGGAAACAATGATCCAGTTGAAGTCCGTCTCGCTCCGCCGTGGCCCGCAGTTGCTGCTCGAGGACGCCGATCTCACCCTGCTGCCCGGTCAGCGCATGGGTCTCGTGGGCAAGAACGGCACCGGCAAGTCGAGCCTGCTCGCCATGTTCGAGGGCGAGATCGCGCCGGATGCGGGTGACATCGAATGGGCCGGCGGACAGCGCATGGCCACCGTGGAGCAGGAAACCCCGGCGCTCGAGACCTCGGCGGTCGATTACGTCCTCGACGGCGACCGCGACTATGCCCGCCTCGCCGATGCCCTGCGCGAGGCGGAGACCGAGAACGACGGCATGCGGCTGGCCGAGCTCTACCCGGAGTTCGAGGCCGCCGGCGGATTCACCGCCCGTGCCCGGGCCGCCCGCCTGCTCGACGGGCTGGGCTTCGCCCCGGAACACATCGACAACCCGGTCTCGAGCTTCTCCGGTGGCTGGCGCATGCGCCTGAACCTGGCGCGTGCCCTGATCGCTCCCTCCGACATCCTGTTGCTCGACGAGCCGACCAACCACCTCGACCTCGACGCGGTCTTCTGGCTGGCCGACTGGCTGGTGAGCTACTCGGGCACGCTGATCGTGGTCTCGCACGACCGCGATTTTCTCGACCACGTCTGCACGCACATCGCCCACATCGAGAACCAGAAGCTCAATCTCTACACCGGCCACTACAGCGATTTCGAGGCGATGCGTGCCGAGCGCCTGGCGCAGGACGCCGCGCTGGCGGACAAGATCGCCAAGGAGCGCGAACGCCTGCAGGGCTTCATCGACCGCTTCCGCGCCAAGGCGACCAAGGCGCGCGCGGCGCAGAGCCGGGTCAAGGCGCTCGAACGCCTGCCGACCATCGCCGCCAGTCACGCCGACCGCGACGACTTCTCTTTCTACTTCCCGACGCCCAAGCGTGCCCCGGACCCGATGGTCACCCTCGACGACGTGGCGGTGGGCTACGACGGCAAACCCCTGATCGAGCACGTCGGCCTGCAGGTGCGCGCCGGCGATCGCATCGGCGTGCTGGGGGCGAACGGGGCGGGCAAGACCACCCTGATCCGCGCGATCGCCGACGGCGAACCGACCTGGATCGGAGGCGACCGTTTCGTCGCCCCGGGCGTGCAGGTGGGCTACTACACCCAGCATCAGCTCGATCAGCTCGACCCGCGCGACACGCCGATGATCGCTCTCGAGCGGGTCGCCGAACGCGAGGGCACCACCCAGAAATATCGCGACTTTCTCGGCCGCTTCGGTTTTGTCGGCGACCGCATCTTCGAGTCGATCGAACCGTTCTCCGGTGGCGAGAAGGCCCGTCTCGCGCTGGCGCTGCTGGTGTGGAAGGCGCCCAACCTGCTGATCCTCGACGAGCCGACCAACCACCTCGATCTCGCCATGCGCGAGGCGCTGGCCGAGGCGCTGCAATCGTTCGAGGGGGCGATACTCGTGGTCTCGCACGACAAGAGCCTGATCGAGCTGGTCTGCGACCGCTTCTGGTGGGTGCGCGACGGCGAGGCGGTGCCCTTCGACGGCGATCTCGACGACTATCGCAACGCGGTCACCGAGCGCCGCCGGGCACACAACCGCGAGCAGGCGGCCCAGAAGTCCGATGCGAAGGCAGCCGGTGCCTCGGGAAACAAGACGCCCAGCGACAAGTCGAGCTGGGGCAAGCCCCGCGACAAGGCGAGCCAGGCGCGGGAGCGCAACCGCAAGAAGCAGCTTGATCGCCTCGAGCGACAGGTCGACGAGCTGGGGCAGCGTCTGAGTGCCATCGACGCCGCACTGGCCGATCCGGCCCTCTACGATGGCCAGCAGGACGAGGAAGTGGCACGGCTGCAGGCCGAGCGCGGCGACGTCAGTGAACGCCTCGAGGCGCTCGAGACCGAGTGGCTCGAGCAGCAGGAGCTCGGCTGAGTCCCATTTCCGACTCGCCGTCGGCGGCGTCTATACTGCCCGCCAACGGATTGCCTGCCCGGCGCGGGCGAAAATGGACGAGGAGCGGCCGCACGATGCACAGGGAAGGGGATTTCGACATCCGTGAACTGCCGGGAGCCGCCGGCGGACGGGCGCCGGGCGGCCGGCCCTCCCAGCAGGATGACCTCATCTGCCTGCACGACTGGCGCGAAGCGACCTCGCTGCTCGTGCTCGCGGACGGCATGGGGGGCGACGGCGGCGGCGAGCTGGCGTCCGGTGGCGTGATCCACGCCGCACGCGATCTCTGGGACGAGCGGGTCTGGCGCGACCAGCCCGGCGCGCTGTTCCTCGAGACACTCTGCCAGACCGCCCATGAGGAGATTCGCCGGCGCAATCCCTGGGTGAGTGCCGAGCCGCACTCGACCGTCGTCGCCCTCTTGCTGCGCGAAGGTCAGGCCTACTGGGCCCATGTGGGCGACAGTCGTCTCTATCATTTTCGCGGGCGGCGCTGCCTGAGCGTCACCCGGGATCACAGCCTCGCCCGCCTCAAGCTCGATCGCGGCGAGATCCGCGAGGCCGATCTTGCCCGGGATCCGGACCAGCACGTGCTGTTGCGCGGACTGGGCGGCAGCGAGCCCCCGGAGGTCGAGCACGGCTATGCGGCGCTGCGCTCGGGCGACGGTTTCGTGCTATGCAGCGACGGTGTCTGGGAGACCCTCGGCACGAGCGAGCTGGGCGCGCTGCTGCGCGAGCCCGATCTCTACGATGGCGTGTGCGAGGGACTGGCCCGCGGCAGCGAGCGCGGCGGTGCGGAGGGCGACAATCTGGGGCTGATACTGGCCCGGTCCGAGACGCCGACGTCGTGGCTGGGCCGGCTTTTCGGCGGGCTGACTCTGGTCTGACCTTGGCCTGATCTTGATACGAGCCGTTACCGGTGGGATGGCGATGACGACAACGACACGGCGAAATCATGGTGTGAGGTTCGCGGGCGGCCGGTTCGTGCTGGTCGGCCTGCTGGCTGGCCTGATGAGCGGTTGCGCGCAGCTGTCGGCTGTGGATGCACGCCTGCAGGAGATGACGGGGCAGTTGACGTCGTCGGGCAAGACGGCAAGGGCGGACGATGCGTCGGGTGAGGCCTCGTCCCGGTCGCTGGACGCCATCCTCGCCGACCTGCAGCGCGGCCAGTATCGCCAGGGGCGGCGTGATCTGGATCGCTATCTCGCCCGGCACCCCGACGATGCGGTCGCCCGGGCGATCATGCAGCAGCTCGAGGCCGATCCGGAGCGCGTGCTGGGCGAGGAGTCGCACCGCTACGTCGTCCGGTCGGGCGATTCCTACAGTGCCCTGGCCGAGCGCCACCTCGGTGATGCGGGGCTGTTCCTGCTGCTGGCCCGCTACAACGAGTCGACTGACCCTTCGGACCTGCGCGTCGGCGAGGTGATTCGCCTGCCGGGGCCGCCGTCGGGAGGGGCAGTGGCCACCCCGCCGGTCGGCGAGGCGGGCAGACCGGCACGCCGCTCGCTCGCGCCGGCGCCCCGGCCATCGCGCGAGACGGTGGCCGCGCTGGCCCTGCCCGACGCACCATTAGCGGCACAGCGCTCTCGGGATGCGGACGACGGTTCCGATGCAGCAGCCATGCAGCGACGCGGGCTGGCCCTGCTGGAACAGGGCGATCGCGAGGCGGCGCTGGCACAACTGGAGGCTGCCCTCGAGCAGGACCCGTCCTTGGAGCCGGCGGCGAGCCGCGTGCCCGAGCTGCGGCAGGCCCTGGTGGCCGACTACCATCAGCGCGCGATCCTGCGCTACCGCAACCAGAAGCTCGGTGATGCCATCGCGTTGTGGGACCGGGTGCTGGCCATCGATCCGACGTTCGAGCCGGCACGCAGCTACCGCGCGCGGGCCCGTGAGCTCCAGCGCCGGCTGGAAGATCTCTAGCGTTCCCTACGGCTAGTCCGTCTTGTCCGGCGGGTCGGCAGGCTCGATCACGCGGGTGGGTTCGGCCGTTGTCTCGCGACCTGTCTGCGGGGTCTCCGGCGAGCGCTCCTGGTTGGCGAGCGACTCGTTCATCAGGTTGAAGGCGGTGAACAGCCGGCCGAACTCGTCGCGACGGATCAGGCGGATGCGGTAGGCAAAATCGCCGCGTGCCACGCGCAGCAGCGCATCGCGCAGCACGTCCATGGGGGCGAGCAGGCGGCGGAACAGCCACCACGCCGCACCCAGCACCACCACCAGCGTCGCCAGCAGCGCAACCAGCATGGCGCCGAGGGTGGTGCGATTGGCCGTTTCCAGCGGGGCGGCGTCCATGCCCAGTCGCAACGTGCCGATGGGATGGTCCTGATAGCGTACCGGGACGTCGAACAGCAGCATGTCCTCCTTGCCGGCTGCCTGCGGGATCGTGCCGTGGTGGCTGACGATCCCGCCCGCCAGTTCCCGCACCTCGCCCTGCTCCGGTAGGGCGCCCAGTGTGTCGCCGACCTCGCCCGGCTGGGCGCTGGCGATGACGCGACCGTCGCGATCGGCGACCGACAGGTAGCGAATCTGCTCGTTGCGCTGCATGTCGGTGACCAGCGCGCGCACGGCGATCCGGTCGTTCAGCAGCAGGTCCTCGGCGGTCTCGTGGGCGATGGTGCGCCCGAGTGAGGCACCGAAGTCGACGGCCAGGCCGGTCAGCGCCTCATCCTGCTTGACGTAGACCGAGGCCAGGCCGACCAGCAGGGTCATGGTGAGGATGGTGCCGAGGATCGCCGCCCAGCGCACGCGCATCGGCAGTACCCGGGTCGCGACCGGGTCGGCGCGCAGCCTTTCGAGCTCGCGGCGCGCGTGGCGCAGGTCATCGATCACCTCGTGACCGTGCTGATAGCGCTCCTCCGCTGCCGGCTGCAGCAGGCTGCGCACGATCTCGAGCAGCACTTCGGGGGTTGCCGGGTCGCGTGGCACCAGGGACGGGTGCGGGTGGCGCTGGCGCTCAGCCATCAGCTGGTCGACCTCGGACTCGCGCCACGGCTTGTCGCCGGTCAGCAGCCAGAAGAGCAGCACCCCCAACGAGAACAGGTCGCTGCGGCCGTCGGTCGGATCGCCGTGCAACTGTTCGGGGGCCATGTAGGCAGGGGTTCCGGCCACCATGCCGTCATGGTGTTCGTCGCCGCCGGGCAGGCGGGCCACGCCGAAATCGTTGACCTTCGCGTGCGTCCAGCCTTCCACCAGGATGATGTTCTCGGGCTTGATGTCCTGGTGGATCACGCCGTGACGGTGGGCGAAGTCGAGCGCGGCGGCGATCTGCCCGGCCAGGTCGATCACCACCGGGATCGGCGGGAAACCTTCGCGAGCGACCCGTTCGGCCAGGGTCTCGCCGTGCAGCCGCTCCATGGCGATGTACGGTCGGCCATCGGCCTCGCCGACGTCGTAGATGGTGACGATATTGGGGTGATTGAGCGTGCCGGCGGCGCGGGCCTCGGTAAGGAAGCGGCGTCGGTAGGCCGCGTCGCGGGCGACGTCGTCCTTGAGGCACTTGATCGCCAGGTGACGGTTGATGCTCGGATCGAAGCCGGCGTAGATGACCGACATCGCCCCCTCGCCGAGGACGCCTTCGATCCGGTAGCGGCCGATGGTCTCCGGGGCCGTCACGGCCGGTTCAGTTCCGGATCAGGGTGAACGCCAGCACGATGGCGGCGAGCAGCAGCGCTCCCACCAGCCAGTGGCGTGCGCCGATACGGCGGTCGCCGGCCTCGCGCGTCAGGAAGACGAACTCCGCCTGGCCGAGGCGCACCCGGTCGCCATGCTTGAGCGTCGCCTCGTGCACCCGTTCGTCGTTGACGAAGGTGCCGTTGGTCGAAAGCATGTTCATGACCACGTGGTGGCCCTGCTGGTTGAGGATCCAGGCGTGGGAGGAGGACACGCTGGGCTCGTCGAGAATGATGTCGTTGTCGTCGCGGCGGCCGATCGTCTGCCGGCCGGCGCGCAGGGTATAGCGGCGTCCTTCGATCCCGGGGCTGACACCCTCGAGCACCGGTTCGGCGACCGAGGCGCGGGTGTTGCCCGGCGAGGCGGCCTGCTCGGCCTGGGCGCGCAGTTCATCGGCCTGGAACAGCTGGGTTCCCTGTGGTCCGGCCGAGCGGTGACGGCTCGAGTTCGAGGCGGTAGCGTCCTGCGGTCGGCGGCCTTCCATGTCGTCTCCTCGCATTGGGTCTTTCGGGGGCACCATCATAGCCCACCGGCGGGCGGATGCCAGCCGCGGTCCCCGCTCACGGGGATTGAACCGATGCTGTGTCTGCCGGTCCACCATGCCCCGGTCACATTGTCATAATCCGGTAGCTTGACGCCTGCAGCATGCCGCCGGAATCTAATCGTAAATGCCCTGACAGGCCGCTTGCCGGCCAGCGAGATGCACCATGGACCTGTTGATCATCCGACATGCCGCCGCCGAGAACCGCGAGGAGTTCGCTCGCCTGGGGCGTCCCGACAGCGAGCGCCCGTTGACCAGGCGGGGCATCGATCGCATGCAGATGGCCGCCCGCGGCCTGACCACCATGGCCCTGCCGATCGAGCGCCTCGTCAGCAGTCCGGCCGTACGGGCCATGCAGACGGCCGAGATCGTCGCGCCGGCACTGGAGTGTCGCGAGATCGAGTCCGAAGGCGTGTTTGCGCCGGAGACGCCAGTCAATCTGGCGGTCGAATGGCTACGCAAGCAGCCGCGTGTCGAGGGCATGGCCGTGGTCGGTCACGAGCCGCATATCGGCCAGCTCGCCGAGACGCTGATTGCCGGGCGGCCCGGCGGCAACATGCCGATGAAGAAGGGCGGCATGATGCTGGTCCGTTTCGACAACGCGATCGGCTATGGCAGCGGCAAGCTCGTCTGGGCCCTGCCGCCGGCCGTGCTGCGGGCACTGGCGGATTAGACGGAGGGCGGCGGCTCGACGTTGGACGAGCCGCGTCAGTGAATTCCCTTGGCTGACGAGGTCGAGGGGCGCCTGGCGGCGATCGTCCTGATTTTCAGCTGAACGCTATTCGACGCCCCACTTCTGCAACCGGTAACGCAGCTGGCGCAATGTCAGGCCGAGGCGTCGGGCCGCCTCGCTGCGGTTCCAGCGGGTCTGCTGCAGGGCGGCGAGCACCTCGCGCTGCTCGTCGGTCTCCGGGATGAAACCGGGGCAGGCCCCCAGCGCGGAGGCGCCGATGTCTTCCTCGGCCGTCATCATCGGGTCGGGCGCGACTGCCTCGACGGTGATGCGGTCGTCGTCGGTCAGTGCCATCGCCCGTTCGAGCAGGTTTTCCAGTTCGCGGACGTTGCCCGGGAAAGGCTGCGCGGCGAGCGTCTGGAACACCTCGGGGTCGATCGTCGGCACCGGTCGCTGATCGCGATCAGCCAGTCGGGCGATGATGGCGGTGGCCAGGGCGGGCAGGTCGTCGAGGCGCTCGCGCAACGGTGGCACGCGCAGGCCGATGACGTTGAGGCGGAAGAAGAGATCCTGGCGGAAGCGTCCCTCGCTTACCGCCTGGTTGAGGTCCTGATGCGATGCGGAAACGATGCGCACGTCGATCGGCACCTCCTCGGTCCCGCCGACCGGGCGCACGCGGCGTTCCTGCAATACCCGCAGCAGCGAGACCTGCAGCGGCAGCGGCAGCTCGGCGATCTCGTCGAGGAACAGGGTGCCGCCCTCGGCGGCGCGGAACAGGCCCGGCTTGTCGCGGGTTGCACCGGTGAAGGCGCCCTTGTGGTGACCGAACAGCTCCGACTCGATCAGCTCGCCGGGAATCGCGCCGCAGTTGACCGGCACAAACGGCCCCGGCGCGCGGCTGCTGTGGTTATGGATCTCGCGGGCGACCAGCTCCTTGCCGGTGCCCGACTCGCCCTGGATGAAAATCGGTGCCTGCGAGCGGGCCAGCCGGCCGATCATCTCGCGCAGCTGGCGCATGGCCCGTGACTGACCGATCAGGGACGAGCTTCCCTCGTCGCCGTCGTGATCATCGCCCGGCTCCGCGCCGGGCGGCTGCAGATTGCGCGCATCGCGCAGCAGGCGGCGCAGGGTGTCCTGCTCGATGGGTTTGTTGATGAAGTCGAAGGCGCCGGCCTTCAGGGCGCGCACCGCCGCCTCGACCTGGCCATGGGCCGTGATCACCGCCACCGGCAGCTGCGGGCGCTGCGTGCGGATCTCATCGACCAGATCGAGACCGTTGCCGTCGGGCAGGCGCATGTCCGCCAGGCACAGGTCGATGGTCTCGTTCGCGGCGAGCTGTTCTCGGGCCTCGCTCAGATCGGCGGCCTCGAGGGTGGTCACGCCCTCGCGCTTCATGAACAGGGCGACCAGTGTGCGGATGTCCGGCTCGTCGTCCACGATCAGGCAGTACGCCATCGTCTTCATTCCCTTGCTTGTGTCGTTGCGTCCTCGGCCGTTGCCTCCGCCGCCGGCAGGCACAGGCGGAAGCAGTTGCCCGCCTCGCGGTTCGCGTCCGGTGCCTCGAGCGTCAGCTCGCCGCGGTTGGCCAGTGCCAGTTCGCGCGAGACGAACAGCCCCAGCCCCGTTCCCTGCGAGTGCGTGGTGAAGAACGGCTCGAACAGCGCGCCGCGGTCTTCGGCCGAGATGCGCGGGCCGTTGTCGCACACGCGGATCTGCCAGCCCCCCTGGGGCGCGGCCTCGAGTTGCAGGCGCAGGTTCAGTTTCCCGTCGGCGGGCAGGCCGTGGCGCTCGGCATTGTCACAGAGATTGTCGATCACCTGCCAGAGGTGGGTCGTGTCCACCCGGGCGAAGGCCTGGCCGGCCGGGGTGTCGATGCTCATCTCGAACGGCTTGCCGTTCGTCTGCCAGGCCTGGCGCCGGTCCTCGGCGAAGCGTTCCAGCCAGTCGCCCAGGTCGACGACCTGGGCGTTGACCATCGGGGCCCGCGACGCGCCGAGCACGTCCTCGACCAGCCGATTGATGCGGTCGCTGTGCCGGGTGATGATCGTGGTGAGCTGCTCGCGTTCGGCGGCGGTGTCCGATTCGGGCAGCAGTTCGGCGGCCTGGCGGATCGAGGAGAGTGGGTTGCGGACCTCGTGGGCGATCGAGGCGATCAGTCGACCCAGCGCCGCCAGCTTGTCGCGGCGGACACGCTCGTCCTCCGCCGACAGGTCCTGCAGCACGATCAGGGCGCGCGGCCCCAGCGCCGTCTCGATGCGGTGGAATTGCGCCCGCAGCCGTCGCGGTCGGTCGATGTCGCGTTGCTGGGAACCGTCGCCCATGTGCCAGGCGCGCAGCGCATCGTGGATGGCCGGATTGACGTCCGGCAGCGGCGGGTTGGCGGCGCCGTCCGGCGTTGCTGCCGATGCCTCGCCCAGCATCTGGCGGGCGGCGTCGTTGATGTAGTCGATCTGCCCGTCCGGGTCGGAGACCACGATGCCGTTGTCGGTCTGCTCGATCACGCGCAGGGCCAGCTCGGAGAGGTAGCGCACCTCGCGCTCGCGGGCCTGACTCTGGTGCTCCCAGACGGCGGCGCGCCGCTCGAAGGCGATCACCAGCAGGGTGATCAGCAGCAGGGCGGCGCCGAGAAAGCCCGAGTTGGCCAGATGGCTCGCATCCGGCTGTGTCCAGGAGGCATAGATCGCCTCGCCCAGCACCAGCAGCACGCCGGCAGCGGCGTAGCCGATCGCGGCCCGTCCGCCGTGCAGTACCGCGGCGATGCCGATCGCGATCACCAGCGCCAGGGCGATCGGTCCCTCCGGGCCGCCCGAGGCGTGGGCGATCAGCATCAGGCAGCCGAGATCGCCGAGGGTGTGCAGGTGGGCCTGCGGGCGGAACGGGGTGACCCGCAGCTCCAGCAGCCACTCGAAGGCCATGGCCAGGAACAGGTAGGCCCAGGCGGTCACCATGAACAGCGAGGCATTGGCCTCGCCGAACACGGCCGGGCCGCGCTCGGTGAGTGCCGCGGCGGTCAGGGCCAGTGCCAGCAGCAGCCGGTAGGCATTCGCCAGCCGCAGCCCGCGCCAGTTCTCCTCGCCGGCGGGGTGGATCAATGGTGTGCCCGGTGCCATTCCTCGGCGTGCTCCCAGCTGCAGAAGTCCTTGTCGTCGCGCCGCACGGCACGGTCCTCGGGCACGAAGACCCCGCACTGCGTGCAGCGCACCGACTCCAGTGAACGCGTCTCGGTCGATTCGTTCGCCTGCTGCTCGGCGCGCAGCCGGTTGGCCTGGCGGATGGCGAAGATGAGCCCCACGACCAGGGCGACGATGAGCCAGAACAGCAGCTTGAGCATGGGCGAACGGTTACCTGAGTCCGAGGATGACGGCGCTCAACAGTATCGCATGCCCGAGGGGCGACCCAACGCCCCGTTGCGCGGGGCGGCGGGGAATCGGCTCAGGCCTTGCCCAGGTCCCGGATCAGCGAGTGCTGGGCGTTGAAGCGCTTGGCTCCGCGCCCCGGCTTGATGCGGCGATACTCGCCCTCCGACGTCAGTTCCCAGGCGCCGGTGTTGTCGGCGAGGTAGCGGTCGAAGGCCTCGTCGATCACCCGTGCCCGGATCTCCGGGGTGTCGATCGGGAAGGCGGTCTCGACGCGGGCGAAGAAGTTGCGCGGCATCCAGTCGGCGCTCGACAGGAACAGCTCTTCCTCGCCGTCGTTGAGGAAGTAGAACACCCGCGGGTGCTCGAGGAAGCGCCCCATCACCGAGCGCACGTGGATGTTCTCCGAGACCCCCGGGATGCCCGGTTTCAGGCAGCAGACGCCACGGACGACCAGCTCGATCTTCACCCCGGCGGTGGAGGCCTCGTAGAGCGCCTCGATCACGCGGCGCTCGATCAGGGCGTTCATCTTGGCGCGGATCTGCGCCGGCTTGCCGGCCCGGGCATGCGCGGTCTCGCGGCGGATGCGCTCGAGCATGCCCTCGTGCAGGGTGAACGGCGACTGCAGCAGCCGCTTGAGGCGGATGCCGCGGCCCAGTCCGGTCAGCTGCATGAACAGCTTGTTGACGTCCTCGCCGATGAAGCGGTCGTCGGTCATCAGGCCGAAGTCGGTGTAGAGACGCGCGGTGCCCGGGTGGTAGTTGCCGGTGCCCAGGTGGACGAAGCGCTTGAGCCGGTTGCCGTCGCGGCGCACCGCCAGCGTCATCTTGGCGTGCGTCTTGTAGCCGACGATGCCGTAGGCGACGTAGGCGCCGGCCTTCTGCAGGCGCGTGGTGATGTTGATGTTCTCTTCCTCGTCGAAGCGCGCGCGCAGTTCGACCACCGCGGTGACCTCCTTGCCGGCACGCGCCGCCGCCTCGAGCGCATCGACGATCGCCGAATCCCGACCGGTGCGGTAGAGCGTCATCTTGATCGCCACCACCTTGGGGTCGTCGGCGGCCTGGCGGATGAAGTCCACCACCGGCATGAACGACTGGTAGGGGTGGTGCAGCAGGACGCTGCCGCGCTCGGAGATGGTCTCGAAGATGTTCTCGTCCGGATCGAACTCCGGCTCGAGGCGCGGGGTGAACGGCGGGTCCTTGAGCTCGGGGCGGTCGATCAGCCCCGGCAGTGCCATCAGGCGGTGCAGGTTGACCGGGCCGTGGACCTGGAACACCTGCCGGTCGTCGAGGGCGAAGCGCTCGCAGAGGAAATCGATCATGTCGGCCGGGCAGTTGTCGGCCACCTCCAGGCGCAGGGCGTTGCCGTAGTTGCGCTCGAACAGGCCGCCCTGCAGCGTCTGCAGCAGATCCTCGTCGTCGTCGACGTCCACGGACAGGTCGCTGTTGCGGGTGACCCGGAACTGGTAGCAGCCGGTGACGGTCATGCCCGGGAACAGCTCGTGGACGTGGGCGTGGATCACCGAGCTCAGGAAGACGAAGCTCGACGGGCCTTCCGCGGCGTCCTCGTCCATCTGGATGATGCGTGGCAGGGCGCGCGGCGCCTGCACGATCGCCAGCCAGGCCTCGCGGCCGAAGTCGTCGTTGCCTTCCAGCGAGACGATGAAGTTGAGCGACTTGTTGAGGATGCGCGGGAACGGGTGCGATGGATCGAGGCCCAGCGGCGTCAGCAGCGGCAGCAGCTCGCGGCGGAAGTACTGCTTGACCCACAGCGCCTGCGCCTCGGTCCAGTGGGTGCGGCGCAGGAAGTGGATGTTCTCCTCGGCCAGCGCCGGGATGATGTCGCGGTTGAGGGTCTCGTACTGGTCATGCACTAGGGCGTGCGCCTGTTCGAGCACCACGTCGAGCTGCTGGGAGGGCGTCAGGCCGGCATCGTCGGGGCGGCTGATGCCGGCGCGGATCTGTTGCGTGAGCGTCCCGACGCGCACCTCGAAGAATTCGTCGAGGTTCGAGGAGGAAATGCAGAGGAACTTGAGTCGCTCGAGCAACGGCACGTCCGGATCCTGCCCCAGTTCGAGCACGCGGCGGTTGAAGCCGAGCAGGCTGAGCTCGCGGTTGATGAACGGCAGCGGGGTCTCGTCGGTTCGTGTCATTATTTCGCAACGCAAAGTCGGTTAGAGTATGGGCATTTGGTCGGCGAGCCCGCTTCCGGCGGCCTGCCAGTCTGGCCGCCGCGCATGACAGGCTCGTGAAGCCGCCCGAGGCCACGAGTAAACCCTAGCAGTCGGGTCGAGACAAGCCGCCCACAGGAGAATCCGAGGAAATGAGCGAAAAAGACGCGCCCAACCTGACGCCACACACCCTGACGCGCTACGACGAGGACCTCAACGCCCTCCGTTCGCTCTTGATGAACATGGGTGGCGTGGCCGAGCAGCACTTCGGTGACGCGCTGGCCTACCTGCTCGACGGCGATGCCGAACGCGGCCGGGTGGCGATGGAGCAGGATTACGAGATCGATCGTCTCGAGGTCTCCATCGACGAGTTGTCGATCCACCTGATCGCCCGATACGCGCCCACGGCCGGGGATCTGCGTACGATCATGTCGATCGTCAAGGCGATCACCGACCTCGAGCGCATCGGCGACAAGTCCGAGAAGCTTGCCCGCATCGCCGAGGAGGTCGGCCCGGCACTGCAGTCGACCGAGTTCGCCACGCACTTCCGTGTCATGGGCCGGATCGTCAAGGGCATGCTGCACGACACGCTCGACGCCTTCGTCCGTCAGGACTGCGTCGCGGCCGAGGAAATCATGCGCCGCGACGACCACGTCAACCACGAGTACAACGAGGTCCACGAGGTGCTGCTCGAGTACATGAAGAAGCACCCGGAATCGCCGGATCTCAGCCTGCGGATGCTGCATTGCATGCGCGCGATCGAGCGCATCGGCGATCACTGCACCAACATCGCCGAGTACATCATCTTCCAGCAGCGCGGCACGGGCGAGTGCTCCAGCGGCCTGCGCGAGGCCAAGGAACGCACCCAGATCTGAGCGGCTGTGTGCCCGCGCGACGGGCAGAAAGAAAGGAAACGGGCCGGCTCATGCCGGCCCGTTCTGTTTAGGGGGTGTCGTTGTCGTCGCGACCCCGGCGCTTCACCTCCGCGCCTTCGAGGTCGAGCTCGCTCTCCGGGTAGGGCAGTTTCAGGTGGCCGTAGCGCAGCAGCAGGACGGTGCCGGCGAGGATCAGCATGGTCGCGCCCACCACCAGCATCTTCCACGCCTCGAGATCCTTGACCTCCAGCACCAGATAGCGTGCCAGCGCGATGATCGCGATATAGATCGGGTAGCGGATGGGCAGGCGGCCGGTCTGCAGGTAGGCGCCGATCATCGCCAGCACCTCGAGGTAGAGGAACAGCAGCAACAGGTCGGCCAGGGTGACCCGCCGGGCGGCGATCATCTCGGCCACATCCTGGCCGGCGGCGATGAAGGTTGCGATCAGGATCACCACCAGGCCGAAGAGCTCCAGGCTCCTGACCACGTTGTGGATCGGGTGACTCAGGCGGAATCGCTGCATGCTAGCCTCTTCCTCTGTTGTCGGGCCGCCCTGCCGGCCCGGCGTGGGTTTGGACCCACTTTATATCCTCTTTCACCGATCCAACGACGAATCGAGACCTTTCATCATGCCGGAGAAGCGACTGATTCTTCCCCGTCCGCGCATCGGTCTGGGGCTGGCGGCCCTCGGCCGGCCGGGCTACATCAACCTCGGTCACGGCGCCGACATGCCGGACGGCCGTGATGTCGAGGCGATGCGCGCCCACTCCCACGCCATGCTCGACGCCGCCTGGCGCCGAGGCCTGCGCTATGTCGATGCGGCCCGGTCCTATGGCCGGGCCGAGGCCTTCCTGGGTGACTGGCTCGCCGGTCGGCCGGCCGAACAGCGGCCCACCGTCGGCTCCAAGTGGGGATACACCTACACCGCCGGCTGGCAGGTCGACGCCGAGGTGCACGAGGTCAAGGAGCACAGCCGCGCGGTGCTCGACCGCCAGTGGGACGAGACCCTCGATGCGCTCGGCGGCGCGCCGGCGCTCTACCAGATCCACTCGGCGACGCTGGATTCGGGCGTGCTCGACAATGCCGAGGTGCTCGAGCGCCTGGCCGAGATCCGCGATGCCGGCACGGCCATCGGCCTGACCACCAGCGGGCCGAAACAGGCCGAGACACTGGCGCGCGCCATGGAGGTCGCCATCGGCGGTCGGCCGCTGTTCGATGCCGTCCAGGCGACCTGCAACCTGCTGGAACCGTCCGTGGCCGCGCAGCTCGAGCGCGCCAGCGATTCGGGCATGGCGGTGATCATCAAGGAAGCGGTCGCCAACGGCCGACTGACCGCCCGCAACGATCGTCCCGAGGATGCCGAGGCGATGGCCGTGCTCGACCGGGTGGCCGGGGCGCACGGCGTGGGTCGCGACGCGATCGCCATCGCCGCACTGCTTGCCCGCCCCTGGGTGGACATGGTGCTGTCCGGTGCCGGCACCGAGGAGCAGCTGGCGGCCAATCTCGAGGCACTGGACGTCGAGCTGTCGGCCGACGAACGTGCCATGCTTGAAGGGTTGGCCGAGCCGGCCGAGCGCTACTGGCAGACCCGTGGCGGGCTGGCCTGGAACTGAGCCTGGGTGGGCGCGATTCAATCAGCGGATGTGTTTTCGAATCAAAAACCCGAATGGAAGCGGGGTTGTTCTTCGCCGCCGTTGGCGAGATAGTTAGTTCGCTAACTAATAAATCAGCAACCGAGTCGAATGTGACACCGGCTGGGAGGAGATACATGTTGACCGAGTGGATGAGAGAGACGCGTAGCGTGGCCGGCGGCGCACTGCTGGCATTGACCGGCGGGCTGCTCGCCGCCCCGGCGATGGCCGCGGAAGACAACCCGGCCGACAAGGCGCCGGAGTCGATGCTCTACGACTACCCGCAGAAGGTCGCCGAGGGCGTCTGGTCGGCGATCGGCGCGACCCAGCCGTACACCTACGAGAACTCCCTGCATAACAACAACCTCTCGTTCGTCATCGGCGAGGATGCGGTGCTGGTGATGAATGCCGGGGCCTCCTACCAGCTCGCCGAGGCGCTGCACGAGGAGATCAAGAAGCGCACCGACGTGCCGGTGAAGTACGTCGTCAACGAGAACGGCCAGCTGCACGCCGCCATGGCGACCGGCTACTGGATCGAGCAGGGCGCCGAGGTGATCGGCCACGTGGATGCCGCCGAGTACTACGACAGCCACGCCGCGGCCTACGAGGAGCAGCTCAAGGACATCGCCAAGGAGAAGGCCGAGGGGACCGAGGCCGTGCCGATGGACGTCACCTTCGAGGACCGCCTCGAGCTCGACCTGGGTGGCGTGACGGCCAACGTGGTCTATTTCGGCCCGGCGCACTCTCCCGGCGACATCTCGGTGGTGATCCCGGAGCGCGACGTGGTGATTGCCGGCGACATGGCCTTCAACATCCGCATGCTGCCGATCTTCGAGTACACCGATACCAAGGCGTGGCTCGAGACCTGGCCCAAGTTCGCCGAGGTGGCCGAGGACAAGACCATCATCCCGGGGCACGGCGGGCCGACCGATCTGGAGACGGTCGAGCACTACACCAAGGATTACCTCGTCTTCCTGCGCACCGAGATCGGCAAGATGATCGACGAGGGCGGCACCCTGCAGGACGCCTACGAACTCGACCAGAGCCAGTTCTCGCACTGGCACACGTTCGACGAGCTGGCGGGCAAGAACGCCGGCCGGGTATTCCAGAAGATGGAATTCGAGTTCTGATTCCGGTCGGAGGGTCGAGCCATCAGACCGCCCCGGGGTGACCCGCGGGCGGTTTTTTGTTTGCACTCCCGCCGCCATCGGCTTTACTCCCGGCAGGTGAAAATATCCGGGAGGAAGCCGTGATGCATCGACTCGTACTGGGGCTGTTGTTGTGCCTGATGCCCGTGGTGGGCATGAGTGCCGACCTGCCGCGTCCCGACGACGCCCACGCCCTGCAGGGCATCGAGGAAGGTCGCATCCTCTGGGACGTGACGGCCGCCGATCCGGACAAGCTGCTGGCGCGGCTGGGCGTGATCGAGCAGACCTACCGAGACCTCGAGCGTCAGGGTGTGACGCCGCGGATGGTGTTCGCCTTCCGCGGCGGCGCGGTGCGGTTGCTCACGGAAGAGGCGCCTGACAGCCACATGACCGACGCGCAGACCATCCTGCAGATCCACGACAAGCTGCGGGAACTCGCTGCGCTCGACGGCGTCCTCCGCATGGAGGCCTGCTCGATCGCCACCCGCCGGGTCGGCATCACGCAGGCCGAGCTGGTCGAGCCGATCGTCGAAGTCGGCAATACCTTCGTCACGGCGGCCGCCTATGCCCAGCGCGGTTACGCCAAGATCAAGATCGACTGACGGCCCCGATGGATGACGCGCAACGCCAGGCGCTTCACGACCAACTGGTCGAACGTCGCGAGGAGCTGCAAGACCTGCTGAGCGGCAGCGACGAGTCCACCGAACGGGTGGAGATCGACAGCGTGTGCCAGAGTAAGCAGAGTCAGCTGTCGCGCGTGGAGGCGCAGCAGGGCCGGGAGATGGCCCGGGCCGTTCGCGCCCGCTGGGAGCGCGAGCTCGCCCGCGTCGAGGGCGCCCTTCGGCGGATGGAAAATGCCGAGTACGGCGACTGCTTCGTCTGCGGGGAACCCATCCCGTTTCGGCGACTCCAGAGTGATCCGAGCGTCACGCGCTGCGTCGAATGTGCCGAGGACGGCTGACAAACAAACCGGAGCGATCCTATGACCCGAATGAAAACCCTACTGGCCAGTGCCATTGCCGTGATGCTGACCCCGCCCGTTCTGGCCGAGCCGCCGGAAGGGCTCTATTCCATGGACGGCCTGATCGGCTCGGAGGTCTACCTCGCCGCTGAGGACAACCGCGAGGCCGGCGAGGTCGAGGACGTGCTGGTCGCTGAGAACATGAAGGTCCACGGGCTGGTGATCGAATTCGACGACGACCTCGAGGGCTTCGAGGACGATGACAGGCGTTTCGTCGAGGTGGACCAGTTCTCCGTGGCCACCCGGGCCGGCAACCGCCTCGACCGGGTCTCCTACGCCGTGTTCCTCACCGACGATCTCGAGCAGGTGCGCGACTACCCGCGCGTCGATGATGACTGGTGGGCCGAGGCGAAAGAAGGCGCGGCCCGGATCTGGGAGAGCACCAAGTCCGGCGCCGCCAGCGCGTGGCAGGCGACCAAGGAAACCGGGTCGGACGTCTTCGACAAGACCAAGGAGAAGACCCGCGAGATGCTCGAGAGCCTGCAGCGCACGCTCGAGTAGTACGGCACTCGCGGCTAGTACGGCACTCGCGGGGCGGGCCGGGCTCCCTTACGCCTTTGCCGGCGCCAGCATCCGCTTGAGGTAGTGCCCGGTGTGCGAGCCCTCGACTTCGGCAACCTGCTCCGGGGTGCCGGAGGCGATGATCCGCCCGCCGCCGGAGCCGCCCTCGGGGCCGAGGTCGACGATCCAGTCGGCCGTCTTGATCACGTCGAGGTTGTGCTCGATCACGATCACCGTGTTGCCGTGGTCGCGCAGGCGGTAGAGCACCTTGAGCAACTGGGCGACGTCCTCGAAGTGCAGGCCGGTGGTCGGCTCGTCGAGGATGTAGAGCGTGTGGCCGGTGTCGCGCTTGGCCAGCTCGCGCGACAGCTTGACCCGCTGGGCCTCGCCGCCGGAGAGCGTGGTGGCGTTCTGCCCCAGCTTCACGTAGCCCAGCCCCACGTCCATCAGGGTGGTCAGCTTGCGGTGCAGGCTGGGCACGGCCTCGAAGAACTCGGCCGCCTCCTCGATGGTCATCTCCAGCACGTCGGTGATGGTCTTGCCCTTGTAGCGGATGTCGAGCGTCTCGCGGTTGTAGCGCGCGCCGCCGCAGACGTCGCAGGGCACGTACACGTCCGGCAGGAAGTGCATTTCCACCTTGAGCACGCCGTCGCCCTGGCAGGCCTCGCAGCGCCCGCCCTTGACGTTGAAGGAGAACCGGCCCGGCGTGTAGCCGCGCGAGCGGGCCTCCTGCGTGCCGGCGAACAGCTCGCGGATGGTGGTGAACAGTCCCGTGTAGGTCGCCGGGTTCGAGCGCGGCGTGCGACCGATCGGCGACTGGTCGATGTCGATCACCTTGTCGAGCTGTTCGATGCCGTGGATGTTCTTGTACGGCGAGGCGGTCGCGCTGGCGCGGTTGAGCTGATGGGCGCAGATCTTGAACAGGGTGTCGTTGATCAGCGTCGACTTGCCCGAGCCGGACACGCCGGTGATGCAGGTGAACAGCCCCAGCGGGATATGCAGCGGGTCGCCCTGCAAATTGTGACCGGTCGCACCCTCCAGCGTCAGCATCTGCTCGGCATCGGCGCGGTTGCGCTCCGGGACCGTGATCTCGCGCTTGCCGGAGAGGTACTGCCCGGTGAGCGAATCCTTGGTCGCCTCGATCTCCTTCGGCGTGCCCTGGGCGACCACCTGGCCGCCGTGGGCGCCGGCGCCCGGGCCGATGTCGAGCACGAAGTCCGCCGCGCGGATCGCGTCCTCGTCGTGCTCGACCACGATCACCGTGTTGCCGAGGTTGCGCAGGTGGGTGAGCGTGCCCAGCAGGCGGTCGTTGTCGCGCTGGTGCAGGCCGATCGACGGCTCGTCGAGGATGTAGGACACGCCCACCAGCCCCGAGCCGATCTGGCTCGCCAGGCGGATGCGCTGTGCCTCGCCGCCGGAAAGCGTCTCGGCACTGCGGTCGAGCGACAGGTAGTTCAGGCCGACGTCGTTGAGGAATTTCAGCCGCGAACGAATCTCGCGGACCACCGGCGTGGCGATCTCGCCGCGCGCGCCTTCCAGTTCGAGCTTGTCGAAGAACTCGGCCGAGTGGCCGATCGACCAGCGGGTGACCGTCGGCAGGTTGTAGTCGTCGATGAACACGTGCCGCGCGGCGCGGTTCAGGCGCGTGCCGTGGCAGCTCGGGCAGGCCTGCTCGGAGATGTAGCGCGCCAGCTCCTCGCGCACCGCCTGCGACTCGGTTTCCCGGTAACGGCGCGACATGTTCGGCAGCACGCCTTCCCAGGGGTGGGTGCGCTCCTTGGCGCGGCCGCGCGGGCCGATGTAGGTGAAGGCGATCTTCTCCTTGCCCGAGCCGTGCAGGATGATCTCGCGCAGGTCCTCGGGCAGCTCCTCCCAGGGGGTCTCGAGGTCGAAGTCGTAGTGGCGCGCCAGCGACGAGAGCAGCGCGTGGTAGTAGGCGTTGCGCCGGTCCCAGCCGCGCACGGCACCGGCGGCCAGCGACAGCTCGGGGTTGATGATCACCTTCTGCGGGTCGAAGAACTGTTTCACGCCCAGCCCGTCGCAGCTGGGGCAGGCGCCGACCGGGTTGTTGAAGGAGAACAGCCTTGGTTCGAGCTCGCCCAGCGAGTAGCCGCACTTCGGGCAGGCGTGCCGCGAGGAGAAGACGTGCTCCTCGTCGGAGTCCATGGAGACGACCATCGCCTGGCCGTCGGCGAGCCGCAGCGCGGTCTCGAAGGATTCGGCCAGCCGCAGTGCGAGATCGTCGCGCACCTTGAAGCGGTCGACCACCACCTCGATGGTGTTCTTGGTCTTGGGATCGAGGGCCGGCACCTCGTCGATCTCGTAGACGGTGCCGTTGATGCGCACCCGCAGAAAGCCCTGCGCCTGCCATTCCTGGAACAGCTTGTGGTGCTCGCCCTTGCGGTTCTCGATCACCGGCGCGAGCAGCAGCCACTTTGAGCCCTCGGGCAGGTCCATGACGTGGTCGACCATCTGCGAGACCGTCTGCGCGGTCAGGTCGATGTCGTGTTCCGGGCAGCGCGGGATGCCGGCGCGCGCGTACAGCAGACGCAGGTAGTCGTAGATCTCGGTGACCGTGCCCACCGTCGAGCGCGGGTTGTGCGAGGTAGTCTTCTGCTCGATCGAGATCGCCGGCGACAGCCCCTCGATGGTGTCGACGTCCGGCTTGTCCATCATCGACAGGAACTGGCGCGCGTAGGCCGACAGCGACTCGACGTAACGGCGCTGGCCCTCGGCGAAGATCGTGTCGAAGGCGAGCGACGACTTGCCCGAGCCGGACAGACCGGTGAAGACGATCAGCTTCTCGCGCGGCAGGTCGACGTCGATGTTCTTGAGATTGTGCGTGCGGGCACCGCGAATGCGGATGTACGGATCGGCCATGGTGTGCGGTCGTCGCTCGATTGAATGGACGTCACGCGCGGCAGGGAGACGTCCTCCCCGTCGCGCGCGGAACCGGACATTGTAGTCGAAAGGGCCCCGATCTCGTTGATCCACCGAGGGTCGGGCGAATAGCTACCGCAAGCGGGGCCCCTCCTGCCTGATGTTTTTGGACACTCTCCGTGGTGCCCTTGGCGGTCCCGCAGAGGCGCTATCGAATCGCGTAGCGTTTCCTTTATAGTGGTGGTTTGGCCGGCGACTCGACCGGTCCGGCAGGTATTAGTAAGGAGTGTGAATATGGCGAGCCGCGGTGTGAACAAGGCAATCATCATCGGCAATCTCGGGGTCGACCCGGACGTGCGCTACCTGCCGTCCGGCGGTCAGGTCACGAACATCCGCGTGGCCACCTCCGAGCAGTGGCGCGACAAGAACACCGGTGAGAACCGCGAGAACACCGAGTGGCACCGCATCGTCTTCTTCGGCAAGCTCGCCGAGATTGCCGGCGAGTACCTGAAGAAGGGCAGCCAGGTCTACATCGAGGGTCGCCTGCAGACCCGCAAGTGGCAGGGTCAGGACGGCCAGGACCGCTACACTACCGAGATCGTCGCCAACGAGATGCAGATGCTCGGCGGCCGTCCGGGCGCCGGTGGCGGCCAGGGCGGCGGCTACGGCGGTGGCCAGGCCAGCCAGGGTGGCTATGGTGGTGGCGCCGCGGCCGGTGCCGGCGCGGGCTACGGTGGCGGCCAGTCCGACTACGGCGCGCCGCCCCCGCCGCCGAGCCAGGACCAGCGCCCGGCCAAGTCGATCGACGACGGCTTCGGCGAGGACGATATTCCGTTCTAGGAGATGCCTCGCTGACTTAGTTATGACGCAGCCTTATGAAAGCCCCTGTTGTTCAGGGGCTTTTTTGCATTTCGGTATCTTGATGTTTGAGAGTTGACCGTCGGATTCGAGGGATGGTCAGTGGTCAGTTAAGGCCTTTGGTCTGGAAGTCAGCCAAGACGAAGGGCTCAGATGGTCCTCGCCGCCTACGATGAGGGCGACTGCAGAGCTTCTGGCGCGTCTGGAGGCAGAGAACGAGCGGCTGGGGCAGGAGAACGAAAACTTGCTGGAGCAGTTCGTTCGATGGCAGTGCAACGCGTACGCTAAAGGTCTGAGTGAGCGAGATCTGGAGCGGCCGTTGCCGGCGATCGATCGAGGGAATACCTGACACACGGAGGTGAAGGATGAAACGTCTGATCTCTTCCATGGCCTGTTGCGCCATGGTTCTGCTGGCTGCGCCGTTCGCGGTGTCTACGGCGGTGGCTGCCGAAGCCTCGATTGGGCTAAAGGGGGATCGGCTTGGTTCAACCTTGTCCACGTTCAAACAGACCCATCCAGACGCTTTCTGCTCTGACGAGAGTGATGCTGACTTTCTCTCCCCGTCCGTTCTGTATATCGGCCTGATTAACTGCCGGACGATCCCTCCGTACTTAAAGCGTCGTGGCGTAGAAGAAACGGTCGCAAATGTCCCTGCGACAACCACCTATTACTTCATCTCGACGGACATGGAGAGTTTTGACACATATCTGTTGAGAAAAATGGTGGCCTCCTTCGATCACACGGGCTACTCCCAGGTCCGGGCGGCGATATTGGCCAAGTACGGGGAGGCAGATGAGGTCGAGCGGAAGCATGTTCAGAACAGGATGGGTGTGTCATTCCCAAGCGAAAGGCTCATATGGAACGAGAGCGGCGGACAAGTCGCCCTTGTTGAGCATGCCGGCCGGTTGGATCGTTCAATGCTGCTGCTCTTGAGTCCCAAGTTGGAGCAGGGGTTTCACAAAAGGAAGGCCGGGGTCGGGAATCGGGATGCCAGCGACCTGTGATAAGGAAAGCTCGGCGGGGCCGGGCCACCCCTGCCCTCGTTCCCATGCGACGAATGCCGCGGCTGAGCGGGTCGGCGCGTTGAGGCTGACAAAAGGCGGCCCCGGCAGGAAAGCGAGAGCCTGCTGGAGTAGTTCGTTCGGGAGCAGTACAACGCGTGCGCTCAAGGTTTGAGCGAGCCGGATTTGAATCGGCCGTTGCCGACGATCGACCGAGGAAACAGCGATTAGCTCCCATCGCGATACTCGGAGATATGTTGTTAACCGAAAGAGCTTGACCGAAACGGGCGCCAGCAACCGTTTCAGCGATATCAGTAACCGATGTGATGAACGCTTATTGAAGGGGCAGCGCCTGCAGGTCACGGCACACAAGGATCCATAGGGCTGAGAAGTTTTTCGCCAGAGAAGGTAAAGGAGAACCATTTTGACTGAAGCGAACTCGCAAAGGGATGAGCGTAAGCCTTGGGAGCTGCTGCCGCTTACGCCCAAATATATCTCAAAAGAACACGACTTCTACGTACGGGCGATAAATCACGCGCTCAAAAATCCCGATGTCAAGAACATTGCCTTGTCAGGAAATTTTGGCGTCGGTAAAAGCAGCATACTCCGAAAGGTCGCGGACCAAAATCGAAAAAATGTCGTTGAGTTGTCTTTATCCACGCTGGCCCCTGCGCAGCAGCCAAAAAACGAAAGTGATGAGTTCGGCAGGGAGCAAAACGAATACGACAAAACGCCAACGAACATAATACAAAAAGAGATCGTTAAGCAGCTTCTCTATCGTTTGGACCCAAGTAGCGCCCCTGGATCAAGGTTTCGAAGAATTGATCGATTCCGCTTCGGCCGAGAGTTTGTACTTTCACTGGTGGTGGGCCTGTTGGTGGCTGTCCTCTCATTACTTGCTGGTACGACAGAAAAGCTTGCTGTTGAGTTTGTGTCGGTGCTCGATATCGGGCTGTGGTGGCATGTGGCCGTGTTGGGCGTCGTAACTTCCGTGACCTTGCTCTTACGCTGGCTTCTCTTTGGTCGATTGCATGTGAGGCAAATATCCGCCGGAGCTGCGGCAGTCACCCTTGATGAGACATCCACATCATATTTCGATCAGTACCTAGATGAAATAGTGCATTTCTTTGATGCCTCCACTTACGATATCGTCATCCTAGAGGATATTGATCGCTTCAATAACTCCCGTATTTTCGAAACGCTCCTTTCATTGAACACTCTTCTTAATTCTTTACCGAGTAGACGTGATCGTCCGATTCGCTTTGTCTACGCAATGAAAGACAGCATATTTGATCAGCTCGGTCTCCAGAAAGAGGGCAGGGGCTTGGGGGGTGACGTGGATCCCATCGGAGATGCGTCAAAGGCTGAAGCCGTACGAGCTAACCGCACCAAGTTCTTCGACTTGGTAATCCCGGTGGTTCCATTTATTACCCACGAGAGTGCCAGAGATCTGATCAGGCAGCTTTTGGATGAAGTGGCTCCTGAGGTAAGTATGGGGGTTGTCGACCTGGCTAGTCGATACCTGCCTGATATGCGCCTTCTAAAGAATGCACGTAATGAGTTCGTCGTTTTTTGTGATCGGATTAGGTTGGGGCAGCCAGGTGGTCTCGATCTGAATAAAACCGAACTCTTCGCCATGATGCTCTACAAGAGTTCTCACTTGGCTGATTTCGAGCGTATTCGCACGGGCGACAGCAAACTGGATGAGATCTATAAAGCTTCGCGTGATTTGGTTCGCGAAAACATGGTTGAGTTGAATGAGAAGCTTAGAGGGGTACGGAACACCCTGTTTCATCTAGATGATTCCGCTAGCCGAAGTGAGGAACTGGGCGACCAACTGCTTTCGTACATTGAGAGGGTTGTGCGCGCTAGCCCATACACGATTGCGAATAATCATCATTATATCTATGACGGTACGGCTGTCGATGAAGACTATTTCCGTTCCCCGGAGTTCTGGTCCGACTTTTCTTCCGATGGCGGAAACCCTGAGGTGGTGTTGAGAATCAACGCAAGTAACATCCAGTTCGCTTTTAACAGGGAGGATCTCAAAGAGGATTTGGGAGATATTTTCGACCCGGAAGGTTGGGTCGAGTCAGAGAGAAGCCGCCTTATTGACTTGATCAGCCAATATAAAAAGCGATTGGATTTTCTCCGTGGGGCAGATGTTGGTGACCTCATAAACGGACCGGATTTTAAGGTAAGCCATAATACCTCAGACAAAACGCTCAAGTCGATTGCGAAGGATGTGTTCCCGGATGGTTTGGCGTACGAGTTATTGAGCAACGGGTATATCAATAGGAATTTTACTTTATACACGTCCCCTTACCATGGAAGAATAATAAGTGAAAACGCAAAAAGATTCATCATCCACTCTTTTGATCGTGGGGTGATGGATGAGCAGTTCGAGCTTAGTGGCGACGATGTTGAAGCCGTTGTCTGCGAGGTTGGGCAGCGCCATCTAAATGATCCGGCGCTTTACAATATAGATATAATGGACCACCTGCTTAGATCCAGTCACAGCGGGGCCGAGTTAATGCTTGGGTCTCTTTCTGCATTCGGTGACGTTCAGAGGAGGTTTATTCAGTCTTATCTCGAAGGGGGGGAAGAAAAAGAGCTCTTTGTGAGTCAATTTGCGTCGGTAGCGCCTCGTGTTCTTGTGCATTTGGTCGAAGACCTTGAACTTGCGGAAGATGAACGAGCATTGCTGCTGGATGTCGTTTTCCGGAACCTTTCTGATCGAGTCGATTACGAGGTTGATGGTTTCGTTTCAAAATACCTTTCTCAGAACTACAGGCTGCTCCCCGTTTTGAGTGTCGGTGAGGTTGACGGTTCTCAGATTTATCGGGTAGCGTCGATTTTCTCAAAAGCGAAAGCTAGAGTGGATGATCTTGGTTCGCTATCCGATGCTGTGAGGCGTGTATTTGTAGAAAAAGTTCTTTATGAGATTAATCTCAACAACCTTCGCCAGATCGTCGGCAGCGAAACGCCACTAGGGCTTGATGTGATCGAAAAACGGGACGAGAAGGCATATAGGGCATGTCTGCACAATTTGTCCGATTACCTGGCGGCAATAAAGAACAAGTCAGAGACAGTTACGGATCCAGAGTCGTTTGTTGATGTTATTAACGATGTCATGGGGGCCGAATCTCGTTTTGTTTCAGATGTTGTCTCCGGCGCCTCAGAAAAGTGCAGTTTGCAGGATCTGGAAGAGGTGGACGAGGATGTATGGCCGCATCTTGCTTACTCGCAGCGATTTGCTCCGAGTTTTCACAATGTCCGAGCCTACCTGGGTGTCTTTGGTGTCGATCAAATGCTTGGTGACCTTCTGTCGTCCGCGGGAAAGATCACGGTGCAGGAAGGGGCCGATGAAGGTGAGAAGGAATCGGTTGCCTGCGAACTGCTGTCCTCTGAAGGTGTTCTGCCCTCGGCGTCGATGCGCGCGCAGCTTGTGGCGTCGTTGGGAGTTCAGCTTGATGTGGAAACCGTTCCGGTTTCGGAAGAGGGTGGCGAGCTATTCGCTTGGCTACTGAAGTATGACGTTATCAATGATGATGCCCGGGCCTACGCTAGGCTCGCGGGTTTCGAATGGCCGGTTAAGGAGATGTTTATCAAACAGTCTTCTCGGTTCAGCGATTACGTCGTACCAGACCTCGTGCAGGGTGATTTGAGCAATCTGCTGCTGAGAAAAAATGCGGGCCGAAAGCTTAAGGACGCGATTCTTGACGAGGTGTCGGGATACGTTGCAGTCGCGACTCGTGAGGATCTCGTCGCTTTGGCAAAAGTCGCCGCTCAAAGACGTCGTGAATTGCCGGCTGACGTCCTGGAGGTGATGGCCCGCGAGGTGCCGCCCAAACTGATTGTTAATTTGCTGCAGCCGAAGCTTCAGGCAATTGATACAGAACAGTTGCTGCGGATACTCGGGTTCCTCGGGCTTCCCTATGAGTCCTTGGCTAGGTCTGACGAGGCCGAGGTGACGATCCCCGCCTCCAAGGGGGCCCAGGCGATCGTTTCTACCCTAGAGGAACGGGGCGTAGTGGCTTCTTTTGAACAGGAAGGGAGTCACATGAGGGTGAAGATGGTGGAGGAGTAGGGTGCATGGGCGATGCGTTTGAGTCGTGGTCGTACCAGCCTCCAGCGGAGGTGAGGTGTGTTTGTTGTGATTCATTGGTGAGTGACATCGGAATGCAACGAAAAGTAATGCATTTGTTGCGTAATAGTCTCGGAAACCCTACTGAGTGGGCGGTGAGCTGTTTTTATATGCCGTCATGGTATGAATAACCCTTCTAGGTCCCGCCGGGTTCGATCGAATCAGACAGGCCCCGTCTTCGGACGGGGTTTGTTGTTTGTGGCTCTCGCACAAAAAACCCCGCTCGACCGAGCGGGGTTTTCTCGTTCCGTGCCTGACGGGTGATCAGTCCTTGGCGACCACCGGCAGGCCGGCCTCTTCCCAGGCATCCATGCCGCCCATCAGGTTTGCGACGTTGGTGTAGCCCTCGCGCATCAGGAGGCTCGCCGCCACGGTCGAGCGCATGCCCGAGCCGCAGACCAGCGTGATCGGCGCATCCTTTTCGACGCCGTCGATACCACCGCGGACGTCGTGGGCCGTCTGGTGGCGGGCGCCCAGGGCGTGGCCCTCGTCCCACTCGCTGGTCTCGCGGGTGTCCCACAGCGCGCGGCGGTCGTGGTCGAGGTCGGTCTTGGCCGTCTCGGCGTCGACCAGCGG
The DNA here is from genome assembly GCF_001641825.1 of Guyparkeria sp. WRN-7. Taxonomy (GTDB): domain Bacteria; phylum Pseudomonadota; class Gammaproteobacteria; order Halothiobacillales; family Halothiobacillaceae; genus Guyparkeria. The sequence goes on along the minus strand of NZ_LRFH01000014.1, from coordinate 74,156 downwards.
GATGTGAGCGAACGGCTCGCCGGCCTTGAGCCAGGCATCGAAGCCGCCGTCGAGAAAACCGACCACCTTGTCCTGGCCGACGCGCACCAGCGCGCGGATGGCATCGCTGATCAGTTCGTCGTCGCCCTCGTGGTCCACGAGGATCAGCGGCTTGTCCGGCGGGGCGACCCAGCCGGCCCAGGTGGAGAGGTTGTCGCCGAACTCGATGCCGAGCGACCCCTTGATATGGGCGGCGTTGAAGGCCAGCCGGTCGCGGATGTCGATGACCACGGCGCCGTCGTCCATCTGTGCCTTGAGGTCGTCGATGTCGAACGCCTCGATCTCCTCGGGCAGCAGGTCGACCATGCCCTGCACCGGCTTCGGCCCCTCGGAGTTGATCACCTTGTTGCGCGGGTAGAAATCCGGTGCCGGCGGCAGGTTGCCCAAGAGCAGCTCGACGAACTCGTCCTCGGAGAGGTCCGGGTCGAGCAGCGGGTTGGCGATGCGCTCGTAGCCGAGTGTGGAGACCGTGCGACCGGCCATGCCGCCGCCGCAGGCCGAACCGGCGCCGTGGCCCGGGCGGATCTCCAGCCCGTCGGGCAGGTGTTTCAGTTTCTCGCGCACGCTGTGGAAGGCCTGCTTGGCCATGCCGCGCGTGGCCTCCTCGCCCAGCAGGTCCGGGCGGCCGAGGCTGCCGACGAACAGGAAGTCCCCGGTCAGGGCGACCACCGGCACGTCCGGCGAGCGGGCGCCGTCGTAGACCAGGAAGGTGAGGTGCTCGGGGGTATGACCCGGCGTGTGCAGCGCCTCGAGACGAACGTTGCCCATCTGGATCGAGTCACCTTCCTCCATTGGCAGGTGATCGAAGCCGACCTCGTAGTCCTCGTTGTCGTCGTAGTCCGACAGGTGCAGCTTCGCACCGGTCGCCTCGGCCAGTTCGCGGGCGCCCGAGGCGAAGTCGGCGTGGATGTGCGTGTCGAGCACGTGCCGGATGACGAAGCCTTCCTCGGCGGCGAAATCGATGTAGAAGTCGATGTCGCGGCGCGGATCGACGATCGCCAGCTCGTTGCTCTGCTGGCAGCCGATCGCGTAGCTCATCTGCGACAGGCCTTTTTCCTCGAACGCTTCGAACAGCATGAATGCTCTCTCCGGTCAGTTAAATAAGCGTGGCTTGGGAATGTATCAGAGAAATTGTTGGTTATCTGCAGACCTTGGGACGACCCGGAAGTTTCTCAACCCCTGGTTCGCCGGATGGCCGTTCGACCCCGCCGCGACCGCTATTGCGCCCGGTGCCGGACCTGTGATTAGCTCGAATCACCGGGCGGCGGCCCCGCCGGCCGTCCGGCTCTCCCCGACCCGATATCGCGCCCGGCTGCGGCCGGTGACCACAGGAGACCCGCGGTGCTCTCGATCTGGAACGACATCGCCGACCAGGCCACCACCTTCCGCCGACGCCTGCACCAGGCCCCGGAACTGACCTGGCAGGAGCACGCCACGGCCGGCACCATCCGCACCGAACTGGATCACCTCGGCATTCCCTGGCGCGCCTGCGCTGGCACCGGCACGGTCGCCCACCTCGCCCCCGATGCCGACGGCCGGCACATCGCCCTGCGCGCCGACATCGACGCCCTGCCGATCGACGAGATCAGCGGCAAGGACTGGGCCTCCGGCACGCCGGGCATCATGCATGCCTGCGGTCACGACGGGCACACCGCCACGCTGCTGGCGGTCGCCCGCTGGTTCAAGACCTACGAGCGTGAATTGCCCGGCCCGGTCACGTTGCTGTTCCAGCCGGCCGAGGAGGGCGGCCACGGCGCGCGCGAGATGATCGCCGACGGGGCCCTCAAGGGCGTCGACTGGGTATTCGGCTGGCACAACTGGCCGGCGATCCGCTACGGCCAGGCGGTCTGCCCGGACGGCCCGGTGATGGGCGCGAACGGCATCTTCGAGATCCGTCTCAAGGGCAGCGGCGGACACGCCAGCCAGCCGGAGATCTGCCGTGACCCGGTGCTGGCCGGCTCCGCGCTGGTGCAATCGATCCAGCAGATCGTCTCGCGGCGCATCGCCCCGCAGGCCTCGGCCGTGGTCAGCGTGACCACCTTCGAGGCCGGTGGTGCGATCACCGCCATCCCCGACACCGCCCGGCTGGCCGGCTCGGTGCGCGTGGGCAGCACCGAGGAGCGCGATGCCGTCGCCGAGCACCTCGAGCAGATCGCCCGCGACACGGCCGCCGCCTACGGCGTCGAGGCCCGGGTCACCTTCACTCCCCGCTATCACGCCACCGTCAACGATCCCGAGGCCGCCGCGCACTATCGTGGTGCATTGGCGCGCGTGCTCGGTTCCGAATGGCGCGATGATGCGCTGCCGGTGCCGATCATGGCGTCCGAGGATTTCAGCTACTACCTTCGGGAGGTGCCCGGCGCCTTCGCTCTGATCGGCGCCGACGATGGCGAGGGTCATCACTGGCCCTGTCACAACCCGCGCTACGACTTCAACGACCGGCTGATCGACCCGGTGGGGCGACTTTTCGCCGACATCGTGGGGCTGCCGATCGACGCCGCGGGCTGAACGACGCAAGGTCAGGCCTGTCTCTTGCAAGGCCTGTTTTTGACACGCCGGGAAACCGGCCTGGCGCCCCGCCGAGCGGCGCGGGGCGAAACCACCCGCAACCAGGGGAGAGTGGCTAATGCACATGCAGGTGTTCGAGCAGTGGGAATCCGAAATCCGCGCGTATTGCCGCGCGGCGCCCACGGTCTTTCATTCGGCGAGCAATGCCCGCCAGACCGACGAGCAGGGCCGTAGTTACATCGATTTCTATGCCGGCGCCGGGGTGCTCAATTTCGGGCACAACGACCCGAAGATGAAGGACGCCATCATCGACTACATCCAGAACGATGGCGTCGCCCACAGCCTGGACATGTACACCAGCGCCAAGCGGGCCTTCATCACCAAGTTCGTCGATACCATCCTCAAGCCGCGCGACATGGACTACCGGCTGCAGTTCGTCGGCCCGACCGGCACCAACGCCGTCGAGGCGGCGCTCAAGCTGGCCCGTCGTGTCACCGGCCGTCAGGAGGTGGTCTCCTTCCACCACGCCTTCCACGGCATGACCCTCGGCGCGCTGGCCGCGACCACCAACGCCCACTTCCGCAACGCCGCCGGCGTGTCGCTGGACAACGTCGCCCACCAGGCCTTCGGCTGCGAGACTCCCTGCCCGAACTGCCAGCTCGGCTGCGGCATGGCCTCGCTCGAACGCATGCGTGATCTCTACGACGATCCGTCCTCCGGCTACGAAAAGCCGGCGGCCTTCCTGGTCGAGACCATCCAGGCCGAGGGCGGGGTGCGCGTCGCCTCGGAGGAGTGGCTCAAGGGCATCCAGGACTTGGCCCACGATCTCGGCGCGCTGTTCATCGTCGACGACATCCAGGTCGGCTGCGGGCGGACCGGCCCGTACTTCTCCTTCGACGAGATGGACCTCGACCCGGACATCATCACACTGGCCAAGGGCATCGGCGGCTTCGGCACGCCGATGGCGATGAACCTCAACAAGCCCGAGCACGACAAGCACTGGTCGCCGGGCGAGCATACCGGCACCTTCCGCGGCCAGGACCTGTCGTTCATCGCCGGCACCGTGGCGCTGGGCTACTTCGAGGACGAGGCGTTCATGGACGAGACCCGCCGCAAGGGCGAGGTGATCCGCAAGCGCCTGGAGAAGATTGCCGAGAAGTACCCGCGCTTTGCCGTGCGCGGCCGCGGCATGATGCAGGCGCTCGATTTCATCGACGGCGATCTGTCCAAGCGCATTGCGCGCGAATGTTTCGACCGTGGCCTGCTGGCGGCGGTCTGCGGTTCACGCGGGCAGGTGATCAAGCTGATCCCGCCGCTGACCATTCCCGATGACGACCTTGCCGAAGGACTCGACCTGTTCGAGCAGGCCGTCGATGCACAGGTGGAGGGCTGACCCATGCGCCAACGTGACGACATGACGTTCCCGATGGAGGAATACGAGCGCCGGCTCGGCGAGCTGCGCATGCGCATGGCCGAACGGTTGCTCGACGCGGTGATCATCACCGACCCCGAGAACCTGATGTACCTCACCGACTACCAGACGACGGGGTACTCGTTCTTCCAGGCGCTGGTGGTGCCGCTCGATGACGAGCCGTTCATGATCACCCGCACCATGGAGGAGTCCAACGTCCATGCGCGGACCTGGGTGGAGATCACCCGGCCGTACCCGGACACGGGCGATGCCATCCAGATGCTGGTCTCCTCCCTGAAGGAGTTCGGTCTGGCGAACAAGTACATCGGCTACGAGCGCAACAGCTACTTCTTCCCGGCCTACCAGCAGGACGCGCTGCACACCACGCTGACCGGGGCGAAGCTGCTGGACTGCTTCGGTATCGTCGAGTGCGGCCGCCGGACCAAGTCCAAGCACGAGATCGAGATCATGCGCCGTGCGGCCATCGCCACCGAGGCGGGCATGAAGGCGGGGCTGGAGGCCTGCAAGGCCGGTGTGACCGAAAACGAGATCGGTGCGGAGATCAGCGCCGGCATGTTCCGCGCCGGCGGCGAGCCCCCGGCGGTGATGCCCTACGTCACCTCCGGGCCGCGCACCATGATCGGCCACGCCACCTGGGAAGGGCGCGTGGTCAAGCCGGGCGAGCACGTCTTCCTCGAGGTTGCCGGCTGCTATCGCCGCTACCACACCGCGATGATGCGTACCGCCGTGCTGGGCGAGCCCACCGACCTGATGTGGAAGGCGCAGGAGCGGATGAAGGAGGCGCTCGAACGGGTCAAGGGGCTGATCCGCCCGGGAGTCACCGTCTCGGATGCCGACAACCTGGTGCGCTCGGTGATGACGGTCGACGATGCCCACGGCAAGCTGATCACCCGTTCGGGCTACTCGATCGGCATCGCCTTCCCGCCCAGCTGGGACGAGGGCTACATCCTCAGCCTGATGCACGGCGACAAGACCGTGCTGCGCGAGGGCATGACCTTCCACATCATTCCCTGGGCCTGGGGCGTGGACGGTGACAAGACTTGCGGCATCTCCGACACCATCTACATCACCAAGGACGGCTGCGAGTCGTTCTTCTCGCTCGACCAGGACTTCACCGTCAAGCGTGAGGAGGCCAAGCGCGAGATCCCCGACGAGCCCAAGATCGAGCTGCTCAACGCCGATGGCGGTGAGAAGAAAGCGAAGTCCGCGTCCGATTCGAAGACCAAGCCGGAGCAGAAGCACTCCAAGGAGACCCGCGCCTCATGACCCAGACCGTCATCAACCCGACCAACGGCCAGCGACTGCACGAATTCCCGGTCATGGACCCCGCCCAGCGCGAGACCGTGCTCGAGCGCAGCGAGGCGGCCTACCGGGACTGGCGCAAGACCAGCTTCGCCGAGCGGGCCGACCTGCTGCGGCGCGTGGCCCAGGTGATGCGCGACGACCGCGAGCGACTGGCCCTCTTGATGACCGACGAGATGGGCAAGCCCATCCGCGAGGCGCGTGGCGAGGTCGACAAGGCGGCCTGGTGCGCCGAGCACTACGCCGACAACGCCGAAAACTATCTCGCCACCGAGATGATCGACTCGGACGCCACGGTCAGCTACGTGCAGTACCTGCCGATCGGCACGGTGCTGGGCATCCTGCCGTGGAACGCGCCGTTCTGGCTCGCCTTCCGCTTTGCCGCCCCGGCGCTGATGGCCGGCAATACCTGCGTGATGAAGCATGACGCCCACGTGCCGGCCTGCGCGGCGGGGATCGCCGAGTCGTTCGAGAAGGCCGGCTTCCCGCAGGGCGTGTTCCAGAACCTGCCGCTGCAAACCGAGGACATCGCCGGCGCCATCCAGCACGAATGCGTGCGCGCCGTCTCGTTCACCGGTTCCGACCGCGCCGGCTCGATCGTCGCCTCCACCGCCGCCCGGCACATCAAGCCGGCGGTACTGGAGCTGGGCGGCTCCGATCCGGTGATCGTGCTGGCGGACGCCGATCTGGAGGCCGCCGCCGACACGGTGGTGCTCTCGCGGATCATCAACGCCGGCCAGTCGTGCATCGCGGCCAAGCGCATCATCGTCGAGGAATCGGTCTACGAGCCGTTCCTCAAGATGCTCAAGGAGCGCTTCGCGAAACTGAAGATGGGCGACCCGCGCGAGGAGAGCACCGACGTCGGTCCGATCGCCCGCGCCGACCTTCGCGACAACCTCCACCGCCAGGTGGTCGAGACCATCGACGCCGGTGCGCGCTGCCTGATCGGCGGCGAGATGCCCAAGGGCGACGGCTACTTCTACCCGGTCACGCTGCTGGCCGACGTCGACGACTCCATGGTCGCCTTCTGCGAGGAAACCTTCGGCCCGCTGGCCACCGCTATCTGCGCGAGGGACTGCGACGAGGCGATGGAAATGGCCAACAGCACCCAGTACGGCCTGGGGGCCGCCATCTGGACCAGCGACGTGCCCAAGGCCATCCACATGGCCCGCGACATCGAGGCCGGCCAGGTTTCCATCAACGGCATCGTCAAGACCGACCCACGCCTGCCCAGCGGCGGCGTCAAGCACTCCGGCTACGGCCGCGAACTCGGCCCGCACGGCATCAAGATGTTCGTCAATGCGCAGCAGGTCTGGGTGGGGCCTAAGACAGGCTAGAGTCTGATGCTGACAGCCGGAAGCTGCAAGAGAAGGACCAGCGTGCCGAGCGGGGATGAGCCCGCCGGGCGCTGGCCTTTTGTTTGTGTGGGCGCCCGAGTCGGGTGCCGTATGCAGCCTTTCAAACATGCGACCATGCACATTCGGGGTCTAATGCCCCACAAGGAATGACCACCGACCAAGGAGGTGTCATGTCACCGCAAGCGAAACTCTTTGCTGGCCTCGGCCTGTGCGGCTGCTCCATTACCCAGACCGTCGAGCTGGTCGCCGACAACGACATCGAGCGCATCTGCGTCGAGCCCAACCCCGGCGTGCTGATGGACGGCTTCGAGTCAGCCGTCTGCGAACTGATCGAGGAGTAGGGCCTGTATACCGAGGTGTACCGGGGCGAGCGCCCGGTTGGCTGCTCCCACTACCTCGAGCACACCGCCAACTGACGCTGGGACATGGCGATGTACCTCTCCTACGCTGATATCCAGGTCTACGACCGCGAGGGTCTTGAGGGGCGTGCGACCTACGATGCGCGCAACGGTGGTGGCCGGATGGACAAGTTCGGGCCGACGCGTAGCAAGATTGAGCCGTTGATTGACGAATTATTCACCGGCGCAGACGGTGTGGCTCATGAATGAGAGGTGAAAAAAACGGTTTAACCCTATTGGAGGAAGCATGGTTTATAGATTTGTTTTTTTTGTAATTGCCCTATTTTCCATTCTGTCAGGTTGTGCCTCAAATAATAATGTCAGTGGTCCTCCAGATCAATACTTCGAGATGGTGGATAAGTCTGGGTTCTATTCTACAAATGCTGAATCCTTCAAGATGCACTGGGAGAAAGTTGACGAGTATTGCATGTCTTTCGTTAGGCAGCGGGGCATGGATGCCGGCTTCCGGTCAATGAGGAGTTTTTACCAGACTTATGCAAACTGCATGGGGGCAAATAACTTCAGGCGGGTGAGTCCTTTTAATTTAGACCGAGTTGTTGAGCATAATAAAGAGAAATATGGATTTTCTTATGTAATACAAAAGCACTGGGGCGGATGAGGTTCGGCCTCGATATTGATTTGGCTGTTTGGTGTTGGTATGACAAAAAACCTGGATGCTGACTTGATGCGCGAGCGTCGAGAGGCGCATATATCTCGGCGTTGGTCTCAGTTGTATCACTTGGAAAAAGAGTGGGGAGAGAGGGCTCTAAAGTACTTGTTCATGACCAACTCGGGCGGGGCTATTGCCACGCTTGGTTTTTTGGGTGCGGCGCCAAACGCTGTGAACATATTTTGGGCTAAGTTGTCATTAACTAGCTTTGCCCTTGGTGTCTTTTTCGTGGGCGTCGCAACAGCCAGAATTTATCATTTCATGGCGAGGTTATTTAGGTCATGGAAAAGCGATGCTCACCTTTACTATTCGGGAAGAAAGGCTTGGGACTCTATGGTTGAAGACGATGAAAAGAGGTCCCAGGGCGGCTTTTCGGACTACGTTTTTCCGTACCTGTCGTTTTTCTTTTTTGTTGCGGGAAGCGCCCTGGGTGCAGTGGGGCTTTTCGGTTAAAGCACGCTAGGAGCTCTGGGAAGGCGGTCGGTCCTTATTTTGACCAACTTTGGTTTCGCACGCTTGATCGGCTGGGCAATCTTGGTTGGGCCTCGTTGCCAAGCGCGCGAGGCCCTTTCTCTTGCTTGCCCAAGAGAAAGGGCCGAAAGAGAAGGGCACCCCTCGCCTGGGCCCTGCGGGCTTCCCTCCCGTCCGGGGTGCCGCGGACGGGCACGGTTCGACGCGACGTCGTGTCGCGGCGGATCTCGGCGCCACGTCCTTGTGGCGCCGTCCCTGCGGCACCCCGGCCGCTCGGCAAGGGCGAAGGGGACTTTCGCGTCTGATGGTTTGTTGCCACGAACAATTGGTTTGGTGCGGCTTAGGGTTGGGCACGCGCCGTTGGCGCGTTTCGCGAGCAGGGCTCGCTCCCAGAGGAGGTTTGTTGTGGGTGCGGCAGCTTGGCTGCGAAAGCCGGTGCATTCAATCAAGTAACCGAAGTGCTTTCTCGCTAAGGGTTCCTCAGTTGGTACTCCTCGGGGCCCCTTGCGCCTTGCCTCGTCTGCGTCGGGTTGCAGGGTCTTGGCGGCATGGACGCCGCCAAGAGGTTCGCCGCGACAGGAGGTCGCGTCGAACCGACCCGTTCGCAACCCGGCGGTGACGAGGGGAGCCCGAAGGGCCAAGGCGCCGGGGTGTCCTTGTCTTTGGGGACTTTCTATTGGACAAGCAATAGAAAGTGCCTCGGGCGTTGGCAGCGCGGCGTGATCGAAATCGCCAAGCGAAACAAACGCCCGAAACCGATCCACTTCTGTCTGAAGGCGTCCTCTCCGCCTTGCCTGAAAACCACCGGATCGCAATCCATTTGCGGCTAGGCCCTGCAGGGGGAAAGGGAGAAACATTCTCGTAAGCCAGCCACTCGTTTGAAGCACGCAGGATGGCAGCCTAGGCTCTAGTCTCGTGTTTTCGCGTCGGGACGGCCCGCGGGCCGACATTCTCGTTACGAGCAAGGTGGGCCAGAGATGACGTTTCCTCCCAGCATGAGGTTCGCGCTGTTTGGTGCCGGGCTGATCGCGATCACTTACGGGCTGGCGCGCTTCGCCTTCGGTCTGTTCGTGCCGCCGATCCGGGCCGATCTGGGCCTGACGCCGGACGTGATCGGTGTGATCGGTGCGCTGCCGTTGATCAGTTTCATATTGGCTTCGTTGGTCGCGCCGATTCTTGCGGTCCGTATGGGGTCCCGTTATACGGCGATGCTCTCCGGGACGTTCGGTGCCAGTGGCCTGCTGGTGATCAGCCAGTCCCCGGATGCGCTGTCCCTCGGCATTGGGGTATTCGCTTGCGGTGTCTCCACCGGCCTGATGATGCCGGCGCTCTCGGGTGCCATGCAGGCGGTGGTGGAGCGCTCGATGCACGGGCGCGTGAGCTCGATCATGAATGCGGGGACCAGCGTGGGTGTGGCGGTTGCCGTGCCCGCCGTGCTGTTCCTGGCCGATGCCTGGCGGTTTGCCTACGGGACCTTTGCCGTCCTGGCCGTCATCGGCATCGTGGCCACGTGGCGCGTGATCCCGTCGGTATCGCGGGTCACGCCATCGGATGCCGCCCCGCCACCGCCGATCACCCGTCTGCAATGGTGGCGCCTCGGGCGGCTGTCGGTGTTCGCCTTTCTGATGGGTTTCGTCTCCGCCGCGTACTGGATCTTCGCGCCTGATCTGTTGGTCACCCTGGGTGAGTTGCCGCCGGGTGCCACGGGCTGGCTGTGGCTGGCGGTGGGTGTTGCCGGCCTCGGGGGCGCCGTGGTCGCCGACCTGGCCGACCGCAACAACCCGCCCATCACCCAGGCCCTGATGCTGATGATGCTGTCGACGAGCCTGGCATTGCTCGCCGCCAGTCCCGACGCGCTGCCGCTCGCGGCATTTTCCGCACTGGTCTTCGGTCTGGCGTACATGAGTCTGACCGGGCTCTACCTGATGACCGGCATCCGCCTGTTGCCCGGGCGTCTGTCGCTGGGCCCGGTGCTGCCGTTCATCGCGGTATCGCTCGGGCAGGCGATCGGCTCGCCCGTTGTTGGCGTGCTGGTCGAGGCATTCGGCTACGCCGACGCGTTCGCCGTTTTCGCGGCAATCGGTGTCGTGGTCGCCATCCTGTCACCCCTGTACCCGCGCACCATCGGCGAAGAGGAGCCCGAGGAGGAAGAGCGCGACACGGGCCTCCAGGCGGCCTACGACAATCAGCTCCGCGACGCGGATGGCAACCCGCTGGACCCGGTCACGGCCGGGGTCAAAGACGCCTAGCCAGGGCAGGGGCCCTGGGGCGGGCAGGCGGCCACGCCTGCCTGTCACCCGGTTAAGGCGGAGGCCGGTGACTCCCCGCGGGTTATCGCAACGCGACGCGATTCCGCCCCTGCCGCTTGGCATCGTACAGGGCGTCGTCGGCGCGCTTGATCAGCGTGTCGGGGGTGTCGCCGACCCGGTAGAGGCTGGCGCCGATGCTGGTGGTTGCCCGTTCGACTTCGCTGAAGCGAGTCGTTTCGATGGCCGCGCGCAGTTTTTCCGCCAGGGCCAGCAGGGCATGCGTCTCGGCATGCGGGGCGATGATGAGGAATTCCTCGCCGCCCCAGCGGCCGAGGATGTCGGTCTGGCGGCAGTTGGCGCGCAGCACCTCGACGAACTCGCGCAGGACGAGATCGCCGGTGCGGTGGCCGAAGCGGTCGTTGATTTCCTTGAACAGGTCGACATCCAGGATGATGACGCCGAAGGCCTCGTCGTAACGCTCCGCCTTGTGGATCGCCTCCTCGAGCACCTGGTCGAGCCGGTGGCGGTTGTATATGCCGGTGAGCTTGTCGGTCACCGCCAGCCGCTCGGCCTGTTGATAGGCGGCTTCGAGTTTTCGTTTCAGGCTGGCCTGCTTGAGATACACGAGCGCTCCGATCAGCAGCACCACGACGAAGAAGCCGACCACTTGCCACAGCAGGGTGTAGTCGACCCGTTCCTGGTAGCGGATGGCTATCCACTTGTTGTTGATGCTGCGCCGCTCTTGTTCGGTGATGCTGGCGACCGCCTTCTCCATGATGCCGTAAAGGACCGGGCGGTCCTCTCGCACGGCCACCCCCAGGTCCCATGACTTGCCGGTGTCGCCGGTGATGCGCAAATCGCCGGTGTATTCGGTCTGCAGCTTGTAGCCGATGGTGGCGAGCGTGCCGATGTAGCCGAACACCTCGCCACTGCGCACCTTGTCGAGCCCGGCGTCGATGTCTTCCACCGCGATCAGGTCAAGTTCGGGGTAATCGTTCTCGAGGAGTTCGGCAAACGCGTACAGCGCCGGGATGGCGATCTTGCGGCCCTGCAGGTCGCCGACGTCGTTGATGAAGGCCACGTCCGCCCGGGTGGCGATCACCAGCGGGGTCTTGATGTAGCTGTCGGTGAAGTCGAGGTATTCCTCCCGCTTGGGGGTGCGCATGGCGAGGCTGAACAGGTCGCATTTGCCCGCTTGCAGATACTCGACCGACTGCGTCCATGTCTCGGTGGTCACCGGGCGGAATTCGGCAGAGAGCGTCTTTTCGAACAGGGCGAAGTAATCCGCGCTGATGCCTTCGTAGTCGCCGTTTTCGTTGAAGCGCTCGAAGGGCATCCAGTTGGGATCGATGCAGATGTCGATCGGGCCTTCCTGTTCCAGGTAGGCGCGCTCCGCTGCAGTCAGGCGGATGCCCGTTGCCGGTTCCAGGTTGCGCACGTCCAGCCACTTGGCCGTCAGGCTTTCCCATTCCTGGGGCGTGACGTCGCTCAATCCCTTCTGGAGAATCGAGTTGAGCGCGGGCTGGCGGGCGTTGCTGCCAAAACGCAGGTCTTCCACGCCCAGACCGGGAAGGTTCAGTTCACCGGCGATGCGGATATTGGTGTAGGCGCGCTGCTTGATGATGTGGTTGATGTTGGAGAGGTTCTGCACCAGCGCGTCGATCTCGCCCACCACCAGGGCCCGTGTCAGCTCCTGATGGGTGTCGAAGCGGACCAGCTCCATCCCGCCTGCCTCGCGCAGATCGCTCTCGTAGAAGATGTCGCGCAGAACTCCCACCTTGAGCCCGGCGAGATCGGCGATGCCGCTGTAGTCACCAAAGTCGTCACGGACGAAGACGAAAATCGGGAGCGTGTAATAAGGCTCGGTGTAGCGCGCGAAGTCCGTGCGCTCCTGTCGATAGGAGATGCTGGCGATCATGTCGACCTCGCCGCGCCTGAATCGCTGTAACGATTCGCTCCAGGTGCCGTACTCCTTGTCGAAGGCGAGCCCGGTGTCCGCGGCGATCAGTTCCAGCAGATCGTGCTCGAAGCCGACGACCTGGCCGTCGCGCACGAAGCTGAACGGCGGGTGGTCGGTCATCATGGCGATGGTGACCGTGGGGTGTCGTTCGAGAAAGGCCTTTTCTTCGGGGGAAAGGGGCGCCGCCTGCAGGCTCGCCGAAAAGAGCAGCAGGGATATCCAGCCAAGCAGCAGGACGTTGTTCATGCGGTGCCCATTTGTCGTTCCGATTGTTCTGTGCGGGGTCGGGGCCGTCCGTCGATAGAGGACGCCAGGGAGATGATACCTGCTTGGTCGCATGTCACCAGTAGCTGGCTAACGTCGAGCAGTCATGGTGGCCGACGAATTCATGCGGGGCGAATCGGTTCAAGGAACCCGATTTGCCATCGCGTTATTTCGGGGACTAGGCTCGCTGGTAACGATCTGAAAACAGGGGGATTAATGTCCCCGCAAGGCAGATCGCCATGGACCAAGCCCGCAAGGAGCACGCTCATGTCCCGTTTTCTCGCTCTTCTTCTCGCCGGCATGGCATCCCCTGCCCTTGCCGGCGGCACCGCCACCATCGAAAGCACCGGGGCGGGTCCGTCCGGCGCCGGAATGAAGCAGGCGATGGAGGTCAGCTGGCAGAACGACAGTACGGTCCGGCTGGATCCCCAGGGGCAGCCGTCCTACATGCTGGTGCGAGAGGATGCCGGCTACAGCATTACCAATGCCGGGGGGCAACTCATGGTGTTGGAGATGTCCTCCATTCAGTCCATGGCGCAGTCGGCCGGGGCGCAAGGCCCGCAGGCGCCTTCCGTGGCGAACGTGGAGTCGGTGGCCAGCATCGAGGCGACCGGTCGGGAGGAAACGGTCGCCGGCATTACCGGCGAGGTCTACGAAATTCACTGGACCGGCCCGGACGGCGAGTCGCACGTCGACGAGGCAGTGCTCTCGGACAACCCGCTGTTGCGGGAGATGAGTGCCGCGTTTGAGGCCTTCGGAACCGTGCTTTCCGGCGACAAGGGTGACCACCCGATGAACGAGGCGCTGGAGTCGCGCGGTCTAGCGACCCTGCGGTTCGGCGACCGCTATCGGGTCAGCTCGCTTTCCGACGAGACGCCGCCGGACAGTCACTTTGAGCTGCCGGCCGAGCCGATGCAGCTGGGCACGGGGTTCGGCCAGTAGTCGGGCTCGGCGTGCTCTCGGCCCCGGGTGGGGCAGTAAGGGACCGATCGTGATCCGTTGGCCAATACCGGCTCGCGGCGATCTTCAAGGACCACAAGGAGGTGACGACCATGTCCGCTCCGCACATCTCGCATTCCGGCGCCCAGGTGCCGACGTCATCCACCCGCCTGGTCGCGCGCCTGTTCGGTGGCCTGATTGCCTTGTTGCTGCTGGCCGCCTCCTGGCCAGCCACGGCGGCCAAGGCGCCCCAGCTGATCCGCTCTCACATCCTCGACCAGATCGAGGTCAAGGTGGAGCCGTTCCACGCCCCGGCGATCGACGAGCTGTTCACGGTGCCGGTATGGACCGTGGCCACCAAGATGGCCAACGGCACCTCGCACCGTTTCATGGCCGTCAAGGACGGCGAGGTGATCCGGGTTCATCGGGGCGGCACGCCCCGGGTGCGCGACGGCTTCGTGCGCCTGTTGCCGGATGACTTCCGGGTGGAATCGCAGGCCGATGCCGAACGCGTGTTCGCCGCGGCCATCGCACTGAATTTCAATCGTGACGGCAAGCCGGAAATCCCGCTCGATGCGATGCGTATCGAGAAGCAGGGCAGCGCGTACTACGCCGTGGACGGCGAGCGCTTCGGCAAGGCGACCGGTTACCGCCTCGATATCGACAAGAAGCGCCGGGTCATGCAGTTCGAGTACAGCTGGAAGCTGCCGGTCGCTCCCCTCAAGGACGAAAGCTGAAACAGGATGTCGTGATGAAATATTGCCAGTCGAATCCAGGCGAGCCTGCCCCTCGTGCCCCGTCACGCGGTGGCGTGGCGGCCGTGATGCTGGCGGGCGCCGTATGTGCTCCGCTCGCGTTAGCCGGCGGCCCGCAGTCGTATCCGGACGGCCACGGCGGCGAGGTGACATTCCCGCTGGGTGATGCCTCGTTCGCCGATGCGGTGGTCCACTATTCCAGCGGTGATCCGCAGCCACGGCCGGGGGCGGCCAACCCGCAATTGGCGCTGGGCGTGCCGGACATCGCCGAACACGACAACGGCGGCTACACCACCCTGGGTTGTGGTGGCGAGTTGGTACTGACCTTCGATGACAATGCCCTGATCGACGTGCCGGGGCCGGACCTGTACGTCTTCGAGATCGGTCCGGATGTCGAGCCCACCGCGATGGCGGTGTCGAACGACGGCGAGCAGTGGACTCGCATCGGTCGCATAACCGGGGGCAAGGCCGAGATCGACCTGGCCCCCTATGTGAGTGGTGATACCGACTTCAGTTACGTGCGCCTGGTCGACCTCAAGACCTCCTGCGGCGGCAAGACGCCGGGCGCGGATATTGATGCCGTGGGCGGCATCGGTTCGGCCCAGCGCATCGCCCTCGACAGTGCGGTGCTGTTCGACAGCGGCGAGTATCAGCTCAAGCCGGCCGCTTCGCAGGCGATCGACGACGTGCTCACCCGGATCGAGAATCGCGGTGCGACCTCGGTGGTGGTCGCCGGTCACACCGATGGCGTGGGCAGCGCCGAGGACAACCAGACGCTGTCGCGCAACCGGGCCGCCGCCGTTGCCGACTACCTGGTCGAGCATGGCGGTTTTTCCGCCAACCGGGTGACGCGCGAGGCGTTTGGCGAGACGCGGCCGATCGCCAGCAACGAGACGCCGGCGGGCCGGGCGAAGAACCGCCGGGTCGAGCTGACGGTGAAGACGCCGCGCAAGGCGAATGGCGAGGGCGCACCCCGCGTCGAGATTCTGGGCATCTGGGATGCCCGCGGTCACGGCATTCTCGAGATGCGCCGCGTCGATGGCGAATTCGAGGGCGACTATTCCTCCGACGGTGGCCGCCTGCTGGGCGAGTTCACCAGCGACACGGTTTTCGAAGGCTACTGGGTCGAGGACAACTCGCGCCGCTCCTGCGACAGCGAAAAGGCCGGCAGTGATCACTGGGGGCCGCTGCGGATCGTGTTCGAGTCGCCCGCTCGCGATGCCTTCAAGGCCAAGTGGCGCTACTGTGGCGAGGACGAGTGGCGCGGGGAGTGGAAGCGAGCCCAACGGATGCTCTAGCGACGAGACGTCCCGCGCCGGGCAGGGCGGCAACGGTCTGGTTGGCGCCCCGGGGCGAGTTGTCCCGCAGCGCCAGCGTCAGACCTGGCCGTACTGACCGGCCGCGCCCACCCAGCGGGCGATCAACGGATTGACGGATTCCGGGAAGCGTTCCAGCAGCTCGTCGGCCAGTTGGCCGGCCTCCTCGAGCTTGCCCTGATCTTCCTGCAGGTCGGCGATCTTGAGCTTGGCGATGCCGGCCTGGCGGGTGCCGAGCACCTCGCCGGGCCCTCGTTGTTCGAGGTCGGCCTCGGCCAGACGAAAGCCGTCCTCGGTCTCGCGCATCAGCCCCAGTCGTGCCCGGGCGCGATCGCTCAACGGCTCGTCGAACAGAAGCACGCAGTGGCTGGCGGTCGCGCCGCGCCCCACCCGTCCGCGCAGCTGGTGCAATTGCGCGAGCCCCATGCGCTCGGCGTTCTCGATGATCATCAGCGAGGCATTGGGCACGTCCACGCCCACCTCGATCACGGTGGTCGCCACCAAGAGGTGGTAGTCGCCCGCCTTGAAGCGGGCCATCTCGCGCTGTTTCTCGGCAGCATTCATCCGCCCGTGCACCATGCCGATGCTCAGGTGCGGCAGCTCCTCACCCAGCATGGCGAAGGTGGACTCGGCCGCCTGCGCCTCGATCTGGCCCTCCTCGATCAGCGGGCAGACCCAGTAGGCCTGCCGGCCTTCCGCGCACACCTGGCTGATGCGCTCGATCACCTCGCCGCGCCGATCGGCACGCACCACCACGGTGGTCACCGGCGTGCGCCCCGGCGGCAGCTCGTCGATGACCGAGACGTCGAGGTCGGCGAACTGCGTCATGGCGAGCGTGCGCGGTATCGGGGTGGCGGTCATGATCAGCTGATGCGGCCGGCGTGCGCCACCTTCCTGGCTTGCGCCCTTGTCGGTCAGCGCCAGCCGTTGATGGACGCCGAAGCGATGCTGCTCGTCGACGATCACCAGCCCCAGCCGGTGGAAATCGACCGACTCCTGGAACAGGGCGTGGGTGCCGATCACGATCTGCGCCCGGCCATCGGCCAGCTGGGCCAGTCCCTCGCGGCGCTGCGCGGCTGACTGCTGGCCGGAGAGCAGCAGCACCGAGAGGTCCAGCGGCTCGAACCACTGGGCGAAGTTGCGCGCGTGCTGCTCGGCGAGCAGTGCGGTCGGCGCCATCAGCGCGACCTGGTAGCCGGCGTCGATCACGTCTAGTGCGGCGGCCGCGGCCACCAGCGTCTTGCCCGAGCCGACGTCACCCTGCACCAGCCGCAGCATCGGCAGTTCCTGGGCCAGGTCTGTCTTGATCTCGCCGATCACCCGCTGCTGCGCGCCGGTGGGGGTGAAGCCCAGGTGGTCGAGGAGTGCATCGAACAGGTGCGCCTGCGGCGGGATCGCCGGGGCGGCCACTTCGCGGGTGACCGCGCGTCGTTGGCGCAGGGCGAGGATGTGGGTGGAAAGCTCCTCGGTGATCAGCCGCTGGAAGGCCGGCTCGCTGCGGGTCGGGACGCCATCGCGGCGCTTAGGGAGGTGGATGCGCTGCAATGCCTTCATCAGCGGTGGCCAGCCGCGCGCCTCGCGGATGGCGGCGGGCAGCGGGTCGCTAAGCTCGCGCACCGCGATCTCGAGGGCGGCTTCCATCAGCTGGCGCAGCTTGGGCTGGGCCACACCCTCGGTGGCCGGGTAGACCGGGCGGATGTGGCCGATTTGGCTCGGCGTGACCAGCTCCGGCTGCGCCATCTCCAGCCCGTGAGGGCCCTGCTGCAACTCGCCAAACAGCAGGTACGTCCGGCCGGCCTGCGGGGTGGGCCCGTAGCGGCCGAAGAACCAGATCGTGAGTGAGGTGGGGCCAGCCGGTCCCTCGCCCACGGCCTGACAGACCAGCCGTGCCTTGCCGCGAAACAGCGGCCGGACCTCGTTGATCCGCACCTCGAACAGGGCCGACTCGCCGACATGTTGCGGCGAAAGCGCCTGTTTTGTGCCACGGTCCTCGTAGCGCAACGGCTGGTGCCAGAGCAGATCCCCGACCGTCTCGATGGACAGTCGTGCGAGTTTTTCGGCGACCTTCGGGCCGACGCCCGGCAGCTCGGCGACCGGTGATGTCAGCCCCGTCGGGCCCTTTCTGGCGCGCTTTGCGCCGGTAGCCCTGCCGGTTGTGCGGTTTTTTTTCGAGGCGGGGGGAGACATGCAGGCCGCGATCCTGTCAAATGCTGTTTTTTGCCGATATACTACGCGCCGTTGCGCTGGCTAAAACGATAAAGATTCTGGAGGACTCTCGTGGCTCAACATACCCCCAAGGTCGACCCGATGTCGAAGCTGGTTGGCTTCGTCTCGGCACTCCTCATGCTGGTCGCCGTGTTCTATCTGGTGAACGCGCTCGTCAATACCGCCGAGGAAAACTCGCTCGTCGGTGAAGTGGTCGAGAATCCGGAAAGCAAAGAAGCCACCAAGACGGCCAAGGCCGAGTCGACCGGCGGGTCGGCCGACCAGGGCGGTGCCGCGGGCGGCTCCGGTGGTGACATTGCCGCCGGCAAGCAGAAGTATGCAAGCTGCGCGGCGTGCCACGGCGCGGACGGCAAGGGTCAGGGCGGCGCCTTCCCGGTACTGACCGGCATCCCGGCCGACGAGGCGGAGAAGAAGCTGACTGCCTACCGCGAGGGTGACCAGGAGTACCTGAAGTCGGTCGGTCTGGGTGACCGTTACGGCACCATGGCGCCGAACGCCTCCGGCCTGTCCGACGAGGACATCGCCGACCTGGCCGCCTACATCGGCGACGCCTTCGGTGGCGGTGCCGGCGGCTCGGCTGCAGCCGGCGGCAATGGCGGCGGTGCCGTTGACGGCGACGTCGCTGCTGGCAAGCAGGCCTACGCTGCCTGTGCCGCCTGTCACGGTGCGGACGGCAAGGGCCAGGGCGGTGCCTTCCCGGTCCTGACCGGCATGGACGCGGCCAAGGTGCAGAAGAAGCTGATCGCTTACCGCGAGGGTGACCAGGAGTACCTGAAGTCGGTTGGCCTGGGTGACCGTTACGGCACCATGGCGCCGAACGCGGCCAACCTGTCTGACGATCAGATCGCCAACCTGTCGGTCTACATCGCCGACGAGTTCGGTGGCACCAACGGCGGTGGCGCATCCGCCGGTGGCGAGCAGGCCAAGGCAGAGAAGAAGCCGGCCGAGCCGGTCATCGTGGGCGAGTCGGTCGTCAAGCACGGCGAGGCCCTGTTCTCCAACTGCGCGATCTGCCATGGCGAGAACGGCGAGGGCGGCGAGCTCTTCAACGCGCCGAAGCTGGCCGGCATGGGCATGGATCAGGCCGCCAGCCTGCTGAAGATCTACCGCAAGGGCCAGGAAATGGGTCCGAACTCCTACGCGATGATCCCGCAGGCCAAGCACCTCACCGACGAGGACATCAAGGGTCTGGCCGCGTACATCGCGACACTGGAAGAAGGCGGCGAGTAAAGCTCGCCCGACGGCCACCTCGCGGTGGCCCGACACAGGCACAGACGCCGGCCCCAGGGCCGGCGTTTTGTTTGCGGGCTGCCTGCTTTCAACGGGGGATTCGCATGTTGTTCGAGGTGAAGGGCCTGCAGGGGCAGCACGTGCCGCCGGTCTCCTTTTCATTGGAGGCCGGCGAGGTGCTGACGGTGCAGGGTGAGTCCGGGGTCGGCAAGAGCCAGTTGCTGCGTGCGCTGGCGGACCTGTCGCCGCATGACGGTGAGGTCTGGCTGGACGGTGCCGAGCAGCAGGCCATGCCGGCGACCGAGTGGCGACGGCAGGTCGGGCTGGTGCCGGCAGAGTCCGGTTGGTGGGCCGATACGGTGGCCGAGCATTTCCCCGGTCGGCCGTCCGATGACTGGTGGGAGCGTCTCAGGTTGCGTGCTGCCTTGTGGGAGTCGCCGGTCGACCGCCTTTCCTCCGGCGAGCGTCAGCGACTGGCCGTACTGCGCGCCCTGGTGTTGATGCCGCGGGTGCTGTTGCTCGACGAGCCCACCGCCAATCTGGATCGCGACAACGCGTCGGCAATGGCCGAGGTGCTGCTGGGCTATGTGCGTGAGCACGGCGCGGCCGCCGTGTGGATCAGCCACAACCCGGAGGAGGTGCGTGCCCACGCGCGTCGCTGGCTGGAGATGAAACCCGAGGGAGGGGTGTTGCATGAATCTGTATAGCCTCACCCCGTTCGATCTGGCGCTGGCGGCCGGACTGGTCCTGGCGCTGGGGGTGGTCCAGGTGCTGCTGGGGCTGGGTCTGTTCCGTACCCTGGCGTTCAACAGCGTGCGGATGGTGCTGCAGCTGCTGCTGGTGGGCGTGATCCTCGAGGCGGTCTTCGATGCCGCCACCCTGCCCTGGATCGCCCTGATCGCGATGGTGATGATGGGGCTGGCGGGTTACGAGGTGGTCGCACGGCAGAAGCGCGCCATCCGCGGCTGGCACGGCTACGGCATTGGTCTCGCGGCGATGAGCGCCACGGCGCTGATCGTGACCGTGCTCGCCCTGACCTTCATGATCGAGACCGACCCCTGGTACACGCCGCAGTACGCCATCCCGCTGCTGGGGATGATCCTCGGCAACACCATGACCGGGATTGGACTGGCGCTGAACAACCTCACCCAGACCGCCTGGCAGAGCCGTCGCGAAATCGAGGCGCGGCTGGTGCTGGGGCACTCGGTGCGCGATGCCACCGCCGAGCTGCGTTCGGACTCGATGCGTGCTGGTCTGATCCCGACCCTCAACATGCTGGCGGCGGCCGGGGTGATCAGCCTGCCGGGGATGATGACCGGCCAGATCCTTGCCGGCTCGCCCCCGATCGAGGCGGTCAAGTACCAGATCCTGATCATGTTCCTGATCGCCGCGGCGACCGGCTTCGGCTCGCTGGTGGCGGTGCAGCTGGGGGCGCGCCGGCTGTTCGATGCCCGTGACCGGCTTCGGCTCGACCGGTTGCGTAGCGGGCGCTGAGCCTCCATCAGGGTCCGCTGTTTCGTCGGGCACAAAAAAGCCCGGACCAATCGGTCCGGGCTTTTTGTTGGGTGCCGGGTCGGCTGCGAGATCAGAGGCTGCCGATGAAGGCGCCCAGGTTCTCGATGTCGCTCTGCGACAGGCCGGCGGCGTTCGGCGCCATGATGGCGTAGTTGGAGCCGCCGATGTTGCCGTCCATTTCCTTCAGAGCGGCCTGATCGCCGTTCTTGTAGTGGGTCAGGGCGGTGGAGATGCGCTCGGCGCTCTTGCCGGCCAGCTTCGGGAACATGCCCTGGCCTTCGGCCTTCATGCCGTGGCAGGACGCGCAGCTCTGCTCGTAGAGCTTCTTGCCGGCGGTGGCGTCGGCAGCCATGGCCTGCATGGAGGCAACGGCCAGACCCGAAGCGAATGCGATCGCGGTCAGTTTTTTCATGGGGAACTCCTGATATCTCGTGTCTTAATTGTCCGAGCTCACTCCTGCTCGGCTGGGGAGTGGATTAGCAGGATCCATGCCATCCGGAAGGGGATCGGGCGCCCTTCATAAACAGATGCTTAGCTGCCCAAGCTCTGACTGATAACTCGTGCGCGAGTTGCATCTTGCAAACTGCAGCGGCAGGTCGCAATCCCGGGGGCGACCGGCGCTGCCGGTGCCTAGCGCCCGTCGATGTAGAAATGATCGTCGAAGGAAATCACCCACTGCGGGATCACCAGTGCCAGCGCGGTCATGATCATGCCGTTGATCACCCCTTCCGGGAATGCCAGCAGCGGCAGGATGCGCAGATAGTTGTTCCAGACGATGTCGGCATCGTAGAGCCCCATGGCCATGACCAGCAGTGCGGTGCCGGTGCCGTGGGCGATTACGCCCAGCACCGCCGAGAGGAACACGCCGATGAACAGGTAGATGAAGAAGTTCGGCGGCATCCAGCGCTGCGAGCCCCGCGTGATGGCGTAGGTGATCAGTGCCGGCAGCAGTGCCGCGAGGACGAAGTGCCAGCCGGCGATCGCCAGGCCGCCGCCGAACGCCAGCGGCAGCACGATGGCGGCGATCAGGCCGGCGATCAGCGTCAGCTCCAGACCGATCACGAGCGTCGCGGTGGCCGCGCCGAGAAAGTGCAGCGTCAGTCCCGGCATCAGCGTGGCCTTGAGCGACCACATGCCGAGCAGGAACAGTCCGGCCAGCCCCACCAGATTGAAACGGGCAGGCTCGGCGCGCAAGGCGGACCAGGGCGCCGCGCGCACCGCCCAGGCCACGCTGACAACTGCGATCAGCCAGCCAATCACGGCAATGGGCAGGGAAACCAGGTGGTTGGGTAGCTGCATGGCGACACCTCGTGTCGATCTCGGTGCGAGGGAAAGCCCAGTGTAGCGACCTTGGGGGGTGGGCGCCGATGATTTATGCTTGCCTCTTTCCGCGATTTCGCGGTCACCACGGACATATCAATCGGGAAGATTGCCCCATGGCTCAAGCCTCGTTCTGGATTCACCTGCACGCCCTGGCGGCCGTGCTGTCGCTGCTCGGTTTCGTCGTGCGCGGCGGCTGGATGCTCGCCGGCTCGTCGATGCTGAAGAAGAAGTGGGTGAAGATCACGCCGCACGTCGTCGATACCGTCCTGCTGGTCAGCGCCCTGGTCGCCGCTTGGCTGCTCTTCTGGAGCAACGGCGTCCACCCGCAGTTCCTGACCGTCAAGATCGTCGGCCTGGTCGTCTACATCGGCCTGGGGCTGGTGGCGATGCGCTTCGGCAAGACCCGCGGCATGCGGGCCAGCGCCTGGATCCTCGCCATCCTGGTGTTCCTGTACATCGCGGCGGTGGGTGTGGCGAACACGCACCCGCAACTGCAGGACGTCCTGCCGGCCATGGTGACCGGCGTATGAGTGCGCAACCGCTGGTTGGCGTGATCATGGGGTCCCAGTCCGACTGGGAGACCATGAGCCATGCCTGCGAGACGCTCGAGGCGCTGGAGATTCCCTTCGAGAAGGAGGTGGTCTCCGCGCACCGCACGCCCGACAAGCTGTTCGACTATGCCGAGTCGGCCGTCGGCCGGGGGCTGAAGATCATCATCGCCGGTGCCGGAGGTGCCGCGCACCTGCCAGGCATGGTGGCGGCCAAGACTCGCCTGCCGGTGTTCGGTGTGCCCGTGCAGTCCAAGGCCCTTTCGGGCATGGATTCGCTGCTGTCGATCGTGCAGATGCCGGCCGGCGTGCCGGTGGGCACGCTCGCGATCGGCCGCTCCGGGGCCATCAATGCCGCGCTGCTGGCCGCCGCGACGCTGGCGAACAACGACGAGGCCCTGGCCGGGCGTCTGGATGCCTGGCGCGAGCGCCAGACCCAGGCGGTGCTCGACAAGCCCGAGCCGGGCGAGGACTGAATCGATGGCTGGCGTCGAGAATCAGTGCGAGGTGCCGCGTGTCGAGGGCCGCACCGGCGAGCCCGCGGGTCTGCACATCGGCGTGATCGGCGGTGGCCAGCTGGGCCAGATGCTGGGTCTGGCCGGGGTGGCCATGGGCCACCGGTTCACCTTTCTCGATCCGGCATTCGAGCCGCCGGCCGCCTCGGTCGGTCGGCACATCCGCGCCGAGTTCGATGACGCCGAGGCGCTCGAACGTCTGGCCGTCGAATGCGACGTGGTCACGCTGGAGTTCGAGAACGTCCCGCAGGCCTCCGCCGAGCGTGTCGCGGCGCGCAACTGCCTGATGCCCGGAACGGCGGCGCTGGCCGTTGCCCAGGACCGACTCGAGGAGAAACAGTTCTTCGAAGGGCTGGGTCTGACGGTTGCCCCTTGGGTGCAGGTCGACTCGGTGCGCGACATCGTCCAGGGCGTGGCGCATCTCGGTGGTGCCTCGATCCTCAAGACGCGGCGTTTCGGCTACGACGGCAAGGGTCAGGTGCGCCTGGCCGACCCGGCCCACGCCGCCCACGAGGGCGGGCCGGGCAATCCCGGCGAGGCCGCTTCCGCCTGGGAGGCCATCGGCGGGGTGCCGGCGGTACTGGAGAAGATGCAGTCGTTCGAACGCGAGGTCTCGATCGTTGCCGTGCGCAGTCGCAGCGGCGAGCAGCGCGTCTACCCGCTGGTCACCAACGTCCATCGCCACGGCATTCTCTGGCAGACCACCGCCCACCGGGGTGACCCGCTGCAGGCAGAGGCCGAACGCGCGGCCGGTCTGGTGCTGGAGAAGCTCGACTATGTCGGCGCACTGACGATCGAGTTCTTCGTCGTCGATGGCCGGCTGGTGATCAACGAGATGGCGCCGCGCGTGCACAACAGCGGCCACTGGAGCCTGGGCGGGGCGCGCACCTCGCAGTTCGAGAACCACCTCCGCGCGCTGCTGGGGTGGCCTCTGGGCGATACCGACCCGCTGGGCGAGGTCGCCATGCTCAACCTGGTCGGCCGTCTGCCCGACCCGATGGCCGTGATGGCCGTGCCGGGTACCAGCTGGCACGATTACGGCAAGACACCGCGACCGGGGCGCAAGCTCGGCCACGTGACCGTCACCGCCCCGGACGACACCGCGCTCGAATCGCGGCTCGACCGGCTACGCGGCCTGATCACGCCGCCCGGCGACTAAGCCGCTCTCACCGTCGAGGGAAGGAATCATGCCCGACGTCACCGGAAGGAATCCCCGCCTGCTGGCCTGGCCGCTGGGCCTGATCGCGCTGATGGGCGTGGTCATGCCGGGTTCCGCCGCCAAGGTCTATCAGTACACCAACAGCGCCGGCGAGACGGTGTTCACCGACGAGCCGGTTGCCGGCGCGAAGGTGCACGAGGTCGAGTCGGCGCCGGTCATCCCCATGGAGCCGGTCGAACTGCCGGAACCGGGCTCGCCGGAGTCGTCGCAGACGACGCCGGACCCCTCGTCCGGCACATCGGCGGACACGCCCTCCGGGGCAGCGGCCGAGCCGTCCCCGTCGCCGGACGCGTCCAGCGAGCCGGCTCCGTATCAGCACCTGGCGATCACCGAGCCGGTCGACGGCGAGGTCGCCAGCCGTCCCCACGGCAGCATCACGATCGAGCTTGCGATCCAGCCCGGGCTGCAGCGCGACGACCGGGTGTTCATCCTGGTCGACGGTCGGCCGCGGGTGCAGGAGTCCACCGGGCGGCGTCACCTGGTCAACGGTCTCGCTTCCGGTCGACATGAGCTGGTGGCCCAGATTCGCCGCAATGGTGACGTGCTCCTTGAGAGTGCTCCGGTGCGTTTCCAGCTGATCACGCCTGCACAATAAGGGAGCGGTGGACTATCTTGATGCACTGATAGGGTGCATTTGGCACATTCCTCTAAGCGGAGTCTCTTTCTGGAGTCTCGTTGAACCGCTGTGGGGCGCGTTTTCCCGGTTTTTGCGCCGTGCCGTCCGGCCGGGCACGCTAATTGCACCAAAAACAGCCACCCGCCCGGCAGGAGCGCCCTGCCGGCCGCCCTAGTCCGGTGGAGCAGTGCATGAAGCCCAGAACCGAGCCGCGCCTTGCCGATACCCTCAACACCGCGATCGTGGTGCTCGACGAGCGTAACCGGCCGATCTATCTCAATTCGGCCGCCGAGCAGTTTCTGGGCACCAGTTACACGGCGGCGCTGAAGTCCGGTTTCGACGCGGTCTTCGAGGCCAATTCGCTGCTGGTCGACACCATCCGCGAAGCGCTTTCCACCAGCCAGGTGATGACGCTGCGCGAGGTGGAGCTGGTGCTCGCCCACGAGCTGGTCCGGGTCGCCGACTGCGCGATCACGCCGCGCCCCGAGTACCCCGGTGCGCGGGTGATGCTGGAGCTCAACGACATCGAGCGCCACCTGCGCATCTCCCGCGATGCGCGCATCAATTCCCTGCAGATGACCACCCGGCAGATGATGCGCGGGCTGGCTCACGAGCTGAAGAACCCGCTCGGTGGCGTGCGCGGGGCCGCCCAGCTGCTCGAGCGCGAGCTGCCCGACGACCGGCTCACCGAGTACACCCGCATCATCCTGCAGGAGACCGACCGGCTGCGCGGGCTGATCGATCGGATGCTGGGGCCCATCGACAAGCCGAACTTCGAGTGGGTCAACGTCCACGAACCCCTCGAGCAGGTGCGCCAGCTGCTGCGCATCGAGGCCGGCGACAAGCCGCTCGACTGGAAGCTCGACTACGATCCCAGCCTGCCGGACGTCTGGGCCGATCGCGACCAGCTGGTGCAGGTGCTGCTCAATCTCGCCCGCAATGCCGTTCAGGCCATGCGCGAGGGCGAGACCCCCAACCCCAGACTGACCTTTCGCACCCGGGTGCTGCGTCAGTTCACCGTCCACGGCAAGCGCCACCGCCTGGCAGTGCGCATCGATGTCGAGGACAACGGCCCGGGCGTGCCCAAGGAACTGGTGGAGACCCTATTCCTGCCCATGGTCAGCGGCCGGCCCGGTGGCAGCGGCCTGGGGCTGTCGCTGGCGCAGACCATCGCCGAACGCCATCAGGGCATGATCGAGTTCGTGCCCATGCGCCGTGTGACCCGTTTCTCCCTGATCCTGCCGATCCATCCGGACGATCCGCCGGGCGGGTTGTCATCCGATTTTTCGAACGAGTAGACCTGACATGCAATCCCCTGCCGACAAGCCGACAGCCCCACGCCTGTGGGTGATCGATGACGACCAGGCCATTCGCTGGGTCCTGGAACGTGCCCTGGCCACTACCGATTTCGCCGTGGAGTCCTTCGACGAGGTGGCCGGTGCCCAGGCCCGTCTCGACCGTGGCGACGCGCCCGATGTGATCTTCTCCGACATCCGCATGCCGGGCGAGGACGGGCTGAGTTTCCTTACCCGTCTGGCCGACGAACACCCGGAGATCCCGGTGGTGATCATGACGGCTCATTCCGATCTGGAGAGTGCGGTCGGCGCGTTCGAGAAGGGCGCCTTCGACTATCTCGCCAAGCCGTTCGACATCGACGAGGCCGTGCGGTTGGCCGAGCGCGCCTACGACGCCTCCCGCGAGCGGGCACAGAAGGCGGCCGTGCCAGAGGAGGCCGAATCCGGCTCCGAGCTGATCGGCAACGCCCCGGCCATGCAGGAGATCTTCCGTGCCATCGGCCGGCTGGCGCGCTCGTCGGTGACCGTGCTGATCAACGGCGAGTCCGGTACCGGCAAGGAACTGGTCGCCCGCGCCCTGCACCGGCACAGCCAGCGCCGCGACGGACCGTTCGTCGCCCTCAATACCGCGGCGATTCCCAAGGACCTGCTGGAATCCGAGCTGTTCGGCCACGAGAAGGGAGCCTTCACCGGCGCGGCCACGCAGCGTCGCGGCCGCTTCGAGCAGGCCCAGGGCGGCACGCTGTTCCTCGACGAGATCGGCGACATGCCGCTCGAGTTGCAGACCCGCCTGCTGCGGGTGCTCTCGGACGGGCATTTCTACCGTGTCGGCGGCACCTCGCTGATCCAGAGCGACGTGCGCGTGATCGCCGCGACCCACCAGCGGCTCGAGGACCTGGTCAAGGATGGGCGGTTCCGCGAGGATCTCTATCACCGCCTCAACGTCATCCGCCTCAAGCTGCCCTCCCTGCGCGAGCGGGTCGAGGACATCCCGCAGTTGATGCGGTTCTTCCTCGCCCGCGCCGCCGAGGAGCTGGGTGTGCCGGTCAAGGCACTCACCCGGGCGGCCGAGGCGCGCCTCTCCGAGTACCCCTGGCCGGGCAACGTCCGCGAGCTGGAGAACATCGCCCGCTGGCTGACGGTGATGGCCCCGGGCAACGAGATCGGCCTCGACGACCTGCCCGATACGGTCCGTCAGGGCACGGCTGGCGAGGCCGGCGGCGAGGGCGACGACCAGTTGCTGTCGCGCTGGACCAGCGATCTGTCGCGTTGGGCCGAGGCACGGCTGAAGGCCGGTGACGAGGACCTGCTCGCCACCGCCGGCCCGGCCTTCGAGCGCACCCTGCTGCAGGCGGCGCTCGCCTACACCGGCGGCCACAAGCAGAAGGCCGCGGCCCTGATCGGCTGGGGGCGCAACACCGTGACCCGCAAGCTCAAGGAGCTGGGCGAACACTGACGCGGTTGCCCGCCTCCTGTCACAAGATTTGGCCCGACCCGGTGCTATGCTCGCCGGCAGGCTAACCAGAGGCAGGAGCAGGGAGTCGCATGGCCCAGACGGTCGCGCTGTATTCAGTCAAGGGCGGGGTGGGCAAGACCGCCTCGACGGTCAATCTCGCCGCGCTGTCGGCGGCCGCCGGTCGGCGGGTGCTGGTCTGGGATCTCGACCCGCAACGTGCCGCCTCGTGGTACCTGCAGGCCGAGCCCACTGCCGAGCGGCCGGTGAAGAAACTCCTCAAGGCCAAGGGCATTGCCAAGGCCGTTCGTCCCACCATTCATAACCATCTCTGGATCCTGCCGGCGTTGCCCGGACAGCAGGCGATCGAGCACCACCTGGCCGACAAGAAGGATGCCGGCTACCGGCTCGCCAAGCTGCTCGACCCGCTGGCCGAGCAGTTCGAGGAGATCTGGATCGACGCCCCGCCCGGACTGTCGCTGCTGGCGGACAACGTCCTGCGCGCCGCCGATCTGGTGCTGGTGCCGATGGTGCCCACGCATCTCTCCGAACGCACCTGGTACCAGCTCAAGCAGCACCTGGCCGAGCGCAAGATCCACCCGGAACGATTGCATGCGTACCTCGGACTGGTGGATCGCCGCCGGCGCATGCATCGAGAGTTCGGCGAACGCCATCGCCACGACATCCCCGAACTGCTGGAAACGGAAATCCCCTACGCCTCGGTGATCGAGCGCATGGGCGAGGACCAGCAGCCCAGCGTCTACCGCGAGCCGCGCCATCCGGCCAATCAGGCCTACCGCGCGCTGTGGGAGGAGATCGACGCGCTGTTTGCCTGAGCCGTTGCGGCGCTAGCGGCGTAGCGCCCTTGCCGGCGGTACCCGCGTCATGCGGCGAGCGAGCAGCGGCGTGACCAGCGCGGCGAGCAGCAGCCCGGCACCCAGTCCCCAGGGCAGCAGCGCCGGATTGAGCGCCAGCGGCAGGTCGAACACCCGCGCCGAGAGCGTGGCGCCGACGGTCATGGCAGCGACGGCCGCCAGCAGTCCCACCAGCAGCCCCAGGGCGAGGAATTCGATCCACAGCGCGGCGATCACCTTGCCGCGACTCGCGCCCATCACCCGCAGGACGGCGGCGTCATGAATGCGTTGGCGCTCGCTCGCGCCGAAGGCGGCCAGCAGCACCACCAGTCCTGCGGCCAGCGTGAAGGCGAACACGTACTCCACCGCCTGGCTGGCGCGATCGATCAGCGTGCGTACCTCGTCGAGGATCCGCGAGACGTCGAACAGCGTCACCGTCGGGAACTCGCGCAACAGGTCGACTTGCGTCTGCGGCGCCCCGTCGGGGAAATGGAAGCTGGTGATGTACTGCGCGGCGACCCCGTCCATCAGCGACGGGCTGGCGATAACGAAGAAGTTCGGCCGCATCGAATCCCAGTCGACCGCGCGGAGCGAGGTGATCGCGCCGCTCACCTCGCGGCCGTCGACGGTGAAGGTCAGCCGGTCGCCCAGCGACCAGCCGAGCGTCTCGGCGATGCCTTCCTCCACGGAGAAGCCCTCCGCGTCCAGGTCACCGGCAACCACGCGGTTGTGGGCGGCCGCCTCCGCGCCCACGGAGAGATTGAACTCGCGGGTCGCCAGCCGGTGGGCGCGGCCCTCGTAGCGCGCCTTGTCGACCGGCGCGTCGTCCATCTGCGTCCAGCGGGCGCGCACCATCGGGTAGAAACCCGCGTTCTCGATCCCGGCGCGGTCGAGGAAGGCGCGCATGCCGTCCACCTGTTGCGGCTGGATGTTGATGGCGAAGATGTTGGGCGCATCGGCCGGGATCTGGCGCTCCCAGGCGTCGATCAGGTCCGAACGGACCACCGAGAGCAACAGCACGGCGGTCACGCCCAGCGCTAGGGCGGCGATCTGCGTGGCGGAAGACCAGCGGGCGCGGGCCATGCGCGCCAGCCCGAAGCGGGCGACGCCCCGCGCCGGCCAGCGGCGCAGCATCGTCACCAGCAGCCAGGCCACGGCGAGAAAGACCAGCAGGCTGGCCCCCAGTCCGACCAGCACCCACAGGGTCAGCGCGGCATCGCGGGCCTGGAACCAGACCAGCAGCGTGATCGCGCCCAGCCCCGCGCCGAACAGCAGGGTCGCGGCGGGGCTGGGTGCGACTGCATGTTCGACCAGCACCCGCAGGGGCGGGGTGTGCTTGAGCTGTACCAGGCTCGGCAGGGCGAAACCGAACAGGGCGACCAGGGCAACGGCCAGCCCCAGCGCCACCGGGCTCAGGCTGGGCGGCGGCAGGTCGACGTCCAGCACTTGGGCCATCAGGTCGGCGAGCAGCAGCTGGGTGAGCGCCCCGATCATGATGCCCGGGATGGCCGCCAGCAGCGCCAGCATCAGCAGGCGCCAGCGATAGATCGCCCCGATCTGCTTCGATGAGGCGCCCATGGCACGCATCAGGGCCGCCGCTCCCTGCTGGACGCGGTTGTAGTGCCGCGCGGCGATCACCAGGGCGGCACCGGCGAGCAGCACGGCGACTACCGAGGCGAGACCGAGAAAGCGCGCGGCACGGTCGAAGGCGGTCTCGAAGGCGGGTTGGCTCGATTCGGGGCGCTCGATCCGCAGTCGGTCCGGTAGCCGGTCGGCGAAGGCGTCCAGCCGGGCATCGCGGTCGCCGGCATCGCTCGCCAGCAGCAGCGCATACTCGACGCGGCTGGTATCGGTCACCAGCCCCGTGGCGGCCAGGTCGTCGCGGTGGATCATCAGCCGTGGCGCGGCCTGGGCGAAGATGTTGCCGACGTCCGGCTCGCGTTCGAGCACGGCGGCAATCTCGAGGCTCGTCTGTCCCACCGCGATGGACTCGCCGATCGCCGTGTCCAGCGAGAGCAGGGCGCGGCGGGCGATCCAGACCTGCCCCGGGGATGGTCCGTGGTCGACCGTGTTTACCGCCCCGCCGTCGTCGATGCGCAGGTCGCCACGCAGCGGATAGGCGCCGTCGACCGCCTTGAGGCCGACCAGTTGGCTCTGCTGCCCGGCGAGCACCACGGTGGGGAAAGTGACGTGCTGGCTGGTGAGTAGCCCCAGATCCTGGGCCGTCGCGGCCCACTCGTCGAGCGGATCGGGTGACTCCACCCGGGCGTCGGCGGCGAGGAACTGGGCGGCCTGCGCGCGCATCGCCCCGTCGACGCGGTCGACGAAGAAACCCACCGCCGTCACCGCCGAGACGGCCACCAGCAGGGCGAGAAGCATCGGGGTGAGCAGCCCGCTCTGTACCTCGCGGACCAGTCCCTGCCAGGCCAGTCGGATGTTGGTCGCTGTGCCGGGCGTCATGTCGCGCCTCGCAGGGCGTCCGGGTCCGGCTGCCAGTCGCTTACCCGGCCGGCGTTGACCTCGAAGCCCCGATCGCAGCGGGCAGCCAGGGCCGGGTCGTGGGTGACCAGCATCAGCGTGGTGCGGTGGCGTTCGCGCAGGCGGAAGAGCAGGTCGATGACGTGCTCGCCGGTGGCGGTGTCCAGCGAGCCGGTGGGCTCGTCGGCGAACAGGATGTCCGGCTCGATGACGAAGGCGCGCGCCAGTGCCACCCGCTGCTGCTCGCCACCGGATAGCTGGCGGGGCATGTGGGCCAGCCGCTCGCCCAGCCCGACCTCGACCAGCGCCTCGCGGGCCCGCGCCTCGGCGCCGCGCTCACCGGCCAGTTCCAGCGGCAGGGCGACGTTTTCCAGCGCGTTGAGCCCATCGATCAGCTGGAAGGACTGGAAGACGAAACCCACCCGGCCGGCGCGCACCGCGGCACGGCCGTCTTCGTCCAGGTTCTCCAGCGGCTCGCCCGCCAGCCGGATCCGCCCGGCACTGGGCGTGTCCAGCCCGGCCATCAGGGCCAGCAGCGTCGACTTGCCCGCCCCCGACGGGCCGACCAGCGCGACGGCCTCGCCGGGGAAGATTTGCAGTGAGGCCTCATGCACAATGGTGAGCGGTTCGGGCGTGCGCACGGTCTGCGTCACGCCCTCGACGGTCAGGATCGGCTGGCTGTCGTCGCGGGGAGTTTTCGAAGAGGACATGGGAATGCTCGGACGTCGCTGGCCGGCAGGCATTGCCGGGCTGTTGCTGCTGTGTTTCGGAGTCGGCGCGAGTATAGGTGACGACACCCCAGCTGCATCCACCACCCAGGTGCTGGTGTTCGGTGATTCGCTCTCGGCAGCCTACAAGCTGCCGGTGAGCGAGGGCTGGGTCGCGTTGCTGCGCGAGCGGTTGGAGGCGCGGGCACCGGGCCGGTTCGATGTGACCAACGCCTCGGCCAGCGGCGAGACCACCTCGGGCGGGATCACGCGTCTGCCCGAGGTGCTCGAGACCGGCGACTACGACTGGGTGCTGCTCGAGCTGGGCGCCAACGACGGCCTGCGCGGGCTGCCGCTGAACGTGATCGAGGCCAATCTGCAGACACTCATCGACCGCGCCGAGGCCCACGGCGCCGAGGTGGTGCTGCTCGGTATCATGCTGCCGACGAACTACGGCCCGGCGTACGCCGACCCCTTCGCCGCGATGTACGCACGCCTGATCGACGAGAACGACCTGCCGGGGTTGTCTTTCCTTCTGGAAGGGGCGGCCGACGACCGCGACTCGATGCTCGACGACGGCCTGCATCCGAATGCCGAGGGGCAGAAGCAGGTGCTGGAGAATGTCTGGGAGGTGGTCGCGCCGCTCTGGGGGCTGAGTGATCGACCCGAAACGGATCAATGACGGGATTATGGACGGGACGCTTCCACGGATGAATCGGTTGGCAAACCAGGATGACCCCACCCGAGTGGTGAATGCCGCATGAGCATCTGGAAGAGCAGCGCGGCCTTCGGCGGGATGACGATGATCTCGCGGGTGCTCGGCTTCGTGCGCGACATGCTGCTCGCGCGGGTGTTCGGCGCCAGTGCGGCGATGGATGCCTTCTTCGTCGTCTTCAAGATCCCCAACTTCCTGCGCCGCCTGTTCGCCGAGGGCGCCTTCCAGCAGGCCTTCGTGCCGGTGCTGTCCGAGTACCGCGAGACCGGCACGCGTGCCGAGCTCAAGGACTACGTCGATCACATGTTCGGCACGCTGGCGGCGGTGCTGGTGGTCGTGGTGGGCCTCGGCATGGCCGGGGCGCCGCTGCTGATTCTGCTGTTTGCGCCGGGTTTCACCGACGACCCCGCCCAGCGCGAGCTGGCCGAGGGGATGCTGCTGATCACCTTCCCCTACCTGCTGTTCATCTCGCTGACGGCGTTCGCCGCCAGCAGCCTCAACGCCTTCGGCCGCTTCGCCATGCCGGCGCTCGCACCGATCTGGCTGAACCTGAGCCTGATCGCCGCCACCCTGGTCGTCGCGCCGTTCTTCGAGCAACCGGTGATGGCGCTGGCCTGGGGTGTGTTCGTCGCCGGCATTCTGCAGCTGTTCTTCCTGCTGCCATTTCTCGCCCGGCTGGGGCTGCTGCCCCGTCCGCGCATCGGGCCACATCCCGGGGTGAAGAAGACCCTGCGGCTGATGTTGCCGGCGATGTTCGGCGCCTCGGTCACCCAGATCAATCTGCTGGTCGACACCATCCTCGCCTCCCTGCTGGTGGCCGGCTCGGTCAGTTGGCTGTACTACTCCGACCGGCTGGTCGAGCTGCCGCTGGGGGTGTTCGGCGTGGCGATCGGCACGGTGATCCTGCCGGCCCTCTCGCGGGCCTTCGCCCGCGGTAGCGACGAGGACTACAATCGCACCGTCAATGGCGCGCTGCGCCTGACCCTGTTGATCGGGGTGCCGGCGATGGCCGGGCTGATCGGCCTGTCGGTGCCGATCCTGGCCACCCTGTTCCAGTACGATGCCTTCACGCCGAGCGACACCGCGATGGTCTCGCTGGCGATGACGGCCTACGCGCTGGGCCTGCCGGCGTTCCTGTTGATCAAGATCTTCGCGCCGGGCTTCTTCGCCCGCCAGGACACGGCCACGCCGGTGCGCATCGCGGTGATCTCCGTGATCGCGAACCTGGTATTCAAGGCCTTGCTGGTACTGCCCTGGATGTTCTGGCTGGGTGGGCATCTGGCCCACGTCGGGCTGGCGTTGACCACGGTGATGGCCGCCTGGGTCAACGCCCTGTTGCTCGGCTGGACCCTGCGCCGACGGGGCGCCTGGCAGGTGGAGCCCGGCACGCGCCGTTTCATCGGCCGGATCACGCTGGCGGCGCTGGCGATGGCCGGCCTGCTGTTGTGGATCAGTCCGGCGGCCGATGTCTGGACCGGTTGGGCATGGTTCGAGCGTCTTGGCGCGGTGCTTGGCCTGATCGCGTTCGGCATGGCGATCTTCGTGGTGGCCGCCGCCGCACTGGGGCAGACGCCGCGCCGCCTGCTGGCGGTGGTCGCCTTCGACCGTCATGTGCCGCCGGAGCGCCAGTGATGGCGCCGATCCTGACTGAGAATGGAAACCGCATGCAGCTGAGTCGACTATCCCCCAGCACGCCGCCCCGCCTGCCGGCCGACGCGCCCGGCACGGTGGTCACGATCGGCAACTTCGACGGCGTGCATCGTGGCCACCGGGCGGTGATCCTTCAGGCCGCCGAGCAGGCCCGCTCGCTGGGTCTGCCGCTTACCGTGGTGATCTTCGAGCCGCTGCCGCGCGAGTTCTTCGCCGAGCGCCACGGCGTCACACCGGTGGCGCGGCTGACCCGGCTGCGTGAGCGTTTCCAGGCCTTCGAGGCACTGGACGTGGTCGACCGGCTGGTGCTGATGCCTTTCAATGCGACTCTGGCGGGCATGCCGGCTTCGAACTTCGTCAAGGAGCTGCTGATCGGGGCGCTGGGCGCCCGACACGTGGTGATCGGCGACGACTTCCGTTTCGGCGTCCGACGTGCCGGCGACTTCACGTTGCTCGAGCGCATGGGGTCGGAGCTGGGATTTGGCGTCGAGCGGGCGGTGACCGTCACCCTCGACGGCGAACGCGTCTCCTCGACCCGGGTGCGCGCCGCACTCGAGGTGCGCGACGTAGCGACGGCCGCCCAGCTGCTGGGTCACCCGTTCTTCCTCTGCGGGCGAGTGATGCACGGCGACAAGCGCGGCCGCCAGCTGGGTTTTCCCACCGCCAATATCGCCTTGCGACGCCGCCTGTCGCCGCTGCGTGGTGTCTTCCTGGTGCGGATGAGCGGCACCGACGGCGGGCCGCGTTACGGGGTGGCCAATATCGGCACGCGCCCGACCGTCGACGGCGGTGAGGCGCGCCTCGAGGTGTTCGTGCTGGATTTCGACGGCGACCTCTACGGCGAACTGGTGACGGTGGAGTTTCTCGCCGACATCCGCGACGAACGACGCTTCGAGTCGCTCGACGCCCTGGTCGAACAGATCCGGGCGGACGTCGACGAGGCGCGCCGACTCATAGACACGTACCGGGCGGGCACACCCTGGCCGGTGGATGAAGGAGAGAGCAAGTGACGGCCATCGACGTGCTGATCGACAACCCGATTGCCTGGACGCTGTTCGCCGTGGCGCTGACCGCGGCGGTGGCGAGTGCCTGGCTGGCCGCCCGCCTGCGTGGCGAGGTCAGCGAGCGCCAGCGGCTGGCGGACGAGAACCAGCGCCTGGAAACCTTGCTCGATGCCGAGACCGAGGCACTGCGCACCGCCCGGGAGGAGCTGGGCGAGGCGCGCACGGCCGAGGCGCGCCATGAGGCCGAGCGTTCGCACCTGGTCGAGATGCGCGAGGCGCTCGAGGCGCAACGGCGCGAGACGCAGACGGCGCTGGATGCCGAGCGCGCCACCACCGCTTCGCTCAAGGCAGAGCGTGCCGAGCTCACCGAGCGGCTCGAGCGCGAGCGGGAGGCCGCCAACGAGAAATTGAAGTTGCTCGACGAGGCGCGCGAGAAGCTGGCGGACGCCTTCAAGGGGCTCTCGGCCGACGCGCTGTCGCGCAACAATGAATCGTTCCTCAAGCTTGCCCGCGAGAACCTCGAGCGTTTCCAGCACCAGGCCAAGGACGATCTCTCTGCCCGTCACAAGGCGATCGAACAGCTCACCGGCCCGATTCGCGAGCGCCTGGAGAAGTTCGACACCAAGCTCGACGGTCTGGAGCGCGCGCGCACCAGTGCCTATTCGGCGCTCAACCAGCAGGTCAACGACCTGTTGCAGACCCACCTGCCGCGCCTGCACCGCGAGACCGCCGACCTGGTCAAGGCGCTGCGCCAGCCACAGGCCCGCGGCCGCTGGGGCGAGTTGCAGCTCCGGCGCGTGGTCGAGATGGCCGGCATGCTCGAGCACTGCGACTTCGAGGAGCAGGTCAACCAGACCACCGAGGGTGGTCGGCTGCGTCCCGACCTGATCGTGCACCTGCCCGGTGGCCGCCAGGTGGTGGTCGACGCCAAGGCGCCGGTGGATGCCTACCTGCGCGCGGTCGAGGCCCAGGACGAGGATGCCCGCAAGGCCGCGCTGGTCGATCATGCCCGCCAGGTGCGCACCCACGTCGGCCAGCTGGCGAAGAAGAGCTACTTCGACCAGTTCGATCCCAGTCCCGAATTCGTGGTGCTGTTCGTTCCCGGCGAGGCGTTCTTCTCGGCGGCACTGGCCGAGGATGCCGGGCTGATCGAGTACGGCGCCGAGAACCGCGTCATCCCGGCCAGTCCCACCACGCTGATCGCGCTCTTGAAGGCCGTCTCCTATGGCTGGCGCCAGGAGGCCATGGCGCAGAACGCCGCCGAGGTCGCCGCGCTGGGCAAGGAGCTCTACGAGCGCATCGGTACGCTCTCGGATCACTGGTCCAAGGTAGGCAAGAGCCTCAACCAGGCGGTCAACGCCTACAACAGCGCGGTGGGCTCGCTCGAGTCACGCGTGCTGCCCAGCGCCCGCAAGTTCCGCGACCTCAAGACCGTCTCGGCCGACAAGGAAATCGGCTCGCCCGAACCGGTCACCCAGGAGTCGCGGCCGCTGTCGGCCGCCGAGCTGATCGAGCCGACCGCCGAGGACGAGACCCCCTCCGGCGATCGCTGACGTCGGGCTTTCCCGTCGGCACGAGCAGGGTGCCCGCGTGACAGCTACCCTTTCCTGAGTCGTGTCGCCGTCGCGGTCAGGGCGTAAACGGAAGGGAGGACGTTCGCATGCATCGGCGCTTTCTCGTCATCGCCGCGGTATCCCTTGCCGTCATCGTCGGTCTCGGGTTGTGGTGGCCGCCATTGTGGTGGTTGTTGTTGCCGGCATTGCCTCTGATCGGTCTGGGTCTGTACGACATGCGCCAGTCGCGCCACTCCCTGCGGCGCAATTTCCCGCTGGTCGCCCGGGGCCGATGGCTGGTCGAGCGGATGCGGCCGTTCATCCGTCAGTACCTGCTCGAGTCGGATACCGACGGCACGCCGATCAGCCGCATGTTCCGCTCGGTGGTCTACCAGCGTGCCAAGCAGCAGAGCGAGACCATTCCCTACGGCACGCGCGTCGATACCTACCGGCTGGGCTACGAATGGCTCGGCCAATCGATGGCGGCCATCGATGTCGAGGAGATCGACCCCGATCTGCGCGTCACCATCGGCGGTCCGCAATGCCGGCAGCCGTACTCCGCCAGCGTGCTCAATATCTCGGCCATGAGTTACGGCTCGCTCAGCCCTACCGCGATCCAGGCCCTCAATCGCGGTGCGCAGCTGGGCGGTTTCAGTCACAACACCGGCGAGGGCGGCCTGAGCCCCCACCACCTCGAACATGGCGGCGATCTCGTCTGGCAGATTGGTACCGGCTACTTCGGTTGTCGCGACGATCGGGGGCGATTCTGCGCGGAGACCTTCCGCGAGAAGGCTGTCCGGCCGGTGGTGAAGATGATCGAGCTCAAGATCTCGCAGGGCGCCAAGCCGGGTCATGGCGGCATCCTGCCGGCCGAGAAGAACACCGCCGAGATCGCGGCGATTCGCGACGTGCCGGCCGGTACGCGCATCAACTCCCCACCCGCGCACACCACCTTCGATTCGCCGCTGGGGCTGATCGATTTCATCGAGCGGCTGCGTGAGCTCAGCGACGGCAAGCCGGTGGGGATCAAGCTCGCGATCGGTCGCAAGAGCGAATTTCTTGCCCTCGGCAAGGCGATGGTCGAGCGCGGCATCTACCCGGACTTCATCACCGT
This sequence comes from Guyparkeria sp. WRN-7, assembly GCF_001641825.1. Classification (GTDB taxonomy): domain Bacteria; phylum Pseudomonadota; class Gammaproteobacteria; order Halothiobacillales; family Halothiobacillaceae; genus Guyparkeria. The sequence goes on along the minus strand of NZ_LRFH01000014.1, from coordinate 36,480 downwards.
CGACGGTGGCGAGGGAGGCACCGGTGCGGCACCGATCGAGTACACCAATTCGGTGGGCATGCCTCTGCGCGAAGCCGTGGCCTTCGTCGACGACAGCCTGACCGGCTTCGGCATCCGCCAGCACATCCGGGTGATCGCCTCCGGCAAGATCTTCACCGGCTTTCACCTGGTGAAGAATCTCGCCCTGGGCGCCGATCTCTGCAACAGCGCGCGCGGCATGATGCTCGCGCTCGGCTGCGTGCAGTCGCTGACCTGCAATACCAACCGCTGCCCTACCGGCGTGGCCACGCAGAACCCCGATCTGTACCGGGGCCTTGTCGTCCCCGACAAGGCCGAGCGCGTCCATTATTTCCACGAAGGTACGCTCGCCGCGACGGCCGAACTGCTGTCCTCCGCGGGTTTGCGCCATCCCGAGGAACTCAATCGCACGCACCTCTACCGGCGGGTCAGCCCGGAAGCGATTCGTCGTTATGACGAGATATTCCCCTACGTGAAAAAGGGCTGTTTTCTCGGCGATGATCCGCCCGAGCGCTATGCCCTCGAGTTGCGCGAGGCGCGAGCGGACAACTTTCTCCCCGAGACCTGCTTCACCGAGATCCGTGAATCGCAGCAACCGGTCGAACGCGACTGATTGACCTTCGGCAGTTCATCTCTCTAGGGGCTAGTGTTGGAAGGCCACGCAACCTCAGGAGGGATGTCATGAAGGTGTTGATTGCACGTGCCTTTCGCCGAGCCGCCGCTGTTGGTCTGGTGGCGCTGTGGGCGCCGACCGCCGTGCTGGCGGGCGATGGCATGACCATCGTCGACAGTCGGTTCGGCGTCGCTGAAACCGAGCAGCGCCTGGTCGAGGCGATCGAGGCCAAGGGCATGGGCGTGATGGCGCAGGTCGACCATCGTGCCAATGCCCGTAGCGTCGATCTCGACATGCCGCCGACGCGGGTGGTGATCTTCGGCAACCCGCTGGGTGGCACCCAGCTGATGAAGTGCGTGCCCACCGTGGCCATCGACCTGCCCATGAAGATGCTGATCTGGCAGGACGGCGAGACGGTCCGGATTGCCTATAACCGGGCCGAGTACCTGGTCGAACGCCACGGCATCGGCGACTGCGCCGCGCCGGTGCAGGCGAAGATGAAACAGGCACTCGACGGCCTGGCGCATACCGCGGCCGGCGACTGACTCGCCCTGACGCAGGCAAAAGAAAAGGCCGGGATATCCCGGCCTTTTTTCGTTTTGGGTGGGCAGCCCTGATCTAGGCGGCCTCGGGCAGTTTGCGTCGCTGCCAAAGCCAGTAGATCACCGGCAGGACGATCATCGACAGGATCGGGGCGGTGATCATGCCGCCGACCATGGGCGCGGCGATGCGCGACATCACCTCCGAGCCGGTGCCATGGCCGATCATGATCGGCATCAGGCCGCCGAGGATCACCGCCACGGTCATCGCCTTGGGGCGAACCCGCAGCACGGCGCCTTCCATCAGCGCCTCCTTGAGATCGGCACGGCTGTTGAACCGACCCTCCCGCTGATAGCGCTCGATCGCCTGGTCGAGGTAGATCAGCATCACCACGCCGAATTCGGCGGCAACGCCGGCCAGCGCGATCAGCCCCACGGCCACCGCGATCGACAGGTTGAAGCCCAGCGCCCACAACAGCCAGAAACTGCCGATCAGGGCGAAGGGCAGGCTGGCCATGATCATCACCGCCTTGCCGCCATGACGGAAGGTCAGGTACAGCAGCACGAAGATGATCGCGAGCGTCAGCGGCACCACCTGCTTGAGCCGCTCGGCGGCCCGCTCCATGTAGCGGTACTGGCCGGCCCACTCGATCGCGTAGCCCGGCGGCAGGTCGACCTCCTCCTTGAGGACCTCCTTGGCGCGGGCGACGTAGCCGCCCAGGTCGACGCCGCTGGTGGTGACGAAGACGAAGCCGGCCGGACGGCTGTTCTCCGACTTGATCACCGGCGGACCGGACTGGATCTCGACCGTGGCCACCTGGCCGAGCGCAACCGACGAGCCACTCGGCGTGACGATCGGCAGGTCACGCAGCTTCTGCACCGAGTGCCGGTCGGTCTGCGGATAGCGCAGGCTGACCGGGTAGCGCTCCAGCCCCTCGACCGTGTCGGTCACCTTGACCCCGCCGACGGCCAGGCTGATCACCTTCTGGATGTCGCCGATGTTCAGGCCGAAACGGGCCGCCTTCTCGCGGTCCGGGGTAATCACGACGTAGCGGCCGTCCGATGTGCGGTCGGCGAAGGCGCTACGGGTGCCCGGCAGGGTCTTGAGTGCCGTCTCGACCTGCTTGCCGACGTCCTCGATTTCATCCAGATCCGAGCCGGTGATCTTGATGCCGATCGGGGTCTGGATGCCGGTGGTCTGCATGTCGATGCGCGTCTTGATCGGCATCACCCAGGCGTTGTTGAGGCTGGGGAAGTCGACCTTGTCGTCCAGCCGCTCGATCAGGTCGTCCAGCGTCACGCCCTCGCGCCACTGGTCACGCGGCTTCAAGGTGATGCTGGTCTCGATCATGGTCAGAGGCGCCGGGTCGGTGGCCGTGGCGGCGCGACCGATCTTGCCGAAGACACGCTCGACCTCGGGTTCCTCGCTGATCAGCTTGTCGACCTGCTGCAGCAGGATGCGCGCCTCGCCCACCGACAGCCCCGGGAGGGTGGTCGGCATGTAGAGGAGATCCCCCTCGTCGAGCTGGGGCATGAACTCCGAGCCTAGCCCCGTGCCGAGGCTTGCCAGCCGGGGTACGCCGTCGAACCAGTCTTCCCACTGATCCTCGAGGCCGGACTGCCAGTCGGTGACCTTCGCCTGCCAGTCGGTATCGCCACCCCACTTGAGCGGGGCGAGGAAGCCCGAGACGCCGGCGAACGGCAGCACCATCGAGATCAGCGCGACGAACGCAAGTGCCAGCACCGTCTTCGGGAAGCGCAGTGCGCCCGAGAGCAGCGGCCGGTAGCCCCAGATCAGGAAACGGTTGATGGGGTTCTTTTCCTCCGGCGGGATTCGCCCGCGGATGAAGTAGCCCATCAGGACCGGAATCAGCGTGACCGCCAGGCCGGCTGCCGCCGCCATCGCGTAGGTCTTGGTGTAGGCCAGCGGCGCGAACAGGCGGCCCTCCTGCGCCTCCAGCGCGAACACCGGCAGGAACGACAGCGTGATCACCAACAGCGAGAAGAACAGCGCCGGGCCCACCTCGGAGGCCGACTTGGCGATCAGGCCCCAGTGGACCTCGCCCTCGGCAACGTGGCCGTGGGTCTCGCGGTAGCGCGACAGGTGCTTGTGGGCGTTCTCGATCATGACGATCGCCGCGTCCACCATCGCCCCGATGGCAATGGCGATGCCGCCGAGCGACATGATGTTCGCGTTGATGCCCTGCCAGTTCATGACGATGAAGGCGGTCAGGATGCCGAGCGGCAGGCTGACGATCGCCACGAGCGCCGAGCGCAGGTGGAACAGGAACACCAGGCTTACCAGGGCGACGACCAGGAACTCCTCGACCAGCTTCTTCTCCAGGAAGGCGACGGCACGTTCGATCACGCCGCTGCGGTCGTAGGTGGTCAGCACCTCGACGCCGTCGGGCAGGCCCGGCTTGACGTCCTCGAGCTTCTCCTTGACCGCGCCGATCACCTCGCGGGCGTTCTCGCCGCTGCGCATCACGACGATGCCGCCGACCACTTCGCCCTTGCCGTCGAGTTCGGCCACGCCACGGCGCTCGGCCGGACCGACCTCGACCCGGCCGAGATCCTGGACCGTGATCGGGGTGCCCGAATCGGTCACGCCGACCGGGATCTGCTCGATGTCGTCGGCGGACTTGAGGTAGCCGCGGCTGGTGATCATGTACTCGGCGCCGCCGCGCTCGATCACGCCGCCACCGACCTCGCGGTTGGCCTGGGCGATCGCCTCGCGCAGCCGGTTGATGGAGACGTTGAAGGCGCGCAGCCGCTGCGGATCGACGATGATCTGGTACTCGCGGACCATGCCGCCGACGGTGGCCACCTCGGCCACGCCCTCGACCGACTCGAGCTGGAACTTGAGGAACCAGTTCTGCAGCGTGGTCAGCTCGGACAGATCGTGCTGCCCGGTCGGATCATTGAGCGCGTACTGGAACACCCAGCCCACGCCGGTCGCATCCGGGCCCAGCTTGGGCGTCACCCCCTGCGGCAGGTCCTCGGCGGCCTGGTTGAGGTACTCCAGCACCCGCGAGCGCGCCCAGTAGAGATCGGTGCCCTCCTTGAAGGTGACGTAGATGTAGGAGTCGCCGAAGAACGAGTAGCCCCGCACGGCCGTCGAGCCGGGCACGGCGAGCAGCCGCGTGGTCAGCGGATAGGTCACCTGGTCCTGGACCACCTGCGGCGACTGGCCCGGGAAGGTGGTCTTGACGATCACCTGCGTATCCGAGAGATCCGGAATCGCGTCCAGCGGCGTGGCCTTCCAGGCTGCCCAGCCGATAGCGGCGAGCAGGACGGACAACAGCACGACCAGCACCCGGAAGCGAATGCAGGCATGGATGATGCGTTCGATCATTTCTGCCTCCCCTTAGTGCTGGTGACCGGACTGGCCGCCCGAGGACGAGCTGTCACCCGAACCGGACAGGCGCGAGAAGGCCGCCTGGACACTCGACTCGGAGTCGATCAGGAACTGCCCCGAGGCGACCACCTGTTCGCCCGGTTCCAGACCGGAGACGATTTCGGTGTAGCCGCCCGCCTCGGCGCCGGTCTCCACGGCCACCGGCCGGAAGCGGCCTTCGCCCGTGCGTACCACCACGCGGGCCCCGCTCGGGGCCGGGATGATGGCGGTGGCCGGCACGGCGAGCACCGGCGGGGTCTTCTCCGGCGTGAGCGTTACCTCGGCGAACTGGTTGGGCCGCAGCTGGCCGTCCTCGTTGTCGAAGGCCAGGCGCACGCGCAGGGTGCGCGACTGCGGATCGAGTTCCGGGTAGACGAAATCGACCGTGCCCTCGAAGGTGCGCCCCGGGATGCCATCGACCCGCATGGTCGCCTGCTGGCCCTCGCTGACCGACTGCATGCGTCGTTCGAGCACGTCGACATTCACCCAGACGCGGTCGCGTCGGGCGATGGTGTAGAGGTCGAGCCCCGGCTGGATGTACATCCCCTCGCGCAGGTTGATCTCGGCGACGTAGCCGTCCTGCGGGGCGAGCAGCGGGATGGTGCGCTGCACCTTGCGTGTCCGGCGGACCGTGTCGATCACCGATGCGGGCACGTCGAGCAGCTCGAGGCGGGCCCGCGACGACTCGATCAGGTCGCTCATGCCGCGGCGCAGCGCGACCAGGTAGTCCTGCTGGGCGGCGACGATGTCCGGGGAGTAGTACTCGAACAGCACGTCGCCCTTGTCGACGGTCGCGCCGACCGAGGCGACCTTGAGCCGTTCGACCCAGCCCTTGGCCCGCGGGTGGACATGGGCGAGCAGGTCCTCGTCGTAGCCGACGGTGCCGACCGTGCGAATGGTCTCGGTCAGCGGCCGTTTTTTCGCCTGCTCGATCACCACGTTCATGTGCTGCACGGTGATCGGGCTGACCGAGACGGCCGGGAAGGTGGGCGCCTTGGGACGGCTCGTTTCACCGCCGGAGCTTTCGGCACTGGCGGCGCCAACCTCGGCGGCCGGGTACTCCTTCTCGACCAGATCCATGCCGCAGATGGGGCAGGAGCCGGGCTCCTCCTCGATGATCTGCGGATGCATGGGGCAGGTCCAGCGGGTGACGGTTTCACCACCACTGCTGGCGCTGGCGGCGTGGTCGTGACCCTCCTGGCCGCTCATCTCGTCCATGCCGCCGGTCTCGGCAGATGCTTCCTGGGCGGGGAATTCCTTCTCGACCAGGTCCATGCCGCAGATGGGACAGGAGCCGGGCTCCTCCTCGACGATCTGCGGGTGCATGGGGCAGGTCCAGCGGGTGACCGTCTCACCGGCGCCGGATGCGCTCGACATCTGGGTGTGCCCCTCGTCAGCGTCCATGTCGCTCATGTCGTCCCCGGCCGCGTCGGCGGTTTGCTCCTGGGCGGGGAATTCCTTCTCGACCAGGTCCATGCCGCAGATGGGACAGGAGCCGGGCTCCTCCTCGACGATCTGCGGGTGCATCGGACAGGTCCAGCGGGTGACGGTGTCGTTGCCGTCGCTCGACTGGGCGTGAGCGTGGCCCGAGTGATCGACGTTGTCGGCCGCCACGGCCTGGGTGAGAACGGGGGTGAGCCCGGTCAGTACCGCCGGCGTGACCAGTGCGGTACCGAGCAGGCCGATGCGAAGAATCTTGTTGTGACGGTTCATGCGTTGGTCTCCAGCAGATAGCGCAGGTCGATCAGTTGGTCGGCACGGTCGAGGCGCAGGGTCAGCTGTTCCTGTCGGGCCTCGACCACGGCGCGCTCGGCCTCGATCAGGGCCTCGAACTCGCCCTGGCCGGCGCCGATTTCGCCGCGGATCATGTCGGCGACCTGCTGCAACTCGGGGATGATGTCGTTCTGATAGCGGGTGATGCGCCGGTCGAGCGCGGCGAGCCGGGCGCGGATGCCGTCGGCCTGGGCGGCCAGGTCGCGGGCGCGCTTGGCCAGCTCCAGCTGGGCGGCCTGGGCCGATCGCTGCGCGCCACGCAGCCGCGGCGACTGACGGCGCTCGCTGAAGATCGGCAGGCTGACGCTCACGCCGGCGGAGAGGGTATTGGGCTCGCTGCCGGCACGCAGGCCGTAGCCGACCTTGACGCCCACCTCGGGGGCGAACTGCTCTTCGGCCACATCCACCCGGGCCCGGGCGGCGGCAAGCTCGGCCCGCAGTTGCTCGAGTTCCGGCTGGCGGTCGATCGACCCGTCGGGGGTGTCGCGGAGCACCTCGGGCAGGTCGTCCGGCAGGGGGAGGAAGGCCGCTTCGCCGGCCCAGCGGGCCAGGCGCGCCCGAGCGGCCTCGGCCTCGCCACGGCGACGATCGAGGGCGTCGGCGATGCGAGACAGCCGTGTCTGCAGTCGGACCAGATCGCTGCCGCCGGCCTCGCCGACCTGGTAGGCGGTGTTGGCGCTGTCGAGCAGTTCGCGGTAGAGGCGCTGCTCCTGTTCGAGCAGCCGGGAGAGCGTTTCCTGGCGATAGACGTCCAGCCACAGGCGGCGGACCTCGCGGTGCAGCATCCGGTCGGCGGTCGCCACGGCGGCCTGCTGGCCGGAGACCCGCGCGTTGGCCGCCTCGGCCTGGTGGATCAGGGTGTCGCCCGGCGGCAGGGTCTGCGAGAGCGTCACCACCGTCTGGGTCATCGGCGAGTCGCTCAGGCTGTAGTTGTCGGTGGGGACGTTCTGCAACGCCACCGACAGGCGCGGGTCGGGCAATTCGTCGGCCGCCTCGGCCTCGGCGGCAAGGCCCTCGCGGCGATATTCGGCCGCCTTCAGGCCCTCGTCCTGCTGTCGGGCGGCCCGTTCGGCTGCCTGCAGGGTCAGGAGGCCCTCGCTGGGCTCGGCGCCGGCCGGCGCGACCGCGATCAGCGCAGGCAGCAGCGCCAGTAACGGCAGATAGGTCAATGACAGGTTCATTGTCGGTTCCTCGGTTGATTGGACGTCAGCGGAAAGCTGGATCAGCCGAGCGATGAACCGGGCACGGTGGACGTGCGCCGTGGGCGGTCAGTTCGTTGGAACGTGTGCCCGGTCGGGACTCGGCCGATCAGGCCGAGAGGGGAGGGCGAAACGGGTTGCTGGGGATGCCCGGCGCCACCTGGTCGGTCATGCCGGTGTCCGGTGCCAGTTGCGGCGGCGGCACGATGGCAGACTTCAGGGCGGTGGGTACGGAAATGCCGCCGAGCAGGGCGCAGCTGCCGCAATGGTCGCAGTCGGCCACGTCGTCGTTCGGCTGGCTGGCCGCATGGCTCGGGCAGGACTCGGCCTGATCGGCCTGGCTCGAGACCAGGTCGTCCATCGGGCAGTCGAGCATGGCCACGCCGGCGGTCACCGCGTTGTACGGTGTCCAGAGAGCGAGCAGCAGAGTGACCAGGCGTGCGAACGTCATAACGCGTTGGACTGTAGAGCGGGTTCGGACATGACGCAAGTGCTCGTCATGGTGGCGCCAGTCGCAGCAGGCGACCGTTACTGTGATCGGTGATCACCCACAGGGTTCCCTCCGGCCCCACTTCGACATCGCGGATGCGCCACTCGCGCTCGGCGAGCCAGCGTGACTCCTTCACCACGGTCGTCCCGTCCATTTGCAGGCGCACGAGGTGGCGGTGGGCCAGGGCGCCGAGGAACAGACTGCCCTGCCAGTCGGGCTGGCCCGGGTGATCGTGGAAGGCCATGCCAGACGGGGCGATCGAGGGTGTCCATTGGTGGACGGGGCCGATCACGCCCTCCACCTCGTCCGGGGCGATCTCAGGGCCATAGTATTCCCGCCCGTAGGTCTGGATCGGCCAGCCGAAGTTGCCGCCGGCGACGGGCAGGTTGATCTCGTCGCCACCGCGAGGGCCGTGTTCGTGGATCCATACCCGCCCGGTGCGGGGATGGACGGCCATGCCTTGCGGGTTGCGGTGGCCGTAGCTGTAGATCGCCGGCATGGCGTCCGCCCGGTCGACGAAGGGGTTGTCCTTCGGAATGCGCCCGTCGTCGTGCAGCCGAAGCACCGAGCCGTTGTGATCATCGAGGTCCTGTGCCCGCTGTCGCTCGCCGCGTTCGCCCACCGTCATGTACAGGTAGCCGTCCGGATCGAAGGCCAGTCGCGAGCCGAAATGCACGCCGGAGTCGACACAGGGCGTGGCGACGAACAGGGTCTCGAAGTCGACCAGGCGGTCGCCCTGCAGGCGGCCGCGCCCCAGATGGGTGGCGTTGCCCCCATCGCAGCGGCCGGCCCAGGTGAGGTAGACCCAGCGGTTGTCGGCGAAGCCGGGATGGAGTGCCACGTCCAGCAGGCCGCCCTGGTTGCGGTGTTCGACCCCAGGAGTACCTCCGATCTCTGCGCGTGTGCCCGAGACGGGGTCGATGCGCCACAGCCGCCCGCGGCGCTCGGTTATCAGCAGGTCGCCGTCCGGCAGGAAGCTCAATGCCCAGGGATGGTGAAGGCCCTCGGCGATCGTATCCACCGTCGGCGCGGCATGCAGCGGCAGAATACCGGCGATCGGCAGGATGGCGGCCAGCAGGATGCGGGACAGGGGCATGGCGAATTCCACCTGGTGAGAGGGTTACGGCCGAGCTTAGGTGATGCCGTTCCGTATCTCAGGCAAGCAGGGGGGGGCTGAAGAAGCTGAAGTGCAGCCGGTCGAATCCCCCAGTGCAGGGTGATCAGCCGGTGACGGGTGTCGAGCATCGGTTCAGGGTCGAAGTGGTTGATTCCTTGTCGCGTATGCCGCCATCCCGGTGATGCCAGGCCGGCGAATGCTTCGGCTGCACAAGCATAAGCAGTTGTTTTTCTCGGGAAATGGGCTAGAATTCGCCGGCCTTGTGGGCGGCACGGCCCCAATCCATGTGCACCAGACGAGGTTTTATGACGACTGTTGCCAAGCGAACCATCTCCGGGACCCAGCAGGGTACGCAGGACGGGCAGCCGCCCAAGCTGCAGGTCTTCACCGACCGGCACCTCGACAAGATCGAGCCGCTCAAGCGACTTGGCGAGGAGGCGCTGTTCGAGATGAAGGTGGTCGCGAGCGTCCTGCCGTTTCGCGTCAACAACTACGTCATCGAGAACCTGATCGACTGGGACCGTGCCCCGGACGACCCGATCTTCGCCCTGACCTTCCCGCAGCGCGACATGCTCAGCCCCGAGATGTACGAGGAAATGGCCGAGCTGCACCGTCGCGAGGCGCCCAAGGAAGAGATCACCGCGCTGGCCTGGAAGCTGCGGCACAAGCTCAACCCGCACCCGGCCGGGCAGATGGAGATGAACCTCCCCGAGGTCAACGGCGAGACGGTCGAGGGCGTGCAGCACAAGTACCGCGAGACGGCGCTGTTCTTCCCCAGCCAGGGGCAGACCTGCCACAGCTACTGCACCTTCTGCTTCCGCTGGGCGCAGTTCGTCGGCGACAAGGACCTCAAGATCGCCTCCAAGGAGGCCGGCCAGCTGCTCGACTACCTCGCCGTGCACCCCGACCTGACCGACCTCCTGATGACCGGCGGCGACCCGATGGTGATGAAGACCAAGCACCTGGCGCCGTACCTCGAGGGGCTGCTCGATCCGCGTCTCGAGCACGTGCAGACCGTGCGCATCGGCACCAAGGCGCTGTCGTTCTGGCCGTACCGCTTCGTCACCGACAAGGACGCCGACGAGCTCTTGGGACTGTTCGAGCGGCTGGTCGAGTCCGGCAAGCACGTCGCCGTGATGGCGCACATCAATCACTACCAGGAGATGGAAAACCCCATCTTCCGCGAAGCGGTCAAGCGCATCCGGGCGACCGGTGCCGAGATCCGCACCCAGAGCCCGCTGATCAAGCACATCAACGACTCGGGCGAGGTCTGGGCTCGCATGTGGCGCGAGCAGGTGCGCCTGGGGATGATCCCGTACTACATGTTCGTCGAGCGGGACACCGGCGCGAAGTACCGCTTCGAGGTGCCGCTCGCCGAGGCGCACCGCATCTACCGCGACGCGATGAAGAAGGTCTCGGGGCTCGCGCGCACCGCGCGCGGACCGTCCATGTCCGCCGGTCCGGGCAAGGTCGAGGTGCAGGGCGTGGCCGAGATCCACGGCGAGAAGGTCTTCGTTCTGCGCTTCGTCCAGGGACGCAATCCGGACTGGGTGCAGCGGCCGTTCTTCGCCAAGTACGACGAGGAGGCCACCTGGCTCAACGAGCTGACGCCCGCCTTCGGCGAGGAGAAGTTCTTCTTCGAGGACGAGTACGCGGCGATGCAGGCCGACAGCGGCCTCAAGGTGATCGACGCCGCGGAAGTCGAGGCATAAGCCCTTGACGTGTCTGGCGCGGGTCGCTAAGATTGCGCGCCTTCAAACAACGCCGGCTGGCGATGCCTCTGTGTCGCCAGCCCTTTTACGCATAAACATTCGGGTTTTACAGCATGTACGCAGTGGTCGTTACCGGCGGTAAGCAGTACCGCGTCGAGCAAGGCAGCAAGGTGCGCGTCGAGAAGCTCTCTGGCGAAGCCGGCAGCACCGTGACGCTGGATCAGGTTTTGATGGTCGGCGACGGCTCTGACATCAAGGTGGGCACCCCCACCGTTGATGGCGCGAGCGTCACCGCCGAGATCGTCGGCCAGGGTCGCGGCAAGAAGGTGGACATCATCAAGTTCCGCCGCCGCAAGCACCACATGAAGCGTCAGGGCCATCGTCAGGCCTACACCGAAATCAAGATCACCGGTATCAGCGCCTAAGCGCCCGGTATCCAGACCAGGAGACTTGAACCATGGCACATAAAAAAGCAGCGGGCTCTACCCGGAACGGTCGCGACAGTGAAAGCAAGCGCCTCGGCGTGAAGCGCTTCGGTGGCGAATCCGTCTCCGCGGGCAGCATCATCGTTCGTCAGCGTGGCACCAAGTTCCACGCCGGCAGCAACGTGGGCGTCGGCCGCGACTACACCCTGTTCGCCCTGACCGACGGCCAGGTGAAGTTCGAGACCAAGGGTCCGAAGAGCCGCCGTTTCGTCAGCATCGAGTCGGCCTAAGCTGGCGCGATGTAAGTCGACGGTCAGCCCGGCTGGCCGGTGACTGCCGTCTGAGCCCCGCCTGCGTGCGGGGCTTTCGTGTTTGTGGCCCGTTCGGGCGGGAAATTGCGGGGATCGTGTCGTGAAATTTGTCGATGAAGCCACCATCAAGGTCAAGGCCGGCGACGGCGGCAATGGCGTGGTGAGCTTTCGCCGCGAGAAGTATGTGCCCTACGGCGGGCCGGACGGCGGCGATGGCGGCGATGGCGGATCGGTCTACCTGATCGGTGATCAGAATCTCAACACGCTGGCCGACTTCCGCTTCCAGCGCCACTACGAGGCCGAGCGCGGCCGGAACGGTGCCGGGCGCAACATGACCGGCAAGAAGGGGCACGACCTGCACGTCCACGTCCCGTTGGGCACCGTGGTGCACGACGAGGACACCGGCGAGGTGATCGGCGAGGTGGTCGAGGCCGGCGCCGAGCTGCTGGTTGCCAAGGGCGGCTGGCACGGTCTGGGCAACACGCGCTTCAAGAGCTCGGTCAACCGTGCGCCGCGGCAGAAGACCGACGGCACCCCCGGCGACGATCGCCGCCTGCGCCTCGAGCTCAAGGTGCTGGCGGACGTCGGTCTGCTCGGCCAGCCGAATGCCGGCAAGTCGACCCTGATCCGTGCGATCTCGCACGCCCGCCCCAAGGTGGCCAACTACCCGTTCACCACGCTCTACCCCAATCTGGGCGTGGTCGCGCCCGAGCCGCACCGCAGCTTCGTGGTCGCCGACATTCCCGGCCTGATCGAGGGCGCGGCCGAGGGTGCCGGGCTCGGCATCCGCTTTCTCAAGCACCTGGCGCGCACCAACCTGCTGCTGCACGTGGTCGACGTGGCCCCCTACGACGAGGTCGACCCGGTCGAGAGCGTTGCGGCGATCGAGGAAGAGCTCGAGAAGTACGACGTCTCGCTCGCCGAACGGCCGCGCTGGCTGGTGCTCAACAAGATCGACGTCTGGCTGGAAGAGGAACGCGAGGCGAACATCGAGGCACTCAAGCGTCGTTTCGCCGACGAGATCGGCCTCGACGGGCCCGTATTTGCCATCAGCGCGCTCGACAAGACCGGCACGCAGCCTCTGGTCTGGGCGATACTCGAGTACCTTGAGGCCGAGTGGGCGCGCGAGCGTGAGGAGCAGGGCGGCCGCTCGGGGTCGACGGAGGGCTGAGCATGCGTGACGAGGTCAGGGGCTACCAGCGCTGGGTGGTGAAGATCGGCTCGGCGATGGTCACCGGCGACGGCCGCGGGCTCGACCGGGAGGCAATCGCCGCCTGGGCGCGTCAGCTCGCCGAGCTGCGGCGCGAGGGGCGCGAGATCGTGATCGTCACCTCGGGGGCGGTCGCCGAGGGCATGGCCCGGCTCGGCTGGGAAGACCGCCCCGAGTCCCTTCCCAAGCTGCAGGCGGCCGCCGCCGTCGGTCAGATGGGGCTGGTCGAGGCGTACGCGGAGGGGCTGGCCCGCTTCGACACCCACTCGGCGCAGATCCTGCTGACCCACGAGGACCTGGTCGACCGCGAACGCTACCTCAATGCGCGCAGCACCCTGCGCGCCCTGCTCGATCTGGGCGTGGTGCCCGTGGTCAACGAGAACGACACGGTCGCCACCGACGAGATCCGCTTCGGTGACAACGACACCCTGGCCGCGCTGGTCGCCAACCTGGTCGAGGCCGACATGCTCGTGATCCTCACCGACCAGCCCGGGCTGTTCGAGGCCGACCCGCGCAAGCAGCCCGACGCGAAGCTGCTCGCCGAGGTGACCGCCGGCGATGCCGCGCTCGAGGGCATGGCCTCGCCGGAAGGCGGGCGCCTAGGTCGCGGTGGCATGTACACCAAGGTGCTCGCCGCCAAGCGCGCCGCCCGCTCCGGGGCGGCCACCATCGTTGCCGCTGGCAGCGAGGCCGACGTGCTCTGCCGCCTGGCGGCGGGCGAGCCGCTGGGAACGCATTTCCATCCGGCCACCAACCGGCTGGCGGCGCGCAAGCAGTGGCTGGCCGGTCAGTTGCGGGTGCGCGGCCAGTTGCGGGTCGATGCCGGTGCCGCCCGAGCCGTGGCCGAGCAGGGGCGCTCGCTGTTGCCGGTCGGCGTGACGGCGGTATCGGGGCAGTTCGCCCGTGGCGAGCTGGTGTCGATCGTCGATGCCGAGGGGCTCGAGTTTGCTCGTGGACTGGTCAACTACCCCAGTGCCGATGCCGCGCGGCTGGTGGGCTGTTCGAGCCAGGAGATCGCCGAGATCATCGGCTATCGCGAGGAGAACGAGTTGGTGCATCGCGACAACCTGGTCCTGCTCTAGGACCCTCGCCGCTATTCTCGCCCGGTATCCACCGCCGGGCACCCGTCTTACTCGGCCAGACGCCGTGCTTCCCGATCCAGTTCGTCCAGCAGACGCTCGTAGATGGCCGAGAGGGTCTTCAGATCCTCGACGGCGACGTGCTCGTCGATCTGGTGAATGGTGGCGTTGAGCGGTCCCAGCTCGATCACCTGCGCGCCGGTCGGAGCGATGAAGCGCCCGTCCGAGGTGCCGCCGGCTGTCGATGGCGTCGGCGTGCTGCCCAGGACGTCATCGACGGCCCGTTCAACCGCGCCGACCATCGGGCCGTCATCGCGGGTCAGGAACGGCTCGCCCGACAGATGCCAGTCGATCCGATAGGACAGGCCGTGGCGCTTGAGCAGCTCGGCGACGCGTGCCTTGATGCCCTCGACCGAGGTTTCGGTGTTGAAGCGCAGGTTGAACTGCACCTCGAGCTCACCGGGGATGACGTTGTTCGCGCCGGTGCCGGCGTGGATGTTGGCGATCTGCAGGCTTGACGGCGGGAAGTGGGCATTGCCCTGATCCCATTCGATGTTCACCAGCTCGTCGAGGAAGGGTGCCGCGCGGTGCACCGGGTTGTCCGCCAGATGCGGGTAGGCGACGTGGCCCTGGCGTCCCTCGATGACGAGGTTGCCGGTGATCGAGCCGCGTCGACCGATCTTGAACTCGTCGCCGAGACGATTCCGGCTCGACGGCTCGCCCACCAGGCACCAGTCGATCGAGATGCCCTTCTCGCGCAGCCACTGCATCACGCGCTTGGTGCCGTGCTGCGCCGGGCCTTCCTCGTCGCTGGTAATCAGAAAGCCCAGCCGGAAGGCCGGTTCGGGCTGGCGGGCGAGGAAGCGCTCGACGGCGGTGACGAAGGCGGCCACCGAGCCCTTCATGTCCGCGGCGCCGCGGCCGTAGAGTCGGCCGCCGTGGACCTCGGCGCCGAACGGTGGGTAGCTCCAGCGCGAGGCCTCGCCGGTCGGCACCACGTCGGTGTGCCCGGCAAAGACGAACAGCGGACCCTGCCGGCCATGCACCGCCCAGAGGTTGTCCACCTCCTCGAAGCGCAGCGACTCGATCGCGAATCCCAGCGGGGCGATCCGCTCGACGATCAGCGGCTGGCAGCCCCGGTCATCCGGGGTGACTGACGGACGCCGGATCAGGTCGCGGGCGAGATCGATGGTCGAGTCCGTCATGCCAGTGCCTCCTGCCAGTTGTCGGCATCGAAGCCGATCAGCATCTGCTCGTCGCTTTCCACGACCGGGCGTTTGATCAGGCTCGGGTTGGCGATGGCCGCTTCGCGGGCGCGAGCGGTATCCATCGCCTCGCGTTCCGCGGCAGGCAGGCGGCGCCAGCTCGTGCCGCGGCGGTTGATCACCGTTTCCCAGCCGAAGCGTTCCAACCAGTGATCCAGTCGCTCCTCAGGCAGCCCTGCCTTCTTGAAGTCGTGAAACGTGTACGCCAGGCCCTGCTCGTCGAGCCAGGTGCGTGCCTTCTTCACGCTGTTGCAGTTGGGAATGCCGTAGACCGTGATCATCGATAGCTCATTTAAGTGAAAATTGTTGTTCGGCATAGGAAAAATTGATTTTCCTATCAAAGACGTCGTCCTACACTCGAATTCGCTGTGGCCGGCAAACACGGCCCAGACGCGAATTGCAGCAAAGACGGAGTGGCATTGCCATGTGGATCAGGACGACGCGAACGACATCAATCCCGACCAAGGCACTGAGCCTTGCCGCCGGCATTCTGCTGGCCTCGCCGGTGGCCGCCGAGTCGGACATTTCCTGGGGCAGCGACCTGTTCGCCGGGCACTGTGCCGAGTGCCACATGGTCCCGCATGACGATGCCTGGTTCGAGGCGCGCGCGGAAGCGGGCAACATCAGCGATTACGAAAGCCTGCGCACCATGGTCCAAGGCTGTGCGACCAACTTCAGTCTGCCGTGGTTCGACGAAGAGGTCGATGCCGTCACCGCCTACCTCAATCACGAGTACTACCAGTTTGACTGACGGTCCCCGGTCGAATCAGTCGACGAAGCGCATCGACAGGTCGACCGCCTGGACGTGCTTGGTCAGGGCGCCAATGGAAATGTAGTCCACCCCGGTTTCGGCGACGTCACGCACCGTTTCCAGCGAGACGTTGCCGGACGATTCGAGCTTGGCCCGACCGCGGTTGATCTCGACCGCCTCGCCCAATTGCTCGAGCGAGAAGTTGTCCAGCAACACCCGCTTGACGCCGGCAGCCAGGGTCTCGTCGAGCTGCTCGAGCGTTTCCACCTCCACCTCCAGCGGCAGGTCGCGGCCGATCACGCCGGCAGCGCGCACCGCTTCGGTGATCGAGCCGGCGGCGCGGATGTGATTCTCCTTGAGCATCACCATGTCGTGCAGGCCCATGCGGTGGTTCATGCCGCCGCCGTCCGTGACCGCCTTCTTCTGCGCGTAGCGCAGGCCGGGCAGGGTCTTGCGGGTGTCGAGGATCTGCGCCCCGGTGCCCTCCACCGCCTCGACGAACTGCCGGGTGACGGTGGCGGTCGCGCTCAGGGTCTGCAGAAAATTGAGCGCGACCCGCTCGGCGGTCAGCATGGGGCGGGCCGGTCCGCTGATCAGGCACAGGCTCTGCTCGGGAAACAGGCTGTCACCGTCGGCCGCCGCCCATTCGATCCGCACGTTCGGCGAGACCCGTCGGAAGGCGGCATCTGCCCAGGCGATGCCGGAAAGCACGGCCGGCTCTCGACTGATGATGCGGGCGTGGGCCGTCTGGTCGGCCGGGATCAGCTGGGCGGAGACGTCGCCCGTGCCGATGTCCTCGTCCAGGGCGCGGGTCACGTCGAGCGCGACGATATCGGGGTCGGCTTTGGTCATGCTTGGCACCGTTTCGAGCCTCAAGGGGCGCTATTCTAGCGGGTTTGCGCTGGTCGCGGCGGCGTCATGCTGTCATCTTGTCATGTTGTTGTCATCGTGAAGACGTCTAATGCCGATCGAGACTCATCCATGACTCCCCGAGGGCCGGCCGTGGCCGGAACGGATCGATGCAAAAGACCATACTGATTGTCGAAGACGAGAAGCCGATTCGCGAAATGGTGGCTTTCGCGCTGGGACGCGCGGGCTACGAACTGGTGGAGGCCGGTGACGTGCAGGAGGCCTATGAATGCCTTGCCGACCGTCAGCCCGACCTGATCCTGCTCGACTGGATGCTGCCGGGTGCCAGCGGCATCGAGTTCGCCCGCCGGATCAAGCGTGACGAGCTCACCAAGGACGTGCCGATCGTCATGCTCACCGCGCGCGGCGAAGAGGAGGACAAGGTCAGTGGCCTTGAGGCCGGCGCCGACGACTATGTCACCAAGCCGTTCTCGCCGCGCGAACTGATGGCGCGCATCAAGGCGGTGCTGCGGCGGGTGTCGCCCGAGACCGAAAACCCGGTGCTGGACGTGGCCGGGCTCAAGCTCGACCAGGAAAGCTACCGCGTGACGGCCGCGGACGAACCGATCGACATCGGCCCGACCGAATTCCGCCTGCTGGCCTTCTTCATGAAGCACCCCGACCGCGTCTTCACGCGCGCCCAGTTGCTCGACCGTGTCTGGGGGCAGAATGCCTACGTCGAGGAGCGCACCGTCGACGTGCACATCCTGCGCCTGCGCAAGGTGCTCGCGCCCAGCGGTTATGATGGCCTGATCCAGACCGTGCGCGGAGTCGGCTACCGCCTCTCGGCGCACTGAACCCGCCGGCCCGTGGGCCGACCGACGAGGTGTCGATGAACCAGGCCGACCCCAGACTGCCGCTGGCCACTCGTCCCGGCGAGGGCGATCAGATCGAGCGCCGTGCCCGGGCGCGGACCGCCCGACGGGCCCAGGCTCGCCTGCGCGCCTGGCGCGAGGAGGTCGCGCTGCTGGCCGCTGCTGCCTTGCTGGCGCTGGTGGCGGGTATTGTCGGCGAGTCGGCTGGCTGGGATGCGCACTGGGGCTGGGCGGTGGCTTTCGGCCTGGGCGTCTACACCCTGGGCCTGCTGGTGCGGCTGGCCTATCTGGCGCGCAGCCTGCCGGTGAGCTGGCATCGCCGCCGGGTGTGGGGCGTGCCCGGGCTGGTGCAGGCGCGTCAGCGCCGACTGCGCCGGGCCTGGTTTCGCCGTCAGCGCCGCCTGGTGCGCCTGCTCAAGCGCTATCACCACTCGGCCATGTCGGTCCCGGACGCCATGGTGGTCCTCACCGAGGACCGCCAGATCGAATGGCTCAACCTGGCGGCGATCGAGATGCTCGGCTTCAGCCGCTCGGACATCGGGCTGCGCGTCGACAATCTCTGGCGGGCTCCCGCCTTCACCGCGTGGCTCGCCCAGGGCCCCGAGCGCCCGCCGCTGGAGATCACCGCGCCCGGTGACGAGACCCGCAGCCTCAGCCTGCGCATCGAACCCTACGGCTCGGATCGCTACCTGCTGATCGGCCGGGACGTGACTGCCCTGCATCGCCTGCAGGGGGTGCGGCAGGATTTCGTCGCCAACGTCTCCCACGAGCTGCGCACGCCGCTGACCGTGCTTGCCGGTTACGTCGAGACCCTGCTCGATACCGACGAGGGACAGGACCCGCAGATGCTGCGCATCCTGTCGAACATGCACCAGCAGGCCGATCGGATGCGGCGGATCGTCGAGGACCTGCTGCTGCTCTCGCGCCTGGAGACCTCGCAGCCCGACGTCGAGCTGTTCGAGCCGATCGATGTCGGCCAGCTGCTCGAGCCGATCCTCAATGACGCCCGCCTGATCTCCGGCGAGGAAGGGCACGTGATCGAGTCGGGGCTGGACGGCGGGCTGAGGCTGTGGGGCGTGCCGCGCGAACTGCAGTCGGCATTCTCGAACCTGGTCTTCAACGCGATCAAGTACACCCCGGCCGGCGGGCGCGTGGTGGTGCGCTGGGCGCGCGATGAGCAGGGCCGGCCGGTGTTTTCGGTCTGCGATTCGGGCATCGGCATCGAGGCGCGGCACATTCCGCGCCTGACCGAGCGCTTCTACCGCATCGACGTCGGTCGCTCGCGCTCGCGTGGCGGCACCGGCCTGGGGCTGGCAATCGTCAAGCACGTCGCGCTTCGCCACTCCGCCCGTCTGGCGATCGAAAGCACGCCCGGCAAGGGCAGCTGCTTTCGCGTGATCTTCCCGGCCGACGCGGACTCGGCGCCCGCCTGCTAGACTGCGACCTCCTTCCCTGCACACGGACGTAACAATGTCGGAACCCTGGAACGGCGATGATTGATTGGAACGAGAAGTACGGCCAGGTGGATTTCCTCTACGGGACCCATCCCAACGAGTTCCTGGTCAGCCAGATCTATCGTCTGACGCCGGGGGCGCGCGTGCTGGTGCTGGGCGACGGCGAGGGACGCAACGGCGTCTGGCTGGCCGACAAGGGCTTCGACGTCACCACGGTCGACTATTCGACGGTCGGCTGCGCCAAGGCCCGCCAGCTGGCCGACGAGCGCGACGTCAGTCTGGCCGTCCACTGTGCCGATCTCACCGAGTGGGACTGGGAGGAGGACGGTTTCGACGCCGTGGTGCTGATCTACCTGCACTTCGAGCCGGAGGCGCGGCGCGAGGTCTACCGGCGGGCCGTGGCGGCCCTGCGCCCGGGTGGCCTGCTGATCGTCGAACTGTTCCACCCCCGCCAGCTGGCCTACCAGAGCGGCGGGCCCAAACGGGCCGACATGCTGGTGCGTGCCAGCGATCTCGCTCACGACCTGTCCGGGGTCGAGTGGTTGATCCTCGCCGAGGGCAAGGTGCTGCTCGACGAGGGGCCTGGTCACAACGGCCCGGGATTCGTCACCCACGGCGTGGGCCGGCGGGGCGACTGATCCTCCGCGCACAAAAAAAGGCCCGGGATCCCCCGGGCCTTTTTCGTCACCAGCCGGTTGTCCCGGTTGTGGTTACACGTCGCGCAGCAGCTCGTTGATGCCGACCTTGCTGCGGGTCTTCTCGTCCACCTTCTTCACGATCACCGCGCAGTAGAGGCTGTACTTGCCGTCCTTCGACGGCAGGCTGCCGGAGACGACCACCGAGCCGGCCGGGACGCGGCCGAAGTGGATCTCGCCGGTCTCGCGGTCGTAGATCTTGGTCGACTGACCGATGTAGACGCCCATCGAGATCACCGCGCCTTCCTCGACGATCACGCCCTCGACGATCTCGGAGCGCGCGCCGATGAAGCAGTTGTCCTCGATGATGGTCGGAGCGGCCTGCAGCGGCTCGAGTACGCCGCCGATGCCCACGCCACCGGAGAGGTGCACGTTCTTGCCGATCTGGGCGCAGGAGCCGACGGTCGCCCAGGTGTCGACCATGGTGCCCTCGTCGACGTAGGCGCCGATGTTGGTGTAGGAGGGCATCAGGACGGTGTTCTTGGCGATGAAGCTGCCGCGGCGGGCGACGGCGTTCGGCACCACGCGCATGCCGGCGGCCTCGAAGCGTGCCTGGTCCCAGTCGGCGAACTTGGTCGGCACCTTGTCGAAGTAGTTCACGTCGCCGCCGGAGACCACCTCGTTGTTGCGCAGGCGGAACGACAGCAGCACGGCCTTCTTGAGCCACTCGTTGACCTGCCAGTCCCCCACGCCGCGGCGCTCGGCCACGCGCAGCGAGCCGTCGTCCAGCCCGGCCAGTGCGGTCTCGACCGCCTCGACCACGTCGGCCGGGGCGTTGGACGGGTTGATCTCGGCGCGGCGCTCAAAGGCCGACTCGATGGTGTCGCGAATGGCATTGATGTCCATCGGATGCTCCTGAAAATGCTTGGAAAAACGAGCGGCCGACCTGTGCAGGCCGGCCGGGAAAAGGGATGCGTTGCTGGCGGTTATTGTAACAACAGTTCGTCGGTGACGTTGTGACGACTCCCTCCGGGCGCGTGCCATGCGCTTTCGACCGCCGGGGGCGTCAGCCCAGCATGGTCCGAATCCGCTTGGCCGCCTCGACGCAATCCTCGAGCTCGGCCACCAGCGCCATGCGCACGAAGCCCGCGCCCGGGTTCACCCCGTCGGTCTCGCGCGAGAGGAAGCGCCCCGGCAGCACGGTGACGTTCTGTTCGGCGAACAGGCGGCGGGCGAAGTCGCGTTCGTCGCCCTCGACCCCGGCCCACAGGTAGAAGCCGGCGTCGGGCCGCCGCACCTCGATGCCGGCGACCGGCTCGAGGAGTTCGAGCACCGCGTCGAACTTCTCGCGGTAGAAGCCGCGGTTGGCGCGCACGTGCGCCTCGTCGTTCCACGCCGTGATGCTGGCCTGCTGGGTCGGCAGCGGCAGGGCGCAGCCCTGGTAGGTGCGGTAGCGCAGGAAGCGCTTGAGCACGGCGGCATCCCCGGCCACCAGCCCGGAGCGCAGTCCCGGGAGGTTGGAGCGCTTGGACAGGCTGTGGAAGACGACCACGTTCGCGAACGGCGTCTCGCCACCTCGGGAAGCGGCCACTTCGAGCAGGCCCGTGGGCGGCTCGGACTCGTCGAAGTAGATCTCGGAGTAGCACTCGTCGGCGGCCACGACCACCTCATGGCGGGCGGCCTTCGCCAGCAGGTCCTGATAGCGCGGCGCATCGATCACCGCCCCGCTGGGGTTGCCCGGCGAGCAGACGTACAGGAGCTGCGCACGTTGCCAGATCGATTCGGGGATGGCATCCAAATCCGGCAGGAAGCCGTTTTCCGGCAGCGTCGGGTAGTAGTAGGGCTCGGCACCGGCGAGCAGGGCCGCGCCTTCGTAGATCTGGTAGAAGGGGTTGGGCATCAGCACCACCGGCGGCTGGTCGCCGGTGTCGCGATCGACCACCGCCTGGGCGATGGCGAACAGCGCCTCGCGGGTGCCGGCGACCGGCAGCACGTTGGCTTCCGGATCGAGCAGGCCCTCGGCCAGGTTGAAGCGCCGGCTCAGCCAGCCGGCCATCGCCTCGCGCAGCGCCGGTTCGCCCTTCGTGGCCGGGTAGCGGGCGATCTCCGGCAGGGCCTCGCGCAGGGTGTCGAGGACGATCGCCGGCGGGGCATGGCGCGGCTCGCCGATCGACAGCGGGATGTGAGCGCGGTCGGCCGGCGGTTCGGCGCCGGCCTTGAGCTCGGCCAGTTTCTCGAAGGGGTAGGGGTGCAGTCGGTCGAGGTTGGAGTTCATGCCGGAAGTCGTCGAATCTTGCGGAGTGGCGGCGGATGCGCGCCGAGGTTTCCCGGCGCGGCCGGGCATTATAGGCTGCCGGTCCCATCGCTGCGAGAACCGAACCGGGGAGTTCGTGATGAGTGACGCCAACAACCGCCGCGACGTCTGCGGCATCGACCATGTGAGCCTGCTGGTGGGCGATGCCGATGCGGCCTGCCGATTCTACGCCGAGGTGCTGGGCCTGGCCGTCTTGCCCCGGCCCGACCTCGGCTTCCCCGGGGCATGGCTGTCGCTGGGCGGCGGTCAGGCCCTGCACCTGCTGGAGCTGCCGGATCCCGATCCGCGCGACGGACGTCCGCAGCACGGCGGGCGCGACCGGCACTTCGCCCTGCGGGTGACGGCAACGGCGCCCTTCGCCGAGCGTCTCGCCGAAGCCGGGATCGCCTTTACCCGCTCACGCTCGGGGCGGGACGCGCTGTTCTTCCGCGACCCGGACGGCAATGCCGTCGAGTTGCTGGGGGCTGGTTAGAACGGCGCGTCGAGCTCGTAGTCGACCGCGGGGTCGGTGGGATGCTCCGGGTCGGGAAAGGCCAGCCGGGTGGCGTGCAGCATCAGGCGCCGGTGGCGGCCGCCCTCGGGGTGATAGAGCGTATCGCCCTGGATCGGCCGCCCCTGGGCGAGCAGGTGCACGCGTAGCTGGTGCGAGCGGCCGGTGATCGGTTCGAGGATCACCCGCGCGGCTGTTTCGTCGCTGTCTGCCATGCGGTAGCGCGTTTGCGACGGCCGGCCGCGTTCCGGGTCGATGCGATAGCGCGGCCGGCGCTCCGGGTCCTTGCCGATCGGCAGGTCGATCAGCCCTTCGGCAGGCTCCAGTGGCGTGTCGATCAGTGCCACGTAGGTCTTGTCCACCCGTCGCTCGGCGAAGGCCTTGGAGAGGAACGAGTGGGCGCGGGCATTGCGTGCCAGCACCAGCAGGCCCGAGGTGTCCCAGTCGAGCCGGTGGACGATGCGCGCCTCCGGGAATTCCGTCTGCACCCGCGTGATCAGGCAGTCCTGCTTGTCCGGACCGATGCCGGGCACCGAGAGCATCTGCTCGGGTTTGGCCACCACCAGGAAGTCGCGTCGCTCGTCGAGCAGCGCCCAGTCGCCCACCGGCTGGTTTGCCGCTGCAGTGTGGTCGATCGGGCTCATGCCTGCTTCTCGCCCTGTTGCTGGCCCTGGCTGCCCTTGGCCGCGCGGATCAGCGCCTCGGCGATCGCCTGCTGGTGGTCGCGGTCGTTGATCGGGTGGCCGTTCTGGTCCACGACGAAGAAGGCATCCTCGGCGCGTTCGCCCAGCGTGGCGATGCGCGCGTGCAGCAGGATCGCCCCCATGCGCCACAGCGTGTCGGAGAGGTCGGCGAGCAGGCCGGGGCGGTCCTTGGCCAGCACCTGGATCATGGTGCGGGCACGGGCGACGTCGGCGACGAACTCCACCTCCGTGTCGACGTCGAGGCTGGAGAGCTGGGCCGGGGTGCGCCGGCGCGTCACCGACAGGGCGCGCTCGGGGCGGTGGATCACGCCTTCGAGTCGTTCGTGCAGCGCCTCGATGGCACCGGGGTCGCTGACCGCATGTCCCTCGCGGTCGAGGACGAAGAACTCCAGCAGAATCAGTTCGGATTCGGGCAGCTGCTCGCGATTGCCCTCATCGTCGACCGCATTCAGGCCACTCTCGGTGACCAGCGGGCGCGGGATGACCGTGATGTTGGCCGACTGGACGTTGAGCCCCTCGCGGTCGATGCCCGCGACCACGTGGGCGAACAGCGCCGGGTGGTTCTGGGCGAGGATCAGGATCTGCGTCGCCTGGTGCTGCGGGTCGTCGTTGATCGTCAGTGCCGGCAGGTCGGCGTCGACCGCCACCCGCGAGTGACGCAGGATGTTGTCGATCTCGTTGCGCAGGAAGTATTCCTCCGGCATGCCGGAGAGCCAAGCGGCCAGCTTGCCGGCATCCATGCCCTCGCTCGACCCCTGGCGATTGGCGTCACGGCGGGTCTCGCGGACGATCTGTGCCGAGGAGCGCACCCCTTCGGCGAAGTGCTGGTGGGTAAGCTCGAACAGGCGCTTCAAGAGCGTGTCGCGCCAGGAGTTCCACAACTGCGGGTTGGTGGCGCGGATGTCGGCCACCGTCAGCAGGTAGAGGTAGTCGAGCCGTTCCGGCGTGCCCACCTGCTCGGCGAAGCGCCGGATCACTTCCGGGTCCTCGATGTCCTGGCGTTGGGCGGTGAACGACAGCAGCAGGTGCTGCTCGACCAGCCAGCCGACCAGATCGATGTCGGCGCGGGACAGGCCGTGTTCGCGGGCAAACTCGCGCGCGTCGACCGCCCCCAGCTCCGCGTGATCGCCGCCGCGGCCCTTGGCGATGTCATGGAACAGACCCACCAGGTAAAGCACCTCGGGGTGCGGAATGCGGGCGAAGGCCTCGGCGGCGGTCGGGTTCTCGTCGCGGTATTCGGGCAGGGCCGGCCGGCGCAGGTTGCGGATCACCAGCAACGTGTGGGTGTCGACCGTGTAGGCGTGGAAAAGGTCGAACTGCATCAGGCCGACGATCGGCGCGAATGCCGGGATGTAGGCGGCCAGCACCCGGGTGAGGTTCATGTTGCGCAGCGCGAGGTAGACGCCGCGGTCCGCCCGCAGTAGCCGCAGGAACAGGGTCTTGGCCTGGCGGTTGGCGCGGAAGCCGGCGTCGATCACCGACAGGTTGGCACGCAGCTGGCGGGCGGTCGCCGCCGTCATGCCCTCGAGCTCCGGGTGTTCGGCCAGCAGCAGGAACAGCTCGAGGATCGCGGTAGGCGAGCGCATGAACACCTGCGCATCGCGGGTCTCGATCAGCCGACCGCGCATGATGAAGCGGGGGTTGAGCGGCTCGACCGGCTCGAGGATCTCCGGGTGCAGCCGTTCGCGCCAGCGCTGGATCAGGAGCTGGTTGAGGCGCTCGACCTCGATAGTGGCGCGGAAGAAATGCTGCATGAAGCGCTCGACCGCGAGGTTGCCGTCCTGCTCACCCTGGTAGCCGAAGGCACCGGCGAGCGTCTTCTGGTGGGTGAGCAGCAGGCGCTCCTCCGCACGCTCGGCCAGGCCGTGCAGCCCGATGCGGATGCGGAACAGGAGTGACTCGGCACGCGCCAGCGCCTGGAACTCGTCGTCGCGCAGCAGTTCGGCCCGGTGCATGCCGGCAAGGGTGGGTGCGCCGTCGATGCGGTTGGCCAGCCAGCGGATGGTGTGCAGGTCGCGCAGGCCACCCGGGCCTTCCTTGATGTGCGGTTCGATCTTGGTGCCGACGTTGTCGTGCGACTCGTAGCGGGCCTGCTGTTCGTCGAGCTTCTCGGCGAAGAACCAGGCCGGATCGAAGCGGTTGTCGTCGCGGATGGCCGCATCGAGTCGTGTCAGCAGTTCCCGGTTGCCGGCGATCAGGCGGGACTCGATCAGGCTGGTGTAGACGGTGGCGTCCTCGGCGGCCTCGAGGCATTCATCGAGGCTGCGCACCGCGTAGCCGATCGACAGGCCGGTATCCCACAGGGTGTAGAGGAACGCCTGGACCGCGTCGTCGTGCGCGTGGTCCGGCGTGAGCACCATGATGTCGATGTCCGAGTGGACGAACATCTCGCCGCGGCCGTAGCCGCCGACGGCCACCAGCGCACAGGGAGTGTCGGCCAGCTTGTCGTCCCACAGGGCGCGCAGCGCGCTATCGACCCGGGCGGTGACCTCGTTGATGAAGTCGCACGCGCTGTTCTCGTCGGCCAGCGCGTCGGCCCAGTGCTGATTCAGCGCCTCGAGCTGGCGGGCGAGTGGTCGGTCGGCGGGAAAGGTGATCTGGTCGGCGAAGCGGCCTTCAGGGGCAGGATGCATGGGATCAGGCGGGCGGCTGGGTGAGGATGTCGACCCCGTCGCTGGTCACGGCGACCGTGTGCTCCCACTGGGCGGACAGGGAGTGGTCCTTGGTGACCACCGTCCAGCCGTCGCCCAGCAGCTTGATCTCCTTCTTGCCGGCGTTGATCATCGGCTCGATGGTGAACACCATGCCTTCCTTGAGGCGCACGCCCTCGCCGGGCTTGCCGTAGTGGACCACCTGCGGGTCCTCGTGGAAGTTGCGGCCGATGCCGTGACCGCAGTATTCGCGCACCACGGAAAAGCCGCTCGCCTCGGCATGCGTCTGGATGGCGTGGCCGATGTCGCCAAGGGTGGCGTCGGGGCGCACCGTCTCGATGCCCTTCATCATCGCCTCGTAAGTGACGTCGATCAGGCGCTGGGCGCGCACGGACGGCTTGCCGACCGTGTACATCGCCGAGGTGTCGCCGTGCCAGCCGTCCTTGATCACGGTGACGTCGATATTGAGGATGTCGCCGTCGCGCAGGGTCTTGTCGGCCGGGATACCGTGGCAGACCTGGTGATTGAGCGAGGTGCAGATGGAGGCGGGGAAGCCGTGGTAGCCGAGCGTGGCCGGCGTGCCGCCCTGCACCTCGGTGATGTGCTTGTGGGCGATCTCGTTGAGCTCGCCGGTGGTCACGCCGGCACGCACGTGCTCGCGCAGCAGCACCAGCACCTCGGCGGCGAGCTGGCTGGCGATGCGGATCTTCTCGATTTCCTCGGGGGTCTTGATGGAAATGTTCATGACCTGGAAACGGGCTCCCCTGACTGTGTTCGCCGCCGCATCCCGCGGCGCGCAAAGACCCACAGTGTAACGAAAAACGCCCCGGCTCGCGGGGCGTCGTCGGGGCGAAGGATTACGCCGACTCGATAAGGCCCTGGATGATCCCCTCGACCCGGTCCATGTCGATCAGGCCGATCTTCTGGTAGGCCACCCGCGCCTCGCGGTCGAGGATGAAGAAGGTCGGCGTGACCCGCACCGGGCCGAAGACCTCGGCGCCGCGACCGCTCTTGTCCTGCCAGATGGTGTAGGTCATGTCCTTCTGCTCGACCATGGCGTTGATCTGGTCGAGCGGGTCGTAGCTCATCGCCAGTCCCACCACGTTGACGCCGCGGTCGGCGTACTTGTCGTGCAGTTCCTGGATATGGGGGATTTCCTTGACGCAGCCCGGGCAGGTGGTTGCCCAGAAGGTGATCACGGTGGGCTTGCCCTTGATCGAATCCAGGGCGACCGGATTGCCGTCGAGGTCCTGCACGGTTACGCCTTCGAGCGCGATGCTGGGTTCGGAAAAGCAGCCGGCTAGCCCCAGCGACAGCAGCGCGCCGGTCCCGCCGAGCAGCAGGCGGCGACGACCGGCATCGATGCCGGTGGTGGTGTCGTCGATTCGGCTGTGGTGGCTGCGATGCGTCATGTCGAACCCTCGTGTGGCAGTGAGCGGGCATCGGCCCGGTAATAATGGACCCGTGGCCGCGGGCAAAGTTTCGATGGCCGAAGGCGTTGCGTCAACGTTCGACGATCGCCTGCTCGAGCATCGCCGCGGTCATCACGCCCAGCGTGCGTGCCTGCTTCGATCCGATCATGCGGCGGGCGACCAGGACGCCGACATCCTGCTCGCGCATCACGCGCTGTGCCTGGGTGAGCGTGTAGCCCACCTCCACGTCGGCGGCGCGATAGAAGCCGCTGATGTCGGCCGGGTCGAGCATGACGTTCTCGCGCACCCGTTGGGCCAGGGCCTCGGCATCTTCCTCGCCCGTCGCTGTCTCCTCCGTCTGGGCCGCGGCCGGTTCGGGCGCGCCTTCGACGGCTGGCGGCGTCTCGTCGGTCGCCCGCGTCTCGGCTTCGTCCTCCTTGGCGGCCCGGTCGGCCTCGGCCTGTGCGTCGAACAGTGCCTGGTTGAACAGGTGGTCGTAGGCCGCGCGGGCCGGGGCGTAGCGGATCACCCCGATGGCGTTGCGCTCCTCGTCGCGCAGGACGATCCACGCCGGCTTGTCCTCCAGCGCTTGCCCGAAGCGAGCGAGGTTGCAGGGGCAGGCCACCTCGGCGACCCGGCGTTCGATCACGCTCGAGACGCCGATGTTGTCGCCGTTGAACCATAGTGACGGCCCCGGCATCTGCTGGTCGTTGGCCCGCAGCATGGCGTCGTAGAGCGCGTCCTTGCCGAAGACCATGCGGCTGACCAGCCCCGAGACGACGATGGTGATCATCGCCGGCAGGATCGCGCCGGTGTCGCTGGTCAGCTCCAGGACGGCTGCCAGTGCGGCGAGCGGTGCCTGCAGGGTCGCCCCCATCATCGCGCCCATGCCCAGTACGGTATAGAAGGCGACGTCGGCCAGCGGGATCTGTTCGAGGTGGTAGAGCAGGCTGCCGAGGGTGCCGCCGACCATGGCGCCGATCATCAGGATCGGGGCGATGGTGCCCACCGGCAACCCCAGCCCGACGGTCATGCTTGCGAGCAGCCACTTGGCCAGCGCCACCACCAGCAGGGCGCCGAGCGTCAGTTCGGCGGCGGCGACCAGCGCCGTGGTGTCATAGCCGATACCAAGCACCTCCGGCACCCACAGGCCGATCAACCCCGTGGCCACGCCGGCGGCGGTGAAGCGCGCCCAGACCGGCCACTTCCAGCTCCTGGCGATGGTGCCCTCGACGATCTGGATATAGCCGGCCGCCATCGCGCCGATCACGAGCCCCAGGCCCAGCAGCGTCGGCACCTCCCAGAACGACATCTGGTGATGGATCTCGATATTGAACACCGTTTCCGGGCCGAACACGGTGGTCGCGAGCAGCGCGCCCATCGAGGAGGCGAGGATGACCGGCAGGAAGCTGGCGAGCGTGTACTGCTTGATCACCACCTCGAGGGCGAATATCACCCCGGCCAGTGGCGTGTTGAAGGCCGCCGAGATGGCGGCAGCCACGCCGCAGCCCGACAGGGTACGCACGCTGTTGTTCGGCAGACCGAGCGAGTGGCCGATCAGGCTGCCGCCGAACGCACCCAGGTGAATGCCCGGCCCTTCGCGCCCGCCGGTCAGGCCGATCAGCAGCCCCCAGATCCCGGCGAAGAACTGCACGATGGCGTTCTGCCACGGCAGGTTGGCGCCGAAGCGGTGGAAGCGGATGATCACGTGGCCCACGCCGACGTTGCGCATGCCGAAGGGGAGCATGTGGAAGGCGAGCCCCAGCAGCAGGGCGCCGGCGACGGGGAGCAGGAGCCGCCATTCGGCGGGCAGGGATTCGTAGCGTTCGGCGCCGGGCAGGCCGAGGCCGTAGACCTGCAGGCCTTCGAGGGCGAGGCGGAAGGCGACCACCATCAGGGCGGCGACCAGGCCGGCGAGCAGGCCCAGTACCGTGACTTGCAGCAGCGCGTCGGGCTGGGCCAGTCGCAGCCGCAATCGCTCGATGAACCGGCTCAACGGTCGGCCGAGCCAGTCCTGGATGCGAGCGAGCAGAGCGGTCACGGGCCGGGCCTCCCGAAGGAAGAAAGAGCGATGAACGGTCGGTCGCGACGAATGGCACGCCGCACGGGCCTGCTAATATGCCACGATTACCGGCCGGGTTCGAACGCCGCCGCCCGCTCGGCGGCGCCCGACCCGAGGTCTCACGTACCAGGAGTCGAGCAAAGCAATGAAGAAGATCGGAATCGTCGGCGGCACCGGTTACACCGGGGTCGAGTTGATGCGCCTGTTGGCCCATCACCCGGACGTCGAGGTGGTGGCCATGACCTCCCGCGGCGAGGCGGGGCGTCGGGTCGATGACCTCTACCCGAGCCTGCGCGGCCATACCGACCTGGTCTTCAGCGAGCCGGGGCAGGCGGATCTGGCGGCCTGCGACCTGGTGTTCTTCGCCACGCCCAACGGCATCGCGATGCGCGAGGCGCCGGCGCTGCTCGAGCAGGGCGTGCGGGTGATCGACCTGGCTGCCGACTTCCGCCTCAAGGATCTGGATGTCTGGTCGCGCTGGTACGGCATGGAGCATGCCTCGCCCGACTGGGTCGCGCAGGCCGCCTACGGGTTGCCCGAGCTCTATCGCGACGAGATCCGCGGGGCGCAGCTGGTCGCGAATCCCGGCTGCCATGTCACCGCCACCACGCTGGCGATCCTGCCGGTGATGGGTGCCGAGTGGGTCGAGCACGACCGGATCGTCGCCGACACCAAGTCGGGCGCCAGCGGTGCCGGCCGTTCGGCGGCGGTGCACACCCTGATGGCCGAGGCCGGCGAGAGCGTGCGCACCTACGCCGCGGCCGGTCACCGCCACCAGCCGGAGATCCGCCAGACACTGACCGCGGTGGCCGAGCGCGAGATCGGCCTGACGTTCGTGCCGCACCTGGTGCCGATGGTGCGTGGCATCGAATCGACCGTCTATCTGCCCCTGGCAGGCGAGCCGGACGACCTGCAGCAGCGCTACGAGCGTTACTACGCCGAGGAGCCGTTCGTCGACGTGATGCCGCCGAACAGCCACCCGGAGACCCGCAGCGTACGCGGCAACAACCTCTGCCGGATGGCCGTGCATCGCCCGCTGGATGGGCCGATGCTGGTGGTGTCGAGCGTGATCGACAACCTGGTCAAGGGGGCGGCCGGGCAGGCGGTGCAGAACATGAACCTGATGCTCGGCTGCCCGGAAACGGCCGGGCTGGACCTGGTCGCGCTCTCGCCCTGAGCGAGGGCCCTGGCAGGCTGACATGAATCGGCCAATGGTCTGATAGACTGTGGGTTTGCCGGTCGAGCGGGGTGGTCCCGGCCGACCGGGCGCGCAATCGATTGAGGTGAACGCGATGGCTGACGCAACCGATACCATGGTGGCCGAACCGGCCGCCGACGCCACGCCGCTGGTCTTTACCGAGAATGCGGCGCGCAAGGTCCAGTCTCTGATCGAGGAGGAAGGCAATCCCGGTCTGAAGCTGCGCGTGTTCATCACCGGCGGCGGCTGCTCGGGCTTTCAGTACGGCTTCATGTTCGAGGAAGAGGCCCAGCCGGACGACACGGCCGTGGAGCGCAACGGGGTGACCCTGCTGGTCGATCCGATGAGCATCCAGTATCTCGAGGGCGCGGAGATCGACTACAAGGAGGACGTCTCCGGCGCGCAGTTCGTGATCCGCAACCCCAATGCCGCGACCACCTGCGGCTGCGGTTCGTCGTTCTCGATCTGATTCCGTTTGGGTCAGGACGCGGGCAGTGCCCGCGTCTTGCGTTTCCAGGGTTTTAACAAGGCGTTGTCGATGGATTTCGTACCGGGTTTGCAGGGTGTGCCGGCGGCGCAGTCTGCCATTTCATATCTGGACGGTCAGGCCGGTCTCCTGACCTATCGTGGCTACCGCATCGTGGATCTGGCCCGCCAGAGCACGTTCGAGGAAACCGCGTGGGTGCTGATTCACGGCGACCTGCCGACAGCGCTCGAGCTGGCGGAGTTCGATGCCGAGCTGCGCCGCAACCGTCGCGTGAAGTACAACGTCCGCGACATCATGAAGTTCCTGCCCATCGACGGGCATCCGATGGAGGCCCTGCAGACCTGCGTGGCGAGCCTGGGCATGTTCTACCCGGGTCAGGAGCGCATGACGGCGAACGGCGTCAACGCCGACAGCGAGTTCGTCGAGCAGATGATCATCAAGATCCTCGCCAGCATGTCGACGCTGGTGGCGATGTGGGAGCACATCCGCAAGGGTGACGACCCGGTCCAGCCGCGCGCGGATCTCTCCTACGCGGAGAACTTCCTCTACATGATGACCGAGCGCGAGCCGGACCCGATCGAGGCGCGCATCATGGACGCCTGCCTGATCCTGCATGCCGAGCACACGCTGAACGCCTCGACGTTCGCCTCGCTCGTCTGCGGCTCGACCCTCGCGCCGCCCAACCTGGTGGTGGCCTCGGCGATCGGCACCCTGGCCGGCCCGCTGCACGGTGGCGCCAACCAGCGGGTGCTCAACATGCTCGACGAGATCGGCTCGGTGGAGAACGTCGAGCCGTGGCTGGAAGCCAAGCTTGCCAACAAGGAAGTGATCTGGGGCTTCGGTCACCGCGAGTACAAGGTCAAGGACCCGCGCGCGGACATCCTGCAGGGGCTGCTCGAGCAGCTGCGCGAGCACCGCGGCGGCCAGCTCTCGCCGTTGTACGAGATTGCCCGCGAGCTCGAGACGCAGGCGGCCGAGCGGCTTTCCGGCAAGGGCGTCTACCCGAACGTCGATTTCTACTCGGGGCTGCTCTACGCGGAGCTCGGCATCCCCCGCGACCAGTTCACGCCGATCTTTGCCATCTCGCGCACGGCCGGCTGGCTGGCGCACTGGAAGGAGCAGATCGCGAACAACCGCATCTACCGCCCCACCCAGGTTTACGTCGGCGAAAGCCCGCGTGAATACCGCTCGATCGGCGCTCGCTGATCGGCCCTCCCGCCGTCAGGCGGGGTAGATCCCACCCAGTACCCGCGGCCCGGCCGCGCCGGTCACCGCCGGCGCGTTGCCGGGCTTGCCACTGAGCAGCTGCCGCGCCAGCCAGGCGAAGGCGGCACCCTCGACGCATTCCGGCGCGATCCCCAGTGCCGCGCTGCTGTCCACCGACGTCCCCAGCCGCTCGCGCAGCCGCGCGACCAGCTGCTGGTTGTAGGCGCCACCGCCGCAGAGGGTGACCGGCATCTCCGGTCGATCTTCCAGCCACGGCGCGATGGCGCCGGCGATGCTTTCGACCGTCAGTTCCAGCAGGGTTGCCTGGACGTCCTCGGGCGGCAGCACGTTCAGTTGCGGGCCGCCGCGTGTGCGGAGCCAGTCGAGGTGAAAGTGCTCCGGCCCGGTCGACTTCGGTGCGTCGGCGGCGAAGAACGGGTCGTCAAGCAGTGCCTCGAGCAGCGACAGGTTGACCCGCCCGCTGGCGGCCCAGCGTCCGTCGCGATCGAAGGGTTCGTGTCGGTGGTGGGCGTGCCAGGCATCCATCAGGGTATTGGCCGGCCCGGTGTCGAAGCCGAGCGGTTCGGCACCGGCCTGCAGGATCGAGGCATTGGCGATGCCGCCGAGGTTGATCACGATCCGGCCGGCATCGTCTGGTGGGAACAGCGCGGCGTGGGCCGGCGGGGCGAGTGGTGCGCCCTGGCCGCCGGCGGCGATGTCGCGGCGACGGAAGTCGGCAGCCACCGTGATGCCGGTCAGTTCGGCGATGCGGCTGGGGTCGCCCAGTTGCAGGGTGAAGGTCGCCGCGCCCCAGTTCGGGCGGTGGCGGACGGTCTGTCCGTGTGAGCCGATGGCATGTACGTCAGCTGCCGCCACGCCGGCCGCCGCAAGCAGTTGCTCCACGCCGGCCGCCACGGCTTCGGCGAGCTGCCGGTCGGCGATGCCGAGCCGATCGATCGCGTCATGGGCAGGGGCGGGTTGTGGCCCGGCCGTGTCGCCGCGGGCGAGCTGTCGCAGGGTGGTGGCGAGCGGCTCGTCCAGCGGTTGCTGGTGATGGGCCACCAGTCGCGGGCTGGACGCGAAGTCGCAGAGGCAGAGGTCGAGCCCGTCAATGCTCGTCCCGGTCATCGCCCCGATGTAAAGCTCGGGGCTGGTCGCGCGCGAATCAGTCGCCACTCGAGTCGGCGGTGCGCTCGTTGCTCGCGAGGTGGACCGGCTGCTCACCCTCGACGTCGATCTGGATGCGGGCAAGCTGATCGAGCGGATCGCGCGTCTGCTTGAGGAAATCCTGACGGTTCGCGGAGGCGATCGGCTTGGCTTCCGGCAGTTCGACCTTAAGCGGGTTGAGTGGCTTGCCGTGGACGCGGAATTCGTAGTGCAGGTGCGGGCCGGTCGCCGCGCCGGTCATGCCGACGTAGCCGATGGTCGCGCCTTTTTCGACCTTTACGCCGCGCTTGAGGTTGGCCTTGAAGCCCGACAGGTGGGCGTAGAGCGTTTCGTTCTTGCTGTCGTGACGAACCTGGACCACCTTGCCGTAGCCGTGCTTCCAGCCGACGAAGGTGACCCGACCCGTGGCGGCGGACTTGATCGGGGTGCCGGTCGGCGCGGCCAGGTCGACGCCGTTGTGCGGGCGGACCGTGTTGTGAATCGGGTGCAGCCGCTTGGGATTGAAGCTCGAGCTGATGCGCGAGAACTCGACCGGGTAGCGCAGGAACCCGCGCTCCAGACTACTGCCGTCCGGCTCGTAATAGCCGGTGGTGCCATCGGGTGAGGTGTAGCGGACCGCCTTGAAACGCTCGCCGCGGTTGACGTACTCGGCGGCGACGATTTGGCCGGTGCCCAGCCGTTCGCCCTCGCGCTCGCGCACCTCGTAGATCAGGCGGAACTGGTCGCCGTCACGGACGTCACGCAGGAAGTCGACCTTCCAGCCGAACACCTCGGCGAGCTGCATCACCTGGGCCGGCGGAACGCCGGTGGCAATCGCCGACTGGTACAGCGAGCCGCGAATGGTGCCTCCGGCCGAGACCAGTCGTTTCTCGCTGGGCAGGGCGTCGATCTTCGCGACCAGGCTGTCGGCGTCGTCACGGAAGATGTTGAGCTCGCTCTCGGCATCCAGCTCGTATTTCAGCCCGGCGAACTCGTCTGCCTCGTCGGTCATCAGGACGAGCGTCTCGCCCGGACGCAGGCGCTCGAGGCGCTTGGCATCGTCACCCAGGTCCAGTACTCGCAGTACGTCGCTGTAGCCCAGCCCGGCCTTCTCGAAGATGGTCGAGAGCGTGTCGCCGGAGTGGACGGTGACCGTGTGCTCCTCGATCGGATCTGCTTCCGGCATCGCGGCGTCGGCGCTCGGCGCATCGATGGCCGCGGTGTTCTTTTCGGGCTGCTCGATCGCCTCGAGCGCCTCCTTCTTGCCCGGGATGTCGAAGTTGGGGCGGCTTTCCAGGCTCACGGTCTGGGCGGATGCCGGTTGTTTCGGCGCGTTGCCCGCTTTGGCCGCGGTGCTGGAGCCGGTCGCCGATTGGCTTGCGTGGCTGGGGGGGGCATCGATCGCCTCGAGCGTCAGCGGGATCTCGTTGCCGGCGGCGCTGCCCTGTCTGGTCTGAACGGCGTTCGTCTCGTCCTCGGGGAGGATCTGCCAGATGGCGGCGGTCAGGGCGAAAGTGCCGAGACCGACCAGAAGCGTGCGCCGAATCAGGCGCGTCGGCCGGCGCTTGCGGTTGAAAAGAGGGCGCTGTTGCATGGATGTATAAACCTGGCAGAAAAATATCGCGTAAAACCGGTAACATAACCGGCTTTCAGCAGCCATTCAACGTAATTCTTGGAAGGGTGAATCGTGTCTCAGGAGCAAGCGCAGATG
Source organism: Guyparkeria sp. WRN-7 (assembly GCF_001641825.1). GTDB lineage: Bacteria > Pseudomonadota > Gammaproteobacteria > Halothiobacillales > Halothiobacillaceae > Guyparkeria. The sequence goes on along the minus strand of NZ_LRFH01000014.1, from coordinate 1,387 downwards.
CTGGCGGAGTTGTGTCGGGGAACCGACGAGGTGCTGGTCCGCGAGGAGCTGGTCGAGCGGCTGGCCGAAGGGCGGCCGCTGCGGATCAAGGCCGGTTTTGACCCGACCGCGCCGGATCTCCATCTGGGGCACACGGTGTTGATCAACAAGCTGCGCCAGTTCCAGGAGCGCGGTCACGAGGTCATCTTTCTGATCGGTGACTTCACCGGCATGATCGGTGATCCCACCGGCAAGAATGCCACCCGCCCCACGCTCACTCCGGAGGCTGTGAAGGAGAACGCGCGCACCTACGAGCGCCAGATCTTCCGCATTCTCGATCCCGACAAGACGCGCATCGTCTTCAACTCCGACTGGATGGGGAAGAAGAGTGCCGCCGACCTGATCCAGTTGGCGAGTCGTTATACGGTCGCCCGCATGCTCGAGCGCGATGACTTTCACAAGCGTTACAGCGAGAACCGGTCGATCGCGGTGCACGAATTCCTCTATCCGCTGATCCAGGGGTTCGACTCGGTCGAGCTCGAGGCCGATGTCGAGCTCGGCGGCACCGATCAGAAGTTCAATCTCCTGGTCGGGCGCGAACTGCAGAAGCAGTACGGCCAGAAGCCGCAGGTCGTCATGACCGTGCCGATCCTTGAGGGCCTCGACGGCATCAACAAGATGTCGAAGTCGCTCAACAACTACATCGGCATCGAGGAGCCGGCCGACGAGCAGTTCGGCAAGCTCATGTCCATTTCCGATGATCTGATGTGGCGCTACTTCGAGTTGCTGTCGTTCCGCCCCTTAGAAGAGATCGCGCGCCTGCGCGAGGCAATGGACGCCGGGCGCAACCCGCGCGACATCAAGTTCGAGCTTGGGGTGGAGCTGGTTGACCGGTTCCACGGCAAGGGCGCGGGCGAGAAGGCGCGCGATGCCTTCGTCGCCCGCTTCCAGAAAAAGCAGCTGCCGGACGACATGCCCGAGGTGCAGCTCGAGGAAGGGGTGGCGATCGTCGAGGCACTCAACCGGGCCGGGCTGATCCAGTCGAACTCCGAGGGTTTTCGGCATATCAAGGCCGGTGCGGTGAAGCTCGACGGTGAGCGGGTCGACGATCGGGGGTTGATCCTGCCGGCGGGCGAGTCGGTCGTTCAGGTGGGTAAGCGGCGCCTGGCAAAAATCATCGTCGCGGGGGGTTGACGCCCCCGCCAAAGCGCGTAAGATGCGCTCCTCCTCACGGGGCACAGGCCAAGCGCCATCGCCCGGAGGGCAGCTCCAAAAAGGCATTAAAAAGCACTTGACGGACGCTGCAGCGAGCGTAGAATGCTCGCTCCTCCCGACGGCAAAACGCCGCACCGGGAGTCACCAAAAAAGATCGAAAACAGGTCTTGACAGGTGACACGACGAGCGTAAG